>NZ_CCXR01000001.1:1970833-3176666 GCF_000821085.1 Bacillus sp. B-jedd
GCTTCACATTGACCCATCACTTAGAGCGACCGTTAAAAAGCATGAACGATTCTTTAATAACAAAGAACGATTCCGCAAATTCAAGGCATTTGGCATCGAATCTTATACAGAAGAAACGATCGAACTGGCGATCATGAGTGTTCTTTGCAACGTGAAGACTCCTGATTTTGAAGCGGTGTTAAAAACGGTGCTAATGGATACGCTGGATGATAACGACAACAAGTATTTGTCGCTAATGGAGCGATTCTTTGAACTTGACGTGTTTTGGGCATATGTGGCGAATCATTACGGCTACGAGCGTGAAACGAAGACGTTGAAGACGCTGTTCATTCATTTAACGGTGACAGCGTTCAATCATTCCGTGAGCGAAAATTATTTGATGGCAGTGCAAGATTTTATTGCCGAACGAAACAAAGCGAATGCATTGGTATTCATCGACCATTGGATGCACCACAAAACGGATTACACAGTTTTTGATGAATATGCCGAAATGGTTGAACAAGAAATCCAGTTGTCGGGCCTATTGCAAACTGTTCCGATTGATGAATTCAAGCAGGCGGATACATTCCCGTATATCGACAAGGCAATCATCATTCATATTGCTAATAGCTTGATGGAGAAGCTGGAAGATTATGAGGAATACACAAAGCTCATTAAGCTGAGACGAGCGAAGCATTATTACGAAAAATATGCATCCGTATACGAAGCCCTCTATTATACGGTGAAGATGCATGAATTCCATAAAGAACATCAGCAAGGCATTCCACAGGGTCGGGCAATCGACCTGTTTGATGCGTATCGTAAAGAATATCACGTCATGGATACATACTACCGCAAGTTTTACGTTGCGTACGATGAAGAAAGCAACCACGAATTATTGAAAAAGCTGAAAGAGCTTGTGGAACATCTGTATACGAATTGGTTTATGGGAGAGTTGAGTTCGCATTGGTCACAAGCGGTGAAAGCGGAAATGACCGAAGAATGGTCGCTTCCTGGCGTACAAAATCAGCAAGCGTTTTATTCATCCATTGTCGCACCGCATATTCGTAATGGCGATCGTGTCTTTGTCATCATTTCGGATGCGATGAGATATGAAGTGGGTGTTGAACTTGCAGAACGGTTGAACTCTGAAACGATGGGTGTCTGTGACATGCAGACGATGCTTGGGGTTGTGCCATCTGTCACTAAGCTTGGAATGGCCTCATTGCTTCCACATAGAAGTCTTGATTTTGACGAAAACGGCCGTGTACTTGTCGACGGTAAAGATTCAGCGGGACTTGAAAATCGTAAGAAAATTATTGAGTCCTTTGTTGAAGAGAGCATTGCCGTTCATTTCCAAGAAGTGTTGGCAATGAATAAGGCAGGAAGACGTGAAACGTTTAAAGGGAAGAAATTGGTTTATCTCTATCATGATACGATTGATGCAATGGGCGACAAAGCTTCAACGGAAATTTACACATTTAATGCAGTGGAGACAGCGTTAAATCAGTTGTACGATTTGGTGAAAATCATTCGGGATGATTTAAGTGGAACGAACATTTATATTACTGCTGATCATGGCTTCCTCTATCAGCGAGATGCACTGGAAGAGAGCGATAAGATTGGCAATGAAATAGTTGATGCGGTTGAAGTGAAGCGTCGTTATGTACTTTCAAAAGATAAACGTGATGTTTCGGGACAACTGACAATAGACCTCTCTTCCGTTGTGAAAAATAAACATCAGTTTACTGCCTATGTACCGAATGGTACGATTCGTAATCGAATGCAAGGTACTGGCGTGAACTTTGTGCATGGTGGGGCAAGTTTGCAGGAAGTTGTTGTTCCGTTAGTTGCCTTTAAAAACAAACGGGCAGGACAAAGAGGTTCCCAAGTCATCCAAAAGGTTGATGTTAGGCTCACAAGTACAACACGCAAAATTACGAATAGCATATTCAACTTGGATTTCTTCCAAACCGAAAAAGTGGAAGACAAGATGATCCCTCGAACAGTTGTCATTTACATGGCTGATGCAGAAGGGAATGTTTTATCAAATGAAGAAACAATTATCGGTGATCGTTCGTTTGATAATCCTGCCGATCGGACTTTTAAGTTACAATTTGTACTGAAAAGTATTTCGTATGATCGTAACAAGATGTATTACTTAATGATAAAAGATACGGAAACGGGCGTTGTGACTGAAAAAGTACCGTTTTCCATCAATTTAGGAATCGTGAGTGATTTTGATTTTTAATTGAGGGGGTGTAATTGTGGGAGAGAGTGTGGAAGAGGCGTTGACGTTGGATCTCGATAAAAAGTTGAATGAAGCCTTTGCTGGTCGTGTTGTCCGTAAAGACTTGACGAAGTTGATTAAAGAAGGGGCAAATGTGCCTGTCTATGTGCTGGAATACTTACTTGGTATGTATGCGGCCACGGACGACGAAGAAAGCATCCAAGAGGGTGTTGAGCGTGTTAAAAAGATCCTTTCCGATAACTTCGTCCGTCCAGACGAGGCAGAAAAGATTAAATCACGCATTCGGGAGCTGGGGCAGTATTCCATTATTGATAAAGTGACTGTGGCACTAAATCCAAAGTTGGATCAGTATGAAGCTGAATTTTCCAATTTAGGGTTGAAAGGCGTTCCTGTACCTTCTAACTTCGTGAAAGAATATGACAAACTTCTTGTCGGCGGAATTTGGTGTATGGTTAAAATTGATTATTATTACGATGAAGAGGCTCGGAATATCAATCCGTTCAGTGTAAGTACCCTACAGCCAATTCAAATGCCAAATATGGATATCAAGGAAGTGTTTGAAGGTCGGAAGCAATTTACGAAGGACGAATGGATTGATGTGTTGATTCGTTCCACTGGAATGGAGCCCACACAGTTGGAAGAGCGAGTGAAGTGGCATCTTTTGTTACGACTCGTTCCACTGGTTGAAAATAACTTTAACATGTGTGAACTTGGACCCCGTGGGACAGGGAAATCCCATGTCTATAAAGAGATTTCCCCTAACTCCATCTTAGTGTCGGGTGGTCAATCTACTGTTGCAAATCTTTTCTACAACATGTCAACTCGAAAAATTGGATTGGTTGGCATGTGGGATTGCGTCGCTTTTGATGAAGTAGCGGGTATTCGCTTTAAAGATAAAGATGGTATTCAAATCATGAAGGACTACATGGCATCAGGCTCATTTGCTAGAGGAAAAGAAGAGAAAAATGCTTCTGCCTCCATGGTGTTTGTCGGGAATATCAACCAAAGTGTTGATGTACTGCTAAAGACATCACATCTGTTTGCTCCATTCCCCGAAGAAATGGCGAATGATACGGCATTCTTCGATCGGATGCATTATTATATGCCTGGTTGGGAAATTCCGAAAATGAGACCTGCTTTTTTTACCGATAAGTACGGATTCATCGTTGATTATATCGCTGAATTCTTTAGGGAAATGCGAAAGCGTTCATTTGCTGATTCAATCGACCGATATTTTAAGCTCGGCAACAATTTGAATCAACGGGATACAGTAGCTGTTCGCAAGACAGTATCAGGCATGGTGAAACTCATATATCCGCATGGTGTATACACGAAAGAAGACATCGAAGAAATCATTAAGTATGCATTGGAAGGTCGCCGTCGTGTCAAAGAACAGCTAAAGAAGATCGGTGGTATGGAGTTTTACGATGTCATGTTCTCTTATATAGATAAGGAAACTTTAGAAGAGGAGTATGTTTCCGTTCCAGAACAAGGGGGCGGAAAACTCATTCCAGAGGGCATGGGCAAGCCAGGACATGTCTATGTGGTCGGACATGGCAACTCAGGGATGATTGGTGTGTATAAGCTTGAAAACCAGGTTGTAAGTGGAACAGGGAAATTTGATAAGTCGGGGGTTGGCTCTTCTCGTGAAGCAAGAGAAAGTTTAGACACTGCATTCCGTTTCTTTACAGCTAACAGCAAAAGTATTAGCAATACAATTAGCACAAAAACAAAAGATTACCTTATGCATATTAGTGATCTTCAAGGCATTGGACTTACAGATGAACTGGCTATTGCTGAATTAATCGGGCTATGTTCGGGGGCGTTGGACAAGCCTGTCCAAGAAAGTACTGTAGTTATCGGCAATATGACTGTCGGTGGTACGATTGCAAAAGTAGAAGAATTTGCGAACGTCTTGCAAGTATGTGTAGATGCAGGGGCCAAAAAGGTGTTAATACCAGCGTCATCGGTTATGGATTTGCAAACAGTTCCACCTGATTTGTTAGTCAAAGTGCAACCAGTGTTTTATGCGGATCCGATTGATGCGGTGTTTAAGGCATTGGGGGTAAGTTGATATGACAGGTTATTTATATCATTACACCAGTGTAGAAACCTTAGCACTTATTTTAAAGTATAGGAAGGACAATTCGCTTTATTAACCTCTCTGTAGTAGATGACATGGAAGAACAAAATACAGAAGACTTCGGGGATTTTGGTCGATATTGCTTCGTCAGTTGTTGGACAAAAGATGGTAGGGAATCTATACCATTGTGGAATATGTATACACCTCAAATGTCAGGTGTTAGAATTCGCTTGCCTGAGTATCCTTTTGATACCGAGATATTACCAGCGAATAAGGAAGGGGTAAAGGAAGACATTACCTATGATAAGGGCTTGTTGTCTCTACAACAAAATAATGATGTAATTGTTATGCCTTATAGAGCACAGCTTATAAGCGTCACATATACAGAAGATGAATCATTATTAAATCCAAAAAATCGTGACAGGATTAGGTCAAATATAACTATTACTACAGAAAACATGGGGGAATTCAAAAGGGCCTCGTGGAGTTTTCAAAAAGAGTATAGATATAAATTGCATATTCTTCCGTTCACATTGAAAGAACTAGATATGATGTTGAGGACTGGAATTGACCAGATAGTGAAAAGTTACGGAATCATATTCTTCCGATAACTCATATTGATTTGCATTTGAATGAAGAGTTATTTAAGGATATGGAAATACTTTTTGGTCCGAAAATATCAGAAGCCCAGAAAATTATTGTTGAGAATTTGGTTGAGAAGTATAATCCGAGTGCAAATATCCTAAAAAGTTCATTAAGAATAAAGTAACTTATCAATATTAGTCACATGTAGGGTTGGGAGAAATCCCAACCTTTTTAGCTAAAAAACTTTATAAAAATAAATATAGTTCAGGCGCAATTCGGTAACACCGCTCGATTATTTTGTTTCACGATTTGTTCCGCTACTTCTATGCGATTGAAATAAAAAGGGGGCGACGGTTTTTGTTTGCCAACCGGCAAACTGTGAACCGTCCCCACTATGCTTCATTGCCCACTTTCATAAGAATTGAAGCAACGATATTATAAATCCTTTTAGATTTCTAATATATCATTCATCAATGTATCTGCAATTACATCTTCTGCCGTCTATTTTCGGTTATTTTAGTCCGTCACTAACAATTCAATAATAAATGTATGTATTTTCGATTTTTGTATAAGTATATAATTTCATATTCCATTTAGGCATATAATCTTATAAAGGATGGATAATTTTTTTCGGGATAGAGCTACGTCATTAGACGAAAAGAATCATTAAACAAAGAATAGAGCGATTTCAATCAGAAATCGCTCTATTAAAAGTGTAAAATGATTCCTTTTAATTCCCTTTTATTCCTATAATATCTTCAACAAGAACCTTACCCCAAAAAGTATTTCTTCTTCGATACAAGTATCCCCATTATTTAATCTTCTCCAATATAGAATTACATTTTCCCTAAATTCTCTTAAATTAGGGTATTTTGATATATTTAAAAAAGTTTGGTTAGCTCTATGGATTTTACCGCTTACTCTTAACCTCAATATTATTGCTTCCTTTATAGCAAGTTGTTTTACAAATAATCGATTGAATTATAAGAGTGTTCGCCATAATGGTTATATTAAGTATGCTTTTCTTAGATTTCTGGTAAATGGTCATTTTATAAAATATTATTTTCTGCAGCTAATTAATGATGTTTTCCATTTTTTGTTTACTCACAAATAAAGGAGTTTTAGGAAATTTATACTAAGATATGTTTTATAGCAGGCTAAGAGGCTGTTATAATTAAACTAGTAATTTTTAGAAAATGTTTTTTATGGGATATAAGAAACAGCAACTACTAAGACCCAACATAAACATACCATTCCGGATAAAGAAGTGAAAATTTATAGTTCACTAAAAAAATGAAACCGTTATCAAGCTATATGCCAGATCCGGTAATTGCGTTTTGAGAACAAAAAAATATACCAACGATAATTCTGAATAATTAAGTGTACAGAGGAGAATACAATGAAGCTAGAACAAAGATTACTCCGACCCTTTACAAAAGCTAAATACCTAAGTGAAGAGAACTACAAACGTTATACGGCGATTATTCACTATCTGTATCATCAGCATGAGGTATATTATGCTCCTCCATCTTTACCGAATTCTATACTGA
Organism: Bacillus sp. B-jedd; assembly: GCF_000821085.1. GTDB lineage: Bacteria > Bacillota > Bacilli > Bacillales > Cytobacillaceae > Bacillus_D. The sequence continues at coordinate 1,977,282 of NZ_CCXR01000001.1, forward strand.
ATTTTATCAAGGAAAACGATACCTTAGACTTCTTTATCGACTATGATCTTACTAAATTAGAAGCGGATTTAAATATGTTAGAAGGTTGGGGGAATGTCATTTCTCATCAAGATTCTGGGAATGTTAGTAGGATAGAAGATTTTAATCGTAGGAAATTACGGTATCAATGTACGCCTGAAACCATTGAGATTGAAAGGTTGTTCGAAAAACTAAATAGTCAAATTAATCGGGTGAAAGGTTCACTGGATTCTAATTTGGTGAATTCCCTCTCCAGTTTAATGATAGAGATAGAAACGTATAAAACAAAGTCTATTATGAGCAAAGAAGAAAGGAAAGAACTTAGCCAGCTTTGGAATCAAATTTTCGCTCAATTTGATAACCTACGAAAAGAGTCATCCGACTATCTAGGGATTATTCATAGTAGGAACATCGATGATGCGATGCAAAACAAAGAAATAAGCGCATTTCGGCTGAAATTTACAGAGTATTTAACAAGTTTTATTATTACACTCCAAAGGAATGTTCACATTATAGAGTATTCCATTGGTGAAATTGAAAAGGATCTCATCCATCGCGTCATAATAGCACTTATCACGGAGCATAAAGAGAAGCCTTCCTTGGATGAGCCTCTTTCAGAAGAAGAATATCAAGAAATCTATATGAATCAATGGAATGGCTTAAAGAAATGGTTCAAATACGATGAATACAATGAACGGTTTGTGGACTATCTATTGAAACAAACCAATGAAACTATTAGTCGTTTCACGAAATATTTGCAGCAAATCAGCGAACGAGACCAACAAATCAAAAGTCGTAAAAAGGATTTTGAACATATTGCCCGCTTATTCAAAAACGAAGAAAACTTAGGTTTGTGTCAAAAAAGTTTTGCTGCCATGACCAACGTTGAAAAACTTCACCACTTTGTCTCACAAGCTAATCGGGAAGTCGATTCAGATAAATTTTTATATGACCATGAACCTGAAGTAGTAGCGATTAAAAGTGCAAAAGACATTAATGTAAGAAAGGAAAGGAAAAGAGCCTCCATAGAACCCACACCAGAGGATTTAATGGAGATTGAACGGTTACGAAGGCAAAAAGAATACGAGGAAAATGAAATACAAAGGTTAGTCGAAAGAGGAACAGTCAAATTGTCCGAACTAGAAAATGTTCCACCTTTCATGAGAAAAATGTTATTGCAATGGATTAGTTACTCCAATGGAAGAGAAAAAATGAAAGGAAAAACTGACCAAGGCATACCGTATGTGCTGCAAATACAATCGGAAGACGACATTTCATTAAAATGTACAGATGGAATACTTACAATGCCGGATTATGTCTTTGAATTTGGGGTGCAAAGATGAAAATAGATATTTTCCATGATGAAGAACTAGAATATGACAAGAAAAATCATGTAAAACCTGTTGTAAGGGAATGTATCTATGAATTAATGGAACGCTTCTGGGTATTAAAGGATAAAAACGAACAGCTGTTTTATCAAATTAAAGACAATGAAGTAGAGATTAAAAAGTTCTTTCGAGATACCTTTCGTTACCGGTTAATATCCAATCATGATATGGTCAAAGTAGAAAAAATACCAGTGGTCCCACATTCTTGGATGGGGGAGAAGGAAGTTAAAAGCACACCCGTTTTTAAAAGCCAAATGGATTACGCTTTTTTCTTTTGGATTCTTGCCTTTCTGGAAGGGAAAAACGTCAATGAACAATTTTCTTTAAAAAATATGTGTGACTACATTCAAATTCAAGAAGAAGGCAAATTGGTTTGGAAAGAAGGAGCTGGATATCAAAACCGGTTATCCTTAGTTCGAACCATGAAATACGCAGTAAAAATGGATTTAATAGAAGTACGAGATAAAGATGTAGAGGATTTTGCCGGGAACCACAATCATGATGTGTTATTTCAGCGAACACTTTATAGTTCTTACTTTATGAGACGCTTTAATGAGGATGTCACCAATTGGGAATCGTTATCTGACTTTATAGCCTATCTCCAAAAAGAAAACACAGAAATGATAGATAGGAAACATCGTTATTATCGTCGCCTGTTTCTTGAGCCAATTGTCTATCATGACGAATTAACCCAAGATGAAATCGAGTATATCCGAAACTATTATGCGGGGGTAGACAACAACTTATACCGTTTTACCGACTACACCTTCGAACGATATAACCGTACATCCATGATAGTGAAGAATGAAGTTAATATGGGTGAGAATGTCTTCCCAACGGAAAACATGAATACCAAACTGATTATGTTGTTTGCGAATTATATTCACCAGAGGTCATTTGCGTATCCGTTGGATAAAAGGAACAAAATTGAATTAACCAAAACCGAATGTGATAGTATTCTCTCGGATTTAAAAAAGGAGTACCGTCAGTTCTGGACGAAAAAAATGCGACAACAAGATGTAGAAGAAATACGGGGGACATTATTAAAGGAAATGAAGAATTGGAGTTTTGTTGATGAACAGGAAGATGGCACCCTGTTATTAAAAGAGGGGCTATTTCGATTTGTCGGTGATTACTTCTATCAATAGGAGGAACCATAGTGGAAGAAATGAATGAAATTGACCGTTGGATAATGAATCGAGCTGTTTTCTATAATTATTGGTATTACCCGAACCAAGAACTAATCTTTAAGGATGGATGTGCTGTTTTAAGAGGACACAATGGTAGTGGTAAGTCGGTCACCACGCAAAGTCTTATCACTATATTGTTGGACGGAGATGTAAGAAGCCATAAATTAGACCCATTTGGCGGAAGAGAACGAAAAATTTCCGATACCGTACTAGGTGAAAAAGAATTATTGGGATTAAACCATCGGATAGGGTATATTGCATTGGAGTTTAAAAAAGGGAAATCAGGAGTGACCAAAACTATCGGAATGGGTATTGAAGCAGATAGAGAGAAGAAACAACCTAAGGTCTGGTACTTTATTATTAATGGAAAACGAATTGGTAATAGAGAAAGGGATTTACGACTTTATACAACCGAAACGATTGATGGAGAAGTAAGATCCATCCCCCGAAATGAAAAGGATTTGCGAATGACGATTGAGGGGAAACTTCAATGTGGGAAGGTCTATAACAATCGTGATGAATATGCGTCAATGGTTAACAAACAGCTATTTGGATTTGAAAATCTTGAAAGTTATAAAGGGTTAATTGATTTATTGCTTCAGGCGAGAAGCCCAAAATTAAGTGACCAAAACAAACCAGAAGGGGCAGCCTATGTATTAAATGATTCATTGCCTCAGCTGACTGAAGAAGAACTTCGACCGTTAACCTCTTCCATTGAATCAATCAATCGGTTAGAAAATGACCTCATTACATATAAAGAAGATTTAAAGGAAATCCGGAAATTACATGAAGTCTACCAGGAATACAATGAAGTGGCTTTTACAGAGAAGGCTGACTCATTTTTAAGGGCATACAAACAATATGAATGCACAAAAAAGAGGTTAGCAGAAAAGAGGAAAAAGCTAGAAGATAGTAATACCAAACTCGGATCCATAACCAAAGAAATTAGACAAGCCAATGATTCTTTAGAAGTCTATAAAACAGAAAAAGCCGATTTAGGTGTGGAAGAGATAGAGTCAGTTCTAAGTAAAAAAGACTCACAATTGAATCAATTAAAGAAACAAAAAGAACGATACGAATCCCTTTTGAAAAAAAAAGAAGCTGCAAAACAAGCGCATGATGTCTATAAAAAGAAATATGAAGAATCCGAAGCGAAAATGCTACAAACAGAAAGAGAATTGCTTGGATACATGGATGAACTTAAAGAAACTTCGACAGAACTGAGCTTTCCATTTCATTCCCAATATTTTGAACACTTCTCTCTGAATCACAAGGAGGATAAGGACTACGATTTCCGTACATGGGAGCAGTTACTCCGAAATTATAGGGCGACCATCAATAAGGCTAAAAGAGAAATAGAGAAATATGAACAACTGAGAAGAGATGTAACGACATTGGAAAACACGCTTGGGGAAATTCGAATGAAAATCGATGAAGCCCAAAGGAGAATTGATGAGACGGATGAAGAATATCAAGATGAATTACGGCATATTGGAGAAAAAATAGCCTACTGGGCAAAAGAGGCGACATCACTTGCTGTTCCAAGGGAGATAGTAGACGGGTTGTTATCTAATTTGGACGATATCTTTGATGTAATCGATAAAGAGAAATACTTGGGTGAGTTACAAAAACATGTTTCTGACATAGGAGAGAAGGCTCAATCCGAAGTACTACGCTTGAAGATGGAAATATCAAATGAAACACAAACTATTCTGTCCATTCAGAATGAAATAATAGAGTGGGAAAATGAAAAAGAGGTGGAGCCGGATTTTGTCCTTACCAAAAAGCAAGATTGGGATAAATTAAAGCAGGACAAGATACCATTCCAACCGTTTTATGAAGCATTTGAATTCCATAAAGGCATTGAGAACGAAGAACAAAGAATTATCCAGAACGTATTATATGAATCGGGCATTCTTTTGTCGGTTATTGTAGGTAAAGAGGATAGTGAACGCGCTGCTTCCTTTGCTTCTGTTTTGAAATACAACCAAGTAAAAAACAAAAATTTATACCAGGTTCTACATGCTGTTGAAAATCCAGAGTGGAACGACGTGTTAAAAGGTATCTCGTTTGAGAAACATGGTGATGCCTATGTTCTTGGCGATGGTACATTTCAAACCAGCTTTGTAAAGGGAAAGGCTTCTCTCTACAGTGGTGACGTCTATATCGGTAAAACTGCAAGAGAAAACTTTCGGATGAAAAAAATAGAAGAGTTGCAAACTCTAAAGGGAATCCATGAAGACGCCAAAAATGGATTAGAGCAAAATGTTAATGATTTTCAAAAGTTAAAAGAAAATATCCAATCGGAATTGGGTGCTTTTCCAATTCTTGACTCATTAAAAGAATTGCTAAAAGACATTGAATCGGAGAATGACCGGATTAAGAATGTGTATGAGCCGGAAGCTAAAGAAAAAAAAGAAAAAATTAACTTGTTAACTGACGAATCAAAGGATATTATGACAGCAGTTAAGCGAATGGATTTGCCAATCATGAGGTTGGAAGTGGATTATCTTGCAGATGAGGTCATTCGAATAGACGGATATGCGGAGTGTTTGCAGGACATTCAAAATAGTTATAAAGATAGAGTTACAGCTTCCGATAATATTGAGAATTTCATGGAACAAGCAAAAATACAGTCTCAATTAGAGCAAGATCACCATTCTGATATGGTGGATGTCGAGCTTGATATCCAAAAGATTAATAAGTCCATCAAGGGACTGAATAGACGATTAGAAGAATTAGGGGAACAGAAAATTCTACAACGAGTGGAGGAACTTTCGAAATTAATCAACGATACCATTCCAAATCTCTTGCGCCAACTATACGGGGATGAGACGGAAACTAAGCGTGATATTACTGATTTCACAAATCAAATCGAAGCAATAGAGCAAAATGAAATTCCGTTTGATAAAACGGTATTCGAAGCTTGGGAAAATTTGTTTCATGAACAAGTAAGACTTGGGTACGTGGAATTTGAGGAAAATATCGTTACCCTACAAGAAAAAGCCCAAAATGCACTCACGAGACTAGGGCATTTAATCGATAAAAATCGAACCAAAATTGAGGGCGTAAAGAAAAGATTGAATCAGCGTTTTCAAAAATGCGCGGTGGACTATCAAAAGTATGAACCTATCTTAGATAATACTCAGTCAGAACATATACCCGTCTACGAGACCCAAGATGACACGAAAATACAAAGTATCAACTTCATCAGAGAACAGATGTCTCGAATTATTGTTACGCTAGAGATAGATGAAATCCGTTTATCTCCAAAAAATGTAGTTGACCGATTATCAAAACGGATAGAGGATATGGAAAGAGATGCGAATGAAAAAGATAGAGAATTGTACCAAGAAATTCTCATTAACACTTTGGGTGACAAAATTAGACGGAAGATACAGTATGTGGAAGCTTGGGAAAAAGAAATGAACAAATTTATGGAGCATAAAAACCTAATTAAATTCCGAATCAAATGGGTTCCGAAAGATTCGGAAAAACCGGAGGAAATGAACACGCGAGCACTAGTAGAAGCATTGAAGAAAAATACCAGATGGATAGATATTGATGAAATCAGTAATCATTTCCGCTCAAAAATTAAAGATGCCAAACGAAAATATGAAAATGAAGCTGAAGCTAATCTCCAACAAATCATGAAGGAAGTGTTGGATTACCGAAGCTGGTTCCACTTTGAAATATATTTCACCAAAAAAGGGGATAAGGAAAAGAAACTAAACCGGAACACCTATGGGGAATTAAGTGGAGGGCAGCGCGTTTTGGCAATGGTGACCCCCGTACTGGCAGCTCTTTATTCTAAATATATGGAAGGAAGAGAAGATGCCCCAAGAATCTTCACATTAGATGAAGCATTTGCCCGTGTGGACGAAGAGAGCATCAATGTAATGTTTGAATACATCTACAAGCTGGGATTTAACTACATTCTTAATTCTCAGTCGCTGTGGGGATGTTTTGAGTCCGTGCCTTCCCTTAATATATACGAATTATCTAGACCGGATAATCGTCCGTTTGTAGCCATTCAATCTTACTACTGGAATGGAAACAAAAGAGTAACCGTAGATGAAGCTTGGATGCAACGAGAAAAAGAAGGGGAAATGGTCAATGTCGCCACTTGAGGAACTAGTTGAAATGTTTAAACAGGAAAATGGCTTTAATCGGCTTTTTTCCTCCTTTTATGAACGTTACAGAAGCTATGGAAGACTTGAGAAAGGAATAACGGTAATCATTGAAAAACCGACAGAATTGGAACGTGATGCAATTGGCGGGTTGATGGGACACGATTATTCCAAAAAGAAAAAAATAACCATTACGGCATCACAGTTTGAAAGAGGCTTGCAGAAAACCAAATATGGGAAATGGATCCCGGATATCTCCTTAACGGAAATCGTAGAGTTATATGTTGGTGAAAAGTTGTTAACCAAAAAAGAAGCCGCAAGTACCTATTTAGAAGATAGGTCTTCTTTTTTTCTGTCGTTCAAAACGCCTGAACATCCAGATGAATTACACCAAATTGTCGATTGGATATTGAGTGTAGAGAATAAAAATAATCGTTATTACGCCCAATTCAAACAAAATAAAGCGGGGATTGAAAAGAATCTGAAGACCTTATCTCTACTTTTTCAATCGTTCCCTTTGAAGGAACCCGTTTATCTGCCCATATTTGCTTCGAAAGTTACGCGAAACCCTCATGCGTTTGACGGAGGAACAGAGAGAGGTGAAATCTTAATCCATGCCTTACAAGTTCTACAAGAAATTATGACCGGCGCCAAAATAAAACCTTCCTTAAACGCAGAAGAAATAAATGAGTTATTGTTTAAATTCAACCTATTAAGAGATGATTTAACTAATTATGTCACCATTTTTAATATAGAGGGTACCAATCATTCAGGGGAGCCAAACGAGTTATTGCGAGGTTTAGTGACAGAAAAAAGTGCTGTGAATCTTCCTCTTAAAGAGGTCATGAAACTAAGTATGGTAAGTGCTAAGAACAATACTGTATTCATGATTGAAAACTCAAGTGTATCATCCTATATCATTGATGAATTAATAAGGCTAAATAAGGATGTTTCAATTATCTGTGGAAATGGCTTCTTAAAACTAGCTACCCTGAAATTCTTGGATATCTTTATCCGAAACGGAGGAACTATTTATTATTCAGGTGATTGTGATCCGGAAGGAGTAGGAATTGCCCAAAGGTTAATAAGTCGGTATGGTGAATCTGTTCGTTTATTTCTCTGTGATAGAGCATCATACCTTAAGTCTTTATCAGATGAAAGCATAGAACCATCACGACTAGCTCAATTAGGAAATAATATAGAAGATAAGGAACTTCAAGAAGTGAAGGATGAAATGCTAGCTCATAAGAAAGCAGGTTATCAAGAAAATATTTTGGATGAAATTTTGACATATGTGATGAATGATTTATATATTTAGTCGTCTACGGCGTGAATTATATTTAGCAATTAGACCACTGGTAGCCCATACTCCAACTTTTACAGCGTTGCACCAACACTATACAACTCGACCTAAAATAAGCCAATAAAGAACAACAGTCCCATATTGCATTGTGCTGCAAGTTAAAGTTTAGGTGCCAGCACCACCCGAATTTTCATTGTATTTTGAAGGCGAAAACTTTTAGTTCGATTTGAAAGTTCTTCCCCTTTTATTTATTTCAACACGGTTCTGTACATTCGCACTCCATACTAATTACCTAAATCCTACACGGCAAGGCATTTCCATCAGACAAATTTAATATCCCATTAAATCGGTCAACACATGGTTTTAGGTAATGAAATTGAAATTCTCCCGCTTTTTTGAAATAAAAAAATCCTTTAGGTATGACTCTTTTTCATCTGGAAGTAAATGGTTAACTGGTGGTATAATAAGTTTAAATCATACCTAGGAGGATGGTATTTATTGAGGAAAACATTCATTGCATTTTATTATCATCATTCCTTTTAATAAGCTGTAGCGGAGAATCAATTTCAAACAAGAATGAGAGTCATAAAAAAGATCATGATACATAAACTGTGGTGAGCTCAAGGAAATCGAACATAGCTGATACAAAAACTGCTAACAAAGAAAGTACAACTAAGAAGTCAGAGCCCAAGTTAAGAGCGGATGGAAAATGGATCCAGATGGATGCAAGACTATATTACTTACAAGGCACTATTAAACGAATCGGTAAAAATCAAGATGGTACAATCTCAATGACCCTTTTGGCAGAAAAAACGTTTGATAATCCTGCTAGCGGAGCTCAAATCCCTTTTGAAATAGGCAAAGAATATTCCTTCTTACTTAAAGAACTGCCTTCAAAAGATCTTTTAAATCAAAAGGTAATAATTTATGGAGGAGGAATTACATCAAATGACCGAGACCGTTTTTTAGGCGCGAAAATTGCTTACTTCCTTAAGAACAAACACTTTGTTGATTTTAATGGCAATGAAGCTGTTCTCCCACCAACTGATTATCCTTATGAACTTTAAATAAATCGAACAAAAAAGAGGATGCAGGAACTGATGGCATCCTCTTTCTATATTATTTTGCAAGTTGGGCTGTTTCCAATGCGGCAATTTAATACAGCACTTCAGTTACTCTCTTCATTTCAACTTTTGAGCCTAAAACATGACCGCACTCAGGTTTTACTGAACGATTTGCCAAGAATCGTATGAACTAGAAAATGCGCGAGCTGCAAATGAAGGTTACGAGCAAAGTTATCAATTCTTTCTGATAACTCCCTTTTTCTCCAGGTTCACTAGTATCCCTTTGTTCTTAAACCTGTTGTAGGCAATGAATTTATTTAGATCCTTAAGTGTCAGTGTTGAAGGATGTACCGCAAGTTCGTAGTCTTTTACTTTTGCAAGCAAAGATAGTGCGAAATCAATTTGTTTATCGGTGAGGGAATAGTCTTCGGACTGCTCTTTTATTTGTCCTGCTGTAGCTTTTTCGAGCGTGGCAGCGTGTTCTTTTATTCTTGCATCGACGAGTGCTTCGACTTCGTCTTGGCTGACTCCTTTTGGTTGTGGTTTGGCCGGTTCTGATGAGCCTAGCAACATATTTAATATACTTTTCAGCATGTTTTCACTCTCTTTCGGAAAATGATCGGTTTATTTATAAGTGCTACACTACCATTTTAAGATTTTGCCAGGAAAAAACAATGGTTTATGGGGAAATTTGTTTAAATTTACTATGTTTCAGTAAATTATGTAAATATTTAGGTAGTTGATTAGTTGGATGTAGTATAATAAAGGAAAATACTATATTTGGAGCGGGTATAATGGCGGTTACAGTTCCAGAAACGATTCGGAGCAGTGCGACAGCTGGCGAACGGCTTGTGTTCCGGACGTTGAAAACTTATTTGCCTGATGATTATATCGTTTATTTCGAGCCGGAAATCCAGGGGAGACGGCCGGATTTTGTCATAATCGGGCCTGATTTGGGGCTTGTTGTTCTGGAAGTGAAGGATTATACGAAGAATACACTTTTTCAGCTGAATCATGACGAGTGGCATATCTTGACGACTTCGGGTGATCAGGCTGTTATTAAAAGTCCGATTAAGCAGGCACGCGAAAATGTCTTTAAGGTTGTTGATGTCCTGAAAAAGGATAAAAACCTGATCCAGACCGAAGGAAAGTATCAGTTCAATTTAAAGTTCCCTTATGGGTATGGAGTTGTTTTCACGAGACTGTATGCGAAGGATTTTGTCGAAGAAGGTCTTTATACTGTGATTGAGCCGGACCTTTGCCTAAACCGGGATGAAATTGATCCGGATAAGGAAGGGTTTTCGGAAGAAATTTTGATGGAAAAGATTTTAAATATGTTTATTGTGCCTTTCCGGCTGAGGGAGCCGCTTTCGTTTGAGGATATCAATGCGATGCGCTATCACTTGTTCCCGGAAGTGCGGATCAGCGCGGAGTTCAAGCCGCCGGTTCCATACCAGGATCAGTTGCTGCTGTCGCTGCATGACATCAAGACGATGGATTTGCATCAGGAAAACCTGGCCAAGCAACTGGGCGATAAAAACAGGCTGATTCGCGGAGTTGCCGGAAGCGGAAAGACAATCATTCTGGCGAGCCGCGCAAAAATGCTCTCCAAACAGCATCCTGACTGGAATATCCTGATCCTTTGCTACAATATTTCTTTGGCGAATTCGATCCAGCAGATGATTACCCATATGCTGAACGAACCTGAGGATTTGTTTGATTTTAATTTTGCCGGGGGAAGTGTCGAGAATCCGGTTGTGAACCGTAACATTAAAGTGCGAAATTTCCATGCGTGGCTGAAGCATGATTTGAAAATCAGGGAAGGCCAGATTGGTGTTGTTATTGAGAAGATTAAGAAGAAAGAAGCGATTTTGCCTACATATGATGCGATCCTGATTGATGAAGGCCAGGACTTTGAGGCGGATTGGCTCAGTCTTGTCAGCTCGCTGCTGAATGAGAAGACCCAGTCGCTGCTTCTTGTCGAGGACCGGGCGCAGGATATTTACAAACGGAAACGGTCGTATGTGCAGGATACCGGGCTCAGTTTCCAGGGCCGGTCAAAGATCCTTTCGATCAATTATCGGAATACGCAGCAGATTGTCAAGTTCGCTTGGGATTTTTACCGGAAGCATTCGATCCTTAAGAACAAGGTTGTGAACCGTGATTTGGAAGGGGAGATTATTGCCCCGCAAAGCACGAAAAGGAAGGGGCCTGTTCCTGGACTCATCCGGGCGAAGAATTTCTATGAGGAAATGAAGCTGGTGACCCGCTTGATGAAGAAGCTGTATGATGACCGAAAAGTGCCTTATCATGAGATGCTCGTTCTTTACCGGGTGAAGCGGAATTCGTCCTATCCAATTATTGATATTATACAGAAGTCACTGAAGGATGCGGGGCTGCCATCCTACTGGATCACCGAGAACGAGAAGACGAAGCGTTCTTTCGAAAAGGAAGATGGCAGGATTAAGATTAGTACAATCGACAGCAGCAAAGGGCTAGATTTCAGGGCAGTGTTCATCGTCAATACGGATTCGATGCCGTTTCCGTTGGAGGAGGACAAGGAAAGGGAAGTGTCGCTTCTGTATATCGGGATGACGCGGGCGAAGAGTGGGGTTAAGAGGGTTAGGTAATAAAGTAGTTGATAGAATATTGACGAGCGAAGCCTTTAAAACATTGAGATAATTGCATTTTTATAAAGGAATGATAATTATTGAAAAAAACCATTTATATTTTGGCCTTAATGTTTTTATCAATCGGTATATTTGGTTGTCAGCAAGACAATGAAAAGAAGGTTGATAGTACACCATCTAGCACAGTAGAAAAGATAACTTATTATGGAGAGGGAGAATACTGGAAGGCCACGATAGTTAATGGAATTTCAAAAGGTTCATATGAAACAGATTTCACCTTGAGCATTGAGTACAAAGGCGATTTAGGAGATTTAAAAGATATACATCAAATTAGTTACATTTATAAATATGGCATAGCAGAAGGCAAACGCTCTGAAAATGGACCTGAAGGGTTATCTCCAATAAAAGGAGCTATCGTATTTCAAGATAACTCAAGTATAAATAATGGTTTTGTTAATGAACAAACGGTTATCCCGTTTAAAATAGAGTGGAATGAAAAAGTAGAAGAATTTGAATTAAAATATAGTAAGTAATTAACTTTTAATGTGGTTTTCAGTACGTCATCTAACAAAATGATTTTGTCACTTTTCTTATTCAAACGAGTGAAAATTTTCAATAAGCATTTAAAACAAAGGACCACAGTCAGGTCCTTCTTTTATGGTCAAACCCGAACTCCATTTAGATACAATACTGTAGAGAAGAAAAGGAGACCATTGAAGATATGATTACTCTGCATAAAGTGGCAATGCATGTTGAGAAGGAAGAGAATCTGACTATTGATTATTGGAGATGAATTAAGCCATTTATGCGGAGATTTGAGCCATTCATTGCGGAATTCGAGAGAAGACACACAGTATAAGGAGGAATTAAAGTGGAAAATTTAACAACAAACTATGATTTTAAAAAGATACTACTTGGAAGTAATTACATCGATGATGGAAATCCAATTAAGAATATTTTATTGGCAAAGGATGATAAAAATTATCGTGATAAAAGCGATAACTATTTTAATTACAAATATTCTAAACTAGGACATATTGAAAATTATCAATTAATTGAGAACGTATTTAGAACATTGCTTCCTAATTCAAATTCAGATTATAAAGACATAGCTAATTCTTTTTTCACAACTTACAAGTGTTATTTACAAATAATGTATCCTGAAATATTTATGCCTAATGGAACAACTAAAGACAAAGATAAAGATACGTTAAAAAAACCAATCTATGAGGAAGAAAATCCAACTCCAGCAAGGCATTATCCTCCATTTGTTACTGGAAAGGATAAGGTAATTCATGAAAAATATTTAACGTATTATAAAAAATATTTTCCTTCCCTAAAAGTTGATAAGGGAATGAAATGGGTAGAGTTCCTAACTATAAATTTTGAGTTCTTTTCTAAAGTTCATAATGTAGAAGAATTACAAAGGTTTGCAGTATTAACTCATACAATTGGAAACATTGTTACTGTGCCGTATGGATTTAATGCTGGACGTGGACACAATGATTACTGGGACTGGGGGTTGAAGTTACTTCAATGTTTTTTAGAGCCTATCGGGGCATGGGAGAATTTTGTTAACATATATCATCTCAGTTGTTATGTAGATAATGAGTACGAAGTCATTCCATATTGGGAAAATCATTTAGCTCCAAATATACGACTTTTGCCCAAAAATGAATTTGATATAATTCGATTTTTGAAACATGTTAATTTTTGTATCGAAAAACGTGGGGAAAATATGATGAATGACTTTAATAAAAAAAGGAGTGACTGAATGAAGTCAAGCGAGGTAGCAATATGTTAACTTATACAAACTATTTAGAAGTGAAAGATAGATTGACCTTCCAAGAAGCCGCCGCCTTACACTTGAGAGTTGTACAATATGTAAAACAAAAAGATGATGTTTTTCAAGATCTCTTAGAAGACGTTGTTAAGTCAGCTAATAGTTATGCAAGTACACGTGCTAACTGGAGCGTTCAAACAACTGAAGAAAGAAGAGATGTTGATTCATCGAGGACTATTCAACATAATGACTTCATGGCAACCTTGAAAATACTAGCAAGGTATATGGAAAATCAGGGGTGGGACTCCGATTGGATAGATGAACTAGGGATTGTAGAGGAGGACCGAAAACGGTTTGGCGATTTTGCCTGTTATATTGTTTGCATTAATTCTTTAAACGCTAGATGATTCTACTCTTGATAAAATGCAAATTAATAAATGGGTAATTTTCTCTTTGGTTTTCAAAAAGAAAGAAGGGAGGGAATAAATGAAACTACTATTTAAAAGAGGTATAAAGATTATCCTGATAATTATTAGTAGTATGGCATTCATTTTTACTTCTCTCTTCCTAGTAGCCGTTTATGATGTTTCTAAAGAAAACGATATCGAAGTGCTACAGACTATTAAAACTGTAATTTCTTCATATATTGATAACCCAGGAAAAATAGATAAACTAAAACAGCAAAGCCTTAAGGACGAAGTAAGACACATAACGATTTATTATAACTCCACGCTAAAAGATATTCTCCCTCTTACCAAAGAAACATTAGAGGATGCAGAACAATTAACGAAGAAATATCTAGGATATGAAGAAAATAGTCCTGTAGACTTGATTTTTATGGATATGAAGGAACTTAAGAACTTTAGCGCTATAGAAAATCTATCTGGTTTTTATTCCGATATCGATAAGGTTATAGCTATAGGAATTAATCAAGAAGAAGTTGGGAGCATCATTGAAAAAAGAGATAATCCGTTTTATTTGTTTCAAAACAATATTCTTCACGAGTACGCTCACTACGCAACCTTTAGTAAGCTAGAAGTTTTGGATATACAATCTTCCATTGTCCCGAAGTGGTTTATTGAAGGCGTTGCAACATATATTGGGGAGAATGAGGTCCAGTTAGATTATCTTTCTTTTAAGCCTAACTTTATTAAATTGGAAAAGTTGGAGACCAACCCACAATGGGAAAAAGCTCTTGATGAGGAAGGCAGAAATCCATATTATCAGTGCTATTTTACAATCGCATTTTTAATCCATACATACGGTGATAATGTTATTTCTACATTATTAGATGAAACATCCACCTCGAAAAATTTCGAGGCTTCGTTTCAAAAAGTAACAGGGAAAAAGATTGATGAGCTTGAAACGGACATTGTTAGATATTATGAAAAGCAGTAATGTCTGTGGAAATTTGTACTTAAACAAACTGGTGCGATGATTTTTTATTAAATTGCTTATAGAACATACATAGATGAGTTCAAGTACTAGGATTTTTAATTCTTCTTTAAGTTAATGGAAACAGTTGTTAGTTTTAGAGAGGAGTATTAATCCGTGAATCCTATATTAATAAGGCCGAGGTGACTTTATTTGAAGTTTTCATATGTAGATATTAAAAGTGGGAATGCAACCTGTATTTTTGAGGTGAATAATAAAAGATTCGAGTTTTATCCTTCATTTCATTCCGATGCTCTAGGAGACTTTGTTTCATACCTAGCATCAGTACATCCGTTATGTAAATTAAGCTGGAAAGACGGAGCATTTCATAAAATTAATGGGGGAATTGATTGGCATATGGGTCCCTTTTTATTATGTTGGGAATTTAAGCGTGACTTTGAGGACCTAGAAATTACAATTACTGAAAAACAAAATTTTATGACAGAGAGAAAGCTAATTAAGAATTTGCCTAGAGAAATATTGAAAACAAAATGTAATTTTGATGACTTTGTTTTATGTGTAGTTAAAGAATTAGACCGAGTTATAAAGCAACGTGGAATATTAGGATATCGACAAGAATGGCAAACTTACTCATTCCCGATTGATGGTTTTCTTGCATTAAAACATGCTTGCCTTTATAAAAAGCCTTTTGAAATAACAAAAGAAAAAAGTGGGACTTCACTTGAAGCAGAATTAATACTATTGTTAAAAGAAATATAGTGAACGTTTGTTCAACTATCAATTTAGGTTAAATAACCAATACAGGGGATCTGTATATGAAACGATTAATATTAGTGTTAATTGTAGCTGCTGTTTTTGTTGGATTAGGAGTTTATTATTACAAGAACCTAGATAAAAACTATCACACTTTGGAAGAATTTTATGATTTCCCTGTTCCAAATGATGTGACAATAGAAAATCAAAGTGAGAAGGCTAAAAATTATATATGGGAACAATCATCAGGTACAGATGTTCCAATCCGTTATCGCTTAGTTATTAGAAAGAGTGGCTGGAAAGAAGTAGGGATAGACGGCCATAATTCTATTTACGAAAAGGATGGGAAACAAATAATAATTGCTGTTGCATCAGATTATATAGGGATTATAAAAATGACAAAAGATTAAGCTGCTGCTGATACAAATAAAACAACTGGTGCGATGAACTATGGAGCGTTTTAGACCATTTTTACTAAATTCCCTCTTGAATATATGGATCATGTTAGTTGAATAAACATACATGAAAATTCTAAAGGCACAAGTTGTGATGTATAATAATGGAAAGAGGGGGCGGTAGAATGGCTGTTTCTAGAATAGGTCTTTTTGTTTTATTATTATGTATTGCGTTATTATCTTCTTGCTCACAAAAAACTCATATATCTACAGGAGAAAGTGACAATTGGAAAATACAATATGAAGTAAAAAAATCAGGTGGGAAGTGCTCAAAACCTAGTGGTGAATCGTCTGGATACATTAAATATATTGGAAAATCAACTTTACCAGAAAGCATAGAGTATATCTTTTCAAATTCTATGGGGTCTGTTCCATTAGAGAAAGCCGGAGTTTTTACGCTACCTATTGGTTGTACTAATGCAATGGAACCGTCAGAGGTAATAATAAAATGGGACGGAAAAGCTGAAATAATTCCTTTATCGTTAAAATGAAATTTCTCAAAATCCTAAGCCCGACGAGTGTGTTGTTTTAAGGTAGGAATAGCCGCTTTTTTGGTTAATTCTTTATTCAACATAAAGGGCAGGATAGTCGAATAAGAAGTTAGCTCAAAAACCAAATTATTACTTATATCGTAGCGCTAAAATGAATTGTATGATTGGATTCAGAAGGACCGATATACCTAGGGCTATTAGTAAAAAAACATTTCCGAATCCGTCGTCTTTTTGATAATAATTTAAATCTATTAAATATAGTGCCAGCAAAACAACAGTCATAATATCATAGCTAATTTTTGAACTTTTGTATTTGATTTGTTTTCCTAATTCATCTTTTTGAACTTTTATATCTGTTCCCCAAGTAACTAATTGAATCCAACCTAAAAATACCATAACTGCAATCATCACATGTACTACCGAAAGTTGTGAATTGTTTTGAACCAGCTCTTCATAAATATAGCTGGCCAAATAAAACGTAACAATTAAATGTAAAACAACTAAAGCAACTCCACGATTTTTTAATAAATTCATGTCTACTTCCTCCCTACGCCCTTATGAATAAATAGTTCATCTACAGTAACCTCTAATGATTCCGCTAACAAAAAAGCTAAAGATAAACTGGGGTCATACTTGTTATTCTCAATCGCATTAATCGTTTGTCTAGAAACGTCACACATGGTTGCTAGTTCTTCCTGCGATATTTTTTTGGCTTTTCTAAGCTCCTTTATCAGATTCTCCATAAGTCACCGCCAAGTCAAAATGTCAAACTTATTTGACATTATTGTATGATTATTAGGGTATAATGTCAAACGTTTTTTACATTTTATCTTTAAGTGTTAGGAAAAAATAGAGTATTTCATAAAGGGGGAAGTATATTGACATACTGGGATACCGAGATTATTGATACCCCGCGTGGAACTTTTGAAATATTTACAAAAGGGAAAGGTACTCCTGTTTGTATTACCCATCACTACTCTGAATTTAATAATACGGGGGATTATTTTGCTGAAACTTTTACAGACGACAATAAGGTAATTCTGGTGAATTTAAAAGGTACTGGTAACTCGAGTCAAGCGAATGAAGCTCATGAATTAAGTATGTTGGATGCTGTTTATGATCTTGAAGCCATTAGAAGTGCTTTAGGTCTGTCATCCTGGGTATTTGCGGGGCATTCAACTGGAGGGATGATCGGGGTCCTTTATGGCATTCACTTTCCTGAATCATTAAATTCATTGATTCTTGTTGGTTCAGCCGCAAGAAAGTATAACGTATCTCCGCTGTGTATCTATCATACTGAACACCCCCAATTCGATCTAATGCAAAATTATATACAGCTCTTGAAACAGTCAGATCTTTGTCCGATTGAAAGACACCGATTAACAGAAGAAAGAACAAAACTGTCTTTATATCGTCCCGAACAATATAAAGATTACTTTTCATTAACAATAAACAAAGGGTTGTCTGCTTCAAGATTGAATTTTTTTGCCAGGGAAGCAGCTATCTTTGACATAACCAGGGAGTTAGGACAAATCTCCACTCGGACATTAATTCTTTGTGGGAAATACGATGTCCAATGCCCTGTTTCATTCTCAATTGAAATGAATGAACTGATTCCAAATTCACATTTAGTAGTTTTTGAAGAAAGCAATCATTATCCTTTTCTCGAAGAAGGTCCGTTATTTCGTGAAGTTACAAATAACTTTCTCAAGCAAATATCTAATTCTAATTGAATGGTAGGTAAGTTGAAGTCGGAAGTATAAACTCTTAACAGCAGGAATTTATAAACAGGAGAGGTATATTAGATCGAATTACCTATTGGAGGGGAATTTAAACTTGGAAAAAACTCAAGTAATGGTTAATTTCAGCCCGTATGGAGATAGTTTCCCTTTAGAACATGTAACAGAATCATTGGGAATTAACCCAACCCAAACCTATAAAATGGGCGATCTCATTGTAAGGCCCTATAATCCAAATGTTATCACAACAAAACCTATTTATCGAAAGGAAACGGTTTGGGATTTAAGTACAGGGTACCAAGAGTCCTGGGATGTGAAGAACCAAATGGACCAAATTTTAGAACCTCTAAAAGATAAAGCACCTATAATTAATCAGTTAAAAGCTGAATACAACCTTGAATGTAAATTATTCATCGTCATTATTGTTGAAAATGGAAAGACACCTGCTTTTTATCTCAATAACGAACAAATTGAATTTGCAAATAGTATAAAAGCTGAATTTGATATTGATTTGTATGCAAATCCATTTGAATCGGTATTCACTACTAAATAAGCAGAAAGCGGCATTTTTGGTTATATGATTACCAGGGGCAGGGAAGCTAAATAAAATTAGGATTAATAACGAATACAAGGGGATAAGTTTATGAAACGGTTCATAACATTGTTAATTGTAGCTGCTATTTTTGTTGGAATAGGAGTTTTTTATTACACAAACCTAGATAAACACTATCACAGCTTGAAAGAATTTTATGATTTCCCTGTTCCCAATAATGTGACATTAGAAAATGAAAGTGAGAAGGCTAAAAATTATATATGGGAACAATCATCAGGTACAGAAGTTCCAATCAGTTATCGCTTAGTTATTAGAAAGAATGGCTGGAAAGAAGTAGAGAAAGACGGTCATAATTCTATTTACGAAAAGAATGGCCAAGTAATAATACTTGCTGTTGCATCAGATTATATAGGGATTATAAAAATGACAAAAGATTAAGCCATTCAACTAATTACCTTTTTTGCAACGCTATTACCATTTTTATGTTACTAAATTCCTAGTCCATAAGAGGTGGGCAGATGAAGAATAATATTGCCTTACAATTGCCAGTCTACACAAATACTCATGATGCATTTCCAATCCCTATAGGTGATAAATACGATTATTGGTTGCCGTTGGCTGAAGGATTTTTATCTAAAGCGAACGCAATTGAAGTGCATTGCTGGAACGAAGAGAAGGAGATCAGTGAAGAGCTGGTGACCCTGCATAAAGAGGCATTTCAGGTTGAGAAGGAAGAAAATCTGACAATCTTTAAAGGCAGTAAAACAACTGCCATAACGGAGTATTTGCTAAATGATTTTGCAAGTGAGAATGGAAGATTCAAGTGGTTCACTGTTAATTTCTTAATGGATGAGGAAACCCTTTTTCATTCAGGACACTGGGCTACAGAATTGTTCATGCCAAACCTTTCAGATGAAGAGATTGAATTTATTAAGAGTGTCATTCCTGAGGGAACGAATTTGCACATATATTAGGGAAATGATTGTAAATGGCCAGTTTAAAGCAGGAGCAGCAAATCTCTGAGTGCTGAAATGATTGGTCATACTATTTACAAGTCCTTTTTTTCGTATATAATAAAAAAATCGCGAATAACAAAATCCGCCTTTTGGCGGTAGAGGTTCTAGCTACCCTCTTTAAAAAACTAAGGAAACAGCACTGCTTTCTTTAGGCGTGCTGTTTTTTTGTTGGAAGGAGAAAGAAAACGTTGAAGAGTGAAAAGGCGGTAGTCGTATTTAGTGGGGGACAGGATAGTACCACGTGCCTGTTTTGGGCGATGGAGCAATTTGCAGAGGTTATTGCTGTAACGTTTGACTATAACCAGCGGCACATTACTGAAATCGGGTGCGCAAAAAATATTACGAAGGAGCTTGGCATTCGCCATCATATCCTCGATATGAGCCTGTTGAATCAGCTCGCTCCGAATGCGTTGACCCGGGAAGACATCGAAGTGAAAGATGGGGAAGGCGGCGGCCTGCCGAACACATTTGTGCCAGGGAGGAATTTGCTGTTCATGTCGTTTGCCGGGGTGCTGGCAAGCCAAGTTGGCGCAAAGCATATTGTTACAGGTGTATGCGAAACGGATTTCAGCGGCTATCCGGACTGCCGTGATATTTTCGTGAAGTCGCTTAACGTCACTCTTAATCTATCAATGGATCAAAGCTTTGTCATTCACACGCCATTGATGTGGCTGAACAAGGCAGAGACTTGGAAACTTGCGGATGAGCTTGGAGCTTTCGAGTATGTACGCGAAAAGACGCTTACTTGCTATAACGGAATCATCTCGGACGGCTGCGGTGATTGCCCTGCCTGCAAGCTAAGGAAAAAAGGCCTGGATGACTATCTGGCAGAACGGCAGGGGATGTAATGATGTACGGATTCAGGATTGTCGATAAATTGCAAAAAATAGATGTGGATATAAGGCGTGACCAATTGAAGTACCATTCGAAACGAGTGCTTGTCAGCAAGGAGTTCACCTTCGATTCGGCGCATCATTTGCATGAGTACGAAGGTAAATGTAAAAACCTCCATGGCCATACATACAAGGTCGTGTTCGGAATCAGTGGTTTTGTTGACGGCCGCGGGTTGATGATCGATTTCGGGGACATAAAGGAAATTTGGAAAAATGAAATTGAGATATTTCTTGATCATAAATATTTGAACGAAACGCTTCCGCCAATGAATACGACAGCAGAAAATATTGTTGTGTGGATTTATGAAAAAATGGCTGAAGCGCTGCAACAGGGCGATCGTGGAATTCAGTACGATGGTGCGCGGGTTGAATTCGTCCGTCTCTATGAAACTCCGACCAGCTATGCGGAAGCGAGAAGGGAGTGGATGGAGGTTGAATAAGATACCGGTTATGGAAATCTTCGGTCCGACCATTCAAGGAGAAGGGATGGTGATGGGGCGCAAAAGTATGTTCGTCCGGACTGCCGGATGTGATTACAAGTGCTCCTGGTGCGATTCTTCTTTTACTTGGGACGGGTCTAAAAAAGATAAAATTAGAATGATGGCACCTGCCGAAGTTTTTCAAGAGCTTAAGGGACTTGGCGGGGAAAATTTCAACCATGTAACGATTACGGGAGGGAACCCGGCTTTGATTGGTGAGCCGATGAAGGAGTTCATTGAGCTTCTGCATCAATCTGATATCGAAGTAGGTTTGGAGACTCAGGGAAGCAGATGGCAGGACTGGTTTACCCTTGTTGACGACTTAACGATTTCTCCTAAACCGCCCAGCAGCGGGATGAATCCGGATCTTGAGCTTTTGGACGATATAGTGCGGAATTTAGTTCATGTTAAAACGAATTTTTCCCTTAAGGTTGTTGTTTTTGATGATGTAGATTTTGATTTTGCAAAGATGCTGAATAGCCGGTATATGGAATATAACGTCCTATGTTATCTTTCGGTCGGCAATGATAACCCTGGGGAGGAGGGCGATATTTCAAGTCGGTTGCTTCATTCATTGGACTGGCTGTGGGGCAAAGTCCTCGGCGATCCTGAAATGAACAATGTGCGCCCTTTGCCACAGCTTCATGCCTTAGTCTGGTCGAACAAGCGAGGGGTGTAAAGTAGGAAACAATCAGATTACCATCAAAATAGTGAAATTTTGGTTTAATCCTTATAAAAACTTGGAATTCTTCCCAAACTATTAGTAGCACAATTATTACATTTGATCTATTCTTCAAAATGTAGGAATGAAGTATAAAAATCAGCTCTAATTTCTAGGAGGAAGACCCCATGAATGGACGGGAAATCAAAGCTCAAAAACGAGGATGGATTCCTAAGAAGGAACGGATTTGGTTTTTCTTGGCGATTGTTATTGCTGCTTTGATCATTCTATTTGGTTTTAGATTCCTTCAACAGCTTTCATTAACCTCTCTGGACAGCGAGCAGTTCGAAGATACTTTTAAAGATTTTGGCTCGAATGCAAGAGTTTTGTTATTTTTTGTCCTTGCTTATTATGTACTTCTTCGTGTGATCAAGCTCCCTATACTCAAAAGACAAGCTGACGTGAAAAAGTGGTTGTCTATTTTGCTGCGCTTTACCCGAAAATGGCATACTCCAGTTGCGATTATCGCGATTGCTTTTATTATTTTGCATGCGGCAGCTGTCTTTATGTACGGCTTCGAATTTGATTTTGAGAATATAAGTGGCTTGCTCTCATTACTAGTCCTGCTCCCAGTACCGATATCAGGACTATACAGATATCAGAGGATGGACCGGAAGTGGCATTTGCGATCCGGGGTTGCATTTGCCGTTTTATTTTTAATTCATTCGTTTTTATAACGAATATATTTTACAAGGGAAATTTTGCAGAGATATTTATTTTAATTAGTGTGATCATCCAACAAGGATGGCAGCCACTATTTTTGAACAATAAGAGCTGGTTGATTTGTTGAGGAAATCATTTCCATACCCGGTTAGATTGGTTATACTTAAGGAAGGAGAGTCATTTTTCAGGGGGATACGGAAATGAGTAAAAAATTGAGAATCCTGATTTTTACACTTTTAATCGCGATATTTCTTTTCTTACATTCAACACCTCAAACAGCTTTAAGGACTAAAGTATTCTTTATGGGTTATCCAATTAAGGCTGTTACCACAGGTATTATTGATGATGATTTTCATAATGAAATGGATAAAGCGGAATTTGCCAAGCAGAATGCGAAAGCATATACATTAACAAATCCCCCAATCGAAAGAGCAACTGAAGGGGAGCTGAGTAATTTCCTCGTTAAGAAGGTTGGCTTTTTATATTTCGCTAAACATCTTGGCCATCTTTAAACTAGATACTTTAACAAGTCATGTGTCTTGATTCTGCCAGGATCAAGGCATTTATTTATGAATTCTGAAAAAGAATAGATTAATAGAGAACTTTTAGGAGAGTGGTCCGTAATAGTGTTAGGAGGTGCGTGTGGTGTGAAATGGTTAATTCTACAAATACTGACAATAGGTGCTATATGAGTATTGATGACAGTGTTAGAAATGAATGCGGATAATAGAGTTGCTAGCTCATTTTCTGATTGGACCCCAGCAAACAACATTTACATAACATTTATTATCGTAACGGTTATCTTAACTTGCTTCTATTTAATTTTCATATTTGAGGCAAAAAAGAGAAATAGTATCCTAGAACGGTCCTTTTGGAACCTGATGCCGAAAATTAGTATTTCGGTAGGTGTTTTATCGATCATTCTGTTTTTAGTGGGGGGAACTGTAGGACCCATTATGACCTGGGTAGAGCAGTGGCGGTCACTCCTATATGTTTTCCTTATATATTTTCTTTTTTAATATTCCTTTTTATTTTTTCGATAGAGCACAAGAAACAAAGAAAGAACAACCGAATTAGCAAAATTATCTTTACTTCATACATATGGACAATAGTTCTGTTTTTTGTAATATTTTTTATTCTTTAATCCAGGGCACTTGGGTCATTTTTGCAAAAACAAAATCGTATGAACATAAAAGTCTATTGAGTTTTAGAGGATTGCCTTTTTTGAAAAAAGCAACAAGCAAACCTGGAGGATTTAATATAAAAAAAGAAGGGATAAATAAGGGGGATTAGTAATTGTTTTTAACATATTTGATTATCTTTTTGTTGGCAGCCATTCCGTTTTTTGAAGTAGCAATGATCGTACCAATTGCAATTATCGGCGGTATTCCGGCAGTTCCAGTTATTATTATTGCATTTTTAGGGAACTTATTAACGATAATTTTACTTATCGTATTTATTGACTCGATCCGCAATTGGCGTAAAAAGAAAAAATCCAATGAAGAAATAAATGAACCCAAAAGTCATCGGCGTGCGAAGAAAATATGGGGGAAATATGGTTTACCAGGTTTAGCGTTTATAGGTCCTTTTTTTGTTGGTACCCATTTAACAGCACTATTAGCTGTGACATTTGGCGGTACTCGTAAGAATACTTTAGTATTGATGACAGCAAGTATTGCCTTTTGGGCAATTTCCCTTGGAACTGCAGCGTATTTGGGCTTTGATTTTTTGGTGAAAGATGAAGATGATTTTGGTTTTATCACAAGACTATTAAATCAATAAAAGCAAGCATTCTTTCACCAATGGAGGGAATTGTTTTAGGAGCAAGAGCCAAACTCCTTGCAAAAAACTAAGAAGGAATTTGGCTTTTCTTTGATCGATTACTCTTATTCTCATCACTGTCTTCAACTGTTATCTATGACAGGATTAATTAGATATACGGTTTTCTGGATTTATCCGATTTATTATTTCGATTAATCCAATTGAAACAAATGTGAGATAATGAAGAGGTGAATTATTGTTTACAATCCTTTTAACCAGAGAGCTTTCTGACTTTAAATTTCGGAATATTCATGAAACGATGGTGGTTACCCCCCTATAGTATAAATAGCAATAAGGTTTTGGCTAAATAAAATGACCGCATACTTGCTCATTGGCAGTGCCCACGTCTATTTAGTAACGCAATTCCTATCAGAGAGCGGGTTATTTGAAATAGATGATTTGAACGTATACATATAATCTGGTGATTTAAGGATTATCGTGCTTGTACAAACTGGCAGATTGGTGGAAGAAGTGTTCTAGTTTTAAATTTCCAACTATTAAGGAGGTAAGTTATTTTTGCTAAATATTTTCGTTGGGTTAATCTTTGTCTTCTTCAAAACAAATTTTAGTTTTTGGGATATCGGACCCACTTTTTACATAACCAACATAATTGGATATGTATTGATATTTTTTGGATTAAACGAATTGGAGAGAACAAATCAACCAATATTAAAGGCCAAACCCTATGTCATTATCATGATTGCTCATAGTATGATCTTCTTCTTATTGAATATTACAGATCATTCGCCATTAACGATGGGTATGTCAACTACGCTTGAACAAATTATAGTTTTAGCTGGGGTTGCGTTGATTATGGCAGGTATGTTTATGGTGTTTATTATTATTTTCCAATTGATGGACGGATTAACTAGTAATATGAATAAAGAGGTTTTATATAATCTAGTAACCATTATGATTTTACTATTCATCCTGGCGGGTATAGATGCTTTCTTTAATTTTGTTCCCACGTTATCAACAATTATAATGGGTGCTTTGTTATTACTAGAAGTATTATTTTTATTTTGCTACTACAACGCTTTCGTAATCAAAAATGAAAAACTCATATGAAATTTACTGTTCAAACTAATGGTTTATCTATTTTCAACTATCTGGACAGGAGGGGTAAACTAATTTTCTTATGATATTGGGATAGGGTGATTGAACGTGTTAAAGACCACAAACTTAAAAAAATCTGTTTTCCAAATTTCAGTTTTTCTACTTGTTTGTTTTGCCTATGTATACCAAAAGCCCATATTGACAACTGAGAAAGCCATAGATTCCGCAGTATTGTGTTTGAACGTTCCACCAAAAGAATTGGGTATCGTAGCAGTTGATATAAATTTTGATGACATATCGCTGGAGAAATTGTCTATTGATACAAAGAGTGGCTTTTTTAATCAAATCACGAATCAACGCGAATTGAGTGTAATACTGAAAACTAAAGATGGAAAAGAACCAACCATTAGGATGGACGCGTATAGTGGAAAATGCCTTGAAGTGACTGGCCCATTAAATTAACTTGATGGCATGCTGCTTACTGAAAATAAAGGATGCAAGAGTTTAAAATCCAGCCGTTATATTTGCGGGCGTTTTGGCTTCTATTATTAAGCTAAATTAGTTCAATAAATGGAACGGAAACGGGCTATAAAAAGTAAATTACTGGACATGCCATACGAAATAAAGGAGAGGTATTTTATGAGTAAATCATTTATTGAACAAGTACATTACATAAGAATTCCTGTAAAAGATTTGGAGCAGTCTGCACAATGGTATAGAGATATATTAGGCCTACAATTATTAACCATTACTGAGGATCCTTTTGCCATTATGAAAGTTAATGAGGGACCATTTTTACTCATTTTAGTTCCTTCTGAAGATGATACATTTGCACATTTTACCATTGGTAATGTCCCAGCGTTTAGCATTGGTTTTACAAGTCCGGAATTATCCGAATTTCATACACACCTTATTGAAAATGGAGTTAGGGTTGAGAATATACAAGAGGATAAAGGACATGCCTATTTCCACTTTTATGATTTAAATGGCAATAAACTTCAAGTGCACTGGTAATATAAAAGTAATTTTGTGAAAGTCACACTTAAACTTAAAAGGGCTATTTGTAAATAAGGAATGCTTTTTTCTAGTTGATGTTGTAGAGGGTGGATAGTTGAAAAAGTGTCGAACCTTTAAAGATTTAATTACATTAGTGAAAGATTTTAAGTGAAGGGATCTGAAGGGGGAATAGTCATGTCAGCACAGATGGTGGTATGTGAAAAGTGTGCGGGAGTAATTAAAAATAGAGATGATCTAGTTACAGCGGTATTAATATATGCTGTTGTTCCTTACCATGAGAGTTGTTATGCAAAGGATTTAAAAGGAGCAAAAACTTTCTTTTTAGATAATCAACCTCTTAATGGATTTTCTGGTAATCTCATTTTTATTTTATCTATTATCATTGCCTTTTTATGGCTGCTTTTTGCCGATAGTAAATGGTATTCAATCATAGCTCTGTTACCCATCGGTTATAGAATTTATTCTTATTTCATTTATGAAATACATACTAAAAGTAAGTAGCTCGAGAGTTACTTTTCTTTAAAATTGATGATTTGAACGAATACATATAATCCTATGGTTTGTGAATTAGGCTATTTAAATAAACTGTAAGTATTGGTTCAGATGAA
Organism: Bacillus sp. B-jedd; assembly: GCF_000821085.1. Lineage (GTDB taxonomy): Bacteria > Bacillota > Bacilli > Bacillales > Cytobacillaceae > Bacillus_D. Next base: position 2,004,448 of record NZ_CCXR01000001.1, read on the forward strand.
AATTTGTACTTACAACGGAAGATTAGGACCATATTAGTGTGTTACAAGCTGTCCATATCAACGAAAAGTGGAGGTGTTAAAGTTGAGAAGGTGGTCCAATGAAACGATTGCGGCCGGGCGTCGACATACTGTAGGGATAAAATCCGATGGTACGGTGATGGCTGTCGGTGATAATAAATATGGCCAATGCGATGTTAGCGGCTGGAGCGATATCGTGGCGGTTGCAGCGGGTAATGTTCATATGGCCACGAACACGGGTAATGCTCACACAATCGGGCTAAAATCTGACGGTACAGTGACAGCGGCCGGTTGGAATAAGCATGATCAATGCGAAGTAAACTCCTGGCACAGTATTGTAGCAGTAGCCGCAGGTTGGCGTCATAGCATTGGGCTTAAATCGGATGGCACGGTAGTTGCTGTCGGCCGTAACGAGGAAGGTGAGTGCGATGTCATCAATTGGCATGATATTATCGCGGTCACGGCGGGCGATTGGCATACTGTTGGTCTTATATCAGATGGGACTGTAACGGCTGTAGGCAATAATCGTTATCGCCAATGCGATGTATACAGTTGGTGCGATATAGAGGCGGTGGCCGCGGGTTATCTACATACCATCGGTCTGAAATCGGACGGGACGGTGACAGCCGCCGGGTTTAATAAACATGGGCAATGCGATGTAGGCATCTGGAGCAGTATTGTGAAGATAGCCGTGGGTAGTAATCATTCTGTTGGTCTTAAATTTGACGGTACGGTGGTAGCAGCCGGTTGGGATAAGTATGGGCAATGTAATGTGGATGATTGGCGTGAAATTGTGGCCATTGCCGCGGGATGTACCCATACCATCGGCCTCAAATCGGACGGTACGTTGGTCGCAGTGGGTGATAATGAATACGGCCAATGCAATGTATGCAACTGGCACGACATCCAGTTGTCTGGCAATTAGTAAATGAAAAAGCCAGTTTTGGCTGGCTTGTCGTAAAACATAGCATTCGATATTCGAGTGGAGCAAATACTTATGTCAGCGTGTCAAAAGTTGAATCATGTTTAAAGGTGCATAAAAAAGACCAATTCTTGGCCTTTTCATTTTGCTAAGGAACAACTGTCAGCTCCACATTTAATAACCACTTATCAATTGCATTTCTAGGATAATATTCGATATTTTGAATTTCGATGTGAGGAATTTCACTTATATAACTGTTTTCACCATCAGGTATTTTAGTTAATTTTTGAACTTCTTCAATACTTATTCCTAAATAATCGGCTACCTCTGATTGCGTTAATAATTGATGTTGTATTGGTTCTTTTACTGGATCGTTTGATAGTTTGAGTGATTGATTGCTCAAACCATTTGATATTAGCCAACTGCCAATGACAAAACAAACCGAAAACCAACAAATTGATAGTGCAACTAAGTTATTTTTCATTTCCACTCCCCCTTTTTTTGGAAAAAAGTTATTTGTATTTCCATTATATATCTTTTCAGTAATTTCTATCCAGTCCATTTTAAATACCAGAAAGTTTACGAAAACAGCCGTTTAAAAGTATTGAAGGGTGAATCAAGTTAAATGTTCAAATAATCCTAGCTTTTGAAGAAACCGATGGTTTGGCATTGGTTCAGTTTTAAAATTTCTGAGAGATCTTTTTTTGTTCTCGATTGTTTTCAGAGATAGGACTAGTTTATGTGCATTTTTGACTTTGAAAAAGGCTTTGTAGGCACTGCGAGTCTTTTCAAATTTACATTTTGCCGCATGTTCGAAAAACAAGATATAACAGCAATAAAGCCGTTTCCTTTTGGGAAGACGGCTTGTTTTAGCAATTGTAAGGGCAAATCTAACAACCCTTTTTTCAAGAAGATCTAGTTTATTCCTCGAATCATTTCCCGCTTTCCAATCGAGCTTTTTCCAAAGCGGCGATATCAAGTTTCTTCATTTTTAAAACTGCCTGTGTGACTCTTTTGGCTTCTTCTTTAGGACCCTTAAACATGATTTCATCCATGTTGTCGGGGACAATTTGCCATGATACGCCAAATTGGTCTTTTAACCATCCGCATTGTTCTGCCTCAGGGACGGCTGATAGCTTTTCCCAATAATAATCAATTTCTTGCTGATCCTTGCAGCTTATCGTGAAAGAAATGGCTTCGTTGAATTTGTATTCTTCGTCGAAGCCATTATCCATAGCTGAAAAGTGGAGACCGTTAAGCTGAAATCCGGCATATTTCACCTTTGCATTCGGTGACTCCGTTTCTCCTTCTTCGTATCTTTTGACTGAGGTTACTTCCGAATTCTCAAATATTTCCGTGTAGTACTTTACTGCTTCTTCGGCTTTCCCGCATACATCTTTTGAAAAAAGAAGATTCGGGGTAATCTTTTGCAGCGGTTCGCTTTCCATAAACATCAACTGCCAAGAAAGTCCAAAGCGATCCTGAACCCAGCCATACCATTTGCTAAAAGCGTATTCACCCAAGGGCATTAACTCTTTGCCGCCATCCATTAGGGCATTCCATTTTTCGTTTACTTCATCTTTGGATGAACAGGATACGAATAAGGAAATGGATGGATTGAATTTGAAGTAAGGACCTGCACTCATTGCATCAAACCGTTGTCCAGCCAGTTCAAAACTCACATATTCTGCGTCGCCAGAAGGAGTGTTTTCGAGAACCGTGACATTTAGCAGCCTGGAATCCTCAAATAATCCGATATAAAACTCCGCGGCTTCTTTTGCCTCAGTGTCATACCATAAATGTGGGAATATTTTTTGCATAGCGGCCTCCTTACACGTACTTTATTTACCGGCTTAATCAGACCGGCAGTTACTACTATTATAAGCGGCTGAATCTGACTATCGCAAAAAAGGGGAGGCAACCGAATCCAGATATTTTTAGGGAAAATCCGCCAAATTCTCTTAATATTTTGTTGTTTAGAGACTATACTATATTTCTGTTTAAATGATAGTATTGGGGAAAGCTTCCATTTATAAAGATCTAGATAGAAAAGGTGGGGAGAATTATGTTCTTGCTAAATATGTTAATCGCCATAATAGGAATGGGATTATTGATTATTATACTAATTCTCTTTGCATCTCGGTTAATGCAAACGAAAAAGAACTTTTACTCTTGGTTTTCTTTTGCCATAATCGTTTTCTTTTTAGTAGTTTCCATATGGCAAAGCTTAAATTTCTTTAAATAAGACTTAATTCCATTAAATTTCATTCGGTTTTCAGTTTCTCTATCCGTTCTTCCGGAAGCGAAAATGGAGTTGCGATAAACAATGCAAATAAACCGAGCATGTATAAAAAGGCAGCTAGGCCAACATTTTCGTCCACCGATTGAAATCGTAGAACTGCCATGATTGCAATTCCAATAATGACAATTCCGGCAAGAGCTTTCGGCCACAGGGCAAGTTGCTTTGCTTTACGCGGATTTACAAAGACCAATCCTATTCTCTCTTTCAAAAGATGTCCTAGCAGGAAGAGCAGCAGAGTGCCAATGAGCAGTAGCCAGAAAACTTCTGTTACATAGCTCATTCTCACAAAAGGCAATACCGCGAAAATCGAGAACCCGATTAGCATCCAATACACTTGAATGGAATAGTATCGCTTTGTGTCGTGTTTGTATCGATTCCACATCATAAGGACACGAAAGACTAGTAAAGCTTCCACGCTTAGATTTATGGCAAGCCAAAAGAAAAAACGCCCTTCTGGCACGGAGCTTGCTGCAAGTATTAAAAAGAAATGCAAGACAACGGTAAAACCTAGTCGTTTCTCTGCAATCGGTTGGGCTACTTTGTTTTCTGTTATCATTCGTCAATCTCCCCTCTATTTTCCTGGGTTTCATTAACTCTATGATAGCAATAAACTTCCTTCCATTCTATTTCTATCCCTTATCCAGCTATATGCACCACTATTGAAGATTTCCGAATGGGCCGAACTATTATTTTCCAATTTTTAGTTTTATGCTATTATGGGTAAAAGCATTTTGCTAAGGAGTTGGTTTGAATGTGTGGGATTTGTCAGTAGACATGTAAAAAGGGATTCAAATTTGCCAGAATCACGGGAAGTTCTTTTGAAAAACGCTTTGGATGATTTATGCGGGGACCCAAATGTGCTAGCTATTTACCAGGGCGGGTCATTGGCAAAAGGTAACTTTGATCATTATTCCGACATTGATTTACATACAATTGTTTTGCCGGAAAAGAAGGCTTCATTTATTAGGAATAAGAGGGAAAGGGCGACAAAATGGGGAGAGGTATTGTTTTACGAAGACTTCCATCCTGATTCGCCTGTGGTGGTGACACATTATATATCGTTTGTAAAAGTAGATAGCTGGTACCATTCTCCTGAAGAAGTGAAGCCTTCCGTCTGGTTAAAGGGTTGTGAGGTTCATTATGATCCTAAGAACCTAATCGGACCGATCCTAAAAGAGTCAGCAGCTATTGTGTATAAGGTCTCACCCGAAGAAGTACTGTTCTGGAGGGGGAAGATTCTTGCCTTTATCCATGAAACGTACCGAGCGGTTATGCGGGAAGGGTATTATTATGCTTTAGCTAACCTGGATAGAATCCGCTGGCTGGTTGCTTCAGGCTGGTATATGGAAATGGATCAGCACCTGGACAGCCCATATGGGGTATGGTCAAAAATTGAGGGGAAGAGAAGCAAGCTGGCAGAATGGCAATTGTCCTTACTGGCGAGTTGGGATTGCTGCCGGAATGCCAATCAAATTATGAAAACCATGGTTTGTATGGTTCCAGAAATCCTTCGGCTCAATACTGAATTGAGTTCAAAAGTGGATATAAATCCTGATCATGATCGAATGAAGCGAATCATAGAAATGGCTTATTAGAAGTCTGAGGGGGCAGTAGGATGGTCAGTTTTGCAGAAAGAGATCATTATTTTAACCGTACAATTGATAAATTACAGGCCTCCAATTTAGTAGAAGGCATCATCCAGTTGGGATCGGGGGTAGCTGGATACAAGGATGTCTTATCTGATATTGATTTAATGATATCCATTTCGTCTGGAGAAGATTCGGCCAAAACGAAAGAAGTGGTTCTTGAAACGTTGGGTGATTTCAATCCTGTTTTAATCAAAGAGAAGAATTTCTACGAGAATGTGTTGTTGGTTATTGCGATTCTGGAAAATAAATTAGAATTTAATATTTCGATTGTTCCAAGAGAATTGTTAATTGTAAAATCACCATTATGGAAAGTGATTGTTGATAAATCAGGTCTTGTAACCGAAAAAATGAATGTAGAAAATGAGCGTTTTTTACAGAATCCATTAAAATATGAAGTCCATTTTGATGTTCCATTTGAGTTTGCTTATTGTGCGTTCGGATTGGAGAAGGAGTTAAAGAGAAACAACTTGATCTATGCATTAACTCTGCTTCAGCGAATGAGGGAATATACTTTAATCGTACAAGCCATGAACGAAGAGAAAAAGCTCCATCAATTTAAAGCATATGAAACATTGGATCCTGCTTTTATTCAAGCTTATCTTCTAACTTATCCTGAATTTATCTCAGTGGAAAACCTGCTAAAATCAGGCCGAAAGCTGAAACATCTTTTTGAAGAAACAATAAGTAAAAGCCGTACTTTTTCTATGAATCCTAATTTGAATGCAGTTTTAAATATAACGTTGGTTTGATCAGCACTTCAGCCTTAATCAAAGCAGCTTGGACTGATCTTATCGTCCAGGCTGCTTTTTAGTGAAGCCGCAGTAATAGATTCTATAATTATTAAGTTGCTCTTACCTCGCTTTCAAACTTCCCCCGGTGGGAACCATCGCAGAATGGTTTGTGATTCGACAACCCACATCGACATAGTTTGATTTGTTCTCCCGTTTTGTAAGGATTTCCTTCTCCGTCCAGCAGCTCGAATTCTCCCTTAATAACGATAGGACCGTTATCGGATACTTTTAATTCAGTTTTTGACATTTTTATCCCTCCATTTTATCGATATCCCTATTATCCACAAGTTGAGTTTGCCTATCCGCTTTGTCAGCTCATCAGAGAATGAAATAGGTGACGAGTGACAGAAGCACTGACGTTACTACCATGGCAAGCAGCGGCCTCAATGCTTTTGTTCGAAGGGCTTTCAGACTGACGTTCAATCCTAAGCCAATCATTGCCATCGTCAGAATGAAGGATGTAAAAATGGATACACCATTCATTACCTTGTCTGTGACAGGAATCATGTTTCCGAGCACATAACTTCCAAAAAGGCTCATCAAGATGAAGCCAATCAAGAACCATGGAAATTCAACTTTAGCGGTATCATCTGATTCGTCATTACTTTTACGTTTCATCCAATACATGAGGAGAAAACTTAGAGGGACTAGAAGGAAGACACGCCCTAATTTGGCCAATAGTGCTATGGCCAAGGCATCATGGCCGGCAGGTTCACCTGCTAGAGCCACGTGGGCAATTTCATGCAGTCCTATGCCTGACCAAATTCCATATTGAAGGTCCGTTAAGGGAAGGTATGGTCTAACCACTGTATAGGTAATAGCGAAGATGGTCCCCACTAACGCGATAATCCCGGCCCCGATAGCGGTATCTTCCTCCTTTGCTTTCAAAATTGGCGACACGGCTGCAATAGCTGCCGCGCCGCAAATGCCTGTCCCAATTCCTAGTAATAAAGATAGGGAAGAGTCCGCCTTAAACAATTTTGCCAGTAACATCATAATGAGAATTGAAAAAATGATGGTACCCACATCTCTGACAAGCAGTCCTAATCCCTGGTGAAGGACAACATCAATATTCAACTTCAAGCCGTATAGAATAATGGCAAACCGTAACAGCCTTTTAGAAGAAAATTGGATTCCTGATCGGATTTTTTCCGGATAGCCCCGTATTTGCCGATAAACGACAGCGATGATAATCGCACAGGCCAGTGGGCCCAGGTGGTTCAGGCCTGGTAATTTTGCTAGTTGAAAACTAATAAAGGCAATAATGAAGGTAAAGCCGATGCCGCCAAGCCACCGGCCTGTTGAGGATTGTTTATGGGAATCCGACATTGATGAGTTTGTCATGTTGATTTCTCCTGCAGTTGATTTCTTGAGATTATCTTCTCCTTGTTTAGTCAATTTAGTCCTCCACCTTAAGAAATCATTGGAAAGAATGTTGAAGAGCGCTTTGGTAATATATCTTGCATGTGTGAAATCTAAATAATTTTCTGAATTAAATATGAAACGAGTTATTTACGAACGTTTAAATTAGTTGACTTTAAATTGTTCGTCTATTAAACTAATAATTGTGTTTTGAACATCTAAAGTGAAATGAAAATTAACTAAAATTATTACTTTGCGAATTAAAAGGGGAGTATGCGAAATGGATACTGTTTTTGATTATGAGGATATTCAACTTATTCCGGCGAAATCGATTGTGAAGAGCCGTTCTGAATGTGATACATCTGTAGAGTTTGGCGGACGTACGTTTAGGCTGCCGGTCGTACCGGCAAATATGCAAACGATTATTGATGAAAGCCTGGCAATCAAGTTGGCTGAGAACAACTATTTCTATATCATGCATCGTTTTCAGCCTGAAAAGCGGATTGATTTTGTAAAAGATATGAGGTCCCGCGGTTTATATGCTTCGATTAGCGTCGGCGTTAAAGACGACGAATACCGGTTCATCGAGCAATTGGCAGAGGAACAATTAGTTCCTGAGTACATTACGATTGATATTGCCCATGGCCATTCCGATTCGGTTATCAATATGATTAAGCATATTAAAAAACATCTTCCAGAAAGCTTCGTAATTGCAGGCAATGTTGGAACTCCGGAAGCAGTACGGGAACTCGAAAATGCGGGTGCGGATGCGACCAAGGTTGGAATTGGACCTGGCAAAGTGTGCATCACGAAAATTAAAACAGGTTTCGGAACCGGCGGCTGGCAGCTGGCTGCTGTAAGATGGTGCGCGAAAGCCGCGAGCAAGCCGATTATTGCTGACGGCGGAATCCGTACAAATGGCGACATTGCAAAATCGGTCCGTTTCGGAGCGTCAATGGTCATGATTGGTTCGCTTTTTGCCGGCCATGAAGAATCTCCTGGAGAAACAGTTGAAGTTCACGGAAAGCTTTATAAAGAATATTTCGGTTCAGCTTCCGAATTTCAAAAAGGCGAAAAAAGAAACGTCGAAGGCAAGAAAATGCATGTTGAGTACAGAGGCCCAATCAAGGACACGCTCGTTGAAATGGAGCAGGACCTTCAATCATCAATTTCGTATGCGGGAGGCAACAAGCTATCCGCCATCCGGAACGTCGATTATGCAATCGTAAAGAATTCGATTTTTAATGGTGACAGAGTATATTAAGAAGAAGTTGAGACGATTCTAAAAACAAACAAGACCCTTTGATTTTGAAAATCAAGGGTCTTGTTTTTTTAAATTTAGTTATGTGCTTTTTCTAGAAACAACCTAATCCCAAATCCAATCAGTATTGTTCCGGTGATGCCTTCAATAATCGATTGTGTTTTAGGATTTTTCATAAAAGCACTTATCCGATTGATTAATAGGACATAAAAGAAGCACCATAGGGCCGTGATCATTGTGTATGTCAGACCCATGAGGATGAACGGTAATACACTACTACTCCCATGGTCAACGAACTGTGGGAAGAAGGTTAGGAATAGAAGTGCAACTTTAGGATTCAGGAGATCAGTCAGGAATCCTTGCTTAAAACTGGATTCGCTTTTAATCCTGCTTTTCGCATGAGTCTCGACGCTTGACGCCGATCCCTTATTCTTTATGGACCATAGTGTTTTAATCCCCAGGTACAACAAGTAAACAGCCCCAACATACTTCAGGACGGAAAATAATAACGCTGATTTCATAATGATCGCTGAAAGTCCTAATACCGCCGCAGTCGTATGGATCAGCAGGGCACAGCAAGCACCCATAACCGTTCTAACACCACCGGCTTTCCCAACTGTAACCGTATTTTTAGTAATAATCGCAATATCAGGACCAGGCAAAATGACGAAGAAAATACACATAAGGATGAATAAATAGAAGTTCTCCATTTTGGGTGCTCCTTTCCGTTATTGATTAGCTATGTAACTATGAATCTTTCTCATTATTATAATGAGAGCTTGAATCATTGTATATAACTTTTTATGAGGGAGGGTCGACCATTTTATGTGGTGATTCCAAATCAAAATGATGGAGGCTTAATAGTAAACCATTAGTAAGATGATTGTTGATAGCTGTATATCTCTGTCCGTTACCAAATACACTTAATACACGATATTTATCAATCAAAGCTTCATAGTAAATAAAAGTAAATGTGTAGGTTTATTAAAAAACAATTGAAAATAAATTAGAAATAAATTACAATACCTATACATAGTAATTCTATATAGTTGTTTTGGCTAGGTATTATATTTTTCTAAGGGGTGGTCTCGTGATCAAAACATTGAAGGTAGGAGTCGCAATTTTATTAATTACTTTTTTGTCCGCTTGTACACACTTTTTTAGTTCTCCTTATCCACCTGGGCCAAGCAAGAACAGTATGATAATCGATATAAAAAATAACACAAATTTTGATGTTTATGGACTTGAATTATTTCTGACGAATCAATCACCTATAGCAGCATCACAGACATCTGTGAATGGGGACGGTTCCAAAATAAAAAAGGGGGAATCACTTAGGTTTGAATTCTTTGATGATGATTTTGTCTTAGATAGAAATGCTGAAATGAAGGTCGAGGTCCTGGTTGGTAAACCCAAAGGGAGTAATACAAATAAAAAGGCGATTAACCAAAAGCTTACCTTTGAATTAGACAAAAATAAAGAAGTGTTCTTTGAGATTACTGGCGATTCGATAGAGAAAGCTGAAATAAAGAGATTAAAATAAAATTATTAAAAATGCTTGGACTCGGGTTTGATAATTTAATGATTAACGTAAGCTTTTGTTGAAATTCTCGTTGAGCTAGGGGTTAACAAGGAACTTCAACCGTGCCTTGTTTTATACTCTTTATATAAAACCATAAAACCATATTAATGGGGATCGAGTGTAAAGGTTTCTTTACACTCGAACGGGATAGTTTTTCTTTAGCGGCGGTAAAATTAATGATCTTTGTTTTCTTCAAGTGAGTCTATTGTCTTGAAAATTCTCGAATACACATCTTTTATGTTCTTCTCTGATAATTTGTCGTTATATAAACCATATTCCCAGGTCTGTGCTGTTTCTCCGTTTTGGTAATACCCTGTCGCATATTCAGGTGTATCTTCCTCTAGAAAATCCTCGTAATCAATATCCTCATTAACAAATGGCAAAAAGGTGCTTTTGGTTTGAATGAAGAAGATAGGAATACCAGAATTTCTGTAGATTATTGCATATTCGGGCTTTGCTGCGTCGCGCAGGAAATCCTCCATGATAAACACTCCATCGTATTCTGATGATAGATCCATTTTTGCCATTTCAGTTAGAGTAATTTCTTCAAACTTCACTTTCTTCTCATTAACTTTCGGTGGTTTCCCAACGACACCAATCTTAAGGTTTTTAATCTCTTCATTGCCAAGAAGGGATGAAGGGGAATTTTCCGCACTTCTATCCATCAAATTTTGCAAAATGAAATGGCCAAACACGAAGGAAAAACTCATAATAAAAATGAGGGAAGCCATTGGGGCAAAATAGTTACGTCTTGTGTGACTCTTTCCGTTGATGGAAGTATTAAATAGCCGGGCCTTATCTGCTGCAGACATTTTCCCAGGCTCCAGAACCGTCCTGTCCATGCTCTTTTTCAAATTCATTAATTGCGTTTCCATTCTTCATCGCCTCCCATCTTTATTCGAAGTTGATTTTTTGCACGGCGCAAGCGTGTTTTGATTGTGTCTTGCTTATATCCCGTCAATTCCTCAATTTCTCCTATTTTCAAATCTTCATAATAATGAAGGACGATGACCTCCCGATAGATTTGGGGCAGTGATAAGACATTCCTGGCCAGAAAAAGATCATTTTCCTTCCCAAGCATTTTCTCTTCAACCGATATGTCCTCACCTGCGGTTCGCTCATGCAAAAATTCAAATGGCGTTCTATATTGGAACCATTTTGTTCGCATGTAGTCTTTGCATTTATTGATGGCGATTTTGTATAGCCAAGTCTTTAATGAGCTATCCCCGCGAAAATCCTTCAGCATTTTGTAACACGAAATGTAGGTCTCCTGTGTTAAATCCTCCGCAATAGACCATTCCTTTACATATGTAAATAATAATTTCTTGATGCCTTCCGCGTATAAATCGATTAGGCTTTCCAGTAATTCTTCATCCGAACTGTAATCCTCCCGCCGGATTTGGTGCATAAATAACTCCCCCTAATTGCCTGCTAACGTATAGACGGATATTAATTTGAAAAAGGTTCAACAAAGCAAAAAAGAATGACAAGATGATGATATAGTAAGGTTTAACGAAAAATCATGAAGATAAGTGAAAACTTAAGAAAGAATTGTTGAAAGAAGATTTTACACGGAATCAGAGCTAGTAATAGAAGAGTAGAGAAGACGCGTAGAAAAGGAAATAATACATAAAAATTCAGTTAAGGAGAACTTGATTTATGGAAATTAGAAAACCAACCAATTCAGAGTTTAAAAAGATTTTATCCCTTTCCCCACAAGCATTATTCGAAGGTACATTAAGCGAGGCAAAAGTTTCTGATGAAAAGGTCAAGCAACTTATCGAACCTTTATTGCAAAAAGGTTGCTATTATCTTGTCGCGACGGAAGACGATCATCTTATGGGTTGGATTTTTATAGGGCCAAGTAAAGACCAATTTACTGAGATGAAAATAGGATTTATTTACGAACTTTTTGTTTTAGAGGATTTTAGAGGAAAGGGTATTTCAAAGCAATTGATGGAAACAGGTATGGACCAGCTTAAAAACCAAGGATTTTCAGAGGTTCGGTTAAGTGTATATGCAGAAAATCAGGCCATTAAATTGTACGAAAAATTGGGTTTCAAACCTAGAACGATTACAATGAGTCTGCCCGTTTAAAGCAACCGTCTTTATCTGGAGTTCAACTTAGTCCAACCTTACTGTCAGCACCAATTCTGCAGCACATACAATCATTCACAAAACAGCCACAATCTCTTTTTTCCACCATGTCCATTTCGCCACTCGCTTTGTATGTAAGAGGTGAAAGGGTGGTGCAGATGAATGACAATTAAATCGGGCAAAATTGAGGCATTCGCGGAGTTTTCAAAGTTTAAAGATTTGAAGGAATTTAATACCCATATGGAGCAGTGGATGCTGCTTCATAGAGCTGATTTTGCAAAAGGGGAGCTTGTCGGCCTGAAGCGGCTTGTGCGTTTTTCGGCTAAGGTTCCTGGTGTGTGCAATGCGAAGATTGGGACGATGCTGAAGGCGATTCATGAGGAATACAACGAGAATGGGATTTCCCGTTCCACCTTCAAGCGGAAGATCCAGAAAGCGATCAAGTTCGGCATTATGGAGGTACGTGAAACGGAACGGAAAAACGGATCTCAATCCAGTAACTTGTATGTTTTCAACCGTTTTCCCTCAAATGAACCACCTAAAGGCGGAAAAATGAACCACCCAGAAACTATCAATCTTTCAATACTAGAAAATCAAAAGAGTAAAGAACGTCCAGTAGAATGCCAGCTGGAAAATCCGGTTGATCAGCAGCAGCTGGATCATACTTTTGCAAACGATAAAGTCCCTCAGCCTTTTGTCAGTCTTGTCAAATACTTCTTTAACGATGCCAAAACGATTGAGGAGTATTGGCGGATGACCAGAATCGCGGCGTACCGGAATTGCCTCGAGGAAAGAATGGATACTGTTCTGGAAATTGCGCTTCACGCATTCAGGCAGCTGATTGGGAAAATGAAGGCTAAGACGAACGTTAAAAGGCCGATTGCCTACTACTACGGCATACTTGAAGCCAAGTTCCTGGAAGTGTATTTTCAGGATTTGCGGGAGATTGAAATCGGTGCAGGTGAGGCTGCGTTTCAGTAATTTACATAAATCGAACAAAAAAGATAATTTTTTCAAAATTCTACAACTTTATTTTTCCCCATCCGTCTAAATATTGATTTTTTGATAACAAGGGAGGTGGGGAAGAATCGGAAAGAACCAGGTAATAGTACGAAACTATGATTGTCTTTTGCAAAATAGAAGGGGGGATAGGATGTGCAGAGAAATAGAGAAATAGAAGAATGGTATGAGGATTACGGCTTTCCGGTCTTTAAATATATTCTACTGATGATTCGGGATTATCAACAGGCTGAAGACTTGACACAGGAGACATTTGTAAAAGCCTATTCGAATTATCATTCATTTAAAGGCGACTCAAACCCGAAAACATGGTTATTCCGGATTGCACATAATGTAACGATAGACCATATTAGAAAACATAAGCCGATTACCGTTATTAAAGACCTGTTCACGAATAAAAAAGACAAACAGCCACTTCCTGAGGAATTGCTGGAAATGCGTGAAAGCTCCAAAGAACTGTATCTGGCTCTGGCACAGTTAAAAAGTTCTTATCGGGAAGTAATCATACTCCGGAAACTCAAAGGCTTCTCCATTGAAGAAACGGCAAACATCTTAAATTGGTCGGAAAGCAAGGTAAAGTCCACTTTGTTTAGAGCATTGCCAGCACTGGAAAAACAATTCGAAAAGGAGGGGTTCTGGCATGAAAGAACCATATATTGACGGACATCTGGATGGGGCTTTCGCACAGTTAAATGCTGATCTTGTCTGGGACACGAGTCGCAGGCAAGCTGTGAAAAATAATATTAATAAGTCTATGCTAAGGCAACAAAAAACGGGAAGAACAAAAGAATTAGTAGTTTATTATTCAAGCCTTGCGGCGGTATTGGCGATTCTGTTGATTGGCGCTGCCCAATTCCTTCCGATTAAGGAGGCGGATCATCAAATTGCCTCTCAAGGACAGGAATGGAGGGAACCTGTTGGATCAATTATTGAGGTTGATGGCGTTAAGTCTTTGGTTTTCACTACGGAAGCGATTGTCCCTTTAAATCTGGTTGGAGTGGTTCCGGGGGTTAGAAGTGAGGTACCAACTTATAAGGTCGATTATAGACCTGAGTCCTATATTTGGTTTCCGACAGAGGACAACCAAATTTCCATGCATACGAACATAAACAAAACTGGACAAACCAATGACCTGCAAACTGTTCCACCATTAAGGGAAGAAGTGGTTATTAACAATCAGCGTGCGCTCATCTCCAACCGTGATCTTGGTTACGCAGAAATATTCATCTCGACGAAAAACTATGACTATTATATTTCTGGTGCGAAAAGGGATGTGTTGATTGAATTTGCGAAACAGATTAAGTTTCGGGAATAGGTTGGGGAATTAGAGTTAATTTTTATCAAATGGTTCCACACTTAGGAAAATAAGGTAAAATAATCCTAAGGGGGTGGAATCCATGAAAAAGGTGTTAGGGATTGCAATAGCTTTGATTATATTATTGTCAGCATGCAGTACATCAACTTTAAGTTTTAAAGAAGTTGATAGAGTTCCGAAAAGCGTACAGGAAAATATTAACCCGAATTATAAACTACAATCCATTCGCGATGGCAAAAAAGGATCATATATCATTTTCCATTCAAGAGGAGACGTTGAATCAAAATTAGTCCCCCAGGGAAATAAAGTAGTGATCAAGTTCAAAGTGCTGAATGGGGATGATAATTCAATAAAACGTTATGTTTATTATTTAACAACAGAATCAAAACACGATGTTCTTGAAGTTTTAGTTAATGGGAAATCAATTCCTTTTGATGAGATAAGGTCATAGATAGGACACTCCCCAAAACTAATAGGTTCCGTTCGCTATCGCAAACATTCGAAAATGTATAGTAAAATGAGTGGCAAAGTGCATGCTAAATTGTCACTCATTTTTTATGATATAAAGCGATTTAAGCAAAAAATACACTGAAATTTGTATGCGAAAATATACACCAATTTGTAAGGGTACAATGGCTGTGGTACCCCTGCAATTTAACATAAAAGTTGATATGCAAATCGTCTTAGATTACTGGAAAATAGACAAAAAATAAATAAAAGATAATATGCCATAAAGATTGTGAACAGTTCTACTTAACTAACGGGGCAAGTTTGTGGAAGAGGGATAGCTTTAGAAATATATAAATTTACTTTTATTATGAAGGGAAAAGAGGTCGATAATATGGAATTTATTATAACGGTTGGAGTTGTTGTGATAGCCATTACCTGTCTATCAATTGAAGTGAAATTAAGAAAAGTCAGTGAACAAAACAATGAAATAATAGAATTGTTAAAACAAGAAAAAGAAAAATAAGCACTTTTAGTTATACTGCTAACGGGTGCTTTGATCCCAGAAGTATTGCCCCCCTTTTTTGAAGAAGTCTTATTGAACATACGGAGCAGGATAGTTCAATAAAAAGTCATGTGTTAATTGGAACTAAGTGGTGAAATAAAACTATAAATAATAAACAGGGGGTTTATATGATATTCAACATCATCGTATCGTTAATAATATTAGCTATTTATATTGGCTTTGGATTCCTATTATTTAGAATTGTTAAGGTGTTGCTAAAAAGTAAGTAGGTGCATTGATCTTGAGGATTAATGCCCTTTTTTGTAGATGTCCTTATTCAACAAACGGGGCAGGTTAGTTGAATTAATATGTACCGAAAATAGAGGAGAATTTAATTGGAACAAGATGAGTTAAAAGATAAAGTTGAAGATGAACTGACAAGGGCACAAGCCGCTTACGGAGCGATTTCAGTTATAGGTGGCATTCCAGGATTAATCATTATGGGATTTACCTTTGATGCACCAGGTTCCGAAAAAGAATTATTTAGTTGGCTTCTTTTTTTCTCATACCCTGCTTTTGTGATAATTACTGTTATTACTTGTTTTATTGCTAACAGATATCTTCGCCAAGGTTTATACCAGGAAGCTCGAAGGATGAATAAAGTTCCTTTTTTGTGGATTATAGGCTTAATAACGTTATTCATCTTATACGGAATGCTTAGGTAGCAATTGTTAATGGGGTTTAAATTTGTAAAAATACAGTAACGAGTACGTTATTGCAAGAAGGATTAGCCGCATTTTTTGTTGCATTCGTTATTAAACAAACGGGGCAGTTTACTTTAAGAAGGTATTGGCAAAAACAATGGAGAATTAATAAGAATTCATAATTATATTTGTTCATTTACCCTGAATCTCAATAGCAACTTAAATAAGTTAGAGGAGTTGATAAATATACATGGCTAATATAATTTTTCAATTTCACGCAACTAAAAGTGAAATCATTGAAGTTGTAAAAAATTCACAAAACTTGTTCGATTTATATATGTTTTCTGCGAAATTATTTCCAGAATTTGAATACTTATTGATATCTAAAAATGAATTTGAAGAAAAACTGAGTTTCATAAATGATAGTAATATGATTTTTTTATTGGTATCAAAGCCGCAAGATATAATGCCAAATGATTATTTAGATTTTGTTCGAATAAACAAAAATTGCCTGGTATTCCAATTAGGGAGACAAAATGAAAAATTTTTAACGGAATCATCTATAGGCACATTGGCAGATGATAAGGAAGCGTTGAAAGTATGGCAAAAAGTAATTAAGGATTATAAGAAAACAATGTTAAAGGGAGCTTGGATTTATAATGAAATGACTGAGTTAAAGGTGTTTAATAAGAATCACTATTATTCTGAAACAGCACAAAAATTGTATAAAGAGGGAGCTGAAATAAGGCAATTTGTCGGAGGCTCTAACTTATATTATTTAAATCAGGATTTATAAAGCTAACTTGGCATTTGGAAAGTCATTACATAATAAAACTTTGTGAATAAATGTACTTAAACAAACGGGTGCTTTACTTCAATAAAGGGGGTGTTTTTAGGCAGCCCTCTTTCTATTTATTTAACTAACAGGGCAGTTTAGTTTAATAAGAAAATTATTCCAAAAAAAGTCTCAAAAAGATAACATTGAATTTGAGCTAAAGTAATCAGCTACCATTGGTAGCTTTTTTATATTGAGAGCTAATTAGTTAGCAGAAAGTTTTTTTATGTAATATCCCAAAATGGAACATTTAAAAATTACAAATCGTCTAATTACAAAATACAAGGAATGGGAGAAGTAAATGATCGACATGGCTGATGTCTCTAACTCAGAACCCCTAAATCAATTAAATCGTGAAGAAAAGCTGAAATGGTTAATGAAGGCTTACGGCAATGATGTTATTAGAATTGCTTATACTTATTTGAAACAAAAACAACTGGCAGAAGATGTTGCACAAGAGGTATTTATAAAGTGCTACGAGAAACTGGATTCCTTTCGTAATGAATCATCTTATAAAACATGGCTGATACGAATTACTGTGAACAAATGTAAAGATGTTTTAAGGAGTTGGGCTTTTAAAAATTTGTATTTTACGGATTTCATTAAGCCAAAACAGACCCACTCTTCTCTAGAGCATTCATTTTTCGGCGTGGAGGAAAATCAATTAATTTCAAGACAGGTAATAGAGCTGCCAGTGAAATTAAGGGAAGTCATTATCTTATTTTATTATCAGGAGTTTTCGATTGAGGAAATATCGGACATGTTAAAGATCAATTCTAATACGGTTAGAACTAGATTGCATCGGGGACGCCAAAAATTAAAGGAAGGTTATGAAGGAGCGTGGGCAATTAGTGGAAAATAGACTAGAAAATTTAAAAGAAAAAATGGATGAAACCATTCTAAGAGAAGTGTATTTTGATGCTAAGCAGTATCAACAAGTCTTGAACTCAATTGAAAAATCCGAATTTCAAAAGCAAGGAATTTTGCTAAAAAATATATTTAATACTGTGCTTAGCATTTCAGTCGTTTCTTTAATTTTTTTTGGTATAACCCATTTTGTTGGTACGCAACTAAATTCATTTAATGAGCCTGAAGTTAACCAAGCGAATGATCCGAATAAAAAAACGCTAGAATCTCTTAAATCTTCAGATGAAAAAACAGCATATATACCACCTAAGCAAGAAGAAAATTTTGAAGATATGACTAAAGAAGAAATCCTGACTAAAATGATTAATTCAGTAGATTATTTTGAAACTGCCGTTGGAGAATTCAAATCCTATTCTGGGGTTGACCAAGGTTATACTGTTGTTGAATATGCCATTAGTTTAAAGAATCAACCAGGGGGATTCGGAAAAAGAACGTATAAGGAAAATGATAAAAACGATACTTTCTATGAATACTATAAAGATGGAACGGTATGGAATTTAATTGAACAGACACACACTTACAGGCAAATGAGTTATTCAGAAGGAAGTAGTTCAGGAACATTAAATATAGAAAATGCATTTACAGTTGATCATGAAGGGATAAATGTCACGAATTATCGAGAGAGACCTCCGATTGGTTCAGCAAATGAAACTCTGTTTCCCTATGAAATAGCCTCTAACTATACAAGAGACTTAAATTCCTGGGACATCGAAAAACAAAATGAAGAATTACTGGGTCATAATACGATTGTTATAAAAGGTACAAAAAACCATAGAGAATTCCAATCATTCCGATTTTGGGTGGATAAGGATACGGGGATATTAGTTAAGTATGAGACGTATAATTCCGCTGGTGACATCGTGGATTATTTACATCCTACGAAATTAGAGATAAACGTCCCGATTGATAGTGACAAATTTACACCGAATTTAGAAGGATACACAAGTTATGAATTACAACTCAAAAATCAACCTAAGATGACAACTGGTAATATTGATGAGTTAATTCCTGAAGAGTTAAAGGAACAATGGGAAGAAGCTAAAAAGAAACCAAACGAAACAACAATGCTCAAATTAAATGGTAATTGGTATATTTACGTAAAAAGGGGATACCTTGTAAACTATATAGAAGCCAATGGCAAAGAAGGTACATTATATCTAGCAAAAACCTCTGCTCAAAAATCTCAGTATACTTTTCACGCCCTAGCTGAGGGGTATAAAGTGGATTCTCTAAAGATTGTTTATGAATAAATTTTAAAACATAGCAAGAAGTTTTTCAGTAACAAAGGACATTGTGAAATATTGTACCTAAGCTAACGGGTGCGTGATCCAGGAAGGATTACCGCCCTTTTTGTTGAATTTTTTATTAAACAAACAGGACAGAAGAGTTGAACAATGACTTTGACTAATTAATCGGAAATGGTGGTGGAATTTTGGATACATCACACCCGCTGCTTATTGATGTTTTGCCTAATTTAGCAACCAGGATTAGAAATTACTTTATTACAGTATCCCGAAAGGATTTGGCCGACCATGTTGAGCACCTTCAAATACAAGGGCTATGCGAATGTGGGGACCCTGACTGTGGTTCATTTTATCTTGCCAATTATTCGGACAACGAGGAATTGATTGAAGGATTTAATTTTGAAGATATAGGAAGCATAGAGGTTTATGAAGGGAAAATCGGTTTTATCGAAATTTTTCCAAGTCAATATGGATACTCTGTTCGTTCAAAGTTAAAGGAACGGGGTATCTTTAATTGAGCTAACGGGGCAGTTTAGTTGAACGAAAGTGATGTAAAATCGAACTGTTAGATTGTTCATCCTTAATCCGGTTACAACCTATAATCGAAAGCGGGATTAATAAGTGTTTGAATACAAGTTTGTAAAAATAGAGTTTAAAAAGTTATCTGGCAAACCTACTGAAGATTATCGAGAAGTAATTAATAATTACGCAAATCAAGGCTGGTGTTTTGTTTAAATTTTCTCTCCTGACTTTGCAACGAGAGGAATCGCAGCAGGGTCATACTATGAATTGATTTTTGAAAGACCTATAAAACAGTAAATAGAACAGAACCATTTGTTATGAAAGTTTTTGATACTTTACACTTAAGCTAAAGGTCAACCAGAAATATTTGGCTAACCTTATATTACGAACCGGTGCTAATCTTCAATAAGTAATTAAAACAAGGACCTCAATCGGGTCCTTGTTTGATGTTATTTAACAACAATATTATTTAACATAGTTTTGTTTTAAATAAGCGAAATAGTCCGATTGGGAGATGAGGATTTGTTATTGTAAATAATATTAAATGAAGATGCTCAATCTAAATGTAAAAAAAATATTGGAGTGAGCATCTTGAAAAAAATGACTGTTCTCTTTACAATTTTAATAATTTTCGCCACAGATAACTTGGTTTATGCTAAACCCCCAGAGCCAAAGGAAATTAAACCGTATGCAGAAGACTGGTACGTTACACCAGAAGATATTATCCAAGATATTATATTTCCCGCTATTGATAAAAGGGTAATAAAAGAATATGGAGGAAAAGAAGCCTCTGGTTTTGGCTGGCAGCAACAAAGGATTGTTAATATTGTTTATAACAACAATCATTCTTATGATATTTCCTTAAGAATTCAAGTTCCTGATAGTAACAATAAACCATTTGAATATACAGAAGACCTGGTTAAAGTAAGAGTTTCTCCATCTTGTGATAGTCCTAAAATTGGATGTAGTCACGGCTTTAAGGTAGAAGTATTAGATTACCAACATAAGTAACGGGAATATGTGTCACCTTTAATTGGTAGCACCTTGTTTTAATGACCTTGTTGAACCAACGGGTGCGGTGTTCGAAGAAGGACTTGAGTCCTTTTTTGTTGAATCCCTTATTGAGCAAACGGGGCAGCATTGTTTAATAAGAATTGATAACTCTTTTCTATTTAGGTGAAACTAGAAAAGAGGTGAATTTATTATGAAAATATTGGGTCTACTGCTCTTTACACTGTCCTTATATATTTCGGGGTCATTGGAAGTCTACGCACAACCTAAAGAATGCCCTGTGTTAAGTGAATTAAAGGAAACATCCCTTTACGACAGAAAGGAGGTAATTGAAGCATTAAAAACTTTAATACCAAAAACTTATGGAACTGGAATTGATGATTATCCCGATATATACACTAAATGGAATGTAGTATCTGCCAAACCTTTTCCTGAAACAATCGGAAATAAAGAAGAAGAAGCCTATTTTGGAATGGCAAAGACCTTTTGTGGCAGAGAAATTGCTGAAAAGTCCTGGCTTGTACGTTTAGATTTCCCAAAAGCACCTGGAGCAAACTTAGCCCAAGGTCAAATATTTTTGGCAAATAGTAAGGAAAAAGGATGGTTTGTTTGGTTTCGATACCATTGAATTACCATAATTTCACTATAGGTGCGGAGTCCAGCAGGGAATTATCGCCTTTTGTTCTGTTGAATTCCTTATTATGCTTATATTGAAATAGATAGATGAAATACCATTGGAGAAGTTGCTGAAGATTACACGGTCTATGAGTAATAATTAGAGAAAACTATACAAACGCGTTAGTCTTCAAGGATGACTAAAGCGATTTTTGTTAATGAGGCAGGTTAGTTTAAGAAAAGTTGCATAAACTGTAGGAAATCCTTACTTCAATGTAGGAAGTAAGGATTTTTTGTTGAATAATCAATTCTTGAATAATAAAAGAGTATCAAATATCTTGGTTACTAAATTTTTATCAAAATTTTCCATTCATAATTACGGCTTTCGATTAGTATATGTGCCAATCTAGCATCTCTTAAATTAAACACTTGTCCAATAGGCAACGAAATTTTATTTAATGTAAATAGGTCTATAACTTTTTCAGCAACAGGCTTTAAACGTTCAGGATAAAGTTCTCTTGTTGTCCCCAAGCTAAAACCTTTTATGTTCCTACAACTACTATGTACATCACTTTTTTTAATTGTTCCTGCTTTACCACTGCTATTTCCAAATTGAACAAGAGTACCATAATAGGCTAAGCAATCTAAACTCCCACTGGTCACCTCTCCAGCAACAGAGTCGAAAATAACATTTGCTCCTAAGTTATTAGTCTCTTTTAAAACTTCTTCTGTAAAGGTTTCATAGGTGCATACCACGTCAGCACCTAACTTCTTAACATAGGATCCTTTATCCAAAGTACCGACAGTTCCTATAATTTTATGAATATCTGCTATTTTCGCAAACTGAATTAACATTGATCCTACGCCACCAGCTGCACTATGTATAACAATGGTGTCTGATTTTTTTACTTGTCCGATATCAAAGAGAAGAATATAAGATAAAAAAGAAACAGTTGGCATGGCCGCAGCTTGTTCAAAAGGTAGCGTGTCTGGAATTTTAAAAACTAATTTTTCATTCGCTACAACATACTCAGCGTAGGAACCGTTTTTAGGAAAAGCAATTACCCTATCCTTCGGTGAAAATGCAGAATTAGGAGGAGCCTCTTCCACGACTCCTGCAACATCCAATCCAAGGGTAAAAGGGAAATTTCCTTTTCCCTTTATTACTTTTACGCTTTTTAATATCAGCATAGTTAACACTCGTGTATGATACTTTAATTAATACTTCGTTATCGCCAAAGGTAGGCATATTAACATCAGTGTAAGAAAGGACATCTACATTACCATATTCATTTTGTATAATAGCTTTCATTTCTATTAAACCCCCTTTAACAATTTACCTATTATTATTTTCCTTAGCGTTAATAAGAAAATACGATTAAAGTTAAGTGAATTCATAAGCAAAACTTATAAATAAGTGTGTTGTTCGGAATGAATCAGTCACCATTTTTGTTAAGTTTGTCTCTTTCCACTTATTTATTCAACAAAAGGGGCCGATTACTTTAATAAGAGTAAAATTAAATTGTCTGCAAATTACCTTGTGGAATATAATGTAAGGGAGAGGGGTGTTTTAATTTGACTGCAATTTGGTTTTTTATTATTCTTTTTCTCGGCATTTTGGGATTTGCTTTAATAATCGACTTGAGACGAAAGAAAAACAATAATAACCCTCATATTCCCACCAATCCAAATGCTAAGCCTGGGGACGATTCAAGCTATTTAATGGGTGATAATAGATACACTGGTGGGGGGCAATAATAGAATCCCTATTAAAGTATGGTGCGTTGATCCAGGAAGGATTTCCGCATTTTTTTATTGAATTTCTTATTAAACAAACGGGGCAGCATTCCTTCAAAAGTTCAAGAGTGAGAATAGATTGAGCGGAGGTAAAGGTTTGTATGGGAAAATCTAAAAAAGTAACCTTAATTATTGGCACAACGCTCATTTTTATATATGCATTATTTGCAGTTGAAGAAACAATCAGTCAAAGATCCAAAACTGTAGAAGAAGCATTCGAAAAGTACATAAACAGTGAATTTAAAATTGAAGTTACTCAGAAAGAAATTGGTGATAAAGCGTTTTACAGAAAAGGAAAATTTGCATTTGTACCATTTGAACTTAGTGATAATGTTTCTTTAGTACAATTTGAGAAAGGGTTATTTGGTTGGAAACGAACATATTATTCGCACAATAGTAATGAAGGTTACTCATATTCAACTGTTGTTGATGGGAACGGAGATATTCTTTTACATGGAGTCATACCAAGGGATATAGTTACTGAAATAAAGACCATAAAAGTAAATGGACACGATGCAGATATTATTATGCTTAACGATAATACTGGAATCTGGTTAATGATTAACGAGAATAAAAATAACTTTAAGAATATTAAAATATCTTTCTTGGATAAAGTTGGTAATACAGTTGCTGAAATGTAAAATATAACTTGTGTAGAAATGTACTTAAACATAAGGGTGCGATGATCCAGGAAGGATTACCGCACTTTTTTGTTGAATTCCTTATTGAACAAAAGGGCAGTTTAGTTCAACAAGGATACTTAGCCGATGTTTTTTGCTCTGTTTAAGAATAATGGTGATTTTTGGATAACTCTTCGAAATCTTACTTTCAGTTACCAGTCAGATGGTAAGAGATATAAGGAATAGTATATTAATGGATTAATAATATTGAAACAGAAAGAAAAATGAGGTGATTTTATTTTAGAAAAACTCAGGAAAATTAATATGAAAACTGCTGTATTTTTAGGAATTATTTTTTACTCTTTGACTATCTTAATCCACTTTCTTATTATAAGCAAAAGGATTCCATTCACATGGGTTAATGGTGGAAGGTCTGAATCATTCGCTGACCAGCTACCAATATCTGTTGTAAATATCGTTATTTCAATTATTGGAGTAGTTTTTACGTTGATTGTTGGTAGAGTTAATCTATATAAATACAAAAGAGGAATAAACGTTATATGTTGGTTTTTTGTTGTACTTTGGTCTTTTGGATTTATACAACAATTGTTTGGAACACCTTTTGAAAAAATGGTTTGTTCGTTAGTATTGCTTATTGGGGTTATCTCGAACTTGCGTATGGCGATTGAAAAAAAGTAGATGTAACTATTTAATTAATAAGATTGCGAACAATTACACATAAACTAAAGGGTGCGTTAATCCAAGAAGGATTAACTGCCTTTTTTGATTAATCCCTTTTTGAACAAACGGAGCAGTTTTTTGAAGAAGGATTTTAATTACAAATTGGAGAAGAAAACGTTAGGAAATATGTGATTTACTAACGAAGGGGGTGAAAGTTTGAGTATTACAAAAGTAACATATATTGCCAATCCATTATTATTAACCTTATTGTTGTTTGGTTGTTCTAAAGACATTTCTCTTGAGGATAATATCGTAAAAATACTTCAGAAAAGTGAAAATAGGGATTATGAAAGAGTGATCGATTATGACATAAAAGGAGATTTTATTGTTGTCATCTACAATAGTAAAGAAAATGAGCAATTAAATATCGGATTTATCAAAATGCACAATGGTAAATTAAAGTGGGAGACAGGTTTTGGAGGTCCAGCATTAAGTGGTGGTGATATTTTTATTTCCGACCCAACTAATGTAAATGTGATTATCCCAAAGGAAACAGGCATAAATCAAGTAAAAGTTTTTGGGGAATATGCAAAACAAGTAAAATACTCTAATGAGATTAATTATTGGATTTCATATACAAATAAATCACCAAACAGCTTAGACGTTGAATACATAAAATAACTTAAAACCTTATTAAACTAACGGGTGCGTAGATCCAGGCAGGATTAGCCGCCTTTTTTATTGAATTCCTTATTGAACAAACGGGACAGGATAGCTTAACAAGTTTAAAATGCAGATATTTGGAGCAAGGGGTGAATTATGTGAATGCAGTTGATAAGAATCTTGCCGAAGCTGTTATTAGAACCTTTGCTTGAACGGCGAAATTAACGGGGTTAGGTTTGGTCCGACTTTGCAAATTCTTTTAAACGGAAACGATGAATTTGAAAAAGGTATTTCTGGACAAGTATATCTAAATGTTGAATCAAGATGGTGTTTATATGACCAATTGCCAAATGAATATCCAGTAGATGACTCCGATATTGAGGAATTGGAAAGGTTGCAGGAGTTAGAAATATTAAATGATTTAAGCTATGTAGAAATTGTGGATGTTAAGTTGGATAATTCTTTTCCTCATTTAATCCTTACTTTTCAAAATGGCAAATCGCTGTTTATCCACGGTCACGATGAGCAATACGAGTCTTGGCAAATGGGTGTCTCTTTTCAAGAGGGCGAAAGTTGGTTAGTTGTGGCGTGTCCTGGGGATGAAATTGCGATATGGCATCCAGAGCATTTTTCTCCTTAAAATCTATTTATTAACAAACGGGGTAGGAGAGTTTAAAAAGAAACTAGGATATTTATGGTAAAATAACAAAGAGGGAGGGATAGTTTGAATATAAAGAAATGGACTATTAATAGTTCACTAATATTATTAGTCATACTCAGTGCTATTTATTATTTTAATGAGAATTATGTAAAAGAAGTTCCTTTATTTAAACAGACTGACTTTAATACAGTAAACAGTAAAGAAAGTTGGAAATTATTTAGAAACGAATTAAACATTTCCAAATTAAATACTAAGGTTGAAGATTTCCAATTAATCCTTGATGAAAGGAACAATATATACTCAATTAAATTTGATTTAGTTGACAAAGATAATGATGAATTTACAATTTATCATTATAAGGAATCAAAGGAAGAGAATAGAATTAACATTAGCAAAAGTAACGTAAAAGAATGGCTACAATATGATAACTTAGTGGATGCTGATAGTTTTTTTTCAGCCCTCGATACTTTAAATCAAAATGATTTCTTCGATAATGAAAAATTCGCATACAAATTAATCATTTCATCTGGTTGGAATGAAGAGAGAGAATTAGAAGGCCATTATTACGTATTGCTGAATAATAAAATACAAAAAATCGAAAATGAAGAGTTTAAAGCAGTGTCATCAGGCTTTAACTTACAAGTAATAGGAAGTGACCGTCCATCGAATTTTAGTACAGACATAATAACAACTAAATCTATTTTCATTGAAAACTTTTTAGAGTAGATCATTATAGAAAATAAATTCAGCAATTTAAGAAAGCATGTATGTTTGTGAGAAAATGTACTTAAACAAAAGAGTCCGAGAATTCAAAAGCGACGCCAACAGCGTCGCTTCTTTGCTTAGAAATATTTTTGATAACTCAATCCGTTTATCTGCTGCATATGTTTCCCACGCCTTTGATATTAACAACCTAATTCCTCCCATTTGTTTTCTCTTTTAAGAGGAATTATTGCCTGGTTTATCGAAATATAGACTTATTAAGCAAACGGGGCAGTAAAGTTGAACAAATGCTATTATATTTTTTAAAAGAATTTCACTAAGGGGGTCCTACGATGTTTTTTGTTAATGTTGAAGGAGCAGTCTATAAGGATAATAAATGGTTGATTATTGCTCGGAGTTTGAAAGAAGGACACGCTGGTGGTCTTCTTTCACTTGTGGGAGGAACAGTTGAAAATGAGGGTAATTCAAAAAATATATTGGAAAGAACTTTAAGAAGGGAACTGTTCGAAGAAGTTGGAGTAAAGGTAAAGGAAAAGATAGATTATGTGAGAAATACCTCATTTACTTTGGAAAATGGAAATGAAGTAATTGATATAGTTTTCTTATGGAGTTTGAAGAGGGTGAACCTTATGCTAAAAGTCCTGATGAAGTCGATGCTGTATATTGGATGACAACAACTGAAGTAATAAATCATCCCGAAACTCCAAATTGGTTAATTGATAGTATAAAGGGAGCTGAGGCTCTCCTTAAAGTAAAAACCTATTAAGAAAACGAGTGCGTTTATCCAGAGGATAAATGCTTTTTTTGTTGAATTCCTTATTAAGTTAAAGGGGCAGTTTAATGAAAGAAGCGGATACAAAATCTTGAGCTTTAATTAAGGAGGCATATATGGAACTTCCTAATGGTGTTACAGGTTTTTATGAAGGCAACGATGAACCTCCTAAAATGGATAGCAAACAGTTAAAGACCTTATGTTTTAACTATGTTAAAACCAATAGTGGGAAAATTTTAGAGGTATGGGAACCAAGAGAAGGTACAAACTTTTTTAATATTGAAGTCAATATACAAGATAGGTTATTTCATATCCTACTTAACGAACACTATCCTCTTTTAGCTTTTGCATCTGATGTAACCTTCGCACAAATAAATTTTATTGATGAACCACTTTTAAGCGAATTGTTTAGCAGTTCTTACAATGTATTGAAAGCTGAGGATTTGAACAATCCGCTTTTTGTGGACCAAATCAATAATTTGAATAAAGCAGAAGTAGCACAAATAAAATACTGGAAACCTCAGAGAATAGGAGATGTAATCTTTAATTTTTGGGATTGACGAGTTTAACTCCTTAGCTGTAACTTACTAACGGGGCAGATAAAATCCTTATTCAACGATTCATGGAGGGCTAACGGGTGCGATGATCCAGGAAGGATTTCCGCCCTTTTAGTTGAATCCCTTATTGAACAAACGGAGCAGGTTAGTGGAACTAGAAATGCAACTTTTTTACAAACAGCAGTGTCTTATATAAAAAAGGGGTGATTAATCTGAGGAGTTATATGGCTTTGTTTTTATTTGCATTTTTTTACTTAGCGGGTTGCTCTGAAAAGGAAGAGTTAAGTGAGAATGCGAAAATCGCAAAGAACTTTTTAACTAATCGTGGATATGAAGTCATAGAACATGAAAAAGATGGCTCTCATAATTTTTCAAAGTCAGACATGAAAAGTATTTTTGTCCGACAGGTATGGGCTGTTCAAGATAAGGGACCTGATGAATATGGTAACCAACGGATTGATACCGTGTCTTTTTTCATAAAAAACCATCCCTTAGATAATGAATACGATATGGGGAGAACGTACGCAACTGTCTGGTTAATTGACGGAAAAGTTTTCGGTGGCTGGTCTTATCCAATTTCTAAAAACAATGATATTAGTGGTGCTCCATATTCATTAAACGGGAAAACCGCAGACGAAATAAAGACAGATTATCAAAAGTGGGTAGAAGATTGGCAAGATAAATATGGTAGGTAAACTATTGGTTAAACAAGTTTTGTGTATTGGACAATAAATGAACTTTGATCCAAGCAGGGTTGAGTCACCTTTTTGTTGAAGCCCTTATGGAACTAAAGGAGCAGCACTCCTGTAATAAAAGCAGAAATTGTGAATAAATGTACTAAAATAAACAGGTGCGTTGATCCAGAAAGGATTAACGTTATTTTTGTTGAATTACTTATTATGCTAACGGGGCAGAAGAGTTAAACAATGACTCAGCCTAATTAATCGGAAATGGTGGTGGAATTTTGGATACATCACACCCGCTGCTAATTGATGTTCTACCAAATTTAGCAATTAGTATTAGAAATTATTTTATTGCAAGATCACGAATGGACTTGGCTGACCAGGTTGAGCACCTTCAAATACAAGGGCTATGCGAATGTGGGGACCCTGACTGTGGTTCATTTTATCTAACCAGTTATTCGGAAAATGAGGAAATCATTGAAGGATTTAATTTTGAGGGTATTGGAAGCATAGAGATTTGTGAAGGGAGAATAGGTTTTATGCAGATTTTCCCAAGTCAATACGGATACTCGATTCGTTCAAAGTTAAAGGAACTGGATGTCTTTTAATAAGCTAACGGGGCAGGTTAGTTCAATAAAAAAATATGGGTAGTTCAGCTTGAATGAAAAATTCAAAATAAATCCATTTTTAGTACCTTTTTATTTATTTGAAAAGATATAAAGTTAAGATGAATATTAATAACTTTTCGGAGACGTGATGTAATATGAAATTAAAGTATAAATTATTAATTATTGGTGTTATTGGTGGAATTTTAGGTTCCTTATCAATGCTAATGATTAGCAAATACTCGACTGCCTACTATCTTGAACATATTAATATCAATATCGCACCGAAGGATACATCACTGTTGACTCTATTATTTATGTCCCACATATTTTTGGGGATTGTTTTTGCTGGGGCAGTAGGAATTATTGCTGAACGCTTATTGAAAAATCAAAATGGAAATGTACGAGTGTAAAACGTGGATTGAATTTTTAATAGAGAATGTGAAGAAATGCACTTAAACATACGGGTGCGTAGATCCAGGAAGGATTTCCGAACTTTTTTGTTGAATTTCTTATTGAATAAACGGGGCAGGTTAGTTGAAGATATTCAATGACTCAAAATATCACTTATGGTAAAATGAGGAAAAACGGTCGAGGAGTTTGGATATGGAAAAACAGAGGACACTTTTCTATGGATTTATTATTGGTTTTGCTTTATTAATTGTGCCAATACCCCGTTTCTTTTTTTGGATGGATATGATTGAAGCTGTTGCGAGTACGTTTAGATATTTAGGTTTCATTATTTTCCTCATATGCGGCATTCCCTTAATTATTGATGTATTTAAGGTTCTTGCAGCTAAAAGGTAAATTTACTCCTTATTGATGTGTTAATCCTGGTGGGTTAACGCATTTTTTATACGTCCTTGTTGAACATACGGGGCAGGTTAGTTTAAGAATGAATAAGAGAATAAGGTGGATGGGGGATATAAATGGTATCATTATTTGCGTTTATTAATGTTTTTTTAACGCCAGTATTAGCTATAGTTTTTTGTTTAAATCTCGTATCAATAATAAAAAAGTCGAAGACTGACGAATCTACTTCAGTGAATACGTTTTGGATGACAATATCATTCGTTTTAATAGTATGGAGTATAGCAGCAATCGTAGTAGCGAGTAGTTAAATTTATAAGAATTTATTTTTTACACCTTATTTAACTAAAGTTGCAGGTTAGCTTAAGAAGGAAATGTTACTTTTAGGGGCGGATTAGCTGTAATGAAACAAATCCAAAGAATCTCTGTTGAGGGTATCTGGTACAAAGATGGAACAGGAGAAACTACGTTTATTGATTTTACGAAATGTAATTATCATTGGCACCAGTATAGAGATCGAACTGAGAACCTAACAGATGAAGAATTCCAAGCACTAATGGGTAAAGACATCACTATTGGGCAAAGGGATATTGAGGCAAACCCTCCCTTTTTTGAATTTTTCACCAAACCATTTACGAGGATTGAATTTGATTCAAAGAACTCATACATCCAGATCAGAGATGCTATTACCACAACAGGATGGAGCACAATTGATTTGTCATAAGTGGTCGTTGGATTGTTTGTTCAACTATCGGGGGAGATTAGTTTAACAATACGAATGTAAAAGGATTAAAGGGGGGGCTGACTCATTAAATGATTAATAATTTTAGGACAATGTTAATAAAATTTTTAGCATTTTTATTAATTTCTAGTATACTTGCTTATGTTTCATATTTTATTGTGTATAAAGTGTCATTTTTGCCAAATGGCTATGATATTGAAGCAGTCCAAAAAGATAAAATATCGCTAAAATCATTCAATTTGTTAGGGACTGAAAAGGATATATTTACTAGGACCTTTTCTGGAGATGACACTTGGATGATAGATGATATTCAGTATCAAGTAAAGAGACAAAAAACTTCCTTTTGGATGCTGTTTTCTTTCACTACGATATCCCTATTTTTGTTCGTTTATAAGGTTCGTAACGGACTGAAATTATGGAAAGCAATCTTTGAAAGTAGTATTATTTTTTCTGTTATAACGCCACTCCTTCCTCTTATTAACACATTGAAACACATAAATAATTTAATTTCCTGATTATTCAACAGGTGCGGTGATCAGGAGGGATTTCCATTCTTTTTTGTTGAATTCGCTTATTGAACATACGGGGCAGGTTACTTCAATTAGAAACACGAAGAAGAAGGTGGTGTAACTAACAATGGACAATATTGTAAGGTGTCCTGAATGTGGTAATGAGTTGAAGCAAGGATATATTTTCTCTCCTCGAAGAATTTGCTGGTCAGACTCTCCTGATTCAATCTTTGCTGATTTTGGAAGTGAAACATTAATAGGCGATGCTTTACTAAAAGTCAAAAAAACTCCAGCATTAAGGTGTGAGGGGTGTAATTTAGTTATTTTCAAACACAAGAAAAATAACGATAAAAAATAGCAGTAACTTTGACAATTAACAAAAGGGTAGCGTTGATCCCAGAAGGATTAACCGCCCATTTTATTGAATTCCTTCTTAAGCAAACGGGGCAATTAGTTAAATAAGGTTGATTAATTTATGTTCACCAATCGGGGCATTTTACAAAGGATGCCTGCATTTAGTCGCATTTAGGTATTTCAATTGGCTTTAATCTTTTTCGTTTGAAATCAATAGCGTGCCAATCTAGGGATGTTTCATTATTAAAAGTGATTGTCACTAAATCATTAGGAGGATCGTGGGCATCTTCAAATGTTATTAGCTGCACGGTAACATTAAATAAGTAAGTGCCCACGGGCAGCCTTTGAATTTGGATAATCTTTTCGCACTCAAACTGTTTACCTTCTCCATATTGCTTCTCCAATTCCTTTTGAATCGAGGGATAAAGCAAAGTCAAAATCAGGTCATCACGCAACCCTATTTCATTTTCAGTTACGGTTTTGGCTTGGACAGGGGAATAAGACAAAAGGGTCAAACAAGCAAGCAGAATTAAAAGTCTTTTTTTCATAAAAATCCTCCATTCAAAGTTGATACTAGTATGAACAATAAAGAAATTGTTATTAAACTAAACGGGTGTGTAGATCCAGGAAGGATTTTCGCAATTTTTTTAAATTCCTTATTGAACAAGCAGGGCAGGTTAGTTAAGGAAGGTTCAGGAAAAAACCCCCACTAGAAAATGGATTTTGTTCTGATAAGTTACCTTATTAAAAGGGTGAGGGATATTTATGAGGGGATTGTTGGAGTTAATAAGGATTGTTGTGCTATTTGGGATTTTCTATATGATTTCGGGCAAAATTATAACTTATGTGTACCAAAAATTAGATACTGAAATTTCATCCATTTACGGAATTATGCCAGCAATATCAATTTTTATTTTATTTTTTGTCCTATATAGGAATAAATTGCAATTTAGTGGTTGGTATAAAGGAAAAGACAAACTTTCGAATAGGGGAACAAAATGGCTTATTTGCAGTGCTGTGTTTTTATTCATATTGCCCCCGATTCTGCATTTCTTACTCTACTAACGGGGCAGGAATGCTCAATAAGCTGAAGAAGATATTGATGAAGCTTCTCTGGTGTCTTTTAGCTTTGTAAGTTAACCACCATAACGAACAATCAAGCAAATCTCGAGAAACTTAATAAACTTCAAAATATTATACTTAGAAATAAAAGCTTTTCATGAAAAGGAGGACAATTACAGTGGCGAATAAAACTTTAAGGACTTGAAAAAGGGTCACAACTACTATAAAAGCTCTGATTGCCCAATATGCCCTATATGCGAAGCAAAAAGAGAAATCGAAAGTGATTTTCTAGGAAAGATAAGTGCACCTGCCAGAAGGGCTCTTGAACGGAACAATATTACCTCACTCCAAAGCCTGGCAGAGTATGCTGAGTCGGATATTTTAAAACTACATGGAGTCGGTCCGAGCACGATTCCAAAGCTAAGAATCGCATTGGAGGAGTTTGGTTTATCATTTAAGAAATCGAAATAACAACCCCTACTCGAAATCAATGCCTTTTTTTTGCAAAAAGCATGAGAATATAATAATCGAATAGAAAAGTATTGTTCAAATCCGCTTTATGACTGACGGAAATATTAACCCTTCTTCAAGAATATAGTTTAAGAGTGAAGGAGGGGATGGAATGCAGATTGATGTGGTGCAAAGGGGAGATACGCTTTGGGCGATTTCGCAGCGATTCCGGATACCCATTAGCCAAATCGTTACAACGAACCAGCTGGAGGATCCGAATAGGCTGCCGGTGGGGCTCGCGCTAGTTATTCCAACAGCTAACCTGACGCATACAGTCCGTTCGGGGGAAACGTTGTGGCAGATCGCCCAACGGTATGGAACGACAATAGCGGCTATTGTGCAGGCGAATCAAATCGCCAATCCGAATCAGATTTCTCCTGGAACGGTTCTGGTTATCCCGGCTAAAACGCACACCGTCCAACCAGGCGAAAGCCTGTGGCAAATCGCGCAGCGCTACCATACATCGATTCAAGAGATTGCCAGGCTGAACGGAATCCAAAATCCCAATGTAATCGCGAGCGGAACAGTGCTTACCATTCCATTCAGCAAGCCGGTTACAGACGTAAACGCCTATGCCATCAATGCCGGTGAACAGGGAGGTCGGGATATTCGCGAGGTTGGCCGGTTATTAACGTACGCTGCCCCTTTTGCCTATACGTTTAATGCAGACGGAAGCCTGAATGCGATAAACGACACAGCCGCTATCCAGGCATCGGTTGCGGAACGGGTATCCCCTATGATGTCCATTACCAACTTTACCTATAAGGCGGCGGGTTCGCAGCTGGCCCGCACGATTCTTTCAAGCACTGATTTGCAGGATCGCTTGTTGACGAACATTTTAAATACGATGAAGCAAAAAGGGTATGAGGGATTAAATATTGATTTTGAAAATGTCTATCAGGCGGATCGGGAGTTATACAATGCCTTTTTACAGCGCACGGTCGACCGGCTGCACCCGGCTGGGTATTATGTGTCGACGGCCCTTGCCCCTAAGGTTAGCGCTGAACAGAAAGGCTTGTTATATGAAGCGCACGATTATCCGGCCCACGGACGGATTGTCGATTTCGTTGTGCTGATGACGTATGAATGGGGCTATCGGCTCGGGCCGCCGCAGGCGATTTCGCCGATCAATCAAATCCGGCGGGTGTTGGATTATGCCGTGTCCGTCATCCCGAGGAATAAAATCTTTTTCGGATTCCAGATTTATGCCCGTGACTGGCTGCTTCCACATCTCCAGGGGCAGGAAGCTGAAACGTTCAGCCAGCAGGAAGCGATCCGGCGAGCGATTCAGTATGGGGCGGCGATCCAGTATGACACGTTAACCCAGTCGCCATTTTTTAGATATACTGACGCCCAGGGGAGAGGGCATGAAGTTTGGTTCGAGGATGCCAGGAGTGCTCAGGCAAAATTTGACGCTGTCAAAGAATATCGGTTGCGTGGAATCAGCTATTGGACGCTAGGTTATCCGTATCCGCAGAATTGGGTCTTGCTTGAGGACAATTTTGCGATTCGGAAAATACATTGAACAATTCGGGATTTGTTGAATTGGAACGCTTGAGGCGCATCGCTTTGGGCGTTTTTAGTTTGATGTTTTTTTGGGTTTATGATGTTTTTTCTAAAGAATAACGATTGTTAAGAGGAATTTTGCTCGTTAACTCGAATTGTTTTAGGATTAAGCTCTGCAAAGAAAAGAGGGGTATTTCTTGGCATTAACAAGGTCACAAACATCGGCAATAAAATACATTGCCAGTTATGCAAAAAAACACAAGCATGAAGCGAATGAAACAATTGATCATATCCTTCGCATGTCTAATATCAACCGCCAAACCTTTGGGGAAGCAATCAATAAATTAAAGGCTAACGCGCGGGTTGGTTTGCATTTTCATCCGGACCGTCCTGATTCATCGATGATAAGCGTTGCGGAATCGCTTCTTACGCAAGGGACCTATAAGAGCCAATTTGAAACGCTACTGTCAAACGGATTGGTTTCCACTTTACCTGGCGGGTCACGTGATCGATGGGAAAAAAGAATTTTTGGAGGCGCCTATCAACAGGAGGGAACAACAAATAACGAAAGGCCCAAATATGGTGCGCTCAATTTGATGCTGCATCCAGATGGTCCTTCCCCTCGGTTTGGATCGTGCTATTTCCTTTTAAAACCGGAGGTCTCGGTCCGCTGTACATATACGTATATGGATTCTCACCAGGACCCTTTTGAAAAAGGGACATATGAAGAGTTCAATATGATTGTCGCTGCTCTATTGGAGGAGATATTTACAAGGGATTTTGCGATTGGAGAAAAAGATCTGACGCCGGCAAAATTCATCGATCATCTGCTGGTTAATTTAGAGAAACCTTTTCCGAATCCGGCTAATCAAGAGCCTAGCCGGAACCTTAATCATTATATCGAAGCCCAGGTGCATGGTGAGATTTCCCTAAAAGAAGATGTGGAAATCCTTGTGGCGGATCCTTCCTTCAAAAATACTGAAACAGGAAGGGTTCTTGAGAAATTATGCGATAAGTATGCCATTGCCCTACAGTGGCACGCCGGGTTCGCACTTCCAGTGGACGAGGTACCAGATGACTTTAGGGGACCGTCAATGCCTTCTTTGGCTAGTCGTGTTGCGAGAAACGATTTATTGACTGCAGACTTGATTGGAGCGGCGGTCATGGATCTGAAACGAAATCCAGATTCCTGGAGCGATCGGGGGACCTATCATGAAGTGCTCCAGGAATTAAAGCTTTTGTGGCATGTATTGGTTAAGTACGGAAAGCCACTTAGAAATTATCATTTACACGATGAGTCCAACTACGGTTTGTAAATTTCAACTGGTTATGGGCAGAATAAGCTAGATCTCTTTTGGACAGCCATTAAGACCTCTTTCGGAATTTCCTTTACGTTAATTTCCTCACCGAGAAAAAGGAGCCAATTTGTTACTTCGGCCACTTCGTCAGGATGTTGTATATTGATGAATGCCTTCAGAAGGCCTGTTGTTTGATAAGGATCCGTAAAGGAGAGTGAAAGTTTTAACGGGTGGTATTTTTTAAATTGGGCTATTGCCTTAGGCCCGAGTTCAAGGACAAGGTTATGAGTTTCTTCCTGAGCTCTAAGTTTTTCCAACACTTTTTTCCTGCTGAATCGTTTTTCCAGGGAATACGGTTCGACATGGATAAGATTATCGACAGCGATAATCTTTCTTTTTTCTGCCTTTAAGTCAAAACCTTCAATCAGCCAGAGGCTTTTTTCTTTATAAAGGTGCAGCAGGTAAATTGGATATGACTTTGTTCCTTTGTTTTCTTTTACCGTAATCAACAAATGGAGATCCAAAAGAAGGGACTGGATGAGCCTTTCCAACATCGGGTGAGGGAGATCTGAAAGCTCGAGCAAGTCGGGATTATGCGGGTTGGTCCCTTCAAAAAGCAAAGTTTGGTTTAAAAGGACGAGGTCATCCTGCTGGTTATCCGATATGAGCCCCAGCAATTTTTCAGCGAGGGACTGACGGCTCTTAAGGTATGGAAGCTGCTGATTCCTTGTCGCCATGAAGGCGATAAAAAGAGCTTTGACTTCATTATCGGTAAAGCGGACAACAGGCAGGACTGAGTTTTGCATGACAAAATAACCCCCGTCCCTGCCAACTTCGGCGACAAGCGGCATCCCCATGGCTTCTATTTCCCTAATATCTCTAATCGCTGTCGAACGCGAGATGTTGAATTCCTGCATGATTTCTGAAATGGTGAAATGAGCGCGGTTGTTAATATAACGCATCAGAATATTAATCCGTTCTACTTTTTTCATGTGGGCTCCTAAACAGTATCATTTTTTGACACGATTTAAGGTTATTATAAACTCATCAAGTGAAGAAGACTAATCATTTGAAAAAGATTGAAGAAAAGGATGGGATGAAAGATGGCAGATTATAAACTTGAGGAAAAGGACAGCTTTACAGTAGTGGGGATTGGAACTGAGCTGAAGAGCGATTACAGAGACTTTGCTGGCATTAACAAGGAAAAGGCAGACTTTTGGCAGGCAGTGAAAGAGGATGGAAGGCTTGATGCACTTAAAGCCATTGCTACGAATGAGTATATTTTTGCCGTGAGTGAAGCGGTGAATAACAAAATGATGTATTACGCTGGTGTCCTATCCGAGTCAACACTTCCGGAAGCGGACCGATTGATCCAATTTCCCAAGGGGGAATACTTGGTTGTCAAAGGGGAAGCAAAAACGGCCGATGAGTTGGGTATGATGCTCACTGGGATGGCCTTTGGCCAGGCCTTGCCGGAAGCTAAGGATGTCGCTTATGTCGGCGGACCGAATACTGCGGTTGAAATGGGCGAACGGAACGGCTTGGTATTTGGCGAAATGTGGATCCCGGTTGTTAGTAAATAAGGAGGGAAGAACATGTCCTACGTCGTTGATTTTAAAAATGTGTCCACCGTTGGGTTGGAGTCATCCCCGGTAGCAGAAGCGCTGGCAGGCTTGCGTGCCAATGAAGCGCGTTACTTCATGAACAAATACAAGCATGAATTCACGGTTGTTCCCGCAAGCGAAAGCGAAGATACTCTCGCCTATGTGAATCAAATATTGAAAGAAGAGCGTGATATTGAGTTCGCGGCCAAACCGTTGGAAACATCTCGTTTTCAAGTTGAAAATCTCAACATGGCTTACGTTTTTTATGAGGATGGCCTTTCGGTCAATGTCATGTATACTGTGGATGACACGAAAAAGCGTGCCGTTGGTTTCAAGCTTTCTGAGGGGATGGAAGTCCCAAAAGAACTGGAAGGGAAGTTTAAATTTGCGAGGCAGAAGTCCAAGCTGGCCGGCACAATTCGGGGTTCGTATTTTGTCATTAAAGGTGAATACTTAGCCAATGTTTAATGGTTAGTTAGGTTGGCAAATATTTTTGAGGCACATTTCAGGATCAGGAATTGTGCCTCAGACTGTCGGCAAATTCGAAAAATTCGAGGTTGCTGACAGTCTTTTTTTGTATAATTTAGTTACATAATTTTTATCGAGAAAATGAAATGAAACTAAAACTCACAAATGAATCATGACTCAATAGAAATGATTGCTTAGGAGGATTCGCAACATGAAAAAAGTTATAAATCTAGTAATAGGTATCATTGGTGTAACGATAGGAGCTGTTTTGCTTGCGATGGGAAATGATGATGAACCATTTCAAACTAGATTTTTGTTTAAATTGTTTGGTCTGATAATTTTTATTGGTACCATCGTTTTTGTTCGAAAAAGATGGAATTAATTTTATTGCAGGAAAAGAGTTGAAATAATGAATGTCTATGTCCTGTAAAAAAGTAGAATATAAAAATATTATGTTAACTGAATAAAGTTTTTGCTAATGAAAGAGAAAGAGGATGTAGCCATTTTAGGTTGCATCCTCTGTTGTTTATTCGATATTCGTGACGCGGACTCCGGTTTCGGAAAGTTCGGCGACTATCTGATCGACTTTTTCCTTCGGCGTGTCCTTCGGGATGGATAAATGAATCTGGCGCACGGCTTTGTTGCTGCCAAGGGTGAACATCGAAAGGATGCTCGCATGCTTACCGACGACAGCGGAAATGCGTTCGATTGCATGGTTTTGCTCGAACAGGCCGATTGTCAGTGAAATGCCGTCGCTATATGTATCTTCGAGCAGGTCCATGATTTGTGCATGGGTCAGGATACCGTCGAATTCACCTTTTTCATTAACAATCGCCAAGTAGGGCAGGCGTTTAATGCTTTTGAAAATTTGCCTGAATGATTCCTCGCCTTTGACGACGCCGTCTTCCTCTTTAAGGATTTTCGTGACAGGATCTTTTTTGTCCCCGGCATATTCAAAAATATCGATTTTTTCGACGTTCCCAAGGAAACGATTCGTATTTTGTTCCAGAACGGGAACACGGCGGTAGCCAACTTCATCAAGGAACTGGAGCGCTTCCTCGAGGGTTGCATTTTCTGTAAGATAACGAACCTCACTCTTATTAATCTTAAACTGCTGAATCTTCATGCCATTCCTCCTCAAAATCCCTTTTTCTATATCTACCCATTATATATTCTCTGTAAATGGGTAAATTACCTCTTTTTTGAAAGTCGAAAAAGTAACATTTTTGCGAAAAATGAAAAAAGTCTGGGTTATCGAAGCAAGTTAAGAAAAATTTTCCGTGCCTTTTAAGAATATTTATTTGTCCCAGGTGGCAATTTCATTTGCTATGAAGGATTTTGATATAGACATAGCTTTTATGATGTTTTGATGCTTATTGTGATGAGGCGATCCTTCTGAATGCTTTAGCTGTGCTTTTGTGCACTTATTGATGATAGAAGTGAGCGGACGCAGTGCCTCCGTCAGTTCTTCATCGCTATAGTTGTCCACCTTTTCACCTATTAATAGCAATTTTGCAATAACTAACGCTTTTATTCGGTTCGTTAAGAGACTGTATTGAGAGGTTCCTTCTGCGAATTTAGGCTGTATTTTTTCACATTTGTTGATTGTTGAAGAAACAATTAGCAACGCGTCTTCCAGTTCTTCTTTTGTAAACTTATCCATTCCTTTTACCCCCATGTACCTCTTTGTTACTTTGCAGGCAACAAACTTCTGACTTCATTATACTCCAAACTCCATTGTCCTCTTGCAGTACGGAAGCTTGAGATTTTATTATAACCAGAAACCGAGTCCGAGGACAGGCAATAACAATAACCGGTACGAGTTGTTGCCTATTAGCCATTAGGAAGGAGATGGCCTTTTTTGGAGCCTGCCTAAGGCGAACAAATTGTGACAGACTCGGAAACATGGGCAAAAATTTGCGATATATTTAAAAATCTAGCGATATATGTGGAAAAGTGTTCGATATATTGAAACCGATCACAATTTGGGGGAAGTTTCCCGATTGTTGCTTAGAAAAAGCCGGACAAATTGCTGAAACCCTCGGAAAACAAACTGAAATTTATAGAAAAAAGCATGAAATGAAGAAAAAGCAGATTGGAAATTAATAGTTGCCATTTAAATGCATCTGTTATATTATATTTATAACAGATAACACAAGAAAGGAGTGTGGAGTTTGTGTATATTGCGTTGGACCTTGAGTCGGAAGAGCCGATTTATAGCCAATTAAGAAATCAGGTTGTGGCTGGGATTGCGCGCGGCGAGTTGAAGCCAGGTGAGGCGCTGCCGTCAGTCAGGTCGCTGGCTGCGGATATTGGAATCAATTTTCATACGGTCAATAAGGCGTATCAGCTTTTGAAACAGGAAGGATTCATCTTGATTCACCGCCAGAAAGGGGTAGTGATTAACCCTGATGGTCCCCCGCCGGCTGATGAGACATATTTGTCGTCGCTCGGTTCGCAGCTAAAACCGGTTGTGGCTGAGGCTGCCTGCAGAAAGGTATCAAAGGAAGAGTTTATCAAGTTGTGTAATCGGCTTTTCGAAGAATTTGATAAGAAGGAGTGATGGTTATGTCCATCCCGGTTTATCTCGTCATTCTATTAATACCTGTTTTTATTTCGCTTATGTTCATTCCTTATTGGACGAGGAAGACTGAAAGTTTCGGGGTATCCATTCCAGAGGAGGCATACCAGCTTCCGGAACTCAGGAATATGCGCAAGCAATATGCGTCAGTAACAGCGGTGCTGGCGGTGTTATCAACTGTGGTACTGCTCGTTCTTTCAAAAGGGCGAGGCGAGGACTACATTGGCGGATTGTTTTCCATTCTGATCTTTGTTTTCATTGTAATCAGTTTTGGGGTGTATTTACATTTCCATCATGAGATGAAAAAACTGAAACAGGAGCATAAGGAATGGAGTCAGCAGGCGCAGCTCGTCATGATTGAAACGGGGTTCCGCGGACAAAAGCTTACCTACTCAAACTTTTGGTTCCTGATTCCTTTTGCGCTGGCGGCAGCGACAATTGCTATCACACTTGCAAATTATGATAGGATTCCCCAGCGCATTCCGATGCAATATGATTTCAGCGGAAAAGTGACAAATTGGACTGATAAATCATTGAGCTCAGTCCTGTTGTTCCCAATTCTGCAAGTCTATTTGACGGGTTTGTTCTTATTCATTAATGTCATCATCGGGAAAGCGAAGCAGCAAATTTCTGCCGCGAATCCGGAGCAATCGATAAGGCAGAACGTGATATTCAGAAGAAGATGGTCCATGTTCACCATCATCATGGGTGCGGGAGTTGTGCTGTTATTCATGCTGACTCAGCTTTCATTTATGTATTCGATTAATCAGCAGGTGCTAATGGCCGCGCCACTTGTGTTTGCTATTGCCACTCTAGTCGGCACGATT
This sequence comes from Bacillus sp. B-jedd, assembly GCF_000821085.1. Classification (GTDB taxonomy): domain Bacteria; phylum Bacillota; class Bacilli; order Bacillales; family Cytobacillaceae; genus Bacillus_D. The sequence continues at coordinate 2,045,610 of NZ_CCXR01000001.1, forward strand.
TTGTTGTCCATGACGACTGGCCAGGGCGGTAGCCGGGTGAAGGTCACGGGTTCTGGTGAAAAGGGAAAGGTCATCAACCGTGACGATGACCGGCATTGGAAGCTGGGAATCTTCTATTTCAATCCAAACGACCCTGCAATTTTCCTGGAAAAACGCTTCGGTATCGGCTGGACGAACAACTGGGCCCATCCTTTGTCATGGGTATTCATCCTCGTTGTCATCGTGCTCGCCGTTGGCCTTCCAATCCTATTAAGTTAACGACAATGCCGACGACGTTTGGTTAGACCGTTACACAGAATAAAAGACAAAACCACTCAAAACCTGCCAGGTGCCAAAGCGCACAGGCAGGTTTTTTATGTTGCTGATCAATTGTCGCAGGGAACCGATTTCTTCTTCAAAAAATGAATCTTTCCACCTATTGGGAAATTTTTCGTAGTAGGGCCGAGGATTCATTTTTGTTAGAATATTATAAATTTTACAAATTTTAAAAGGTTTTTCCATATCTTCTATCGTATTCGTTTCGTGTACCAAAACAACAGGAGGTGTTTTTTCTATTGTCGTTTATTAGAAGGAAAGCTGGGAAAAGAGTGTTTTCTGTTCTTTTGTCGATGCTGGTGTTATTGTCCACTTTTGCTCCGGAAATGGCACTTGCGGCTGAAGCAAAGCCGCCGAGCTTTTCTGAGGAAGAGCTGAAGCTGGAGAAGAAACGAGAGGAGGAAGCAAAGTCAGCAAGCAAGTCGGATAAGAAAGATGAAGCCGCAAAACCGGACGCGGAAGGTGAAGAGGAAGGACTTCCTGGCCTGCTGAAGGGGCTGGGCATCACACCGCCGCCGCTGAAGGATGACCAGGCGCTGGCCAAAAAGGAAAAAGACGAAGCAAAATTGCAAAAGGCTTTTGAAAAGAGCAATGAAGTTGATGTCATTATCAGGATGAAAGACCAAACTGACCTCCAGAAGATTTATCCTCAAGTGAAACAGAAAAAGAACCGCACCGAGAAAATCCAAACTATCAAAGAAACCCTCACCGAGAAAGCAAACAACTCGCAAAAAGGACTTCAACAAGCTTTAAAGGCTATGGAAACGAAGGGAAAGGCTAAGCAAAAGGCATCATTATGGATTATAAACGGCATATCCGCAACTGTCACGAAGGAAGCGCTGGAGGAATTGAAAAAGCGGGATGACATCGAGTCGATCACGCTTGATGAAGTTTTGCAGCTTCCAGAAGTAACGGTTGAAGAGACGAAGCCGAGGCTGCCGGAATGGGGCCTGGAAAAAATATTCGCACCGAAAGTTTGGGGCAAATATGGGTTGAAGGGCGAAGGAATTGTCGTCGGCATCATGGACTCTGGGGTCGATGGGCAGCACGAAGCGCTTCGGAAAAATTACCGAGGGCGAGACGGCAACCATCAGTATTCCTGGATTGATGTGTCCGGCGATAATTATTCCACTCCGAATGACGGAAGCGGCCATGGCACACACGTTGCCGGAAGCGCGGTTGGCGGAGGGGATGGCGAGCCGATTGGTGTTGCGCCGGGAGCCGAGTGGATTGCGGCTAAAATCTTCTCCGACGGAGGCCGCGCCTCAACCTCAGGTATCCACGAGGCGTTCCAATGGTTCATGGCGCCGGGCGGAGACCCTTCCAAAGCACCGCATGTTGTCAATAATTCATGGGGGAATTCGAATACATATTCGGTCGAATTCTATGATGATGTGAAGGCATGGATTGCGGCGGGCATTTTCCCGGCTTTTGCGGCGGGAAATGATGGGCCAGGTTCGCAGACGATCGGTTCCCCTGGAAGCTTCCCGGAATCATTCACGGTCGGAGCGACGGATATTTATGACCAAACCGCCTATTTCTCTAGCCGCGGGCCGGTTTTTTGGCAGGATGCGAACGGCGAGCGGAAGCGGTACATCAAACCTGATATTTCCGCGCCTGGCCACCAGATCTATTCTGCCTGGCCAACGAAATTGAACAAAGGCAAATACAATACGATCAGCGGTACTTCGATGGCGACTCCGCATGTTACCGGCGCGGTCGCGCTTCTGTACCAGGCGAATCCAAACCTGACCATCGATGAAGCGAAAGCAATTTTGAAAGAGACGGTCAGGAAGGAAGGCCATATGGGAACCTTGCCGAATGATTCTTACGGCGAAGGGATAATCGATATTTACCAGGCGGTGACCGAGGCGGCTTTTGCAGGCGACCTGAAGGGGAGTGTCAAGAATAAGGACGCCGAACCTTTAACGGCCACGCTTGAAATCGAAGCTGAGGATATCGTCAAGAAAATTTCCGAGAAAGGCACTTTCTCTTTCAAAATCAGGGAAGGTTCGCACCAGGTGAAGGTGACTTCCTTCGGTTATAAGCCGTACGAAGGGACGGTCGTTGTCAAAAAAGGACAAGTGACGAGCATTGACTTTGTCCTAGAAGATGCAGAGTCCTACAACGTGTCTGGAAAGGTCATTGATGAAGCCGGAAAGCCTGTCCCGTATGCATTTTTGCGGCTGAAAAACACGCCGCTGACTGCGATCAGGACGGACGGCGAAGGTAATTTTGAAATCAGGAAAGTTCCTGCCGGCACTTACAGCCTCACTTTGACCGGAGAAGGCATCCAAAGCAAATCGGAAGAGCTGTCCGTCAAGCAAAATACGACAGTTGAAATCAAAGTGAAGAGGCTTGCGGTTCCACTTGGCAAAGAGTGGAGTGTTGCGAATGGAAACAACGCGCGGACGGGCGTTTCCGGAAACGCGATTGATGTCAACGGCCTTGTAAAAGGTTGGGAATACAACACCGAAAGCAAAGGGGAGATCCTCTTTTCGACCCCGGCAGCCGCAGGCGGTAAAGTCGTCCTGACGACGGACCGTGGCTGGGTTGTGGCGCTTGACGCCAAATCCGGGAAAGAGCAGTGGGCTGTCAGGATTGGCAGCACGAACCGCTCCTCGCCGACCATCCACGGAGATACCGTCTATCTTTCCGGCGGGCAGGATGGCAAAATATATGCACTGGACTTGAAAAATGGCAGTATCAAATGGAATACAGCCACTGGTGCATTGGCTGTATATGAGTCGCCGATTTACCATGAAGGAACATTGTTCGTTTCTTCCGACCTGACGGCAAACGCCCAATTGTATGCGCTGAACGCGGAAACAGGGGCGAAGCTGTGGAGCGTGAAGCTTGGCGCGCCAACGTACTTCGGGCCGAGCGTCGGGAATGGTCTGATCTTCATCGGCAGCTATGATAACCAAACGATCCGCGCCTTGAACATAGAAGACGGCAGGGAAGTTTGGCAAAAACGGATTTCCGCTGAAGGCATTGCCTCGAAGCCTGTCTTTGCGGACGGCACCCTCTATTTCATGGGAATCAATTTTGGCACGGACGGTGGTACGCTCTATGCGGTCGACGCGGCGACCGGCGCTGACAAATGGAAGGTTCCGGACATCGGGGACACCCAGGCAGCATCGCCAATCGTTTATGAAAACATGGTCATCATGGGTTCTTCGGTCCAGCCGAACGTGAGGGCTTTTGACAAGCAGACAGGCAAGGAAATTTGGAGCAACAAGGATGTCGGCACGTCGCTGAACAGTGGTTCGGTCACGGCGAATGGCCTGCTGTTCTTCGCTTCGACGAATGGTTCCGTATCGGTCCTTGATGTGTATACCGGTGAGCGGTTGAAGGATATGATTCTCCCGGTCTACAGCACGTCAGGCATTCCGATCCTCCCAGGCCAGGTGATTTTGCCATACCTTACAGGCGTCGAAAGCTATCAATCACCAGGGATTTTCGAAGGGGTTCTGACTGATAAAGGCGGACAGGGGGTCCAGGCGACTCTCACAGTTGAAGAAACGGGTGAATCTGTGACAGCCGACAAGGACGGCAGCTTTGTCCTTAAGCATGTACCTGGTGAATATACCGTCCGTATTTCGCTTTATGGCAAAAAACAAGTCACAGAAAAGGTCGCATTCGTTTCCGGCTACAAGCTGAAAAAGAACTACAAGCTTGAAGATGCGGAAAAAGGATCGTTCGCGATCACCGTCAAGGATAAGCGGACAGGCAAAGTGCTTGATGGCGTATCGGTTGAGCTGCCGGCTGCCGGCATAAAGGGTGTCACCGACGCGGAAGGCATTTTTGCAAAAGATGGTGTGTTCGAAGGTACTTGGGACATCGCCTTCTCGCTCGGCGGCTTTAAAGAAGGAAAAAGCAAAATTACCGTGAAGCCGGGTGAAGCAGCCGCTTTGACATTTGAGCTGCCGCCTATTGATATTGCGGTCCTGAATGACTTGAAGGGCGATATAACAAAGACTCTTGAAAAGAAAGGCTATGCGGTCGAGGAGCGCGGCTGGGATGTCGTCAATGATATTGGCCGCTACCGTGTGCTTTATTTGAACGGTGCTTACGGCTCAGATGGCGTGAAGCCAACCGAGGCGGAAGTGAAGAATCTCGTTGACGAGGCTAAAAAGCACAATGTCAGCCTCATTTTCACTGATCAATGGGGATCCGGTTACGGCTCAATCCATCATTTGAAGGATTTTTACAATAATCCCGCCGACCTTGGCCATGATTACAGTGTTGGCGAAGTCATGCTGAAGGTTGAAGCTGAACATCCGATCACGAAGGGCTATAAAGCGGGCAGCGAGGTGCCTGTCCTTGTCAGGCATGCGGATTTTGCCTGGTTCAACCATTATTCGGGACGGACGATCGGCAAAATTGGTGCCACCTCAATTGGCTTTGTCGGTGTCGGTGTCGCCTATCAGGCAGTGTCTGAAAACAGCGCTCACCTGCTTCTGTCGAGCCATACGTCGGCTCCGTGGGAAACGACAGAGGGCTGGCAGCAGGGGAACTACAATATTTTGTTTAACAGCCTCGATTATTTGTTCAATGCTCAATACGGAAAAATTTCCGGCACAGTCAAGGATTCAGAGGGTAACCCGCTTGAAGCGAGCATAGAAGTGGTGGAGACAGGCGTGAAAGCAAAGAGCGGTACCGATGGAAACTTTGAGCTGTTCCATGACGAAGGAACATATACGCTCGAAGTCCGCGGCAAGGGCCTCGGCACGGTCACCGAAAAAATCACTGTCGCAAAAGGCGAGCCTGTAAGCGTGAATGCTGTCCTTGGCGGCTCGGAACGGGGGACGCTGGAAGGGACAATAACCGATGCGCTTTCGAAACTCGAACTTGCGGGAGTGAAAGTGGAAGTCACGAACGCGGCCGGTGAAAAAGTGGCCGAAGTGCAGTCAGCTGCCAATGGCCGGTTTGAACTGACCGGGCTTGAAGAGGAAACGTATAAGCTTTCGTTTACAAAAGATGGCTACATTCCTTATTCGCAGTCTGTCGATGTGGCGCGCCACACAGGTGAAATTGATGTAAAGATGCACACGATGCCGAGGGTGGCGGTTGTCGGTGATCACTATTCGAGCGACTCGAATTTCAAGGCGTTCCTGAAGGGGTATGGCATCCCGGTGACTGATGTCCAGCCGGCAGACCTCGCCGCGAAAATGAAGGATTTCGATGTTGTGCTCATCAATGACCCGAGCAGCTCCTCGTTTACGAAGGCTGTTTTTGAAAATTCGATGAAAGCTGCCGATGATGCCGGAACGAGTGTCATTTTCGGCGAAGCGTACTGGAGCACGTCCGGGCTGAATCATCTTGTGAATTACCGGAAGGATCCGGATTCAAGGACAGTTGTCCGGAACACGATGCAGCCAGCAGCTTATAAAGTGCTCTCAGAGCATCCAATCTTTAATGGCTTTAAAAAGGGAGACAGCATTAACATCACGTCACCTGCCGGCGCTACAGTCGCTTCGTTCAAAAACTACAGCGGCTATCCGTTGGCGGAAATTTCACACGAAGGCGGCTCGTCCCTTGGACTTGGCGTGGCGTATAAGCCGAGGACCGAGAACAGCGTGGAAGTGCTGTTGGGCGGCCACGGATTCTCCTCTTACCGAGGGGCAAGGGATTACACCGATGATGGAAAGCAAATTTTCCTGAATACGATCCTCTGGGCGGCGAATGCCAAGTTCCCGGTTATCCACGGAACCGTTACTGATGAAAATGGCGATCCACTGAACGCTGATATCAAGGTGAAGGGCCAGCCATTCTCTGCAAAATCGGACGCCGGAACTGGCGCATTCTCAATTGCGCTTCTTGAAGGCGATTATGAATTGACAGTCAGCGCCTACGGCTATGAAACGAAGACCGTGAATGCCGGCGCGGTGATTGACGGAGAACCGCTGTCAATTAAGATGGACGTTGCCGGTGATGTCGGCACAGTTAGCGGATCTGTTGAAAGCAAGAAAGACGGAAAAGCGCTTTCCGGGGCAAAAATCACGCTAGTCGGCAAGCCTCGTTCGGCCGAGTCAAATCTGCAGGGACAATTCAGACTGGCGAAGGTGGAACCTGGAACCTACACTGTGATGGTTGAAAAAGAAGGCTTTGTCCGTAATGAGGTCGAGGTGAAGGTTGCGGCCGGGGAAGATGTCGTCCTGAATGTGAAATTGCTGCCATCACCGACGGTCGGCGTCATTGTCGACTTGACCGCATCGGGTAAGACATTCAAGCAATACCTTGAGGAGCGCGGTTATAAGGTCGAGTATCTCACCTATAAGGATTTGGATAAACTCGATGGGGTTGATGTTGTTTTTGCCAATTCCGATTATAATAACAACGCAATCCCGACAAAAGCGGAATTCAAGGCGTTCCAGGAAGCGCTCGACCAAAAACGGAAATCCATCATTTGGACGGGGCAGGCAGGCGGCCGCGGTTCAATCCGCTATCTGCAGGAGTATGACGGTGACCCTGCGACCGTTTTTGATGGGACGAATAAAACCGGATCAACGGGGACCGTGAAGGAAGAGCACCCATTGACAGCAGGTTTCAAGGCTGGCGATGTGATTGAGATTCCTGGCAAAAGCGGCTACTATTACGGTTTTGACAGATATTCTGGCAAGACGGCAGTTGATTTTGAACAAACCATGACAGGCCAGAAGGGTTCAATGGTTGCCTATAAAGGGCGGACAAATGGGTCAGTCGAAATCCTGCTTGCGAATATGACGATCAGCCATGTGTTCATTCCGAATGACCCGACGCTGTTTGACGCGGGCCGCGAAAAGCTGCTGATCAACGCGATCAACTGGGCGATCGCCGAGAAAGCGCCGCTGGTCGGTGAGCTTCACGGGACGATTAAGAACGAAACCGGGCTGGCCGTGAAAGGCGATGTGTTCATTAAGGAAACAGGCATAAAGGTGGCCGCCAAGCAGGACGGAAAGTTCTATGCGGGACTTGAAGCAGGCACGTACACACTCGTCGTGAATGCATTCGGGCATAAGGAAAAAGAGTTTACGGTCACGATTAAGAACGGGCAGATTCTGAATGATTCGTTTGTTCTTCAATCTGAAAACGCCGGAACGGTGAAGGGTAAACTCATCGATGCTTCGACAAAGGGTGAAATTGAAGGGGCTGTTGTTGAAGTCCTTGGTACACCAGTTGTCGCGAAGTCTAACGCAGCCGGACAATTTGAACTTTCGCTGCCGCATGGCTCGTATGAGGTACGCATCAGTGCCGCCGGATATAAGCCGGTCTTCGAAGTCGTGAAGGTTAGCGAAGGGCAGGAAACGGCTTTGAATATTTCGATGTTCGCATCGGAAAAAATCGCCGTGCTGGCAAGTACAGCCAACATAAATAGGCTGAAGCCATTCCTCGAATCCTACGGTTATGACGTTGACTATCATATTTACACAAACTTTGAGCCTATGATTGAAGAGATAGCCGATTATAAGCTCATCATCGCCAACGATATTTCTTCCACGATGAAAGACCGTTTCAAGGTGATGATCGAAAAAGCGAATGAAAATGAAACGAGCATCATTTTCCCAGGACAGTATGGGTTTGGCTCGATTGTTGATTTGTCCAATAACTATAGCGATCCGAAAAAGGTGACATCGAACTATGTGGACAAGGAACTGAATATCCGGGTCGACGAAAACCATGCGATTTTCCGCGGTTTCGAGCAAGGGAAGGAGTACCCGCTTCTCCTGAATCCGAAGGGCCCGGTCCAATACTCGGTCTATGAGGGATACAGCGGTACAACGCTCGGCAATATTACCAATCCGGTGAAAGGTGACATTGGCGCGTCGGTCGCCTATAAGTTCAGCTCGCCGAACAGCGTCCATATCCTGCTGTCTACCTTGCAGGTCGGCTCTTACGGCAACCCGGCGGATCGCTGGACAGATAATGCCATCAAGCTGTACCTGAATGCGATCGATTATGGCCTGACCGCCAGCCAGGGTGAAATCAAAGGGACCGTTACTGATGCAAAAGGGAAACCAATCGGGGGCGCACTCGTGACAATCCCGGGCACATCTGTCAAAACCGCGACCAATTCGGCGGGCATTTACCGCATTGGGATCGGAATCGGCAAGTACGAGGTGAAGGTGCAGGCGAGAGGATTCGTCGAGCAAGTTGGCTCGGTCGAGATTTTGGAAACTGGCAGCAGCGCCGAGCTGAATTTCACTCTCGAATCGATTGAAGCGTCCGATCTGAAAGGCGCGGTCGTAGACAAAGTGACTGGAAAAGCCATCGCGGGCGCGGCGTTGACGCTCATTCCGGAAGATGAGCCGGACTTCAAGGGCTCTGCGGTGAGCGGCACGGACGGAAGCTATGTGTTTGAAAACTTGCTTCCTGGCAACTACAAGGTTGAGGTGAAGGTTGCTGGCTATCTGCCTGCCACGTTTGATGCAACCGTTGGCGACAAGGATGTCGAGCTGAAGATTGAACTGAATGCGTTCGAGGTCGCGGTTCTTGGTGACCGGAACGGCGCCATCAGCAGCCTTCTGAATTCGAAGGACATTTTTGCAGAAGAAAAGGGTTGGGAGCTTCTCGGCCAGCTCGAAAAGTACCGCGCGGTCGTTATCAATACGAATGGCGGAACGAAAGAGCAGGTCAGCCAGCTGATTAAGGAAAGTGACGAGAAGAGCGTCAGCATTATCTTTTCAGGCACATGGGGTGTGAAAGAAGGCTCGATTGCACTCCTGAAAGAGGCGACTGGCAAGCCGGATTATGGCGATGGCGGCTATAATGAGGGGGCTGTTTACGTGAAAGCCCTTGAAGATCATCCACTGTTTGACGGCCTTGCTGCTGGTGAGGATGGACTGATCCGTATTCATGCGGAAAAGAGCCCGTATGCCACTTTCAAAAATTATACTGGTACCGCGCTCGCCGGACTGACTGTTGACGGAGCCGATAAGGGGACCGCAATTGCGTATGAGTTCAGGGGCAAGGAGCATCTGCACCTGTTGCTGTCCTCATTCGCGGCGACGAATATCATCGGGCCGGAAAGCGGCTGGACCGCCGAAGGCAAACAGATGTTCGCCAACGCGGTTAAGTGGGCAATGGATGCCGAGCAGCAACTTCCGGTAGCACCTGTATGGGATGCGGCCGAAGTGAAGGTGAACAGCGGCGAACCAGCAGTTGTGACTGGAAAGGCCGAGCGTTTGGCAAAAGTGAACGTCTTTGAGCAGAGCGGAAACAAACGTACCCTGCTCGGTACAGTTACTGCTGACATGGACGGTGCGTTCTCGATTGAACTGAAAGGTTTGGTTAATGGCTCTCATCACCTGATTGCTGAAGCAGAGAATTTCGCTGGTAAGGTGGAATCCCAGATGCCAATGAAGCTTGTGGTCGCAGGGAAACCTGGGAAGAAGGCGAGTTAAGCGTTAGTGCATATAGAATTGGGTGTAGAGAAGTAATAGTTTCAGAAGGAGGGCTCCCCGCGTTTGCGGGGAGCTTTTCTTTTTGATGGGGTGTGATTGGTTTTAAATCAACTCGGATTGGTACCACTTGGGAACCTGTACTAGGTTGGGACAGGAAATGGAAATTTACCAATCAACCTGTCTCAAGCTGTATCATGTTGGGACAGTGATTCACCAAAATGGCTTTCAGCTGTCCCAAGCCGACCAAGGTTGGGACAGTGATTCACAAAAACAGCCGGCAGCAGTCCCAAGCCGACCAAGGTTGGGACTGGAAACGGAAATTTACCCATCAACTTGTCCCAAGCTGTGTCATGTTGGGACAGTGATTCACCAAAATGGCTCTAAGCTGTCCCAAGCCGACCAAGGTTGGGACAGATAACGGAGTATTTAGCATCAACTTGTCCCAAGCTGTGTCAGGTTGGGACAGTGATTCACCAAAATGGCTCTAAGCTGTCCCAAGCCGAGCGAGATTGGGACTGGAAACGGCGTATTTAGCATCAACTTGTCCCAAGCTGTGTCATGTTGGAACAGTGATTCACTAAAATGGCTTTCAGTTGTCCCAAGCATACCAAGGTTGGGACAGATAACGGAGTATTTAACATCAACCTGTCCCAAGCAAGCCTCCAGGACCACAATAATTAAAAACGCCACTCTAGATTTAAATAAACCAAATTAGGATAAACATAGAGCGAGGGACGAAGCTCGAGGATGGTTCCATCGCTTCACTCCAAGCCAGGTAAAACACCAAAATGAAAACGCAAAAACCGAAAGGGGGGACTCAACATGGATGAAGGCAAAGCAAAAGGGACGGAAACAATAATCCCGACAATAGACTCCAAGTATATTCAGCAGCATCTTGCGAACGAACGGACGTATCTTGCCTGGATCCGCACGGCGATTGCCATCATTGGGGTCGGCTTCCTTGTGACGAACCTCCATTTCAACATGAGGTCCACTCTTACACCGATCAATGATTTTATGGCCAATTTGATAGGTGTCGCTTCTGTTTTGCTTGGGATTTCCGTCATCATCATGGCGACGGTTTCCTATTTGCAGAAGGTGAAAACGATCAATAACCAGACATTCAAATCGCCAAAGGTTTCGATTATTCTGCTCGGGATTCTTGTCGTCATGATCGCCGTTTTCTTTTCGGTGTATTTCATCATGGTGAATTCCTGATCACACTTGCTAAAACCGTTCGGCGGGCTTCATGGGGTCAACGTTGTCTGTATCGGTTGGCTGGCGGTTTTCCCTATCTTGGATGATTTCGGTGACGAGCACCCATGTATGCTTGATGAATTGCTGGAAATCGCCGAGCAGGGCAGTCGCGGCGCCTGCGATTTCAGGATTTTCACTTAACGAGTTTAGCTCAGACTGGACGCGGTCGACCGCAGCGCCCGGGTTCTCCAGTTGTTTTTCTATAACCGGCCACGAGGTAGTTAGGAACAGAACGGACAAGATAAGGGTTATGAAGCGGAACATAACGGAACAGCCTCCAATATGATTTTGAAGCGCGATCTCGGATGCGCTTCTTTTTTTATGATTTTTTCCATAATTATCATGTTCTATAAGTTCGGAAATTTTTTTCAGCCGAAAGCAAGAATATTTTTGCAAAAACAATCACCCAAAAGCTCTTTAAAACCAATACTTTGCAGCCTTACAGCCAAAAAACCATGAAAACGTTTTAGTGGATATTTTTTTCATAATATTAAAAAATGGTGAAAATTATTTACACTTTCTGAAAATCTATGATATGCTAATTCCGAAAACGCTATCATGTCAAAAACTTTAGGTGGGTTGAAAGATGGAAAACGAAAAATTCAAAGGGATTATCCCTGCTTTTTATGCTTGTTATGACGAGGCAGGCGAGGTTTCGGAGGAGCGTACGAAGGCGCTGAGCCTCTATCTTTTAGAAAAAGGCGTAAAGGGGCTGTATGTCGGCGGGAGTTCGGGTGAATGCATTTATCAGAATCTCGAAGAACGGAAAGCGACCCTGAAATACGTGGCCGAAAGTGTTGGCGGAAAATTGACACTCATCGCTCATGTCGGTGCACCGTCCACAAGGGAAAGCGTCCAGCTGGCAAAATATGCGGAGGAGCTTGGCTATGACGCATTGTCTGCGATTCCGCCAATTTATTTCAAGCTTCCGGAAAGCTCAATCTATCGTTACTGGACCGATATTATGGAAGCGAGTTCATTGCCGTTTATCATTTACAATATTCCACAGACAACCGGCTACAACTTGTCTCTGAATCTATTTGGAAAACTGATAGAAAACAAGAAGGTCATCGGGGTTAAAAATTCATCGATGCCGGTACTCGACATTGAACGCTTCAAAGCTGCGGGCGGGGAAGATTTCATCGTCTTCAACGGACCGGACGAGCAGTACGTATCAGGTCGCCTGATTGGCGCGGACAGCGGCATCGGCGGAACATACGCGGCTATGCCAGAGCTTTATTTGAAGGCGGAAGAATACGTTTCGACCGGCAATTTTGCAAAAGCGAGAAGCATTCAAAAGGATATCAATGATTTAATTATCGCGCTCTGCTCGACTAATGGGAATATGTACTCGGCGATCAAGGAAACCTTGAAACTCCGCGGCGTCGAATGCGGTAGTGTCCGCTCCCCGCTCGAGCCAGTCACAGGGGCTGACCTTGAAAAAGTGGCTGCTATTAAAGAACAAATTGACGCGACGATTGCTAAATACCAGGATTAATAGAATCCAAGTTTAGAAAGCTTTTGCAAAACCCACACGAGGAAGGACCAGGCTTAATCAAAGCCTGTCTTCATAAATTCACACAACTATGAAAAATGTCAGGGGGAAAGAAAATGTTCAAGAAACGCTTTGTAGCTTTGACTTCGGCTGCAGTGCTAGGCCTTGGCCTTCTTGCTGGCTGTACCGGCGGGGATAAAAAGGACAGCGCTTCCGATTCAAAGAAACCAGTTGAAATTTCCGTTTGGCTGACTCCGCAATGGAAGGGAGTCATGGATGCGAATGAGAAGGGTGCTGATTTTGATAGCTTCTTCAAATACGCAGCCGACAAGTTCACCAAGCAATACAAAGACCATAATGTCAAAATCAACGTCGAAGTGATCGCGGGCGACCAGCGCGATGAACTGTTGAACGTCAATCTGAACGGGGGTACACCTCCGGATATTTTCTTCGAAAGCACATTCGCAATGGGCGACTACGCCCACAGGGGAGCGCTTGTTCCACTGAACGACATTGTTGATGAAGATGCCAAGAAGGATATTGCCAGCAATTACTGGGATAGCGTAACTTTCGGCGACGATGTTTACTTCTATCCATTCTCGCACATGCCGGGAACTCTCGTTTATAACGCCGATATGTTCAAAGCTGCCGGCCTCGAGAAGTACGTTGGCGACAAAAACGATATCAAGACTTGGACTCTCGCAGATTATGAAACTATCCTGAAAACATTGAAGAAGGACCTTCCGAAGGATAAATATTCAAACGCTTACCCAATGGGGCTTTATGCTTTGAATAACCAGGGTGATACTTGGAACCTGGCTTACCTGAGGATGTTCGGCAACAAGTTCTTCGATGACAAAGCGAACATTGTTCTAGATGATGCGAATGGCGCTAAGGCTGCCAACTGGCTGAAAAAGATTTACGATGAAAAACTGACCAACCCGGGTGCGGAATCCGTTTCATCCAACGATGTAAACGCGATGTTCCAGAACCAGCAAGTTGCTGTCAGCTTTACAAACTCTGTTCTTTACAAAAACGCACTTGCCGATATGGAAGCTGGCAAAGCGCCTAAGTTCGATGCAAGGCTTGCCAACATCCCGTCTGAAAGCGGAGATCCGCTGACATTCACTTATGTCACCGGTGCAAGCGTATTCAACACTGGCGATGACACAAAAATCAAGATCAGTAAAGATTTCGTCAAGTTCTTCTCTACTGATCCTGAGCTTGTAAAAGCCTCGAAAAACGGGGTGCCTGTGAGGACTTCGGTTGTTGACGAATTCAAGGCCGACAATCCGCTGTTCGAAGCGTATGACAAAAACGCGCAATACATGTTCAACTTCACTGGCAGCGTTCCAGGCTACGGCGAGTTGAGACAAGTTCTGTATCCTGAACTTCAGGCTCTGTACACTGGTGAAAAGACAGGCGAGCAGGTCGTGAAGGACTACCAGAAAAAAGGCAACGAAGTTATTAAAAACGCAAAAGAAAGCTCAGTCATTTTCAATAAGTAATCTTTTGCCATGAATCTTGGCTGTGGGCCGCCCAAAGCGGCCCGCGGTTATTGATAGTAGGGAGGTCCCATGAACATCAACCAGAAGTCTCTAAAAGAAAACCTGACGGGCTACATGTTTATCGCTCCGCAGCTGCTTCTGTTCCTCGTATTTGTTGTGTACCCGATCATTGAAGGCATACGCTTAAGTCTTTATAGAATCAATTATCAGCAAGAAACCTTTATCGGTTTTGAAAACTACAGCCGCTTATTCGCAAATCCTGTATTTATGAAATCCACCATCAACACTGTTATCTTTGTCGTGTTCATCGTGGCGTTAACAGTCGCATTCGCCCTCTTCGTTTCTGCATCAATTTTCGATAAAAATGCAAAATACGTGTCCTTCATTAGAGGCAGTTATTATATACCAGTTATGGTTTCAATGGTCGTCATGAGTATGGTCTGGAGTTTCTTGCTCAATCCGGCCAACGGGCTGATTGCCTACGCGGCCAGGCAGCTCGAAATCACCTCGGTGAATTTTCTCGGCGATAAGGACTTGGTTCTGCCGGTGATCATTTTCATTACGTTCGCGACGAACGTCGGCCAGGCGATTATCCTGTACATTGCTTCGATGATCGGCGTGCCGAAGGATGTGTTCGAAGCAGCGGAAGTCGACGGCGCCAACAGGCTTCAGGTCATTTTCAAAATCCTCATCCCGATGGTGAAGCCGACAACGATTTACATCATTATCATGAATATCATCGCCGTATTGAAAATCTTCGTCGTCATTCAGCTTTTGACAGGCGGCGGACCTAACAACGCTTCAACGACACTCATGTACTTCCTGTACAACAATGCATTCAAATATAACCAGCTCGGCATTGCCTCTGCTGTCGGAGTAATCATGTTCCTGATTACGCTTGTCCTTTCAATTCCGCAGCTGCGCGCAATGTTCAAGAAAGACTAGGAGGTGGCTGGCATGTTCGGAAACAAACCGAAGAATCAGAAGAAGAAGGAAAAAATTGATATTTTCTTTAACGTGTTTGTCATTTTCTTCGCCATCCTGAATTTGTTCCCGCTTTACTGGTTATTTACCAGTTCGCTGAAGAACAGTTCGGATGTTGTGAAAATGCCGCCCGACTGGTGGCCGAAAACGTTCACGTTCAACAACTATGTGGACGTCTTCAACAATCAGCCGGCACTCAAGTGGGCTTATAATAGCATCGCAGTGTCCCTAATCTCGACACTGGCATTAATCATTGTCAGCTGCCTGGCTGCCTATGCTTTTTCCAAATTAAAGTTCAAAGGCAAAAACATTATTTTCATCATTTTCATCTCGAGCCTGATGGTGCCGAAAGAAGTCATGATTGTTCCGCTGTTCAGGCTGATCCAAGACCTTGGTATGGTGAACACACTGAGCGGCATGATCTGGCCAAACGTTGCAACAGCCTTCGGGGTGTTCATGTTGAAAGGCTTCTTTGATACAATTCCTGATTCCCTGCGCGAGTCGGCGAAAATTGACGGCGCCAGCGAATTTACGGTCTTTTTCAAAATTATGCTTCCAATGGTTAAACCGGGGATTGGCGCTTTGTTCATCCTTAACTTCGTCCAGGTGTGGAATGATTATCTCTGGCAGCTTGTTGTCGGCCAGAGTGAAAACTCGAAAACACTGATGGTCGGGATTGCGACTCTCATGCAGGAACTGAACCCGAACTTCGCCTACAAAATGGCGGGCGCAACCGTTGCAGCCGTACCTATGCTGATTATCTTCATCTTCTTCCAGAGATATTTCACAGCGGGTATTTCGATCGGCGCAGTTAAGGAATAACGGGGAAGTGCTAAGCGGGTTTAGCTGCCCGTTTTGAGAAAGAAATCTTTACAACTTGGAGATGTTTTAATGAGTAATAAAGAAGAAATTTTTGCCCGGGTAAAGGGTAACCTGATCGTTTCCTGCCAAGCTTTGCCGGAAGAGCCGCTTCACAGTCCATTTATTATGGGGCGGATGGCATATGCGGCGAAACTCGGTGGTGCGGAAGGAATCCGGGCCAATGGAGTCGAAGATATTAAAGAGATTAAGAAAACTGTCGATTTGCCGATTATTGGTATAATAAAGAAAGATTATGAAGGATCGGACGTATTCATAACGCCAACAATGGATGAAATCGACGAGCTTTGTGAAGAAGGCGTCGACATCATCGCCCTTGATGCGACAAAACGGATCCGTCCGGACGGGAAGACAATAAGCGAGATTTTCCCTGTCATTCGGGAAAAGTATCAAGACCAGCTTTTTATGGCCGATTGCTCGACGTATGAGGAAGCGGCTGAAGCGTACCGGCTTGGTTTTGATTGCCTTGGAACGACGTTGAGCGGTTATACTTCCTATACAGCGGGAAAAGAACTGCCTGACTTTGATATGCTAGGTAAAATCGCGGCCGATTTCCCTATTCCGGTGATTGCGGAAGGCGGTATCTGGACACCTGAACAACTGAAAAAAGTTTTTACCCTTGGCGTCCATACCGCAGTTGTGGGAACCGCCATTACCAGACCGATGGAAATCACGAAGAGATTCGTACGGGCAATTGCTGATTAAGGCTGGCAAGGAAATGCCTGGGGTGTCATACATGTTCACTAACTTATTAGGGGAGCTGCGGACCGCGGTTCCCTTTTTAAATCGACGGAGGTTAAGTGATGAAAATTTTAACTGCCGATATAGGCGGCACTTCGATTAAAGTCGGCCTATGCCATCAGGACGGCACGATTGAGCAATTCCAGGAATTCAGTACGAAGTGGGCGAACGGCGAACTAAAGCTCGTTGATAAAGTAATCGAGATTCTTTCCGCATACAGCGGATTTGACGCCATAGGCATCAGCACGGCAGGACAGGTGGACAGCGAGGCGGGCGTCATCACCTATGCGAATGAAAACATTCCCGGCTATACCGGAACAAGGCTGAAGGAAATTTTGCAAAAGGAATTCGATGTGCCTGTCAAGGTGGAAAACGACGTGAACGCAGCTGCGCTTGGAGAGCTGCATTTCGGAGCGGCGAAGGGGTTCAAGGATTTTCTTTGCCTGACATATGGAACCGGAATTGGCGGCGCAATCGTCCTCGAATCACAGCTTTATAAAGGCCATACCGGCAGCGCGGCCGAATTCGGGCATATTATCACCCATCCACTCGGCAACAAATGTGCTTGCGGAGGGCTTGGCTGCTACGAAACGTACGCATCGACGACCGCCCTCGTCAATATGGCAAAAAGAATTGACAAAGATTGTATTAATGGGAAAATAATTATTGAGAAGCTTAACCAAGGAAATGCAAATTTGGAAAAAACTATTCACGATTGGGTTTTTGAAATCGCTCTCGGCCTTGTTTCACTGGTCCATGTATTCAATCCTCCGGCAATCTTGCTCGGCGGCGGTATCATGGAGCAGGAAGTGCTGGTCGACATGGTTTCGGCCAAGGTCCATGAATTGATTATGGAAAGCTTCTCCGATCTGAAGATAATGAAAGCTGAGCTTGGGAATAAAGCTGGATTGCTTGGTGCAGCATCCCTTCATTTATAAAGCGAACTTTAGGAGGAGCCCCTAATGAACGGCCAGGATATTTTTTCATTAATACATTCCCGTTATCAAAAATTTACGAACACCGAGAAAAAGGTCGCCGATTACATCCTTGAACATACGAAGGACGTCATTTTCATGTCGATAACCGATTTGGCGGACGCCTGCAATGTTGGCGAATCTAGCATCTTCCGTTTTTGTAAAACAATGAACCTAAAAGGCTACCAGGAATTTAAGATCCTTATGGCGCACAGCATCTCGCCCGATGACGAAGCTCCGCAGCTGTCCGGGAAAATTACGATGGAAGATACAATCGAGGAGCTTTCTTCAAAAATTCTTACATCCAATGTGAGTGCTTTGACAGAAACATTTAACCTGATTTCAAAAGAGGATATCTCTACTGCCGTTGACTGCATGATGGACGCTGACAAAATTCATTTTTTCGGTGTCGGCTCATCACTAATGACCGCACTTGAGGCAAAAAATAAATTCATGCGGATTACCAACAAAGCGGAGTGCTCCCTCGATTCCCATCTGCAAATCATGTCGGCGGCACTGATGTCGGAAAAAGATGTTGCCGTCCTTATTTCCTACTCAGGCTCGACAAAGGACACCATTGAGGTCGCGAAAGTAGCAAGGGACGCCGGGGCAAAAATCATCGCCATCACCCGTTTTGCCAAATCGCCGTTAACAAATTATTCTGATATCACCTTATTGTGTGGAGCTAACGAAGGCCCCCTCCAAGGAGGCAGCCTCACCGCAAAAATTTCGCAACTCTATTTACTTGACCTTCTTTACTTCGAATACTTTAAACGCACTTACAACCAATCTGCCGCCAACAAAGAACTCACCGCTAAAGCCGTCATCGAAAAAATGCTCTAGGTGGGCTTAGGCACTCAAAATAATTAAAGGTTTTGCTGATCATTCAAAAGACGATGGAAAGCGACCTGATTTACTTCTTTCAAAGGATTCAAAAGGGCATGCACTTCTTTAGAGAATGGGCAGGGCCTTACATACGTATGCATACATTGGTTCCGGAAAAATCCGGGACCTTTTTTAATGAAAAAATAGGCTTACCGTTGGTATTTCTATTCCTTTAAAATAAAGGTTTTTTTCTTCTATTACAGAATATATACACCATAACCATTAAATTGGAAATTCGTGAGCGGATTGTAATATGATGATAAGCGAAATGGGGGCTAATATGAAAAAGAAATTCTTATCTTTACTAGGTGGTTTGATACTTGGAGGATTCATTTCATTCACATTCCTGGATTATCAAAATTCTAATTACACCATTCGAAATTATTACGGCCTATCTGAGAAAATAGTGAAGGAATGGGATATATATTTCTTTGTTAATACAACAATAATTATCCTGTCTACGACTTTTGTTATCTATATGGCGTGGTCAATCATCGAAAAAAGGACTATGAAATCGTCATGATCTTACTTCATGGCAAAAGAGAAAACCTTTTACAAGAATCAAATCAAAATTCAACCATGTAAATTGCTGCCGGTTCAATTGTCTGAAGAATTTCCCTCTAAATTTGCCGGAGTACTCCAAATTCCAGTTTTCTTCATTAATATCGAAAAAGCTGCCCGGCAAAATCGCCAGAGCAGCTTTTTCGTGAAATCCGTCCTATTGTTGTCCTTGACGGTTTCGCATAGCCTGTTCGCCGAGGGCAACGAGGCGTTTCGTCATCTCGCCCCCGACAGAACCATTCGCACGTGCGGTTGTGTCTGCACCAAGTTGTACTCCAAACTCATTGGCGATTTCCTCTTTCATCTGATCCAAAGCGTTGCCTGAACCGGGAACCAACAGTTTGTTTCTAGCCATGATCGATCACACTCCCCACGAAAGTTTGAGCAGAATAAACTGCTCGGTTTTACTTTTGCCAACTTGAGCAATGTCATTCAGAAAGAAGCCTATTTTCAAAATTTAATTCAACGTAGTTTCTTCTCTTTAGCCATGGTTGGAAGTGGTAGAATAGATTTAGCCTAATAGAAAGGAGGAAAAATGATATGGAAGAGAACGTAACGCTGAATACAATTTTGCAGGCAATCAAGGAAGTCCATTCGGATTTCATTGAAAAATTCTCCAGCATGGATGCGTGTTTGTCGGGCGTCGAGAAGAGTGTAGCAAACCTGGATGTTCGTTTGTCCAACGTGGGAAGCGAATTGAAAAGCCTGAACCAGAAAGTGACTAGGGTAGAGAAAACGGTAGATGGACAAACCGAAATTCTTCAGTCCTTTAAAACGGACATCGATTTTTTGGCCGGCAAGCAAGGGAAAACCGAAATGAAACTCAACAGATTGGAAAGGATGCTGGAGTCGTAATTCGCCAAACCTCCAAAAATACCCTTTCCTCCCCGGATCAACTTCTTTGATTTCCCGCAAAACAAATCTTTTAATACTCCTACTTTTACCATTAACATTGAAACATTCCTGTAACATTACGTAAAATTCGCTCCATCTCCTTCAAATAGGGGAGATTTTTGCCACAAGAGGAAGCGAGGGAAGAAATTGCCTTCTAGTTTGCTAAATCGCTTACTGGCAGGCTTCGTCGTGCTTATAAACGACTTGGCAAACTTTGGGCCATGAAAGCAAATATTACAGCTGTTAGCCTAGTAGTAGAGACAACAACTGAAACTACTAGGGGGTTTTAAAATGAATAGATTTATAAAACTAGTAATTGCAGCTGGTTTAATCTTTTCTATGTCAGCGTTTACGATGGCAGGCACGACAGAAGCTGCCACAACACACAAAGTAAAATCAGGTGAAACTTATTACAAAATTGCAATCCAGCATGGCGTTCCCGTAAAAACACTCATGAGCGCGAACAATGCAAAAAGCCCGGCTTTAAACGCAGGAAGGAATTTAACGATTCCGAATTCTACTGTTACCGCAGCTGAAAAGGACTTAATGGCGCGTCTCGTCCGCGCTGAAGCAGTCGGTGAACCATACGCGGGTAAAGTTGCCGTTGCGACCGTCATTCTAAACCGTGTCGCCAGCAAAGATTTCCCGAACTCTGTAAAAGGCGTTGTTAATCAGGTCTCCAATGGCCACTATGCTTTTACTCCGGTCCAAAATGGCCAAATTAACAAGCCGGCGGACGCTGCATCAAAGCGCGCAGTGAACGAAGCACTCGCTTTTAAAGGCCAAGGCAAAGGAAGCCTGTTCTTCTACAACCCGAAAACTGCCGTAAGTAAATGGATCTTTTCACGTCAAACTACCGTCACAATCGGCAACCATCGCTTTGCAAAATAAAAATCTTCTGGAGCATCATCCTTTATGGGTGGTGCTTTTTTGTGGTTCTGTACGACTTTGTGAGAAGAAAAGAAGCTAGCTGCTGGAATAGAGGTTTCTTTTTGATATGGAAGCCAGGTGTTGGGACAAAGCCGCGCTCATTTCTTTGCGCTCTGTCCCAAGCTGCTCTGTGTTGGGACAGTGTCTGGCTCATTTCCTTGCGATCTGTCCGAAGTTGATCCCTGTTGGGACAAAGCCTTGCTCATTTCCTTGCGATTTGTCCCAAGTTGATCCATGTTGGGACAAAGCCGCGCTCATTTCTTTGCAATCTGTCCCAAGTTGATTCGTGTTGGGACAAAGCCGCGTTCGTTTCTTTGCGATTTGTCCCAAGTTGATCCCTGTTGGGACAAAGCCTTGCTCATTTCTTTGCGCTCTGTCCCAAGCTGCTCTGTGTTGGGACAGTGTCTGGCTCATTTCCTTGCGATCTGTCCCAAGTTACCACATGTTGGGACAAAGTCGTGCTCATTTCTTTGAGCTCTGTCCCAAGCTGCTCTGTGTTGGGACAGTGTCTGGCTCATTTCCTTGCGATCTGTCCCAAGTTACCACATGTTGGGACAAAGCCGCGCTTATTTCCTTACACTCTGTCCCAAGTGGCCCCCTTTTATAAAATCGCCTCTCAAGCCAGCTATGTAAACGGCAAATTAAAATTTCCAAGCCTAGTATCAACGATAGCTGCCATTCCGTCACTCCTTGTTCAGTAAAATTTTGGATGAAAGAAAGGGGAAAATGTCATTTATCTCGAATACAATCAATAGAACAAAAGAACAAAAGATCTTACGGGGGAAACAATGAAAAAATACATACTGCCAATCGGGATACTGATTATTTCCTTTTTCTTTCTTAATTTTGTCAACGAGCCAACGGGAAAAAGTGACAATGAAAAAGTTAACAACATAGAAGAAAAGAAAGAGAAGCCGCCTTTCGAACCTGAACTGATATCTGAAGAGGGCCAGCATGTCAAGCCAACCAAGCTATACCAAGGGACTAATATGACTGCTAAGCTTCCAAAAAAAGAGGTTGAAGAAGCAGCCAAAAGGGCAGAAACACTGGAAATCGGCCCTTATATGCAATCGTATTTTTCTTTTGAAATATATCCAAACGATATTACCATATCCGAGTGGCATAATGGCCAAGAATCCGAACTAGATAATAGCAATACCTACGAATCCGGCGGATTACCGGGGGTAAAACTTCTGATCCTAAGGACGCAATGGGAGAATAAGGACGCCGCAGTCTATTTAGCTAAAGTCAGGGTGAAAAACGTTTACTCCTATCAAAAGTTTCTATCCACTGACAATAATAATTTTACGGTGATCGGTTTTTTCGAGGAGGGAGATTTGAAGATTGAAATGCCAAAGCCGGTAAAAGATTTTTACTCTGTTGCGCTTCTTCAGGGAACACTGGCGTCTTTCAAAGACAACTTACCTGAACTCGACATCGAGAAGCTGCCTTCCTACTATGTTTTTAAAAAAGGTAAGATTAAGTACAAAACAAAGGATTATGATCAGTTGCATGCCTTTTTAAACCAGGACAATATCTATACATATGAAGGGAACAACGATAATTGGCAAGTCCGTTTTACCGTAAACCAAAATCTGCGTGTAACTAGTCATGACCTCACAATTCAATACATTGGTAAAAACAAAAAAAGCCTGTCTGCCGTTAGTTTTGAACTTGTAAGTCCTTCCTGGGGCTGGTATGAGGAGGCCATCAACATCGAACAGGATGGCAGATACCAAGTCGGGATGGAAATGGATATGGAAATATCCAAAGAAGACATTTATAAATGCATCATCAAGTGGGACGGAATGGAAGAAGAGATAACTCTGAAATATGCTGAGTAGGCCAACTCGCCTCCACAAAGAGCTATAAGAGTTCAGAGCTATTTTTGCAAAAAAATTCAATTTAAAAATCGTTAAAAAATTGCTTGCATCACAAATGAGGGAGAATGAATGAAAAAATACATACTGCCAATTGGCATACTAATTATCTCCGTATTCTTTCTAAATCAGTTCATTGAACCGAAGGAAGAAAAGAAGGCCATTCCAACAGAGGCAAAAACATTTCCCGTTCCGGAAATCATTTCCCCCATGGAAAGAGGAAAAGCTATCTTACTTTCTAAAGGGGACAGTGAAAGAAGACTGACAAAGAGTGAAATAGTTAAAGCGGGGAAGGAAGTGAAAGAGCTTGAAGTCCATCCCTATTATATGATGACTGTCTCATTTTTCGCTGCAGAAAAGCCGGAAATGAAGGTGACGGAATGGGATCCAGAAAAAGGTGAAGAATATGCCCCCGACAGCCAGGAATTTTTCGGGTTTGTGAAACCGGGATTTAAAACGCTCATTATCCGGGCGAAATGGCAGGACGGAACCTCCGCTATTTACATGGCAAAAATAAGGGTGAAAAAAGAGTATTCCTACCAGGACGTTCTTTCACCTAACCTGGATGAATATACCGTAATGGGGATATTTGATTCCTCAGAGCCCGGGGATGAAGCAATGCCTGAGTCAAAAATAGGATTGTATAGAACTACCTCTTTACATCTGTTTGGAGGAGCAAATGATTTAAAAAACACCTACCCTGAACTTGAGAGCAAGAAACTGCCAACCTACTACATCTTTTATCAAGGCAAGGTCATTTTTGCCGCGGAAAACTACGAGGAATTAAATCAATATTTGACCCGGGATAAAAACTTGCTCTATAAAGGGGAATCGGAAAATTGGGCAGCCACACTGGCCGTCCGTCAAAAGCTTGGCAACGGGAATCTTCGTTTAACGGTAAGGTACCACAAGAACGACCAAAAACCGTTAGAGCCGTTTACCTTTATCATTGATGGCCCTGGTGTCCGGGCGGAAGGGACACTTGAGTTAAACGAGTCAGGAATGGGCGAAATGGATTTACCTATGCATGTGCAGCTGTCAGAAAAAGATAAGATCACATGTACGATTTCGTGGGAGGGAAAAGAAGAAACAATCACGTTGGATGTCAAATAGGGAAGAGATAACCACAATCATGATCATATTTTTAGATTGGCAAAATAGCAGGCCAGGTATAATTTACCTGGCTTTTGTCATTTCATTTTTCACAACACAAAAAGAGCCCATAGTTAGGGGCTCATCATAAAAACAGCAAATTATCTTTCGCAAGCAATACCGTCTTTATCGCGGTCTTTGCTTTTATTAGCATCATAAAGGGCTTTGGAAACAAATGGCTTATACTTCGTCTTTCCACCTTTATTTTTTGTTGTAGAAGACTTGGCCACGCCACCCTTATAAACCTTGTTTAATTCAGTACAGTTTTTATAGACTTTGGCAGCTGCGTCCGCTTTGTCGGCAACCCCGAATGATAATCCTATGGCTAGTCCAGCTGAGATGATGACGGAAAGAACCTTTTTCATAGCGCTCCCCCTTTCAGTTCTTTTAATTACCATATTAAACCATAAGTATGGTGCTTACAATAGAAACTTTAATTCATTTTCTCGTATAGGCATCATGCTGTTTTCTTCGGTTTCTTTTAATTGTTTGCTACGATAATAGAACTAGATTAGATAAATGATGGAGGCCTTACTTTTGCAAAAATACAAAACGTTATTGTTTGATGTCGATGATACTTTGCTGGATTTCGGCGCTACCGAAAAACTTGCCTTAAAGCTGCTGCTTGAGGAACAGGGGATAAAGGTGACAGAAGAAATTGAGGCGCTGTACAAAAAGATAAACAGCCGTCTTTGGATTTCCTTTGAAGAGGGGAACGTAAGCCGTGATGAAGTCGTGAATTCCCGTTTCGCTGAGCTGTTCGGCGAACTTGGCAGGGAAGGGGACGGGCCGGAACTTGAAGCGAGCTACCGCGCTTATTTGGACGAAGGCCACGATATGCTCGAAGGCGCACTTGAACTGATTACCAATCTCCATACTAGGTTTGATCTATATATCGTTACAAACGGGGTGTCCCGGACGCAATACCGGAGGCTGACAGATTCGAGACTTTTACCGTATTTTAAAGGGATATTCGTTTCTCAGGATACCGGCTACCAGAAGCCGATGAAGGAGTTTTTCGACTTTGTGTTTTCGAAGATTCCCGGCATTACCGCGGAGGAAACGCTGATTATCGGAGATTCGTTAACCTCGGACATTAAGGGCGGCAACCTTGCTGGCATTGATACTTGCTGGTTCAACCCAGCCCTGAAGCCGAATCGGACGGCAATCGCACCAACCTATGAAATCAATCATCTTGCAGAGTTATATGAAATTTTGGGCGTGGAATTGCCGTAAAAATTGTCCTACCATGCTTACCGAGAGGCCGCCATCTAATTTGGCAGCCTTTTTATTTTTTTTTGCTTAAAGCAGTGTTTTCGATCGATACGATGGTATTATTTTTCTCAAGCTCGAAAACGTGCTGGTAAATATCTGAAATCCGGTCGCCCATTATTTTTACAGTTTCAAATGAACGGTCTTTCTTGTTCATATAAGTAATTAAGTATTGCGGCATTATTTATTCCTCCCGGCCATTCTAGTTGAAAGCTTTTAACCTTATACCCTTGCCAGGTGAAAAAGTAACTTAAGAGACAGCTTTCTTTTGCAAAATAGGATTGAATTATTGTGAAATCACGATTTTCCCAATATTCATCCAGTAAATTACTTGAATATTTAGCAATAACTATGCTGCTTTAAAAAGAATATTGATATTTGGGAAAGCAATCTTTGTCCTGCATATTCTTTATCATGCAAAACTGTGTTATAAATATTTTAGAATAATTTTCAGAGTATTGGCACCTGTTACGTTTAAGAGATAAACGGTTGGTAGGCCTTTTTAAGGGAGTGTAAGAGTATGCGTGCAAAAGGGCTTGCCATGATTGTGGCGGGGGCGATGTTATGGGGAACTACTGGTCCGATTATGGAATGGATGCTAAAGGAAACGGGAATGGGTGTCCCGTTTATGTTGACAATCCGGATGATTGTTGCCGGGGTATGTTTATTGGCAGCACTAGTTGTCACGAGGAAGCCTATCTTTTCGATATGGAAAAATCGCTATTGGGCAAAACAATTGGTCATCTACAGTATTTTCGGGATGCTCGGCGTCCAATACACATTTGTCGCCGCCATTCATGCGAGTAATGCCGTGATGGCAACATTGATGCAATTCTCGGCACCAATATTCATTATTATATTCGTTTCAGTGAAAGCGAGGAAATTTCCGCCTGCCTATCAAATCGTTGGGATACTTGGCACGTTGACGGGCCTGTTCCTCCTTTTGACAAACGGTTCCTTCACGAATCTTTTAGTCAGCAGAGAGGCGTTGATCTGGGGGCTGCTCGTCGGCCTGACGTTCACCTTTTATACGCTGTTTCCGATTCGGCTTATGAACGAATGGGGCGTCCTGAATGTTGTCGGCTGGGGCATGCTGTTGGCCGGAATTATCCTCTCCATCGCCAGCAGGGTATGGCTATCCGATGACTGGGGGATTTTCGCAGCCCCGATAATGGTCGGAATGATGGCGATACTAATTGTTTTCGGGACATTGGCGTTTGTCCTGTTCCTCGGCAGCCTGAAGTATATTACGCCAGTTGAAAACAGCGTGCTATCAAGCATTGAACCTTTGACCGCAATGATTGTTTCCGTTTTGTGGCTTGGCGTCATGCTTCACGGGATCCAAATGCTCGGTGCGGCGCTGATGCTCATCTTTGTCATCCGCTTATCATTGAAAAAGTAACCGATTGGCGACTTTTCTTTTGCAAAACGTTATAATCGTCCATATTGATAGGAAGGGCGGTGCACGCTGATGAAATGGCTATTATGGATAGCAGTTTGTATGATTGTGCTGCCTGGATGCAGTTTAGAGAAAAATGGCCGTCCGGCCGAAACGACAAAGGAGAATGCTGGAATGAACACTGATTTAAATGGAGGGCTGCCACGGGCGGCTGAGCATGGTGATTTGGATGAAATAAAAAGATTGATTTCCGATGGCGCCGATCTTAACGCCCAGGATTCGGAGGGCAGGACTGCCGTCATGATTGCTACCTATAACAACGATGTAGAAGCAGCAAAGCTGTTAATTGAAGCGGGCGCGGATGTGAATATTCGTGACAATATGAAAAACAACCCTTTCCTGTATGCTGGTGCGGAGGGGTATATCGACATTCTGAAACTGACAATTGTGGCAGGCGCAGACCCGCATATCACGAACCGTTATGGGGGAGTTGCGATTATTCCTGCGTCTGAACACGGCTATGTCGATGTCGTGAAGCTGCTTTTGACCGAGACGGACATTAATGTAAACCATATAAACAATCTCGGCTGGACGGCGCTGATTGAAGCGATTATTTTGAACAATGGCGGCAAGAAGCAGCAGGAGACGATCAAGCTGCTCATTGAACACGGTGCCGATGTGAATATTCCAGATGGTGACGGTGTAACACCGCTTGAGCATGCGCGAATAAAAGGATTTAAAGAAATCGAGGACATCCTGGTTGCAGCGGGAGCGAGATAACAGCGGGATTGGGCAATGAGGTTCCGGCCATTCAGCTCGTTTCGCAAAAAATAAATATTTTTCTAAAGGAGCGCGCCCATGCAAAAAAAGATTGTCTTTACGGCGGAGCATCCCGAAAATTTTAGCCATGTTTTAGAACTCTATGAATCCCTCGGTTGGAATTCGCTGAATTTGAGTATGGATGATTTGGAGAAAATGTGCAGGCAGAGCTGGTATGTAGTGTACGCATTCGAGGGTGGCCAGCTCATCGGTATGGGCCGGATTATATCCGACGGCGTCATTACCGGGGTGATTTGCGGCGTTGGCGTTCAGCCGGCCTATCAGTCGATGGGGATCGGCAAAGAAATCATGAACAGGTTAACAGAATATTGCGAGCAAAATCGCGTCATTCCACAGCTTATGTGTGTGGAGACATTAGAGTCTTATTACGAAAAGCTTGGCTTCGAAAAATTCTCGATTGGCATGAAAAAGGATATTGACAGGTAGGAAATCAACTCGCAGACGAAAAATTTTGGGCAGCTTCGAATACAGAAGCCGCCCTTTCTTTTGCAAAAATCTTATTTTAATATTTGCCTGACAATTCCTTTTCCGTTTTCAACCGAAACTTCGGCAAATGCTCCGTTAATGAAAGTCATTTGCGGCGGCATATGGCCACAGTCGATGTCATACACAACAGGCACTTCTAATTCAGAAAATAAATCCCCGTAGACATCCTCAATCGTATAGTTTTCAACCGGGTCATTCGCCGGACTGCGCCCGAACAGGATGCCGGAACAGTTTGCGAACCAGCCGGCAAGCTGCATTTGAACTAGAGTGCGGCGCAGATCTGTCGTTTTCATATCACAGTTCTCAAAGTACCAAATGACAGGCTCATTCGCAAAATGCTTCGCCCGGAAACCAGCAACATCCCCATAAGGAGTGCCAACGAGATGCCGAATAATATCGATGCAGCCGCCGAGAAGCCTGCCGCCAATATCAACCCCGATCTCTGGGATGGATTTCCAGACGGTTGGTTCGGTCAGATGGAAGAGGCACGGTGTTGGATTGTCATGCTGCCATTCCTTCTGGTATTTTTCCGATGAAACCTGTTTGATGGCCATTCCCTTCCCAGCCGAAAGGACTGTTTCCCACATCGCGGTCGTCGGGTCGGTAACTTCCCCGCGTAAATCAACCAGATTCGTACCGTGCGCGGTCGCAATCCCGGTTTTCAAAGTAATGGCGAGAAGCAGAGCGCTCGTGTCGGAATAGCCTAAAACCCATTTGTTTTTCATTTTTGCAAAATCAAGCTTGTCGAGCACTTCAATGAGCAGTTCCCCGCCCCACGGAGGGATAATGGCGTCAATGTCATCGTCCGTGATCATTTCCATAAATTCCTCGGCGCGTTTATCTGCAGGTGCCGACCTCGTTTTATCATCTGTCCAAACGGTTTCCCCGCAAACAACCTGATAGCCTTTTTCTTCAAGCCTTCCAACTGCCTGTTTCACGATGCCGTGCAGCTCTTTTGGTACCCCTGATGAAGGAGCCGTTACACCAATCGTAGCTCCTTTTGGCAAAATAGGATAAGTAATCATTACAAGCCTCCTTATCTAAAAAACTATTTAAATTTGTTAACTGTTAGTCTATTCTGATAGTAAGAGGATAACACACCTAAAAATGGAATGTGAGGGTTATTTTGCAAAAAGGAAAGGGAGGGGTCTGATTGTTTAAAGATGTGCTTCAAACAGAAGAACAGCTTATTGAACTACAGATGCAAGCCGGGTCGCCAAGCGAGCGGTCGGCAAATAAAGTAAGGGGCCAGCTGGATGGTCAGGCAAGGGAGTTTATCGCACAATCTCCATTTATATGTTTGGCCACGTCAAATGGGAACGGCGATTGTGACGTCTCGCCGAAAGGGGACGCTCCCGGCTTTGTCCTTGTTTTAGATGATCAGCACTTGTTCATTCCCGAACGGCGAGGGAACAGGAGGCTTGATTCAGTCCGCAATATTCTTTCAAATCCAAATGTAGGGCTGCTCTTTCTGATTCCCGGAAGAAATGAAGCCCTGCGGGTAAATGGGAAGGCTGTGATTTGCCGTGACCCGGAACTGCTTGAAAAAACAGCCGACCACGGTGTTGTTCCGCTCTTTGGGATTGGTGTAAAAGTAGAAGAGGCCTTTTCCCATTATTCGAAGGCCTTCAACCGGTCAGGCATCTGGACTGCCGCAGCCTTTGCCGGGGACGGAGTTTCACAATCATTTTAATATGAACTTCATGGTGCATTTCCTTACTTAAAAGAAAAAGGGGAGATATGAAGTGCGATTTACAAGGACCTTTGGTGTCATTTTGTTAGCTCTTTTAAGTGTTTTACTTTTGGAAAAAGGATTGGATTTATCCCAACTGGCCCATAAAGTGGACGGCACTGGGATTGGCATTTCATTTCTAGGGATGGAAATCGATGATCGCGTCGCCAGAAGCGAGATCCATCGTTATGCTGCAGGGTTTATGCTTGCAGGACTGGTCATGCTCAGTGCCACACTTGTCATTGGTTTTAAGGGCCATCCCGTTAGAGAGGCAAATTAAGATAGGAGAAGATATATGGAATTGCTTTTGA
This sequence comes from Bacillus sp. B-jedd, assembly GCF_000821085.1. Classification (GTDB taxonomy): domain Bacteria; phylum Bacillota; class Bacilli; order Bacillales; family Cytobacillaceae; genus Bacillus_D. Next base: position 2,075,491 of record NZ_CCXR01000001.1, read on the forward strand.
TCCGCCACGGAGAGTCCGAGGCAGATTTGCTCGGTGTACATGAGGGCCGGGCCGATTTTCCGCTGACCGCCCTTGGCAGAAGCCAGGCTATGAAACTGGCTAATTATTTGAATCATTCATTGATTCCTGAAAAAATTATCGCTAGCCCATTGAAGCGGGCGCTTGGAACGGCGCAGATTTTGCAGGAAGAAACCGGGGTTGAACTTGAGATTGACCCTTTGCTGATGGAATTCAACAACGGGGTGATCGCAGGCATGCCAAGGGAGGAAGCAGCTGTGAAATATCCCTTGCCGCCGGGAGGGCGTCCCGCCCATATCCCGATCGAGGCAGGAGAATCGGAGCTTGAATTCCGGTTCCGCGCGGAAATGTTTTTGTCAAGGATCCTAACAGATTACAAAGATGCCACGAGACTCGCGGTCGTATCACATGGCGGGATGATTTCAAAATTACTTCAATCTTTTATGAATATGCCAGCTTCCAACGATTACGAGTTTGCGACCGGCGATACAGGATTTCATCTTCTCGAAATCAAGGCTGGCAATCGGATCGTTTGGAAACTGAACAGTGATGTGCATCTGAAAGGTAAATTGTAATGTTTCATAGATAGAGAAGCTTTGGAGGGTTATGAGTTGTATCAACCAGTAGGGTATTCGTTAAAGGGAGTCCTGCGCGTTTTCAGCAAGACGAAGGTTTACAATAAAGAAGTGCTGCCTAAGTCAGGCGGCTATGTCATCGCATGCACACATACCGGCTGGGTCGATGTGCTGGCGCTCGGGACAGCCGTTTTGCCAATAGAAATTCATTATATGGCAAAAAAACAATTGTTCCAGAACCGGTTGTTCGGCTGGACACTTGGGAAATTGAATGCTTTTCCGGTCGACCGGGACAATCCGGGGCCGAGCGTCCTGAAAATTCCCCAGCGGCTTTTGGCAAAAGGGGAAGTTGTCGGCATTTTTCCAAGCGGGACAAGGATTAAGGAACAAGCGGAACTGAAGCAAGGCGCGATCACAATCGCAATGCGCTCACAAGTGCCGATTATTCCGGCTGCCTATTCAGGCCCGAATACGCTGAAAGAGCTGTTTTCCTTTAAGAAAAGTGCTCTCGTTTTCGGTGAACCGATCTTGATTCCATCCTCAGCTCGGGAAGACCGGGATACTTATACGCATCTTCTTGAGGAAAAGATGAATGAACTGCAAAGAAGCCTTAATTGAGCATGGTTTCTGCGTTTTCTGAATTTACGCGTTTAATTGTGATAGGAACCTCCAGTACGGGAACACTAACTGGGCATTCACTTGTGAAGGAGGTTCTTCAATGAAAAAGGACAGAACGGAAAAACGGGTTGGGACTGATAAGATGAGCGGCGGTCCGGTTGGCAATGAATTCAGCAGCGATAATGCTTTTAGCGACCGAGGCCTTGAGAATGAAGTAAAAATGAACGCCGCACTGCAAAAGGGCAAAAAGGCGAAAGAATAAAGCAGAATATTTTGCAAACGGACGTAATTTCCTTTAAGATGGCTTAAAAAAGGAGGTTGCGTTCTATGTCGTTGGAAAGCGTGAAAGAACATTTAAAGAAGTGGAACAGAGACCATGACATTATGGAGTTTGATACATCGAGCGCAACGGTTGAACTAGCTGCTGAGGCAATCGGGGTCAAGCCCGAAAGAATCGCCAAGACGCTGTCATTCAGGGGGGAAGGCGAATCCGCCATTCTAATTGTTGCTGCTGGTGATGCGAAGATTGACAACAAAAAGTTCCGCCATACGTTTGGCTTTAAAGCAAGGATGCTCAGTCCCGAAGAGGTGCTTGACCAGACAGGACACGCTATTGGCGGCGTCTGCCCGTTCGGCTTGAAAAATGGTTTGCAGGTCTATCTCGATGACTCGATGAAACGGTTCGAGACGGTATTTCCCGCCTGCGGTAGTCCAAACTCTGCAATTGAAGTGACATTGGAGGAACTTGCTGAATATTCATCCGCAGAAGGCTGGGTGGATGTCTGCAAAAATTGGCAGGAGGATGGTTTAGTAAAACCATCTTTGGCCCAAGCTATAAACAGTAATTAAGGACCAGTAAAGCAGCCATTTTATAATGGCTGCTTATTTACGTGGGGAATTCTCGGAAAAAGACTACCTTTTGTACCGGGAATAAAGTAACTATTAAAATAATTTCCCAAAATTAATAGGTCTTCTGTGGCATGGACAATCTTTCCGTACCTTTGTTACGGTTAAAGATAGGTGGATGTAAGCACTTACATACTTTGAAAAAAGCTTACATATATTTTTGGTCCACCGCCATGTTTATGTACATGGTTTTATTTTGCCAAAAAAGAGGAGGTAGAACGTTTGAAGACAAAAAAGTTTTTCCTAATTGCCATGGTTGTCTCGCTAGTCTTGATGGGACTCCCGCTTACATCCCAGGCCAGCTGGCAGGATCCGGTGAAGCCGGGCTGGAAGAAAGGCGAAGTAAAAAAGGGCTGGATTCAGAGCAAGATTCAGCATATGACGATTGAAGAGAAGGTTGGACAACTCTTCATCGTCCATGTCTATGGAAAGAGTGCTGAAGACCCGGCATATGAAACGACAAACCTTACTAATAACCGCGGTGGTAAGAACTTCAAGGAAGTCATTGAAAAGTATAAACTTGGCGGAGTAATCTACTTTAACTGGAGCCAAAATATCACGACTCCAGCAAACCTTACCCAAGTAAACGCATTATCTAATGAGGTTCAAAAAATTGCGATGGAGCAGCGGATGCCGATTCCTTTGTTTGTCTCGACCGACCAGGAAGGCGGAATCGTCCAGCGGCTGACGACGCCGGGTACAGTTTTCCCAGGCAGCATGGCGCTTGGTGCGACTCGCTCCACTGAGCTCGCGGCGAAATCCGCGGATGTATTGGCAAAGGAATTAAAAGCGATTGGTGTTAACATGGATTTCGCACCTGATGCGGATGTGAACATGAATCCGGCTAATCCGGTCATCGGGGTACGTTCATTTGGTGAAGATCCAAAGCTTGTGTCGGATATGGTCGTTGCCCAGGTGAAGGCATTCCAGCAGGAAGGTGTCAGCGCTACAGCAAAACACTTCCCTGGACATGGTGATACAGCTGTCGACTCCCATTATGGTCTGCCAATCATCAATCATGACCTAGAAACACTTCACAAGGTAGATCTGGCTCCTTTCAAAGCTGCGATTGACGCAGGCGTAGATTCGATCATGACAGGTCACATTGTTGTTCCGGCTCTCGATGATTCGGGAATGCCTGCAACTTTATCCAAGCCGATTCTAACTGATCTTTTGCGCGGGGAAATGGGCTTTGACGGGTTGATCATTACTGACAGCCTTGATATGTCAGGGGCTAGTGCTGTTCCTGCTGAAAGAATTGCTTTGGAGGCCTTCAAGGCAGGGGCCGACATCCTTCTAAACCCTTCCAATGTGGTTGTAGCATACAATTCTGTCCTTGATGCAGTAAAAAGCGGTGAAGTCAGCGAAAAGCGACTTGATGAATCTGTATACCGTATATTAGAGAATAAGATGAAGCGCGGCTTGTTCCATGATCAATATACAGATCCATCTGCCATTTCTGTAGTAGGCGCTCCTGAGCATCTTGCGCTTGCCGATGAGATTGCCAACAAGAGCATCACACTTGTTAAAAATGAAGGAAATCTGCTTCCGTTGCAAAAAGCGGAAAATGTGTTTATCACAGGTCCTTCAACCGGCAAGCCGGCAATGCTTGCGGATGATTTAAAGGCGAAGGGCTTCCAGACTTCTTCATTCGCAACAAGCGCAACGCCTACAGCAGCCCAAATTTCAACTGCTGTCTCAAGAGCGGCCAATGCCGACAAAGTCATCGTGACGACCTACAACGGCGCGACAAACGCCGGACAGGCAAATTTGGTTAAAGCACTTAAGGATTCCGGCAAAAAGGTTATCGTTGCCGCAATCCGCAATCCGTATGATTTAATGGCGTTCCCGACAGCGGATGCCTATTTGGCAACATACGGTGACCGCGATGTTTCCATCCATGCACTTGCACGGGTACTTGCCAATGAAGTGAACCCGTCAGGTAAGCTGCCGGTTACTATTCCGGGTCTATATGCATATGGCGCGGGATTGACCTACTAATATTTATGAGATTGGCAAAAGCAGGCGTAAATTGCGCCTGCTATTTTGTCGTTTAGGAAATTATAAAATAATACTGTGTGTATACCTCCAGACAAGCTATTTGAATCCAGCTCCACAAGGAAGGCTGCGGCAGCATAGCATCGCACGAAGGAAAAGTGTTTTCCTTTTCCGAGGAGCGCCTAGCCCCTCGAGGTCATAAGCCATATCCCTCCGGAGGGCAGGCCCGTCCTCGGAAATGCCCGCATTTCAGTGTCCTCCGGGCTCCGTCTTATGCTGCGCTACGCTTCGCTCGCATTAAGGGCGACTAAGGTTTTGCTGTCGCAAACCCAAGTCTTCCTATATCGGGGCTGACCACAAAGGAAAGCTCCTGTGTATAATCATCGCAGGGACACAAAGGAAAGCTCCCCGGAATTAGCATCGCAGGGACAGACGCCTTTTGTCTGTCACGAGGCGGTTGTTGCCTGTCACGAAGGCGCTTGCGCATTTTGTCCTGCTTTTACAGCAAGTTATTTGGGAATACTAGATGGATGCCTTATCCTATATTTAAAGAGGGTTCACAACATAGATAGAAAGTTAAGGGAGGATAATGAATGTTAATTCAAGATTGCGCAGATATCATTAGGAAATCCCGAAACATCGTCGTATTGACGGGTGCGGGTATCAGCACCGAATCCGGCATAAAGGACTTCCGTTCGCGTACAGGCATTTACCAGGAGGCACCGGAATATGTCTTGTCGATCGGCTATTTCCTTGAGAAGCCACAGGAGTTTTATCAGTTTGCCTTTGACCATCTGTATCATCCTGGCGCGAAGCCAAATAAAGGACATGAAATTTTGGCAAAATGGGAGACAGAGGGCAGAGTAAGCAAGGTGATTACCCAAAATATTGACGGACTTCACCAAAAGGCTGGCAACCAGGATGTAATCGAGTTCCATGGGACGATGGAGACTGCGAGCTGCCTTCATTGCGGCGTGTCATATACCGCTGCTGAAATGGCCAGGCGATTGAAGGAAATGAACGATTTTTACATATGCAGCCGATGTGAAACAAAGCGGGAAAGAGACCGGTATATCAAGCCGGATGTCGTCCTGTTCGGCGATGCAGGCGAGTGGTTCACCCCTGAAGGTTTTGCTGAAATTCTTGACTGGATCGAGACAGCAGATTGTGTGCTGGTATTAGGAACAAGCCTAAAGGTAGTGCCGTTCGCTTCCTTTCCTCAATATCGAGGAGACGGAGTGCCGCTAATTATTGTCAATCGCGACGAAACTGCATATGACCACGGCCCCGACACGATTGCCATCCATGATTCGATCGGCAAAACACTCTCAGCCATTGATGAACTGCTGTAAATTTGGTTGGTGGGGTTCCGTTATTCAAAATTTCACCGACTTTCTCACCTATATCCTTAAATTTTTCGATATATCCTTAAGTTTTTAGATATATCCTTAAATTTTTCAAGATATCCTTAAATTTTCCGATGTTTCCTTATTTGTCACTAAAACCGGAGGAATCCCACACCCATTCAGCAAAAAAATGACCTGAATCCAAGACCAGGTCCTAATTTTTTCGCCAAATATGACATTTGTCATGCTTGTCATATGACAGCTGCTACTGCACAGCCTACTTTGTTTTCTTTATAATCATAGTATAAAGATTGCAAAAGGAAGGGGCTTTTTACAGAATGACTGTACAAAACCAGCAAAAAGCATTGAAAAAGCAAGTTGCTCCTTATGAAAAATCCGAAACGAAAAAGAGTGTTATTCAAATTATTAATACAATCATCCCGTTTTTCGGGCTATGGTTTCTAGCGTACAAAGCGTTGCCAGTGAGCTACTTGCTGACTTTGGCACTTGGAATTCTTGCATCAGGCTTCATGGTCAGGACGTTCATCATTTTCCACGACTGCTGCCACCATTCTTTTTTCAAGAACAGGAAAGCTAATAAAATTGTCGGCACGATTACAGGCTTAATCACGTTTTTCCCATATAGCCAATGGGGCCGCGACCATAATATCCACCATGCAACAAGCGGAAATCTTGATAAGCGCGGGACAGGGGATATCTGGGTTATGACCGTTGAAGAGTATGCGGCTGCTTCTCCGATGCTTAAATTGGGGTACAGGCTATACCGGAACCCTCTTGTCATGTTCGTCCTTGGTCCAATCTGGCTTGTCATTATCAAAAACAGGTTCAACCGCCGTGACGCCCGGATGCCTGAGAAAATGAACACTTGGCTGACCAATGCCTTGATTGTTGGAATCTCAGCATTGCTCATTTGGGCGATTGGCTGGAAGGCGTTTCTGATGGTCCAGCTTCCGATCATGTTCGTCGCAGGAATGCTTGGAATTTGGCTGTTCTATATCCAGCACACGTTTGAGGATTCCTATTTCGAACACGATAAAGAATGGGAATATGTTCTCGCTGCTGTTGAAGGAAGCTCTTATTACAAGCTGCCTAAAATCCTCCAGTGGGTGACAGGGAACATCGGATTCCACCACGTCCATCACCTTGCTCCTAGGGTGCCGAACTATAAGCTTGAAGAAGCGCACAATAATACTATGCCGCTTCAGCATGTTCCGACTGTTACGTTATCGACCAGCTTTGAGTCTCTGAAGTTCCGTTTATGGGACGAAGAGAAAAAACGATTTGTCGGTTATTCAGCCGCCAAGGCTTTTGCAAAAAAACCATCCGGCGTGAAGATGAAGCCGAAAACAGAATAGATCAGTCACTGAAGAGCTCCCCATTAACAGGGGAGTCTTTTCGTTACCTTAGCCAACTATAAATTAATACTGTGTGCATAACTCGGGACAAGTTATTTGAATCCAGCTTCAGCGCCTAGCCCCTCGAGGTCATAAGCCATATCCCTCCGGAGGGCAGGCCCGTCCTCCGGGCTCCGTCTTATGCTGGTCGGGGCTGACCAAGGCGCTTGCGCTTTTTGTTCTATTACTGCATTAAAGTGGCTAATGGATGGCTATATGGTAAAATTAAGTCAGAAATAATAGACAAAAGAGGCTGATTCATGTTTAAAAAATATTGGACACTCCTTGGACGGACAGGAATATCTCCGTACATATGGACGATTCTCGGAATTCTGCCGTTTTATTTCATTTATCTTTCTTCTTCTACCGTGAAAGTGATGGCTGGCATCGTCTTGACGCTGGCATTCTTCGGTTTTTACCGATTGGCTTACCTTTCGAAGGGATGGACGGTTTATTTATGGACAGTCCTGCTAATCGGCATTTCCATTACGCTGACGACCTTGTTCAGCTATGTATATTTCGCTTTCTTTATTGCTTACTTTATAGGAAATATAAAAAATAAAATCGCTTTTTACGTTCTTTATTCGATCCATCTCGCTGGTATGGTTATCGCAATCAATCTAAGAATTATCCTTCAGGATGATTTTTTCCTGAAGCAGCTGCCGCTTGTCGTGATTGTCTTGCTGAGTCTGATCCTGCTGCCTTTCAGCCTGCGCCACAGGACTGAAAGAGGGAAGCTCGAGGAAAAGCTTGAAGATGCAAACAAGAAAATTGAAGAACTGATAAAGATTGAGGAAAGGCAGCGGATTGCCCGTGACCTCCATGATACCCTCGGCCAAAAGCTATCACTGATTGGCTTGAAGAGCGATCTGGCCAGAAGGCTGATTTCCAAAGACCCTGACCGGGCGGCCGAGGAGCTGAAGGATGTCCAGCAAACAGCCAGGACAGCCTTGAACGAAGTGAGGAAAATGGTTGCGCAAATGCGCGGCATTCGTCTGAACGAGGAAATTGTCAGGGTAAAGGAGCTCCTTGATGCTGCACAGATTGAATTTAAAGGAAGCGAGGATTGGTCGCTGCAAAATGTGCCCCTCCTGGTGGAAAATATTTTGAGCATGTGCCTGAAAGAAGCGATTACGAATGTGGTCCGCCATAGCAGTGCGACAGGCTGTGAAGTGATCCTTGCACACAATGACAGGGAAATATCACTGATTGTAAAAGATAATGGAGTCGGGCAGGTAGACAAGGTTCATTTTGCAAAAGGAAGTGGTCTTTCGGGGATGAGGGAGAGGCTTGAGTTTGTGAATGGGACGCTGGATATTAGTTGCAACGGGGGAACTGAGCTGTTGATTCGTGTTCCGACTGTGGTGAAGCATTTGGAGAAGGAGGGTGTGAGATGATTAGGGTTGTGATTGCTGAGGATCAGAGGATGCTGCTTGGGGCGTTCGGGTCGCTGCTGAATCTGGAGGATGATATGGAAGTGGTCGGGATGGCGGCGAACGGGGAGGAGGCTGTCAATCTTGTCCGTTCGCTTTCACCTGATGTGTGTATTATGGATATCGAAATGCCTGGAAAAAGCGGGCTGGAGGCTGCCGAGGAGCTGAAGGATTCCAGCTGCAAAATCATTATTCTGACGACTTTCGCACGGCCAGGCTATTTCAAGAGGGCGTTAAAGGCGGGGGTCAGCGCTTATTTGCTTAAGGATGGCCCAAGTGAGGAGCTTGCAGGCTCGATCCGGAATGTGGTGGCAGGTAAGCGGATTTATGCGCCTGAACTGATGGATGATTTGTACAGTGAGGATAATCCGCTCACTGAGAGGGAAATGGATGTGCTTAGCCTGATTGCGGATGGGAAGAACACGAAGGAAATCGCAAGCGAGCTGACGCTGTCGGCTGGGACCGTGCGCAATTATATTTCGACGATTCTTGATAAGCTTCAAGTGAAAAACCGGATTGAAGCGATTACGCATTCGAAGGAAAAAGGCTGGTTTAAATGATGGGCGGCGGGGGAATCCGTCGCCTTTTTCAAAAGATAAGAATGTATAAAATTTGTCTAGCTCCAGCGCCTAGCGCCTAGTGTACTTCGGTCCCCTCGCTACGATAAGTCAACATCGATTCGCTAACGCTTATCGTGTTTCCTTTATCTCCATCGGGGCCCTCCAGTCCATACGGCGCTGAACAGGCGTTTGCGCTTTTCTTGCCATGGAAATGGTATAATGGAACAACAATAGAATTGGTTTCTCAAGGGTGGTCGGCTCACTCCCGCAGCAAAGGGGGTGGTGCCGTATGACAGTGTTCGAATCATTAATGTTTGCAATCGCCTTCACGGGTTTAATCGTAAGCATTCTGTCATTTAACCAAAAAAAATAATCCACCCTTGAGTTGACGGCTCTGGTGGATTATTGTGTTCATCCAATAGCTGACCCCCTTAAAGGGACCGTTCTATTGTGTTGGCCGGGCATGCTGCGAACATGGCCGGTCTTTTTTAGATTATGCGATTTCTTGGTTTCATTATACCATTAAAACGCGAAAAGGAAACCAACCAAGAGCTTTTCTTCAATTATTTCCCGATTCTTCGGCTATACAACTAACGTGATGTCTTGTATAAAAATTCGTGTAACGGTAAAAAATTTCCACTTGGAATTTTTGTCTGTCATAGTTGAACAGATAGGTTGTCTTGAAGGGGCTGGCCGCTTTTTTGTAAGGGTAGTCGTTTGTCTTTCCGAGCGATTCGAGATAGGTCTCCAATTCCTTTTTCTTGAGCGTCTGAAGTTGTTTTTCTTGCAGCGTCTCCTCGAGTTTTTCCTTTATTAGTGTATCGATGTACTCAGCAACGCTCATATCCCCGAGCTTTTCATTTCTCTCTCTCATCAATGGTTTCCGACCTTTCTAAACGTATTTAATCCCCAACTGATTCACAATAAAAAAAGCCAGAAACGGGGAAATAACATTCCCTCATTTCTGACTTATGTCTGGCGCGTGTCCATTCATTGCTATCAGATTTAAATTAGGTAAATGGTTGATTAATCAAATGATATTCACCTATTATTGTAGCATTGCCTAAGGAGGCAATCAATAGCCTGGGGCAAAATACCATTAAGGTTTTCCGCCTGGAAATGAGTGGTTGATTTCCGCTCCGGGCATTTCGCTTTCCGCGGGGCATCAGTGGAGCCTCCTCGTCGCGTTGCTCCTGCGGGGTCTCCCCTTGCTGCTCTATCCCGCAGGAGTCTACATGCCTGAGCTCCAATCAACCAGTTTTCCGCTCCGGGCATTTCGCTTTCCGCGGGGCATCAGTGGAGCCTCCTCGTCGCGTTGCTCCTGCGGGGTCTCCCCTTGCTGCTCTATCCCGCAGGAGTCTACATGCCTGAGCTCCAATCAACCAGTTTTGAAACAATTGGTGTAATCATTAATTTCAAACTTATTATTCAGGTTTAAAAATAAATACAGAGTAGCTCAAATCTTTATCGAAGTTCCAGTCGACAAATACTTCTGCTATGTTTTTCTGTAGGTGCTTTTCAAAGTTTCCCTGATGTTCTTTTAGCTTTCTTTTCTCCAGTCTTCTTTTTGCTAAAGTCAAGGTTTCTTCAAAGCCTAGATGGATCAATTCTTTTTCAATTTGAACAAGGATGCCTTTTCTTATCAACAGAAGCACGCGCCTGCTTAAGATGGATGAATCGATTTCTTCGGGCATTTTTTGGGCTTCGATACTTACTTCAGCCATTTCATGATGCACATGGGTTTTCCCAGCATATCCGCCCGTTAATGCCTCTGGGGCTTCAGGCGAAAGGGTAATGATAAACGCTCCTGACTGTTCCTCGAGGTTCCAGTCATAGTAAAAATCATCGACTTTCCTTTCCAGTGTAATTTCCAGAAACGCTTTCACTTCATCCATTAACCCATCCATAATGACGTCACGGGTTTTTTCCACGTAGAGGGTTTGCTGGCAGTCTATCAGTGATTTTTCTACGGGGGACATAAAGCCGGTAATATGCACGACAATAAAAGGGTCCGAGTATGTGGAATATACCGCTTTCGGCCCGCGGCCAAAGCTCTCCCTCAAAAGCCGGCCGATATAGCCGCTTATTTCTTTTTCTATTAAAATGGTTTCCATTAAAATCCTCTCCAAACAGTATTATCCTTATTGATGTAACCATGTTTGGAAGTTTTTAAACTAGTTAGGTAACCGTTCATTCAGCTAAAATTCCTTACGAAAACTGAGTTGGCCTCATAGCCTTACAGTATTGTAGCTGCCCAATACTTGCACTTCATGGCCGAATGCCCTCAATATTTTCAGTGCTTTCGTTGTTCTTTCCTGATCCTGGCCTGTTTCCGCTTCAAGGAAGAAATGATAGGTGCCAAGGCGCTTTTTCGTTGGCCGTGATTCAATCCAGGTCAGGTTGATGTTCAGCGCCGAGAAAACGTTAAGGATTGAGGACAGAACGCCCGACTGGTCCAGTGCTGGGGCAATCAGGAGCATGATCTTATCACGCTTGTGGAAAGGCAGGAACTCAGAGCTCCTTTTCCCGACAACGAGAAATCGAGTATGGTTTTCACCGTTATCCTGGACTGAACTGTTTGCAACCTCAAGACCGAAAAGACTGGCTGCGGCGCTTGATGCAATCGCTCCTGCGTCCATACGGCCCTGTTCCTTTAATGCCCTGGCCGCTGAAGAGGTACTGTCGAATTCCTTCGTTTTCAAACGGGATTCCTTTATGTAGTCCTTACATTGGGCAAGGGCTGGCGAAATGGACCAGACCTCGCGGATATCATTTATGTCGGCTCCTTCATTAACGAGCAGATTGAGCGTGACTGGAAAAATGACCTCATTTTCAATAAACAAATTGTTGGCTAAAAGGCCGTCCGCGGTGATATTAATGGTTCCTTCGATTGAGTTTTCAATTGGCACAATGCCTTTTTCAACCTTCCGATCGCCAACCGCCTCAAGAACTTCAAGAATCGAATCACAAAGCTGCCAATTTGCCTCGCCATTCTTGAATGTTTTATAGGCAGCTTCCTCGGAAAAACTTCCATGTGGCCCCAAATATGCTACTTTCATTTACAAACACTCCTTTTTTACATGCTATTAAGTATACACAAAGGAGGGTAGACGTCCAATCCTTTTCTGATTTTTGCAAAAGTAACACAAGGATTTAATCTGGATTTTCGACGCGCTTTTGTTGAGGCATACGTTGCCGCTTTGGTTTGATTGGATTTTTAGAAGCTATCCCAAGACAAGGCACGTTGGGACAGATTGCAGCGAAATAATGGGGAAGCTGTCCCAAGACAGGGCATGTTGGGACAGATTGCAACGAAATAATGGGGAAGCTGTCCCAAGACGGGGGACGTTGGGACAGATTGCAACGAAATAATGGGGATTCTGTCCCAAGACAGGGCATGTTGGGACAGATTGCAACGAAATAATGGGGAAGCTGTCCCAAGACGGGACACGTTGGGACAGATCGCAATGAAATAATGGGGAAGCTGTCCCAAGACAGGGCACGTTGGGACAGATCGCAACGAAATAATGGGGAACCTGTCCCAAGACGGGGCACGTTGGGACAGAGCACTATGAAATAATGGGGAATCTGTCCTAACACCTGGCATCAACGTGAAAAGACAATCGCTAATCCCGCAGTTAAATCAACACTCAACTTTAAATGCCACAAAGAATAGAGCAACCCGTCAAGGTTGCTCTTACTTATCGTTGCATTCATTAATTGGAAGGATTAAAAGTATAGTACATAAATCAGGATGGCAATGACGATTCTGTAGATGGCGAACGGGACAAGCTTGATTCGATTGATCAGCTTCAAGAAAAAGCGGATGGAGATCAAAGCGAAAACAAATGCCGCAAGGAAGCCGACGATAAAGAATGGCAGCGCGTCCATGCTGAAGTATTCCCAGTTTTTCAAAAGGGAGATCCCGCTCGCTCCCATCATGATTGGCACAGCCATGATGAAGGTGAAATCCGATGCGGCACGGTGGCTCATTCCGAGCAGGACGCCGCCGGCGATGGTTGATCCCGAGCGGGAAAAGCCCGGCCACAGCCCGAGGCATTGGAAGAGTCCAATGCCGAATGCCTGCTTGTAGCCGACCTGGTCGACTGTTTCTGCTTTCGGCTTTTTCGGACGGACAAAGTCGGCAATGATCATAAGAATTGCGCCAAGCACAAGGCCGACAACAACGGTTTTGACAGAGAATAGATGCTCATCAATATAATCCTCGAACAGCACCCCGGTGATCCCGGCTGGGAGGAGGCCGACGAATATTTTCAGAAGGCTCAGCGATTCGCCAGTTTCCTCGTCTGCTTTTTTCTTCGCGAGTCCGAGCAGGCCAAGGATTCTGTCTTTAAATACAATCACAACCGCTAGGATGGAACCTAGCTGGATGACTACTTTAAACGTGTTTGCTACCTGGGGGGAGAAAAGTTCTTTCGAGTGAAGCAGTAAATCATCAACGATGATCATGTGTCCAGTTGAAGAAACAGGCGCGAATTCAGTCAGTCCTTCGACAATACCAAGAATGAGCGCGACGAATAAATTCCAAATTATCATATCCTTAACTCCAATTCTAGCTGTATTTCTTTTGCCTAAGTCTAAATAATAGCGAAAAAAACACCATCCGACAAGAGATAGCCGATTTGGCTGCCTGAATCGACAATTTCATTGAGCGATTATTATCTGTTCAAAAAATCAGAAAATAGATATACCTTCCATTTTCCGTATGGTAAAGTTATTTTAATAAGCCGCCTGAAAAGGCTTACGATACTGGGAGGGTCTTGTCAATGTTGTTTTGGTACATATCATTATTTTTCATCGCTTTAACACTGGGCCTGTTGGATGTTTCGCCCATTGTGACATTTGCGATTATTGCAATTTATATTATCGTTTCCACTCCTTTCGTCATCCCGATCATTTGGAGCAAGGATACGGAGAAAATGAAGAATTATTTAAAAAAGTCCCGGAATGCCTATTATAAATTTCTTTACCGGTTTTTAACTGGGGACTATGAGGAAGCCTCCATGATTACCGGCAATATGCGAAATGGGAAAATGAAAGATATGGCGAATGTCATGCTCTTCATCCATCAGAAGAGGCATACAGAGGCAAAGCCGATTCTGGAAAAGATGAAAGAAAGTCTTTTCAAAAATTATTATCTTGCCGCAGTCAGCTGCGAAGAAGGTAATTTGGAAGCATATAACACATATAAAAATAACGTAAGGGATTCTGATTATCGGAAGTGGCTAGAGGTCGAAGAGGCCGTCCGTGCAGGGGGAAAGGTTGAGGCGCTGAAGATGCTTGATGAGCAGATTGGCAGGCTGCGAGGGGCGAAGCTTCTTTCTGCCGTCCATTACAGGGATGAACTATTGAAGAAAAAGGATTAGGAAAGAGAGGGAGTGGGGTAGATGGATACGGGTTTCGAGATGTTTGATGCCATGTCGGTTATTGTGCCTATCTTTTTCGTTGTTTTCATTGGTATCTTCCTTTTTGCAATTGGGAAGGGGATAACAGAATGGTCGAATAATAATCAGCAGCCAAAGCTGACAGTGATGGCAAAAGTGGTCTCAAAACGTACCCGTGTAAGCGGCGGAGCCAATGACCATTCGGCCAGCACGCATTATTATACGACATTCGAGGTGGAAAGCGGCGACCGGATGGAATTCCAGGTAAATGGCTATGAATATGGCCAGCTGGCAGAAGGCGATCATGGTGAATTGACTTTTCAGGGAACAAGATACCATGGATTTACCCGAGTGAAAAATTCAGTCCAGTCAGCTGAGTAGGGATACGGTCATTTCAGTAATTATTTTAATTGTTAAAGCAAGGCTGCCGGATAAAGATACTATTCGGCAGCCTCTTTTTTGAAGGGATGAATAAATCCCCGTCCAACACTGGAAAATCCTTAAACAATAAATTATACTGAATAGTAAGAAATTTTAGAAATAAATACACTCCTTTCAATGTATGAAAACTTTGCCATTAAGGAAAAGTAAGTGAAAAAGGAGGGACTCGCATGGAAAACAAACCACTTCATTTTGACGGCAGTATGCATTCGGAGGGAAATGCAGATGGACAATTGGCAGACCAGCCGGTTATTCTTACTGACGAGGCTAGGTTGAATATTGGTAAAAATCCTTATTCCGTTGAGCAAGGGGACTGAGGCAATATATCGCTGATTATCATAAAGCAAATGGGAGGTAATAGTGGATGGAGAAGCAAGAACTGATAAAAATTCTGGTTCTAATCGAATCTGTCTATCCTGATTTCACGGTAAAAAACGAAACCGTTGAAGACTGGTTTGCTGTATGCCGGGATATGGATTACTCCCAAGTCTTAAAGAATCTCGCCTGCCATATGAGAAGAAGCCCATATCCGCCGCTCATGGCCGAAATTGCGGCCTACTCGATTGAAGAACGTCAAGAGGATGAGGAAATGATGATCCTTGATGAGGAAGGATGGGTCCATGCCAAGCATGACAGCCTTCTGCCAAAACAGCACGGGCAACCGAATTGGCAAAATGAATATTTTGTCGGCTTCTAGACTGAGGGGACAGAATAGCTGCCTCCATCAACCTCATTACAAATGATTGAACGAAAAAGCCTGATCCAATAGGCTTTTTCTTTTTGATTAAAAAATGAAGAAACGGGTATCTGATTAGGGGTATTATTTTGCTTTCGTTCAAAATTCCGCTACAATAAATTGATAATGGGTAAAAATGGGGGAACAATATGACATTGAATCAGGAATTATATGATTTTTTCATGAGCCAGACGTGGCAGCTTTCAGAAGACTGGTACGCAATGGTTGATGATAAGGATCCTTCTTCTGTTTATTCAACTACAAATCCAGATATTATTGAAGAATTAAAAAAACAAAACCAGGAATATTTCCTTCATTTTTATAGGCTTTTTACTGAAGGAGAAACCCATCTTCAAGGGGAGTTCCGCAAATGGTCACATGATCTTGCTGAAGATGCCAAACACTTGGACACACCGTTACATTATGTGATTCGTGAATACATAAACAGCCAAAAGGTAGCCCTAAAATATATTAATAAATTCATTGATCAAAATGAAGATAGGGTCAGCTGCAAGCAGGCGTTGTCCTGGTATGAGACGACCATGGATGCTTTTAACCTATCCATTGCCATCTTTGTGGAAGCTTATCATAAAAATACGATGCGCCGCCTGCTTTCGCAAAAAGATTTGATCAATGAACTGAGTTCCCCGGTGATCAAGCTCCAGGGCACCTCCGCGCTTCTTCCGCTGATAGGGGACATAGACACAGCCAGGGCGAAAATCATCCTTGAAAATACGCTCGAGCAATGTGTCCAACAAGACATCTCGAGTCTGTGCATCGATTTATCGGGAGTGGCCATAATGGATACGATGGTCGCTAATGAAATCTTTAACTTGATTAAAGCACTGAAGCTGATCGGCGTGAGGACGACCCTTTCCGGTATACGGCCTGAAATCGCCCAAACAGCCGTCCAGCTCGGACTCAAGTTCGAGGAAGTCAGTATCCTTCCATCACTGTCTCAGGCACTAGATACTATCAAATATATGAAATAGCACGGAGAAACCTTCTGCCCGAAAGGCGAAGGTTTTTTGCCGTTTACAAAGGATACGAACCTATCAAGGTACTTTGAAAGCGACCTACAGACGTTTAGCAACTGCTAACAAAGAGCTAGCAATCGCTATTACTTAATAGCATACTTTCATTTGAGCTTAATTTGTTGTTATCATGTTGTTTATAATTGGGGTGTATACGTGTGTTGTTAAAAAGAATCAAGCCATTAGCCTTTCTCGTTTTCATTCTTTACTTAGCTCTTTTATTTTATCTCCTGTTTTTCTCAGCTTATCGAAACGGCGTACAAGGCATTGTAGATTACAATTTAATTCCCTTTAAAACGATCAATCGCTATTTTCATTATTCTTTTCAACCAGGTTTATCAATGGTGACAGATGAATTTTTCGGCAATATACTGGCATTCTTGCCGTTTGGATTTTTCCTGCCGTTCCTTTTTGCAAAAGTAAAATCGACCGGACTTGCGGCCGGATGGACCTTCCTTCTCTCCCTAACCGTTGAAATCGCTCAATTTATTTTTCGTGTCGGCGCCTTCGATGTGGACGATCTCATTCTGAATACGATAGGCGGAAGCATAGGATATAGTATCTGGTATATATTTTTACGAAAGACACTCCTGGATCCACGAAAAGAATAAATAGTTCATTATCCAGCTTTACAACAAAACTAAAACGTTGTAGTATTTCTATATACATAATATTTCTTGGTAGGTGATGAAATTGTTCAATCGTGAGCTCGTGAAAGGGAGCACGTCTCTTCTTATGCTTCAACTGCTTGATATCCGGGATATGTACGGCTATGAACTAGTCAAGGAACTTGAGGCCAGGAGCGGAAATGGCTTCACCGTCAAGGAAGGTACCTTGTATCCTGCGCTTCACAAGCTGGAAAAGCAGGGATATATTGAATTCTATTGGCAGGAGCAGGAGAAAGGCCCGGCAAGGAAGTATTACCGGATAACTGCTGAAGGCAAGGAGTTGCTGAAAGAAAAAACCCGTGAATGGCAGGACTTTGTTCAGGTTATGAACAGAGTGATAGGGAGATCGGATCATGGAACGGCTGAAGAATGATTTTTTGAAAGAGTTGGACCGGAGGCTTGGCACTTTTGCTGAAAAGGAGTCCATCCTTCGGGATTATGAGGAACATCTTGATGAGATGCTCGTAGACTCTTTTTCACTTGGTGAAGAGGAGGCCCGTGAGGCACTTTATGCCAGGCTTGGCACTCCGAAAGAAATCGCTGACATGTGGAAAGAGGAACTTACTGTAACGCCGAGCAATATGAAATGGTTGTTTATCCTGCTGAATATCCTGCTATTTGCGGCGGGCAGTGCATTAACGGCAGCGCACAACGTGTTCGAGTGGGAATGGCTCAGCTTTGTCTGGCGCTATCTGACATCGATACCGTTCATTATCGCGTTTGTATACATATTTTTCTGGGCACTGCTAGGTTATGAAATTGGGCGCAGTTTTGGCAGCAATGGCCGTGGGCTTGTTAGGAAGACCTTCCTTGCGGCACTAATCCCCAATTTGACTTTAATGGTGCTGACTTTAACGGGAATCATCCCGTACGAATGGTTTTATCCGCTTTTAACAAAAACGTTTATCGCTGTATGCATTATTCTCACAGCGCTTCTCTATCCTATATGCTTGTTTGCGTATCAGTGGGGGAAAAAGTCTTCAGTCTAGGCTTTTTTTTACACACATACATAGAATAACTATATATAAAGATAACCTATATACTTGGAGGACGAATGTATGGAACTAAGAATGAGGAAAGAAGACTGGCTATTTTTACTGTTATGTCTTGGACTTGGGATTTTGGCTGAAGAATCACTGACAAGATCACAGATAGGGATTTCGTATTTTCTTTTTATCGCAGCATTTTATTCGGTTTTTTTCTGGAGGTTTCGTGGTTTTCCATTCAGGCATCAGCGGCTTGGCTGGCTTGTCCTTGGAGCAGTGTGGCTTCTGGCGGCAAGCTACTTTTTGTACGATATGGAATTTTTCCAGGGGCTGAATTTTCTTTTGATTCCCTCACTTGTCATTTTTCATATTTCTTTAATTACCGGTCCGAAACAGGCTGAGTGGGCGAAACCGGTATTCATCGTTTATATTTTCAAAAGGATAGGGGACAGCATCGCATATAATGCCGCGTTTGCAAGGTTTACAGCCCGGCTTGCGCAGCATCGGACAAATATTAAAAATGCGTCTGTTATCAAAAGGGTTCTTATTGGCGTCGGTATTTCAATCCCTGTTCTTACCATTGTACTTAAACTTCTTATGTCCGCGGATACGGAATTTGAAAGAATTGTCTCCGGTTTTCCGGCCTGGTTCAATATTAGCGGCGAAACAGTCTTCAGGATTATATTTTCGCTTTTATCCACCTTTGCTTTCTTTGGTTTCCTTCAAGTTCATCTGAAGAAAAGGCTTGAAATCAAACAAACGGGAGAAAAGGGAGCATGGAAGGGAATCGACCCTGTCATTTTACTGACTGTCCTGTTTCTGCTTGACGCTGTCTATCTATTGTTCGTTGCTGTCCAATTCACGTATTTCTTCAGCGGATCACTGAGTGGCGGGTTTACTTACGCAGAGTACGCCAGACGCGGTTTCTTTGAACTAGTTTTCGTGTCAGTCATCAATCTTTCGGTGACGGTTTTCGTTCTTTCTTTTGCAAAAAGTGCGGCAGGATTAATGAATAGGCTAATACAAGGCGCGCTTTCCATCCTTGTCTTGGCAAGCGGCATCATTCTTTGCTCGGCATTCATGAGGCTGCTGATGTATGAAGAAGCATACGGATTTACCTTCCTAAGGGTGCTCATCCATTCGTTCATGATTTTCCTGCTTGTCATATTCTGTTACACACTGGCAAAGATCTGGCTCACCCGTTTGTCGCTGTTCCATTTTTATTTCATTGCAGCGCTTGTTTATTATACTGCCATCAACATCATTAACCTTGAACAAATTGTTGCCGACAGGAATATGGACAGATACGAGCTGACAGGCAAAATCGATCTGGATTATCTTGCCTATATGTCGGATACAGGGGTCCTCGCCTTGAGCGAATTATATAAAGAAAAGCCTGAAATGGCCGGGCTGAAAAACTTGTTGAAAGACAGGAAAATGGAAGTGGAAGCGACTGCGCATGGCCAATGGCAATCGTACAATTTGACGAGGGAAAAGGCGCGGGATGCGCTTTTCAATCTCAATTTAGAATAAGAAAAATCCCTGCTCCTATGCAAATAGGGCAGGGATTTTTGTTTTAAGCTTCTATGATTTCATTGTTCCTCTGCTCAATCAGGGATTGATAGAATGATGCAAGCGTCGCTGAAAAATATGGAACTAGCCAAATAAACCCGATTCCGAAAGTCAGTATTGCCAGGAGTGACCAGCCAATAAAGCTAAGTCCCAGCAGGAAATACTTGCCTTTATAGCCATCCATTAATTTACGGCTTTCGGTGATGGCATCATTGATGACCATCCCTGGATTATCTCTTAGGATGAAATGGGCCTGGGAATAGGCGATGCCCTTTATGATTCCCGGTACAATTAGAAGCAAAGTCCATAAGATTGTATAGATGGTCGTTAACAGATAGAGGCCGACTGTTTTGAAATAAAAGTTACCTTGGAATTTATTGAACAGGCTCCCGACAGATACTCTTTGCCCTCTTCGCATGTCGAGGAAAGCCCAATAGCAGCTATATAGAATCGGGCTCAAGAGAATTGATAGCGAAAAAGAAATCGCCTGTGCCCTGGCTGGCGCCTCTTCTGTTTCTAGCCATTCTGAAAAACTCCCCGTGCCAATAATTTCACCAATAATAGGAACGATTGCATAGATGGCGAAGGAAATGATCGAAATCAATATGGCAATGCCCCATTGTCCTTTCAAGGCTGCAAGGCCATCTTTTTTTAAATCACGTATTCTCATGTTGATATACCCCCTGTGTATATAATAATTACCTAGAATAGTATACTGTAAGATTCCCAAAAAGTTTCATTATTTCACAAGTTTTTTGTAAATTTCCTGTAAATAATGTAGGTATTTGCCGAATGAAAGGGAAAAACCCGCCGGAATGGGCGGGCTATCAGTCATTCATTTTAAATTGTCCTTTTAAAATGCGGCGACAGTAATGGAATTATTTCTCTCCGTTCAATTCTTTCATTATTTCAGCTGCAAGCTCAAATGATTTCAGACGTTCCGAATGGTCGAATATCTGGGCATTTATGATGACTTCATCCGTTTCCGTTTCAGTCAGGAATTCGTGGAGCAGTTCCTTTACATGTTCCTTCGTACCCGCAAACGTGGAAGCGAGCCTTCCTTCCAATAGGGTCAATTCATAAGGGCTGGCAATCGGCGCCATGCTTTTGACAGGGGGCTGGAGTTTTCCCGGCTTGTTCCTGAGAAGCGACAGAAATTGCTGCTGCATGGAGGTGGCCAGGTATTCCGCTTTTTCAGCCGTCTCTGATGCAACGATATTGATGCCAACCATGCAGTATGGCTGTTCCAGGACGTTTGAAGGCTGGAAACTTTGCCTGTAAATCTTTAATGCCGCCATTACGTTTTCAGGTGCAAAATGGCTGGCGAAGGCAAATGGGAGACCGAGCTGTCCTGCGAGGCGCGCACTGAAACCGCTCGAGCCGAGCAGCCAGATGGGGATGTCCAAACCTTCCCCTGGAACCGCCCGTACATGGATGACGCCATCACGTCTCGACGGGTCGAAATAAGCCCTGAGCTCATCGACCTGATTCGGGAAGTCATCGGCATTCATCCGCCAATCCCGGCGTAGGGCCGCTGCGGTTAGCTGGTCGGTACCCGGGGCTCTGCCAAGACCAAGATCAATCCGGCCGGGAAATAAGGACTCCAGTGTTCCGAATTGCTCTGCAATCACAAGTGGTGAGTGATTAGGGAGCATAATGCCGCCAGATCCTACGCGGATTGTATCTGTGTGCGATGCAACATGGCCAATGACGACGGAGGTAGCCGAACTGGCGATGCCTGGCATGTTGTGATGTTCGGCCAGCCAGTACCGGTGGTAACCCCAATTTTCAGCATGGCGGGCAAGGTCCGCCGTATTATTTAATGACTCAGCGGCAGTACCGCCTTCAAGAATAGGTGACAGGTCCAATACCGAATAGCGGACTTTTTTCGTTAACCGGTTTATAGTCATCGATTTTCACTTCTTTCCAATAAGTCTCTATTATCATTGTATCAATTCAGTGCATTTTCTCAAAAGAGGAAGCCTGTAGCCTTTGCTTGCAACATTCAGGCTGGAAAATTAGTATGGAGAAGTAGGGAGTTGCCGACTGATAGAAGGAGTGAGGGTATGCGCGACTATGCAGAATTAGTAAGCAAACAGAAAGATTTTTTTGCCAAGGGTAATACGATGGATATCCAATTTCGGCGTGAATCCCTTAAAAAGCTCCGGAAACTCATCCAGGATCACGAACAGGATTTCCTTTCAGCACTGAAAGAGGACTTAAATAAAAGCGATTTCGAATCATATTTAACGGAAGTCGGTATCGTGCTAAGTGAACTCCGTTTCACGGAAAAGAATCTGGAAAAGTGGGCCAAGCCGCGCCGGGTCAAGTCAACGATTTCATTAGCCGGATCCCGCAGCTATATTTATCCCGAGCCTTATGGGGTAGCACTTGTTATTTCGCCATGGAATTACCCGTTCCAGTTAGCTTTTGCTCCGCTGATTGGCGCAATCGCAGCCGGCAACTGTGCGATTCTGAAACCATCTGAGCTGACCCCCGCGACATCCGGACTCCTGTCCGAAGTAGTGGGCAAGTCTTTCCCCGAAGAATATATCGCGGTTGTGGAAGGCGGGGCTGAAGCGAGCCAGGGGCTTTTGCAGGAAAAAGTCGATAAGATTTTCTTTACAGGGAGTGTCGCGGTTGGGCGAATCATTATGGAAGCAGCGGCGATAAACCTGACACCGGTTACGCTCGAGCTTGGCGGGAAAAGCCCTTGTATCGTCCATGAGGATGCCAATCTTGAACTAGCCGCAAAACGGATTGCCTGGGGAAAATTCATCAACGCGGGTCAAACTTGCGTCGCGCCCGACTACCTTTTTGTGCATCAGTCAGTAAAAGGAAGGTTCCTGAATTTGCTCGGGCAGGCGATTATCCAACTATATGGCGAAGCGCCTCTAGAAAACCAAGAATTCACGAGGATTGTCAGTGAAAGGCATTTTGACAGACTGTCTGGTTTCCTTGGTGAAGGTTCCACTGTCATTGGAGGGCGCTCAAACCGGGACAGTCTGGCCATCGAGCCAACTGTCATCGAAGGAATCAGCTGGGAATCCACCGTAATGCAGGAGGAGATTTTCGGTCCGATCCTGCCGGTACTTGAGTATGAAAATTTATCGGACGTTATCGTGGAGGTCAATTCACATCCGAAGCCACTCGCCATGTACATTTTTACGGAGGCGAAAGAGGTTCAGGAAGAACTTCTTGGCAAAATTTCTTTCGGAGGAGGATGTGTCAATGATACTGTGATGCATCTTGCTTCACCTTATCTGCCTTTTGGCGGTGTCGGCGAAAGCGGGATTGGGGCCTATCACGGTAAGGGCAGTTTTGATGTGTTTTCCCACGAAAAAAGCGTTCTGAAACAAACCACCAAATTCGACCTTCCGTTCAGGTACCAAAACACAAAGGATGCGCTAACAAAAATCAAATGGTTCCTTAAATAGGTTCTTCCAATTTAAAAGCTGCTTACCCAAGACAACCGGGGCGTGAAACCCGACGGCTGTCCAAGGCAAAGCAGCTCAATTTAGGGCCAACCACTTGAAAAACCGCTCCAATTTCAAATCTTTAGCTAAAATCCGAAAAAACCACCAAACGCTTTCTTTTTCTTTTTGCGCTTTTCGGGCAGCATTAAACTATTATCAAGCGGGACCGGCTGATCGGTAGCTAGCTCTTTCGGTTTGGGCACCCGGTGCCCGAACTCTTCAAGCGCGGCGGCAAGCTCCGCCACCTGATTCTGCAATTCTTCAATTTCCTTTCTGTGCTGAATTAGCTGATAAGAGGCGACTGAATCTGCCTTGTTGTCGATTTTCCGTTCCAGGTCAGAAAACATCATCATCAATTTTTCAAAGTCCGGGCTCATTTCCACAGCCTTGACAGTGCCTTTCCGGATAGTACTGGTCTTTACTGGGGCAATATCCTGGAGGAGGGCGCCGTTCTGGATTTGATCGCGGATGTTCTCGAGGATAGGGAGATCATCCTCCGTAAATGTATAGTGGCCGCGTTCGTTTCGTTCCATCGGCAAATTAAGCTGTTTTACCCATCGTTGAACTGTGCTTGTCGAAACGCCGAGAATCTTTGCAACCTCGCTTGAATTCATCAATAATTCCCCCCGTTATTCATTTTTTATTTTTTGTCTCTGTTATCCTTGAAGTTGATTTCCACTCCGGGGACATGCTTTCCGCGGGGCGAAGCATCTACTTGAACCAACTTCATGAGACACAACAATGAATGGGCTTCGTGCAGCTTTGCGACGAGCTGAAGGTTCGCTTCCTCGAATAGTCTGTGGCGCAGGAGCAGTCTTTTTGGAGCCTCCTCGGCGTCCTAGACGCCTGTTTGTCCAGCTACAGCGCCTAGCCCCTCGAGGTCGCTTCGGTCCCGAATGTGAAGTCAAAGAACGACTTCCCCTTCTGGCCCTCCAGCGCTTGTCGGGGCTGCCCAAGGCGCTTCCGCTTTTCGAGAGGTCTCCACGTGCCGCTTCATCCCGCCGGAGTCAGTCCCCTCCGTTCCAATCAACGCTATTGAAATCAACATTCATCTTTTACAAAGCCTATGTCTTAAACAATGTTGTTAACATCCTATGCCAAATTACTCGCCCCAGAGTTTCCACCATTTTTTCTCTTTTGCTGCTGCAGTATCCCGGAAGCTTGAGACGATTTCTTGCAGCAATTCTTCACGCTTGTCCATTTCCTGGCTGTGAATCATTCTTTCCATGTGAAGCGTATCCATGTAAAATTCGCGATCCTTAATCAGCGTTTCATTAAAGCTCTCTACAACACTTTCTGTGACAATATTGGCGTCCGACATCGACTTGACAAGGGCTTTGATTTCCTTGGTTGATCTTTCAGCCGATTGAGCCATACGTTTATTGAGGGCTGCGAATTGTTCGGAATTGGCTTTTGAAACATTCGAAATGCTGTTCGAAAGGAATCTAGCCGTTTCGGAGGCTTGTTCCGAAGATCTCGAAACCTGTGAAGCGAGTTCCTCTACCTCAGCGAGTGTCCTTTCGCTAGACTTGTAGATGGAATCAGAAAGGCTTTTTACCGTATGGAAAGAACCTTTGGAAACTTCCTTTTTTAGCTCTTCGATCAATTCTTTCCTTAGTGTTCCGCGTATCTCTTCGCGGACATCGTCAAGGAAATTTTGTTTATAAGCTTCCATTGCATTGAAAAACGCATCCATGTCAAAAGAAGGTTCCGGAGCGGCAGCTAATGGCCCTGGGACAGTTTGATCGTCGGAAGATGCCACTGGAGCCGTGTCGCTGATCACTTTCAGAGTGGGTGCGAGTGATTCGGATGCAGCTTCCGAACTTAATCTATAATGCTCCTTGATTAATTCCCTGATCATTTCTTTGCCGAGGTTTTTTTCTCGCATTTGTTTTATTTTCATGAGCAGGCTAATCTCTGTTTCGGTATAAAAACGGGAGCCCTGCCTAGTCCTTGGTATAACAACCAAACCGCTGAAATCCCTCTCCCATTGGCGCAGTGTCCCTTGGGGAACATTGATCCTCCTTGATACTTCCTGAATTGTATAGGCTTTTATCACTTGTCCTTCTTTCATGCGCAAGCATCCTCTCTCATCGGAAATTTTATGGAATATAGTGCAGGGAACTACATAATTAAAAAAGTTACAAGAATAGTTTAGCTGAAAATCTTTCAAATTCCTGCTTCCTGACAAAAGCTATCAAAACTAGTGTGAATATGCGCCATCCGAACAAATTTCCCAGTTGGAAGCCTTTTTTGCCAAACAAGCCCGAAAGATGGAGGGAATAAATTTTTATGGCGGCGGTGCACCCATGCCATATGCACAGGTTTCCCGCTCCGCCCATAAACTAATAGGAATATATAAACAGGAGGAATAGGTATGTACCCATATGGTTATCAGGAAGACGTGTATAGGCAGCAGCCCCAGTTAATCACTGACCTGGCAAAAGCGATTAACGGAGAGTATACTGCTATCCAGTGTTATGAGCGGCTCGCGAGGATGGCGCCGAGCCAGCGGATCCGTGACAAGATTAACGAAATCCGTGAAGACGAGATAAGGCATTACCGCGAATTTGTCCGTTTTTACACATCGATGACAGGGAGGCAGCCAACCGCGCAGATTACAGAAGCGTGCCCGCCGACCTATAGGGAAGGGCTTGATTTCGCCTTTAATGATGAACAGGAAACAGTGGATTTTTATCACAGGATTGCACTGGCGGCTGGACCCGGCGAGATGAGGGAAGCTTTCAGGAATGCTGCCGCAGATGAACAAAACCATGCGGTTTGGTTCCTTTATTTCATGACGGCCTCACGGTAAAAAAACTGATAGGGACTAACCAATTCGAATAGAGTAAAAAACGGTTTGCGACTCCTTTTGCAGGGAAAACAACTCATATGGGATGCCGGAATTTTACAGAAGTCCATCCGGCTGTCTGCACCAATCAACATGGAATCACTGCATCAGGAGGAGGTTGCAATATGGCTTACCGTAAACCGCAGGCTGTGGCAAAGCTTGCAGTTGAAGCAGGGACATATAAGGCGGGCCTGCCGCTAGGCTCGATGTTGCTGCTTGGTTTTTTGGGAGGCGCGTTCATCGCGCTTGGTTATCTTCTGGATATTCGTGTGACCGCCGTACTGGCGAATGACCTCGGTTCGTTTGGCGCGTTTCTCGGCGCGGCTGTTTTCCCACTTGGACTCATACTTGTAGTTCTTGCTGGTGGTGAGCTGCTGACGGGAAATATGATGGCTGTTTCATTTGCTTATTTTGCAAAAAAAGTCACTCTTAACCGGCTGGCGAAGAACTGGTTGTGGATTACGATCAGCAACCTGATTGGCGCGTTATTTGTCGCCTATGTATTCGGGCATTTGGCCGGCCTCTTGAATGATGGGGTCTATCTTGAGAAAACAGTCGCCTTCGCCCATGCAAAAGTAGATCATAGTTTTTCGGAAATGTTCTTTTCAGCAATCGGATGTAACTGGCTCGTCGGCCTGGCGATTTGGCTGTCATACGGGGCATCTGACATGGGCGGGAAAATCCTCGCTATCTGGTTCCCAATCATGGGATTTGTCGGGATTGGATTTCAGCACGTGGTAGCCAATATGTTTTTGTTGCCAGTGGCCATTTTTGCGGGAGAAATGGGCTGGGGGGAATTCATTAAAAATTTTATCCCGGTTTATCTTGGCAACGCGGTCGGAGGAAGTGTTTTCGTAGGATTATTTTATTGGATTGCTTATAAAAAGTATGTTCTCGCTGCCGAAGCCGCAGAGGAGCAGGCAGCACCGCAATTTGCGAGAAGAAAAGCAAGATAAGGTTTTCAAAAGAATTCGCCTCTCTACGGCGGGTTCTTTTTTTGTCCTGAGGCAATAAAGGATTTACACACTGAAGGCAAGAATAATAGTTTACATAGAATGATAAGGAGTGATTTTTAATTGAAGAAACATCCTGCGGCACAATTGTATGACTATCATGTATGGGCGAACAAAAAGTTTTTTGGGCGGTTAAAAGAATTGCCGGAAGAAATTTATGAAACAAAAATTCAAAGTGTGTTTTCATCCATTGCGGAGACGCTTGTACATATATTTGTGACGGATACACTCTGGCTCGGTGTTATGAAAGGGAAAAGTATGAAAGAAATCCATGCTGCCATTGGGGAGGTTCAAGAAAAAACAAAGGATAGGCGACTCGAAATAATCGAAACGCTATATCATGAATTGTCTGTTGAATATCAGGAATTTTTGCAAAGTGAAAGAGATTTGGATAAGGAAATTTTCCCGGAGCATCCCAAATTCGGCCGTTTGGAAACTAATCTCGCGCAATTAATTCAGCATGTGGTGAACCATGGCACTTATCATCGGGGAAATCTAGCCGCGATGATCCGCCAACAAGGCTATTCAAGTGTGGCAACAGATTATGTTTTTTACCTATACGAAATTAACGGAAGAAAATAGCAGAATAACCAGGTGACAGGCACCGCCGCCCAAAATGTGAATATGCTGTCAAAAAGGCGTGAACACACATGGTGCATATTGTGAAACCGGGTGAGACTCTGGCTATTATCGCGATGAATTACCGTGTCAGCATGAGGAGGCTGCAAAAAGCCAATCCCGGGGTGGGGATTCTTCAGCCCGGCCAGCGGATTATCATTCCAAGATTGCCTGACCCCGCAACCATTCCTTATCAAATAGACGTATCCGTTAAGAAGAGGACATTAGCTTTGTATAAAGATGGCAGATTTATAAAAATTTATCCGATCGCGGTCGGGAAAATGCTGACCGCTACACCTGAGGGTGAGTATGTCATTGTAAACCGCCAACCGAATCCGGGTGGCCCGTTTGGTGTTATGTGGCTGTCCCTTTCCAAAGCCGGATACGGAATCCACGGAACGAACAATCCTTCCTCAATTGGGAAGTCTGTATCGCACGGATGCATCCGTATGCATAATCGGGATGTATTGGAGCTGGCATCAATGGTCCCAAATGGAACAAGAGTACGAATCCATAACTGACCCAGCTTTACAAACAAAACAAAAACCCCTTCAGGAAAAGAGGCCCGGGGGAGGTGGGCCAATTTCCCAGAAGGGGATTTTTCATATTATTGACTTGAATGTGTGATCTTATGCAGCGTTTTTCGCAAAATCTTTATTTTTGAAAACTGTTTTGCGAATGAAAGGAATGACCCAGCGATCCAGTCCATAACGGCCAGCGTTATAACCAGAGAACAGGATGATCGTGCCAAGGAAAATGTCTGTAGGATTGTGAGAAATAGTACCAGCCAGCATAAAGCTGAAATTCATGACAAGTCCGAAGAACATAGCTGCTGTTGTCAAGCATCCAAGGATCAAGCCAAGGCCGACAAGGAATTCGCCGATTGGGATAAGAGTATTGAATAAGTCCGCGTTAGGGATGGCGAAAGAGTTTAAAAAGTCTACATACCAGCCATAAACAAGAGATCCGTCAGGGCCTTTAATTGGGTTTGCGGCCGCGCCTTTCAAGAACCCGGATGCATCGAATCCGCCAGTAAGTTTATGATAGCCTGCTGTCATCCAAGAATAACCTAGATAAAGACGAAGGACTGTGAGAATGCCTGCTGCAATTTTATTGTTTCTTAAAAAGTTTGCCACCATTTTGATTCCACTCCTTAAAAGTTATTAATCATTTCTATGGTTAAAATATAACATTTAATTTTTTTGCTGTGTGGTGTTTGTAAAGTATTTCACATTCTTGTAAAAAAGTTTTGAACAAAATATGACTAGTGAGAAGTTACTAATTGTATAGCCATTTCCTACTATTCGATAAAGAGGAATCTCTAGTCATGTAAATTACGCAAGCTTGCCTTTTTCTGGCCGTCTTTGCGGATTTTTTGCTACTATAAAAGGAGCAATCCAGGAAGTGGGGAAGAGATGCGACTTAGAAATGTTAAATTAGTTATTATTTTTGTCCTGGCTACGCTGCTAGTTTCAGGATGCGTATATGAAAAGCCTTCGCCGGAGACAGGGAAGGTTTCGACTGAAATTAAGCCTGAGAACGGAAGGTTTTTGGGAGAAGTATTGAAAAATATAGACGGGGATACGATTGTGGTAAAGGTAGAAGGCAGGGAGGAAACGATCCGGCTTCTTTGTGTGGATACACCGGAAACACAACACCCGCGGCTTGGCGTGCAGCCGTTCGGTCCAGAGGCTTCAGATTTTGCAAAAAAAGTCCTGCACCCTGGCAAGCAGATTGAGGTAGAGCCGGGAATTAATTGGGGAAGGGACAAGTATGGAAGATTGCTCGCCTATATTTATGTGGAAGGCTCCATGTTTAACGAAATGCTGCTTGAAAAGGGGCTGGCCCGTGTCGCTTATGTGTATCCGCCAAATACGAAATATGTGGACAGATTTTACGAAATCCAGGATAAAGCGAAGAAGGATGGGGCCGGCATTTGGTCGATTGAAAATTACGCCACCGATGAAGGTTTTCAAGCCGGAGGGTCGAAAAATAACGGGTCGAATTCCAACAAGGGCGATATAAAGGAATCCTGTAAAGGAAAAATTAAAGGGAACCCCAATTCGAACATTTATCATGTGCCGGGAGGATCCTACTACAACTCAAAAATAAAAGAGGTCGTCTGGTTCTGTACAGAGAAAGAAGCGCAAAAGGCGGGCTACCGTAAATCGAAGCGGTAATATAAATCTTGTTAGACGGCCCGGCAACCGTTGCAACAGAAAATCATTTCGGGCAATAACTGGTGAAATTTGAATAAAGAAGCATCAAATTTATACAATCCAATACTTTTTATTTCAGTAGAGGAGTTTCAATCCATTCTATAGAATTTTTTCAGTATTGATAAAGAGTAATGGTGGGAGTATCAGAGCAGTTTGGTAAAAAGAGAAAACTCTGTAAAGTAGATATTTGTTAACTGTTTCTACACAATAGTATGGGTGACTGGAAGGATGTTATTAATTGCAATATGCTTGGTTAACCGAGTAAAATGACTAAAACTAACCAGATAGGTAACTCAACCTAGAATAATAATGGGGTGATTTTATGAGTAAAGCTAAAGGAAAAGGTGGAACAGGGAGAGGAACAGACAAGAAGGGTTGGAATCGTTGGCAAGCTAGTGCAAACAAAAAAAAGAGTGCTAAACCTTATATAAGTAAAGGTACCAAAAAAACGGAAGTTGAAAATGACCCTAAGAGCAATAGTTAAAATCCCTAATCTAAATTATCGAAAGAATAAAATGATTATTTATGACCCAACTTGTGCGAGCCTATTTAAATGAGTTCACTTTTTTCATTTTCAACAGGCAGCATTCCTGTAACAATAAATGCATTTAACATACAGATGCTTATGTTCAACAAAGTAATACTAAAAAAACTCGAAGCATAATTGATATGCTCCGAGCTTTTTTGCGTGCTTACTCCATGCTAAAGTGCCTGCTAATTAAGCTGCGAATTACGGTGCGAAAAGCATTTCTAAATCAAATTTAGTACTTCAAAACCGAACTCGTTTTTATGAACGCGGCTTGCTTTTATGTTTCATTTTCACTTTTTTCCTGAAGCTCTTTGAGCCTCGCAATGAGCGAAGGATCTTCCTGAAGAAGCTGGACGAGGTCACCGATCCTGTCGATAGCGTTCCAGCTTAAATGATGCTCGATTCCTTCGACATCCTCATAAATATTTTCCTCTTCAACTCCGATCAGATTTAAAAACTGCTCCAAAAGATCATGCCTGTAAACAAGGCGTTTTCCAATTTTTTTGCCTTTCGGCGTTAAGGAGAGTCCGCGGTATTTTTCATAAATTAAATAATTATCCTTATCAAGTTTCTGGACCATTTTTGTCACAGCGGAAGGTTGCACTGATAAATTGCCCGCGATATCAGAAACTCGCGCGTAGCCTTTTTGTTCAATCAAAATATAAATTTGTTCAATATAATCTTCCATGCTCGGTGTCGGCATCTTTTTCCCACTTTCATCGACATACTACCTACTATTATATAAGACTGGTTACCCCGATACAAGAGAAGTGGGGGAGAAGCAAGGACAGTAAAAAACCGGGCCCATATAAGGACCCGGTTCCGTATGTTTTCTTTATTTTTGCGAGCTGTCAGTATTGTAGAAGAACTTAGCCGTAATCGAACCGTCCGCATTTTGCTTAATATCGGTTACATGGATTCCGCTATCAGCAGGTGTATTGCTGTTGCCTTTCCAGAAGTAGTAGGAACCAGTGTGGACATTTCCGGAAACCGGTGTGAGTTTGTCACCTGTCTTGAAGAAGTCACCTGCGTCTCCGCGGTTCTTGTTTTTCTCAAGATCGTATTTGCCATCCTTCTGCAGGACTGACAAACCATAGTGAGTGACAATTGTTCCATCGCTTGCTTTTTCAGATTGATTGAACTGGAATCGCTTGTTCATCCAGTTTTCCACGTTGTTCGGGCGGAAGCCGGCTGTCTGGTACAGGCTGATGACATTTTCGTCAACATGCCATGCCAGGAGGCCTTGGGAGTCTTTTCCTTGGCGGATCAGACCCTGGTTGAATCCGCTTTGTTGAACATTTTCAAACAGGAAGTATTCAGTTCCATTTGAACCTGGAACTTCCATTTTTACAATTCCATTATCTTCGTTAGCTTTATCGACTGGTGGAAGAGTAATAGTTTTCACTCCGTTTTGTGGAGTTACTTCAATTGGCTTTGCCCATCCCAAGAACACCTTGGAGAACGGGTCGAAGTGAGTTGGCGAGTTTCCAGCGTAAGGAGCTGCATCAGGGAATCTCATCCACGAGCCGCCAGCCATCATCGAATAGTTACCAACACCTTCTGAAGAATAAACAGTGTCGTAGAAGTCAGGCAATCCTAAAGCGTGGCCGAATTCATGCGCGTAAACGCCAGTCTGGGCTGGGAATGGACCTGCCTTCAATTCGTCCTTGTATGAATTAGTCGCAGCATCGTAACCAGCTACGTTACCGCCAATTCCAGGCTGGATATTGTAATTGTTGACGACAACGCCATCATAAGTCATGTCTTCGGCAACAGTTTTATTGATCCAGTCTGATTGCTTCATGCCAGCATGTTCATCGGCAGGTTTGCCAGTTTCATAGTACTTCCCATAGTAAAGGGCGCTCAATAGGCTCCACTTATGGGACCACCACTGTGCAGGGTCACGGCTGAACTCCGCGCCAGTACCTTCATGAACGATAAACACATTCGGTACTTCGCCATCGACGGCATACTTAGAGAAATCGATTTGGTCATCGGCCGCTTTCAAAAGATCACGGACGAATTCACCCGTATGGGCGTCACCGTTTACGTTACCCAGCAGGTATTTTCCGTTTTCAGCATAAGTCCCTTCCTGGTCGAGATAGTAGGAAGCTCCTTTAGGCATTTCCACCCACTCAAAATGGGCATCCTCGAGATGGACGAGGTTTGTTTTGCCATAAGAAGACTCTTTATAGGCATTTTGCATTGTTCTGTTAGTTGGAGCCTTGACGCCATTGATTTCCTCATACTTCTTGAATTGAGGCAATTCATAGGGATTGTATTCTGTTCCAAAAATCAGATCCTCATAATAATGGGCAGGGACCTGTCCGGGCATATCGCCGACCGGCTCATCGCCTTCAGGATATTTGGCAAGCAGCACAAGAACAGGAATATCACCAGTAGCTTGTTTATAGGCTACATGGTTGTCGCCAGCCTGATTAAATTTCTTTCCCTGGGCAAACTTTTCGGCAGGGTCTGCTTTTGAAACATCGAAGCCTTCCTTTTTAGCCCTGTCGGCAAGTTCTGGTGAAGCACTAATATAATGGGCGAGGCTTAAATTATATGTATCCTTCGGTTTCGCTTCAGTCCCGGCAGGAGATTGGGCTCCGGCAAAACCGATGCTGCCAGCCAAAGCCAGCGCCATCGCGGATTTTGAAAGAACTTTTAACAAGAACAACACTCCTTTTATTTTGATAATCAAAATATATCAGAATAGTTTGTAAATAAACATCCGACTTTTTCATTAATTTCAAACAATAGGAAAAAATGGTTTTTCACAAAAAAGACACAAAATTAGAACTATTATCCTTTAAAAAAGAGAAAAAAAGGAAATTATTATAAAATGTATAGGCTTGAATACCTAAACAAACGAAGGCCTTGCTAAAATATTTTTCCAGGAGGAGGGAAAACACCACGAAAAAAGGTGCAAACAATTCTGTTCGCACCTTTTTTCTATCCCGCGATGGGCGGGACCACATTCCCTTTGTCCCGAAAACTTCAGGACTTACAACTTTCCTTGGCTAAGGTTACCATTTGCACGGGGTCTAATCGATCTTAAATATATCGGTTATAGACGAGTGTGCCTTTCGACAACTCTGCAAATGTCCCTTCACCACTTGCAAGCCCAAGACCTAACCTTTGAGTCGCTGTTTCCATTGCGTATTGCATGTGAACCAGTCCCTCCTGTTTTGTTTTGGTCTTGCCTTATCTATATACCTCCGATAAAACGAATTAAACGAAAATATTGAAAAAACTCTCTGGCAAAATGAACCATGTATGCAAAAAGAATACATCTGTTGTTTTCCAAATGCCTTTCGGATATTAAAAAATTTAGCTTTAATATCCTCGATTGTTGATTTCCACTCCGGGGACATGCTTTCCGCGGGGCGAAGCATCTACTTGATCCAACTTCATGAGAAACATCTATGAATTGACATCGTGCTGCTTTGCGACGAGCTGAAGGTTCGCTTCCTCGAATAGTCTGTGGCGCAGGAGCAGTCTTTATGGAGCCTCCTCGGCGTCCTGACGCCTGTTTGTCCAGCTGCAGCGCCTAGCCCCTCGAGGTCCCGAATGAGAAGTCAAAGAACGACTTCCCCTTCTGGCCCTCCAGCGCTGGTCGGGGCTGACCAAGGCGCTTCCGCTTTTCGAGGGGTCTCCACGTGCCGCTTCATCCCGCCGGAGTCAGTCCTCTCCGTTCCAATCAACTTCATTGAAATCAACACTCACCTATTACTGAGCCAAAAAGTTAAGACACATAAGAAATACCACTAACTATTAGCACCTGGTGATAATTATCACAGTATTTTATAATTCACCGGTATACAATAAAAAAGAGTTCATTTGAAAATAGAAAAGAGGAATTAGTTTGAAACTTCCACAATTAAAAATAGGCCATATGGTTTCTGAGTACCCAATCATCCAGGGTGGAATGGGAGTCGGCATTTCCTTAAGCGGGCTTGCTTCAGCAGTCGCAGCCGCAGGCGGCATCGGCATTATTTCTGGGACAGGAATTACTATAGAAGAACTCCGATTTCATATTAGAAGGGCGAGGGAGCTTTCGAAAGGGAAGGGTTATATCGGGATCAATGTTTTGTTCGCGGTCAGCGATTTCGCAGAGAAAATGAAAGCAGCCCTTGAAGAAAAAGTCGATTTTATTATCTCAGGTGCCGGAATTTCCAGGGACATGTACAATTGGGGCAAAGAAGCCGGCATTCCAGTCCTCAGCATTGTCTCAACAGCCAAACTTGCTAAGCTGTCAGAAAGGCTTGGTGCGTCTGCCGTTGTTGTCGAAGGCTTTGAGGCTGGCGGCCATCTGGGAACGGACCGACCAATGTTCGATATTTTGCCCGAGGTAGTGGAAGCAGTTAAAATTCCAGTCATTGCTGCGGGAGGTATTATGACGGGGGCGGATGTGGCCAAAGCAATCGCAATGGGAGCATCAGGAGTCCAAATGGGGACCAGATTTGTCGCAAGTGAAGAATGCGATGCTCCGCTGGCCTTTAAACAAAAGTACGTGGAAGCTAAAGAGGAAGACCTTGTACTTGTCAAAACCACTGTAGGCCTGCAAGGCAGGGCTATCCGCAATGCATTTACCGAAATTATCAAGGATGATGGCAAATTTAAGGTAGCCAAATGCCTGAACTGCCTGAAGGTCTGTTCCTATCGTTTTTGCACAATGGATTCTCTTCTTCGCTCATTAAATGGCGACGTGGATATGGGTCTTGTGTTTGCAGGCGCAAGGGTCACCGAAATAAAAGACATTCTTCCTGTCCGAGAAATCTTTTCCAATATCGCTGCGGAATTTCAGCTTGCAACTGGTATGGCAGCAACATCATAATAGAAGCTTTACCGGTCCTGCGTCTTCATAAATCTGCCAACGGATTCATTCGCTGGTTGTGGCATACTAACCCGGAAAACAGCTGAAGGGAAGGATGCTTATGTCAATGGAATGGTTTGACCGGGTCGCTTCGGAATTGCAAGAACATCTGGAGTCAATTTGCGAGAAATTTGACGAGGCGGGGCACATGACAATCGAGCGCAGCTCAAGGCACCCGCGGATTGAATTTTTTGTTGAGACAGATGATGAGCCGGACCGCGATTATTTCTGTACGCTCTTTTTTGATCCGCACAATGAAGAGTTTTATGTTGAAAGCTATGACGCCGATCTCGGTCAGCCGGCCAGGACGATTTTGCCGGATATTGACCATATCATCGATGCGGTCCACGAAAGCTTCCATGAATATATGAATGACGAAGATATAGAATTCGAAGATGACGCTCTGGCTGACATCGATGACATGCTGGTGGACGATGATGTAACCGTCATTGCGTATTCTGATGATGAAATATATGAAGAAATCGATGTTGAATGGGAAACTCCTGAAGTGACAGCCTTCCAAATGGCTGATGAAGTCGAAGTCACTTATCAATTCGGTATCGTCCAGGGAACTGGCGACGGCGTCCTAAGAAGGGTAAACCGGATATGGACGGAGGACGATGAGCTCGTCAAGGATGAAACCAATTTCATTTTTACAAAAGAAGAAGCAGGCACCATTATTGCAATGATCGCCAGCCATATGGATTCCATGCAAGGTTATGAAATGGATTAAAATACAGGCAAAATAATAGACGGAGCCGTTGCAAGTCACACTTGCCGGCTCCGTCTATGGTTTATAAGATTCATCAAGGCTCATTTTCATATTATTCGGCCCATTGTTTTTTTACTTGTTCAAGCGCCTGCTGCATGATTTCCTCATCGCTGGCCTTGCGGTTTGTAATCACATTGGTCATATAATTTTTCCCCTGATATTCCACTTTTACATTTACCTGTACCATTTGTACCATCCTTTCTCACTCCACTTACTTTTGTGGTATAACTTGTTGTACATTTTATTTACCAACTAAGCTGTCGCGGTAAACATACAACCTTTTCCAATCTATTCGCAAAATCAGCAAAAATGCCTACCTTTGAATAGGGAGTATACATAATTGGTCGTATTATTTGTAAAAAAGTTACAAAGTATCCGTAAAGTTTTTTAAAATGGCTCAGATAAAGGGGGAGTGTTGATTTTCAATGAAGTTGATTGTAACGGAAGAGACTTACTCCTCGAAAATGCTGGCGCTTTTCCTTCGTGCAAAGTCCATTCGATGAAGCCAGTTGTCCGGCGGGATGGAGCGGCACGTGGAGACCCCTCATAGAAGTAATCTCTAAGCCCAAAGCGAGGGAAAAGAATTCTGTCGGTCACAGAGAAGGAGTCTCTAAGCCCAAGTCGGGGGAAAAGCATTCAATTGGTCACAGAGAAGGAGTCTCTAAGCCCTAGGCGGGTTTAAAAACCTTCAATCGGTCACAGAGAAGCGGTCTCTAAGCCCAAAGCCGGTACAAGGGCATTCAATCGGTCACAGAGAAGCTTTCTCTAAGCCCTAAGCGGGGGGAAAAGCATTCAATCGGTCACAGAGAAGGAGTCTCTAAGCCCAATTCATGAATGTTTCACATGAGGATGATTCAGCTAGATGCTTTCCCCGCCCGGCGCTGAGGCCCTGAGAAAAAAGAAAAACCAAAAAAAGCCCCCATTTCTGGGAGCTTGTCCTTATGCCTCTACAAGGAGGTTTTCCTCGACAAACCTTTGTAGCTCTTCTTTGTTAATTGGCTGGGTTTTAAATACTGCTTCTGCCGTTTCGACAAGATGGAGCATACCCCCATCCGCCTTAAGCGCGCGCAGGTCAGTTTCCCCGTTCAGGAGATCGACGGCCTTTCCTCTCACTTCCGGGTCTTCGGTGGCATGATAAAGAATAAATGCAAGACAGGTTACCTTATCCATTTCATCTTCCCCCTCATTTAATTTCTCTTCCTCTATTAGTTTCGCCAATTCCCGGGATTTTCCTTCATTTTTTGCAAAAGTTTTCCCGGAAATTGTCGCCACTTCTCAAACTAAAGTCGTAGAAAAAATCAAGCTTCTTTCCGAGGAATCGCCTCACTTAAATCGATACGATAAGAGCAAGAGAATTAATAGCGATTACTGAAAGGGGAAGTTTACTATGAAAAATGCCAAGACTGTTATGATTACCGGAGCATCACGGGGACTAGGTAAAGCACTTGCATTGGCTTTCGCAAAACAAGGAACAAAAATTGCGATATGCGCGAGAAACGAAAAAGCGTTAGCGGAAGTTAAAAAGGAGGCACTTCAGGCAGGGGCCGCGGATGTCCTCGCCGTCCAGGCTGATGTTTCAGTTTCAAGAGACGTGGAAAGATTTGTTGCCCAAACAGAAGAGCGATTCGGACATATCGACGTGCTGATCAATAATGCGTCCGTTCTAGGACCGAGTCCGATGCCTCTTTTGCTCGACTATCCTGAAGAGGATTTCGAGGAGGTGATCAGAATCAACACATTGAGCCTGTTCCTCGTTACCCGCCACGTCCTGCCAGTGATGCTGCAGCGGAACATCGGAGCTATTATCAATGTGACCTCGGAGGCTGGAAACACCGGATATGCAGGATGGGGGGCATACGGGATTTCGAAATTCGCGGTTGAAGGCATGACGGAAACATGGGCAGATGAATTAAGCGATACAGGGATTACAGTCAATATGGTCGACCCGGGTGAAATGGATACCGAGATGCACAAGCTAGCGGTACCGGATTGCGATTATGAACTTGCTGACCCGAATGACGTCGTGCCGGCTTTTCTCTACCTGGCATCTGAGGAAGCATTCGGGCTAACCGGGAAGCGGCTATCCGCTCAGGACTTTTTACAAGGAGAAAGAGGCGCATGATTGCCGGAAGCATGACCTTCAACTTGCCGCCATCCCTGAATGCCACAGCTCCCCCTGAACGGAGGGGGCTGCGCCGCGACCATGTGAGAATGATGGTTATGTCAAAAGAAACCGGTGAGACAAACCATGATGTGTTTTTTCATCTGGACAAATATCTGGATAAAGGAGATGTCCTTGTCCTTAACAGTTCCCGGACCATTCCGGCCACGCTGAAAGGAAGAATTGCTTCAACGGGTGAAGAACTCGAAATCCGGCTTGCCGGAAAAGTCGATAACAGCTGCTGGCAAGCACTCCTAATAGGCAAAGAAGTGAAGGGAGGAGAAGAGATTATATTCTCCAAAGATTTGAAAGCTGTTGTCGACAAGACCAATTCTTCTTCCCCTCTTTCAGTCATCCGCTTTTCCCAATCGGGAATAGATTTAATGAATGCAATCTATTCCCTCGGGGAGCCTGTCAGGTATGAATATATCGATACACCGTGGAATCTGGACTATTACCAAACAGTGTTCGCATCCCATCCGGGTTCTGTCGAAATGCCGTCTGCGGGAAGGGCGTTTACATGGGAATTGTTGTTTAAATTAAAGAAAAAAGGCGTGAAAATAGCTTTTATCCAGCTTCATACCGGGCTGAGCTATTACCTTGACGACCGATGGGACCACCATCCTTCTAAAAACAAAGAGGAATATCATATTCCTCGAGAGAGCTGGTCAGAGATCATTCAAGCGAAATTGACGGGCAAAAAAGTCATCGCTGCCGGAACGACAGTCGTACGTGCGCTTGAAACGGCGATGATAACAAACGAACTGAGCGGATGGACCAATTTGTTCATCCACCCCGGCTTTCAACTTCAAATTGCGGACGGGATCTTAACCGGGCTCCACGAACCGGAAGCAAGCCATCTGGCCATGCTGTCCGCCTTTATATCCCAGGAGAGATTGTGCGCCGCTTATCGGGAGGCCGTAGCCGAAAAATATCTTTGGCACGAATTTGGCGATATGAACCTGATTTTGTGAGGTGGGACAATGTTCAAATTTCATCACTATGCTATCGAATGTGCAAATATTGAAGAAGTGCTCAGCTTCTATCAAAACGTCATTGGGGTTCGGTTGGAAAACAAGGTTCATTTTGAAGGGAAGATGGTTTGGTTTTTAACGCTTGGGGCCTTTCGATTGGAAATTGTCGAGGAAGAAGGGCCAGCCGGCAGCGGGCATCTTTGTTTCAGGGTTGAGGATTTGGACGCGGCCATGAGGAGAATGGAAGGTGCTTCACTGACGGTGCAGGAGGGGCCATACGAGCTTGAAAATGGCTGGAGAACAGTTTTTTTTAATGGTCCTGGCGGGGAAACGATTGAATTATTGGAACTGTCATAATGGAGGAAATGCGGAGGGAGTTTTGGCCCTCCGTTTTTTTACTGGACATGGTGAGGATGGCAAAAAAAAAAAACCAGGTTGGGCACAAACCAAGTTGAAACTTCTGAGATTGGGCTTTTTTCTATCTTTACAAAGAAGATGTACGTTTGTTAAAGTTGGATAATACAGATTTTTATGAACATTCAACAGTCAGGAGGAGCCCCGATGTGATATTGTCCCCGTCTTTTCGTTAAAAAAATTTAAAGCGAGGGATGATCATGTTTTTGCCGAATGGACGCGCTGCGTCTTTCCGGTTTCTTTGGGGCGGCCAGATTGCCGCGAATCTTGGTGACGTCATATACATTGTCAGTGTCATCAAGCTTGCCTTTTCTTTAACAGGTTCGGTCACCTTTATGACTTTTGTGCCGTTTACCATTACTTTTGCAGGGTTAATTAGCGGCTTTGCAGCTCCACTCATTATTAATAAATATAACCTTAAATCTATTCTGTTTTATTCGCAATTAAGCAAGACCGTCTTACTGCTCCTGCTGACAATTGGCTCCATTTACGAATGGACTGTGCTGTTGCCAGTCGTTTTCCTGTTAATCGCGATGATTTCGCTCCTTGATGGGTTTGCTTCACCGGCCAGGAATGCGCTCATTCCATTCCTTGTGCCAGACGAAAAGCTTGTCAGGACAAACAGTCTTGTTTCGATTTCAGATCAGATTACGCAGCTTATTGCTTGGCCAATCGGCAGCATCCTGCTCGTGGCCTGGGGAGAAACGGCCATTTTATGGCTGACATTTTTGCTATATATTGTCTCGACCTTATGTATGGGCTTGATTCAGAGGGTGCCGGGCAAAAGCACGGACGAATATCAGCCGCCAATTGAAGCGATCAAGGAAGGCTGGAAAGTAATTTGGCAATCGCCGCAACTTCGGACGATTTCGTTTATGAATGTCCTTGAATCACTAGGAAACGGTGTTTGGGTGGCGGCAATCCTGCTCATTTATGTAAATGAAGTTCTGAATAAAGGGGAGCAATGGTGGGGATTTATTAATGGCGCGTTTTTCGCGGGCATGTTCCTTGGCGGCCTGGTGATTTACAGGTTTTCCAATAAGCTTGAAGCCCACCTTGGCCGTTCGATTTCATGGGCCGCTGGCATCATTATGTGCCTGACATTTTGGTTTGGGATGACGAGCAGCCCGCTGGCCGCCCTGGTGATTTGCCTGCTTTTCGGTTTTCCGCAGATGGCCAGGGATGTCGCTGAAACAACTGTCTTTCAGCGGAGCGCCGAGACGAGCCTGCTTGCGAAGGTTTATTCCGCCCGGGGAACGCTGATTTATGCTTCATTTGGCATCTCGTCCATCATGATGGGCTGGGTTGCGGAGCATTTCGGCGTACGAAGCTCGTATATGCTTTCGACTGGCCTGTTTTTAGTGTCCTTCATCGTTTCTATTAAAAATAAGGCCTATTTGGAAGGCGGAATCGGCAAGTTCGTCACAAGAGAAAGAGAGGGGTAATATGTTCATCCAGTTTTCAAAACAACAAAAGGATCAGTTGGTAGGGGAGATCCAGAAGTATTTTTTGAAAGAAAGAAATGAAGAGCTTGGCAATTTAGAAGCGGAAAATATTCTCGAGTTTTTCAAAAGCGAGTTGGGACCGTATTATTTTAACGAGGGCGTCAAGCAATCAAGGAAAGTTGCCGAGGAAAAAATGGCGCAGCTGGAAGAAGAAATGTATTCGCTTGAACGGCCGTTGAAATAGAGGTGTAAAATGAAACCAATTGTCCTGGGAATCGCTTCTACCTTTTTCTTTGCTTTTACATTTGTCTTAAATCGCTCGATGGAATTATCAGGCGGCCATTGGATTTGGAGTGCGTCGCTCCGCTATTATTTCATGGTGCCGCTCCTTATTCTCCTTGTTGCCGGCCGGAGAAATCTTAAGCCTCTATGGAGTGAGATGAAGAAGGACCCGCCAGCTTGGCTTCTTTGGAGCACGGTGGGCTTCGGTTTGTTTTATGCACCGATTTGTTTCGCCGCCGCTTACTCGCCAGGATGGCTGATTGCCGGTACCTGGCTTGTCACGATTC
The DNA here is from genome assembly GCF_000821085.1 of Bacillus sp. B-jedd. Lineage (GTDB taxonomy): Bacteria > Bacillota > Bacilli > Bacillales > Cytobacillaceae > Bacillus_D. The sequence goes on from NZ_CCXR01000001.1 coordinate 2,117,119, forward strand.
TTTCAGGATCATTGCTGGCACCGTTTTTTTATGAAATGCGAAATGGCGTCCGGGTGAGAGGGAAAATCCCTTTCAAGGGACTCGGGATGTCGGCTGTGATCATTGCTGGTGTTGCCATCATGCAGCTGGAGCATGCGAAAAGCATTGGCGGGAAGGAATTTCTTTTCGGCGTCGTTCCAGTCCTGATTGCGACCTTTGCTTATCCACTCGGTAACCGGAAAATGATGGACGTAGTTGGCGGAAGGCTGGATACGTTCCAGCGGGTGCTGGGTATGACAATCGCAAGCTTGCCGTTTTGGCTGGTGCTATCGCTATATGGAATGATGAAAGCAGATTTGCCATCTAAAAGCCAAATCATTCAATCCGCGGGTGTCGCTGTGACTTCCGGTGTGATTGCAACCGTCCTTTTCTTTATGGCAACCGACCTGGTCAGGGGAGATATGGCGAAAATGGCTGCTGTGGAAGCAACCCAATCCGTCGAAATCCTCTTTGCGCTTGCCGGTGAAGTATTGTTTTTGTCGGCGGCTTTACCGTCTACCCTGTCCTGGACGGGAATCTTCCTTGTCGTCATAGGCGTCGGGCTGCACAGCTTCTCTTCCGTTCTTTTACGGGCTGGAAGGGGAAAGGTGCTAGTCGATGCCCAAGCCGGTAAGGCAGCGAATGAATGATTTTTTCCTTTGTAAATGAAATGTTATGTACACAATAAAGTCGGGCCCTCTCTTACCGAGAGGGCTTTCTTCTAGCCAATCAGGTAAAATTATTAAGTAAAGATAAATATAAATGACATGTTTGAAAGGGAGAGGGAAATGGGAAGAAGTTGGACGAAAAGCGATATTCCTGATTTATCGGGCAAAAGAGTCGTCATTACAGGCGGGAATAGCGGGATTGGCTTTGAGGCTGCTTTGGGGTTTGCTGAAAAAGGCGCGGAGGTTATCATCGCTTCAAGGAACATTGGCAGAGGAGAAGCAGCCGCTTCAAAAATTTCGCAAATTGTGCCGGATGCGCGAATCTCAGTAATGGAACTCAATTTAAGCGATTTGGCTTCTGTCCGGGCATTTGCACAAGAATTTTCCTCAAACTATCAATCGCTCGACATGTTAATTAATAATGCCGGAATCATGATGCCGCCGCTAAGCTTCACAAAAGATGGTTTTGAGGCCCAGTTTGGCACGAATCATCTCGGTCATTTTGCGTTGACTGGACTTATGCTGGGGTTTTTGAAAAACGGCCCTAACTCCAGGGTAGTAACGGTCAGCAGCCTTGCCGCCCACCATGCGTCCATCTATTTTGATAACCTGGATGGGTCGAAGTGGTACAAGCGGTATAAATTTTATGGACAGAGTAAGCTCTCGAATATGTTGTTTGGCAAGGAACTGGACAATAAGCTGAAAGAACACAATTTAGAAGTGAAGAGCATTATCTGCCACCCGGGGATTACCAATACGAATCTTGCGTCAAGGAATTCCGGCAAGGACCTGAACCGCCTCTTCCAAACCATTTCAAGGGCGATTACACAGCCTGCAGGGATGGGTGCGCTGCCAACTATGCACGCAGCCACAGAATCCTCCCTTAAGGGCGGGGAATACATTGGGCCGGATGGCAAAAAGAAGAGAAAAGGTTACCCGGTCGTCGACCCGGTTATCGAAAGGATTTTTAATAAAGAAACAGCCAAGCGTTTATGGGCTGTTTCAGAGGAATTGACTGGAATTTCTTATGATTTCAGCTGATTTTGGGAAAGTCATGTCGTTCTGCCTTAGTCCCTGAGAGCCGAAAATAACTCTCGCTGATTTCGTCCATTTGACATTAACCGACTAAATTGAAATACTTAAATAGGAAAGCATTTTTATATCAAAAAGGCTGGTGTGACAACGATGAAAGTCAAAGAATTTATGATCACAGATGTAATCAGCGCTTCACCAGAAATGAAACTATCTGAGGCCATGGCGTTATTCGTCGAAAAGAAAATAGGCGGCGTGCCTATTTGTGGAGAGAACGGTGAACTACTTGGGATGGTAACTGATGGTGATATTTTGAGGGTGATCCAGCCAATCGACCGGCAGATTTTCGATTTTCTCCTATACATGCAATACGCAGAGGAAAAGGATCTTAAAAGCAGGCTGAAGGATTCTGCCGACAGGATGATCATCTCTATCGCAAAAACAAAAAACCTTGTTACGGTTTCTCCGGAAGACGAAATGGACAAGGCAGTCAAGCTCTTGTCTCAGCACCATTTTAAAAAGCTGCCCGTTATTGACGAGAACAACAAGGTCGTCGGCGTCATCAGTAGGGGAGATGTTATCCGTAAAATCCAGGCATCGATTTTGAAGGACTTAAGCTAATAACCATCCATTAATTTTGTAAAGGAACTCCAATTATGTCATGGACTTTTGCCGCGGCCATTATGGCTGCTCTTCTCATTTATGCGCTAATTTGCATTTATATTGGCTACAACGGCTGGGCTTGGCTGAGGTTGAACAAGCCGCTTACTAAATATAAAATTCCCTATATCATTCTTATCGTATTCCTGTCCATATCGCTGTTCGCAGGTAGATTCATCCCGATTCCATTCCTCAGCCTGATTGGCGGCTATTGGATGGTGATTGTCGGGTACAGCGTTTTGATTTTGCCCATCATCAACCTTGGCGTTTTCGTTTTGAAAAGAAGAGGCGTTTATTGGATTGGAGTAGGTGTCATCGCATTTTATGCGATTATTTTCGCTGTAGGTACTTTTAATGCATGGAGCCCGGTTGTACGAACTTATGAGGTGAAAATCGATAAGCCCGCCGAAAGGCAAGAGTTAAAAATATTAATGGCCTCGGATTTTCATTTAGGTTCTATTGTGGGCAAAAAGCATTTGAACCGCTTTGTTTCTATTGCAAATAAAGAAAAACCTGATCTCATCCTAATACCTGGCGATTTAATTGATGATTACATAAAACCGTTTTTGAAAAAGGGAATGGGGGGCACCCTGAATAAACTCCACGCTCCGATGGGCGTATATGCCGTTTTGGGCAACCATGATTATTACGGGGGCGACAAGGAGCAGATCGTAAAGGAAATGGAAAAAGCGGGGATAATCGTCCTTCAGGATGAAGTGATTGACGTTGACGGACTCGTCACACTCGCCGGAAGGAAGGATCCAACCGACCATAGCAGATCCGCCCTAGGAAGCTTTATGGCGGACGCAGATCTTTCCAAGCCAGTCATCCTTATGGACCACCAGCCAATCGCATTGGATGAAGCTGAAAAGAATGGCGTAGATTTGCTCGTATCGGGCCATACCCACCGCGGACAAATTGCCCCGGCCCAGTTCATAACGAAAAGGATTTATGAAAACGATTGGGGTTATTTAAAAAAGGGGAAACTGCACTCGGTCGTTTCTTCCGGATTCGGCACTTGGGGGCCGGCACTCAGAATCGGTACAAGATCTGAAGCCGTCATCATCCATGTTAAGTTTAAATGAATTGAGGGGCTGCCATCTGGCAGCCCCATTTACTTTCAAAAGAAAACGCCAACTGAATGGCGTTCGCAAATACTATCGGTTGTTATTTTTTCGGCCTTTTTGTTGGCCATTGTTCTGTTTATCGCCAGTCACAGTATCGACCACATTTTCAATTGCCTGTCCAATTTTGTCCATCATGCCACCGTTATTGTCACGGTTGTTGTTATCCTGGCGGTTGTTCCTGTTTTCCATACAATCACCTCCCATAATAGGATTAGTAGAAGAAGGAAAAAATATTCGGCAGGATAGCTATTTTAGCTATAATGCTCGTTAAAAGCCTGTTCCGCGGCTTCCTCAGTAGCAAAGAGCGCATCGCTGTCTTCGATGACATGGAAGGTTTCATTCAGAAACAAAGCGAGGGCGTTCGGATCTTTAGGGTGGCTGACTATTTCCGCAGGGCGGATATTGGCAACAGTAGGGGTATGGGGGTTATTGTAAATGACATAAACTTCATCGCCGGCTTTTATATCTTTCGGATCAATGGTTTCCATGACTAACCTCCTCAAATAGTATAGGGATATTGTTTGTTTGGAGGCAGAAGGTTATTCGGCTTGGGTCGCATCCACTTTTTTGATATACCTGCATTACTCGCAGAGGGAGCAGAAATTCTTGGTCCACAAGCCAAATTTAAAGAAGGAAAGCTTTAGACGGTGAAGCTAATCAGCTATTGAATTCCGGGCAAATAAAAAAACCCTTGAAATACAAGGGTTTTTTGAGCGTCCCAGAAAGGATTCGAACCTCCGACCTACAGTTTAGGAAACTGTTGCTCTATCCTACTGAGCTACTGGGACATATTTAATTAAAGAAGCACTTTTGTTATGGCACAAAAATTATTATAGCTCTTTGATAGTAATTCGTCAAATGTATTTTGCAAAAAAATTAATCTTCTATTGATATTAATTTAAAGGATGCCCAGAGATGGTGAGACAGTTGCAATTTGGCTGGAAAGTATATCTTTAGAACCCGAAGGACAATTTGGCCACCTATGTTCGGGCTCTAAGTCGCCCTTTAGTGACCGAAGAAGCATTCAGCCACTGCTGTTCGGGCACTAAGTCGGCCTTTAGTGACCGAAGAAGCACTCGGCCATCACTTTTCGGGCTTTAAGTCGCCCTTTAGTGACCGAAGAAGCATTCAGCCACTGCTGTTCGGGCACTAAGTTGGCCTTTAGTGACCGAAGAAGCACTCGGCCGCCGCTGTTCGGGCTCTAAGTCGCCCTTTAGTGACCGAAGAAGCATTCGGCCTCTGCTGTTCGGGCACTAAGTCGGCCTTTAGTGACCGAAGAAACACTCGGCACTGTTCCGGCTCTAAGTCGCCCTTTAGTGACCTAAGAAGCATTCAGCCACTGCTGTTCGGGCACTAAGTTGGCCTTTAGTGACCGAAGAAGCATTCAGCCACTGCTGTTCGGGCACTAAGTCGCCCTTTAGTGACCGAAGGACCATTCAGCCAACGCTGTTCGAGCTCTAAGTCAGCCTTTAGTGACCGGATGAACAATTGCCCAGCGTCGCTAAGGATCTAAGCCATCATTTTTAGCCCAATAGCCAGGCAACTCTTGCAGATCTCATGAATAATAAAAGTCGCCTTAACAACGGCTAGGGTAAAGTAAAAAGGGGAGGCGCCGCAAAGGCTGGCCTCCCAAATAAATCAAAAATAACTTTTGTAAACTTCTGTGTTTTGTCCGCAGATTGAACAGTGATATTCGATTTCCAGTGAGTCTTCGAGGGCAAGATGCTCTGTTTCCTTTTGGCAGTTTTCGCAATACCTGATTTCTTTTTTGTTTTCCATGCTCCCGCCTCCTTTAAAAGTACCCATTACTGTTATCACCTATTTCCACTAGAATAAACCATCTATTTTCGATTTTCCAGCCGTCTGCCCTATAGCCCAAAAAACTTTGCCGAATCTAGGCATTTGCCCGGGTAGGACAGGCAAGGTTACGGTATAATGGAGATATGCAAAGAAAGGAGGTCAATGGATGACAGATTTGGTACAAATGAAACCAGCACATAGACGCCTGACCAGGGTCCAGGTTCTTGGGAGGGCTATTGGAATATTTATCGGGGCTGTTCTGACAGCGGTCGGGCTGGAAATATTTCTTGTCCCGAATAACGTTATTGACGGCGGTATTGTCGGCGTCTCCATCATGCTTTCCCACGTTACAGGCAAGAGCCTCGGTTTGTTTATTTTTATCCTCAACATTCCATTCTTTTACCTAGGGTATAAACAGATGGGCAAAACTTTTGCCATTTCCACTATTTTCGGAATCGCCGCTCTGTCAGTGTTCACGGCACTTTTCCATCCAGTTCCTGCTTTTACAGATGATATTCTGCTCGCTTCTGTGTTTGGAGGCATGGTGCTGGGTATAGGTGTGGGCCTTGTCATCCGCTATGGGGGAGCCCTCGACGGGACAGAGATTCTCGCGATCTTGATAACTAGAAAAACCCCTTTTTCCGTAGGGGAAATTATTATGTTCTTTAACATCTTTATTCTCGGCGCTGCTGGATTCGTATTCAGCTGGGACCGTGCGATGTACTCAATCCTTGCTTACGTCATTGCCTTCAAGACGATTGACGTTGTGGTCGAAGGCCTTGAAGAATCCAAATCAGCCTGGATTATCAGCGACCATTACCAGGAAATCGGCGATGCCATCCTTCACCGCCTCGGCCGCGGGGTGACTTATCTTGATGGTGAAGGCGCGTTTTCAGGGGATAATAAAAAGGTCATATTCTGTGTCATTACACGGCTTGAGGAAGCGAAATTAAAAGATATCGTCCAAGGGTTTGACAATACTGCCTTCCTTGCGCTTGGTGATATCTCAGAAGTGCGCGGGGGACGTTTTAAAAAGAAAGATATCCATTGAATAAAGGTCCTTTGAAGGGCCTTTTTTATTGTATAGGAAACTATAAAATATTACTGTGTGTATAACTTGAGACAAGTTATTTGAATCCAGCTCCAGCGCCTAGCCCCTCGAGGTCATAAGCCATATCCCTCCGGAGGGCAGGCCCGTCCTCCGGGCTCCGTCTTATGCTGGTCGGGGCTGACCAAGGCGCTTGCGCATTTTGTTCTTTAGCCCCAAATTGCCAATCATTCCCGGCATAAAGGCTTGCTGGATTTCGCATGATGGAAGTTTTATCCGGGTACATAGGAATGAGACGTTTTTTGCAAAGGTGGTTTTCGATGAACTTAACACTTGCATTCGGCCTGTTCCTATTAGTTTTATTCAGTGTCGGGGTTATTGGCCTGAAAATGTTAAAAATACCGGATATCCTGCTGTTTATCCTTCTGGGTATCTGCATATCGCCATTATTCGATGAAACGAAAGTAATTGGCACTGCCGGTGAAATAGGTCTAGTCCTCTTGTTTTTTCTCCTCGGGATGAAGTTTCCACTTAAAAAGCTCGGCTCCAGCAGCAGGAAGGTCTGGAAAGCCGGGGTTCTCGATGCGGTTCTGGGGATTGGCATTACTGCCTGGATTTCAATATTTTTTGGTCTTGATTGGGTGCAGGGACTATTAGTGGGAGGAATAGTCTATGCGACTTCTTCCTCCATTACTGCAAAGCTGATTGAGGATAAAAACCGTTCTGAGCACAATGAATCAGAATTTATTCTCCTCATTCTTATTTTTGAAGATCTAATAGCGCCGATCCTTCTGACCCTTTTGATTGGTTTGCATGGAAAAGGCTTTACACCACTTGATTTTTTGCTTATCTTTGTCAAAATTACTTTCTTAGCCGGAATGGCGATATTCTTTAGCAAGTTTCTCTTTAAAAAGCTTGAGCATCGTTTTGCAAAAATTGCGCATGATGATTCGTTTATTGTTCTGATTGCCGGCATCGCTTTAACCTATAGTGGGTTCGCTATCCTCCTTGGCCTATCCGAAGTGATAGGGGCTTTCTTAGCCGGACTAATGGTCGCGGATGTTAAGGTTAAAGATAAAATTTTCAAGGTTACATTGCCGGTCAGGAATATCTTTTTGCCTTTTTTCTTCCTCGATTTCGGGATGAACATCGAACTTACTTCAGATATCCCATATTTGCCATTGCTTGTTGTACTGATTATTTGGTCAGTCATTCATAAAATTGCAGTCGGCTTCTTCGGAGGGCGTTGGTACGGACTATCAAAACGGGAATCATTGAGGGCGGGCCTTTCGCTCACACAACGAGGGGAATTTTCTGTTATCATGGCCGGGATTGCAGTTGGTCCATTAAAAATTTTTGCTGGTATCTACATCCTGGTAATCGCAATAATCGGTACGATCATGTTTCAGCTTGCTCCTAGGCTGAACAAGATGATTTTTGCAAAACTGGCGGAAAAGTCGGAGTGCAGTAATAAGTGAAAATCGTTTCGGGATTTACGTAAAAGTGAAGTGGCAGGCTTCGAAACAATAAATTGGAAATAGAAAAACCGGCCTCCAATTTGGATGGAGACCGGTTTTTTTTATACTTCAACAGATTCTTGAGCCATTTCCTTAGCTGCTGCGATGGCTTTGACTTTGGCCTCAGCTACAATTTCAGGAACTTTTTGTGGGAAGGCATCAAGGCCTTCGGCGATCACAGAATCAAGCACCTCGATGCCGAGGAAGCGGAGAGCAATCTTTAAATAACGATCACCGGATTCAAAATCCTCCATTGGCATTCCGGTATAAAGGCCGCCTCTCGTCTGGATATGAATAGCGATTTTGCCAGCCAGCAGCCCTTTAGGACCATTCGCGGTATGGACGAAGGTTTTGCCGGTGACAAAAAGGTTATCGAGGAAGGTTTTTAATACCGCGGGAGAGCTTAGATTCCATAACGGCGAAACAAATACATAATAATCATATTCAATAAACTCATCTGCAAGCTGATGCATCTTCAGAATTTTGGTTTTTTCCTGCTCTGTCAGATCGTCAAATGATTTTCCGTAGCCGGCCAGTTTGCCGCGCGCCGATATCAGGTCGGCATCCATCCGGGCCATGTCGAAATCAAAAAGGTCAATTTTGCGGATTTCAGTATCCGGCCGGGCTTCCAGGAAGGACTGAAGAAAAGCGTCGCCAATTTGCATTCCTTTCGATTTTGTAGGACCCTTAGGGTTCGCGGAAATGTAAAGTAGTTTTGCCATGATCAACCACCCAATCTATTCTTATTTTCTACTTTTAATTATAACGGGAACTACTTGCTCAATGATGAGCAAATAATGAAAATTGCGTGACCTAATGGTTGGAAAATTCTTTATCTTTCTTGATGATAAACTGTATAATATATAATAAAAAGCTTTTCTCAAAGGATTCATGCACCTGTGCTTAAAAATAGAATGTCAAAACCACGAATTCCTAAGGGGTGATAACATGCTGATCTGGGTAATTTTAATATTTTCGGCTGTTCTAATCGGAGTGGGTTTCCTTGCTGACTGGTGGTATAAAAAGAACGGAATAAACGTGACAGATCCAAGGGAAAATGAAGCGCATGTGAGTGGAATGGAAAGGACCTACGTCGAGTCACACATGAATCAGATGAGGGACGATCTAAATAACCACGGTATGTAATAGAACCCCCGGTCTCCGGGGGTTTTGCATTGCAAGAAACAGCATTTTTAAACGCCAAATGTGATATTCTCCTGATCCGGCTGTTTTATATAAGAAAAACGCGAACATTTTTGTTATGATAAATTCATTCATGATAATAAGAATCTACATAAAAGGCGGAATTGCAATGGCGGAAAAAATATATTATCAAGATCCATATCAGAACACTTTTACTGCCCGGCTTGTAAGGCAGGGGCAGGAGGAAGAGGGGAACTGCTATATCGTTTTGAGCGAAACAGCCTTTTACCCGACAGGCGGCGGACAGCCCCATGATACAGGCTCTTTAAACGGAGTAAACGTTGTCGGAGTGGAAGAGGTAGATGGAGAAATCCGCCATTACCCGGAATCGAAATTGGAACTCCCGGATGATTCCGAAGTGACTGGTGTACTTGACTGGGATAGGAGATTTGACCATATGCAGCAGCATAGCGGGCAGCATATCCTTTCGGCCGCCTTCGAGCAGCTTTTCGGTTACAAAACGGTCGGCTTTCATCTTGGCAGAGAAGAATCGACAATTGATTTAGATACTACATCACTCGACGACAGTCACATGGAGGAAGCTGAAAGGTTGGCTAATCAAATTGTCCTCGAAAACCGTCCGATCGAAACGAGGTGGGTGACGAATGAGGAAGCACAACGGCTCCCATTGCGAAAGCAGTTGTCTGTCACTGAGAATATTCGTTTAGTTATTATTCCGGATTTCGACTATAACGGCTGCGGGGGAACCCATCCATCATCAACCGGCCAGGTCGGGTTGATAAAAGTGCTCGGAGCGGAAAAAGAGAAGAAAAAGACACGTATTACCTTTACCGCAGGGGCAAGGTCATTTGATCAGTTTTCCAGAAAACAGCGCATTCTTTCAAAACTATCCCCGCTCCTGAACGCACCACAGGAAGGAATGGAAAAGGCCGTGCTGCATCTTTTGACAAGTAAGGCGCAGCTCGAAAAGCAGCTTGAAGAAGCGAAAGACCAATTAATTGGCTACGAAGCAAAGGCATTGTTTAAAAACTCAATGGCGGAAGGTCAAACAGTGTCAGCTGTTTTTCAGGAAAGGTCAATGCAGGAGTTGCAAAAGCTCGCCCGGTTGGTAGTGACAGAAGCACCCGAGTGCAAAGTAGTCTTTGTATCTGAGAATGGAGGCAAACTCCAAATTGTTTGCGCGAAAGGCGAGGTTGCGGAAGGGAATATGAAGGATTTGATCAATCATTTTCTTCCATCCATAAATGGCAGGGGAGGCGGAAACCTCCAATTCGCCCAAGGCGGCGGTGACGCCATTGTTGCCGGCGGCCAGTTGCTAGAGGACATGCTCGCATACTTGCAAAACAAAAATGAATAGAAAAAGGCGCCTGTCAATTGACAGGCGCCTTTTTGCGTATTGAGGCGGAGAACCATGCGCCACATTCGCATGTTCCAGATGGAATGTTCCCCGGCTTACACAATTCAGCTCATCGCTCAATTACTATACCATGAAGCAAGATACAACACAAGAAGAATTTTTCACTAAAAACTATTTTGATTAGCGGCCATCCAATAAATTGAAGAGCCCTTTTGCAATGCTACCTTCATCCTTGGATCCGCCAGTTTGAGGCATCGCCGCAAAGACTTTGCTGGCAAGACGGCTGAAAGGCAGTGACTGCACCCAAACAGAACCCGGGCCTCTCAGAGTCGCGAAAAACAGGCCTTCTCCGCCGAACAAGGCGGTTTTGACTCCCTTAACAAATTCGATGTTATAGTCGACGCCAGCTGTCATGGCAACAAGGCAGCCTGTATCCACGCGGAGTACTTCACCAGGTTGGAGGTCTTTTCTATGTATAGTGCCACCAGCATGGATGAACGCCATGCCATCTCCTTCAAGCTTTTGCATAATGAAGCCTTCTCCTCCAAAAAAGCCTGTCCCAATCCGGCGTTGGAACTCTATGCCGATCGAAACACCCTGGGCAGCAGCAAGGAAAGCATCCTTCTGGCAAATGATCCTTCCTCCTAGCTCACTTAAATCCATCGGGATGATTTTGCCAGGATAAGGGGAGGCGAAGGAAACATGGCGCTTGCCTGTCCCTACATTCGTAAATGTTGTCATAAACAGGCTTTCCCCAGTCAAAATCCGCTTGCCGGCTGAAAAAAGTTTACCCATTAACCCGCCGTCGGAATTTCCGTCTCCGAAGATGGTTTCCATGGAAATGCCATCTTCCATCATCATTAACCCGCCGGCTTCCGCGATGACGGTTTCCCGGGGATCTAGTTCCACTTCTACAAACTGCATGTCATCCCCGTAAATTTTGTAATCAATTTCATGGTTATTCATTCGAGGCTTCCTCCTTAAACTATTTCTTGTTTTAAAGTATAATCGAAAAGAATCGAAAGCGCTTCTTAAATTAACAGATTTAGAAGAAATATCGCAATGCGTCGATGTTGATTAAGGGTATAGGTACATATGTTTTATATTTCCGAAGATATATATCCAGGAGGGTAATTAAATGTCTGAAAGACTGAAAACCGGATTGCTGGCAGATACTGAGACGACAGGTTTAAAACCAGGATCGGATGAAATTATTGAACTTGGTCTGATTTTATTTTCTTATGATGAAGAGACAGGTGAAATTGTTGATACACTGGAAGAAGCCGAGTTTTTAAGAGAGCCGCTTTCAGCATCAGCCGTCCGGAATTATCCGGGAGCGCAAAGAGTGCATGGGATTCCATTCGACTCTGTTGCAGGAAAAATTTTCGATGATGAGAAAATAAAAAAGCTATTCGGCTACTCGGACACGATTCTTGCACATAATGCTTCTTTCGACAGAAGCTTTCTCTATCATATGTATCCTGAAGTAAATGATTTAAAATGGTATTGTACGATGCGGAATGTCCCTTGGAAGAAATACGGTTTTCAAAGCGGGAGCCTTCTATCACTTTTAAGGGCACATGGCATTTCGGGCAGCCAGCAGCACCGCGCCCTCGATGATATCATGCAGCTGATGGCACTTTTAAAGCAAACAAATTATGAAGGTTATCCATATTTAAGGGAAATATTGCAAAAAAGGCCAATGAAAAAATATGAACCTTCAGCCAGAAAAACGGGTTACAGAAACTGGCAAGCAAATAAAGCACTGAAAAGTTATCCCTTTGAGCAAAATTAAAGCAAGGAGGGATTGTGATGCCAAGAGGAAAGGAATTGGAACAGCTTCCAATGTCAAATATTGCTCCCAGTGCTGGATTGGATCTCGGCCCGCATAATAGAAGCGAGCTTACAGGACTCACAGGGAGCGAGCAGCCGCATCCATCATCTATTAAGAGCGGAAATAAAGACAAAAAGTAAAAAAAGCCCTGACAGTCAGGGCTTTTTCCTATTGTTCCTTCAGTTCCTTAATATCGATGACCGTTCTTTCCTCAAGCGGCCCCCTTAAATGGACGGTCGCCATTTGGCCATCCTGGTGAAGTTCATCAATCCAAACTGAAGTCCCATTATAAGTCACTTCAATATCTGCGGATGAAGAAAGGATCTGTCTGACACGATTAGCCTCCATTAAAAATCCTCCTTTTCAATAACATCCTAGTTATTTTTCTCCCCGTGAAAAAATAATATCCAATAGAAATGTTTCCTACCGAGAATAGAAAGGGCTATTTTCAAAAAAATATACCTTCAAATAAAGGACTAAATAACTAACTTCCTATATCCTAATACCTAATTCCTTCTATTATATATACAAAAATGAATGCGCTGTCATATTGATAAAAATGTAATAAAAATTTCTATTATATATATTGCAGCTGCAGATTACGTTGTTTATGATAACAAAGGAAGTTTTTAATATATGCTCTTTAATCCTTGATTGTTGATTTCCACTCCGGGGACATGCTTTCCGCGGGGCGGACCGTGGAGCCTCCTCGGCGTCCTAGACGCCTGTGGGGTCTCCACGTGCCGCTTCATCCCGCCGGAGTCAGTCCCCTCTGTTCCAATCAACTCCAGGGACATGCTTTCCGCGGGGCGGACCGTGGAGCCTCCTCGGCGTCCTAGACGCCTGTGGGGTCTCCACGTGCCGCTTCATCCCGCCGGAGTCAGTCCCCTCTGTTCCAATCAACTTTATTGAAAATCAGCACTCACCTTTAACGAGCCTTAATATTAGGAAAGAAGATGAACAAGTGAATCCTAATCATCGGCCAGAGATTGTCCAGCTTAATGAAAAATATAGTATAAAAAGCGGGATTGCCTCGACTGTCGTCCTTAACCTTACCAACAATTATTATTCACTTTTTGCCATCAGTGTTCTCGGGGCAACCAATTACCAGGTAGGGCTAATCAGTTCACTCCCTCAATTTATTGGAATGTTTGCCATGTTTATTTGCTCAATTTTGATGGGAAGGCTAAGTGAAAAGAAAAAGTTCACTGCTTATTCAGTCTTATTTACAAGATTTTTTCTGCTGCTTATGTTTTTTGTTATTTATGTACCGGAAGGTTACCAAAGCTGGGTCTTTGTCATTCTTGTAGGATTGATGAACTTTCCGGGGTCTTTCGCGATAATGAGCTGGCAGTCTTTTATAGGAGATATCATACCTGACCATAGGAGAAATGGTTTCTTTAGTGAAAGGAACAAATTATTAACAATAGTGGGGATGATTGCGACGCTCACGATTGGATTAGGGCTTCGGTTTTTTGATATAGCCAATCCTCTTCCATATCAGCTCCTTTTCCTTTTTGCTTTTTTGTTTGGGGCAATCGAGGTATACTATATATTCAAACACAGGGAAAGACCGGGAATTAAAAAAGAGAAATCTGTACGCTACAAAATCCGTTTTTCTTCATACACTAACAAGCCGTATTTATTTTTCCTTATATCCGGCCTTTACTTTAATTTCGGCTGGCAAATGGCCTGGCCGCTGTTTAGTATCTACCAAATTTCTTATGCTCATGCGAATGGTTTCTGGATTTCACTTTTTACTGTCGCCAACCAGGTTGCGCAAATCGCGAGTTTCACCTGGTGGGGGAGAATGGCCGATAAGCATGGCAATACAAAAATGATGATTCTTGTCGCACTCGGTATGGCGATTGCACCGGTGACGATGATCCTATCAACCAATTTGATTTATTTGACAATAGCAAACGGCCTTTCCGGATTTTTTGTTTCCGGAACCGTTCTCGTCCTTTTTAACCAGCTATTGGATGTAACAAAAGAGGAAACAAGGACAGCCTATATTGCCAATTATAATGTCCTATTGGCGATTATTGGTTTTATTGCCCCTCAATTTGGGGTATTTCTGTTAGAAGCAAGCAATATAGAAATCTCAATGTCGATTTCCACTGCCGTCAGGGCTACGAGCGCTGTCTTGTTTTTCCTGTTTTATTTATATATGAAAAGAGGCAAATCAGGCACCGCCAACGAGACGGAAGTCAGTTGAACATAAAAAATTTCGTGATAAAAAAGGAGGGATCAAGTTGGGAAAATGCAATATTGACCACTCACTTGAAGATGTTTTTAAAAAATATGAAACCCAAAAGGACTTCTTGCCGTCTAATATACGTGAAGGTTTTATGGCCAGGCTTGGGTCCAGCCGGGATCAGGAAACGTTAAATCAAGTTTTTCATCTGCTAAAAAAATATGATCTTGCAACTGAAGAAGAGAGGGCGGCAAGGGATTGCGAACTTGAAAGCATATTGTTGGAAAAAGTGTAAAAATGCCGTTAATTATGGTAAATATTCGCCATTAATTGGCAAAGTTTATGTTTTAACTTTTTTCCAAACTGTGTTATAGTAATCTAGGTTCGTTTACCTGTCTTTTTCGGTAAGTGAGAGGAGAATCAACATGAAAAAAATAAATCTATCAGGAGACTGGAAGAACAGGCAATATTCATTTTTCTTCCTGGCAGTCATCCTCTTTTGGCTCAAAACGTATTTTGCCTACCAAATCGAATTTAACCTAGGGATTGATAATAACCTGCAGAAATTCCTGCTGTTTATTAATCCGATCAGTTCCGCGCTGCTCTTTTTCGGGGTCGCACTTCTTTTCCGGAAAAAGATCCAGTTCACGCTCATCACGATCACTAACTTTATCCTTTCATTTTTGCTTTATGCAAATATTGTCTATTACAGGTTCTTTAATGACTTCATCACCTTCCCTGTATTAATGCAGACAAAAACAAACGCAGGCCAGCTTGGCGACAGTGCTTTATCGCTCATGTCCGTTACAGACATTTTTTACTTTACGGATACAGTGCTGCTTGTTTTCCTTGCAGTTAAAGCGTATGGAAGGTTTAAAGATACTGGGAGGCGCTCGTTCCGTCTGGCCATGCTGTTCGCGGTAACAGTGTTTCTTTTCAACCTTGGCCTTGCTGAAAAGGACCGCCCACAGCTGCTTAGCCGCTCGTTTGACCGTGCCTATCTTGTGAAATACCTTGGGGTTAACAACTTTACCATTTATGATGCGATTCAAAACATTAAATCTTCAAGTCAGCGTGCTTTGGCTGACAGCAGTGATATAACCGAAATCGAAAACTACAGGAACGCGAACTATTCTGAACCGGATCCGAAATACTTCGGTAAGGCAAAAGGAATGAACGTGGTTTATATTTCTTTAGAATCATTGCAAAGTTTTATCATCGATTACAAGCTCGATGGACAGGAAGTGACTCCGTTCCTGAACTCGCTGGTGAGGGACCAAAATACTTTTTATTTCGGAAATGTATTCCACCAGACAGGGCAGGGGAAAACTTCTGACGCTGAATTCCTGATGGAGAATTCACTTTATCCAATGTCGCAAGGTTCTGTCTTTATCAATAAGGCACAGAATACCTTCCATTCAACTCCTGCTATCCTGAAAGGCCAGGGATACTCATCAGCGGTTTTCCACGGCAACTATAAAACCTTCTGGAACAGGAACGTCATGTACAAGGCATTTGGGTATGACCAGTTTTTCGATGCTGAGTACTACACGATGAAGGATGAAGAAACCAAAAATTATGGCATGAAGGATAAGCCTTTCTTTAAGGAATCCATTCCATTACTTGCTAGTTTAAAACAGCCGTTTTATACGAAATTCATTACGCTGTCCAACCATTTCCCGTTCGAGATGGATGAGGGCGATACTGAGTTCCCTGCCGGAACAACCGGCGATGACGTAGTTGACCATTACTTCCAGTCCGCCAACTATATGGATGAAGCCATTGAACAATTCTTCAATGATCTTAAGGCCAGCGGGCTGTATGATAATACGATGGTTGTCATGTATGGCGACCACTATGGCATTTCCGAGAACCACAATAAGGCGATGAGCCAGGTTATGGGCGAGGAAATTACGCCTTTCGTCAACGCCCAGCTGCAAAGGGTACCTGTTTTCATTCACGTGCCTGGCGTAAAAGCCGGTCAGGTTGATAAATTCGGCGGCCAGATTGATGTGCGCCCAACAGTGCTTCATCTTCTAGGTATAGACTCGAAGGATTTCCTTGAATTCGGATCTGACCTTCTGTCGCCATCGCATGACGAGGTTGTCAGTTTCAGGAATGGCGATTTTGTATCTCCTGAGGTTACACAGGTGAACGAGAAGTGCTATGAAACTCCATCTGGACAATTATTGGAAGACGACGCTCTTTGCACCGAAAAAGCAGAGAGGGTAAAAACCGAACTCGAAATGTCCGATGAAATTGTCCTGAAAGATTTATTAAGATTCTACTCTCCTGATGGATTCAAACCAATCGATCCGAAGGATTATGAGTATATTAAGAAAGATGGCCCTGTGTCTGATACACAGGAATAATATTGAAGGGATGGAGAAAAGAATTTCTCCATCCCTTTTCTTATATTCAATTATGGTATCATAGAGGGAACGTACATTCGGAAAAGGGGATAAGGATGGAAGAATACAAAATTTCCGCTCGTTTACTTGCTGAATATGTTTTCAGGAGCGGCAGCATTGAATTCGGATTCAGAACAGCCGCCTCAATGACTGAAGGGACCAAAGCGCACCAATTTGTCCAAAAACAATACAACGAAGGTGACCAGAAAGAGGTTCCATTACGTTTAAAGATAAACGCCGGGGAAGTTGACTTCTTTTTGGAAGGAAGGTGTGATGGACTTCTTCAGGAAGGCCAGGTTACGATTGTGGATGAAATAAAATCCACATCCGCCAGCCTGGACCAAATCGAAGAGCAATCGTATCCCGTGCACTGGGCACAGGCTAAATGTTATGCCTACATGATATGTGTCCTTAATGAGTTGGAAATGATCGACATCAGGCTGACTTATATTGAAAGAAATACATATAGGACCAAATTTTTCACCTCCACTTTTTCGAAACCGGAATTGGCCGAATTCGTAACAGGCATGCTGGAGATTTATGCCCCTTTTGCAAAAATGGCCCTTCGGCATGATATGCATAAATTAACGAGTGCGAAATGCCTTGAATTTCCTTATGAGAACTTTAGGCCAGGCCAGAAAAAACTTGCCGCATCCGTCTTCCGGACGATCAGGGATGAAGGCGGGAATCTGTTTGTAAATGCTCCGACAGGAATAGGGAAAACCATTTCCACTCTGTTTCCGGCTGTCAAAGCTTTAGGCGAGGGTTATATAAAGAGTGTGTTTTATCTTACCGCAAGGACCACAACAAGAAAAGCCGCGGAGGAAGCTTTATCCCATATGGCAAACTGCGGCCTTCATGTTTCGTCCGTGACTCTAACTGCCAAGGAAAAAATCTGCTTTAATGAACAGGGAGGCTGTTCCGCTGATACTTGTGATTTTGCAAAAGGATATTATGACAGACTTAACGGGGCAATCCTTGATATAAAGAATAACGAAAACCAATTAGGCCGGGAAGTAATAGAAGCTTATGCCAGGAAGCACACTTTGTGCCCCTTTGAATTCTCACTTGACTTGGCTTATCTGGCCGACATTGTGATTTGCGATTACAACTATATTTATGATCCCCGTGTATCATTGAAAAGGCTCCTGGATGAAAAAAAGAAAAACGCAGTCCTTCTGGTAGATGAAGCACATAACCTTCCAGACAGGGCAAGGGAAATGTTTTCTGCATCTATAAACAAAAGAGCTTTCCTGGAGCTTAAGAGGGCATCTAAAAGGGCCAAAACTGGGCTTTCCAAATCGGCGTCCGAGGTAAATAAGTTTTTCATCACAACGAAAAAACAGGCAGCAGGGCAACAGGAATATATTTTTCAAGACTTCCCAGAAAAATTGACCGACGTGTTGAAGGACTTTATTGAACAAGCTGAAGCAGATTTATTATCGAGCCAGGGAGCATCCGAGGAACTGATAGAAACATATTATGCCACCCAGAATTTTTTACGTGCGGCGAATTTGTTTGATGAACGTTTTTTGCTTTATGTCTATTTTGAAAATGGTGACATGTTCATTAAGATTTTTTGCCTGGATCCCGCGGATTTAATCAAGAAAGCAGGCAAGGGCTACCGGGCGAAAGTCTTTTTTTCAGCAACGCTTGTTCCTCATGAGTATTTTACCGAAATGCTTGGTGACGATGGAGAAGGTGAATATGTTTCGATTCCCTCCCCATTCCAAAGCGAGCAAATAGACTTATTTATCAGTCCTACTTCGACAAGATACCGTGACAGGGAATCTGCGTATAGCCGGATAGCGGATACACTAAATGAATTAATTGAAGAACGGCCTGGCAACTATTTTTGTTTCTTTCCTTCCTATGTTTTCATGGAAAGAGTTTTTGAAATGTTCAGACCCGCTGAAAATGTCGAAGTCATCGTTCAGAACCGGCAAATGAGCGAGGAAGAACGCGAATCCTTCCTTGCCAATTTCCAGACGGGAAGAAACCGGAGCCTGGTAGGATTCGCAGTGATGGGGGGCATATTTTCTGAAGGGGTTGACCTTCCGGGCGAGCGGTTGAATGGAGTTGCCATAACAGGAGTCGGTTTGCCGCAGCTTTCTTTTGAAAGGGAAGTATTGAAGCGTTATTATACTTCAGTAGGCAAGCGTGGCTATGATTACGCTTATACCTTTCCTGGAATGATTAAAGTGTTGCAGGCTGGTGGCAGGCTGATTCGTTCGGAGAATGATACTGGAACCATCCTGCTTATCGATGACCGATTCCTTCAAACCAATTACCTTGCCCTTTTTCCCGAGGAATGGAAGGAATTCACAGTCATTTAAAACTTGTTTCTTTTCTGCAAGGCTCATTTATATTTGATTGTTGATTTCCACTCCAGGGACATGCTTTCCGCGGGGCGGACCGTGGAGCCTCCTCGGCGTCATAGACGCCTGTGGGGTCTCCACGTGCCGCTTCATCCCGCCGGAGTCAGTCCCCTCCGTTCCAATCAACTTATTGAATTCACAGTCATTTAAAACTTGTTTCTTTTCTGCAAGGCTCATTTATATTTGATTGTTGATTTCCACTCCAGGGACATGCTTTCCGCGGGGCGGACCGTGGAGCCTCCTCGGCGTCATAGACGCCTGTGGGGTCTCCACGTGCCGCTTCATCCCGCCGGAGTCAGTCCCCTCCGTTCCAATCAACTTCTTGAAAATCAACGCACACCTTAAATTGAGCGTTCTGCAAAAATCGTCCTCCTTTTTAATACTGAATGATAAGGCAGCCTGTAGGGTATAAAGGAAAAGAACGACGTAAATAGGAGGTAGGACGATGGAAAAAAAAGCTGAAAAACGAATCATCCCGATGACTAGCATTGACAGCGGGATTGGTGAACAAGTAACTGATGACCTGTATTACTTTCCCATTCAGATTGTTAATGTTATTTTTTATGGCCGCCCAGGGGAAGGAAATGACTGGGTTCTGATAGATGCAGGCATGCCAAGGTCAGGGGATAATATCATTGAAGAAGCCGAGGAGCGTTATGGCAAAAATAATCCGCCGAAAGCATTAATTCTTACTCACGGTCATTTTGACCACGTCGGAGGAATTACGGAAATAATTGAGAAGTGGAATATGCCTGTATACGCTCACCAGCTCGAACTGCCATTTTTAAAGGGCGAACAGGATTATAAGGAACCCGATCCAACAGTCGAGGGAGGGCTTTTGGCGAAAATTTCACCTTATTATCCGAATGAAGCGATAACCATTGAGGGCCATGTCCAACCATTGCCGCCGGATGGTTCGGTTCCTTATATGGAAGGCTGGAAATGGATTCATACTCCAGGTCATACCCAAGGACATGTGTCTTTGTACCGTGAATCTGATGGTGCGTTAATAGCGGGTGATGCGTTCGTGACGGTCAGGCAGGACTCCCTCTATAAGGTTTTCACTCAGCAACAGGAAATAAGCGGCCCGCCTAGGTATCTTACACCTGATTGGGAAGCCTCCAGAAGATCAGTGGAAAAACTCGAAGCTTTGCATCCATCTATCGCAATTACCGGGCATGGAAGGCCGATGGAAGGGGAAAACCTGCGCGAAAACTTGCGGGTCCTTGTCGAAAAATTCGATGAGATTGCCATTCCCGATTATGGAAAGTTCGTTGATGGAAAGAAGGACTGAAAAACGGAAGAGGCGGCCAATCAGCATGGCCGCCCCTTTATTTTTAAATAACGTTATTTAGCTTGTATAAATACCGGGTAAGGACTTCCAAGCCCTTATCGAAATTCTCCAGATTAAAGTGTTCATTCGGTGCATGGAAATTTTCATCGGCAAGCCCAAAGCCCATCATGACCACAGGGATGGAAAGAATGTCGCTGAAGGCGGCCACGATTGGGATGGATCCACCGCCGCGGATATAAGCAGTCGGCACACCATAAACTTCTTCATAAGCCTGGCCTGCAGCCTGAATGGCAGGGTGGTCGAAAGGTGTGATGAAAGGGGCGCCCTTGTCGAACTGCGAGACGGAAACCGTCACACCAGGGGGAACCACTTTCTTCACATGTTCCTCAAGCATATCTGCAATCTCTTGCGGATCCTGGTCAGGAACGAGACGGCAAGTGATTTTTGCATGAGCTTCAGACGGGATGACGGTCTTGATTCCATCACCCTGAAATCCGCCATAGATGCCATTCACTTCTAATGTCGGTCTGGCCCATAGCCGCTCCAACGCGGTAAAGCCTTCCTCCCCATGGAGATCCGGCACACCAAGCTGTGCTTTCAAGGTTTCCTCACTTTGTCCGAGGCTTGCAAATTCCGCCCGCTCCTCTTCTGTCAGCTGCCTTACCTTATCGTAAAACCCGTCAACTGTAATAACTCCGTTCTTCGCACGCAAAGAAGAAAGGATTTCCACCAGGGCATGGATCGGATTTTGCACTGCGCCGCCGTACAGGCCAGAGTGGAGGTCGCCTGCGGCTCCCTTTACATCGATCTGGATGCCTGCCAAACCACGCAAGCCATATACAATTGCCGGCTTGCCACGTTCAAGGAGGGTTGTATCGGATATAACCAGCACGTCCGCCTTGAGCAGTTCTTTATTATTTTCAACAAAAGAAGGGAGGGTTGGGCTGCCTATCTCCTCTTCTCCTTCAATAATGAACTTAACGTTTACGGGCAGGGTTCCTTGCGTTTCTATGATTGCCTCGATTGCTTTCATATGCATGAAAACCTGGCCTTTATCATCACTTGATCCCCGTGCATAAAGCTTGTTATCCCGTACTTCTGCCTCAAAAGGAGGGCTGTCCCACAACTCAACCGGATCTACGGGCTGTACATCATAATGGCCGTAAAATAAGACTGTCGGTTTGCCTGGTGCTTTAAGCCATTCGGCATATACGAGCGGATGGCCGTTTCCAGTTATGACCTCTACACGGTCCAAGCCGATTTTCTCGAGCATCCTTGCCGCCCAATCTGCTGCTCTGCCCATTTCCTCCTTGTGGGAAGGAAGGGCGGAAATGCTTGGAATGGCAAGGAATTCTTTTAATTCGGTTAACTGCTTTTCCCTGTTATGTAAAAAATATTCGCGAAGCTGTTGATCCATCATGACTCCTCCTTAAAATTGTTCCTCCTATTATTTCTATACCCTAAACAATAATTCCTCTTTTAATTCGATATAGAGCATTATCATAGTCCATCCCTCGTTTACCTTTCAAGAAGGCTTTTTTATCCGTGATTGTTGATTTCCACTCCGGGGACATGCTTTCGCGGGGCGAAGCATCTACCTGTAATTACTTCATGCGAAACATCCATGTTTGGGCTTCGTGCAGCTTTGCGACGAGCTGAAGGTTCGCTTCCCTGAATAGGCTGTGGCGCAGGAGCATTCTTTAGGGAGCCTCCTCGGCATCCTAAACGCCTGTTTGTCCAGCTGCAGCGCCTAGCCCCTCGAGGTCACTTCGGTCCCGAATGAGAAGTCAAAGAACGACTTCCCCTTCTGGCCCTCCAGCGCTGGTCGGGGCTGACCAAGGCGCTTCCGCTTTTCGAGGGGTCTCCACGTGCCGCTTCATCCCGCCGGAGTCAGTCCCCTCCATTCCAATCAACTTCTCTGCAAATCAACATTTCCCTTTAACTGAGCAGACAAGAAAAAAAGATTGAATTATTTGTTTAAATGTGTAAAATTACACTATAGGGAAGAAAAATCTGGATAGCTAGCCATAATAATGAAAAATAAAGTATTTACAGGGGGAAAAGAAATGGAACCTCATTTCAGAAGTGAAGCCCGAAGAAATTTCAGGCGGGAACTTTTCAACATGAAGGAAAAGGGATACTTAAAACCCGAAATCGTTGAGCACGTGGCAAATGCCCATGCCCAATACCATCAAGATCTTCTAGCTGAA
Organism: Bacillus sp. B-jedd; assembly: GCF_000821085.1. Classification (GTDB taxonomy): domain Bacteria; phylum Bacillota; class Bacilli; order Bacillales; family Cytobacillaceae; genus Bacillus_D. The sequence continues at coordinate 2,139,834 of NZ_CCXR01000001.1, forward strand.
GACCGGAAAAGGGAGGAAATGCGCGCGGCACCTAGCCAGCGTCCGGCCCAAATTCCACAACGTCCGGCAGCTCAACCGGGAGTACCACAGCGGCCAGCGGCTCAACCTGCGGTTACCCAGCAACCGGCCGTTCAGGCATCCGCTCCAATTAGACGTGAGCCAGTCCCTAAAAAGCCGGTAAAAAAATTAACAAAAGAACAAATCCGAGAGCGGAACATTTCCTGGCTTTTGAATATCGGCGTCATCTTCCTTCTCATCGGCGGATTGTTTGTCGCTACAAGCAATTGGGAAACAATGTCCAATGTAATGAAAAGCAGCTCGATTGCTCTTGTTTCACTGCTTTTTTACGGCTTTGCCTATCTGTCTGCCAAAGTCCTTAAAATTGAGAAGACAGCATTCGCATTCACTGTACTGGGGAGTTTGTTCCTGCCCATCTACGTCCTGTCGCTTGGCTGGTTTGGGCTCCTGGGCCCGTATTTGTCAGTGAATGGGGAAGGAGGATATCTGCTCGGCTTTTTAGGTAGCAGCATCCCGGCGCTTGCTTACGTCTTCTTGGCAAAAAAACTGAAGTCACGTTTGTTTGTCTGGTTTACTTTTATTGCTGCATCTGCTGCGGCGGGATTTCTGCTCGCATCCTTCCGCATGAGAGTTGATTACTTTTATCTCGGTATCATGGCATATAACTCGCTCTTGATCTTTCTTTATTTCAAGGTTAAAAACCGGGAAGCTTTTCGGTTATTTACAAAGGAATTCCCGATCTTCATTCAGGCCAATCTCGTGGTCTCAACCTTGCTGATGCTATTTTTCTTTGACAATGAACTGATTTACAGTTTTAACTTGCTTTTAACCGCAGCTATTTACTTATCTATGATGTATGTGAGCGGCAAAAGGGAATACCACTTTATCTTTAGCGCGATGCTAGTATATGGAGCCTATCAGCTAATTGAACATTCCTTCCTGGAAGCAGGAGATGCTGTTCTTTATGCTTTGCTTGCATTCGGTTTTGCGTTCATTCCAAAAGCATTAAAGGGTAATATGCTGCTCGATAAGGCATTTCGTTATACGAGTGCCGCGGTTTCCATACTCGCTTTCTTGTATATTTCAGTAGAGGGGGTTTTCCTGCGGGCAGGGGAGCCATCGGTTGTTTTAGTTATTGCCTATCTAATTATGGCTGGTAACTTCCTCTATTTAGCACACGCTGAAAAAGCTTGGCTCTTGGCATACATCAGTACGTTTTTCCTGGCAACCGCGATTCATGAAGCTATTTCTTTAATTTCTAAATACTATTATCTAGTTAGCCGTGAGGCTGCCATTTATGCGGCAGGGCTTATCCTGTTCATTCTATTTGGTTTCCTGATTTCAAAAAAAGCTTTTGCTCTTCTAAGGAATCCTTCGAGGGACGTTGGACTTGCCGCAATGCTTCTGGCGATCCTTCTTTCGCAGGGAATGGGGAACCTGGCTGAGCCGGGAATCATGCTGGCGATATTTTCCGTTGCAGCCCTTGCACAGGTTTTTACGGAAAAGAGAAGCATTTTGCAAAAAAGTGCCGTTTGGGCAGTTCCGGTATCGGCGGGGCTTTCGATCATCGCCTTCGGAATGCAGGCAGGGAAGAGCTGGCCAACGATTGCCAATGATTATGGCCACCCGGTTAATTTTGCAGCGGCGGGACTCTTTGTTTTAATCATTTCGTTCATCTGGAAAAAGCAGGGCAGAGAGGAGCTTTCAGGGTCATTCTTTTACACTGGGCAATTGCTTTATACTGTTGGACTGCTTTTATCCACCAGCACGGATATCGACCCTATTATTGTTAGGCCGTTCCTCGTCCTTGTTGCTCTTGTTATTTATTACATCCTATATAAAGTACATCGGATGAGCGTCACTGCTTTTTGGCTGAGTGCTGTATCTTTAGGATTTTATTATTCAATCGTTTCCTCTGTATACAACTTGGTTTCTTTCGGGGATATGGTTAAGTCTATCGTCATCCCGGGCGGAGGGATTTTCCTTCTCTTGCTGGCACTCATAGTGTTGAACAGAGATAACCTTTTGTTTAAAAGTTTCGGTTGGAGCGGGCACTTGGTTTTGCCAATAACTCTGTTCTTAACCTGGACGATTTATCCTGAATGGTGCTTATTCAGCTTGGCAGCTGCCATCGCCGTTTATAGCTTGAGCAGTTTTATGGCCGAAAGCGGATGGAGGAAAATTTCGTTTATGTATGCTGCTTTTACAGCAGGATTCTTAACAGCAAGCAAAGCTTTTGAGCTTGGTTTAGGCGATTCCAGAGCGGTTTATGAATTCCCGGCCACAAGCTTCTTGCTTTTCCTTGTCTGGTACTTGCTAAAAGGGAATTTGAAAAAATGGGCTTCTTTTTATCTAACTGCCATTTCGCTCCTTGGAGTGGTTGCGATGACCTTTGGTGATCCTTTTACGTCCTTCGCTTTTTGCGTCACTATTCTCTATGCGGCGGGCACGTTGGGCTTATTGCATAAAATGAAGTGGGATTTACTTGGGGTCATCCCTGTATTGATGGGATATTTCTCCACCATGGCTTTCCTTTCTGTTTCTTCCTTCTTCACTAATGTTACCGCCTATCTAATACTCGGTGCCGCAGGCATGATTCACGTATTGATCGGGAAAGCTCTTTACCGTGAAATGCTAGTTTTTAATAGTGAAGTGGAGAAATCAAAAATTGATTGGTACACTATAGCATCGGTCTTATATTTTGGCTCAATGTTCAGTTACCACTTGGAAAATATCCTGCTGGCCGCACTTCCTGGATTGCTCATTTCGATTTCCATTTGGCTTCAGCGCCGAAGGGTGGGTAATAAAGCCGGTTTCTTTGTCCCATTCTTTGCCGGAGCTTTTCTCCTGCAGCCTTATTACGCGGTAATCGGCAGACTTGAGATACCGGCATTGTTTGAGAGGGAAGTGTACTTTCTTCCACTGATAGCGCTTATTATCTTTTTAAGATGGTCGATGAAAGGGCGCTATAGGAATATAACCAGTAAGCTCCAATGGGCAGTCCTGATTTTCACCGCTCTTGTCCTGATTCAGGATGGGCTCCAAAGCAATACAGTTTACGATGCCCTGATTCTTGGCACTTTGTCTTTGGCAGCAATGCTGGCCGGTATGTTTTTACGGATCAAATCATATTTTTTCACTGGTAAAGGGGTCCTATTATTGAATGTTCTTTTGCAGACAAGGCCTTTCTGGGGAAATCTCCCTTGGTGGGGATATCTCCTCGCTGTTGGATCGCTTCTCATTGGAATCGCCAGCTACAATGAGTGGAAAAAAACGAAACAACCGGATGGACGGGAACCGTTCGCTACCCGCTTGAAACAAAAGATCCGTGCTTATATGAAAGATTGGAATTAAAAATATATTCCTTGACTAATGGATAATGTTTTTCTAAAATTATCACATAGTCCTTAAAGGGGAGTAGCTTGTTCAGCAAAGTCGTCATGACGGGAAAATTCCCCGGCTTTGCTGGCAACAACTGTTGTTAGCGAGACCTTTACCGCATGCCGGTAAAGGTCTTTTGTTTTCCCATCGAGTTCTGGAAATCTCAGAAGCAAACTCAATTTTACAAAAAAGTACTTTTACTGGTAACGAAGACAGGGAAATGAACAAATAAGGATTTAAAATTACAAAATTGGGGTGTACAGCATGCGAAAATTTTGGAAAAGGATTAAATTAGTTTTCACGATAAAAAAGTTCGGCCCTTTCCTATTGGATTTTTATAAATCAACGACAGTCCCCGCGAAAAAAAAGTTCCTATCCTTAGCGTTCATGGCGGGATACTTGCTGTTTCCTTTTGATGCCATTCCTGACTTCCTGACAGGATTCGGACTTCTTGATGATGCCGCTGTTCTGTTATTCGTCCTGCAGCAAATCATAAAGCTGGCACCTGCTTCCCTTAGGGACAAGCACGATATGCGCCATGAATAATAATAAGATTAAAACCAAATATTATCGGTATGGAGTGATTTAGTAATGGAGTTATTTTCACCAGCGTTTTGGTCAGCCTTATTTTCCCTTGTCATCATCGACCTTGTCCTTGCAGGGGATAATGCGATAGTCATAGGGCTCGCAGCAAGAAGACTCCCGAAAGACCAGCAAAAGAAAGCAATCATTTGGGGAACATTTGGCGCAATTATTATCCGTGCCACCGCCACAATCTTCGTCGTCTGGCTATTAAAAATACCCGGTTTACATTTTGTTGGAGGGGTTTTGCTCGTTTGGATTGCGTACAAGCTTCTTACCGATGAAAGTGAACATGACTTGAAAGCAGGGACTACCTTTTGGGGAGCGATAAAAACAATTATCATCGCTGACGCAATGATGGGGCTTGATAACGTCCTGGCAGTTGCTGGTGCGGCCAACGGCCATCCTCTTCTTGTCATCATTGGACTGTTGATATCTGTACCTATTGTCGTCTGGGGCAGTACGATTATTCTGAAATGGATGGAAAGGTTCCCGATTATTATTACATTCGGGGCAGGGGTATTGGCTTTTACTGCTGCAAAGATGATTACGGACGAAGATTTCCTGGCTGGAGTCTTTGAGGACAACCCTGTCGTCAAGTGGAGCTTTATTGCAATAGTTATCATTGCCGTTATTTTCACCGGCAAATTTAAGCAAAAGCTTGCCGAACAGCATTAAAAGACCAGACTGACATTTGAAAGTTAAAAAACAGCAAATATTTTTTGCTGTTTTTTTATTTCACCCCCATACACGTCCAAAGGCCTCCGTATTATATGGCAAAAGGAAGTTTGGAGGGTTCAATGTGGAATTTATCCCTGTAGATATCGACCGATTGCTAGAATCATGTAAAATTACTGACGAAAGTAATGTGGATTACGATCTTATCCATGTTGAACTTGATACGTTTTTGGATAACAATTAATTTAGTTTCTCACCCTCTTTCTATAAATATCAGCCCTCTGCAAAAAATGCAGAGGGCCTTTTTTTGTTTTAACAAATCAAGATTGTCATAAGGGTTAAGAGGTTGCAGTAGACATAGAAGGGCTGAGTCGGATGCATTTAGCTGGCCTGTAAATCAGATGGCACTCTCCTAACTTAATGAATATAACTAATTTTCTGAATTATTATTTGACTTTTCACTACAGAGAGGTTATTTTGAAAGTAATTATATAACACTATTACTCTATAACGGATAAATACCGTTATACAGACAGACTGGAGGGGTTTAATTGGTTACAGCTGGCCACTTGTCTGAAGAAATACAGATGGAAAGGTTCGTAAAGAAAATTAATGCCGGCGAAAAGATTGAAGCAGACGATTGGATGCCTGAGGAGTACAGGAAGACGCTCATCAAACTTATTTCAATGCATGGAATCAGTGAGATTATGGGTGCGCTCCCTGAAAAGGAATGGGTGCCTAAAGCGCCGTCACTCAAGAGAAAGCTGGGCATAATGGCAAAAGTCCAGGATGAGATGGGACACGGACAGCTTTTGCTAAGGGTTGCAGAGGATTTAATGAAGCCATATGGGAAAAACCGCGAAAACATCATGGAGGATTTGTTCAGCGGCGACCTGAAGTTTCATAATGTATTCCATATGGAAGCGCCAACTTGGGCGGATGCTGGCCTGATTGGCTGGCTCGTTGACGGAGCCGCGATTATTACCCAAACGAATATGCTGGATGCGTCGTACGGTCCCTATGCCAGGGCGCTGAAAAGGATATGCGCCGAGGAAGTTTTCCATGCCCAGCATGGCGAATCGATTATTATCGCCCTTGCGGAAGGGACTAAAGAGCAAAAAGCGATGATTCAGGATTCACTGGATCGCTGGTGGGACTCCCTATTGATGTTTTTCGGGCCTGGTGATGCTTCAACAACGGGGACATCAAAGCAGGACATTACGATTAAATATAAAATACGGACGAAAACAAATGAGCAGCTTAGACAGGATTTCTTCACGAAATATATTCCGCGCGTCCTTTCGCTCGGTTTGACACTGCCAGATGAAACGATGCTGTTTGATGAGGCAAGCGGACTGTGGATATACCGTCAGCCCGATTGGAGCCAATTCAAACAAATCATTAAAAATAAAGGGCCGAAGTCAGAGGAAAGGCTGCGACTTAGAAAAATCTCGTATGAAACAAATGCCTGGGTGAGGGAGGCACTGGGAAAAGAAGTTGTTTCCTGATTGATTTTGAAGGCCAATTCACGATTCATGTAAACTGTAATGGATTCAGCATTTCAAAGGGAGTGGGTGCTATTGCCGGAACAAAGATTTTACCGCGAATATGAGGTATTCAGCAGAAGGACTGCCACCTCGCCGATGCAGTATCAGTTTTCATTGCTTGCTCCAAACGAGGAACTAGCTCTTGTCATGGCGCAGGAAAACTTTATGCGGCGTGAGCCTGTTTCGGATATATGGGTGGTCGAGCGGACAGCCATCCGCAAAATGACGGCAGAAGAGAAAGAATCCCTGCAAAGGCTCGATAACAAGGATTATCGGAATACGAAGGGATATGGATACTTAAAAAAGAAATGGCGCCAGTATGAACAGGAAATGCTGGATGAAAAGGAAATCATGTCATGGGGAGGCGGAGGCGGAAGTGCAAATCAAAACACCGGAAGCGGCGGCTGAAAATTTGCTTTATAAGGAAGCACTCATCGATTTGCTTTTCCAGCTGGCAGACGATGATTTTATTGTTGCGTTCAGGGGATCTGAGTGGCTTGGACTCGCACCGCATATTGAAGAGGATGTCGCCTTTGCGTCGATCAGCCAGGATACAATGGGACATGCAACGATATTTTATAAGCTGTTAGAGGATTTGGGTGCAGGCAAAATCGACGACCTGGCACACGGAAGGCAGGCAGATGAAAGGAAAAACGCCGTTCTGCTGGAAATGGTCAATGGGCCAGGGACTTATTTGGAAGAACCGCAATATGACTGGGCTTTCGCTGTCGTCAGGCATTATTTTTATACAGCAGCGAAAAGAATCAGGATGGCTTCCCTGATGAATTGCTCGTACATGCCACTCGCCGAGGCTGCGGCCCGGGTGAACATCGAGCTATATTATCACCATCTTCACTGGAAAACATGGTTTACACAGCTCGCTTCTGCCGGCGGGGAAGCACGGACACGCATGCAGTCCGCGATTCAGAAAGCATCGGGAGGGGTTGGCGAGCTATTTTCTTATGGAAATAAGGAGAAAGAAATTACGGGCTTAGGTTTGATTGCTGAAAGCGCCGAGCTGCATAGGAAGTGGCTCGAAGAAATGAACCAGGTCTTCAACTCTGTCGGCTGCCAAATGCCGGAACAATCCGGACAAATTAGCAGCAGCGGTCGTGATGGCAGGCATACGAAGGATCTTACAGGTGCGCTCTCCATTTTAAGTGAAGTGTACAATCTTGATCCAGCTGCAGTATGGTAATAAAAAATGGCAAAAAGGGTGACTGCTGTGGAATCAAAAATGCTGCCAGAAAAACTTGCAGAAGAGGCCGTTTTGAAAGCGCTTTATTCCGTTATGGATCCTGAAATCCCTTCCATTTCAATCGTGGACCTCGGGATGCTACAGGAATATAAAATAGAAGGAACACGGGTGGAAGTAATCCTGATCCCAACCTTCCTCGGCTGCCCAGCCCTCGATATCATTAAGGCAAATACTGAACAGGCGCTGCTTGCCGAGGGGGAGTTTACGGAAGCGAACGTGCACTTTCAGTACAACCAAATCTGGACAACCGACAGGGTTACAGAAGAAGGCAGAAAAAGATTAAAGGAATTTGGCATTGCCCCTCCTCCGCGTGAATTGAAGGATGGAGGCTGGGAAGTCGATTGTCCGTTTTGCGGTTCGCCATATACGACTCTTGAAAATATATTCGGTCCAGCTGCATGCCGCAGCATTCTTTACTGCCGCTCCTGCAAAAATCCGTTTGAAGCAATGAAACCGGTATCTACATTGATGTAGCCATGACAATTGGCAATCCGGGCAAGCCAAAAACTGGTTTTGCCTAACTATACTTAAGGGAGAGAAGAAAATGATAAAAATGATCGCACTTTATAAGCATCCGGAAAACAAGGAGGCCTTCGATGAACATTACTTTAACACCCACGGTCCACTGACGGCTAAAATCCCCGGACTGAAGAAGATGGAAGTCACGAGAGTCATTGGGAGCCCCATGGGAGGGGAAGGCAAGTATTATCTTATGTGCGTCATGTATTACGAAGATATGGCTTCATTTAAGGCAGCGATGAAAACAGATGAAGCGAAGGCATCAGGAAAGGATGTTATGAGTTTTGCCGGTGACCTTGTCACGATGATGATTGGCGAGGATGTAAATGAGTAGCAGCCCAAGATTTATTGAAATACGGACGGAAGGGCCCGTCGCCTTTATTGAATTGAACAGGCCAGAAGTCCTGAACGCGCTGAACAGGCAAATGATTGCTGAAATACTTGCCGCCATGGAAGAGTTCGACCGCGATGAGGCAATCAGGGTTATTGTTTTGAGCGGAAAAGGACGATGTTTCGCGGCGGGGGCAGACATCGATGAAATGGCGGAAGCCCATTCGGTCGAAATGGAACTTCTCAATCAGTTTACCGACTGGGACCGGCTGTCGTGGATCAAAAAACCTATTATCGGAGCAGTGCATGGTTTCGCGCTTGGCGGGGCTTTCGAACTTGCGTTATGCTGCGATTTGCTTTTTGCAGCGGAGGATGCTGAATTCGGCTTTCCTGAAGTGCTTCTTGGCATCATGCCTGGAGCAGGCGGCACGGTCAGGCTGACGAAGCTGGCCGGCAAGACAAAAGCGATGGAATGGTTGTTTACAGGCAAGCGGATTTCAGCAAAAGAAGCCCGTGATTTCGGACTTGTCAACCAGCTTTATGCAAAGGAATCACTCATGGAGGAAACGGCACGATACGCGCGGCAACTCGCGAATATGCCTCCAATTTCAATCAGGTATATTAAGGAATCCGTTCTTAAAGCAATCGACGCTTCCATTTATGAAGGAATGCAATTTGAGCGGAAGAATTTCTCGCTTTTATTTTCAACGGCTGACCAGAAAGAAGGAATGAAGGCTTTTATCGAGAAAAGAAAGGCTAAGTTCGAGGGCCGGTAAAGGGGGTACATAGCATTGTTCGAAACGGTCATTTATGAAGTAAAAGGCGCTGTTGCCTGGATTACACTTAACCGGCCAGATAAACTGAATGCATTTACAGCCGCGTTAAATAAGGATGTGGCATCGGCAGTCCGCGCGGCGGCCAAAGACCGGGAAGTTCGCTGCATTGTCATAACAGGTGCCGGCCGTGCTTTTTGCTCTGGGCAGGATTTGGGAGATGTGGATGAAACAACGGATTATGGCGATGTCCTTAGAAACTGTTACAACCCAATGGTAATGGAAATAGAAAAGTGTGAAAAGCCAATCATCGCGGCGGTAAATGGTGTGGCCGCCGGCGCCGGAATGAGCCTCGCCCTCGCTTGTGATTTCAGGATTCTGTCCGAAAAAGCGAGTTTTGTTCAAGCGTTTATTCATGTCGGACTCGTTCCCGATGCCGGAAACCTTTATTACTTGCCTAAACTTGTCGGCCATGCGAAAGCCCTGGAACTTGCTGTTCTCGGCGAAAAAGTCTCAGCCGGTGAATGTTTAACGCTCGGACTTGCGACAAAAGTTGTTTCTCCCGAGTCATTTGCCGAAGAAACCGGCGCGTTCGCAGACAGGATCGCCGCCATGCCAACAAAAGCGATCAGCTTAATCAAAAGGAACCTTAAGGCAAGCTGGGAAAGCGGCATCGGCGATTTCCTTGAAAGAGATGCCCAGAGCCAAAGGATTGCCAGTCTGACTGAAGACCACAAGGAAGGCGTCATGGCCTTTTTGCAAAAGAGAAAACCAGAATTCAAGGGGAAATAGAACAAGGTATTTTTGCCTAAAAGGAGCTGGGAATATGTCGACAGTAAAAGAGCAAAAATTTGAGCCGCTTGCGGTGAAACGTGGCTTTTATCATCTGATTATTAACGGGGAACGCGCTGAAAGCCAGTCAGGAGAAACTTATGCCGTTATCAATCCAGCAACTGGAGATGAGGTTGCCACGGTAGCCAAAGCGTCCATCGCCGATGCCGAACGGGCAATAGATGCTGCCAGAACCGCCTTTAACATTGGGAAATGGCGTCGTTCCCCTGTAAATAAACGTTCCCGTACATTAAATAAAATTGCCTCGATCATGCGCTCTAGATTCAATGAGCTTGTTGAATTGGAAATCCTTGATACAGGAAAATCACTTGCGGCAGCCCAGGGCCAAGTTATGCAGGCGATTGAAGACTTTGAATTTTACGCGGGAGCAATTGTCAGCCACCGTGGCGCGGTAAACAGCATGCCCGGCGCGTTCCAAAACATAACAGAAAAAGAGCCGGTGGGCGTATGCGCCCAGATTATCCCTTGGAACTATCCGCTAATGATGGCGGCCTGGAAAATCGCCCCAGCGATAGCAGTCGGCTGTTCTGTTGTCGTAAAGCCAGCTTCCCTTACTCCGTTGACCGCCATCGTCCTGGGTGAAATTTGCATTGAAGCAGGAGTGCCTGACGGTGTCGTCAATATTCTGCCAGGAGCGGGGTCTGAGATCGGGAATTATCTGGTCGAGCATCCGAATGTCGACAAGGTCGCCTTCACAGGGTCGACGCCGATTGGCAAGGATATTATGGCAAAAGCCTCAAAGACACTGAAGCGTGTCACGCTTGAACTTGGCGGCAAGTCGCCGAATATCGTATTTGAAGATGCGGATCTAGATGCGGCGGTCGATGGGTCGCTGTTCGGGATTTTCTACAATAGCGGCCAATCATGCGAAGCGCGTTCGCGTCTTTATGTTCATGAAAGCATTTATGATGAATTTATGGAAAAATTCATTGCCAAAACGAAAAAGCTGAAGCTTGGCAACCCATTTGAAAAAGAGACCCATGTCGGGGCGATTATCAGCCGTTCCCAGCTGGAGGTCATTGACGGCTATGTCCAATCAGCCCTCCAGGAAGGAGCGACCGCCGAAACAGGCGGAAGGGAAGCGACTGTTGAAGGCTATGAAAATGGTTATTGGTACGAACCTACCATTCTCACAAATGTTAACCACGGAATGAAGGCAGTCCGCGAGGAAATTTTCGGGCCGGTTGTAGTTGTAATGAAATTTACGGACGAAAAAGAGGCGATCAAATTAGCGAATGACAGTGACTACGGCCTCGGTTCGGCCGTTTGGACGAGGGATTACGGCAGGGCGACGCGCGTTTCCAAGCAAATCCAGGCTGGTATTGTCATGGTGAATTGTCCGTTCTCCGCATTCCCGGGAACTCCTTTCGGCGGCTATAAGCAGTCCGGATTTGGAAGAGAACTGTCCATTGAAACACTTGATCTCTATACAGAAACAAAGAGCATCATTTCCTATTTCGGGCCAAAGCCTCTAAACCCACTAGGCGTTTAGGCAATGCCTATAGTCAAAAGAGCCGGCACTTCTATGAAGTGCCAGGCTTTATTTCGCATAATCCGCGGATAGGGAGTTGGACAAAAGTATGAAAAATGTGGTTGTCATCGGCTCAGGGGTCATGGGGCGCGGCATAGCCTATGTTAGCGCCGCGGGCGGTTTTACTGTTACACTTGTTGATATTAGGGAGCAGCAGCTTGAAGCTGCCAAAGAAAATATCCTGTCAATCTTTGAAGGCGCGAGAAGCCGCGGGAAGCTATCGGAAAAGGAAATGAAGATTGGGATTGAACGATTATCTTACTCGACTAACCTTGAGGAGACGGTAAAAACGGCGGACCTTGTGATTGAGGCTGTCCCAGAGGTGCTCTCCATTAAACGCGATGTTTTTGAAAAAATAGATAGGCATGCGCCTGAGACCTGCCTCTTTGCGTCAAATACATCGACCATGAGCCCAACTGAAATAGGTTCATTTACGTCGAGGCCAGAAAAAGTGATTGCCATGCATTTTTTCAACCCTGTCCATAAAATGAAGCTGGTCGAAATTATTCGCGGTTTGGAAACAAGTGATGAAACGGCAGCGGCAATTCGGGCAGCGGCGGAAAAGATGGGCAAGGAAACGGTTGTGGTCAACGAGTTTCCCGGGTTTGTCACGAGCAGGATCAGTGCCCTCGTCGGGAATGAAGCCTTTTATATGCTGCAAGAAGGGGTAGGAACTCCTGAAGAGATTGACAAGGCGATAAGGCTGGGTCTCAATTACCCTATGGGGCCGTTTGAGCTCGGGGATCTGGTCGGCCTTGATACAAGGTTGAATAATTTGAAATACCTTCATGAAAAACTTGGGGAAAAGTACAGGCCGGCGCCCCTTCTTGAGCAATATGTAAAAGCAGGCCGGCTAGGCAGGAAAAGCGGGCGTGGCGTCTATGATTATTCCAACAAAGATAGACTTGACTGAGTGGGGGTTGTGTTTTGAAGCTTAGGGAAGCGGTTATTATCGATGCGGTAAGAACTCCGATTGGCAGGTATAACGGAGCTTTAAAACATGTGCGGCCTGACGACCTCGGAGCTGCGGTCATCAAGGCGCTCTTGGAAAGGAATCCGTCTGTTCCGTTGGAAGAGATTGAAGAAGTCGTGCTCGGCAATGCAAACCAGGCGGGCGAGGACAACCGCAATGTCGCGAGAATGTCGGCCCTTTTAGCAGGCTTGCCCGTTTCAGTCGCCGGGACGACCATCAACAGGCTTTGTGGTTCCGGCCTTGATGCGGTAAACTATGCAGCAAGAGCGATTCTGGCAGGCGAGGGGGATATCTTTATCGCGGGCGGGACCGAAAGCATGACCCGCGCTCCATTTGTCATGGCAAAGCCTGCAGCAGGATTTCCAAGAGGCAATATGGAATTAATGGATACGACGATTGGCTGGCGCTTTATCAACCCGAAACTCGAAGAACAATACGGAACAGACAGCATGCCAGAAACGGCGGAGAACGTCGCGTCGGATTATTCCATTAGCAGGCTGGAGCAGGATGAATTCGCATTCAAAAGCCAGATGAAAGCAAAGGAAGCGGTAGAAAGAGGAATATTCGCTGAAGAAATCATCCCTGTTAAGTATACTGACAAAAAGGGGAATGAGATTGTCATTGATAAAGATGAGCATCCAAGAAGTGATACGACTATAGAAAAGCTTGGAAAGCTGAAACCACTCTTTGAAAATGGCTCGGTGACTGCTGGTAACGCATCCGGTGTAAATGATGGCGCCGCGGCGATTTTAATGATGAGCGCCGAAAAGGCATCAGAGCTCGGACTTAAGCCGCTAGCAAAGTATATTGTCTCGGCGGTGGCTGGGGTCCAGCCGAGGATCATGGGAATCGGTCCTGTTTTTGCCACTAGGAAAGCATTGAACAGGGCAGGCCTTCATGCAGAGGACATCGGCCTTTGTGAATTGAATGAAGCCTTTGCCGCACAGTCGATTGCCTGTATTAACGACATGGGAATCGATCCGGATATTGTCAATGTAAATGGGGGAGCAATCGCTTTCGGGCATCCTCTTGGCGCTAGCGGCGCAAGGATATTAACAACGCTTGTTCATGAGATGAAGAGAAGAAAAACCCGATATGGTCTGGCATCGATGTGTGTTGGAGTTGGCCAGGGAATCGCAACGATAATAGAAAGACATGAAGGATAATTAAAGAGGAAATATCCGTAGTGGGCTGACAGAAAAGGTGAATGGACAGTGAATACTAGATCAATGATTTTTACTTTATACGGCGACTATATTTCCCACTACGGGAATAAAATCTGGATTGGCAGCCTGATCAGGCTTTTGGAGGAGTTCGGCCATAACAGCCAGTCTGTACGAGCAGCCATTTCAAGGATGAATAAACAGGGATGGGTTCAGGCGGAGAAGGCGGGCAATAAAAGTTACTATTCGCTTACTCCGAGGGGGATCAGGCGTATAGAAGAGGCCGCCAAAAGGATTTTCAAGCTGAAACCCGAGGAATGGGACGGCAAATGGCGGATACTTATGTACTCGATTCCCGAGGAAATCCGGAGCGTCCGGGATGAACTAAGGAAGGAATTGATCTGGAGCGGGTTCGGAACTCTCTCTAACAGTTTCTGGATTTCGGCAAATACACTTGAAAATGAAGTATACGATTTAATTGACAAGTATCAAATCGAAGATTATGTTGATTTCTTTGTCGCTGAGTACAGCGGGCCGAAAGAAAACATCCGCCTGGTAGAAAAATGCTGGGATCTTGATGAAATCAATAAGAGGTATGAAGAATTTATAAAAATATACAGCCAGAAATACATCATTGAGAAAAATATGATTTTAAAGGGTCAGATGACGGACGCGGATTGTTTCGTGGAGCGGACCAAGCTAGTCCATGAATACCGTAAATTCCTTTTTATTGATCCAGGCCTGCCGGAGGAGCTGCTGCCAGAAAAATGGCTTGGCAGCCATGCGGCCGCTTTATTCGCGGATTATTATAAAGAGCTTGCCTCCCCGGCGTCGAGGTTCTTCGAATCGGTATTCCGCGAAGGAAATGAACTTGAGGAACGCGATGAAGACTACGACATCCTTGAGCATCCATATATTATTGATTAAAAGTGAGTTTTATGACGCTTTTGGAACGGAAGGATGGAATCTGTGAATAAGCTAACAAAATTGCTTAACATCCGGTATCCGATTATTCAAGGCGGGATGGGCAATATCAGCAATGCTCAACTGGCTGCGGCGGTTTCCGAGGCCGGAGGGCTTGGGACAATCGGTACCGGTACGATGGAACCAGGGGAAGTAGAGAGAATAATAATAGAAACTAAGACTCGTACCTCCAAACCGTTTGCTGTTAATGTTGCTCTCGGTGTTTCTCCGTATGTGAAGGACCTGCTCGCCCTGGCTGTAAAACACAAGGTTCCAGTCGTGTCTCTTTCGGCAGGGAACCCAGCTCCGTTTATTGGCAGATTGCATGATGAAGGGATTAAGGTATTAGCGGTGACCGCTTCTGTGAGGCATGCAGAAAAGGCGGAGAAAGCGGGAGCTGATGTTATTGTCGCTGAGGGGTATGAAGCGGCGGGAATCAACTCGCCACTTGAAACAACTACTCTCACTCTTATTCCGCAGATTACTAGTACAGTAGGGGTACCTGTCGTCGCTGCCGGTGGCATCGCAGATGGGAGGGGGCTTGCCGCCATGCTGTCTCTCGGCGCAAGCGGCATTCAAATGGGGACAAGGTTCATCGCGGTTAAAGAAGCTCCCTTTCATGCTATCTACAAAAAGCTGATAACTGAAGCGACTGATACTTCAACTCTGGTCGTCGGCAGATCTGCCGGCATGGTCCGGAGGCTCCTTGATATCCCATATGCACGAAAGCTGTTGGCGGAAGAAAAATCGGGAGCGAGTTTAGCGGATTTAATGGATTTGACGAGCGAATATTATCATAAAAAGGGAGCGATCAGCGGCAATATTGAAGAAGGTTTTCTTAATGCCGGCCAAATAGCGGGATTGATTAAAGATATTCCCTCTGCCAAGGAACTATTGGACCGAATGGTTGAAGAAGCAATAATAGCCCTAAAAACCTCGCAAATTCAACTAGAGAAACATAACTGACTCCAGCTTCAACCCCTTAACACTTTAACGGGTTGAAGCGTTAATTTTGCGAGAGATTAAAAAGTCTCTTGCTTTTTTTATTCTATCGCAATATAATTTTTAATAATATCCAATAATATTCAATTTTTAGAAAATTGTTTGACTTTAAAAGATTGCGAATGTTAGTATAACGGTATAAATACGGTGATGATAGTATTTATCATATGTACAACTCTATGAGTTCACATAATATAAGTTTTTATCAATTGTCTTTCCTAGGATGGACAACTAAAACTAAGGGGGAAATGAGATGAGAAAAGCTGCTAAAGCAATGTCTTTCGCGCTTGCAGGGATGTTGCTGCTCGCTGGCTGCGGAAACAAAGAGTCTGCCGGCGGTAAAACAGGCGGAGGGGAAGAAAAAGAAAAGGAATACACAGTAGGCGTGTCACAGTTTGCGCCGCATCCTTCTCTGGATGCTGCAACGGAAGGGTTTAAGAAAGCCCTCGAGGATAAAGGCCTCAAGGTTAAATTCATTGACCAAAACGCACAGGGTGACCAGAACAATACCCGTTCCATCGCCCAAAATTTCGCAGGTGATAAGGTCGATATGATTTTCGCCAATGCGACACCGAGCGCACAAGCTGCCCTTAGTGTCACAAAAGATATTCCGATCTTGTTCACTTCCGTAACTGACCCTGTCGGAGCCGGACTGGTGAAATCATTCGATGAACCCGGTGATAACATTACCGGAACAACGGATAACCATCCAGATGCAACTAAAAAGACGATTGATTTCATGACGAAGGAAGTCGGCGCGAAGAAAATCGGGATTGTTTACAATTCCGGGGAACAGAACTCTGTCGTCCAGGTAGAAGCCGTTGAAAAACTGGCGAAGGAAAATGGAGCTTCATTAGTAAAAGTTTCCGTTTCAACTTCCGCTGAGGTCAAGCAAGCTTCTGAATCGCTTGTCGGCCGTGTCGATGCCATTTATGTTCCAACTGATAATACTGTTGTATCTGCCCTTGAGTCCGTCATTTCCGTTGCAAACAGCAAAAAGATCCCGCTTTTTGTCGGTGAGCTTGATTCCATGAAAAAAGGTGCCGTTGCAGCGAGCGGATTCAGTTATTACGATCTTGGATATGAAACTGGAGAGATGGCCGCGGAAATTCTGGCTGGAAAGAAGAAGCCTTCGGAAATTCCGGTCGCCCTTCCACAGAGCCTGACATTAATGATCAATAAAAAGGCCGCTGAAGCACAGGGGCTGACAGTTAAAGACGAATGGAAAAATGCCGGGGAGTTCTATGAAGAGTAAGACCATTTTATCGGCCGCATTTTAAGGCCGGAGAGGAGGGGGGCTGAAACCCCCTTTCCGCCCAGGCATGTACAGGAAGGATGATGGATGTGTTTACAGCAATTTTCGGGGCATTTGAATCAGGTATTATTTATGCAATCATGGCGCTCGGGGTCTATCTATCCTTTAGAATCCTTGATTTTCCAGATTTGACGGTTGATGGGAGCTTCGTTACCGGCGCCGCGATTGCCGCAACAATGATTGTGAATGGCCATAATCCGTTCATTGCTACCGCGGCAGCCCTAGTGGCAGGTTTCGCGGCTGGATGCATTACTGGCATCCTTCATACTGCCGGGAAAATAAATGCGCTCCTTTCCGGGATCCTCGTCATGATCGCCTTATACTCGATCAATCTCCGCATTATGGGAAGGTCAAACGTTGCCTTGCTTAACAAGGACACTTCGCTGACAGCCGTCAGCAATGCTTCGGACAAAACGGGTATCGACTCATTTATGAACGGCATCCTGTCTTCCATGGGACTTGAGGACAGCCTTCCTTCGACTTGGGGAATCCTCCTGTTCATGATTGTCGTTACTTTAATGATAAAGTTGTTTACCGATTGGTTCCTTAAAACCGAAATAGGCCTCGCCGTTAGGGCGACAGGCGACAATAAGCGAATGATAAGCAGCTTCTCGGCCAATACCAATCTGCTTATCATCCTTGCTTTAGGTATTTCCAATTCGATGGTTGCTTTTTCGGGTGCGATGATTGCCCAGCAGGCAGGTTTTGCCGATGTGGGTATGGGAATCGGGATGATCATCATCGGACTTGCATCCGTCATCATAGGTGAAGCATTGTTCGGTGCGAAAACAATCGCAAGGGCAACGCTCGCGGTCTTAGGCGGCGCCATCGTCTACAGACTCGTCGTGTCCATTGCGTTACGATTTGATTTCCTTGATCCAGGTGATATGAAACTGATTACGGCGTTGATCGTTATCATTTCCCTCGTAGGGCCGAAAGTGCTTGCTGGTATTAAGGAAAAGAAACGGAAAGAACGAAAAAGAGCTGAACGGCTAACGCTTATGCAAAAGGTGAATGCTGGAAAGGGGGATGGCCATGCTGCGCTTAAATCAGATTAATAAAGTCTTCAACGAAGGCACCCCCGATGAAAAAATAGCCATTGACCATGTACAACTTGAACTGAAACGCGGGGATTTCGTCACGGTCATCGGCAGTAATGGAGCGGGAAAATCCACGTTGATGAATATTATCTCCGGAGCAATTCAGCCGGATATCGGGGAGATATTCCTTGATGGCAAAAATGTTACCTCAATGACGGAGTATAACCGCTCGAAATTAATCGGCCGGGTCTTCCAGGATCCGATGGCCGGCACCGCGCCGAGCATGACAATAGAAGAAAATCTGGCCATGGCCTATTCGCGCAACAAAAACCGAACCTTCAGGCAAGGCGTGACAAAAAAACGCAGGGAACTATTCAAGGAAGTATTGGAGACACTCCACCTTGGGCTGGAGAACAGGCTGACAGCAAAGGTTGGCCTCCTTTCCGGAGGTGAGCGGCAGGCGCTTTCGCTGCTGATGGCCACATTCACGGAGCCTTGTGTCCTTTTGCTGGATGAACACACTGCCGCCCTTGATCCTTCCAGGGCAGAATTGATTACGAATCTTACGAAACAAATCATTAATCAATACGGGCTGACAACTTTGATGGTCACCCACAACATGCAGCAGGCGATCGATCTTGGAAACCGGCTGATTATGATGGATAAAGGACAGATTATCCTTGAAGTAAATGAAGAGGATAAGAAGAAACTGACAATTGAAGGCCTGCTTGAAGAATTCCAGCGGATCCGCGGCACCCAGATGGCAAGCGACCGTGCTTTGCTATCATAATATCTTTTCATATTAAAAGGCAGGCTGATTGGAATGAAACCCGGAATGAAAGTTGGCCTCCAGGAAACCATCAGGATCACCGTCACCAAAAAAATGTTCGCGGAATTTGGCGGAGAGATTGTCCATCCCGCCTATTCGACCGCCTGGATGGTCTACCATATGGAATGGGCCTCCAGGAAAATCATCTTGCCATACCTCGAGGAAGAGGAGGAAGGGATGGGGGCCTCAGTTTCCGTCAAGCATACCGCGCCTGGCAGGCTGGATGATGAACTTATTATAACAGCGACGCTCCTCTCCCATACAGAACGGTCTGTCATGACAGAAGTGACTGTCAATGGGCCGGATGGATTGATAGGGATAGGAGAAGTCAAACAGGCAATTTTGCCAAAATTGAAAATTCGCAGTATGCTAAATTCATAGAGGATTCAGCATCCAAGAAAACGCGACTCGTTTAGTAAAGAAACAGCTCTGCAAAAGGGTTTGTTTCTTTCTTGCTGTTTAGGGGTTTAATTTGCTTTAAAGCGGTGAAGTGATTGATTAATCTGGCAGTTGCCGGACAGTCTGCTGATTCGCCTGCTAAATCCTGTAATCGACCTGAAGGGAGACGTTGAAATGAAAGCGTTACCATTAACGGAGGGAGACATCAAGAGCGTGGATATTTTCCAAAAAATCAGCGAGCATGAACAAATTGTATTCTGCAATGATGAAACAACAGGCCTGAAAGCAATCATTGCCATTCATAGCACGAAATTGGGCCCTGCCCTTGGAGGATGCAGAATGCGTCCATATGAGAGCACCGACGAGGCGCTCGAGGATGCTTTACGTCTCGCAAAAGGGATGACTTATAAGTGTGCGGCCGCCGATGTCGATTTTGGCGGAGGGAAGGCAGTGATTATCGGTGATCCCCAAAAAGATAAATCACCAGAATTATTCAGGGCATTTGGCCAGTTCGTCGATTCTCTGAATGGGCGCTTTTATACAGGTACTGATATGGGAACGAGCCCAGACGATTTCGTCCATGCCATGAAGGAAACGAACTGTATCGTTGGAGTTGGTGAAGCATATGGCGGAAGCGGAGATTCCTCGATCCCGACCTCGGAAGGAGTCCTGAACGGTATCCGGGCAACAAATAAAGTCATCTGGGGAACGGATCAGCTGGCGGGCCGATCGTATGCCATCCAAGGTCTTGGAAAGGTAGGCTATAAAGTGGCCGAACGGCTCCTGGAGGAAGGGGCGGACCTTTATGTAACGGATATCAGTGAAGAGGCAGTGGCACGGCTGGCTAAGCAGGCAAGGTCGCTTGGCACTTCAATAAAAGCGGTGGCGAGTGATGAAATATACTCTCAGGACGCGGATGTCTTCGTCCCGTGCGCGCTTGGCGGCATTCTTAATGCCGAAACCATACCGCAGCTTAAATGCCTGGCTGTCGCGGGTTCTGCAAATAATCAGCTTGGCGATGCAAGGCACGGGCGGCTTCTCCAGGAAAAGGGGATTCTTTACGCGCCGGATTACATTGTCAATGCGGGCGGACTTATCCAGGTTGCCGATGAGCTTTATAAGCCAAATAAAGAGAGGGTCATGCAGAAAACAACAGCTATTTATGATTCCCTGCTGGATATTTATAGGCATGCCGCTGAAGAAGGCGTCACGACTGTTGAAGCTGCTGACCGGTTCTGCGAAGCCCGGATTGAGGCCCGTGTCAGGAGAAACAGCTTTTTCTCCCATCACAAACGTCCAAAATGGGCGGTGCGCTACTAAAATTCCTGTTAAGGAGGGCGATAAAATTGATGAAGGATTTTCCGATGATACAAATCATGGACGAACAAGGCAATGTGGGAGAGCCTTCCCTAAAGGATAAAATTGATCGTGAGCTCGCCATGGGGTTTTACAGGCAAATGATCCGGATCAGACAGTTTGACAGAAAAGCAGTCAGTTTGCAAAGGCAGGGACGGATAGGAACCTATGCACCATTCGAAGGACAGGAGGCCTCACAAGTTGGGACCGCGCTGGCCCTAAAGCCGGATGATTGGCTTTTCCCTACATACAGGGACCATGGGGCGGCTTTTGTTTTCGGGCATTCCCTTAGGAACATCCTGCTGTTTTGGAATGGCCGGAATGAGGGGTGCGTACCTCCGGATGGTAAAAAAATTTTCCCGCCAGGCATTCCGATTGCAACGCAAATTCCCCATGCGGCAGGTGCCGCGCTAGCCGAAAAAATGAAGGGAACTGACTGCGCGGCCATTGCTTATTTTGGTGACGGCGCCACTTCGGAAGGCGACTTCCATGAAGGGCTTAATTTTGCGAGCGTCACGAAAGCTCCGGTGGTTTTCTTCAATCAGAACAATGGATATGCGATTTCTGTCCCGATTGAAAAGCAAATGAATTCTGAGACAATCGCCCAGAAGGCCATCGCCTATGGGATACCTGGAGTACGGCTCGATGGCAATGATGTGTTTGCGGTTTACTTTGAAACATTAAGAGCGCTAGACCGCGCCCGAAAAGGTGAGGGCCCGACGCTGATTGAGGCGGTGACGTGGAGGTACGGCGCCCACACGACTGCGGATGATCCTTCAAAGTACAGGGACCAGACGGAAAGCCATGAAAAGCGGGAAACGATCGACCCGATCCTTCGTCTTGAACGTTACTTGAAAAATGAAGGGTACTTTAACGAACAGGACCGAATTGCCATTGAAACGGAAGCCGCGGAGGAAATTGATCGCGCAATTGAGGAAATGGAAAGGTTCCCAGCCGCAAATCCAGCCGACATATTTGATTATGTTTTTGAAAAGCCGGTCTGGCCGATCGAAAAACAAAAACGGGAATATCTCCAATTGATCGGAGGTGGGAATTAAGTGGAAACGGCAACGAAGACAAGAACGATGACGATGGTTCAGGCAATTAATGACGCGCTTGATGTGATGCTTAGCGAACATCCGGAAGTCCTTTTGCTTGGGGAGGATATCGGCAAAAACGGTGGTGTTTTCCGGGTGACTGACGGACTCCAGAAAAAGCACGGCGAAACAAGGGTGATGGACACCCCTTTATCGGAAGCGGGATTTGTCGGCGCGGCGATCGGAATGGCTGCCGCGGGGTTCAAACCTGTCGCGGAAATACAATTCCTCGGATTTATTTATCCGGCATATGAACAAATCATGACTCACGCTTCCCGGTTAAGAATGCGGACATTCGGCCATTTTACCGTTCCGATGGTCATTCGCGCTCCTTATGGGGCGGGAGTCAGGGCGCCGGAAATCCACTGTGACAGCACAGAGGCGCTGTTTACACATATGCCCGGCATTAAAGTCGTTTGCCCTTCTACAGCAACCGATGCGAAAGGCCTATTGATTGCCTCGATTCTTGATCCGGACCCAGTATTATTCCTTGAGCCGATGAGATTATACAGATCCGTAAAGGATGAAGTAGCTGAAGGGATTTATACAGTCGAAATCGGAAAAGGGAAGGTGCTGAAGGTCGGAGAGGACGTTACGGTCCTTACCTGGGGCGCAATGGTACCGGTCGCGATGAAAGCCGCGGAAGGAATGGCTGCCAAAGGCATCAGCTGTGAAGTAATTGATTTACGGACACTTTATCCGCTTGATAAGGACATCATCGCTGAATCAGTCCAAAAAACGGGCAGGACGGTCATCGTCCATGAAGCTCACGCCACTGGCGGGGTAGGAAATGACATTGTTTCGATTATTAATGACACCGCTTTCCTTTATCAGAAAGCGCCAGCTGAAAGAGTTACTGGATTTGATACGCCGGTCCCTTATTTTGGATTCGAGGACCATTATCTTCCGACCTCTAAAAGGGTTGAAGCGGCCATTGAAAAAGTAATGCGTTTTTAGGAGGTGAATAGTATGGAAGTTAAACTTCACGATATTGGCGAAGGGATGGCTGAAGCGAGTATCAATTGCCTCCTCGTCAAGCCGGGGGATTTTGTGAAAGCAGATGACCCGCTCGTTGAGGTGCAGACAGATAAAATGACCGCGGAAATCCCATCACCGACTTCAGGAGTTGTAAAGGAGTTCCTAGTGGCCCCTGGTGATACCGTTCCAGTCGGGACCCCCCTGTTAATTCTTGATTCGGATAAGAAGGTTGAAACAGAGGGGAAAACGAAGGAAACGGCTTTTGCCTCGGGGAGCGGACAAGGGACAGTCGCCGTCATGCAAAAAGCTGAACCGCTCAAACCTTTCTTCCCAAGGATTCTCGCGTCTCCATATACGAGGAAAATCGCCAGGGACTTTTCCGTCAATATTGAACAAATCACCGGAACAGGGCCGGCTGGAAGAATCGTTGATGATGATGTCTACCATTTTATTGAACAAAGCAAGACTAAAGCAAATAACCTTTCACAGAGAGAGCCAACGTTGCAAACAGCTCCGCCTCCAACCGGGAAGCAGGAGAAGACCGTCCCATTCAGGGGCAGGCGGAAGCAAATTGCGAAAAACCTTCTTTACTCCATCCAGACGATACCTCATTGCACCCATTTTGAAGAAATAGATGTAACCGATCTGATTGAATTCAGAAAAGAATTGAAAGCTGCAGGCAAAAATATTTCCGCTTCTGCATTTTTTATTAAAGCTCTTTCAGTCTGCCTAAAGGAATTTCCTATTTTTAACGCAGTCCTTGATGAACAGGAAGAGGAAATCAGGCTTTTGGAAGGCCACCATATCGGGACGGCTGTTGACACGGAAGACGGCCTGATTGTGCCGGTCATCAAATCGGTGGATAAAAAATCACTTCCTCAAATTAACCAAGAAATGAAAGCGCTGACAGAAAAAGCGCTTAATCAAGAATTAGCTATTTCTGATATACAGGGAGGAACTTTCACCGTCAGCAATGTCGGTCCGCTTGGCGGCAGCATCGGCGCCACGCCGATCATCCAGCATCCACAAGTCGCCCTTGTGTCATTCCATAAAACGAAACGGATGCCTGTCGTAAATGAAAAGGACGAAATTGAGATAAGGTCGATCATGAATATATCCATGTCCTTTGACCACAGGGTGGCAGATGGCGCAACCGCTGTAAAGTTTACAAACCTTTTTGCGGACTATATCAAAAACCCTAAAATGCTGTTACTGGAGCTGGTGTAAATGGTAGTCGGGGAAATGGTGAACCAGGTGGATTTCGTCGTTATCGGCGGCGGGCCGGGCGGTTACCACGCCGCGATAAGTGCAGCGCAGCTCGGTCGGGAAGTAGTTTTGATCGAAAAGGAAGAGATGGGCGGAATTTGCCTGAATAAAGGCTGTATCCCTTCGAAAGTATTGACAGCCGCTTCAGCGAAACTGGAGAACTGTAGAAAAAGTTCGATGTTCGGGATTGAAACAGGGCCCGCCGGCATAAATTTTGAAAGCTTAAAGGAATACCAAAGAAAAACGGTTGCCAATTTGAAGGCAGGGGTCGAGGCGCTTTGCAAAGCCAATCAAGTCAAAATTATTAAAGGCAATGCCTTTTTCCTTAGTGATTCAAGGGTTGGGGTCGAGGACGGCGACAAATATGAACTTTATGAGTTCCGCGATGCTGTTATTGCCGCGGGAGCGCGGCCAGGGAAACTAAACGGCATCCAGGCTGGAGGAAAGGTTAATAACGAATGGGAAATTTCCTTTCTCGATGAAATACCCGAGCATTTGGCGATTTTCGGTTCCTCGGTGATTCATCTGGAAATTGCGATGGCCTTCCGCGCGTTTGGGGCTGAAGTAACCTTGATGCTGCCTGGAGAGCAGTTGCCATTTGATTCATCCGTGTCAAAAGAACTTTCAAGGATATTCAAAAAAGAAAAAATTAAATTGCTCAAAAATTGCCGGATAGAGGAAATCAGCGAGGAGAAGGACAGCATCCAAATGATCGTAAACACCGATTCGAAAGAAACCGCGATCGAGGCGACCCACTTTTTTATAGAATCCGGGATGCGTCCTAATAGTGACAGTCTTGGCTGTTCGCGGATCGGCATCGAGATGGATAAGGATGGGTTTATAAAAGTCGATGAACAATGCCGCACATCCGTAAATGGAATTTATGCTATCGGTGACATAACCGGGGGGCCTTATCTTGCAGCAAAAGCCATTAGGCAGGGTAAGGTTGCAGCAGAAACGGCCTGCGGGCAGAGTTCCGTTGCTGATTTTCGGTTTCTGCCATCCTATGCTTTTACAAGGCCGCCAATCGCGTCGGCAGGCTTGAGCGAGGAACAGGTGGTTGACGCGGGGTTAAGCATAAAAACGAGCCAATTTCCTATGGCAGCCAATGGGTTCAGCAGTATGAACGGACATAGGGATGGGTTTGCAAAAATCATTTCAGAAAAAGAGACTGACGTCGTCCTCGGCATACATATCATCGGGGAAGGCGCGCATGAGTTGATTCAAGGAGGAATTCTGGGGCTTGAAATGGGCGCCAGGGAAGAGGACTTCATCTTTCCAGCCTATCCGCATCCAGGGCTGGGGGAGGCACTGCTTGAAGCCGCCGAAGGCCTGCAGGAAAAGGCTGTCCATATGAAGCCTGCCGGGAAGGAAAGACGTTTGTCAAAAGTTAGTCAATTAGCCAGTGAAGCAGTGGAACCATTCCCTGCATCATTAAAATAATATTCAGGAGGGATTTTTATGCAAGAGCAGTCATTAAAGGCAAATGAGTTGGTTGAGGATTTTTTCCCTGTAAGGGATGTGGATTATCTTGAGATTTATACGGGGAATGCGAAGCAGTCGGCTTATTTTTTCTGTCATGCGTTCGGGTTCAGGACGGTTGCTTATTCAGGCCTTGAGACAGGGAACCGCGAAACAGTTTCGTATGTGCTGCAGCAGCGCAATATAAGACTTGTGATTACCGGGTCGCTTGTTGAAAACAGTGAAGTTTCTTCTTTTGTCAAAAAACATGGAGATGGTGTAAAGGATGTGGCGCTTCTCGTTGATGATGTCGAACAGGCTTTTTCAGCGGCTGTGGACAGGGGAGCGATCGCATTAATGGCACCGACCGATTTCAATGATGATCATGGAAAAATAAAAAAAGCGGTTATCGGGACGTATGGCGATACAATCCATACACTTGTGGAGCGGAAGGATTACGAGGGAGTTTTCATGCCAGGCTATGAATCTTTCACTCTGTTTAATGAAGTGCCGGATACAGGCCTGATCGGCATCGACCATGTTGTCGGCAATGTGGAAAGCATGAATGAGTGGGTTGAATATTATGAGAAGGTCATGGGCTTCAAGGAAATGAAGCACTTCTCTGATGAAGATATCTCGACCGAATATTCGGCGCTAATGTCCAAGGTTATGCATAACGGCGGCAGGATCAAGTTCCCGATCAATGAGCCTGCGGAAGGAAAGCGGAAATCACAGATTCAGGAGTATCTGGAATTTTACAACGGTCCTGGCGTCCAGCACCTTGCTATCCTGACAGAAGATATTATTTCGACGGTTTCCGCCTTGAAGGACAATGGTGTTGAATTCCTGTCGACACCGGACACGTATTATGAGGAGCTCGCAGAACGCGTCGGGGAAATTGACGAGGAGATTTCAAAACTGCGCGAGTTGAGCATCCTTGTAGACCGGGACGATGAAGGATATCTCCTGCAGATCTTTACAAAGCCGATTGTCGACAGGCCGACGCTCTTCATTGAAGTCATCCAGCGAAAAGGTGCAAGGGGCTTTGGCGAAGGCAATTTCAAGGCACTATTTGAATCAATTGAGCGGGAACAGGCGAGGCGCGGGAACCTTTAATGGTGGAGGAGTACCGGAAATTGCATCATAGCGTTAACAAAGTTCCAATACACAGCATGAAAGAGGGAATGGGTATGGCTAATATTAACGCAAGGGATGAACTGGGCTCAGTCATCCCCTATCCTCTTGGACCGCCTCCGGAAGAAATCCAAAAGGAGCAGGGATTTACAAGGATTATCAGGATGGGGGACAACGAAAACCCATATGGTTCATCTCCAAAGGCTCGGGAGGCTGCGGAAAAGGCGCTGGAAAGCTGTTCATTTTATCCTGATGGTACATATTCACACTTATTCAGTGAATTGGGCCGTTACCATGGCCTTCCAGAAGACAATTTTATAGTCGGAAATGGTTCCGATGAGATTATAAGGCTGCTGACAAGGGCGTATATCGGGAAAGGTGACGAAGCTGTCATGGCTGATTGCACGTTTCCGAGATATAAAACGAATGTCCTGATTGAAGGCGGCCAACCGGTAGAAGTCCCGCTTTTGCATGGAGTTCACGACCTGAAGGGAATGCTCGGTAAAATATCCACCAAAACAAAAATGGTTTTCGTGTGCAATCCGAATAATCCAACGGGTACGATCGTTAAAAAAGATTACCTAAGGGAATTTTGCGAACAAGTCCCTGAACATGTCATGATCGTTCTTGATGAAGCATATTTCGAGTATGTCGAGCAAGGGGCAATGACTGATGCAAAGGTGGTCCTTGGCCAGTATAAAAACGCTGTAATTTTAAGGACCTTTTCAAAAATACATGGACTGGCAGGCCTGCGGATCGGCTACGGAATGATGGCTCCTGAGATCGTAGGGGAGTTGAAGAAGGTCCGTGATGTCTTTAATGTGAATAGAATCGGAGCAGCGGCGGCTGCCGCTTCCCTTACTGACAAATCGTTTCTGGAAATGTCCGCGGCAAGAAACAGAATTGAAAGGGATTTTGTCTCACGAAACCTCAGTAAAATGGGATATATTGTCCTTCCTTCTGAAGCGAATTTCGTTTTTGTCAAAATCAATGAGCCGGCGCGGCAAGCTGAAGCGGCCCTTGCGCGAAAAGGTATTTTTGTTAAAGGGATTTCCGCACCCGGATTTCCAAACGCCCTCCGTGTCGCACTTGGAACACGCGAAGAAAATGAAAGATTCCTTGAAGCAATCCGTGAATTCACTGTGGAAGGAGTGATTTAGAGAATGGACTTTACTCCTGAAACCATGCAATGGAGGGATGCTTATAAACTCCTCATCGGTTCCGTCCTGCCGCGGCCGATTGCATTCGTCTCAACGATCAATAAAGATGGGATTGCCAATGCCGCACCATTTAGTTTCTTTACAGTAATTAGCGCAGAACCGATGCTAGTCTGTTTTTCGCCAATGAGAAGGGGTACCGACGGGTCGAAAAAAGATACTTTAATGAATATTGAAGCGACGGGCCAGTTCGTCATCAATATTGTCAGTGAAGCAATGGCGGAACAGATGAATATGTGTGCAACGGAACTACCGCCGGAAGTTGATGAACTGGAAGTTTCCGGCCTGACAAAGGAGCCTTCAGCGAAGGTGAAGCCGCCGCGTATCAAGGAATCCATGGTCCATCTTGAGTGTGAATTATTCGAGACTCACCATTATGGGGACCAGCCTGGTTCAGGGAGCCTTGTTATCGGAAAAGTCGTTCATATCCACCTCGATGACAGCCTCTATGATTCGGGGCGTATCCTTACGGATAAATTGCAACCGATTGGAAGAATGGCGGGGAATATTTACACGAGGCCCCTCGCATCAACTTTTGAAATTAAAAGGATCGTCCGCCAAGGTGAAGTGAGATGAAGTTCATCACTTTTCAAAAAGAGGATGGCAGGACGGGAGCAGGATGGATTTTAAATGAACAATTCGCGGTCGATATGCATGAAGCATCCGAAAAGAAATTACCAGAGACGATGCTTGGTTTTCTCCGCGATTCATCTGACAATCTCGCATTTGCAAGATCACTGAGCCTCGACAGGTCTTCACAGGGCGTTTATCCGCTGGAAGATGTCAGACTGCTTGCCCCTTTGCCGAATCCGCTCAGTTTCAGGGATTTTTACGCATTTGAGCGCCATGTGAAAACGGCGAGAAAAAACAGGGGACTCGAAATGGTTCCGGAATGGTACGAAATGCCTGTCTTCTATTTTTCCAACCACCTTGCCATTAAAGGGCCCAATGACGTGATCGAAAGGCCGGCAGGATGTACGAAACTGGATTACGAACTCGAAATTGCCTGCGTGATTGGCAAGGAAGGAAAAAACATAAATGCAGAAAACGCGGAAGAATATATTTTCGGTTACTGCATTTTAAATGACTGGAGCGCCAGGGACTACCAGCAAAAAGAAATGAAGGTTGGCCTGGGCCCGGCAAAAGGGAAAGATTTTGCAACATCGGTCGGACCTTGGATTTTGTCCGCTGATGAGCTTACGGGGCGGACTGCAGGCAAAGGCTGTGATTTGACCATGCGCGCCAATGTGAACGGCAAGGTGCTTTCAGAAGGGAACTTCAAGGAAATCCATTATTCCTTCGCAGAAATGATTGAACGCGCATCTGCTGGGACATCTCTTTTTCCTGGCGAGATTATAGGTTCCGGAACTGTGGGAACTGGCTGTATCCTTGAACTGGGAGAAAAGGTCCACCGTTGGCTGGAACCAGGCGACCTAGTTGAACTGGAGATAGATTCACTGGGGGTTTTAAAGAATAAGATTGCAAGTGAAAAGGGGTGAGGGAGTGTTTTACCGGCAAATGGGGGAGATTCCCCGTAAAAGGCATACGATATTCAAAAAGTCGGACGGCTCGCTGTACCGTGAGCAGGTAATGGGAACAAAGGGTTTTTCGGGAACCCAATCAATTCTTTACCACGAACATATGCCGACGGAAGTGGCCAAAGCAGATAAAATCATACCGTTTTTGCCTGAATATGAGGATCAAGGCCCGCTCAGGCACCGGCATTTTTATACACCGGAAATTAAAAAGACCGGTGATGCCTTAAATAGCAGGGAATATTTAATGGGGAACAGTGATTTATTAATTGGAACGGCAAACGCCGATACACCGATGGAAAGCTTCTACCGAAATGGTGACGGCGACGAAATGCTTTATATTCATTACGGCAGGGGAAAGCTTGTAACGATGTTCGGCACCCTTTCCTACAGGCCAGGCGACTATTTGGTCATCCCAATCGGGACGATTTACCGGCTCGTTCCGGAGGAGGAGACTAAAATCCTGTTTATCGAATCGTTCTCGCAAATTACCACCCCAAGGCGCTATCGGAATGAATATGGGCAGCTGCTTGAGCACAGCCCATTTTGCGAGCGTGACTTGAGAGGACCCGAGACTCTTGAGACTTTCTCTGAAAAAGGGGAATTTGAAGTGCTGACAAAAACGAGGGGATATTTGCACGAACATATCCTTGGCCATCACCCATTTGATGTGGTCGGGTGGGATGGTTATTTATATCCCTGGGCGTTCAATATTGAAGATTTCGAACCAATCACAGGCAGGATTCACCAGCCTCCTCCTGTGCATCAAACATTTGAGGGCCATAATTTCGTCGTTTGCTCTTTTGTGCCGCGCCTTTACGATTATCATCCAGAGGCCATACCAGCTCCGTATTTTCACAGCAATGTAAACAGTGATGAAATGCTTTATTATGTGGAAGGCAATTTCATGAGCAGGAAAGGGATCAAGGAAGGATCGATCAGTCTCCACCCGAGCGGGATTCCGCATGGGCCACACCCCGGCAAGACCGAAGCCAGCATAGGCAAAAAAGAAACGCTGGAACTGGCCGTCATGATCGATACATTCCGGCCTCTCAACGTTTTTAAGAATGCAGCGGAAATAGAGGATAATAATTATATGTTTTCATGGATTTAGAGAAAGAAGAAAGAAGGTTTCCGTAACGGGAAAACCTTCTTTTTTTGCAAAAGCTTAGAGAATTGTAAACAAAGTTTAATGAATTGAATCTAATGCCGGGTTTTATATATCAATATTTCTCAGCATCTTGCTCTAACTGTGAGATGAAAGTATCAAAGTTACTTTTATTTCTCCATATAGTACCCCATACATCATCATTTTTTAATAAAATTCCCATAAACCATATACGTCTGATGGTTACGAATTTTGCGATCTCCCTAATATTATGGTCACTGATGTTCTTTGAACTTAAATAACCATTCATGAAGGCATCCCAGCAAGAACTTTCTAAGTTGGAATAATTTTGTTTTAAATTCCACAAAAATACCGAGATATCATAGGCACGGAAACCAAAACCACTACAATCGAAGTCGAAAACTTCCAATTTTTGGTCATATACATGCATATTAAAATTATGAAAATCGCCATGACAAAAACCGAACTCAAGATTGTCGTTTTTTTGTAAATGTATTCTTAAATCGTTGATTATTCTTTTGAAAGTATCTTCATTATCACTGCAATGATTTTTCAAAGTGGGAATAATTAAATCGGCCGGTTCATCTAACAGGTGGGTAAGGTCCAGTTCAAAACTTCTTGGATTTTGCGATGTGAAAGCATCCATTGCATTATGAAGATTCCCTAAAGCTTTTCCTATTATATTGCAATTTTCTTCATTTATTTCTGGTCTATCCCCTTTTGTGAAAGAAAATAAAACCCCATACCTAGTGCCCTCTGGTGCAGGAATTTCAGATAGCCAATGCCCATCTCTTCTTTTTAATGGTATTGAAACAGAGACACCATAACATGAGGCATAATTTATAGCATCCAGTTCAAATAAAATATCTGATTTCTTCCTCCAATCCTTTCTATATACACGAAAAATATACTTTTTTTTATCTGTAACAACTAAATAGGTATCGTTTAATCCCCTTGTTAAAAATGAACAATTTAATATTTTTCCAATATCATATGAACTTGCGATAAAGTGAATTGTGTTATTTGAAAACAGTGAATGCCTCACTTCTGCAAAATGCATTTCTTCCTCCCCAGAGGTTTTTATACTCTTTCTCTAGACTTACTGAAATTACTGACAGACATGGTTGGTTTGAAAAAGGGTTTATAAATTTTCTCTTAAAATGATATCCTGTTATCAAGATTTGTTTTGCCAAATGATTGCCAAAGTGCCTTCGCCCGCGTGGACAGCTATCGTCGAGCTAATTTCGCCAATTGATGTTTTTAGGCCGGGAAACGCTGCTTTTAACGACTTTTGCAATTCGCTTGCTTTTTCAGGAACATTCCCGTGCATAATCCACAGATGATCAATCCGATTCTTAGCCAGTGCCTCTCCAAAAAGCTCGACAAGCCTCGCTGCCGCCTTTTTTTCAGACCTAACCTTTTCATAAAGTTCGAACGCGCCATCAGAGTTGATGCGGATAATTGGCTTTATTTTCAGGATACTGCCTAGAAGGTACTGTGTTCCCGACATTCTGCCGCCCTTGTAAAACTGATCGAGATTTCCTAGGAGTATATAGTTTTGCGAGTTTTTAGCCTCGTCTTTTAATATGGTTGCAATTTCGGAAGCACCGAGCCCACTCTTTTGCAATTCAATCCCTTTGTCAATTAAGGCAGTAATGGCATAAGACATCGACCGAGAATCAACGGCTTCCACCTGAAAGCCAGCCATATCAGCACCAGCGATACAGCTTGAAAGGGTGCCGCTAAGTTTGGAAGAAACATGAATTGCAACCGCACTGTCGTATTTTTCTTTCAGTTTTTCAAAAAGGGAAGCGAACTTTCCCGAAGAAGGCTGGGAGGTTTTCGGGATGCTTTTTTCACCATTAATCCGATTATAAAGTTCCTTAGTATCCAGGGTGACGCCATCCTCAAAAGCTTCTTCGCCAAAAATGATTTCAAGCGGTACCACATAAACATCCTTATTCGCTTTTAGTTCCTCTGTTAAATACGCAGTGCTGTCTGTAACCCAAGCTATCTTATTTTTGCTCATAGAATCTTAGTTCCTTTGCGGAGAGTATTTTTTAAAACTTTCCTCTTATTTTACCATTTAAACCAGTATTAAGTAATTAAATTATTATTCTATAAATAATGAATTTAATATTTTCCCACGCTGTTTATTTCGATTATTTTTAAAAATTGGCTCTGTTATCCTTGATTGTTTATTTCCACTCCGTTCCAATCAACTTCATTGAAAATCAACACTCACCTTTAACTGAGGCAAATTCTTGCAAAAAAAGGTTTTAGAAATTTCCTGGAACACCTTAGTTGTTTTACTGTTTTAACTGTTATGGGGAAATTGGTTTTGACTGAACTGGATAATTTTATTGTTTTAGGGGTATATTTACATGGTGATGATGTTGAAAGGGAGGCATTTTGAATGCAATCATTTGTAGTGAGTTTCCATAAAGAAGATAATGTGGACACAATGCAAATCCAGAAATTAAATGAGGACGACTATAATAAGGCGACAGCAGGAGGGACAAGACACCTTTTTGAATTGGATACCAATATCGGGTTCTTTATTTTCTTTGACAGCGAAGATGAAGACGGGACTGTTTCCCATCTCATTCTACACTATGAGGAAGGCAGTGAAGACCCGAGTGCCTGCTATTCTTTTGCGATGAAGGATTTTTATGAATTCTTGGCCCTTTACTTGAATGATCTCGAATTCAACGAGGAAACAAATGAAGAAGAGGAAGAATACGGACCCATCCATCACCTTGCCCACCTGCTTTACCATATCGTAGAAGAAGGCCAGGCAATTGAGGAATAAAGAAGAAATATAAAAAAGCTGCCAAAACAGGTTGCTTTTTTTTGCTCTTTGATGGAAAATCAAATTAAAAGTGGAAAATTACAACAATGAAGGATAATTTATGATTTGCTTTTGTTGCTTTATAAACATAATGAATTGGGTAAATAGGCATCAATAACAAATTGGGGGAGGAGCAAGCCACCGTTCATGAAAAAGTATATTGATAAATCTCCATATTTGCTATTTTTGCTTGTCATGCCCATTCTCGGCATGGTCTATCAATTCTTGAACACTCATCCGCAGCAGGCGGTCCACATCTCAACAGCTGCTGATGCGCTGATTCCGTTTTTGCCTATATTTATTATTCCGTATATTCTTTGGTACGGGTATATATTTTTCTATCTCGTTTATTTTTGCTTCAAGGATACGAAAGTGTATTTAAAAACTCTCATTTTGATTGTGATAGGGGAGCTATTATGCTTCTTGGTTTATTTCTTTTTCCAAACTGTTGTGCCAAGGCCGCAGCTGCACGGTGACGGGGTGTTCATCCAGCTTGTCCAGTTCATCTATGCAAATGACCAGCCGTACAATTGTTTCCCGAGCATTCATGTACTGACAACTTTCGCCATTATGCTCGGTTCAAGGCATATCACTGGCAAGCACCCGTTAAACACTATGTTCATCCATATTGCCGGGTCACTGATTATTATATCGACTTTATTTGTCAAACAGCATGTCGTGCCAGATATGATTGCTTCCATGTTCCTTGTTTCATTCCTGTATGGGATCCTGTTCGAGCTTTATCAGGTATCCGTGGCAAAAAAGACCGATACGGTTCTCGCAAAAAACAAATAAATTTTTGCACGTGAAATGGAGGCTGAATACAGGCCTCCTTTTTTCATTTATATTAGCGGCTTTATTGCTGTTTCCCAAAAAGGGCAGAAGCTGTTTGGACGGCTTCAAGGTCAATCCCAAGCTGCCCGCCCAGGTCGTTGGGAAGATAAAACCCCTTATCAATCATATACGCACTAATTAACGTATGGGCATCGATCGCGTCCTTTAACTGTATTCTTAGCTCTTCCCTTAATTCCGATGTCGTTGTTTCGGCAATGATGGCCGCCAGGTTTCTTATCGCGGATTTGACTGAAATTAAAAAATCTGTGGCAATGATCTGATCTGTCATTCCGCCCATGCCCATCAAATTCTGAATGAATTGATTCATTGCTGCATGCCCCTATCTGTTATGAATTGCTGGAGTGCCTCTAAGTGCCTTACCCCTGTTTCAGCATCCTTTTGCAAAATTGCTTTCAATCCATCATCCTGAACAAGCTTTCCAATTAAAGTCGATTTAGTAAGGGAAACGTTTTTGAAAACGATATACTCGTGCAGTTCCAGTGATTCATGCATTGCCAATGTCTTCTTCATGCCGCCAATCCTCCAAACCATTCCTAAAGTCTTACTGATGCAAGTAAACTTCTATTAGTTTGTTCAGCCTTCATGGCATTATTCCTTTTTAGACCATCCCTTTATTGCATAATAACACGCGATCAGCCAAAAACTATACCCTACAAGGAAAGCGGAGGTGGCAAGGGTGGAGGCCAATAATCTGGCAAATCACGAATCATTTGATACACATGAACTGATTAACTTCAAAACAATATGTCTCGTACGTTCAAAACTCATGCAGGGCATTTGTTTCGATAACGATTTAAAGGCGCTGATGGATAAGGATGTCAGGCAGTCCATAAATGCGTTGAACGAATTAAAATCTTTTTATGCTGGGACAAACACATTCTCCAATGAGGTGAAGCACTGATGAATCAGGATTATTTAGATCCAAAGTATGCGGAGGGCATGCCCAAAATGGCTGATGCATCCTTTGCGATGGATTTTTTGCTGACAGTCAAAACAGGGATTAGAAATTATGGATTTGCGATAACAGAGACTGCTAATCCGAAGTTGAAATCAATCATCGAGCGTCAGATGATGGAAGCCATCGATTTGCATGAAGAGCTGACCAAATTAATGATGGAAAAGGGCTGGCTGTACCCTCACGAGCCAGGCAAGCAGATAGAACTGGACATAAAATCAATGGATATGGCTTTGGCAATCGGAGAAATGGAACTTTATCCGAACGATACAGACAGGCTTGGTACTTTTGCCACGGTGAATTATTAAGAGGGAGGGATACAGCGGATGAAAGCAGTCACTTATCAAGGGATAAAAGATGTGGAAGTGAAAGAAGTAGCGGATCCCAAAATTGAAAAAGACGATGATATTATCATCAAAGTAACGACTTCAGCGATTTGCGGATCGGATCTCCATCTTATACACGGAATGATTCCGAATACACCGGCTGACTTCATCATTGGCCACGAACCTTTGGGAATAGTCGAAGAAACAGGCCCAAATGTAACAAAGGTTAAAAAAGGGGACAGAGTGATTATTCCCTTCAATGTCGCCTGCGGCCATTGCTGGTACTGCGAGCATGACCTGACAAGCCAGTGTGACAATTCCAATCCTCACGGGGACGGCGGTGGTTTTTTCGGTTACTCCGAGACTTTCGGCGGCCATCCCGGAGGCCAAGCACAGTATATGAAAGTTCCCTATGGCAATTTCACTCCTTTCAAAATTCCAGAAGACTGTGAAGTTGAAGATGAAAAGTTGGTTTTAATAGCAGACGCGATGTCGACAGCATACTGGTCGGTTGATCATGCGGGAGTTAAAGCAGGCGACACAGTCATTGTGCTCGGATGCGGCCCTGTAGGCTTATTGGCGCAAAAGTTTGCCTGGATGAAAGGCGCGGAGCGGGTCATTGCCGTCGATTATATCGATTATAGGCTGGAACATGCCAGAAGGACGAATAAAGTTGAAACAGTCAATTTTGAGAAGTATGAAAATACCGGGGAATATTTGCAAGAATTAACAAAGGGCGGTGCTAATATTGTCATTGATGCCGTCGGGATGGACGGAAAAATGACTCCAATGGAATTTTTGGCTACAGGCCTGAAGCTGCAGGGTGGTGCCCTTGGCCCGGTCATCATGGCCTCCCAGGCTGTAAGAAAAGGAGGGACTGTCCAAATTACCGGTGCCTACGGAGCAAGATATAACGCTTTTCCTTTAGGGGATTTTTTCAACCGGAATATAGACATTAAAATGGGCCAGGCGCCCGTCATCCCTTACATGCCTTATTTGTACGACCTCGTTGCAAAGGGGAAGGTGGACCCCGGCGATATTGTCACACACGTCATCCCGCTAGCCGAAGCAAAAAGAGGATATGAATTGTTTGATACAAGGACGGATAATTGCATTAAAGTGGTGTTAAAACCAAATTAACCTTAAGCGGCTTGTAGGTACAGGCCGTTTTTTTTTTTCAGATACCTCCATGTTTAGGCTTAGAGCCTAATAGGTAAAGACTTGTATAATCGTCTAAATGGGTGGATGTCATGAAAGATTTGTTGTTGGTTTTTGAGGATATTACTTTAACGAGAATTCTTCTTTTCTTATTTTATACAGGATTGATTCTTTTCACTAATTGGATCATAAAAGGTATTGCAAAAGTAGTTGCGATCAGGAAGCCCGGACTTAACAAACGGTATATTCCTGCTGTAAATTCCCTATTAAATTGGCTAACTTTTTATTCCATTGTTTTACTATTTGTATTACATTTTTACGAAACGGATTGGATGTTCAAGCCTCTCTACTCAAAAGGCGGGGTTGACGTTACCTTTTTTTTGATCATTACAGCCTTCATGATTGTCAGTTTTGCAAATAGGATGGTAAAACTGTTTACGAAATACGTCCTTACTAATATGTATGAACATTACAATATTGACAGGGGACTTGGGTATACAATCAGCCAAATCATCTATTACCTCGTTATGATTGCGGCCCTCGCTTTCAGTTTTACTCGCGTTGGGATAGATTTGACCGCACTTGGTGCCATTTTCGGCGTCTTGGGCATTGGAATCGGTTTCGGGATGAGAAATGTAGCCGGGAACTTTGTTTCCGGTATTATTATGCTTTTTGAAAGGCCGGTTGAAGTAGGCGAAGTTATTGAAATTGACGATAAGGTTGGCAGGGTCGAAAAAATCCGCTTACGATCCACCCTTGTCCGGACGGCAAAGGAAGGCACACTCATCATCCCGAATCAGTATTTCATCGAGCATATCATCAAAAACAGAACGACGGCGGAGATGAGAGCGATCGTCAAGGTAAGCGTGAGCTTTGGCTCGGACTCGAGAATAGTTCAACAACTGCTTGAAGATGCGGTTGATAACGTGAAGAAATATTACACGGGTATCCTTGAATCGCCGAACCAGGAAATAAGGTTTGTGGAATTCAGGAACAGTGCGATGGATTTTCAAATTGAACTTCCGGTTGTGAATTTTGAAATAAAAGAAATGGTTGAAAGCGAATTGCGCCATTCAATTTCTAAATTGTTAAATCAAAGTGAGATAAGGTTGCCGGCCATCGTTACCGAGGCGGAAAAAGAAGGGTAATTTCGTTTTCGGATAGAAAAGAAAAATCTTCCTGTTTTTGACGGAGAGAGAATGGGGTACAGCCTAATAACGTTCAATAGAGGAGGAATCGCCATGGCAGATAAAAAGAATGACCATATCCATTCAAAGGAACAAGCCGAATATTTTAAAGACCGTGCCGGGACTGAAGAAGCACGATTTCATGTGGTGCCGCATGATGAGGAAGGTTGGGTAGTAAAACGCGAAGGACAGGACAAGCCAGAAATGACGACTGATTCGAGGTCAGAGGCTGTCAAAGAAGCGAAAAAGCTTGCCGAGGAAGCTGGAACAATGGCCTATATCCATAACAAAGAAGGCAGAATTGAGGAACAGCATAATTACCAGGACTAGTAAAACTGCTGAAGATTTAGCAGTGGGGCAACGTGGCTGGTTAATAATAGGCTGTTTGCAAGGAGAAAGTTAAAATGCCGGCGGGGGGCTTGCTCTCGCCGCTTTTAATTTGGGGAAAACGATAAGGAAGGGTTATAAAATATGTAAATTGAGCGGCTTCGGAAAGCGTCTGAAGCTGGGATTCGATACAGAAATCACATCTCGTCAGCATTATACCCGAAAGCTTAGGGAAACCGCTCATCCAGGAATGAAAGTAATCTTAAGCATCACCGAACCAATGGCCTTTAAGGATCAATTCGGTCATTACTCTTCACATTCAATCCACTGCCTAAATAAAATGCGGATGTTCGTGGCTATTCCCGGTATTTGTTTTGGCGTCCCTATGTCTGTTTAAGTAAAAGGTCAGGCGCATGCATAAAAGGGTGACCGCTCCCAAAAAGAGGCCATTGAAAAGGACACCGAAAGCTTGGCTCATTTCGTTTTTTACCGCTAAAATCCACCAGACGCTTGATATTCCGATGAAGGTAAAACAAACGAAGAAGGCGTGCAGGACAATTTCTCCCGGTGAAGTTTCCAGCCTTGATTGCTTAACTACGTGAACCAATGAGCAAACCAACGCTGAAATAAGAAAACTGAAATAGATTACCGTTCTCATTCCCAACTATTCACCTCCTTTTAAAAAGCCTACTATTATTATATCAAAATATTCATATGTGAAGCATTATTTTTTTATTAACTTATTAAGAACAAAAAGCGCAAGCGCCTTGATCAGCCCCGACCAGCATAAGACGGAGCCCGGAGGACGGGCCTGCCCTCCGGAGGGATATGGCTTATGACCTCGAGGGGCTAGGCGCTGGAGCTGGATTACAACAACTAGTTTTGAGTTATCCACAATGACATATTTTATAATTCCCTAAAAGAACTACAAATAGGGAACTCCAAATCAACTTCCCTATTGTTCTAGACCAAATGAAGGATCCCTGTATTTTATTTCTTCCACCTTGGATGTCGGTTTGCTATCAATGATTTTGCCTTCCTGATCTCTCTTTACTTCATACTCACGATAAGTTTCAATGATATAACCATTTCTTTTCTGCTTATCGGCTAGTTTCATTTCATATTCAACAAGGTTTGGAGCAGATTTTTCAAACATAACGGAGGCTTGCCGCGCACCCACTGTTACATTAGAATAATTTTTATTCATAATTGAAAAAGGTGAATCCAAGTAAGCGGTCGTTGTAATCGCTACAGCAAGCCCGAATAAAGATAACTTTTTCCCCAGTTCCATGTAACCCCTCCTAACCGCGCCTGTTAAAAAATATATGCGGAAGGACAAGAATTAACACAAAGAAAAAGACAGCCCTATGAAGGCTGCCAATTTGACTATCAGGATAAGACCCGATCCCTTAATCTTCCGTTATATGCGATGTAAAGAACTAAAGCGACGATAGAAAGGATGGCACCGCTTATATATGGAAGTCCCGCTGCGATTGAGAACAGGAATCCACCGAGCGGAGGGCCGATGATCCTTCCTAGTGAATCGAAAGAGGATAGAAGACCGGTCACACTTCCGTGTCCCGAAGTGACTGTTTTCGTCAGGATCGATGAGATACTTGGCCGGATGACTCCGTTCCCGAGCCCGAATACTGTCAAGAAAAGGGCCGCTGTTGCGAAGTTATTCACCAACAGAATCAGGATAAAACCTATCGCCGAAACAACAATTCCACCCTGGATGACTTTTCCTTCCCCAAACTTCTTTGTTAATCTCCCAATCAAGCCGCCCTGGACGAATGCTCCAGCCAGGCCCATGATCATAAAAATATAGCCCAGGCTGGCCGTATTCAGGCCGGCTTTTTCAGCTGCAAAATATGCAAAGGTAGATTCCAGTCCCGCCAAGGAAACGGAGATGAAAAATTGGAGGAAAAATAGCAATCCGGACGTTCCTTTGATAGCTTCGAAAAATGAAGCTTTCTTTTGCACCGCGGAAGCACGGCTTTCTTTAGTAGATGATTCCTTCAAAAACAGGGCGACAAGGACAATCGTAATCAGTGAAGAAATGCCGGCTAGGATAAACGGGAGGCTTAAACTGTTCTTCGAAAAAACACCGCCGATCGCAGGCCCAAAGACAAATCCAAGGCCTACAGCCGCACCGATCATCCCCATGCCTTTGCTGCGATTTTCCGGAGTGGTAATATCAGCCGCGTAAGCCATTGTCGTCGGCATATTCGCCGCCGATAGGAACCCGCCGATAATTCTGGCAGCGAAAAGCATCCACAAGGAATTAGCAAAGGCCATCATAAAAAAGGAAATGGCCAAGCCTGTGATGCCCGCCAGCATGACAGGCTTTCTGCCAATCTTGTCGGAAATCCGACCCCACATCGGGGCAAAAAGAAGCTGCATGAGGGAATAGACAGCCATCAAATAACCGAGCTGGGTAGGACTTGCCCCCAGTTTCTCCGCATAGAAGGGGAGAACCGGAATAATAATCCCGAATCCTACCATGACAAGAAACATAACTAAAAATAATATTGATAATGCTTTTTTTGTATCAGCCATTACAAGTGTTCACTCCCAGACCCAAATACCATTCCCCAGCCGATTAAGCAGCTGGCGAATCTTAACAGATAAGATAATCTTATATTTTATGAAAGAAAAGTCAACTTAAACGGTCTAAATAGACATACGGGTTTTTCGACCCATTATATCAAAAACATCAGGCGAAAATTTTAAGTCCATAACAGTCTGCTATCGTTTACTATTAAAGAGATAGTGGTTGATAGCAGCAAAAAAGGCTTGGCGGGAAGATGTTTTCCCACAAGCCTTCATGAATAGAAATTATTGCTTGGCAAATTTCAGTTTAACTTTAGGATCCCCAAGCGCGACAATTTGCTGTTCGGCAAGCTTTGCCAATGCATATTGGCCATCGACTGTCGGGTGGATATCACCTGGCAGTATGTACTGGGCCTGCTTTCCATTATATGCCGAATAGGCATCGGCAATTAAGATGGAGCCCAGCTTACCACTTGGGTTGATTACCTGTCCATTCACTTGTCCAATGAAGCTCTCACCCATAAAGTGAAATGAATTAAGGACTGGGTTGCTAGTGAGACCGAAAGGATTATAAAGGGTATACAAAATAACTGGCGCGTCAGTTTTAGCCCGGATATTTGCGAGTATGCTATTCAAATTAATCTTCAGCTGATAAACCGCAGCCTGTACCTTCTGTAACATCTCAGGAGTTACCTCCACAGGTTTGCCGCTTTTGATGAGTTCAGAAAGACCGGCAGCCTGCATTAAATCATTGCTGCCGATATTCAAAGTGACCACATCTGCTTTTTTAATTGCATCTGCGAAAGCAGGTTCATGTTCCATAGCCGTTAAGAGCTGGGTGGAAGTCCAGCCGGTCTTGCTGAGATTTGTCACTTTATGGTCGCGTTCACCAATCAAACCCGGGAATGCATAATCTGAGGGCTTTGTTTTGTCAGTGCCAAGATTCCAGCCAAACGTAATGGAGTCGCCTAGTGCCACAATTTTCAGCTTCTTTCCGCCTACATTTTCAGCTGAAACCGCTGGGGCAAAAATAGTTCCGAATAACAAAATGAATACAAGTACACTTCTCAATTTTGAATAATTCATGCTTAACCTCCTTTTTTATTCAACCCCAATTATATTCTAAATATTCAGATAACAGAACATCAATCAGTCTACAAAATCCGCACTCCTTTACTTGGTAATTTGGCAAAGATTTAATAAGATAGAAAAAGGGGTGAACGCAGCATGGCAGTTATTTTTGCAAAAAAAGAAAGAGCCGTGGCAGCGAGCCGTACTGTTGGCCATTCCGTTTGAAAAGTAGGTGGAAGCAAATGATAACAGGAGAGATAATTACGATAAAACCGTTTGAAAATGAAGATTTGCCGGTTCTTTGGGAACTTGCGTACGGAGAAGAAAATCCTGAATGGAAGAAGTGGGATGCACCTTATTTTCCTTTAAAGAAAAGAGAAAAGGAAGAATATATTATCAGCATGCAAATTCTTATAGAAGAAGGGCTCGAAACGAGGTGGGGGATCTGGGCGGAAGGACAGTTAATTGGCAGTGTATCGTATTACTGGGAACATAAGCCGTCCCTCTGGCTTGAGGTCGGCATAGTTATT
Organism: Bacillus sp. B-jedd; assembly: GCF_000821085.1. Taxonomy (GTDB): domain Bacteria; phylum Bacillota; class Bacilli; order Bacillales; family Cytobacillaceae; genus Bacillus_D. Next base: position 2,181,973 of record NZ_CCXR01000001.1, read on the forward strand.
TATACTCCATCCTTTTGGAATGGCGGATATGGAACCGAGGCATTGAAGTTATGGATCGGCCACTTATTTAACACCCTCCCGATTCATAGGATTGGTTATACAACATGGTCAGGGAATAAAAGAATGATCAGGCTGGGAGAAAAACTCGGCATGATGATGGAAGGGCGGATTAGAAAAGCAAGGCTCTACAATGGAAACCTATATGATTCCATTAAAATGGGTATACTGAAGGAAGAATGGGAAGCCTTTAATCAAAACAAAGCCGCCATGGAATCATAATCCCGGCGGCTTTTTGCTGTCTTGACTTTCACTTTACTGATTTCCTGGCAGATTCTGATATGAGATCAGCCAAAAATACAAGCATCATATAACATAACAGAAGTAGGGTGAGTTCCGAGTAATGGAAGAAACTCATGCTCAATTTAAACTGTTGTCCGAGCCCACCAGCACCTACGAAGCCGACGACGATGGTTGTCCTCATAATGACTTCCCATCGATAGAGGATGTAGGTAAGGAACTTAGGCATGACAGCGGGAATAACCCCGTAAAAAAGGCTTTGCCACTTTGAAGCGCCTGCGCTTGCCAGGTTTCTGACTGGCCTTGCATCCATATCTTCAATGACTTCGGCCCACAGCTTTCCCAATATCCCAAAGTTGTGGAGTGCAAGGGCAATCGCCCCAGGCAATAGACCAGGCTTCAAAATAAACACAATCAACATCGCCCAGACAAGTTCAGGCACCGCACGTGAAAAAATATAAGAAATTCGCACGATGGCAAATACAATCCAATTATACCAATGCTTTGTTGCCGTCAAACTCCCGTCAGCGATATTCCTGGCTGCTGGAATAACGGTAAAAAAAGCTGCCACCGTGGCAAAACCGATAGCCATAATGCTCATGACGAGCGTATCAAACGTCATGCTAAGTGCATTTCTCCAGCTTTCAGCCTGGAAGAACGCAGGAGAGTCTTCGCCAATCCCTGCCATCCCACCGAAAAAACTGGCGGCATGTGATGCGTTTTCGTGTGTAAGAAGAGACGATAAACCAGCTCCCTCGGCCACATAAATATAAAGCCACGAAACAACGATCAGAATCCCTGCGAGAAAAAAAGAAATCTTTCCGCTCATAAAAAACTTATTCTTTCCTTTATTGAGCAAGGCGCCGCGCACAAGGCTGCTCCAGCCATCAATCAAAATCACTAAAAGAATCAAGAAATAAACATACGTCCACACTTCATCATATTTCAAGTCCGCCAATGCTAATTGAATCTGATAACCTAGACCGCCAAGACCGACAAAGCTCATGATCGCAGACGAGCGGATCGCGCATTCGTACCTGTACATCAAATAGCTGATAAAGTCTGCTCTTACAAGGGGCAGGTACCCATAAAACAATAATTGCAGCCTTGAGGCCCCGGCGGTTCTCAAAGCTTCAATCGGCTGTCCCGGGACATCCGTCAGCATATCCGCAAAAATCCTCCCTAAAATACCGCCATATGGAATGGCAAGAGCGAATATTGCCGCGAAAGGGGAAAGTCCAATGGCTGCAACGAAAAGCCAGGCCCAAACTAATTCATGGATCGACCGAGTAAATCCAAGGATTCCGCGGAAGAATAATTTTGAAAAGAACCTGGAAGCTTTGGCGTTAAAGAGAACCCCAGAAGCCAAAACCCCTGCTATAAAAGCGTAGACGAAGGCAATCGCCATTCCGGCAGTGGCATAGGCGAGGGTCAGCCATGAAGCTTTAAGCCCAAGCAAAAGCACGTCCGAGGAAAGGGAAGGGAAAACAAGCCCTTTAAAGATTTCAATAATCATTGTACTGCCGCCGGAATGGGCCAATCCGGAACCCCATTCGACGAATGATAAACTCCATATAAAAACAAACAGTAAAATAGCTGTCAATGTCAGCCGCTTATGGGACCTAAACCGGGACGCCAGTGTGTTATTCATTGGCCTGGACCACTTTCAGCTTATATAAATCGCCCAGAAGTTGATCCGTAACCTGCTCTGTCGGAAGGTCAAAAAAGATTTGGCCATCCTTGAGCGCAATAATCCTCGAGAAATACTTTCTGGCATACTCGACTGAATGAAGGCTGGCGATGAGCGTCTGATTTTGTTCCGAAACGATGGAGGATAAGACAGCTAAAACATCCTCCGCGCGGGCTGGGTCAAGGGACGCTACTGGTTCATCGGCCAAGACGATTTCCGGCTTTTGGACAAGCAAGCGGGCGAGGGCGACCCTTTGCTGTTCTCCGCCGGAAAGGGAGGAGGTCTCCTCAAACATCTTGTCTTCAAGGCCGACCCGCCGTAGGGCAAGCTCAGCCATTTGCTTGTCCCGGGGCAGGAACAGCGAAATCAGTGATTTTACAAGACCCCAATCGGCAAGCCGACCGGCGAGGACATTATGAATGACCGCGAGCTGGCCGACAAGGTCGAATTGCTGGCGGATGACCCCGGCTTTCTTGGCAAAAGCTTTTCCGCTTTTATAAAGCGAGCGACGTTTTCCAGCGACAATCCATTCGCCCTCATCAGGCTCTACCGTGCCGACGATAGTATTCAGCAAAGTTGTTTTCCCGGCGCCGCTCGGACCGATCAGTGCGACTTTCTCGCCTTTGGAAATAATAAAAGAAAGGGAAGAGAGTGCAGACTTCTTCCCAAACGATTTTGAAATATTAATAGCCTCTAACATTCTGATTTGTTCCATTTCCATCACACCTGTTACTTGATAATCTTCAATTCTTTTGCAACTTCTTCAATCGCCTGGTAATTTTCGTTTTTCGTCTCGATAAATTTATCGGTTGCGAACATGTTCAGCCCGGAAAGCTGTTCGGGCGTCATGGAAAGAAGCGCTGTTTTTACTTTTTCTTTTGTCTCTTTATCCGTTTTATTAATCATCCAATGATAGTCATAATAGGCCGGAGTTGTGTAAAAAACATTGACTTTATTTGTATCGACCTTTTTCTCCTTCACAGCGGTTTCCCAAACAGCTTCATTCAGGGCACCCGCCTTAAACGCCCCCGATTCAATCAGTTTGTAGGTTGTATCATGGGAGCCGGAAAAATTCGGCTGGTCGTCAAAATCCTTGGCAGGGTCAATGCCTTCCTTCATTAAATAGTAGCGGGGCATTAAATGGCCAGAAGTTGAACTTTCACTTCCGAAAGTAAAAGATTTCCCCTTCAGGTCGCCAAGCGAGCTGATGCCCGAATCCTTTTGAGTAATAAATACGGAGTGAAATTCCGCATCACGCGGCCTTTGGGCTATTGCCTCCGCTTCAGGGACCAGGCTTTTCGCCTGCACGCCTGTCAATCCTCCAAAAAACGCCAGCTGGATATCCCCGCGCTGAAAGGCCGTTACAAGTGCAGCATAATCAACTGATGGGACAAATTCAACTTTCATACCTGTTTCTTCTGACAAGTGTTTTGCGACCGCATCCATGCTCTTTTTCATCTCAGTGGCGCTTTGATCGGGGATCGCGCCGATTTTAAAAACTTTACCCTTATTATTTTCAACTGAATCGGACGATTCCTCTTTGTTTCCGCATCCCGCAGCAGCCAGCATCAGTAACGCAGCAAGGAAAACGACTAGCCATTTTTTCATATAGATTGCCTCCGTTATAATCATGTAAGTTCACTGTTGTTAATTTTATAGAAAAAAGGCGAAAGTACAATGGATTTAACAATATAGCCATGATTCAAATTATCGATACAGTCCATATGAGTCAATCGAAATTCTCGATATAGCTTTCTCTGGCAAAACAAATCCCCGCAGCCAATTAGCTGCAGGGAACCATTTCATTGTTTAAGCTTTTATAGACCATTCTTCCACATTCCAAACCCTCGTTACCCATCCCTCATAAAATTCAGGCTCATGGCAGACGAGGACAATCGTGCCTTTATAGTTTTTAAGTGCCTTTTGCAATTCTTCTTTCGCGGTAATATCCAGATGGTTAGTCGGCTCGTCAAACAGGATCCAGTTGCTTTCATACATCATCAGCTTGCAGAGCCGGACTTTTGCTTGCTCACCGCCGCTTAATTGGCTGAGTGGGCGGGATATATGCTCATTCTTCAAACCACAGCGCGCGAGAGCGGCACGGACTTGATGCTGATCGAGCGAAGGGAACTCATTCCAGACATCATCAATCGGAGTGACGTCTTTTGCTTTCACTTCCTGTTCAAAATATGAAGGGAAGAGGAAATCACCACGTTCCACTTTACCGCCAAGAGGATCGATTTTGCCTAGCATTGTTTTCAGTAAAGTTGATTTACCGACTCCGTTGCAGCCGATAATCGCGATTTTTTCGCCTTTTTCGATGACCATGTCCATTTTGGGCAGGAGGGGATGAGTATAGCCAATTTCCAAATCCTTCGCTTCAAAAACAAAGCGGCTGCTACTACGCGACTCTTTAAATTCGAAAGTCGGCTTAATAGCTGTTTCCGGGCGATCAATCCGCTCCAGGCGCTCCAGCTGTTTCTGTCGACTTTTTGCACGGCCGGTCGTTGAATAACGGGCTTTATTTTTCGCAATGAAATCTTCCTGTTTTTTAATGAATTCTTGCTGTTTTTCGTACGCATTTATATGCTGATTTTTATTAATTTCAGCAAGCTCGAGGAATTTTTCATACGTCGCCGTATAGCGGGTCAGCTTTGAAAATTCCAGGTGGAAAATTGTATTCGAAACTGAGTTCATAAACTCCGTATCGTGGGAAATGAGCAGAAAAGCATACGGATATTCCTTCAGATAGCCGGACAACCATCGGATATGTTCGACATCGAGATAGTTTGTCGGCTCATCGAGCAAAAGGACTCTCGGCTGCTCGAGCAAAAGCTTGGCTAGAAGCACTTTTGTACGCTGTCCGCCGCTAAGCGCCGCGACATCCCTGTCAAGGCCAATCGCATCAAGCCCCAACCCCCGAGCCGCTTCTTCAATCTTAATATCCAATGTGTAAAATCCTCCGGCGTCAAGGGCGTCCTGAATTTCTCCCATCCGTTCCAGAAGTTCTTCAAGCTCTTCAGGAGTCGCATCGGCCATTTTAGCCGTCACTTCATTCAACTCCCGTTCCTTTTCAAAAAGGGGAAGGAAGGCATCACGGAGAACATCGCGCATCGAGCGTCCCGCGGTAAGTACGGTGTGCTGGTCCAGGTATCCGTATTGCACGCCAGGTGTCCATTCGACCTTCCCGCTGTCGTGGATGAGTTGATTCGTAATAATATTCATCAGCGTTGACTTACCGACGCCGTTCGCGCCAACGAGGCCAACATGGTCCTCGGCCAATAGCCGGAAAGAGACATCTTTGAAAAGGGTGCGATCCCCGAATGTATGACTTAAATTTTCTACAATTAATAGTGCCATTTCGATTGAATTCCTCACTTCTTTTAAAAATACACCTATTTTCCTATCATACAAGATTTTTACCGAATCCGCTATATCCCTGAAGCGTAAAGCAGAAGTGTACCCGTGTAAAAAAAGGATTTTTTGGCATAGTAAAGAAATTAATAATGAAAAAGGGGGAATCAATTTGAATTTAAAGCTTACAGAACTGACAAAGGATAACTGGGAAGAGTGTGCAAGATTAAAAGTACACGAAGATTAAAAGGATTTTATGGCACCAAATCTATATTCAATTGCTGAAGTACAGTTTCTTGACAACTTTGAAGCCGGGGGAATTCAGGATGGAGAGAGGATGATAGGGTATGCAATGGCGGGCCTTGATCCTGATGAACATAACTACTGGATTTACCGTTTTATGATCGATAAAGAGAGCCAAGGGAAAGGGTATGGCAAAAAAGGACTCCAGTTGCTTACGGACAGGCTTAAACAGAACGAAGGATGCAGGTTGATCATGGTTGGTAATCATCCGGAAAACGAATCAGCTTCAAGGCTGTATAAATCCTGCAGATTCGAAGACAAAGGGATGGCGCCATGGGGTGAAAAGCTGATGGGGCTGCAAGTAAACGAATGAAAAATCAACATTGAACAAAATTTCGCTACCTAGTAAATTTTATTTCAACTTTACAGAAATAACGTTCACTTCCGAGTGAAATTATTCTCTATATCACTTAACCTTTGTTCAAATAAAAAAAGTGGAGTCCCATTTGAACGGGACTCCACTTTTTTCTATACTTCCACCGTTTCCGCCTGCTTAGCAGGTTTGAAAACATTGAAGATGAGGTTAAGGATAATTGCTGTCATGCTTCCAGCAACAATCCCGTTATTGGTGAGGATTTTCACGCCTTCGGGAAGATTAGCGAACAAATCAGGGACTACTGTTACACCAAGGCCAATACCAACAGAGCAGGCAATGATCAGCAAGTTTTCCTGCGAAGCGAATTCCACCTGGCTCAGCATTTTGATCCCGTACGCAATCACCATTCCGAACATCGCAACCATCGCCCCGCCAAGAACCGCAGTTGGAATGACAGTCGTAAGGGCGGCAATTTTAGGGACAAGGCCAAGGAAAACCAGCATAATTCCTGCAGTATAGATCACTTTTTTCCCTTTTACCCCTGAAAGCTGGACGAGCCCGACATTTTGCGAATAAGTCGTATAAGGAAAGGCGTTGAAAATGCCGCCAAGGATGATCGCGAACCCTTCAGCACGGTACCCTTTTGCCATATCATCTGCTGACAGCTTCCTACCGCAAATATCAGCTAGAGCAAGATAAACTCCCGTTGCCTCGACAATCCCGACCATCGCGACGAGAATCATCGTCAGGATAGGGACGATATGGAATTCCGGAAGGGAAAAGTAAAAGGGCTCCGGGAATTTCAACCATGACGCTTCATGTACGGCTGATAGATTGACTTTACCCGCAAATGAGGCCGCTACGGTACCGAACACAAGGCCAAGCAAAATGGCAACGGAACGAATAAAACCTTTGGCAAACCGGTACATAAGAATGATAAAAATCAAAGTTCCAAAAGATAGGGCGATATTTGTCAGCGATCCGAAATCAGACTTGCCAACGCCTCCAGCCATATCATTCATCGCGACAGGAATAAGCGTGATCCCGATCACCGTAACAACCGAACCCGTTACGACGGGCGGGAAGAACTTAAGCAGTTTGCTGAAAAACCGGGCTGACAATATGACGAACAAACCACAAACAATAATAGCACCGTAAATGGAAGCAATCCCATATTGATGGCCGATCGAGATAATCGGTCCTACAGCTGTAAACGTACACCCGAGTACAATCGGAAGGCCGATTCCGAAAAAGCGGTTTTGCCACACTTGCAAAATTGTTGCGATTCCGCACATGACAATATCCACTGCGACCAGATAGGTTAATTGCGCGGTGGACATATGAAGTGCATTACCGACAATAAGCGGGACGATTACAGCACCGGCGTACATGGCAAGGACATGTTGGATTCCAAGTGAGGAGGTCTTCAGGAAACCAGTTTTCATCGGGCAGGTTCCTCCTTTAGTTCATTGAAGAATGATGCTTGTCCATTTTCAAGGGAAGTGATCCTGGCCAGAGATTCAATTTTGATTTCTTTTTGTTCAAGGAGCTTCCTGCCTTTCTGAAAAGATTTTTCGATCACGATCCCAAGCCCCGCAACAGTAGCTCCAGCGTCTTCGGTCAGCTTGATGAGTGCGAGGGCTGCCTGGCCATTTGCCAGGAAATCGTCAATGATCAGAACGCGGTCATTTGAATCCAAATATTTTGCGGCAATGGAAATCTCGGAAGTTTCCTGCTTTGTAAATGAATAAACACTCGCAGACAACAAACCTTCTGTCAACGTCAATGACTTTCTTTTTCTCGCAAAAATGACTGGTACATTCATTTCGAGCCCCGCCATTACGGACGGTGCGATTCCGGACGATTCAAGAGTGAGAATTTTTGTAATTCCGTCTTCCTTAAACCTGTCAGCGAACTCCACACCTATTTCCCGCATAAGAGATGGGTCTATTTGATGGTTTAGAAATGAATCGACTTTCAATACCTGTTCAGAAAGCACGCGGCCTTCCTGCTGAATTTTTTTCTTCAAGCTTTCCATTGATTGTTCCCCCTATGAAAAAATAAAAGCCCAAAGGCATTGCACCCTGAATATAGAAGGGAAGCAATAGCCTTTGGGCATATAACCGAAAGGAAAAGAAGGATGCGCAAAAAATAGAGTCATCCATCCATCGCCACCCATAGTCGGATCATTTACGGTAATCCGGTAGAAACTTGCAGGCCATATCCCTGCCATTATACGAGTGATATTAAAAGTAAGGCTAATTATATCATGAAGTTAAAAAGATGCAACCGAAGTTTACAAGAATAATTTTTGCCAGTAGAATTTTTTCAAAGATAAGAATATATAAAATATGTCTAGCTCCAGCGCCTAGCGCCTAATGTACTTCGATCCCCTCGCTACGATAAGTCAACATCGATTCGCTCACGCTTATCGTGTTTCCTTTATCTCCATCGGGGCCCTCCAGTCCATACGGCGCTGAACAGGCGCTTGCGCTTTTCTTAATGTAAGCGCAACCAAAATGCTTCCATTATGTTTTAAAAAAGGTTAAAATGTCCTTGCAGTATGAACAAAGGTTAAAATATGCTATAGTAGGAAAGGGATTTACCCCTTTAAACTCCTGTAATTTAAGGAAGTATATGTGTCCACGCCAGAAAGACAACTGTCTACATACCGGTGACGTTTTACAATAATTCATACAAAAGGAGAGATTCAGATGTCCAGCAAAACACTGGAGCAATTCCTTGATACAAATCTTGGAGATTTAAAAGAAAAAGGTCTATACAATGTCATTGACCCGCTCGAAAGCCCCAATGGTCCTATGATTAAAATCAAGGGCAGGGAGCTGATCAACCTTTCTTCAAACAACTATCTTGGCCTGGCAACAGACGAGAGGCTTAAGAAAGCAGCGGAACAGGCGATCGAACAATTCGGTGTCGGAGCAGGTGCTGTCAGGACGATCAACGGGACACTTGAGCTCCATGTCAAACTGGAGGAAAAGCTGGCTGAATTTAAAGGCACGGAAGCTGCGATTGCCTACCAATCTGGTTTCAATTGCAATATGGCTGCGATTTCTGCCGTCATGGATAAAAATGATGCCATTCTTTCCGATGAGCTGAACCACGCTTCCATTATCGATGGCTGCAGGCTGTCTCGTGCGAAAATTATCCGTTTCAACCATTCGGATATGGAAGACCTTCGCGCAAAGGCAAAAGAAGCCAGGGAATCCGGACTTTATAAAAAATTGATGGTCATTACAGATGGTGTCTTTTCAATGGATGGCGACATTGCCCTACTCCCTGAAATTGTTGAAATTGCCGAGGAATTCGACCTAATGACGTATGTAGATGATGCCCACGGTTCAGGCGTGTTAGGAAAAGGCGCAGGGACAGTGAAGCACTTTGGCCTTCAGGATAAAATCGACTTCCAAATAGGGACATTGTCAAAAGCGATCGGTGTTGTCGGCGGATACGTCGCAGGGAAGAAAAACCTGATCGACTGGCTTAAGGTGAGAAGCCGGCCATTCCTTTTCTCAACATCCCTCACACCAGCGGATGTGGCCGCATCCATTGCTTCCATTGATATTTTGACAGAAAGCACTGAGTTAAATGAGCGCCTCTGGGAAAACGGAAACTACTTGAAAAAAGGCCTGAAAAATCTTGGCTTCAATATTGGAGACAGCGAGACGCCGATTACGCCATGCATCATAGGGGAAGAAAAGCTGACCCAGGAATTCAGCAAAAGGCTGAACGATGAAGGTGTCTACGCAAAATCGATCGTATTCCCAACTGTACCCGCTGGAACAGGAAGGGTGCGCAATATGCCAACCGCGGCCCATACAAAGGATATGCTCGATAAAGCCATTTCTATCTACGAAAAAGTCGGCAAAGAAATGGGCGTCATTAAATAACTCAACTAACGATAAACTGAATCTGGCTTTGCATATGGGGAGGATACCTGCAATGAAACGAATCATGATTACCGGCGCCCTTGGGCAGATAGGCTCTGAGCTGACACTTAGGCTCCGTGAAATTTACGGAAACGACAATGTTATCGCAACAGACATTAAGCAAAACTCAGAAAATGAAGCGGCTTTGAGCGGACCGTATGAGATTCTTGATGTAACAGATGGGAACAGAATGGTGGAGATTGCAAAAAAATATAACGTGGACGCCGTGATGCACCTTGCCGCGCTCCTATCGGCGACAGCGGAAGCTAAGCCGGTCTTCGCCTGGAACCTGAATATGGGCGGATTGATGAATGCACTCGAAACAGCTCGTGAGGTTGATGCACAATTCTTTACGCCTAGTTCGATCGGCGCGTTTGGCCCTTCAACTCCGAAGGACGGTACCCCGCAGGATACAATCATGCGCCCAGTGACCATGTACGGAGTCAATAAAGTTGCCGGCGAGCTTCTTTCCGATTATTACTACCATAAATTTGGAGTCGATACACGCGGGGTTCGTTTCCCCGGGCTGATCTCCTATGTGGCTCCTCCTGGCGGGGGCACGACCGATTATGCGGTCGAAATTTATTATGAGGCTGTCAAAAATAAAAGATACGCGTCTTTTATTGATAAGGGCACCTATATGGACATGATGTATATGCCTGACGCCTTGAACGCGATTGTGAACCTAATGGAAGCGGACCCTGCAAAGCTGGTCCACAGAAACTCTTTCAATGTGACAGCAATGAGTTTCGATCCAGAAGGGGTTGCGGAGGAAATCAGGAAGCATATCCCTGAATTCGAGTTGACGTATGCGGTAGACCCGGTGCGCCAAAAAATAGCCGACAGCTGGCCAAACTCACTGGATGCTTCAGCCGCGGCACAGGAGTGGGGATTCAAGGCTGAGTACGACCTAGCTTTCATGACTAAAGACATGCTTGAGAAAGTAAGCAAAAAAATGTAAACACAAGAGCCTGAGCGGATGATGTGAATCTTCCGTTCAGGCTCTTTTTCAGCGCTAAAGATAAAAACGGCCATGGCATGCCGTTTTTATTTTTTGCTGATGTAAATGAGTTTTTCTTTCTGCTCTGTCACTTTCCCGATAACAGAAGCTTCTTCAAGGCCTAAAGCGTGAAGGTCTGCAACATAATTCACAGCCTGATCGGCAGGCATCGAGACAAGAAGTCCGCCGGATGTAATTGCATCACAGGCAATTAACTGCTCTTCGACAGAAAGTCCATTGTACAGAATATCGTCTTTCAGCCAGGCGTGGTTTGATTTCGAGCCGCCAGGGACGACTCCATCCCGGGCCAATTCCAACGTTCCTTCCAAATAAGGGACTTTGGCAAAATCGACTTCAAAGCTGACCTTGCTTCCGCCCGCCATCTCGCTTCCATGGCCGAGCAGGCCGAAGCCTGTCACATCCGTAACGGCATGCGGAGTGTATTTTTTCAGTGCCTCGGCGGCAGTCTTATTCAGCATCGCCATAACCGACGTTACTTTTTCCTCCTGCTCGGCCGTTACCGCGCCGCGTTTGATGCCTGTTGTCATAATTCCGACACCGAGCGGCTTGGTTAACACAAGCGCGTCACCCGGGACGGCACCAACATTTTTCCACACTTTTTCCGGATGGACGAGCCCCGTGACGGATAAACCGAATTTCGGTTCCTGGTCGTCGATGGAATGGCCGCCAATTGTAAGCGCGCCAGCTTCCTTCACTTTATCTCCGGCACCGCGCAGTATTTCCGACAACATTTCCGGTCCGAGTTTTTTTATCGGATACCCGACGATATTCAGGACTGTCTTCGGGTCGCCGCCCATTGCATATACATCACTCAAAGAATTGGCGGCAGCAATTTGCCCAAACATATAGGGGTCATCCACAATAGGAGTGAAATAATCCACTGTCTGGATCAATGCAATCGATTCTGTTAATAGATAAACTCCCGCATCATCGGAAGTCTCATGCCCGACCAAAAGCTCCGGGACTGGGTCTTGCTTTGGCAAAAGGCGCAAAACTTGCGCCAGGTCCTCAGGACCAATTTTGCAGCCTCAACCTGCTTTCGTTGATAAAGAGGTCAGGCGGATTTTTTCCTGCTCGCTCAATTTGTCCACCTCCATCCATAGTATACCTTTAACAAGTGAATTCTGCATGCTGGCAGGCAGAAGATTTGCGAAAGTTTTTCAGGATATACTACAATGGCTTTATCATTAATTGACAATGATGGAGGTTTTTTGCATGAAAGGGTATGAAGTTAAAGTCGAATTTTGCATGATGTGAAATTATGCGCCTAAAGCCGCGAGTTTCGCGGAAGAACTCTTTACTCATTTTCGCCAGAATATTAAGGTGATGGAATTAATTCCCGCTAAGGGGGGAATATTCGAGGTTACCGTTAACGGCGAGAAGCTCTATTCAAAAAATGACACAGGCCTTTTCCCAAAGGCCGCTGAGGTAATCAGCAAGATGGAATCTCTATAAACCAGCAAGCTCTCCGGAAGATTTCCCGGGGAGCTTGTTTTTTCGTTGTTTAGGAAATTATAAAATAATACTGTGTGTATAACTTCAGACAAGTTATTTGAATCCAGCTCCAGCGCCTAGCCCCTCGAGGTCATAAGCCATATCCCTCCGGAGGGCAGGCCCATCCTCCGGGCTCCGTCTTATGCTGGTCGGGGCTGATCAAGGCGCTTGCGCATTTTGTCCCTCAATTTCTCCACATTCTCTTGTCAGGAAAAATGGTATAATGGAGGCGCGATATTATAGGTAAAGGAGTTTTCCTATTGAAACAGTTGCTTCGGTCAATTCCGCCAGTCCATGAGCTTCAGCAGGACAGCCGCTTTAAAGAATTGCTTTTGGAAACGAATATGGATCCAAGCCACCTTGTCGAACAGGTCCGGTTTGTGATCGATGAGGTGAGGGACGGCATTTTATCCGGTAATTGGGATGGTCCTGCTCCCGGCACAGCCCCGTTTGCCGATTTCTTCTTTATCAGGCTCGCTGAAAAGGTGGGGCATATGTACTCATACACCCTCAAAAAAGTAATCAATGCGACAGGAACCATTTTACATACAAACCTTGGCCGCGCAAGGCTCAGCGAGGAAGCCATCCGCCACGCGGCAGAAGTTGCCGGCAATTATTCCAATCTCGAGTATAAGCTTCAGGAAGGGGAGCGGGGATCTAGGCACAGCCATATCGAAAACCTCTTAAAGGAAATTACAGGTGCAGAGGCTGCCATGGTCGTCAATAATAATGCCGCAGCGGTCTATTTAATTTTGCGCGCGCTTGCAAAAGACAAGGAGGTAATCGTTTCGAGGGGACAGCTTGTCGAAATTGGCGGATCCTTCAGAATTTCTTCCATTATGGGAGAAAGCGGAGCACAGCTTGTTGAAGTCGGAACGACTAATAAAACTCACCTGTATGATTACGAAAATGCTGTCAATGAAAACACAGCGATGATCATGAAGGTACATACTAGCAATTTTAAAACGATTGGTTTTACGAAATCAGTCGAAACAGATGAACTGGTCCAGCTTACCGATAGCTTGGATAATATTATTTTTTATGAAGACCTTGGCAGCGGGGCACTATATGATTTCAAAAAACACGGCATCGGCGAGGAGCCCCATGTAAAGGAAGTGCTTGGAATGGGGGCGGACATCGTATCTTTCAGCGGGGATAAGCTGCTTGGCGGACCTCAGGCGGGAATCATTGCGGGCAAAAAGGATCATATTGATAAAATAAAAAAACATCAGCTTGCAAGAGTGGTCAGGGTTGATAAAATGACTTTAGCCGCACTTGAAGGAACACTACTCGACTACGCGAAGGGTGAAGCCGGGATTAGGAATATACCAACTGTCAACAATCTGTTAACAAGCCCTGATGAATTAAAAGGGCGGTCAGAACAATTTATCAAGAACCTTTTTGCAAAAACGGATAGGTATAAAGGAGAAGCGATCCCTTCAATGGGCCAGGTTGGCGGGGGCACAATGCCTGATGTCAATCTTCCGTCTTATTCCGTTTCACTTTCGCATAAAACACTATCCGCTGGCCAGCTGGCCGAAAAACTAAGGCTGGAAACTGAACAGCCAATCATAGCCCGAATCCAGAATGAAGAAGTCATCCTGGACTTAAGGACAGTTTCCTCTGAAGAAGAGTCCATCATCCTTCATTCATTGGCTAAATGGTGATATGACCAATATAGAAAGCCCCCTGAAATGTTCATCCAGGGGGCTTTTTTCCTCACATATCATGGTGTGAATTGTGCTTTTGCCTTGAATGCTGGCGATTTTTCACTTTGTGCGAACCACTCATGGGTTCCGGCTGGCTGGTATTTTGCACACTCTGGGCATTTTTTCGGATATCTTTTTTCGCCATTTCCATCCCTCCTGCTATTAGAATGTGTTCTATAATTGAAATTATCCTTAAGGCAGGCATTGGCACTCTTTATTAAGGCTGTTTGTTTTTGCCTGAATATTTCATGGAATTTCGCACATTTTAACGGTACAAGCTCAACATCATGAAGGAGTGGACACCATGCCGTACCATAAAAATAAACAACAGGCCTTCCAGGCTGCCCAGCAGGGAGTGGAGGAGGCAAGGGAGCTTTATTCTGAAATCATCCGCGATAGCGCAAGCTACGGCTATCAGCTTAAACATCTAAAAAATGAAGTAAATGAAGCATACCAACAAATCGAGAACGCTCTGGAAGTGGCTTCTGAGCATCAGCGGTCACAATTGGAAAAGTTTCAGCACGATTTAAAGTCAATTGTGGAAGAAGTAAATAATTTTCAGTAAGTGAAAGAACAGGCTGATTTGACGCCTGTTCTTTTTTATTGTTCGGCTCTGTTATTGGTTCTTTTTACGCTTTTTATTATTTTGCCTTTCCATTTCGGTCAAAGGTTCATTTCCTGCTTCTTCATTATATCCAGCGCCGATTCCCTGGGCTTTAGCTGCATTCATCCCGGGGCGGACATGGTTTGCCCTGCGTCTTGGCATTTCATCACCTCCCGTTATTAGTGTTGCCATTTCAGCAAGAGATAATTTGATGGATTAAGTGATAAGAAAAACTTATATTATTTTATAATTATCCTGTCATTTACATAGGGGACTTATTATACTACGATATAAATGTGTGAAAAGTCGTTGACAACCGCATAAATTCAAACTTTTCGACTTTTACAATATTTTGATTTATCATTGTGGTATGTAATTAAGGGGGTAAGTACATATGTCAAATTACGATGTATTCAATGCCCGCTCTTCATTTGAAGCGAACGGTAAACGTTATCATTACTACCGTCTTTCCGCCCTTGAAGAAGCAGGCGCAGGCAAAGTATCCAATCTGCCATACTCCATTAAAGTTTTGTTGGAGTCCGTATTAAGGCAATATGATGGCCGTGTCATTACGAAGGAGCATGTTGAAAATCTTGCGAAATGGGGAACAAGCGAAGTCAGGGAAGTAGACGTTCCATTTAAACCGACGCGCGTCATCCTTCAGGATTTTACAGGCGTACCGGTAGTTGTTGACCTTGCATCATTACGCAAGGCCGTCGCCGACCTCGGCGGAAATCCGGATATGATCAACCCGGAAAAAACTGTCGACCTCGTCATCGACCACTCTGTCCAGGTAGACCAATATGGCAATCCAGGTTCCCTTGAAGCAAATATGCTTCTTGAGTTTGAAAGGAATGCCGAGCGTTACCAGTTTTTGAACTGGGCCCAAAAAGCATTTAATAATTATCGCGCTGTTCCACCGGCAACAGGGATCGTCCATCAGGTAAACCTTGAATTCCTTGCCGATGTAGTCCATGTCGCGAAAAATTCCGAAGGGGAATTGGAAACATTCCCTGATACTCTTGTCGGAACAGACTCACATACAACGATGATCAACGGACTTGGCGTCCTTGGCTGGGGCGTTGGCGGAATCGAAGCTGAAGCAGGGATGCTCGGCCAGCCATCCTATTTCCCAGTACCAGAAGTTGTCGGCGTAAAATTGAACGGTACACTTCCGAATGGGGCGACCGCAACAGATCTTGCCCTGAAAGTAACACAAGTCCTGAGGAGCAAGGGAGTAGTCGGAAAGTTCGTCGAATTCTTCGGTCCTGGCGTCTCCGCGCTTCCGCTTGCCGATCGGGCGACCATTGCCAATATGGCACCTGAATATGGGGCAACATGCGGATTCTTCCCGATTGACAATGAATCCCTTGAGTATCTGCGCCTCACAGGGCGTGATGAAGAGCAAATCAAGGTAGTTGAGGAATATTGCAAAGCGAACGGATTGTTCTTCAACCCGGATGATAACCCTGTATACACAGCTGTTGTCGAAATCGACCTTTCTGCAATCGAGGCAAACCTTTCCGGCCCTAAACGACCGCAGGATTTGATCCCTCTTTCCAAAATGAAGGAGGAGTTCGTCAAAGCTATCAGCGCGCCACAGGGGAACCAGGGCTTTGGACTGAAAGGAAAAGAGCTTGATAAAGAAATTAAGGTTACTTTCCATAATGGGGACCAAACTTCGATGAAGACAGGTGCAGTAGCCATTGCCGCGATTACCAGCTGTACAAACACATCGAACCCTTACGTGCTTGTCGGTGCCGGCTTGCTTGCTAAGAAGGCCGTTGAACTCGGAATGGAAGTTCCTAAGTTCGTCAAAACATCCCTTGCACCGGGATCTAAAGTCGTAACAGGCTACCTCCGTGACTCTGGCTTGCTTCCATATCTTGAGCAGCTCGGATTCAACCTCGTTGGATACGGATGTACGACATGTATCGGAAACTCGGGACCACTACGGGAGGAAATCGAAAAAGCTGTCGCTGATAGCGATTTGCTCGTAACCTCCGTATTGTCAGGAAACAGGAACTTCGAGGGCCGTATCCATCCGCTTGTAAAGGCGAACTACCTGGCTTCACCACCGCTTGTTGTCGCCTACGCGCTTGCAGGTAATGTGAATATCGATTTTGAAACTGAGCCGCTCGGTAAAGACCGCGATGGAAACGATGTTTACTTCAAGGATATTTGGCCGGCTACAGATGAAGTAAATGAAGTAGTGAAAAAGACGGTAACACCTGAATTATTCAGGAAAGAATACGAGAATGTATTCAGCGACAACGAACGCTGGAATGAAATAAAAACAAGCAATGAACCATTGTATTCCTGGGATGCTGATTCCACTTATATTCAAAATCCTCCTTATTTTGAAGGGCTTTCCCCTGAGCCGGGCACGGTTGAGCCTCTCAGCGGATTAAAGGTTGTAGCGAAATTCGGGGATTCCGTCACGACTGACCACATTTCACCGGCGGGCGCGATTGGTAAAGATACCCCAGCTGGCAAATATCTGCGTGAAAAAGGAGTTGAACCACGTGACTTCAACTCATATGGATCACGCAGGGGCAACCATGAGGTCATGATGCGCGGTACATTCGCGAATATTAGGATCAGAAACCAAATCGCAGCGGGCACAGAGGGTGGCTTCACAACCTACTGGCCAACTGGTGAAGTAACGACCATTTATGATGCATGCATGAAATATAAAGAAGCTGGCACAGGTTTGGCAGTCATCGCCGGCAAGGATTACGGCATGGGATCTTCCCGTGACTGGGCAGCTAAAGGAACAAACCTCCTTGGCATTAAAACAGTCATCGCTGAAAGCTTTGAAAGGATCCACCGTTCCAACCTTGTCATGATGGGCGTCCTGCCACTACAATTCAAAGAAGGCGAAAATGCTGAAACACTTGGATTGTCCGGTAAAGAATCATTTACTGTCCATGTAGATGAAACTGTTCGTCCAAGGGATCTTGTGAAGGTGACCGCTGTTGGCGAAGACGGTAAAACAACGGAGTTTGATGTGCTAGTACGCTTCGATTCAGAAGTAGAAATTGATTATTACCGCCACGGGGGAATATTGCCAATGGTACTCCGTGAAAAGCTGAAAACTGTATAATGGTAAATAAGAGCACCATATGGGCATATGTCCGTATGGTGTTTTTTTAAGCCAAAAGATTAAACTTTCAATTGTCACAAATCCGGCATTTTTTTGTCCTAAAGGTATGTTTATTTCCCCACTCTATATAGTGTAAAATCGGTATAGAGTTAAAAAGGAGGAGCCCAAATGGCAAAAAAGTGGATTGCAGCAGGATTATTGATTGCGATGATGGCCATAGCCATGTACCAGGCTTTTGATAAAAAAGATGAAGCAAATTCAAAACCGGAGTCGCCAGTCGATGGCCTTAAAGCCGGGGTGAAGGCACCGGATTTCGAGTTAAAAACGTTAACTGGTGAAACCGTCAAGCTATCAGAGTTTAAAGGCAAAAAAGTCATGTTGAATTTTTGGGCGACCTGGTGCGGACCATGCAAAGCAGAAATGCCAGCCATGCAGCAGCTTTCTACTGAGGTTGGCGATGACGTAGCCATTCTAGCCGTCAATATCGATCCACAACTCGATGTGCAAGGTTTTGTTGATAAAAATGGCATCACTTTCCCGATTCTTTTAGATACGGATGATAAAATCAATTCGCTTTACCAAATCGTTGCCATCCCGTCGTCCTATTTTATTGACAGCAAGGGAATTATCCAGGATGTTTTCAGAGGAGCCATGCCACATGATGCCATGGTCCAATATATAAATGATTTAGATTAAGATTTGGCCGCCAGCATCCTTTGGCGGCTTTTATAAAATTACAAATTGGAAACATTTGTAACAATTATCCGTTATTTTGTTTTTTCGATTAAATTTTCAAAAAGTTGTAATAATTGAAACCGTTTCCGGGCATAATTACTGTTAGAATAGTGATTAAGGAAGGTGATACGATGCGAAAGCCACGTAAACGCTCTTTTGCAGAGCTTGTCTCTGAAAATAAAAGCCAAATTATGAAAGACCAAGCGTTAATGGAAAAGATCGAACAGCGCCTGGAAGCCAAGCGCCTAGGCAGGGCTGAATAAAAGTATTGTTTTTCCATCTATGATTTTAACTGTCCCTGGCAAAAATATTGTCAGGAGGGATGAGCACATGGGAAATCCTAAAAAAGACAGCAAACATTTTGTGCCCAAGCATCTTGGTACACAACCCCGTGGTTCCAGTGGCAACAAAGGGAAAAAAATGCAGGATAAATCAGGCGACCACGCCCAGGTAATACAGACTAAGGGCGAATAAGATAAACGCAATAAACGGACCCGGCTAAGCCGGGTTTTCTTTTGGCCGGATTCGCCACTTATAATTTTTCTCCAATTGATAAAAGCTAAAAATGTACCAACCATTTAGGAGGAATGTAAAATGGCAAAACGAACGAAACCAAATCCAGATGATAGAAGCGATAACGTTGAAAAACTGCAGGAAATGATTCATAACACAATTGAGAACATGGAAAGAGCAGAAGAAACACTTGCTCTTAGTGACAATGAAGAAACGAAAAGGCAAGTTGAAGAGAAAAACGCACGCAGACGGGAAAGCATTGAAGCAATGAGGCTGGAGGTAAAGGATGAGGCACGGGATAACGGCCAATTACATTAAATCTGTCAGAGGGCTTGTTTCATAAAAGCCCTCTTTTTTATGTCATTAGGCGGGATTTAAGCGGCATTTTATCCTATATGGTACTATGTAGAGGAGAAAATTGCGTTAGAGACTTAAAGGATGTGGGCAAAAATATGGTAATCAGTGAAGCAAAGATTGATGTCCGCTATGCGGAGACAGACCAAATGGGCGTAGTATACCATGCGAATTACTTAGTATGGATGGAAATAGGTAGAACCAGCTTTATAAAAGAACTGGGCTTCAGTTATGCAAGTATGGAAGAGGACGGCATTATTTCTCCTGTCATTGATATTCAGGCTTCCTATAAAAAACCATTAAGGTACGGACAATCTGCCATTATTAAAACGTGGATTGAGGAATATGATGGCTTCCGTGTGAAATACGGATATGAAATCCTGAATGAAGAAGGAGAGTTAGCACTGACAGGAAGTTCTGTGCATGTATGCGTAAAGAAGGAAAACTTCCGTCCAGTATCATTGAAGAGAAAATATCCTGACTGGCATACTGCGTATGAAAAAGCAGCTGAAAAAGATAGATAGGGAAGGGGAAAACTTGTGGCTTTCGGCATTAAAAGGAAAGATCTTGCTGAATGGAAACAGAAAATTGATCGTGGAGAAATTGCATTTTTGACTCATTATTGGCTTGATGAAAGATTTCCAGCATGCAATACAGTGACAAAGGTTGGATGTCTGGACCTGAAAAAGCTGGCTGATTGGGGAAGGGAATACGGGCTAAAGGAAGAATGGATCCATCATCGACCCGATGGATATTCGCATTTTGATTTAATCGGAAGCCGCCAGAAGGAAATATTAAAAGCTGAAGGTCTTCATGCTCATATTTGGAAATGAAGGAAAGCGGCCACATAGAGCCGCTTTCCGCTATTATTTATGGTTAAAAGCAGGTTCTTTTCTTTTTTCATCTAAATCCACTTCAACATCACGGTTATCAAAGTACCATAAGTCTTTTTCCTCAATGTAAAAAATTATGCCTTCCGTTTCCGTTTTTACAACCGGATCTATAGGTTCCTCAATCGAAACTCCCAGTGAAAAACCTTTCTGGAGCTGGCTGAACCCTCCATAGCGGACATAGAACCGAATAAATGAACCCTCGCTGAGATCCATTTCTTCCTTATACCATTGAGCTGCCTTGCTGCTAACTTGTAATTTCATTCACGAATCCTCCTAATATTAACCCTCAAGACAAAGATAAATTGTAATGAGACTGCAAGCAATATAGATAGAACTTAATTATTACGCCATTTAAATTGTAATAGCTGGTTGATTGGAGCTCAGGCATGTAGACTCCTGCGGGATGGTGCAGCAAGAGGAGACCCCGCAGGAGCTTTGCTCCGAGGAGGCTCCACTGATGCCCCGCGGAAAGCGAAATGCCCGGAGCGGAAATCAACCACTTTTTACCTTTTGGATACTAATATTTTTAAAAAACTATATAAGTATGTAATGGCCAAGTTTCAAATGTAATTCCCGCCTATAGTATTCTCATTCCCATAATGGCCGGCCAAGAAACAATACGATTTCTTTTACCTGCATTTATATTATTTACTTATCCACTTGTAAAAATCAAAAAGAGAGCCTGATATACAAAAAGGCCCCGATTTCATCGGAGCCACTGGGTCATATGTTCAATTGTTTCCGTTGTCATTTGTTCGGGATTCTGTATTCCATATGCCCCTGTTTTTTCCATAGGGACGACTCTGAAATCGCGTCCGTTTTTCCGATAGACGAAAGTTGGATGGAAGGAGGGGTTTGCCAATTCAATTGACGTACCCTTATCACTTACCGTCTTTGTTATTTCAAGAGTGACCAAACCGCCTATGTCCTTGTAATCTCGAAGCTGGGCGGATATAAAATTCCCGAGGGAGTAGACGACAAATGTTTTTTTGCCATCGGACCTCTCAATCCATTCCATCGGCTGGAGCACATGGGGGTGGGACCCGAAAATGATATCCACACCTTCATTGGCAAGGAATTTCGCCAAATCTTTTTGTTCTTCCGTCGGAAATCTCTGATATTCGTTTCCCCAGTGTATGCTGGCTATAACGACATCACTTTCCTGCCGGGCATTGGCAATATCCTTTTTCATTAAATCCCTGTCAATCAGGTTGACCGAAAACTCTTTACCTTGTGGAATTGGTATACCGTTTGTGCCGTACGTGTAAGATAAGAACGCTAGCCGGATGCCATTTTTATTAAGGACAGTTATTTTGTCGCGGCCCTCCTGGCTGACTGCTGTCCCGACGTATGGCAGACCTATTCTTTCAAAGTACGCAATTTGTTTTTCAACGCCCCGATAACCTTTATCAAGAGAGTGATTATTGGCTGTGGAAACAATATCCACGCCGGCATTCATAACGGCTTCAGACAATTCGAAAGGGCTGTTGAAGCTTGGATAACTCGTGATACCCAGTTCAGTACCTCCGACAAGGCTTTCCTGATTCGCGGTCAATATATCCGGGGCCTGAAGCAAATCTTTAACCGGCTCAAACATAGGATTAAAATTATAGCCATCTGCCGTTTTTGCATCTTCATAGACCAAATCATGGATCAGAATGTCACCTATAGCACCAATCGTCAACGTTTCCTTTATTGATTTCCCATGTATGTCATTCGGCCTTTCACCATGCGTCTGAGGTGCGGGCCTTGGATTTTTTTCAGCGTCATTCGCACAAGCAGCAAGGAGCATTGACAAAGATAAAAATCCAGTCACTGCAATAGATTTAAAGAGGGGATATCTCCTCACACGGAACACTCCTTTAAGCAAAATAGTTCCCCTGTAAGGAACACTGTTTTATTATGAATGATAGTTATACCATTCCCATCTATATTTTATCGTAAAAGCAGAAAATGGAAAGAAAAATTTTCCCAACGAGGTGAAATGATGTTTAAGTTGACAGAAGCCGCCTATCGTGTTCTCGAAAGGGCAGTCAAAGAGGAATCAAATTCAACAAATGAAAAACTGTTCATCAGGCTGAATATGGGGATCGGTTGAGGCGGACCAAAGATGAATCTGTCTCTGGAAGAGCAGAAGTTGCCGAAAGACAAAGAATACGATTTTGAAGACTTGAAAATACTTATTCATGAAAACGACATGGTTTATTTCAATGACACGAAACTGGATTACGTAAAAGATGTGTTTGGGAGTGGAAGGTTCCAGCTCCTCAAAATATAAAAACGGTGTTCCTGATGGGACACCGTTTCCCTTTTCCGTTAGATGGACACCTATGGAGTATTCACTTAATGCTACAATGATTTTCCGTTTCTTCCAGTTCTTCAAAAAAATCTATCAATTCTTCAAAATTCCTCGTTATTTTAGTTGGCTGACCCATGCAGCTCCAATCGGGAGTGTACGGAAAAAATTCTACGATAAATTCCTCTTTGGACGTGTTTGGAGTGACGGAGGTTGAAAAAACAAATTCAACTTGCCTATGTTTCTTATCTGGCATCGGGATTCTCCTTTCACATTACATTGCTTACTTCTATATTAATGGAAGAATCCCTTTGTCTGGCGGTCAGGTTTTGAACTATTCGTGAATATTGTCGGTACTCCATCTTCAGCAGCAGGGGTTTTGGATTGTAATGCAAAAATTGCTTCCCTGACCGGCATGGCTTTGAACAGTAATCGTGCCATTATGGTCCTCGATGATTTTCCTGCAGACATTCAAACCAATGCCATTCCCATAGCTTTTTGTCGAGTAAAAAGGGGAGAACAATTGACTCAGGACACCAGGATCCATACCGCAGCCGCTGTCTTCAATACAAATAGAAAAACTATCCGGCTCTGCATGGGTAGTAATTTTAATTTCCCTTTTCGCATTGTTTTCTGATACTTCAATGGCTTCCATCGCATTCTTCAGCAAATTAATCAATACTTGTTTCATACGGGGAGCATCGAGCTGGTAAGAATAATCTTTTTCATCAAAGAGGGGAATGAGTTTAATATTCCTCAAGATAGACTCACTTTCGTAAAGCATAATAACATCTTTTACAAGCTTGTTGACTGAGGTCTTTTGCCTGATCCTGGCCGATGGCTTTGTTGCGCTCAAGAATTCACCAATTATCGTATTTGCGCGATTAATTTCCTCAATCGCCACGTTAGCGTATTGCTCTTTGCCCATTTCCTTTAACTCGGGCTTTAAAAGCTGAATAAACCCCTTAACTGTCGTTAACGGATTCCTTATTTCATGGGCAATGCCGGCAGCAAGCCTTTCCAGATCCTCTGAATACACCTTGCCCGCTTTAATTTCTTCAGCCTGTTTTTCCATATCTTCTTTTCGATTGGCCAAGTCGAGGTTAAAAGCAAGCAGCTTTTTTTCAAGTCTGTCCATGGCCATTTTGAGTTCAGCGGCTTTTGTGGATAAAGGGAAACAATAGACCACGATGTTCCCTAGGGAATCCTCCGATTTATATAGCTGATAAAATCGAAATGAACTTACCGCTTTCATTGGTAATTCAATGGGTCCTGACTTAATTGTTTCTGTAAAGTATCGTCTTGCATCTTGGCGACAATCATGCGCAATCAAATCAAGAAATACATTTGTTTCCGGGAATATTTCTTTTGCATACAGGGAAGATGTTTGAATTTCTAGTGCTTTATTTAAAACAAAACATGGAAAGGGCAGGTTTATAAATGCTACTTCCATTTGCAGTTGACCATCCTTGAGAAATATTTTTTATTTTTTGTCGGAATGAAGGTTTAATCTAGTATAAATCGGGTAATTTAATACGTTCTTCTCCATCATACATAAATTCCAAATATCTTACAATTAAACTCCTGAAAAATCCATCACCACTTTGTGATGCTATTCGCCAATATCCGCCAAACCCTTGCAATTGAGGCCAAAAATTTTTTTCGTTGTAAAAATAAAATGGCTGTGGGGAATTGCTCCCTTACAGCCATTTTATTTTTGGTTCGGTTTTATTTATGATTCTTTTAATGTTTGCCCTGTGCCTATAGAATACAAAAGTTGCCAGAATAATGACAATGACAATCAGCGGGACATCCTGTTCCACGAACAGGGCATACATGACAGCAGCCACCCCGGCTATCATTGAAGAAAGAGATACGTATTTTGTAAGGAAAAGGGATAATAAAAATACTGTCAGAATAACAAGAAACATTATTGGCACATAAAACAAGAGAACCCCGCCAGAGGTGGCTACTGCCTTTCCGCCGCGAAATCCAGCGAAAATCGGGTACATATGGCCAATAACAGCAATCATTCCAGGTATTAGCGGGTGGAGGTCCGTACCGCCGATCAGCACTGGAAGGGAAGCTGCCAATGTCCCTTTTAAAATATCGGCCAGGGTGACGGCAATGCCGGCCTTTACGCCTAAAGTCCTGAATGTATTTGTCCCGCCTAGATTACCGCTTCCAAATTGGCGGATATCTTTCTTATAAAAAACCTTGCCGACGATTAGACCGGAAGGAATCGAGCCAAGTAAATAAGCTAGGACACATAGTAAAACCGTTTCTGCCATTCCAATTCTCCTTTATCCATATCTGATTCAATCTTTACTTTTAGTTGAAAGTTACACTTTATTGTACCATTTTCTCAATAAAACGCCATATTTCTCTATTAATTTTTCATCATCGCCAAACAATCCGCGGGACTGGTTAAACATAGTTTGATACGATAGGTTGGACACAGAGAAAGAGAGTGGAATAAAGGTGAAAAATGTACATAATGAGCAAGGGAAGATATCAACATTACGCGAATTGTTTATAACTTCTTTTAAACTGGGATGTACCTCATTCGGCGGGCCAACCGCTCATATTGGGTATTTCCACAGAGAGTATGTCCAAAAATTAAAATGGCTGAGTGAAAAAGATTTCACCGAGCTTGTGGCGCTGTGCCAGCTGTTGCCAGGACCGGCAAGCAGTCAGACAGGCTTTGGCATTGGCGTCAAACGGGCGGGCGTCGCCGGCGGAATCATTTCCTTTCTAGGTTTCACACTCCCATCGTTTGCCATTATGGCTATATTTGCCCTTTTCCTTAAAGGGATGGACCCTGCAGGGAGCGGATGGCTTCACGGCCTGAAAATTGTCGCGGCAGCGGTTGTTTTTCAAGCTGTTTATTCAATGGGCAAAAATTTTGCTTCCAAGCCGATTACCGGTAGCATCGCGGTTTTTTCAGCGGTGCTTTTATTCCTGATTCCTTCATCTTTAGCGCAGCTTGGAGCGATGGCAGCCTCAGGGATGGCGGGATATTTGTTTATTAAAAAGGATAAACTCCCCCTGCCTGAGGGGAAACCGTTTATGCCGATATCCAAAATAACCGCTTTCGTTTCGGGCCTGTTGTTTTGTCTTTTATTTTTTGTTTTGCCAGCAATGAACCATTTAGGCTCTGGACTGTCGCTTTTTGATGGTTTTTATAGGAGCGGTGCTCTTGTTTTTGGCGGGGGGCATGTTGTCCTGCCTCTTCTTGAAAGGGAATTTGTCTCTGGCGGGCTTGTTTCGAAGGCGGATTTTTTGGCAGGTTATGGAGTTGTCCAGGCAATGCCTGGACCGCTGTTTACTTTTGCTTCATTTCTTGGGGCTGCCATCAGCGGATGGACAGGGGCTATTTTAGCGACAGCAGCTATTTTTACACCTGGCTTTTTACTTCTTTTGGCTGTTCTGCCTTTTTGGGGAAAAATCCGCTCCAATCCTTCTGTCCAATCTGCCATTATGGGTATGAATGCTGCTGTTGTGGGGCTCCTTGCCGCAGCTTTATACGACCCGATCCTGACCGATTCGATCACTTCAAAGACTGACATGGCGTTGTTTGCCGTTTATTTCGGGTTAATGGTGTTTTGGAAGGCGCCTCCTTGGCTGGTCGTTTTAGCAGGGGCAATAACCGGTTTTTTCTTGCTCTAAATTTGGTTTGAAAGCAAATAAATGGGTATTTCTCCATTATCAAGGTAAACTATATATATGATAAGAGCAGGAGGGACTACTCATGATCGAAAATCCCAGCCGTGAAGAAATTAAAGACATTCTAAAAAAAGCCAAGCGTATTGCGGTAGTTGGATTGAGTGATAATCCAACAAAAATTTCTTATGTGGTTTCCGAGGTTATGCAAAGAGCCGGTTATGAAATCATTCCAGTAAACCCTCAGATAGAGGAAGCTCTAGGGGAAAAGGCTGTTCCAAGCCTCAGGGAAATTGAAGGGCATGTCGATATCGTAAATGTTTTTCGCCGCCCCGAATACTTGCCGGAAGTGGCCAAGGAGTTCGCGGACATTGATGCAGATGTTTTCTGGGCACAGCTTGGCATCGCAAATGAAGAAACATATCAATTTTTGAAGGAAAAAGGCTATACTGTCGTAATGGATAAATGCATCAAAGTTGAATTGGCCATGATTCAATAATCTTGTAATATAGGCTGCCCTTGGGCAGCTTTTGTTTTTGCTCACACAAAAAATTGGCCAAATCAATGTTTTTTTACGGTTTTTAGCCGATTTTTTGCAGAACGCATTTGCCAAAATGAAATAAATCGATACAATAAAGCATAGACGGAAGGGCAAGTTATGGTAAAATTAACTTACGAACACTTGTTCACTATACCATTATACTTCTATATGTATATAAAAAAATGATTTATGAAGAAGGCAATATTTCGTCCTTTGGCATTTTACGAAAGGGGAATTTTAGTGGCAGCAAACCAACAAGTTTTTAACTATGATGATGATGCCATCCAGGTTCTTGAAGGGCTTGAAGCAGTCAGGAAACGGCCGGGCATGTACATCGGAAGTACTGATTCCAGGGGTCTCCACCATCTGGTATACGAAATAGTCGACAACTCGATCGATGAGGCACTCGCGGGTTACGGCAAAGAAATCACTGTTAAAATCCATAAAGATAATTCAATCAGTGTTATTGATAAAGGCCGCGGGATGCCTACAGGTATGCATAAACTGGGCAAGCCGACTCCCGAAGTCATATTGACAATCCTCCATGCCGGCGGAAAATTTGGCCAAGGCGGCTACAAGACGAGCGGGGGACTGCATGGAGTAGGTGCATCGGTCGTCAATGCTTTATCGGAATGGCTGGTCGTCACTATAAAAAGGGACGGCTTTATTTACGAACAAAAATTCATCAACGGCGGCAAACCCGAAACGACGCTTGAAAAGATCGGGAAAACTAACCAAACCGGAACAACCATTCACTTCAAGCCAGATCCAGCGATTTTCTCCGCCACAGCCTATAATTTCGAAACATTGAGTGAGCGGCTGAGAGAATCTGCTTTTTTGCTTAAAGGAATGAAAATTAACATAATCGATGATCGGAATGGCGTACAGGAAACATTCCATTACGAAAATGGAATCGAAGCTTTTGTTGAGTATTTGAATGAAGGAAAAGAAGTGTTGCATCCAGTCGTAAGCTTTGAAGGAATTCACAGCGATATTGAAGTTGAGTTCGCCTTCCAATTTAACGACGGTTACTCCGAGAACGTCCTTTCCTTCGTCAATAACGTCCGCACAAAAGACGGCGGCACGCATGAAGCGGGTTCAAAAACAGCCATGACAAGGATTTTCAACGATTATGCCCGCAAAATCGGCCTTTTGAAGGAAAAGGACAAAAACCTTGATGGCGCCGATATCCGCGAAGGCCTTTCCGCAATCATTTCTGTCCGGATTCCAGAGGGACTCCTTCAGTTCGAAGGCCAGACAAAGAGCAAACTTGGGACAAGCGAAGCGAGGTCGGCAGTCGATTCGGTCGTTTCCGAACATCTATCCTACTTCCTTGAGGAAAATCCTGATATCAGTTCTTTACTGATTAAAAAGTCCATCAAGGCCTATCAGGCAAGGGAGGCAGCACGAAAGGCCCGGGAAGAAGCAAGGAGCGGCAAAAAACGGAAACGTTCTGATGCCGTGCTATCGGGTAAGCTGACTCCGGCTCAATCCAGGAATCCTCAGAAAAATGAACTTTATCTTGTCGAGGGTGATTCTGCGGGCGGCTCCGCGAAACAAGGCCGTGACCGCCGTTTTCAAGCTGTCCTGCCGCTTAGGGGTAAAGTCATTAATACAGAGAAAGCAAAGCTCCAGGATATATTTAAAAACGAAGAAATCAATACGATTATCCATGCCATCGGCGGGGGAGTCGGAAATGATTTCAATCTTGAAGACATCAATTATGACAAAGTCATTATTATGACGGATGCCGATACAGATGGCGCCCACATCCAGGTCCTCCTGCTCACTTTCTTCTTTCGTTATATGAAACCTCTTGTGGAAGAAGGAAGGGTTTTCATCGCCCTGCCTCCGCTTTATAAGGTAAGTAAAGGAACGGGCAAAAAAGAAGTCATTGAATATGCTTGGAACGAAGATGAGCTTCAGACAGCCATGAAAAAGGTGGGTAAGGGCTACATCATCCAGCGCTATAAAGGCCTTGGGGAAATGAACGCCGACCAGCTTTGGGAAACGACAATGGATCCTGAAACAAGGACTCTCATCCGGGTGAAAATAGATGATCTTGCACGGGCTGAAAGAAGAGTCACAACGCTCATGGGGGACAAAGTAGAACCCCGGCGCAAATGGATTGAGTCCAATGTCGCATTTGGCTTAGAGGAAGAGGCTGAGCTTGATACGATTCTTGATAATGAAAATATTACCGTAGCCGAGGAGGGAACAGGGCAATGAGTATGACAGAAAAGTTCCGTGACCTTCCTCTTGAAGATGTCCTTGGTGACAGGTTTGGAAGATACAGCAAATATATTATCCAGGAAAGGGCCCTTCCTGATGCGCGGGATGGATTGAAACCCGTCCAGCGCCGTATTTTATACGCCATGCATGTTGAGGGCAACACTCATGAAAAAGGCTTCCGGAAGTCCGCTAAAACAGTCGGGAATGTAATAGGCAATTACCATCCACACGGTGACACTTCCGTTTACGAGGCAATGGTGCGGATGAGCCAGGACTGGAAGGTACGCAATGTCCTAGTGGAAATGCACGGAAACAACGGCAGTGTGGACGGCGACCCTCCAGCGGCGATGCGTTATACGGAAGCAAGGCTTTCGGCCATTGCAACAGAACTTCTAAGGGACATTGAAAAACAGACAGTTGATTTCATTCCAAACTTTGATGATACTTCGAGCGAACCGACCGTTTTGCCGGCCATGTTCCCGAACTTGCTCGTCAATGGTTCGACCGGTATATCGGCAGGTTATGCCACTGACATCCCACCGCACCATCTCGGCGAGGTCATTGATGGGGTCATCATGAGGATGGATAACCCGAATGCAAGCATAGAAGAGCTTATGACCGTCATAAAGGGGCCGGATTTCCCTACCGGCGGCATCATCCAGGGTATTGAAGGAATTAAAAAGGCATACGAAACAGGCAGAGGGAAAATCATCGTCCGCAGCAAGGCGGAAATTGAAGACATCCGGGGCGGAAGGCAGCAAATCGTCATCACCGAGCTCCCATATGATGTCAACAAAGCAAACCTTGTGAAAAAGATGGATGAGTTCAGGCTAGACCGGAAGCTTGAAGGCATCTCCGAAATCCGCGATGAAACAGACCGGACAGGCCTGAGGATTGTGATTGAATTAAGGAAAGACGCTGATGCATCAGGAGTTTTGAACTTTTTATATAAAAACAGCGACCTGCAGGTATCCTATAATTTCAATATGGTAGCAATTCATGGCAAACGGCCGGTCCTGATGGGCTTAAGGGAATTGCTTGACGCCTATATCGGACATCAAAAGGAAGTCGTTACACGGCGATCCACCTACGAATTGAAAAAGGCGCGGGAACGGCAGCATATCGTGGAAGGGCTGATGAAGGCACTTTCCATTCTAGATCAGGTCATCGCCACGATCAGGGCTTCCAAAGACAAACGGAATGCCAAGGATAACCTGATTGCCCAGTTCTCCTTTACGGAGCCCCAGGCAGAAGCCATTGTTTCGTTACAGCTTTACCGCCTGACCAATACGGACATCACCGCCCTCCAAAAGGAAGCGGAAGAGCTCGCAACAAAAATAAGTGAATTAACCTCCATTCTTGAAAGCGAAAAGAAGCTTTTATCAGTCATAAAGAAAGATTTAAAGGATGTAAAGAAACGCTTTGCTGATGCAAGAAGATCAAGAATTGAAGCGGAGATTGAAGAACTGAAAATTAACCTTGAAGTCATGGTTCCAAGCGAAGATGTCATCGTGACCGTCACAAAAGAAGGTTATATTAAAAGGACTAGCCTTCGTTCATTTTCAGCGTCGAATGGCCAGGATCTTGCCATGAAGGATTCCGACAGGCTTTTCGCACAGCTTGATATGAACACGAAGGATGTCTTAATCCTGTTTACAAGCAAAGGGAATTACCTGTATTTGCCCGTCCATGAACTTCCTGATATCCGTTGGAAGGATATGGGCCAGCACGTTGCCAATATCATTCCAATCGAACGAGATGAGGAAATCATCAAAGCCCTTCCAATCCAATCATTTGAAAATGAATCATATCTCGTTTTCATTACAAAGAACGGAATGGTCAAGAAGACAGAGTTGAAGCTCTATCAGGCCCAGCGCTACTCAAAGCCGCTAACAGCCATCAACTTGAAAGGGAACGATACCTTAATCGATGTCCACGTCACCGACGGACAGCAAGACGTATTCCTCGTTTCCAATTTTGGTTATGCCCTTTGGTTTGCGGAGGATGAAATCAGCCCGATAGGTGTCAGGGCCGCCGGTGTGAAAGGGATGAACCTAAAGGATGGAGACTATGTCGCAGGAGGAAAGGTTCTGAGTCCTGAAGGCAAGGAGTCCATCATCGTCGTTACACAGCGGGGCGCCATTAAGAAAATGAGGTTGAAGGAGTTCGAAAAAGCCGCGCGGGCGAAACGCGGTGTAGTTGTCTTAAGGGAATTAAAATCGAACCCTCACAGAGTGGCAGGCATTGAAGCCGCACTGGAACCAGACCTGCTGTTTATTTTGACGGAAAAAGGCGAGGTTGTGGAAGTTAACACAAACAGCCTAAAATACAGCGATCGGTACTCCAACGGATCCTTTATTATCGATGAAGGAGAATCCGGGAGGGTTACTTCCCTTTGGAAGAAAACAGTCGGCCAGGAACAAGGATAATCATTTGAAACAGGCTGCCATCAGGGCAGCCTGTTCTTTTTTCTCATATTACGACATTTCATGACAAAATTATGACAATTATTCTAGTAATATTTCAGTCAATTTATTATACTGTTTAGTAATACAGAAAGTTAGAGGAGGCTATTTTATTGTACTGTCCAAATTGTCATACGTTAAATGAAGAAGATGCCCGCTTTTGCAGTAAATGTGGGGAATACCTTGAAAAGAAAGATCCAGAGGTGTGCCCAGACTGCGGAGCCACCCGTAAATCCGGTGAGGCTTTCTGTACAAGCTGCGGGTTCAAATTCAGCGAGCCTTCAACTGAACAAATTTCCAGTCCTCCCACACCCGTTCAACAGCAAACTGATTACGCAATCCCCGAGCAGCAGGTTGTAACAAGCGCGAATACCCCTCAATTTGGATCACCGGGCTATACCATTTACTCCAATGAACAAGTCAAATTCGCGGGTTTTGGTCTTCGCTTCGTCGCTTTGATTCTAGATTCCATCATCCTTTCAATTGCTGGAGGTATCATAGGAGCCATTTTCATGATATCCGAAGGTGAACTCGGTTCAACATTATTGTCATTTGTGATTGGTTTAGCTTATAAAGCAGGCCTTGAAGGTTCCTCCAAACAGGCTACACTTGGAAAAATGGTCCTCGGCATAAAAGTCATCGGCCCGGACGGAGGCAGGATCAGCTACGGAAGAGCCATTGGCAGATATTTCGCCAATTTCCTATCCGCGATTACTCTCTTCATCGGTTATCTGATGGCCGCCTTTACAAAAGAAAAACGCGCGCTGCATGACTTTGTGGCGGGTACTTACGTTGTTAAAGTTAATAAGTAAAAAACGAAAACCCTTTCCTTGTGAAAGGGTTTTTTTTGCCCAAAAACAACCCGTTTAGGCACTTGTCACAAAAAAGTACGGAAAGCATACGATATATCACTAAAGGTTGAGAGGAAGGAGCGGGAGATATTTGAATGAGTTCAATCCTTCAAAACTGACAGTTACCTATATTGCGCCCATTACGCCATTCCGGCCGCTGGAGGGGAGAAAATACACACTTACCCATTCAGACACTACCGGCAAGCTGTTTTTAACCATCGGCCCTGAATATAGCTTTTCCAGTACGAAAACAAGGGACGAAGTAAAGGCCGAATGGAACCAAAGCATGGGTGAATATTCTTTATGCGGCCGCGTTTATATAAGTGGCGGTGAGTTTGATGAACAGTATTCGAAAGTGCGCTTTATGATTTTCAAGAAAGAATTAAAACTGGCACTGACCGCCATTGTTTATGGCGATCAAGTATTCTACAGTTGCTTCCCATGGCTGCTGGACGCCCCTATTTATATAAAATTCGAATCAATTTATCCTGAATTCCAGAAGGTCCATTATTATGGTACACCAAGGCAATACTTATCTGCCGCCCAAAAGCAGGGAATTAAATAGCGTGCCTGTATATAAGCAGGTACGCTATTTATTTTTGTTTAACTCCAATAGGGGATAGCATTAGATTGAAAGTGAATTTTAAAATACATAGATTTCAAAAAAGCGGGTATAAACCGGAAAAGAGAGAGAAATGATTCCGCTTTCAAAATAAATAATAAAGGAGAGTTTTTATGCTAAAGAAAAGAAGATTTATTGCAGTCTTATCTTCCACGGCGCTTGCGCTTAGTTTAGCAGCCTGCCAATCTTCGACCGACAGTTCTGGCAGTAAAACTGAAAAAGAGAAAAAAGAAGATGGGGATAAGGTTGTAACGATTACATATGCCCGAGGCGCGGATACTACGGGAAGTACTGAAAAGTTAATTAAGGCGTTTGAAGATTCACATCCGAATATCAAAGTTGAATACCAGGAAATGCCGAATAGCAGCGGACAGCAGCATGATCAGTATGTAACGGCATTCAGCTCAAAAAGTGATGAGATAGATGTTTTTGACGCTGACGTTGTCTGGCCTGCTGAGTTTGCTCAAGCAAACTACGCGCTGGAACTTGACAGATTGATTGATAAAGATGGCATTAACATGGATGACTATTTCCCAGCAACTGTACAGGCCGGGAAATTTGGAGGCAAACAGTGGGCCATGCCGAAATATATGGATGCGGGACTCCTTTATTACCGGACTGACGTAGTTAAAAGCCCTCCGAAAACATGGGACGAGCTAATAGCTGCCGCGAAGGATGGCCAAAGCAAGGAAGGGACTAAATTCGGTTTTGCCCTACAGGCGAACCAGTACGAAGGCCTTGTAGTGAATGCGATTGAGTTCATCGCTTCCTATGGCGGACAAGTTATTGATGAAAACAATAAAGTTGTTATTGATAGCCCTGAATCGGTGAAGGGTCTGTCCAAAATGGTGGAGGTTGTTAATTCAGGCATTACCCCAAATAACATTTTGACTTTTACCGAACCGGAAACGGAAACAGCTTTTATTGAAGGTCAAACCGTTCTTGCCAGGAACTGGCCATATATGTCTAAATCCGCAGCTGATAAGGAGCGTTCAAAGGTTCTTGATAAAGTCGGTTATTCTGTACTACCGGCAGGAGATAAAGGCTCTGCCTCAACTCTCGGCGGCTATATGACGATGATCAATCGTTATACTGATGAGCCTGAGGCGGCATGGGAGTTTGTTAAATGGATGACCGGCAAAGAAGGCCAGATGATTTCTGCAACAGAGGGCGGCCGGGCGCCAACACTGAAAGCTTTATATGACGATGAAAAAGTTAAGCAGGCGGCACCATTGTTCGGAAATGAGGAATTTGTCAAAGTTCTTCACAGTGCTGTTCCAAGACCGGTAACGCCAAATTATCCAAAAATCTCGGATATTATGCAAATTGAAATTTCAAAAGCATTAACAAAAAAGATAACGCCTGAAGAAGCGGTTAAGAATATGCAAAAGAAAATGGAAGAGGCATTGCAGTAAAGAGGGAAAGGTGGGTGTCAATCGCACCCGCCTCTTTTTTATAGGGCAGAAGGGTTGTTAACAAGATATTTAATAGAGAGCGGGTGTACAATATGGCAAAAAAACCAAAACGGCATATGAGCTTAACTGAAAAGCAGCTCGGCTATACAATGGTTCTGCCTTCACTCATTTTAATTTTTGCGGTTGTGATTTGGCCGATTACCCAGTCATTTTGGAACAGTCTATTTGATTACAAGTTAAATGACCCTGCCAAGTCACAAAAAATGTTATCTGATCATATCGACCTTGAAAGGTATGCGAACAATTTCTATTATTTATCCAATTCACTAGAAAACCTGCAAGAAAGTGATGAAAAACCAGAAGTGAAAGAAAAAATAAACAACGTACAGAATGACTTGGATGAACAGCATGCAAAAATAATGCGCGAACCCGGTATTAAGGAGAAATATAAAAAGGTAAATGATCTAATCGCTTCCTTCAAGCCAGTCACCGACTCTGAATTGAAGTATTCTAAAATAGATTCACAAATTGCCCAGAGCTATATTTCAACACTCGAGGATGCTGAAAACAAATTAAGCAAACTCCAACTGACAGAAAAAAATACCGGAATCGCGGCTGATTTAAAGGAACAATTAAAAGAAACCAAGGCATCAATTCTTCAATCAAATTTCATAGGTTTTAAGAATTACCTCACGTATTTTAAGGATCAGCGTATGTGGCAATCGATTGCCAACACAAGCGTATTTACGGTTATTTCCGTTTTTTTCGAATTGGTCATCGGACTTCTGATCGCACTCCTCCTTAACAGAGTATTCTTCGGGAGGGGAATAGTCAGAGCCGCAGTCCTTATCCCATGGGCAATCCCTACGGCTGTTTCAGCGATGATGTGGAAGTACTTATATGATGGTCAATCTGGGATTATTGCTCATTATTTTGAAAAAATCCATTTGGTTAGTAACGCGGGAGATTTGCTGACGACGCCCGTTGGAGCAATGTTTTCTATTATCTTTACTGATGTATGGAAAACAACGCCTTACATGTCTCTATTGCTGCTCGCAGGTTTGCAAACAATTCCTTCTTCCCTGTATGAGGCCGCACAAGTGGATGGGGCGAATAAATTCCAGCAATTTTTCAAGATTACCTTACCGCTTTTGAAATCATCCGTTCTCGTGGCCTTGTTGTTCAGGACGCTGGATGCATTCAGGGTATTCGACCTGATTTATGTCCTGACAGGAGGCGGACCAGCCAACTCAACTGAATCCATTACTGTCTATGCTTATAAAACATTATTCTCCCAGCAAAACTTCGGGGCGGGCTCCGTTTTATCGGTAATAGTCTTTTTAGCCGTTGCATTGATCAGTATGGTTTATATCAAATTTATCGGATCCGACCTTTTTGAGGGTAAGGTTAAAAATTAGGAGGATGGGAAAATGAATAAACGTGCTGGCATGCCATTTTATTTATTCCTGACAGTTTTCGTATTCCTGGTCATGTTTCCGTTCTTATGGGTGTTTTTGACCTCAATTAAGCCGCCCGGCGAGATTTTTTCTTCCTTCGCCTGGTTCTCGAAACAACCGACTATGGAATCGTATCAATCGGCTTTAACAACAAGGCCGTTGCTGACATATATGAAAAATAGTTTCATCGTCTCAACGGTGACAACCTTTATTGCTGTGTTATTCGCGTCTTTCGCAGCCTATGCCCTTACAAGGCTGCCAATCAGATTCAAAAGGGCAATATTAGGGGTTGTGCTAGCATCATCCATGTTCCCTCATATTGCGATTATGTCGCCCATCTATAATTTCGCGACCGATTTCCATTTAAGAAACACTTATTTGGGACTTGTCATTCCATATATCACCTTCAGCCTTCCGCTCGCAATCTGGCTGTTGTCCACCTTTTTTCAAAAGATCCCATTTGATTTGGAAGAGTCGGCGAAAATGGATGGAGCCACGCCGTTTCAGACTTTCAGGAAAATTATTTTTCCACTGGCTGCGCCTGGAGTATTTACGACAGCGATTCTGGTTTTTATTACAGCATGGAATGAGTATTTATTTGCATTGACAATCAATTCAAAGGAAGCGTCGCGAACTGTACCGGTGGGCATATCGCTTTATCAGAGTGATTTTACGATACCATGGGGAGACATTACTGCGGCGACTGTCATCGTAACAGTGCCGATCGTTGTGCTCGTCTTAATTTTCCAAAGAAGGATTGTGTCAGGCTTAACTTCCGGTTCTGTAAAGGGCTAAAGACAGTGTTACTGCAAGGAGGCGATCAAAATGCGTAAGAAACCATATTTGACGGACGCAATTATCGGGAATTCAAAAATGCTCGCATCATTGACTAAAGATGGACAGCTACAGAGGCTTTTTTGGCCAAATATCGATTTTTCCCAGCATATCAATCAATTCTATACAGGAGTCTTTGTTCATGGTAGCGGATCAGAAACGTCCTTTATGCATGAAGAAGGCTGGGAATATGAACAGGTATATGATGGCAATACGAATATCCTCATTACAGCTGCCACTAATAAAGATATGGAAGTAGAAATCAAGCAAATCGATTTTATTGTACCGGGCATGGATGTCTATGTCAGGGACTACAAAGTTAGAAATCTTTCAAAAGAAGATAAAACAATTACATTCGTCATGTATTCAAATCTGACGGTTGATGATCGAAAACGGTACAATACCGTCATGTTTGATCCGATGGAGGATTGTCTTCTTCATTATTTCCGCCAACATGCTTTTGCTATCGGAAGCAATCTGGAGGCCACGCATTTCCAGAGCGGCAATGCCTTCGAAGCGGCCAAGAAAAATAAACTATCCGGAAAAGTCATTATGAACAAGACGGATGGCGCCTTATCTTGGTATCTCGGCAGTTTTGCCGGAGGAGAAGAAAAGCATCTTCCGATTTATATTGGGGCAGCCTCAAATTTGGGAGGAGCAGTTGAAGTCCTTTCAGAAGCTAAAAAAATGGGCAGCCCAGCGCTTTATGAACTGACTTCCCAGTATTGGGATAAATATCTTCATCAAGCAAAAGAGATTCCCATAAAAGATAGCAAAATTAAAGAGGTATACAATCGATCATTATTGATATTCAAATTGTTGAACAATGAAGAAACCGGGGCTTTTATTGCCGGTCCGGAAGTGGATGAGGATTACGATTTTTCAGGCGGTTATGCTTATTGCTGGGGCAGGGATGCCGCTTATATCGCCACAGCAGCGGATCTAGCGGGCTATCATGACCTAGTTTCAAAATTCTATTACTCCACGGTAGGCACTCAGCGGGAAGACGGGGCATGGGAGCACCGCTTCTATACTGACGGTCAACTGGCACCGACATGGGGAATACAAATAGATGAAGCCGGTTCCATCCTTTGGGGTATCCACAAGCACTATGAAATTACGAAAGATGAAGAATTCGTCATGAATATTTGGCCGACAGTCGAAAAAGGTGCCGACTTTCTCAGTGTTTTTATCGATCCCGAAACACATCTTCCCCTTCCCACAAACGACTTATGGGAGAAGAGGGAGGGGGAGCATATGTATTCCACCGCCGCTGTGTATGGCGGTTTGATGGGATCTTCCAAGCTCGCGAAAAAGCTAAATCGAACCGATTTAGCGGAAAAATGGGAGACTGCAGCCGAACAGATGAAAAAGTCAGTGGAAAATAGATGCTGGAACGAGGAAACAGGCGCTTATTTTAGAGCGTTAAAGCTTGCAGTTGACGAGCAAAGATATTTAGAGGCTGTATCGGAAGGCAAACAGACATTAATTGAAGAAGACAGCAAGGGATATAAAACATTCAGATTATTGGAGGATCCGGTAATCGATATATGCCTGCTTGGACTGAATGTGCCGTTTAATATGATTGATGCCGATAAGGAACGGATGAAAAAGACAGCTGAAACACTTGAAAAACAGCTGACATCACCAATTGTCGGCGGAATCGAACGGTTTCCCGGCGATGTTTATATTGGTGGAAATCCGTGGATTTTAACAACATTATGGCTGGCGCAGTATTATGTTAAGATTGGAAAATTTGAGGAAGCCCGTGAATACTTGAATTGGGCGGCCGTTAATGCGAATCATTTAGGATTGCTGCCGGAACAAATTGATAAAAAGACTGGCGAGCCCGCATGGGTTATGCCGCTGACATGGTCACACGCAATGTTTGTTTTGACAGTGATTGCACTTCAGGAAGCTGGCGAATTGAATAAATAAAGTTAAAACGCCGTGGTTTGGTAACTGCGGCGTTTGGTATTTAAAATAGAAAATTTTTATTTTGTCTCACTATCGTAAGTTTACTTAGATAATGAGACGGTTTGCCTCTCTTTTTGTTTAGGTTCCTAGAATATATATTATGTAAACTGATAAAATTATTTTTAAAGTAATCACTTTCTTTTAATCCTTTGTTTAGCCCCTTCTCTAATTGCTTCTTCAAGATCGATATAATCGGCCGCATATTCTATGACATCACTAATATTGACCTTATGGCTTTTTGCGAAAGTTTTAGTCTCCATCAACAATATACGATTATAAGCCGTTTTATATTGTACACGGTCTGTCCGTTTCTGTTTCACCATGGCTATTTCATTTTGGCGAAACAAATTTCTTAATCCGGTTTCAAGTAAGTAGTTTGTATAGGTGCCATTATCTTTTGCGATTTTATCAAGTCGTGCTAGAATTTCCGCGCTAATATTAGTCCTGAATTTCATCCTTATTTTTTCAGGCACTAGGTCTTTTCTAAAGATTTGCATCATTTTTTCTTTTTTTATTTGTATGCAGTTACTCCCGGCGTTTCTATAAATAATTTCAGCAAGTTTGCTGACACTGCTTTTACCCGAAACGATGACTCGAAATATTGTATTCGTATTCCGGCCTATTTCTTTATGGACATAGGCCTGTAAGCCCCATGACTGGAAAACAGACAGTAAACCCTCAGCAAAGGACGAACTGGCGCTTGTGACGGTAACCCTATAGCCATCAATATCCACATGGCCATCTCCATCAATGACACCTCGGACGAAATGAGGCAAATATTCTGCTGGGCAAACGAGAAATTTAATAGTTAGGGATTTCTTTTCAGTCAACCCAAGTTTATTTAAATCTTCTTTCATCACTTTGGAATTTACAGATAACATATAGGTAGTCGATTTTCCGTATTTCTCAATTGTTCCCGTGTGATCTAATAGCCTTTTTATCCTTTCAAGCGGATAAATATCCTTTTGGCTAATAGAAAACGATTGTGTTGGATTAATGCAACCGTCTGTCACGATAAATCCTAGGACCCAGGCCATTTCATTGTTCCAAGATTTAAAAAAGTTTTCATTCAAATGATGTTTTCTATAACCCGGTAGACGCATGGTTACTCCACTCTTTTTAAGAATACTCCGTATTCTCCGCTCACTAAGTTCAAATCTCTTTGCTATTAAAGCGGTTTTTGGGCCGTTATTGTATAGCAAAGCAATCTCTTTATCCCTATCTATTTTTGACATAACTCTCACCTCCCATTTCACTGTAATTATATTCCTTTTCCATTATCACGCCAATATGCCCCATCTATGGCATTCATAAATTTTTTCAAATCTAAAGTGGACTAGCTTCTCTTTCTATTTTATAATGACAATTATGACAAAAAACGAATATTCAGGTGGTTATCATGTCTCATTATACGCTTATTTTCCAAGGAACTGCCTTTTCCAGTAAAAACCCAAAGGAAATCAATGTTTTACAGGAACATTTATTTTGCATCAATGACGAAGGCATCATTGAAAAAATAGTACCTCCCACAGATCCCGAATATGAAAAAATATTAAATACCTACGAAGGAACTGAAGCCTTCCACAGGCTCGCTGAAGGCCAATTTTTGCTGCCAGGCTTTGTCGATCTGCACGTCCACGCCCCACAATGGGCCCAAGCCGGAAATGCGCTCGATGTCCCGCTTTACGACTGGCTTCATACCTATACCTTCCCTTTGGAAGCTAAATTTTCAGACCTGGATTTTGCAAAAACAGTCTATGAAGACGCGGTCAGCTCCATGCTCGCGAATGGAACGACGACCGCCCTTTATTTCGCTACCGTACATAAAGACGCCAGTATCCTGCTCGCAAAAATCTGCGCAGAAAAGGGCCAGCGCGGGCTCGTTGGCAAAGTGGTCATGGACGATCCAGAACAAAATCCGTCTTACTACCGGGATGTTGATACCAAAACCGCCCTCCAGGACACCGAAGACTTCATATTGGCGGTCAAAGAGTTGAATGAAACAACGAAACAGGGCGTTTATCCAGTTGTTACGCCGAGATTCATCCCGAGCTGCACAGATGATGCTTTAAAAGGCCTTGGAGAGCTCGCTGCCAAATATGATACCCATATCCAGTCCCACTGCAGCGAAAGCGATTGGGAGCACGGCTATGTAAAAGAGAGATTTGGCAAAAATGACGCTTTCGCACTGAATGATTTTGGCCTGCTTGGCGATAAATCGGTCATGGCGCATTGCAACTTTCTTTCAAATGAGGATGCCGAACTGTTCGCCAAGACTGGAACTGCCATTGGGCATTGCCCCATTTCGAACGGTTATTTTGCCAACAGTGTCATTCCTATCGCCCGCTTCCTATCCAGAGGGGTTGAAATCGGCCTTGGTTCGGATATTTCAGGTGGGTTTTCTCCAAGTTTATTCGATAACGCCCGCCAGGCGGTCATGTCTTCAAGAATGCTGGAAGACGGCGTAAACACCTCACTCCCTGCTGGGGAACGCGGGGTCCCACATTCACGTATAACGATGAACGAAGCGTTTTATTTGGCGACAGCCGGAGGCGGGGAAAGCTTGAGCCTGCCGATTGGGCGGCTCGAGGAAGGCTATGCATGGGATGTTCAGGTAATTGATACGATGGTTCCTACCGCAAAATTGCCGATCTATGATAAAAATGAACCTTTAGAGGATCGTTTCCAGAAAATCATGTATCTTGCCCGCCCGGAAAATATTCGCGAAGTATGGGTACAGGGCGAAAAGGTGCATATGAGGCAATGACCTGAATACTTCTGAAGCTTCAATTCGATTACTTGTGCCAACCTTTGGTATACTAAATGAATAGTGTTCTTCTAAAGAACATAGCATCCGACAGAATTCAACCGGGAAAGGAAGATCAACATTATGGCTAAGCAACAAATTGGCGTCATCGGCCTTGCTGTCATGGGCAAAAATCTTGCCTGGAATATGGAAAGCAAAGGATACAGTGTCGCGGTATTTAACCGCTCATCAGAAAAAACAGAGGAAATGGCAAGGGAATCCGAGGGAAAGAACATCTTCCCTGCCTATTCAATTGAGGAATTTGTCAATTCTCTTGAAAAGCCACGCAAAATTATGCTGATGGTCAAGGCAGGCGCTGCGACTGACGCGACAATCGATCAGCTGAAGCCTTATCTTGAAAAAGGCGATATCTTAATTGATGGCGGTAATACTTATTTCGCGGATACACAAAGGCGTAACAAAGAACTGAGCGAGTTGGGTCTCCACTTTATCGGCACCGGCGTTTCTGGCGGCGAGGAAGGCGCGTTGAAAGGCCCATCCATCATGCCAGGCGGCCAGAAGGAAGCATATGAGCTAGTTGCCCCGATCTTTAAGGGTATTTCCGCTAAAGTGGATGGCGAACCTTGCACGACTTATATTGGGCCAGACGGCGCAGGACATTATGTCAAGATGGTCCACAATGGCATTGAATATGGCGATATGCAGCTCATTTCCGAAGCGTATAACATCTTGAAGAACGTGCTGGGAATGACTGCTGATGAGCTCCATGAAGTGTTTTCCGAATGGAACAAAGGCGAGCTCGACAGCTACCTTATCGAAATAACCGCCGATATCTTCACGAAAAAAGACGAAGAAACTGGCAAGCCGCTCGTCGATTTGATTCTTGATACTGCCGGCCAAAAAGGTACTGGCAAATGGACAAGCCAGAGCGCCCTTGACCTGGGGGTCCCCCTCCCGATCATTACAGAATCGGTTTTCGCCCGTTTCATCTCTGCCATGAAGAATGAACGTGTAGAAGCAAGCAAAATCCTCAGGGGACCTGCTGGCAAGACATTCGAAGGCGATCGCAAAGCCTTTATCGAATCTGTCCGGAAAGCCCTGTACATGAGCAAAATTTGTTCCTATGCGCAAGGATTCGCGCAGTTGCGCGCTGCATCCGAGGAGTTCGGCTGGGATCTCCGCTATGGGGATATCGCAATGATTTTCCGCGGCGGCTGCATTATCAGAGCGCAATTTTTGCAGAAGATAAAAGAAGCCTATGACAATGAACCAGGACTGAAAAACTTGCTGCTCGACCCGTACTTCAAGGAGATAGCAGAAAGCTACCAGGATGCACTAAGGGAAATTATCGGCGTCGCTGTTCAGAACGGCATCCCGGTCCCTTGCTTCTCCGCCGCTGTATCGTATTATGACAGCTATCGTTCGGAGACACTTCCGGCCAACCTTCTGCAAGCACAGCGGGACTATTTCGGGGCGCATACGTACCAAAGGATTGACAAGGAAGGAACCTTCCACACTGAGTGGATGAAATAGGATTTTTCATTAAACAACGGGAGCTGTCCACACAGCTCCCGTTTCTTATTTAGAATCCTTCTGTTTTATTAAAAACTCGTGCATGGATGGATTATCCAGTTCAAAATATGGACTCGAAACATACTGGATATTACCGTCGCGGCCCTTTATATAATTCGGTTCATCAAACATGA
The DNA here is from genome assembly GCF_000821085.1 of Bacillus sp. B-jedd. Lineage (GTDB taxonomy): Bacteria > Bacillota > Bacilli > Bacillales > Cytobacillaceae > Bacillus_D. The sequence continues at coordinate 2,225,135 of NZ_CCXR01000001.1, forward strand.
TCAGCTCCCTGATTGCAAGATGGGCCATGCTAGTCATCATGAAAACTTTATTGTAAAGAGTTTCCTCTTTAAATAATGCCTGGATGAGCATGGCGAACCGTTCCATCATATCAATCGGCTGAAAGTCATTGAATTCCCTTATCTCAGCAAAAAATTGTTTCGTCTTTTGATTATGGATCCCAAAAAGGAAATAAGGCTTAATGGTAAAAAACGGTTTAATGATCACTTCGAAGTCACACTCTTCCGGCGCGTCTTGGCCACCCTCCATGTCAGGGAAAAACCCCCGCTCAAAAGAGATGGATATATTCAAAAAATCGCCTTCTTCGTTTGGTTCGAAATCTCCTTCAATTCCTGTTTCGTAAACAGTCTCCCCTATTTCTTCGCTAACTTCCCAATCCTCTTCCCCATCCAAATCCATTTCGACGATTTGGCTGGACATATCATTGACAATCATCGGCAGATATGGATTCAGCAAGTCCAGAACATGGTCATAAAATGGGAACTTGGTGTCGATAGTCAAATGAACGCCTCCCCGCTTCGTTTCTTTAAACTCCATTTAAAGATTTTCCTTTACGTATAATCTACCCATTCCTGTTGGAATCACACCTCTTAATAAGAATTGGAATAAATGCAAAAAACGCCCGCTAGGGGCGCTTTTTAGGAAGCGTGCTGTTTCTTCCATACTTTAAAATGCATAATGAGTGTGACTAAGAAAATGATGGCCACAAACCCGATGCTGGCAAAAAAACCAAATCTGATCGTACTTTCGAACAACGTGCCGGTTGCCGCTGCGGCTAAAAGGACAATCCCAATAAAGGCAAGGATTTTCCCGCCTGCCTTCATTTCAAGAATTTTCAAAGCCGACATAACAATAAACGCCCAATTGAATAAAATGAGGATTCCAGCAGCTGTTGTGATATATTCGTATATCTTTCCGGGCAGCAGGAGTGCCGTAATGATGGAAGCAAGCAGCCCTACCGTTGCTAAGCTAAGCGAAGGAAGCGGCACATCCTTCCACTTCATCTTTTTTGCAAAAAACGCAGGAGCATCCTTACTTTCAGATAAGGTCACAAGCAAGGTAGTTACTCCGAATAAGGACGCGGTCATTGTCGAAAATCCAGCCATAATAATGGCGGCGTTGAATACGTGCGGAAAAAATGGCAGGTGATAATGCTCCATCGCCGTAACAAAGGGGCTTTCTTTTTCCGTAAATTCCGTATGATAAGCCATCGTGACCGCAAATCCAAGTGAAAGCACATAAATAACGGCGAGGACAATCAACATGACAATCCCCGCTTTCGGAGCGTCTCCCTTTTTTTTCAGCCTCGTCGCCATCAGCCCGATTACCTCGATTCCCCCGTATGCATAGTACGCATAGATGAGTGATGACCAAAAACCTGTCAGGCCATTGGGGAAGAGTTTATTCATTGCGGACGGGAGCCCGGGATGTTTAACCTCCCCCGGTAGTACTCCTGTTAAAGCAAGTGCGGCTAGGATGATGAACATGACAATCGCTGACGTCTTTATGACAGCGAGCAGGTTTTCGACTTTGTCAAACCCTTTATTGCCTGTCACGACCACTAGAATCGCAAGGATGGCATAGCCAGTCGCAAAAAGCCAAAGCGGTATATTAGGAAACCAAAACCTCGACAAAATTGACAGTGCTGTCAATTGGCTGCCCATGATGAGAATATTCGAAGTCCAATAATTCCAACCGCAGCTGAAGCCTGCCCAGCGCCCAAGAGCTTTACCCGCATAATAACAGAAAGATCCATCCTGTGGATCCTCAGCGGTCATTTTTGCGAGCAGGTTATAGACTGTATACGTTCCAAAGGCGGCTAATAAGAAGGAAAAAACAATTGATGGCCCGGTTGTTTTAATGCCAATTGCTGAACCGAGAAAAAAACCGGTGCCGATTGTACAGCCGATACCGATCAGGGACAGCTGCCACCATTTTAAATTTCCCTTGTCGGAGCCGCCGCTTTTGTTTCCACTTTTGTCCGCAGGGATAAAAAAATCCATGGTCTGCCTCCTAATAAAATTTGTTCGAGTGTTGAGCAAAACTCCATCCTTAACTTTTTAGGATAAACCTGATTTATTTATCTTCCTTTTCTTTCTCCACCGGCTTCCCGCTGTTCTTTTTCACTGTGCGGTACATGGCTGTTGACATGCTGCCCTGTACCATCATTTCCAGGAAAAAAGGCGTGAAAATTTCTTTGTACTCATCGTCCTCGAACATTTTTTTGTTCTGTATCTCCATTTCCGCGAGGCCCTCATATTCGGAGAGTAGTACATATGTGAAGTCCGGGCCGACGATTGGTGATAATAGCTTCACTTTATGGCTGTAATGCTCATTTCGGTAATGGACGATCTTTTCAAGGCTTGCAAACGCCTCTGTGAACTTATCCTGTTTAATATCAAATGTCTGATAAACGTATACTGTCATGGCTGCCTCCTGATCATTTCCGTTGAGATACCTGCTCATTTGAAAGGTAGTTTCCCCAAGCTATTGAATTTGATTACATGAAATCCGCTCTTGAATATAAGAAAAGCCCTTGGCCTGCTAGCACAATCGGGCTCTTTAAATTCCTTTCCTATGGCAATATTCATCTACCTTCTGTTCTATTTCATCCAATACCGGAAATTTGCCGCTGAAGGAAAACTTTATTTCTTCGATAAAATCCCCGTTTTTATAAACATGAATGGCACCGGTTTGGCTGATAACGCTAAATTCGGGTTCAAACCGGTAGCCATGCTTGTCAATCGCACCCATTTTATCTCAACCCCGCTTACCTTTATGCTTTTTTTCTTTCCGCCCACTCTTGCCAGCCTCATGGCTGTTCTCGTGATTTTCAGGTACAAAACCATAGCCGGTCGGGCTGCTTTCCATATCGTTCGCTGGCCCATTACTTGCTGTATTTTTGTCCAATTTCCTTTCCCTCCTGACGCCCTGCCATGCTAACTTAGCAGACATGCTTCTATTGAAATTTTCATTGACGATAGTATGTGCACGAAGACCGGCAATTAGACATCACGATATTTATAAGCTTGTACTAGCGAGCCATTCTTTTTATCCTCCTCGCCCTTTTAGGGAGCAGGCTTTAATTACCACCCCTCTGTCCCATGTTTTTTTGATAAAATTTTATAGTGGCTGATTTAGGAGGGAATCAAAACGTGGCTGATTTTAGAAAGGCCTTATTGATACTTAGCATATTTGGTGTCTTTGCAGCCGGTTTTTTAACCGGGGCATACTATACAGCGCATAAAGAGAACGAGGAACTGACATTAAAATATAAAAAAGCTGCGTTGTCTAAGAAAAGATCTACAGACAAAAAGCTGCCGGAAGCTGAAATTTCAAAAGTGATCATGGGCTACGTTCAAGATTTCAGGGACCCGGCCTCGACAAATTATAAAAACCTAACCCATGTTATTTTTTCCTTCGCCCATCCTACTACAGACGGAAAAGTGATGCTGAATGGGGAAATGGCTTGGGAGAATTTGCGGAGAACGGTGAAGCTTGCACATAAAAATGGCAGCAGTGCATTACTTGCCATTGGGGGCTGGTACCATATTAATGGCGGGGAATCGTACCCATATTTTAAAGAGGCGATAAGCAGCCCTCAATCCCGCAACAATCTTGTTGCTTCCCTGATGGCGATTGTTGATAAAGAAAACCTAGATGGGATTGATATTGACTTTGAGCATCCAAGATCACAAACGGATGCTGCAAATTTGGCTGTTTTTGCCAAGGAACTGAGTGGTGAGCTGCATGGGCGAAAAAAAGAATTATCCGTAGCTGTTTATTCTAAAATAAATGCGATAAGCGGCGCTGAGGTTAATTCAGTCACTTTCAAGGCGGATATGTTCCGATATGCAGACCATGTGAATATCATGGCATATGACGGCCAGTGGGATGGCGGTTATCATGCTGAAAACCTTGCACCCTATCAATTTACCAAAAATGTTGTCAATTATTGGGCAAAGCTATTCGGCTCGCTTGGTATATCCAAGTCGAAACTTGTCCTTGGCATCCCGCTTTACGGCCAGCCAGAAGATGTTAAGGCAAAACAAATTTCCTATGCAGCCATTGTTAGGAAGAATCCTGATTATGCAAAAAAGGATTCCATCAATTGGAACGGAACGGTTTACCATTTTAATGGGCAGAATACTGTTAAAAGGAAAACCGAGCTTGCCCTCTCCCATGGTTTTGGCGGGATGATGCTATGGGAGGCGGGGCTTGACAGCAACGACGAAAAAAATATGGCCGCTGCCATTCGTTCAACTTTGACCACGCATTCCATCCGTGCTGGAAACAGTCCAGGCGAGAATTGAAAAGGAGGGAGCCGTAATGGCTCCCTCCCTTCATTTCCCGTATTAATCCTCAATTTCTTCCTGTTCCATCAATTCCTCAAAGGCTTCAGCGACTTTATCGAATTCCTCATCGGTCTGGATTGCATCTAGATCGCCTTCCTCATCTACCTTTAGAAAGAAGATATCGATATCATCATCCGTTTCCTCCTGCAGGTCATCAAGGAAGCTGACTGCCACATAATCCGTTCCTTCAATATCCATGACTGCCAGCACTTCTACCTGCTGTTCAACATCACTCTCGTCACTGATCGTAAAGATTTCACCAACTTCGATTTTTTCCAACACTTTCCCCTCGCTTTATACTGTTATGGACGTACCTTCATTGTTTTCCCATTTAAGGGACCATTAATGCCAAAACAAAGAGCATCAGCTGTCAAATTCAATGATTTTTTCCAGCTTCTCTACTAATACCATACACCTTTTTTCTCCGAGTTCAAATATGTACATTGAATTTTCTTTTTCAACCAGTAATTTTTTAAATTGAATTTCGCCGCTTATATGATATTCTTCCATGAGTTCAAGTAATTTATTGTGGATTTGCTCTTTTTTTGGCTCAATGGTTGAAGCAATTTTAATCGGCATAGGTATTCCGGGAATTTTATAAGTTACTAAAATCACTGTCTCCAATGGGCTTCACTCCTTACAAGTGCAATTCGACACGAATAAAAATATCCCTTCAAAATAAGGAAACTTTTTCTTTTCCCGCCTTTATATGTGCCTGCCTTCACGTGATGTTTTATACTGGATATATCATTTGTTTGAAGGGGACTTGTAAATGGATAATAAAGAACTCCAAGAGAAAATCATCGCAAATTATCAGGCGGATGAAAAAATGATGATTCTTGTTTTTGCCCAGTGGTGCATCAATAACGGATTGGACCCGGAGGCATTATACTTGAAAGCCTATCCACAGCAAGGGTTCAACCATGCTTTGCATGAGGCTTTGGAGCTCACCGTGCCAAAAGAAGAGGCCGGCGATGTGCCTGATCAAACATTGCTCGGAGTTTTATCACTTTTTTGCAATGATGATCTTGCTTTCATTGTAACTGAAGAAATAAAAAACCGGAATAAAAGAGACTTTTAGAATAGTTTTTCCCTATCTTGAGTAAACTAACCGGCAGAAGGCTTGTAGCTCAACGGGAGAGCAGCCCTCAGCCAAAAGGTGGCTGAAGTGCATCTTGCAGGTTCGAATCCTGCCAAGTCTTTAGGGTACGCTGCGCGCAGCGTACCCTTATTTTTACTCCTCATGATCCAGGTTTAAATCTGGGTTATGTCCCTTTGAAAGCAGTTTATTGGTCTTCCGGTATTCTTTTGATTTAAAGACAATATCGAAATCGTATTCTTCGGGATAAAGCTCACTGGCGGCAATCTTCAGTTTTAACCTCTTAAAGTGGACGGACCTTTTTTCTCCTTTCACCTGGACGATATAATTCCCTTGATTGTCTGGCCCCTTAACGACAATTCCATATTCATTTCCCGGAGAAATGGACACATTGTCACCCATGCTAAAAGTCTTTATCTCTTTTTTTGCTTGTTTAACTTTTTTCTGATGCTTATTAATGATCATCTGTTTCTCCATCTCTAAGGTCATTTCTCCTTGAGAGCTGTATTCTTTTTCTTCTTTGTAGGTGATTTGGTGGGCCCTTTCTATCAGTTTGGGGTGGATGCCGAGTTTCAGTGCAATGGCGAACGCCTGGCTTTCTCCGCCTCTGCCTATGATCAGCCTGTACGTTGGCTCCAATGTTTCAAGATCGAATTCCATCGACCCATTCATAAAGCCCTCATGGGTATCAGCAAACTCCTTAATTTCACTATAATGCGTAGTAGCAAGAAGGGTTGCGCCCTTAGCGTACAACTGTTCCAGGATGGCAGTCGCAAGACCCATTCCTTCACCTGGGTCTGTACCTGAACCCAATTCATCAAGCAAAACAAGACTCCTATCGTTTGTTTTCTGTAAAATCTCGATAATATTTACGATTCTGGAACTGAATGTACTAAGGTTTTCAGTAATACTCTGCCCGTCACCAATGTCAACAAGGATATTTTGATAAACAGCAATCTCGCTTCCATCTGAAACTGGTAAAAAAAGACCTGATTGGCCCATTAGGGTCAAAAGCCCGACGGTTTTAATGGTAACCGTCTTTCCGCCGGTGTTTGGTCCGGTGATGACAAGCGCATTTTCATTGCCTCCAAGTTTAATTGTAAGCGGCACAGCTTTTTCTCCAAGAAGAGGATGTTTCGCATCACGCAGGTTGATATGATGGGTATCGTTAACGGCAACCTTTCTTCCCTCAATGGACCGGCTGTACTTTGCTTTTGCAAACAGAAAATCATAATGGACCATCGTTTCCACCGCAAGGCGTATTTCTTTTTCACTCGCTTCCACCAAACCCGTGAGATAGAGAAGAATTCTTTCCATTTCCGCTTCCTCATCTGCCTTAAGCCAATCAAGCTGCTCCTGGAATAGTCCTATTTCTTCTGGTTCAACAAAGATGGTCGACCCTGACGCGGAGCTATCAAGGACAGTGCCTTTTATCTTTGCACGGTATTCCTTTTTGACAGACAATACATAACGGCCATTTCTCTGGCTTACAATGTTTTCCTGCAAATAGGTTTTATATTTATTGGATCGGACCATTTGCTGAACCTTTTCTTTCAAGCGATCTTCTTGGGTAGAAATTTGTTTCCGAATTTTTAAAAGTTCCTTACTTGCGTAGTCATCAATCATGCCATGGCGGATACATCGAGTAATCTCCGCAGCAAGCAAAGGCAGTTCCTCTATGGCAAAAATATAACTTGATACCCTAGGCCCCACATATTCCTTATCTTTCATAAAGCGTTTCATTTTACTGCAGCAGTCAAGGAAATCATTAAGCTTCGCAAACTGCTCTGGCCTCAATGCGACTCCTTTATTGATTGCGTTTAAGAGGACATCGATACCCTCCAGACCATGAACTGGAACACTCGCACTCTTCTTCATTATTTCTACCGCTTCGCCGAGTTCGTCAAGAAGCGCCGCAATCTGGTTTACGTTAACGGATGGCTCCAAACTCATTAATTTCTCTTTTCCCTGGCTTGTCAGGGCATAGGATGCAACTGTCGCTTTTACTGTTTCAAAATCCAAAACACGATACGTATGGCTATTCATTCATTTCCCTCCAAAAAATAAGTCTTTGTTATCCTTGATTGTTGATTTCCACTCCGGGGACATGCTTTCCGCGGGGCGGAGCATCTACCTGAATTTGCTTCGTGCAGCTTTGCGACGAGCTGAAAGTTCACTTCCTCGAATAGTCTATGGCGCAGGAGCAGTCTTTTTGGAGCCTCCTCGGCGTCACAGACGCCTGTTTGTCTAGCTGCAGCGCCTAGCCCCTCGAGGTCGCTTCGGTCCCGAATGTGAAGTCAAAGAACGACTTCCCCTTCTGGCCCTCCAGCGCTGGTCGGGGCTGACCAAGGCGCTTCCGCTTTTCGAGGGGTATCCACGTGCCGCTTCATCCCGCCGGAGTCAGTCCCCTCCGTTCCAATCAACTTCTTTGAAAAACAACACTCACCTGTAACTGAGCCAAAAATAAAAATAGCCGCGCTGAACAATGCCAGCGCGGCAAAAGCAAGGACGGCAAAAAACCGTCTTTATTCTCCCAATCAAACAAAAAAGCTGATGCACACAAGTACACAGCCACAATTGATAAGGAAAGTATGCTAGTATGGCCTTGTTCTTAACTTTCATTCGGACACAGTCAAATAAGACTTCCATTTCGCAAAATGAAAAACCTTCGTCCAGAATGAAAATATCCAGTTAATTGGAATTAGTTAAGAACGGCTTCCGACATAAAACATACTCCCTTAATAATTTATTGGGTTTCGAGAAAATCATAACATAGTCTTTAAATACAAGTAAAGGGGCAACCAACCAGATGTCAGAAAATTCTTTTCATCTTTTTGCAAACTTCATCGCCAAACTGGTCTGTCCTGGCATTTCCGCCTAAATCCGCGGTTAAATATAGTCTTTCCTCCAATACTTGCTGCATTGCTTCCATGATCACTTCTGCAAGTACCCTTTCACCAAGATGGTCAAGCATCAAGGCAGTGCACCAAATAGCGGCTGTCGGATTTGCCACGCCTTTTCCAGCGATGTCTGGTGCAGAACCATGGACGGGTTCAAACATGGATGGAAACTTTTTCTCGGGATTAATATTTGCAGAAGGGGCGATTCCCATTCCGCCAACAATCGCAGCGCCAAGGTCTGTGAGGATATCACCGAAGAGGTTGGAAGCAACAACGACATCGAAAGCATCCGGTTTTGATACAAAAAATGCTGCCAACGCATCGATATGGGTAATTTCTGTTTCTACCTCAGGATATTCCAGATTAACCTTCTTTACATACTCATCCCAAAAAGGCATCGTATGGTTGATGCCATTCGACTTTGTCGCTGCCGTGAGCCTTTTTCGCCTTGCCTGCTCGGCCTCTTTAAAGGCGTAACGAAGCACCCTTTCAACGCCATGCTTCGTAAAGACAGCGCTTTGGACCGCCATATCCATTTCCGTGCCTTCATACATCCTGCCGCCAATGCTGGAGTATTCTCCTTCGTTATTCTCACGGATGACGAGAAAGTCGAGGTCGCTGGCAGTCCTCCCGGCCAGTGGGGAATCAATGCCTCTTAAAAGTTTTATCGGCCGCAGATTAATATATTGCTGAAAATGCCTGCGGATTGGAAGGAGGAGCCCCCATAACGAAATATGGTCCAGAACTCCCGGATAGCCTACCGCTCCAAGATAGATGGAATCAAACCCTTCCAATTGGGCAAGCCCGTCATCAGGCATCATTCGGCCGTTTTTCAGGTAGTATTCGCAGCTCCAGTCGAACTCACTGTAATCGATCTTCAAGCCGCCATCAAATTGACAAAGCGCATCAAGTACTTTCTTTCCTTCCCTGATGACCTCACCCCCGATGCCATCTCCGGGAATGAGAGCGATTGAATAGTTCCTCACCGGCTCACCGCCTTCATTTTTGATAGACCTCGGGATTGCCGACAAAATCCGGCTTCTCTCCGGCAAGGGCTTTAAGGATGTTCCGGGCAACGGTTGTTGACATAATATAGTTACATTCGACCGTTGTTCCTCCGACATGGGGCGTGACAATCACATTTGGCAGAGTTAGAATCGGAGCATCGGCGGGTGGAGGTTCAGGCGCGAAAACATCCAATCCGGCACCAGCGATTTTTCCGTCCCGCAGACATTCATATAAATCCTCCTGATTGACGATTGCTCCCCTCGCCGTATTGATGAGATAGGCAGTGGGCTTCATCAATGAAAGCAATCGCCTGTCAATCAGGCCTTTCGTTCCCTCTGTCAGGGGAATGTGGAGGGAAATAAAATCCGCAGACTTAAAAACCGAATCTAAATCTTCGGTTATTTTCAACCCCCATTCCAAAGCTTCGCCATGCTTGCGCCCATCATATTTCCGCACCCAAACTTCCACGTCCATCCCGAGGCCAATTTTAAGCCTTTTCGCGGTTTCCTTCGCGATATTGCCGAATCCGACAATACCTACCCTCTTTCCATTCAATTCAAGAGAATTGAGAGAGGTCCTGGATTGATAGTGACCTTTGCTCATCTCATTGTGGAAAGGAATTAGGTTTTTTCCTAGCGCCATGAGAAGCATGACAGCATGCTCGGCGGTTGAAATCGCATTGACCGAAGGGGCATGCAGTACCGGAATACCCTTGGAGGTGGCATAAGCGACATCAATATTATCAAGGCCCACTCCCGCTCCGCTGATTGCCTTCAGCCTTGGTGCCGCATCAATTATTTCTTTTGTAATGTTGGCTGGGGCACGAAGGACAATTCCCTCTGCCTCGGCGGTGAGCCCGCAAAGTGATTGAGCTTCAATCTCATCTGTCCTGATTACTTCGGCGCCTTCATTCAAAATCTTCTCGCCTTCCTGATGGTACATTGAAAGGATTTGCAATATTTTTGGTTTTTTCACACCTGATCCCTCTGTTTCAGATTCGCAAATTTTCCACGATAGCCGCCAGTCCTTGCCCTCCGCCAATACATAGCGAAACAAGCCCATACCGCTTACTGGTCCTTTCAAGCTCGTTTAGTAGCTTCACCATTAAAATTGCCCCTGTCGCTCCGATTGGGTGTCCGAGGGCAATTGCTCCGCCATTCACATTCACTTTTTTCGAATCCAGACCCAATTCCTTCATGACGGCAATCGTCTGGGCGGCGAAAGCTTCATTTATTTCCATAAGATCAATATCATTTAAGGTTAGGCCTGACTGCTTCAACGCTTTTATTGTAGCAGGAACAGGGCCGATCCCCATAATTTCAGGTGATACGCCAGCCGACCCTTGCCCGATTATTTTCGCCCGCGGTTTCAGCCCCCGCTTCTGCGCCTCTATACCTTCCATGACGAGAAGGGCGGCTGCTCCGTCATTCCTCCCGCTTGCATTGCCAGCAGTAACGGTTCCCCCCTCCTTGAAGACAGGCCGAAGCTGAGCCAGCTTTTCTAGAGAAGTGAGCCTTGGATGTTCATCCTGAGCAAAATAGGTTTCTCCTTTTTTCGTTTGAAGCCGAATCGGAATAATTTCACGATTAAATTTGCCTGAAGAGATTGCAGCAGACGCTTTCTCCTGGCTTCCTTGGGCGAATTCATCCTGCTCCTTGCGGCTAATGCTATACTTTGCCGCAAGATTTTCTGCCGTCAGCCCCATTGTCAGATGGCCATATACCTCAATTGGCTGGGCGCGGGGCTGGCTTTCCGTATTCGGATCAAGGAGCTCCCCGTTCCCCGCCCCATATCCGTAACGGGCTTTCCTTAAATAATAGGGGGCTGTGCTCATGCTCTCCGCTCCTCCGGCAATGGCAACCCTACTTATTCCGGCCATGATTTCATGGGAGGCATTCAGGATCGCCTGCAGCCCTGAAGCGCATTGGCGGTGGACTGTATAGCCTGGGACTTCGACAGGAAGGCCTGCCCTAAGTGCAGCCAGCCTGGCCAGATTGGGTGTATCTGAGCTTTGCTTTGCGTGTCCCCAGACAACTTCGTCAATTTCCGTCCCATCCATATCTGTCCTCGCCAGCAGTTCCTTCATGACAGCTTCAGAGAGGCGGTCAGCCTCTACATCCTTTAAAGCCCCGCCCATCCTGCCGATCGCAGTCCGGACTCCCTCAACAATAACTGCTGTTCTCAGGCCCGGCACTATTTCATCCCTCTCTTTAGCTCAGCGGCAATAATGTTTTTCTGAATTTGGCTTGTACCTTCATAAATTTTTGTGATCCGAGCATCCCTGTAAAACCTTTCGATTGGGTAATCCTTCATATAGCCAATGCCGCCATGGATTTGAACAGCAAGATCGGCAATTCTGTTATAAACCTCCGAGCCGTAAAGCTTTGCAACCGCTGCCTCTTTCACAACACGCATTTTTTGGTCGCTCATCCATGCGACCCTGTAGGTAATGGAGCGGAGCACTTCTATTTCCGCCGCCATCTCCGCGAGCATATGCTGGATAGCCTGCTGTTCAAAAATTGGCTTTCCGAATTGCTCCCTTTTCATCGCGTAATCAAGGCTCATGTCGAGTAGTTTTTCACAGGAACCAAGATTTCTGGCTGCAAGGCCAGCCCGGCCATTTGCCAAAATTTTTAACGCGTTCAAGTAGCCTTTGTTTTCTTCGCCGAGTACATTGTCCACTGGCACTTCCAAATCTTCAAAAAATAGTTCGGCTGAGTGTGACCCACGCAATCCCATTTTTCTTTCAACCGAACCGAGGACGAAGCCTGGGAAAGATTTTTCCACAATAAATGATGTAATTCCTTTTGCACCTTTATCCGGATCAGTGACAGCCATCACCGTAAAAATATGGCCGCATACCGCATTGGTAATATAATGCTTTGATCCGTTCAGTATATAACGGTCTCCCTTTTTTACGGCTCTCGTTTTAAGGGCGGCCGCGTTGGAGCCGGCGCCGGGTTCCGTAAGCGCAAAAGCGCCAATCCATTCTCCGGATGCCATTTTAGGCAGATATTTCCGCTTCTGCTCCTCCGTCCCCAACTCAACGATGCCAACCGATCCAATACCTGTGTGGGCACCAATTAATGTGGTATACCCATTATGTGTTTTACCAAGCTCCTCATAAATGGCGCATTTCCCAACCATGTCGAGGCCAAGCCCCCCGTATGCCTCGGGTATTCCCAGCCCGAACAGTCCAAGCTCTTTTGACAAATCAACGATTTTTTCCGGTATTTCATCGTTCTCCTCTATCTCCATCGCGACTTTTTCTACTTCCGCTTTCACAAAATCTCTGACCGCGGCGCGGAGGAGTTCAATCTCTTCCGGGAATGTGAAATCCATACCATTTCCCCCTCTTTAGAAAATCACCAGCGCTTTAATGGCTCCGCAACCTTAAATTCTGCTTCTGTCAAAGCCTTTATTTTCTCCAGCGAACAATCGGCAGACAATTCTTCAAGAACCAAATGCCCTGAAGCTGTTGAAAAGACCCCGAGTTCTGTCACAATCAGCTCCGCGTGTTGAATGCCTGTTGACGGATAGGTCAATTGGCGGACAAGCTTTGATGAACCATCCTTCGCGGTATGGGTAAGAGCCACGATAATCTTTTTTGCCCCAGGGACGAGGTCCATCGCCCCGCCAACACCGAGAATGTCGGTCCCGGGCACAGCCCAGTTGGCAATTTCACCGCTTTCACTCACTTGAAGCGCCCCAAGGACAACGACATCAATATGGCCGCCTCTAATCATCCCGAAAGATTCGCTACTCGAAAAAATCGCCGCGCCGGGCTCAAGCGTAACCGGATGTTTGCTGGCACTTATGCAATCCATGTCGATTTCCTCTGAAGGAGGGGGAGGCCCCATGCCCAGCAGACCATTTTCTGAGTGAAGGTACACCCCTTTTCCAGGCTCTATATATGCCGGGATGAGGGTAGGAATGCCGACCCCGAGATTTACAACCATTCCCCTTTTAAATTCCATGGCGATTCGCCTGGCAATTTTTTCACGGTCTAAGGTGCTTTTTGACATAAAAGCCACCTGCCTTTTCATAACGGCTCAAGACTAAAACGTCAACATAAGTATGCGGGGTGATAATAGATTCGGGATCAAGTGAACCAGCGGGAACAATTTCATCCACTTCTGCAATGACCAGATCAGAGGCGGTCGCCATCGCCGGATTGAAATTGCGGGCCGATTTCGAGTAAACAAGGTTTCCCAAAGAATCAGCCTTCCAAGCTCTAATAAGAGATGCATCCGCCCTGATAGCCTCGATTAAAATATTCCTCTCTCCTTTGAAAAGCCGTTCTTCCTTGCCTTTTGCGAGTTCAGTGCCGACACCAGTTTTCACATAGAAAGCCGCAATCCCGGCTCCCCCGGCACGAATTGCTTCTATAAAAGAACCTTGTGGATAAAGTTCGATTTCAAGGTTACCCGCCTTCCAGGCCTTTACTGCATCACGATTGGATGTGAAATAAGAGCCAACCGCTTTTTTTATTTGTCGTGTCTGCAAAAGAATGCCCAGCCCTTTGCCGGACTCTCCAAGGTTATTGCTGATTATCGTCAATTCCCGCAACGACGCATTTTCACTGATTGCATCAATTAAGGTAAAAGGCGTTCCACAAAGCCCAAAGCCTCCGACCATGACAGTATTCTTTTCACTCAGAAGCTCCACAGCCTCCTCTGGCGTGCGGAGCTTTTCTGATTCCACAGGTAGTGCCAAACCGGCGCCTCCTTTCTGTCAAAAAGTGTCCCATTCGAGGACACTACTATACTAATTACCTGCTATTCAAAGTTTTTTTCTAGATTGTTGATTTCCACTCCGTGGACATGCTTTCCGCGGGGCGAAGCATCTACCTGAATTTGCTTCGTGCAGCTTTGCGACGAGCTGAAGGTTCGCTTCCTCGAATAGCCTGTGGCGCAGGAGCATTTTTTTTGGAGCCTCCTCGGCGTCATAGCCGCCTGTGGGGTCTCCACGTGCCGCTGCATCCCGCCGGAGTCAGTCCTCTCCGTTCCAATCTACTTCATGAAAATCAACACTCACCTTTAACTGAGCTTATCCGTTAAAACCGCATTCCTACTAATGTGTATGAAAAAAAAGAATTGAAAAGTAGTAATCCGGGTAAAAACTTGATTAATATAGGACAGCCATATCCCATATACGAAAAGACCCGCATCTTGCGGGCTCTTCATTCAAAAACAAATCGTGCTTATTTATTGTCTATTTGCGCTCGCTGGAGGGTCCCGCTGAAATCAACGTAAATTGATTTCCATTCAGTATAAACATCAAGCGCGGCAACTCCTGAATCTCGGTGCCCATTTCCTGTGCCCTTCGTTCCCCCGAATGGAAGATGGATTTCTGCACCAGTCGTCCCTGCATTTATATATACAATGCCAGTATCAAAATCGCGCATCGCCATGAAAACTTTATTGACGTCCCTCGTGAAAATGGAGCTTGAAAGGCCGAATTCCACATTGTTATTCACCTCAATGGCCTCTGCCAGGCTTTTGACAGGGATAAGGGATGTAACCGGCCCGAAAATTTCTTCTTTGGCAATCGTCATATTCGGGGAAACATCTGTAAACAACGTTGGCTCATAATAATGTCCTTTTGCAAAATCAGCCCCGGCAAGGACTTTGCCCCCACACAATAGCTTTGCCCCTTCCTGGACACCTTTTTCCACATAATCATTTATGCGCCCAAGCGATTCCCTGTTTATGACGGGACCAACATCAACCTGTTCATCGGACCCATTGCCGACCTTCAACTCGGAGATCCGTGCCACCAGCTTTTTTTCCAGCTCTTCCTTTACGGCTTCATGGACGATGATCCTGCTGCAGGCGGTACACCGCTGGCCCGCCGTTCCGTAAGCGCTCCATATAATGCCATCAACCGCGAGATCCAAATCGGCATCTTCCAGCACCGTCACCGCGTTTTTACCGCCCATTTCAAGGGATGTCCGCTTCAGGAGGCTGCCAGCGCGCCCATTAATCGCCTTTCCGACTTCATTCGAACCTGTAAACGAAATGATATCGACATCCGGGTGCTCGACAAGGGCATTCCCGACAACACTGCCGCTGCCAAAAACAACATTCATCAATCCTTTCGGCAACCCAGCCTCTTCAAAAACCTTCACAAATTCCGCGGCCATGAACGGCGTCTCCGATGCAGGCTTCCAAACAACCGCATTCCCGGCGACTAGAGCAGGCAGTGACTTCCATGAAGCGATCGCAATCGGGAAGTTCCAGGGAGTGATCAAACCGGCAACACCAACTGGCACCCTGACACTCATCGCAAATTTATTCCTTAGTTCAGAGGGCACAGTATCACCGAACAGCCTCCGTCCTTCACCAGCCATATAATAGGCCATGTCGATGGCTTCCTGAACCTCACCTCTTGCCTCGGCAATGACCTTTCCCATTTCAGCAGTTAAGATTTGCGCCAAGTATTCTTTCTTTTCTTTCAGGATTCTTGCAACTTCATATAAAATCTCCGCCCGTTCGGGAGCAGGGACTAGCCGCCATGATTTTTGCGCATTTTTAGCGGCCGTGACTGCCCCGTCGACGTCATTTGCATTAGAAACCACTACTTCGCCCAGCACCTCTCCCGTCGCGGGATTGATATTCTGTAAATATAGTCCCGTTTCTGATTGCGTCCAAACTCCATTTATATAGTTATCATAGCGTTTCATTTTCTCAACCCTTCCGCAATTTGATCTGTTTTTTCATTCTGGACGCCGCTTCATTCAGCCTGTCACTGGACTGGGAAAGGGATATCCTGAAATAACCCTCACCCGATGGGCCGAATGCGCTCCCTGGCGTAATAATCACCCCTGCCTTCTCCAAAACCTCCTCGGCAAACTCCGCCGACGAATAGCCTGTTGGGACAGCCGCCCAAATAAAAAATGTCGCATTCGGCGGCTCGGCATCAATGCCAATTTCCTTAAGGGCTTCCACCATTCTTTTCATCCGATCGAAATAAATGAGATTATTTTCCTCAACGCATTTTTGATCAGATCTTAAAGCATGCGCCCCAGCCAGCTGAATGGGTGTGAATTGGCCGGTATCAGTATTATTTTTATAGACTGATAGTGCCCTGATCACTTCTTTATTCCCGACCGCATAGCCGATCCGCCAGCCAGTCATGCAATACGTTTTTGACAGTGAGCCGAATTCAACCGCAACGGTCTTCGCCCCTTTTGCCTCAAGAATGCTCGGAGCTTTGCCATCGCCGAAAACGACCTTGTTATAGGCCGAATCTTGCGCGACAATGATGTCATTCTCTTTTGCAAAATCAACCGCCCTTTGGAAAAATGGTAGATCCGCCGAGGCTGCGGTCGGGTTGCCCGGAAAATTCAAAAACATCATACGTGCTTTTGCGAGCACATCAGAGGGGATATTTTCAAAAACAGGCTTGAAGCCGTTCTCCTTTTTCATCGGCATATTATGGTAGTTACCTCCGGCAAGAGACACAGCCATCCTGTATGGCGGATAGGAGGGATCCGGGACAAGGACGGTTTCACCGGGGTCAATCATTGCCGGGACAAGGTGGGCAAGTCCTTCTTTGGAACCGATCAATGCCAGCACTTCAGTTTCAGGATCCAGTTCCACATTGTACTCCCGTAAGTAAAACTCCGAAACAGCTTTTCTGAACTCAGGATGCCCAGCAAAATTCGGATATCGTGAATTTTCAGGTTTCCTCACTTCTTCTATGAGCTTATCCACAATATGCCCGGGAACAGGCAAATCCGGATCACCAATTCCGAGGTCGATGACATCAATGCCAGACTTGATCATGGCGGCTTTCTTTTTCCCAAGTTCAGCAAACATATATGGAGGGATCTGTCCCATCCTTTCAGACTGATACCGCAAACTATTTCCTCCTTTTCCATAGGTGGTCCCCTACAGAAAAAGTATGGGAAAATTACTCGAGTATGACAGCATTTTAATAAATCCCTAAAACCTTCTCCAGACATAGCAAAACCCCCGCATTTTGTGCGAGGGTTTTATCACATATTCTATTAATTCGCTGATCAACTGACGATAAAGCCTATTTTGCCAAGCTGCTCCGCCTTGTCAAGCTTATCAAAAGCAGCCTTGTAATCGGTAAGGCTGAACATTTGATCGATGACTGGCCGGATATTGTGTGCCTCTATAAAGGACAGCATTTCCCGATGTTCCTCCGCGCTCCCCATAGTTGATCCCAATAAATTGAATTGCCCGTAAAAAAAGCTCCGCAGATTCAAATCAACTGTATCACCGGCTGACGCTCCGAACGTAACCACTGTGCCCCCGGCCCTAAGCTGGCTCAATGATTTATTGAAGGTTGCGGCGCCAACCGACTCAATGACAACATCCATCTTCTCGCCGCCGAGCGCTTTTTTCCAGTCTCCATTGCTGTCAAAAGCTTGATCCGCGCCCATTTCAAGCGCGCTAGTGCATTTTTGTTCTGACCGGGAAGAGACGTAGACCGTCGCTCCCGCTGCCTTAGCCATTTGCAGCATCAACGTTGCGACACCCCCTCCTATCCCGGGGATTAGAATTTTCATTCCCGCCTTAATTTTCGCTCTTGTGAAGAGGACCCTGTACGCGGTCAGTGCGGCCAGCGAGAGGACGCCGGCCTCTTCCCATGTCAAAAAGGCTGGTTTAGGAACCGCATTTTCTGCTGGAATGACTACATACTCGCCAAAAGTACCATGAAAAGGATGGCCTAGAATCTCAAAGCCTGCAGGGGGAGCATCCGACTTTTCGCGCCAGCCAAGACCAGGATTAATGATGACTTCATCACCTGGATTTGCTCCTTCCACTCCTTCTCCGACCGCATCAATAATTCCGGCGCCATCCGAACCAAGAATCAGCGGGGGTTCCGTGCCCTTGTGCCTCTCAAGAATGATCAAATCACGGTGATTCATTCCGGCTGTTTTCAGCCGCACCCTCACTTCACCCTTGCCCGGTTCCACTTTTTCAATTTCTTTTAACGACAAACCTTCCATGCCGGTTGTGCCCGCATGAACAAGTGCCTTCATTCCGCTCACTCCAGTGCTTTAATATGTACCTCTTTATTGTGGCTTACTTTGTCAAAAATTGCATGCCTTTCCGCTTAAAAAACAAACCGGCGTTCCCGCCGGTTCATTTTTCATTGATATTTTCTTTCAAATCCGTAAATGCTTTTTTCAATTCCTCAACTGGCTTTTTTAGGTCCTCCTTATCCAGGAACTCCTCATCCAGCTTCCCTTGATTAATCCGATTCAGGTAAAGGTCAATCTTATCTTCAAGAACAGCGCTTTTTTCAACTACATTCCTATGAAATCCATCCGCTACTTTTGGCGCTTCTACTTTACTGAACTCCTTGATCTCGTTTTTCATTTCTTCCAGCTTACTTTTCAATTCTTCCTTCGCCTGCTCATCATGGACGGCTTCCTCGGCTTTTAAGGATGCCTCTTTTGCAAAATCAGCCGCCTTCTCCAAGTATTGTGAAGCTTCCGCTGTATATTCCTTTAAGTCATTCCCGCCCTCGCTTGCAGCACAGCCTCCAAGGATGGCAATAAACAGACAAGCGAAAATGGCCAATATCCTTTTCATCGGTAATCCTCCTCATAGCATCATTCTGCTTTATTGATTCCTATGAGATTCAATACCCAGTTTCCTATCAATTTAATACACTGGTGAGGTAGTATTTTGTCAAGGCCAGATATTCACGGGCATACGATTTCACAACCGCCTGCCTTGGTGTTTCGGCCGGCAGCCCACCTAACTCCAGTCCATATCTCTTGGCGATCATCTTGGCACGGTATAGATGAAAGTCATTCGTGACGACCAGACCTTCTTTCAACCCTTTAGGCAAAAGCTCCTTTGAAAAGGAGATATTTTCATATGTACTCGTTGACCTATCTTCAAGAATAATCCTGTCCCCTTCGATCCCAAGCTTTACAAGCTCATCCTTTATCGCGGCAGCCTCGGTTATATCCTCACCTGGCCCCTGGCCTCCCGAGGCTATGGCGATTGTCAAAGGATTATCCAATAGATATTTTCCTGCCGCATCAATCCTTGCCTGTAGAGAAAGTGAGGGGACCATCCCCTTTACCCTGGCTCCAAGTATGATTAAGTAATCCGCACCCGGCGGAGGTGTTTCCTTGCCGTGCTGCATGATCTTTATGTGCAGGAAGCCAGTATAAATCAACCCGGCCATCCCGAGCAGCAATAGCCCCTTTTTCCATCTCTTTATTTTCCCCATTTTTTTCTCCTGATAGATTGAAGTATGTAAAACCGGCAAGGAAGCCGCCAGTCGGCTTCCTTGCCATAACTTGATTATCTGATGACAACAGGCTCTGTATGCCAGATGTCATCAGCATATTCCTGAATCGTCCTGTCGCTGGAAAAGAACCCTGATTTAGCAATATTGATCAAACTCTTTTTATGCCAGGAAGTTTTGTCACCGAACTGCCTGCCAATCTCCTCCTGTATATCCGCGTAGGAAGAAAAATCCCTGAAAACAAAATACTGGTCATTATACGCAAGCAGCGAATCATAAATTTCAGTGAATTCATTGTACGTATCAGGGAAAAAACCATTAACAAGCTGGTCGACGACAGTACGGATCCTCCGGTCATAGTGATAATATTCCTGGGCGTGATAGCCGCCGTTCTGCTGGTATTCAAGCACTTCCGCCGCGCTCAGGCCGAAAAGGAAAATGTTCTCCCTGCCGACCAATTCGGTTATTTCCACGTTCGCCCCATCCAGCGTACCAACGGTCAGCGCACCATTCATCATAAACTTCATGTTTCCTGTTCCGGACGCTTCCTTGCTTGCAGTTGAGATTTGTTCACTCACATCCGCGGCTGGGAAAATTTCCTCTCCTAGTGAAACCCGGTAATTTTCGAGAAAGACCACTTTCATCTTTTTATTTACTACCGGATCGTAATTGACCTTATCGGCGACGCTGTTAATCAGTTTGATGACTTTTTTTGCAAAATAATAACCCGGTGAGGCTTTTGCGCCAAAGATGAACGTTCTGGGATGCATATCATAATGCGGATTTTCTTTGATCCGGTTATACAAGTACATAATGTGCAGAACATTCAGCAGCTGGCGCTTATAGGCATGCAGACGCTTGACCTGTACATCAAAGATCGAATGAGGGTCAACCGTGACGCCTGTCTTTTCAAGGATCCTGTCCGCCAGCCTCTCTTTATTGGCTAATTTGATTTGGGCAAGCTTTTCAAGGAAAGCCGGACTGTCCCTGAATTGCAAGAGCTTATCCAGCTGCATCGTATCCTCGATCCACTCGGGGCCGATGGAGTCTGTGATCAGCGCCGACAAGCGCGGATTGGCTTTCATAAGCCAGCGGCGGTGGGTAATCCCGTTTGTTTTATTGTTGAACCTTTCCGGAAAAACTTGATAATACAAATTCATTTCCCGTTCCTTCAGTATATCTGTATGCAACTTGGCAACCCCGTTAATGCTGTGGCTGCCGACAATGGACAGCGGAGCCATCCGGACTTCGTTATGCGCGACGATCGCCATCGACTCAATCCTTTTCCAGTCTCCTGGATACCTGTCCCAAAGCCCCTTGCAAAAACGCTCGTTAATTTCCTCGACAATCATATAAATTCTCGGCAGCAGTGGCTTGAAAATACGGACCGGCCACCTTTCCAATGCTTCAGACAAAGTGGTGTGGTTTGTATAAGAAAGCGTATTGACCGTTAAATGCCATGCCTCATCCCAGCCCAGGCCCTCATCATCCATGAGAATCCTCATCAGTTCAGGAACGGCCAACGCAGGGTGGGTATCATTGATGTGGATGCTAGTATGTTCATGCAGCTCGAAAATACTGCGGTTTTTCTTTTTGAATGACTTGATGATCGCCCTTAGGCTCGCCGCGACAAGGAGGTATTGCTGTTTCAGGCGAAGGATCTTTCCTTCATCGTGCGTATCATCCGGATATAAAAACTCGCAGATTCCCTCGGTTTCTTTTTTATATTTCAAAATATCCGTATTTGCGGAGAATTTGGAAGGTTCCGCATCCCAAAGCCTGAGCGTGTTGACAGTATGATTGTGATAACCGAGGACCGGCATATCATACGGCACGGCAGTTACGATTTCGGCATTTATGTGTTTAAAGACGAGCCGGCCATTTTCAACCGTGCTCTCCACTTCTCCCCAAAAAGGGATTTCTTCTGCCTCGTCACCCTTCCTCACCTCCCAGACATGCCCATGCTTCAGCCATTGCTCGGGAAGTTCAACCTGGTATCCGTCCACAATTGTCTGTTCAAATAAACCATGCTTGTAGCGGATTCCGCAGCCATGGCCAGGTATGCTTAAGGAGGCGAGAGAATCGAGGAAACAGGCGGCGAGCCTTCCAAGCCCGCCGTTCCCAAGGCCTGCATCCGCCTCGAATTCTTCAAGGTCATCCAAATTAATCCCCAGATCTTCAAGCCCTTTACTGACAATCCCCTCTACTCCTAAATTCATTAAATTATGGCGGAGAAGGCGGCCAAGCAAAAATTCAATCGACAAATAATAAACCTGCTTTTTGCCTGAAGTCCGGTACATTTCATTCGTTTTGATCCAATCTTTGCTGACGTATTCCCTGATTAGGATTCCCAATGTCTGAAACTGTTCCCGTCTGGTGCTTTCCTTAAATTTGGTTCCATAAGCCATTTCCAGTTTTGTAATAAAAGCCTCTTTAAATTCCGGCACACTAGAAAACATGCGGATCACCTCTTCTTGGAAGCTCTTCATATAACTGCTGGTATCGCAGTGCCGATTGTGTCCAGCTGAAATCGAGTTCCATCATTTTACTAACCAGGCGGCGCCATTCGTCACCCCTTCTGTAATAGGAGATTGCCCGTTCAATCGTGTAAAGCATGTCATGGGCATTGAAATTTGTAAAAGTAAACCCATTGCCGCTTCCGGATACTTCATTATACGATTTGACCGTATCATTCAAGCCGCCCGTCTCCCTCACAATCGGGATCGCACCATATCTCATTGCAATCAATTGGCTCAGGCCGCACGGTTCGAACTTGGAAGGCATTAAAAACAAATCCGCGCCGCCATAAATCCTGTGGGCAAATGACTCATCAAAGCCGATGAAAGCTTTACACTGGCCTGGATATTGGCTGCTCATATGACTGAAGAAATACTCAAATTCCCTGTCGCCTGTCCCAAGGACGATCATTTGGACGCCGGTGGCCATAATTTCATGAAAAACTCCCCTGACGAGTTCCAGGCCTTTTTGCCTCGTGAGCCTCGTTACCATTGCCATTAAAGGGACATTGTCATCCTGTGGCAACCCGAATTGCCTTTGGATCGAGCGTTTGTTTTCCAGTCTCGCCTCAAGGCTATCAGCTGAAAAATGGGCATCAAGAAAGGGGTCTGTATCCGGATTGTACAATTCATAATCAATCCCGTTTACGATTCCTTCCAAATCAGGGCTTCTCATCCTTAGCACCCCATCAAGGCCCTCACCGAAATAGGCTGTTTTGATTTCTTCCCTGTATGTAGGGCTTACCGTTGTAATTTTATCCGCTGATATGAGCGCTGCCTTCATAAAATTAATATTTCCGTAGTATTCAAGCTGGTCCGGTGTGAAATAGCTGTCATCAAGGCCGAGCAAGTCATTCATAACTTCTTTCGGGAAAATCCCCTGAAACTGTAAATTATGAATGGTAAAGACGGTCCTGATTCCCCTGTAGCCATCCCGATGGCGATACTGTTGATTTAAGAGAAACGGAATCATGCCTGTGTGCCAGTCATGGCAATGGATTATATCCGGATAAAAGCCAAGCTGCCCAATGCTCTCCAGGACAGCCCTGCAAAAGTATGAAAACTTTTCTCCTTCATCATAGTCGCCGTACATCTGGCTCCGGAAAAAATAATATTGGTTATCAACAAAATAATAGACGATCCCGTCATGCTCCAGCTCTTCAATCCCGCAGTATTGGTTCCTCCATCCAAGAGACACCGTGAAATCGCTGACTTTCTTCATTTTCGATTTAAATTCCTCAGGAATAAGCGAATATTTAGGGAGCATGACTCTTACGTCAAAACCCAAGTTCTTTAACTCCTTGGGCAACGACCCGGCGACATCCGCCAGGCCTCCCGATTTAATAAATGGTACACACTCCGATACTGCGAATAAAAGCTTCACGTATTATGCCACGCTCCCTGTACCCTGCCTTTCCTGATCACACCAGGGCTTTCTTCCGATGCAATCAGTTCGGCACCGTCCTCAATCAGCACATCTTTATCCAGAATGACGTGTTCAAGCACACAATTTTCTCCGACTTTTGATTTTTGCATAATAATACAATTTTTCACAACCGCACCTTTGCCAATTTTAACTCCCCTGGCGATGATGCTGTTTTCCACAACTCCTTCAATATGGCAGCCATTCGCAATCATTGAATTGCGGACAGAAGATGTCGAGGAGTACCTCGCAGGAGGCTCATCCTTTACTTTTGTCAAAATAGGCCTCTCTTTCGCGAATAAGCCATTCCAAATAGTTGGATTCAAGAGATTCTTGCTTGCCTCGGAATAACTGGCGATTGAATCGATTTGAATGGCAAAACCTTCATAATTATGGGAATGGACACTATAATGGCTGTTCAGATCTGTCACAGCATCCCGAATGGTCTGGTACCCCGTCTCCTCGCGCCTCTCAATCAGTTCAACAAGCAATTCCCTGCTCAGCAAATAAATATCAAGCGAAACCCCATCCTTTTTGAGTTCGGTGATATCCTTGCCTGATTCGATATGCTCATCAAGAATTGGGCAAAAATCCATGTTGAAAACTGTATAAGCGTTGGCAACTAACGCGTATGGCTGCCGGCTTCGGGTAAAGAAATCAAGGTTTGCTGCAAAATCCTCCAGCGGTCCGATTCCTGTGACCGGCTTGTCATGCAGAGTGGATGGAAAGAAGAACAATCCATCTCTTTTCCGGTTCAAGTCCCAATTCCGCCCCGATCCGAGGTGGTCCATAAGGGACCGATATTGATATTTTGAAAAAATAGCAACGCTTTGAATATCGGAATTTACCATATTTGAGAGGATGAAATCTATCAGGCGGTATCTTCCGCCAAAAGGAATGGCCGCGACAGATCTGTGAATAGTCAATTCATCCAGATCCTTATGGAATGTCGTGGCATCAATAACACCCAGCATATCTTTTTTCAATTGTTGCCCCTCCCTGCGGATTATTTGGACAAGAGATGATCAATTGTATCTTCGGAAACAAGTACAGCTTCGCCATTATCGCCTTTTATGACCGATCCATTCGGGATTGACATACCCGGCGAGATAATAGCCTTCTCAATCACACAGCCTGATCCGATGACTGCATCGGGCATAATGACAGACTCTTTAATCGTCGCCCCTTTTTTAATCGATACTCCTTGAAAGACGACTGTCTTTTCCACTTGCCCCTCAATGACACAGCCTTCATTTACAAGGGATTCCCGAAGAGTGGCCTCCGGACAAATATACTGCGGAGGCTGATTTGGGTTGACCGAATAGATGCGCCAGCCCTGGTCAAAAAGATTCAACTCCGAGTTTTCATCAAGCAGATCCATATTAGCCTCCCACAGGCTCTGCACTGTCCCGACATCTTTCCAGTAGCCCTTAAATGGGTACGCAACAAGTTTTTTGCCTTCTTCTAATAGGCGGGGAATAATATCCTTCCCAAAATCGTGAGAGGACTCGGGATTTTCGTTATCCCTTTCTAGATATGCCTCGAGCAGTTTCCAGTTAAAAATATAGATTCCCATTGATGCAAGGTTGCTTTTAGGTTCTTTCGGTTTCTCCGCGAACTCTCTGATTCTATAATTTTCATCTGTATCCATGATGCCAAACCGGCTAGCCTCATCCCAAGGAACTTCAATGACAGAGATTGTCACATCCGCCTGATTCTCAATATGGTGGTCAAGCATTTTCTCATAGTTCATTTTATAAATATGGTCTCCGGACAAAATCAACACATACTCAGGATCATACTGCCTTAAATATGTCAGATTTTGATAAATGGCGCTCGCCGTACCTTCATACCATTTCACCTCAGACGATACACTGTATGGAGGCAGGACAGTAACCCCTCCATCCATCCTGTCAAGGTCCCAGGCACTGCCGATCCCGATATAACTGTTCAGGACCAACGGCTGGTATTGTGTAAGCACTCCTACCGTATAGACACCGGAGTTTGTGCAATTGCTTAATGGAAAGTCAATGATCCGGTACTTTCCACCGAATGGCACCCCCGGTTTAGCCAGTTCTTTTGTCAATGAATTCAGCCTGCTTCCCTGTCCTCCCGCCAGAAGCATGGCCACCATCTTCTTCTTTTGCATTAGCATTTATCCCCTTTCTCTTTTTGACTGGCCTTAGAATTGATATGCCATAAGGCGGCACGTTCATTACGATGGAATAAGGCATTCCATGAAACCCTTCATTTTCGGCCTTAATTACCTTTTTATTAATGACTCCTGACCCGCCGTACTCAATGGAATCGCTATTTAGGATTTCTCGGTACCTTTCAGGCGCTGGTACGCCAATCCGATAACCTGTATAAGCCTGCCATGTGAAGTTGCAGACAATAACAAGGAAATCATCCGCATTGTTTCCCTTACGAACAAAGGAGAATATGGATTGATGATGGTTATCCGCATCAATCCATTCAAACCCTTCCGGACTGGAATCCAATTGAAACAGGGGTTTGGAGCGTTTATAAAGCTTATTCAATTCTTTTACGTACTCGTTCAGTTTGGCGTGCTTCTCGTAATCTGTGAGGTGCCAATCAAGCTGCTCTTGGTCTTTCCACTCGGCGAATTGCCCCAATTCCGTACCCATGAAAGTCAGCTTTTTGCCTGGATGGGCAATTTGATAGCCAAGAAGCAGCCTTAGCTGGGCGAACTTCTGCCAGTAATCGCCCGGCATTTTATCCAGAAGCGATTTTTTCCCGTGCACAACCTCATCATGGGAAAAAGGAAGGACGAAATTTTCCGAGAAGGCATACATCATCGAAAAAGTCACTTTGTTATGATGATGCCGTCTGTGATTGGGGTCAGTTTCCATATACTTCAAAATGTCGTTCATCCACCCCATATTCCACTTGTATGTAAAACCAAGTCCGCCATGCTTGGGATTCGCAGTAACATTCGGCCAGTCCGTGGAATCTTCAGCAATCATAAGAATACTTGGGTGGAAAGAGGTAACGGCAGTATTCAATTTCTTTAAAAAAGATATTCCGTATGGATTGACTTCATTTTCGGAGCCAGGCCAGTAAATGATATTGGCGACCGCATCGACCCTGAAGCCGTCTATATGATATTTTTCCAGCCAGAACAAGGCGTTTGAAATGAGAAAGCTGAGGACCTCAGTTTTTCCAAGATCAAAGTTAGCGGTGCCCCATACCCGGTTTTCCCGGTCTTTTTCAATCCGGTAATCATACGCAAATCCGCCATCGAAGTTATACAGTCCGTGCGCATCTTTGCAAAAATGGCCCGGAACCCAATCAAGGATGACACCGATATTATTTTGGTGGCATTTATCGACGAAGTACATAAAATCATGAGGCGTTCCATATCTGCTTGTAACAGAAAAATAACCAGTGGATTGGTACCCCCATGAAATATCAAGGGGATGCTCGGTCAGTGGAAGGAGTTCAATATGTGTATATCCGTGTTCAAGAACATAGGGCACAAGCTGATCAGCAGCCTCCCGGTAATTGAGGAATGACCCGTCCTCAGCTTTTTTCCAGGAGCCGAGATGCACTTCATAAATAGCGGCCGGTTCAGAAACAGAATCTTTTTTATCACGTTTCCGAATCCACGATCGGTCACTCCATTTATATCCATCCAATGGAGTGACAACCGAAGCTGTGTCTGGCCTCAATTCAGAATAAAAAGCATAAGGGTCAGCCTTCAATTTCTTTTCTCCGGAAGGAGTAATAATTTCGTACTTATAGAGTGCTCCTGTCAAATCTTTTTCAACAGCAAAAAACCAGACACCTTCCTTGTTAACTTTTTCGAAATCATAACCAGCTCCATCCCAGCCATTAAAATTACCGGCCAGCCTTACTGCGGAGGCATGTGGAGCCCACACACAAAATTTTGTATATGTTCTGCCGCCTTCATTTATGATATGGGCGCCAAATAACTCATGGCTTTTAAAAAGAGCCCCCTCATGAAACAAATGAAGCTGAAACTCTGTTGGATGAAACGTCATCCTATTCACCTGCCTATCCTCAGTAATATTCTAGTTTCCATAAATTTACCTACGTAAACATTCTTTAAAATCTTTTCGACACCCAATTATGGAAAACCTTTAAAAATCGGCGATTTTCCTCAATTCTTTAAGAAATACTCGCTGAAGCGCTTTCAAAGAAGGTGAATAAAACCGATGCCCAAGTGATGTCGAAAGAGGAAAAAGATGGTAGCAGGGCGTTTGTTCATGTGAAAAGTTGAACAAACAAGGAGGAAGTAGCCCATTTTCTGCCTTGTGAAGGCTCCTCTATTTTCTTTTTTGCTTAATTCGGGTATAATGAACTAAATGAGAGAATGAAAAGGCCGGCCATGTTGGAGCATGCCCGGACCTTGATCGACGGTTCCCGGAAATGCTAATTGGGAATAAAGCAATAACCCGCCTCTTCTGCTTGCCGGCTCAAGGGTGGGTTATTTTTTTTGGTTTACAGACAGTACAGCAACAATCAGGCTAGCGAACGAAATGGCCAGCATTAATCCTTGAAAAACCGTCATTAAGCATCACCCCCTTTCACTGGGAGTGCTTTTAACCACCCTTGATGAACCGCCGATTAGGTTAATTATAACATATATCCGCCTATTTTACGAACATAAGTTCGCTTTTATTCCATATAAATTAGTATTTCCCAAACGTTTTTTTGTTTTTTCTGAAATGATTTTTGTTTCGCTCCTGCGTCTTATGGCATTCATCACAAATCGGAAAACGGTGATCATTCCCAAGCGCTTTTTTGCAAATTCGGCATTTTTTTCCGTGGGTTTTTGTTACATCCTTCAATTGTTCATGCACTCTGTCACTAACCTGTTCGCGAATCCTTTCCCAGTAAACGGCTTCCGTCCTTTTTCCTAATTTGTATAGAAACAAAAGATGCAGACCCAAGGCCTTATAGCTTAATTCCATTTCCTCCAGGGTCCGATTTTTCAACTCCGGCTCAGGTAGTTCATTGCCATCAGCAATCGCGGCAATCGTTTCGAGCCATTGTTCCGTCAGTTCGGGTTCCCTTGCTGAAAAAGGCAAATGCAAATAACCATATAACTCCATCATCGGAAACCTTGTCTCTATCATCGTTCCTTCAATAAACTGATAGCGGCTCCGTTCCTCGGCCAGGTCAGCTTTTCTTGTTCCGGGTGGACTGGCATACTTTTCCCATAAATCAAAGAAATCGCCAAGGCTTCGGCTATATTTTTGAAATCGTTCAAAAACAGAGGAAGTAGGCGCGATCGCAAAGACATCGACAGGCTGATCCTCAGCTTGCAGAAGTTTTTTCATTTTTGGGATTTCCGATACAAATGCGACCCTGCCCTGATCATAAATTCCTTTTCTTCCAGCCCTTCCCGCAATTTGCTTAATCTCTTGTGAGGAAAGCCACCTTCTTGCCGTTCCGTCAAATTTTTCGTTTTCCAAAAAGACGATCCTTCTAATCGGAAGATTTAAGCCCATACCGATGGCATCGGTTGATACGATGATCGTTGTCTCGCCAGCTTGAAAAAGCTGCATTTGCTTTTTTCTCGTTTCCGGTGGCATGCTCCCATAAATCATACTTACCTTATGGCCATTGCTTTGCAGGATAGCAGCAGTGGCAAGCACCTGCCTGCGTGAGAAACAGACAAGGGCATCGCCTTTCCTTGCTCTTTTAAGGGTAAACTCCTGATCTTCGACTCTCAACGGCTCATCCCGCGTATATTCAATTAATTCGTACTTAGCATCGCCAAGGAGCTGGATCAGCATTTGCTTGATATTTCTGCTGCCTATGATATGGACCTCTTGGGCATTCGCTTTCGTAATGGCCTTGTACCAGGAAAAACCCCTGTCCTTATCGGCAATCATTTGTGCTTCGTCAATCACGGCGACTTCGTAATAGTCCTTCTCATGAAACATTTCAACTGTACAGGAAATATGGCTAGCGCCTGGTGCTGATTTTTCCTCTTCACCGGTCTTTAGAGAACAAGGAATCCCTTCCCCGTTAAGGCGGTCGTATATTTCAAGAGCAAGCAAGCGCAGGGGGGCTAAGTAAATGCCGCTTTGGGCTTTCTTCATTGCCGACAGTGCCCGATGGGTTTTGCCGGTATTTGTTTCTCCAATGTGCAGCACGTATTTTACAGCCTTATTGGCAGCAGGCCTGTATTCACTTCCGAAAACATCCTCGAGCATTTTCTGTTCTTCCGCTGCCTTCCGCTCAGCTTCCGCTTTTTCCTCGGCAAGCTTTATTTCACGGCCAGCCAAGTCACCTTCATAGATGGTTTTATGGGTTTCAGGGTCAAATGGAATAGGCGCCAATTTAAGAAGGTCGGAAACATACTCTCCTTCTACTTCCTCCATGAATTTAGCGGCAAGTACATCAGCAGTGTCGGCGATGATGACTGAGAGGAAACCCTCTTTTTGTGTGCTTTCATCACAGGCCAATTGTTCCGCGAGGGTTGCTGGGAGGTTATTCGTAATCAACCGGGAGGCATTTCTTAAAACTGTCTGCTTGACTAAATGTTCATATGGATAGAAGTATCTTTCATACTCATAAAAATACCTTCCGCCATATAAAGTTTTATGGATGCTTCCGGTCAGCTCGTTAAAAAATTCCCCAACCCGCCTGTAATCAGCATGATGGAAGGAGCCTGATTCCTGAAGTTTCTCTTCAAGCATGAAAGGATCTATCCATTTAAACCTTTTCCCGTTTTTAAAATCATTATCAAGCTGAACTGCCAAAGCATGTCTCGTATGCAAATACAATATGAGCTCACTATCCTGCAACTGCTCTTCTGCCAGTTTAGTAATGGTCACTGTCAGCTCCAGACGAGCACTATGCACTTTTTCTGCTTCTTCCCGTTCCTTAAGCCTCTTTTTTGCCTGCCTATACATACCCGCCCATTTCCCATGGTCCTCCGGCATTTCATCCGATAACCAGGCAATTGCGTCAAATGGGCGGAATTGTCTCATCTCGTTCCTGAATAAGCTGTTTAGCAGCTTTTTTTCAATACCTTCAGTGACAAACCCTTGCTCTTGCAAAAAATCTTTTTTAACTTTTTTCGGCACATCCGCTGTCACTCTATTAAGCCATACATTTAGCCATAATTGTTCTAAATACGAAAAACGCTCCTCCACATAATCTTCGGGGGATGGAAGTTTTTCCTTGGTTTCCATATATCTCATCAAATCTTCTATGATTTTGTTTTTTGTATTATTTATGGCTTTATCATAAGCAATTATTATTTCTTCCATTAGGGAGCTCCTTACTTATTGGTCAACGTCTTTCTTTTTAGATTACCCTCAAAAAAAGGAACCAATCTGTTAGATTAGCTCCTTCCTTTAGTTCCGAATCTGCTTTTATTCGGTTGTTTTCCTTCTTGATTTGATGACTCTGCCAACCATGAGGACTGCCAAAACAATTAACAGCTCGAATCCATATTTTACGAAAGGATTTGCAAAATAACCCTTCATGAATGGCTCACTGACAATCATTTTTGATGCTGTCCAGCCAAGAACGGCTGCGCCAATGGTAATAATGACCGGGAATCGATCAACCCATTTTAGGATTAAAGTGCTTCCCCAGACAACAATTGGGACGGAAATCAGTAATCCAAGAACCACAAGGACGAAATCTCCATGTGCAGCTCCGGCAACGGCAAGGACATTATCAAGACCCATTAACGCATCAGCCACAATGATGGTGCGAATGGCGGCCCAGAAGCTTTCCCCGGCTTTGACGTCATGGCCCTTTTCTTCGGTAAGAAGTTTAATGGCAATCCAAACGAGCAATACTCCACCAGTCAAAAGCAAGCCAGGGATTTTCAATAACCACACAACGATTAATGTGGCGGCTGCCCTGATGGCGATCGCCCCGAATGTCCCCCAGATAATGACCTTTTTCTGCTGATGTTTAGGCAGATTCCTGGCAGCAAGACCTATCACAATCGCATTATCCCCTGCCAGCACAAGATCAATCATGACAATTGCCATGAGGGCAGTTAAAAACTCCATTGAAAAAAACTCCATCTTAATTCAGTTCCTCCTTGTCGGATCGTGCAGTAGTTAGTTCTCATAGACATTCCCACGCTCTTTGATAGCCTGCATTATGAATGTTCCCTATTCGTTGGTATTTACATTCATAATAAAAGAGCCCCTGCCATCCGGCAAAGGCTCTTTTTGAGAAAAAAGACCTTTACCTTTGACAGGTAAAGGTCTTGCTAACAACATCACTGCTGCCAACAAAGCCGGAGGCCGAGACCTCGAAATGACGACTTTGCTGTAAAAGCTACTCCCCTTTATGCTTATCCTATAAGATAGGAAAATAATAAACTATCTGGGCGAAAAATTCAAGCATTAGGTTGTTAAGCATTTAAAACAGGCGTTTCAGCAACCTTGCCATGCCGGATTGTCGCCTGGGCGGCGGCCAGCCTGGCCAATGGCACCCTGAATGGCGAACAGCTGACATAGTTAAGGCCCATGCGGAAAACAAAGTCAATCGAACTCTTTTCTCCGCCATGTTCGCCGCAAATCCCGGTCTTCAAACCATGCTTTGTTTTGCGCCCAAGTTTAACAGCCATTTCAACAAGCTTCCCTACACCATTCTGGTCAAGGACAGCAAATGGATTATCCGGCAACACTTTATCCTCGATATATGCCTGGAGGAACTTTCCTTCCGCGTCATCACGGCTATAACCAAATGTCGTCTGTGTCAGGTCATTCGTCCCGAACGAGAAGAAATCGGCTTCTTCGGCAATTTCGTCAGCAGTAAGGGCCGCCCTCGGAATTTCAATCATCGTTCCGACTGTATATTCGAATACCCTTCCTGTTTCAGCCTGGATTTGTTCCGCCGCCTCTATGACAAGCTGACGCATTTGCCTTAGTTCATGCACATGGCCGACAAGCGGTATCATAATTTCAGGCTTAACCTTAATCCCTTTTTCAGCCACAGTCGCGGCGGCATAGAAAATAGCCTTAACCTGCATAGCGTAGATTTCCGGGTTGACCATCCCAAGGCGGCAGCCCCTGTGTCCAAGCATCGGGTTGAATTCATCAAGCTGGCGGACCTTCTTAAGCAGAAGTTCCTTTTCTCTCAATTCAGGCGATTCGGGATCAAGGATTTGGAGCTTCGTGATTTCAACCAGCAATTCTTCCTTATCCGGCATAAACTCGTGTAATGGCGGATCGAGGAGGCGAATCGTGACTGGGAGTTCTTCGATTGTCTCAAAAATTCCTTCAAAATCGCCCTGCTGCATTGGAAGCAGCTTTTCGAGCGCAGCGCTTCTTTCCTCAAAGCTCTCTGACAATATCATTTCCTGCACAACCGGTACCCTCGCGGCATCCATAAACATGTGCTCTGTCCGTGTCAGGCCAATGCCCTCTGCACCAAATTCAAGCGCCTTTCTAGCATCTTCCGGATTATCAGCATTGGCCCTTACTGAAATGGCGCGAACCTCATCTGCCCAGGAAAGGAGCTGTTGAAATTCATCCGAAAGCTCTGGTTCTATCATTGGGATTTCACCGAGCATCAATTCACCGGTTCCCCCGTCAATCGTAATAATATCGCCATGGTTAACGATAGTATCCCCAACCTGAAATACTCTTTCTTTCAAATCTATTTTGAGGGCTTCACAACCACAAATACATGCTTTGCCCATTCCCCGCGCTACTACTGCGGCATGGCTGGTCATCCCGCCCCGGCTTGTGACGACAGCTTGGGCAGCGATGATTCCATGGATATCATCAGGAGTTGTTTCCGGACGGACTAGAATGACTTTTTTACCCTCTTTGTTCAGAGACTCCGCTTCATCCGCATCAAAAACGACAATACCTGTCGCAGCTCCAGGCGAAGCTGGCAGTCCTTTTGCCAGGCGGATCCGTTCGAATTTGTCATCAATCCTGCGGTGCAAAAGTTGGTTCAATTGGTCTGGGTCCACTCTTAAAAGGGCGTCATGCTTTGAAATAAGGCCTTCCTCAACCATTTCAACCGCAATCCGAATTGCCGCCTGCGCTGTTCTTTTCCCAGTCCTGGTCTGGAGTATATAGAGATTTCCACGTTCTACAGTGAATTCAATGTCCTGCATATCCCTATAATGCTTTTCGAGTTTTTTACACAATTGCGCAAACTCGCTATATACTGCCGGCATTTCTTCTTCCAGCGTTCTGATGGGCTGGGGCGTGCGGATGCCTGCTACAACATCTTCCCCCTGCGCATTGATCAAATACTCGCCATATAACGTATGCTCGCCAGTTGATGGATTTCTTGTAAACGCGACGCCAGTGCCTGAATCATTTCCCATATTTCCGAAAACCATACTTTGGATATTGACAGCGGTTCCAAGATGGTCAGGAATTTTATTCAAGTTCCTATAAACAATGGCCCGCTGATTGTTCCATGAATCAAAGACAGCATTGATTGAAAGGAATAATTGCTCGGCTGGATCCTGAGGAAAATGTTTTCGAGTATGCTTTTCAACTATTTTCTTGTAGCCTTCGATTACCTCAACCCAGTCGCCTGCCTTCATTTCCGGATCGGACTCATAGCCTTTACGCACTCTCGTTTCTTCAAGGTATTGTTCAAAGAAAAACACATCAACACCAAGTACGACATCACTGAACATCTGAATGAATCTTCGATATGAATCGTAAACAAAACGCGGGTTTCCAGTGAGTACCGCCATCCCTTTCGCTGTTTCATCATTCAGGCCAAGATTTAAAATGGTATCCATCATGCCAGGCATTGAATGAACAGAGCCGGAACGCACTGATACAAGCAGTGGATTTGCCGGGTCACCCAAGTTCTTTCCTGTTTCAGATTCCAGTTTCTTCAGTGCCTCCAGCACCTGCGATACGACCTCGGCGGGAATTGTTTTCTCCGCTTCATAATAAGCATTGCAAGCCTCTGTTGAAATCGTAAACCCAAAAGGAACAGGAAGGCCGATTCTGGTCATTTCCGCCAGGTTCGCACCTTTGCCTCCAAGTAATTCCTTCATTTGGCTGTTGCCTTCATTAAAAAGATAGACATATTTTTTCATCGGGTTGAACTCCTTTCAATTTTAAGGACATCTAGAATTAGGCTTGCGGTTTCCTCTACTGCTTTATTAGAGACATTTATGATTGGGCAGCCAACCCGTTTCATGATTTTTTCAGCATAATCAAGCTCATCCAGAATTCTCTCCAGACTGGCGTAATTTGCATGTGAAGTCAGCCCTAATGCCTTAAGCCGTTCTTTTCTGATGGCATTTAATTTATCGGGTGTGATGATGAGTCCGACACACTTGCCTCTCTGGATTGAAAAAATTTCTTCCGGCGGAGCCACTTCCGGTACGAGCGGCACATTCGCAACCTTATAGCGATGATGGGCGAGATACATGGATAAAGGCGTTTTCGAAGTGCGCGATACTCCAATCAGGACTATATCCGCTTTTTCAATTCCGCGCGGATCCCTGCCATCGTCATACTTGACCGCAAATTCAATCGCCTCCACTTTCCGGAAGTAATCGTCATCTAGCTTTCTCATCAGCCCCGGACGGTGCTGCGGTTCTTTATCGAACTTTTTAATGAAAGCTTCCATTAGCGGGTTCAACAGATCAATCGCAGTAATGCCTTCTTCCCTTGTCCGTCTGTCCAGATATTCCTTCAGAGCCGGAACGACTAGAGTATAAGCAATAAGCGAATTTTCATGCTTCGCCATCATGATGACATCTTCAAGATCTTCTGTGTCTTCAACATACGAGCATCTTCGTAACGCGATATTCCCGCCATTGAACTGGGTTGCAACAGCCTTTACAACAAATTCAGCAGTTTCACCGACAGAATCAGATATTACATAAACTGTTTCCTTGCCTGCCACTTGCACATTCACTCCTTTACAGGGTCATTGTCCCAGGTTTTCAAGATAGGCTTTGGTTATGGTTGTTTTTGTAATTCTCCCTAGAACTGCATATGTATGGGTCCCTTTATCGATTTCTTTTACAACAGGAAGGGAATCAATCTGAAAATCAATCATTTTTTTTGCTGCATTTAATAATGTTTCCTCCTGTTTTATCATCACGATATTAGGCATCCTCGTCATAATAATATTGACTGGCAGTTCTTCGGGATTTTTGCCATTGAGAGTTGCTCTTAATAAATCTTTCCGGGAAATGACACCCGCAAGGTACCCGTTTTCATCCACCGCATAAATGGTCCCTACATCTTCAAGAAAGAGCTGTACGATGGCATCATATACGGTGGCAGAAGTCGGGATCACAATAGGGTGGGCTTTATATTCCGACACTTTTTGCCTGGAAGCCTTGGCGGCGTGGAAGGAAGAGCGCGCTTCTTTATTGACAAAGTAGCCAACCCTTGGCCTCGCTTCAAGACTTCCCGCCATTGTTAATATCGCCAGGTCTGGGCGTAAAGCCGCCCTGGAAAGCGAAAGTTGCTCAGCGATTTTCTTTCCGGTAATAGGTCCGGATTGCCGGACAATGTCCATAATTGCCTCCTGCCGTTTGGACAGTTTAATGGAACACACCTCCCTATCTCCTTATCATTCTAGCTTAAACAATCGAAATAACTTTAAATGTGTTACAATTATTCTTAATTAGTATATTACATTTAAGCGAATATGGGAATAATAACGTGCATTAATTTGTGGCAAAATCTTTAACAATCTATTAAAATTCCGAAAAAAGGTTAAATGTGAGCTGTCCATGGGAATCTTCATCGTTCTCCGTTGATCTTGCCAGATCTTTTTTCTTATCCAATACGTCAGATTGGCAGGAAAGTGATTTGTAGCATTGATCTGGGTCAATAATTGGCGCAGGATATCCCAGCCTGAAAAATCCAGGAAAAAGCCATGGCTCATGAATATACCGTTCCGGCAGGCCTTCCAATTCCGGCAGGAATCTTTTAATGAACGACCCATCTGGATTGATTTTCCTGCCTGCTCTTACAATATGAAAATAGTTTGAATTGCCCTTAAGAGCTGCTGCCATTTCTATTTGGTCTTCGTGGATGGGTGGGTCATAATCTAGTGATAGTGATCCAAGCAGTCTGGATACTCGCGATTTTTCAAGCCCTACACAATTTATTGCAAAAAAAGCAACCAGTCTTCTGAGGACAAATGGAAGCCAGCCTGTTTTCATAAGACACGTTATTGAAGCGTCTATTATCGGAATGCCCGTCCTGCCCTCTTTAAGGCTTTCATAGTCTTTTTGCTGCTTCTTCCCTTCCCAAAGAACAGGTGAATTTGCCTGTCTATCTCCCAAATCCGTTTTAATTAAAAGAAATCGTTTATACAGATTGCGAAGAAAGGCATCTAACGCCTTTTGTTGGCTCAATGGAGGGTTTTCCTCTAATAGCTTAACTGTCCCTAATACGACAAATTTCAGGGATATGTTCCCCCAGGCAAGGTAGGGAGAAAGGCGGCTGGAATAAAGTGATTCTTTTAACGGGCTATTTTTTGCGCTAAAATATTTTACATGCCTGTCGGAAAGGAACGATTCAAGTGTTTCTATAGCATTGCCTTCTCCTCCGGCCTGCCCAAACCGGATGAACTCACCCTCTGGCTGAACACGGTTAAGTATGCTTGATGACGAAGACAGCCAATCCGGGATTCGATTGGCCATGTTAATTTTGATTGGAGTGGTTACTTTCATGTGACTAATTTCGGCAAGCCATTTCTTAAATGTAATCGGTTGATTTCCTTCTATATCGGAGGAAGGATAATCAACGTAATAAACCCCTCTGTCATCCAGCCACTTAAAAAAATCAGGTTTTGGGAAACCAGCCCCGCTATGAAAAAACAAGTTAAAAGGCCCGTTTTCTTCAAAAATCCGCGCAAAAATTTCTTCAGCGTCCCCGTACGC
Source organism: Bacillus sp. B-jedd (assembly GCF_000821085.1). Classification (GTDB taxonomy): domain Bacteria; phylum Bacillota; class Bacilli; order Bacillales; family Cytobacillaceae; genus Bacillus_D. Next base: position 2,262,567 of record NZ_CCXR01000001.1, read on the forward strand.
TATAAACAATGTGCCGCCAAGCTCCTCAATGCTTCCTGCCAAGTCCAGCAAGCTTTCCTTCACGTATTCATAATGCCTGGCTGACAGATTCCCTTTCTTCCAAACAGTAGGTTCGATAATATACAATGGCAAAACCTCACCGAAAGTTGATGCTTTAAATAGAGGGTAATGATCCAACGTCCTTAAGTCCCTCCTGAACCAGACAATATTCATCTGCAAATCCCCCAATACCGATTAGCTTTTCTATACAATACCCTGCTTCCTGCCAGGGATTCTGCTAATAATAATTTTTATCTGCCGGGAATTTTCATTGTTCGTTAAATTTTCACTGGCATTGGTATGAATCGAACTATAGACTAGGACAGGAGTATGCAAAATTATCATCGAGGTGGAAAACAATGCGGCAAATTATATGGCAGGTTTTGGCCATAACATTCTTTACAGCCTGTATGGCTTTTGCTTTAAACACATTCCTTATTCCCCATCAAGTGCTCACCGGCGGGGTTGCGGGGATAGCTATTATCATTCATCATTTTGTACCGCTTGGCACTGGATGGATTATTCTCCTCATAAACCTTCCGCTCTTTTTACTCGGCTATTTTCATTTGGGTAAAAAATTCCTGGTGTTTACGATTTATTCTGTTATCTTGTTATCGCTTTTGATGAAGGTATTTCCAGTAGAGGCTTTTAGCAGCGACTTGTTGCTGTCGGGGATATTTGGAGGCGTCCTTTTCGGCACCAGTGTAGGAGGCCTTATCAGATTCGGCGGTTCTGCCGGCGGTATTGATATCATCAGTCTCATACTCGCCAAGCGAAAGGATTTGCCAGTAGGCGTTTTGATTACTTGGATCAACTTGTTTGTAGTCCTTTGCTCGGGAATCGTTTTCGGAGCGGATAAAACTCTTTATACTTTATTTGCCATCTTTGCATCAGGACGCGCCGTGGATACGATTCATACCAACCATATCAAATTGGCAGTTACGATTGTAACTGAAAAGTGGGATGATCTGAATGAAGCATTACTAAAACTTCACCAGCGCGGGATTACGATGACAGAAGCTGAAGGCGGATATACACACGAACCTAAAAAAGTCCTTACGACAGTAATCACAAAATATGAATTATCGGAAACTAAGGAAACAATCAGGAAGACTGACCCAGAGGCATTTGTGCATATCACGAAAGCAATCGAGGTAATGGGGCGGTTTAGGCGCTAGCTCTATTTTTTACCACACCGGAATAATTGAAGGAGTTATTATCAAGTGATACGACGCAAGGCAGTGAAACCTTGCTGGTGTCTGAAAAGCCAGCAAGGTTCCTTTCCGGCGCTATTCTAATTCGAGGATGACCGGACAATGGTCGCTGCCCATTATGTAACAGTCTATATGCGCATCTTTTAGCCTGTTCTCAAGTTTCCTGGATACGAGGAAATAATCGATGCGCCAGCCTATGTTCCTCTCTCTTACCTTGCTCATATAGGACCACCAGGTGTAGGCGCCTTCTTTATCCGGGTAGAAATACCGGTAGCTGTCAATATAGCCCGCTTCAAGAAGCTCCGACATTTTTTCTCGTTCTTCAGCCGTAAAACCAGAATTGCCGACATTTGATTTCGGGTTTTTCAAATCAATCCAGGCATGTGCTACGTTTAGGTCACCGCAAAGAATAGCCGGTTTCTTTTCTTCCAGAGAAAGCAAATGTTCCTTGATTTGTTCCTCCCAGCTTAACCGATAATCCAATCTTGCTAAATCACGCTGTGAATTTGGTGTATAAACGTTTACTAGGAAAAAGTCTTCAAATTCCAGCGTAATGATTCTTCCCTCGGGTTCAAAATCCATATCGCCCAAACCATATTGGACGCTTATTGGCTTTTGCTTGCTGAATACAGCTGTGCCGGAATACCCCTTCTTTTCAGCGTAATTCCAAAATTGATGGTATCCTTCCAGTTCCAGCGCGATTTGCCCTTCCTGGCATTTGATTTCCTGCAGACAGAAAATATCCGCATTAGCCTGTTGAAAATAATCCAAAAAACCTTTGTTTACACATGCGCGAATTCCATTTACATTCCACGATATTAATTTCATATTCCATTCCCCCAAAAATTAAAAAAGAGGCTGAGCCGGCCATATATCCGGCAGGCAGCCCCTTTATCAACCTTGTTTATTCTTCAAAGACCTCAACTTTTTCCATTACATCGCCGTTTCTCATTCTTCTGGCGGTTTCTAGCCCAGAAGTCACTTTTCCAAATACAGTGTGAACCCCGTCCAGGTGTGGCTGAGGTTCATGGACGATGAAGAACTGGCTTCCGCCTGTATCTTTCCCTGCATGCGCCATTGACAATGCCCCAGCAACATGTTTATGCGGGTTCCCTACTGTCTCACATTTAATTGTATAACCGGGGCCTCCTGTACCTGTCCCATGCGGGCAGCCGCCTTGGCTGACAAATCCGGGAATGACCCTGTGGAATGTCAATCCATTATAAAATCCTTTATTAGCCAAAGTTTCAAAGTTTTCTACAGTACCTGGTGCTTCTTCAGGATATAATTCGAATTGAATTTTTTCTCCATTTTCCATTGTAAAAACGCCTTTTTTTGCCATAAGAACATCTCCTTATCTCAGATAACAAATATGATACCATTTCTTTTTCCAAGAATGAAATAATTTGCCGGAACAAGCTGGTGGGAGTATTTGATAATTGGCCTTAGAGCGTGTTACAATGGCATTGCCCTTTCCGAAAATCGCTTGTTGCGGGACACTTAACCAGGTCGGACGGAAAGGGCAGGCGCTCCTTCGGGGGCGTCTTTATTTTTCCTTCAGCGTGGCAGCCAGGGAAGGCAATTCACTGTATATGCCGATAATTTCTTCTATTTTCATTCTGACGAGACCACTAGAAGAAGGCGCGACGAAATCGGCCGTGCCAGGTACTATTTGTTCCTGCTGCTCTCCCCACGGTATTTCTTTTTTCAAACTATATTGCTGATAAACACCCTTACCGACAAAACAGGCGATAAGAGGCTTGTAAAACCTGATTTTTTCTTTTAAAATTTCCCGGCCGTCCCGGTATTCTTCCTTTGTTATTTCTTCAGCCGACTTGGTGGGTCTTTCAACAATATTTGTCAGTCCGAGTCCGATTTCCGGAAGTAATAAATCTTCTTCAGGTTTAAATTTTTCGGGGGTAATACCCGCTTCATGAAGAATTTTCCAAAAACGATTGTTTGGACTGGCAAAATGGTGGCCGGTCATCCCGGAAAGAATGCTTGGGTTGAACCCAATGAAAAGGATGTCGAGGCCTGGTCTAATGTGATCTTGAAGCATTGGCTTTCCTCCATTTCTAGTTTTCTTTTCATCCTAATGAATTTAATTGCTTATGTATACAAAAAAGCCGCAAACGCGGCTTTTTGTGTTCACTATTTTGCATTACGACCGGAAGGCTGTTGGGGAGACAACTCTGAAGAGAACTCTGCCATAGCCGTATTTCTCAACATGGAACCGGGCATCATCCGTTCTGCCGCGTTCTGGATTTTCGGCAAAAAGCGGCGGTAGCGGGTTTTACGCAGCCCCATAGCCGTGGCGCTAATGCCGAGTCCAACAAGTGAAGCCCAAAACATCCGTTTATTCTGCCTGCTGCTTGCTATACCTCTGAACAGTGAAGCCACCATCCGGAAATTCATATGCAGCCGCTCCTTCCATAGTTTAATCGGAATCCCGAAAGGCCTTCCGTTATTAGTATCATGAGCTTTAACTTCCGGCATACGAATGTGTTCCAGCCAGTTTTGGAATTTTTGACTGTAAAAATTAGATTTCTGAACTTTTGGTTCAGGCCGGAAAGCGCTCTTCCAGCCAAGCCTTTAAAATCCTTTCAAGGTCTGGATGAAGGGGCAGGGCCGATTCTCTCACAATGTCTTTTTTCGCACTGAAAGGCGTTGAACGGGCCTCGATATATTTGCAAGAGTGTCCCATATTTTCAATAACAGTAAAAGAAGCATCTCCTTTTACATACTCAGGAAGTTTCTTAAGTACGCCAGGATCCGCTTGGATGTCATATTCTCCGGTAACACCGAGAACGGGACATTTCACTTGCGTTAGGTCATCGCGGACATTAAAAATTTTTGCAAGACCTATCAATAAATAAAGCACCGGAAAATTTCTTTTTACCGGTGCCTGCTTTTTTGCTTTTCCATTATTTCGTATGATTTCTCTATGATATCAGTTAAAACATCACCTTTATAAATCCTGCCAACTTTCATATTATCCTGGTAATAGGCGACAATCTCATCTAACTTCTCGTATGTCTCCTTCGTAATCCGCACATTTAATTGCATTCTTTGATTTTCCAAGCCATTCACCTGCTTATTAAAATTGCTAGCACTTGATATCAACGTACTATCTGATTTATATCATCTGCTAACCCTTTTAATTATAAACCATTTCTTCTTATTTTTGAAATAAAGCAATTATTTTCACGAATCGTAGATGCCTGCCTACTTTCCGACAAGTTTTAATTCGTTCTCGCTTCTATTTTCCATGATCCGCTTTAAAATATCCTCAACATGGCATTGAAATGCCCGCTGGGCCCGCTGCCTCGGCCTTGGCAGATCAATCATTCTGTCCATGACTATTTTACCGTGCTCAATTAATATCACCCTGTCGGATATCGCTACAGCTTCTTCTACATCATGTGTAACTAAGATTGACGTGAATTGCCGAGTCTTCCATATTTCCTCTATCAGGTCCTGCATTTCAAGCCTTGTAAGGGCATCCAATGCCCCAAGCGGCTCATCGAGGAGAAGTATATCCGGCTCATGCATCAGCGCCCTTGCAAGCGCCACCCTCTGTTTCTGCCCGCCCGAAAGCTTTGATGGCCAATCCTTGTATCTTTCTGCAAGTCCTACATTCTTCAACGAACTAAGTGCCTTTTGCTTCCAGTCACCGGAAAGGCCAAGGCCTAAATTTCCCAACACCGTTTTCCATGGCAGGAGCCGTCCATCCTGGAACATGATTCTTGCTTCTTTATTCAAACCATTAAGTTTTTTTCCCTTTATTAGAACCTCTCCAGTGTCATATAATTCAAGGCCTGCGATCAACCGCAGCAATGTGCTTTTTCCGCATCCACTTTTTCCGACAATCGAAATGAATTCGCCTGGAGCTGCCTCGAGGTTTATTCCATTAAGGACAGTCCTGTCTCCGTATTTTTTGACAAGATTCCGGGTTAGAACATATGGAGTATGTTCAATATCCACAGATCAATCACCCCTTTCCAAAACACTCAGGCATTCCATTTCAGCCATCTATCCTCCATCGCCCTAGCGATTACGTCCGATAATTTGCCAAAAAGCGCGTAAAGGACAATGCTAAGCACGATCACATCCATTTGAAAAAACTCCCTTGCATTCATGGCCATATAACCAATTCCAGAATGCGCTGAAATTGTTTCCGCTACGATTAGTGTAAGCCACATGACCCCCAGTGAAAAGCGGACTCCTACTAAGATAGAGGAAAGCGCACCCGGAAAAATGATGTTGAAGAAAAGCGGCATACCTTTTAATCCATAAGCTCTTCCCATCTCGATCAATCCTTTGTCAACTGACTTGATCCCGTGATAAGTATTGATATAAATTGGGAAAAGCACACCAATGGAAACGAGGAAAATCTTGGACGTTTCGTCTATTCCAAACCATAGGATGACAAGGGGAATCATGGCAAGATGGGGAATGGTCCTCAACATTTGAATGGAAGTATCAAATATTAGTTCCGAGAGCTTAAAAATGCCGTTAAAAAGCCCAAGAATAAATCCTAAAGTACCGCCAATTAGAAATCCCGCCACGGCCCTCCACAGGCTTACTGAAATATGTTCCATTAATTCCCCAGTGCGCATAAGATGAATCCCCGCCTTAAAAACAGCAGTCGGAGCGGGGAGTATTCTCGCTGGAATGAGCCCCATCAAGGCAAAAGCTTGCCAACAAATTAAAATAAAAAGTGGGAAAATCCAGGGAATCATTTTGGAGCGATATTTTTTAAAAAGAGGCATCATTTTGAATGTCTCCTTTAGTTATTTTAGTACATCTTCAATATCTATTTTTTTCGGTATTATCTTCAGTTTATAAAAAGTATCGGCAATTTCCTGCTGCTCCTTGACTATCTGCGGACTCATTTCATCCACTCCATAAATTCTGCGTTTCACCGCTATTTCAAGAGATTCCTCATCCACTTTAAGGATTGGCGAAAGCAATTCCACCAACTCTTTATGATGTGCATTTGCCCACTCTAAAGATTTTTTCACTTCAGCAATAATATCTGCAATCACCTCTTTTTGTGTGGCAAAATCCCTGCTCGCGAGAAAAAAGTCCCTGTCTGTCGTAAGCCCTTCTCCGTTAACAAGCATCCTTGCTCCCGCATTGACTTCCGCTGATGAGGTAAATGGATCCCAGACTACCCATGCATCTATGTTTCCCTTTTCAAATGCAACCCGGCCATCTCCCGGTGCAAGATATGCAGGTTTAATATCTGTATATTGAATCCCGGCTTTTTCCAGTGCTTTAATAAGCAGGTAATGGGAACTTGAGCCTTTTGCGAATCCTATCGTCTTCCCTTTCAAATCACCAAGTGACTTAATTGGGGAGTCTTTTGGAACTAGAATCGCGCTGCCGTTAAATTTGGGCTTGCCCGCTGCTATATACACAAAAGGGGCATCAGCAGCCTGGGCGAAAATGGGAGGCGAATCACCCGTCCTGCCAAAATCAATGCTGCCGGCGTTGAGCGCCTCAACCAAAGCCGGACCTGCCTGAAATTCCCGCCATTCAACGGTAATGCCTTTTTTCTCAAGTCTTTTTTCAAGTGTCCCAAGAGATTTTAGGATAACAAGAGGCCCGTTTTTTTGATAACCAATGCGGACGGTCTTTATTCCTGCTTTGCCATCCGCTGTTCTGGCCTTTTCTTGTTCTTTTGATCCGCCCACTGTACAGCCGGATATGAGGGATCCCATCAACAATAATGCCACTATCCAAAGCATAATCGATTTTACACGGCAAAGATTCATAAAAGCACCCCATCCTTTGCATTAGACTCTAGGCGCATTAATCAACCTGTTTTAAATGTATGAGCAAAAAACAGATAGGTTCCTGTCCATTGAAAATTTTTTTAAGTGGCCGGGATCGGTTTTAAATAAATGAAATTTTCAGCAGTTTGTTCTGATCAGCCATCAGTCTTTCATATACTGGTTTTGAACTTGTCCAAAATGGAGGGCTATATGTTTACAGTCATTGAAAAAACAGTTCTGGCCATGTCTTTTTTGCGAATTGTGTCCGGGGGGATTGAAATATTCGCCGCTTTGCTCATGCTGAAATTTAACGCCGTCGAAAAGGCATTGCTTATCAATAGCTCTCTTGCTCTAATAGGACCGCTCATACTTGTTTCCACAACGACAATCGGCCTGATTGGAGTAGTAGAAAAGGTTTCTATGCTTAAGTTAGTTTGGGTATTTGCAGGAGTCGGCTGCATTCTTTATGGGATAAAACAATGAGGGACACCGGGGCGGCAAAGGGCTGCCCATTTTTAATTTCAGCCTAATGGAAGACTTGAAAATATTAATGGAATATTAGCGGACAGCATCAAAAATAAGGGTGATATTTTTTTAAAATCCAACTCATACTAATCCTAACTCGAATAGATGGGAGAGAAAACGATGGGAATTATGAGTGGGAACCCGCAGGATGAACCTCTTCATGCTGGCGAAGTTTTTCACCTATGGTCACATTTGCTTGGTACGAAGGCATATCTTGTGGCACTGCAAGTGTTCACAAATCATTCTGGTGACCATGACCTGAAAGTATTTATTGAAGATTTAATGGAAAATTGCGTAAAACAGGAAGAACAGCAAGTTGAAGCGATCCTTAAAGAAAATGGGATTCGCCTCCCTCCTGCCCCGCCTGATAGGCCAAATGTCTCCACCGAAGACATTCCTGCAGGAGCCAGATTCAACGATCCCGAGATTGCAGCCCTCCTTACAAGAGACATTGCCTGCAGCAATGTCCTGTCCAGTTACATAATGGGCATTGCGATAAGGGCGGATATTCGTGAAATGTTTGGAGATTTTATCACACAGAAAACCGAGTATGCCGATAAGCTTTCAAAAATCAGTAAGGAGAAAGGCTGGCTTGTACTCCCTCCACTTAATCTCAAATAAGTAATACTACAAACTAAAAAGGAGTGCTGCCCAGTGGCAACAAAGAACTCGGGAATGACTGTAGCAGCTATTGGTTCCATCCCACTCATTATGACACTGGGAAACTCAATGCTCATTCCCATCCTTCCCCAGATGAAAGCGGAACTGGGCTTAACACAGCTCCAGGCAAGTTTGACAATCACAGTTTTTTCTATCGCAGCAGCAATTTTCATTCCAATTTTGGGTTACTTATCAGACCGTTTTTCAAGAAAGATCATCATTCTGCCTGCCCTTATTCTTTATGGCGCTGGAGGCTTGCTTGCAGGTTTCACATCATCCTCCCTTGATAACCCCTATTGGTGGATCTTGGCCGGGCGTACATTACAGGGAATCGGCGCCGCGGGTACAGCTCCAATCGCTATGGCGTTAACCGGCGATTTATTTAAAGGCGGCGAGCAAAGCAGGGTACTGGGGATCGTCGAAGCATCCAATGGACTCGGTAAGGTGTTGTCCCCGATTCTAGGGGCCGTTTTTGGCATTATTACATGGTTTGCTGTTTTTTTTGCCTTTCCGGCGATTTGTTCGATTTCCATCATACTGACAATATTCTTTATCAGGGAAAAAAGCCACCGGCAGGCGCCCCCTCCTTTTGGCAAATATTTAAGGGGGCTGGCAAGTGTTTTCAAATTTGAAGGGCGCTGGCTCCTGACAGCCTATCTTGCTGGAGCCACTTGCCTATTTACCTTATTTGGCATTCTGTTTTATCTGTCCGATGTACTTGAAAAGCAGTATAAAATAGATGGGATTGTAAAAGGGTTGATTTTGGCCATCCCGCTACTAGTGATGGGGATATCTTCTTATATAACCGGGAGTAAAATCGGCAAAAACCTTGTAGTCATGAAGCGCTTGATCGTGATTGGCATGGGGCTGATGACCATTTCTTATTCCTTGCTGATTTTCTTTGAAAGGCTGATACCGTTCCTTTTTGTCTTGATATTTAGCAGCATTGGTACCGGGCTTGTCCTGCCATGCCTTAACAGCCTGATAACCGGGTCTGTCGGTAAGGAAAGGCGGGGGTTCGTTACTTCCTTATATGGTTCTGTCCGTTTTATCGGCGTTGCTATTGGACCGCCTATTTTTACCAGGCTCATGGTATGGTCAACGACAGGAATGTTTTTGTCCATCGCAGCTTTAACATTGGTGGTAGGAATTCTTGCTGCCACTTTGATCCACGTCAACGGTAAAGGAGATAAGAAAGATAAGAGCAAATTTTCATTCCGGTATAACTATGTTTAACTTACTTCTTTCTATATGCAAAAGGATAGCCATAATAAAAACGTATTTTAAATACGACATCAACAATTTTTGTAGAAATCCATTGGCTTGCTAATGCTTGAATGATAATTTCCCATTTAATAATGGAAGCGGTCAGAAGGAATATGACTCCATTGATCCAAAAAAGCGGTCTTCCAGGAAGGATGCCTCTCATCGAAGAGATGATAAGGGCTAAAACCCCTACACCTCCGTTGGATACTCCCTGCCTGAGGAGGAGGCCGACTCCCGCGCCTAGGAATAATGAACCTGTCAACAAGTCAATCCATACATTCTGAAAAGGGATGGCAATTAATTTTTGGCTAAAATAAATGGAAAGCGAAGTGACAGTAATGGCGAACATCGTCCAGAGCGTGCACTTATTTCCAAGGTACTTTATTGCTAGTACAAGCATAGAGAAGTTCACTGCCCACAAAGCAAAGCCCATATCCAGGTAAAAAAAGTAATTTAGAAGGACTGCGATTCCGCCCGCGCCCCCCGAGGGGATGCTATGGGGAAATAAAAAGAGGCCCATCCCCAACCCCTGGATGAGGCCTCCTGCTGTTACAATTGCGGCTTTCTTTATGAATTTGCCCATATCCACCGTCCCTGTTTTTTTCACATAGGAGTTTATACTCCATGTTATTCAGCATATAGGGAAAGTAGTACAGGCCTTTTCACGAATGAAATAATCATGGAGCCTGAAGAGAGGTTAGAATTTTTTCACTCTGATGGGACTCACCATCAAGATTGCAAGCAGGATGGTAATATAGGCATTGCTATAGTCAAACAGCGCCATACCGGCTATTATCATACCGGCAAGGGGGATTGGTATGCCCATGAAGTAGCCAATGGTGGGACTTGCACTGAAACGAGCCAGCCTCAGTGCCCCCATGGCAGCATAAAAGGTAAAAGCGAAGGATGTAAGCATCGAAGGAGGCGCAAGCGAATAAACAAGCAACGCGGGCGCAACCCCAAAGCTGACAATATCGGCAAGTGAATCAAGTTCCACTCCGACTTCACTATTGACGTTTAGCCTCCTTGCTATTCTTCCGTCAAATAAGTCCATAAGCGCGGCTGCGAAAATCAATAATGCTGCAAATCCAATAACGTCATTCATATTTAAGATGATGGAAAATATCCCGCAAAGCAAGTTGCCTATCGTAAACCAGTTAGGCAATGACCGTACGACTGGTGATGGCATTGCCTCACCTCCTCTATTTTTTATAGAGCTGCTATCACTCTGTTTCCCTAATATGAATACATTTATTCCTGAGTTTTACTTTTTAGGAATTATCAACAATGCCCGGTTTAGTGTCCATATGTAAAAGGAACACTAAGAAGAAAACATATACTGGGAGCTGTTGTACTTTGAAAAAAGCGATTTTCCTCGACCGTGATGGAGTGCTGAATGAGGTGCTGACTAAAAGAGTGAAGTTCGTCAATCATCCTCAACAGCTTTTTTTGTTGGATGGCGCCTCAGAAGCAGTCGCTCGGCTTTCAAAAGCAGGATATCCGATTTTTATCGTCACAAACCAAGGTGGGATCGGTCTAGGGTTTATGTCAGAGGAAAAGTTGGACAGAGTCCATGATCGGCTTCGTGAATTATTAGCTGAAGAAGGAGGTGCTATTACCGGCATTGCCTACTGTCCACATAAACCGAACGCGGGCTGTGAATGCAGAAAGCCCAGTCCCGGTTTGCTTTATGGACTGGCAAAGAATCATCAAATCGAGCTTAAAGGCTCAGTAATGGTGGGTGACCACGAAAGGGATATCGAGGCAGGCATTGCAGCCGGATGCAAAACGGTTTTCATAGGAACTGGAAAATCAAAAGCCGACCATGTAGCCCCCAGCCTTCTCGAGGCGGTGGAACCAATACTTGCCTTACTTAAATAGTCGTGATGGGAAAATGGGCATTGATACTAAGGCTGAGTTATAAGTGAGTGTTGATTTTCAAAGAAGTTGATTGGAACGGAGGGGACTGACTCCAGCGGGATGAAGCGGCACGTGGAGACCCCACAGGCGTCTAGGACGCCGAGGAGGCTCCACGGTCCGCCCCGCGGAAAGCATGTCCCTGGAGTGGAAATCAACAATCAAGAATAACAGGGCCAATACTAAAAAGGAGATCGATTCTATGGATCAGACATTAGCTTATTTAAGGGAGATAGTATCAAATTATACAGAAAGCCATGGGGAGGGAAAACAGGTTTATGGCCACCTCCAAAGTTTTAGAGGAAGTGAATTGGATTTCATAAAGAAATTATCACAAAAGGAAATACGCTTCCTTAATGAAATTTTGCCTGAGGAAATAAAATATGCTCTTGATGAACAGGATGAAAAACGAGCGATGGAACTCAACAGTGTTTATGAGCAACTGATATAGCTTATCTGTTTTTTTCAAAATGATCATTTAATGAATTTGTGGAAATAACTTTATTTCCTGGGCAAGCGCAAAGTATGACAAATAGTGATAAAAAGCGGTGATTCCTTTCCAAGGTCAGACAAAATACATTATAAAAGAGCAAACAACGTCAAAGGATAAAAGCACACCTGACAGCGCTATTTTCTTCCCAGCCCTATTATCCCATAAAATAAAAAGGAGGAATGTCCGTCTGCGGACTTCCTCTTTTCTTGTTCAATCCATAATTGGGTCATCATAGTTATCAGTGACATTCATTTTGTACTGCTCGATTTTTTCATTGATTCTCCATTGGATTCCGGCCAGCTTGGAGGAATAGGATAGAGCGATTTCTTCTCCTGACTTTGAAACGAAAGTATAGCCATCTAGCTTGATGGATCCATTGGAATGGCGGTATACAAGTTTTACCTCCTCCATTTCACTCCACTTGTATTCGCTCTCACCGAATCCTAACAGTTTGTTATAGAAGATACCACTATCTGTGGCATAGTAATAATTATCAACCGCACCGATGAAAATTGGCACACAGAAAATCAAAAGAGATAAAATGGACACTCTCTTTTTACTTTCCGCCCCCTTAAAGGCAGACACAAGATAGATCGTAATGACAACAGCCGCAAGCACCATACCTGCCATAAAAGCCAGATAGGCGCTTGGCGGCGTCTCAAAAAACCAGTATTTCTGGTGGTTTTCGTAAAACATGCTATGTATTGAAGCGACTATAACAAATGGCACAAAAAGACTGCTGATATATAAAATGATTGTATAGGCAACTAGCTGAACTTTCCTTTCGTCACTTGTACGGGTGCTGATTATCAATTGTTTATTTCCCCCTGTTTTCTCTCTTTTTATAGCAATTTACTGCGTTCGGCAATGGATTTTATGCAAGAGACCGTTTTTTGGATATCGCTCTCATGAACTCCATAGTTTGTAACCAGTCTGATCAATCCGCTGCCAAAACCACCAACAAGAATGCCTGCGGCTTTCATTTCCTCAACGAATAACTTCTCCTCCATGCCTGTCCTGCTGACATCCACAACGACAATATTAGTTTCGACTTCGTTTACTACAGCTACATTCCTTATATTCGCAATGCCCTCTGCAAGCATCCTGGCATGCTGATGGTCCTCATGAAGGCGGCCTGGCATTTTTGTCAGAGCTATAAGGCCGGGAGCGGCAATTACACCAGCCTGGCGCATTCCTCCTCCGAGGCGTTTTCTCCATTTCCTTGCCTTTTGGATGAAATCCCTGTTCCCTGCCAACAAAGACCCGACAGGCGCACCTAGACCCTTTGATAGGCAAATCTGGACACTGTCACTGTTTTTGGCAAGCTCGCTAACGGGTACACTAAGCGAAAGAGCGGCATTAAAAAGCCTTGCACCATCCAGATGGACCGGGATTGAATGTTCTTTAGCCAATTGATGAATTTTTTCCATATTTGATAGCGGTATGCATGCCCCACCAGCCCGATTATGTGTATTTTCCAGGCATATCAAACCAGTTTCAGGATAATGAATATCTTCCCCCCGGATGGCCTCACTCACCCTATTCGGATCCATCGCCCCACGGCTGCCCCGGATTGTTCTTGTCTGAATCCCAGCCAATGCAGAAGCGGAGCCTGACTCGTAATAAAATATATGGGATTCCTCCTCCAGGATTATTTCCTGGCCTGGCTTGCAATGAACAAGAATGGCTATTTGGTTCCCCTGCGTTCCACTTGTAACAAACAAGGCTTCTTCCTTGCCTAAAAGATGGGCAGCGGTTTCTTCCAGCTTTCTTACTGTCGGATCTTCTCCATAAACATCATCACCTACTTCCGCCTCGTATGCGGCAGCACGCATTTCCTCTGTTGGTTTCGTGACTGTGTCGCTTCTTAAATCAATCATGTTCGTCCTCCACTTTTTTGAAAATTATGACCTTTCCTATATTTTACCTTATTAAAACTTAAAAGGGGTAACAAAAAAGCGGAAGCCGAATTCGGCCCCGCTCCCATCTTATTGGAGGTTCGCAAACTTTTCTAAATCTTTGTTACCGCCAATTACAACGAGGACATCCCCTTGGTCAATAATTTCATCCGGTGATGGAGAGATATTAATGGTCTTTGCATGCCTGATTGCAATAACACTTAAATTATACTTGGCCCGTAAGTCCAAATCCCTTAATGATTGATTCGTCATCGACTCCGGCACCTTGATTTCTTCTACACTATATTCCTTGGATAGCTCAATAAAGTTGAGAACATTGGGGGAAAGCAGCATATGCGCCACTCTTTCTCCCATATCACGTTCAGGGAATATCACCCAGTCGGCCCCTACTTTTTTCAATACCTGTCCATGAGGCTTATTCAGCGCCTTGGCAATCACTTTTTTTACTCCTTCCTCTTTTAAGAGGAGAACTGTCAAAATACTTGCCTGAATATCGTTGCCAATCGCTACAATAACGGTATCAAAATTTCTGATTCCAATTGATTTAAGAGCTTCAGGATCAGTCGAATCAGCGATGACTGCATGAGTCACTGCTGATTGGGCGTCCTCCACCCGTTCCTCGTTCACATCAACGCCAAGGACCTCCTGGCCTGCCTGATACAAGTGGCCAGCAAGGCTGACGCCAAACCTGCCTAGCCCTATTACCGCGTATTGTTTCACCATTCTTTATGCACTCCTCACAGTTTAATCAGCCAATCATTATTTTTCCTTTTGGATATTTATATGGGTTCTGCTTCCGCCTTAAAGTTATGGCAAATGCAACCGTTAAAGGGCCTACCCTGCCCGCCAGCATCATAATTGTAATGATAATTTCTCCTGCCGGCGATAAATGCGGTGTCAGACCCATCGACAAGCCGACTGTGGCAAAAGCAGAGGTTGTTTCAAATAAAATCATTAAAAAATCATAACCTTCTTCCGTTATCGTCAGGAGCATTGCCATCACCATTATGAGGACAAGGGCGCTGAAAGTAACTGTAAGAGCTTTATAAATTATTTCATAACCCACTCTCCTCCTAAATAAAACAACATCCTCCCTCCCTCTTATTTGAGACCAAACTGCACCAATAAGGGTGGCAAAGGTTGTCGTTTTGATTCCCCCTCCTGTCGAGCCTGGTGAGGCTCCGATAAACATTAAAAGAATGGTAAGAAATAAAGCAGATTGCGTCATATCGCCAATACTGATTGTATTTGCTCCGGCTGTCCGGGCTGTAACGGACTGGAACAATGCACCTAGCATTTTGCCTTCCGTGGATAATGGCCCAAGTGTCTTGCTGTTTGAGAACTCGAGCAAGAAGATAATAAGTGTGCCAGCAAGCAGCAGCCAGATAGTTGTCGACAGGACTACTTTTGTATGGAGTGACACCCTCCTGGTAGAACGGTATTCAAAAATATCATTCATAACAATAAAACCGATCCCGCCAATCACGATTAACGAGCTGATTGTCAGGACTACCGTAGGATCATCAACATAGCCAGTCAAGCTTCTAAATTCCCCCATCAAATCAAAACCGGCATTATTAAAGTTTGAAACTGAGTGGAAGATACCGTAATAGATCGCTTTGCCAAGTGGCATATCAAAGGAAAACCTGATTGACAGGATAAGCGCTCCAATCGACTCAAAAAACGCGGTAAAAAAAAGGATTCTTTTCGCCAGCCTGACTATCCCCTCAATGGAAATATTATTTAAGGATTCCTGCAGAAGAATCCTTTCTTTAAGCGAAATCCTTTTCCTAAGCAAAAAAGCAAACAGGGTGGCAAAGGTCATAAAACCCAAACCGCCAACTTGTATTAAAGTCAGGATAACAAGTTGGCCAAAAATCGTAAAAGTTGTACCCGTATCTACAACCACAAGCCCAGTCACACAAGTGGCAGAAGTTGCGGTAAAAAGGGCTTTAATAAAAGGCAGCCCGTCACCATCCACCGTTGATACAGGCAAGGATAACAATGAGGCTCCAATAAAAATGATCATGATAAAACCGAATACGAGTACTTTAGGAGGATCCAACGCGATTTTTCTAAAGTGCATATAAAATTCGCCTTCTTTTATATAGAGATAAAATGATATCAAAGCCTCTGCTATAAGGAATGGTTTACCACCCCTTTTGACTTTCTAATCATAAGTCCACTTGCAATGGCTGCCAAGCAAAAAATGTATTAAATTATGAACTTTTTTTGTTTTTCTCCATTCTGGAAGTTAATTGGTACACAATAGCCTATATTAAGTTAATAAAGCAACTATTTAAGTGTAAATATAGTATTATTTAGGTGTCGCTAATAAATTCGTAATGGCAGAATTACTTTATTTATGTCCAAGTTAAAGTCTATTGGGAATTTTTCCACTATATAATTTAAATAATATAAACACCCGGGTTTGTCTAAGCATGTTAAAGAGGGGAATGTAAATGATTCAAGGGAAAAAACAGGTTCTCATTCAAACAAGCAGCTTGCTCGCAGGCTTTATGATTTGGGCTCTAATCTCAGCACTTATGCCATTCATAAAAAATGATTTATCTATTTCTTCCGCCTATACCGCTTGGATTATTGCGTTTCCAATATTTTTTGGTTCAATTTTCCGGATTCCAGCTGGCTATTTTACAGAACGATATGGTGCAAGAAAAGTATTTGCCATTAGTTTTATCTTGCTAATTATCCCAATACTGATGATCACTAAGGCTGAATCTGCGAGCCTGCTGTTAGTGGCAAGCATGTTGCTAGGAATAGGGGGAAGCATATTTCCAGTTGGTACAACTTCCCTGCCAAAATACTTTTCCGAAAACAGACATGGAGCTGTCAACGGCCTATATGGGATTGGAAAAGCGGGAACCGCGATTACAGCCTTTCTTGCCCCAGTACTTGCTTCGGGTTACGGCTGGAGAGACACTGTGGAGGGCTTTCTTATTCTTGCAGCCATATTTGCCGTAATCAATCTTTTATTCGGGGATAAAAAGGAAAGAAAGGTTAATGAAACCATCTTGACCCAGGTCCAAAAGGTTTATAAAAATAAAAAACTTTGGCTTCTTTGCACTTTCTATTTTTTAACTTTTGGTTCATTCATTGCTTTCTCAGCCTATCTGCCCATTTTCCTAGTTAATTATTTTGAGCTGCCTCCAATGGATGCAGGCGTGCGTACAGCTATATTTATTGTTCTTTCGCTTTTATTCAGGATTTCCGGCGGTTGGTTTTCGGACAAAATCAATCCTTACTCTGTCCTAGTTATCGCTTTTGCCGGCCTCAGTTTTGCAGGAGTACTTTTATCCTTTACCCCTTCCTTGCCTATATTTTCATTTGGCTGCCTATTAGTTGCCGTAAGTTCGGGTCTTGGGAGTGGAACAGTTTTCAAACTTGTTCCACTATACTTTTTTAAACAGGCCGGCATAGTAAATGGTCTTGTAACGGCATTGGGCACTTTGGGCGGTTTTTTTCCTCCTCTCCTCGCTGGGGCGGCTTATCATTTGACTGGCCACTATTCAATCGGGTTTATGGCCTTATCCCAGACTGCGCTTGCATGCCTGATCCTTTCGGTATGGACTTATTACAACGAGAAAAAAAGCATTTCGGAACAAATCATTCATCACCATGATGACGGTATTACCGTAACGGATGCGGACGGAATCATATTAAAAGTAAATCCGGCTTTTACACGGATAACAGGATATTCGATGGCAGAGGTGAAAGGCAAGACACCGAGCGTCCTTCAGTCAGGTGAACATGATAATGATTTTTATCGGAGAATGTGGTTTAGCCTTAAAACCGATGGGAAATGGGAGGGTTTGATTTGGAACAAACGAAAAAATGGGGAGATTTATCAGGAGCATCTAACGATAAAAGCTGTTAAAGATGCCATGGGAGAAACTAAAAATTATATAGGGATTTTTCGTGAAACAAATTGAATATCCATAAAAAAAGTGCTGCCATATGAGCAGCACTTTTTTTATGCTTTTATTTACCTGGCAGCCCTGTTTTTGAAAAAATTGAAAATAAACAGGACAACTGCTGCTACTAAAAGGATATGAACTAGCCCGCCTGCAACTTTAAAGACCAATCCCAAAACCCAAAATAATACAAGTAGTCCAATAATGGTCCATAACATGGCAATCTTCCTTTCTATCTGTTTGCAACTAGTTTACCCATTCTCAGCCTAAGAAAAACTAATGTTTTTAGTAATCGAAATTTAGTATGTTTTTTACAACTTTTTGAACAGAGTCCCCTTTTCACAAATCCTTCAAAAATAGAGTGACGAAAATCACATTTAAGATGATAACATCACCTTATCATTACATTAACAGCACCAACTTAGTGATAAATCGATTTTCGGAAGGGGTAAAAAAGATGGCGCGAATTAATTATTGGAATCCTGAGGATGAACAGTTTTGGAAAAAGGAAGGAAAAAAACACAGTAAGAGAAATTTATGGATTTCTGTTCCTTCACTCATGCTGGCCTTTATCGTTTGGCAAATCTGGTCGGTCGTTGCAGTCCGGCTCAATGACATTGGCTTCAGTTTTACTGATGAACAGCTATTTACACTCGCTGCAATCCCTGGACTTGTAGGGGCGACCTTAAGATTTGTTTACACGTTTGCCGTAGGAAAAATAGGGGGCAAAAACTGGACTGTTATTTCTACAGCAGTGCTTGCAATCCCGGCCGTTGGAATTGGAATCGCTGTTCAAAATCCTGATACACCGTTTTCTATCATGCTGCTTCTTGCCGCGCTATGCGGATTGGGAGGAGGAAACTTTTCCTCTTCAACGGCGAACATTTCCTTCTTCTTCCCTAAGAAAGAAAAAGGAACTGCCCTTGGAATCAATGGTGGGCTTGGAAATATGGGCGTTTCTGTTGTCCAATTCATTACCCCGCTGGTCATCACTTCAGGAACCTTTGCTCTTGTGGGTGGTTCTCAGTCATTGCCGGACGGATCACAGGTTTATCTACAAAACGCAGCTTTTATTTGGGTAATCCCAATTGTAATTATGACAATCGCCGCCTATTTTGGAATGGATAATCTTCCAACTGCCAAACAGTCCGTATCAGAGCAGTTTGTAATTGTTAAAAGAAAACACACATGGATCATGACAGTTTTATATATTGCAACTTTCGGTTCATTCATTGGATATTCGGCCGCATTCCCATTATTGCTGAAATCCCAATTCCCGCAGCATGTGTCTTTGGCTTTCCTTGGAGCTTTGCTTGCGGCTTCCGCAAGACCTGTAGGCGGTTGGATTGCCGATAAGCTTGGTGGGGCCAGAGTGACCGCTTACGTTCTTATCGTTCAGGCAATTGGAGCTATGGGAGTTATTTTCTTCCTTGGTGAAAAGCAGTTTTCAGGCTTCCTTGCTTCTTTCCTGGTTTTGTTCGTCGCATCTGGAATAGGTTCAGGTTCAACCTTCCAAATGATACCCGGGATTTTTATCCCGAAAGAAGCTGCTCCGGTTCTTGGTTTCACTGCGGCATTCGCTGCATACGGATCATTTTTCATTCCGAAATTATTTGGATGGTCAGTAAACACCACAGGGACACCTATTACGGCATTCTACTTCTTTATTGGTTTCTATGTGATCTCATTCGTTTTGAACTGGTTCTTTTACCAAAGAAAGAGCGCTGCCGTCCTTATGAAACAAGCATCCTAGATTCTAAGAAAAAAACCGCCAGCTGGCGGTTTTTTTTCTATTGAAGGATAGTTACTTTCACTGTCCTTCTTCCCCATTTTAAGGCTTCTTCCTTCGAAGGGATGAAAATATCAATTTTATTCCCTTTGATGGCGCCCCCTGTATCTCCAGCAATTGCATGTCCGTAGCCTTCTACATAAACTTTAGTTCCAAGCGGAATAATGGAAGGGTCTACTGAAATGACCTTCATACCCGGATTATTTTTTAAGTTTATACCAGTTGCTGTCACTCCTGAACAGCCTTTGCATGAAGCCGTATAGGCAGTGGCGCTCACTGTCAGCACTTTCCCTTTTACTTGTGCGGCAGCAGGTTTGTTAACCTGGCCGGCTGCCGGGGAAGACGGCGCGTTTGATACTGCTTTCACTTTCTTCACCGGGTTCTCTTTAGGAATCCTCACGGTCTTGCCAGATTTAATTGTTTTGACAGGTACTGACTCAGTAGAAGCAACCTTTGGTCCGCTAACTGATAACAAAGCACCTGGAATAATTAAATCATCCGTAAGTTTGTTCCAACCTTTAAGATCCTCGACGGAAATATCGTTTTCACGGGCGATTTCCCACAAGGTATCCCCACTCTTTACCTCATAAAGCTTTTCAGGATTAATGGTAAGTGTGGAACCCGCAAAAATGGTGTCTGAAGTTAAACCGTTCAATGCCATAATATTTTCAATTGTAGTGTTATGTACATTTGCCAGTTTGGATAGTGTGTCCCCATAATTAACTTCGATTTCCTCGGCTTGCGCGTTGGCGCCGACTGTAGTAGAGAGTGCAGCCGCCATGATCAATGTTCCAAATGTTTTTTTCAAGTCGATTCCTCCCTTAGTTTTTTGAAGCTAACACTGTAAATCTTAGCATGTAAAAATAAAATACCAAGAACAGAGGGATGTTAATTGAGTAACAACAATGACGGGAATTTTACGTTTCGATAACTAATTTTTTGAATTTTTAAAAAGCAGTAGTTTAAATAATGGGATTTTTAGCGGCTAAAATAAAGTTTTTGTGGGTAATGGAATTTTTAAGGAGGTTTTCAAAATGAGGAACAAACTATATTTTTATCTATTAATTATCGGCGTAGCCGCTACTCCGCTTCTTACGGAGGCTCATGTAAAATGGTTCACCGAGGCTGTACCCGAAAAAGCGGCCATTGAAGATATTCTTTCACCCGTCTTCATCTCTGTCTCGATTGGCGTTGCCTTAATACTGGCCGCGCTTCCTCAGCTGCTCCCATGGATGATGAAATGGAAGCCTTTCGAAAAAATAGACAGCCGTCTTGATGGGTTACGAAAGTACTCACGCTTAATCTTGAAGTATGGGACTGCGGCAGCTTTAATCATTCAAGTCGTAATGGGAACTATTTTTGCTCCTGAAATTCACCTGCCTTCCATGGAGGTAACCGTGCTTGCATGGCTTTCGATTGGGCTATTGCTCATCCCTCACCATTATGCAACAAAAGCAGGGGCTCTGATTTTATTCGGAATATTTGTCTATCTTACTCCTTTACATGGTGTATTTCATATGCTGGATTATGGTTTCTATCTGGCTGTTATCTTTGTACTGCTAATTGGCAGTACAAGGTTGGAGCAATGGGGTTTCCCTTTCTTATACTTAGGCACAGGCCTTTCCCTTTGCTGGGTTGCAGTGGAAAAATGGGTTTTTCCGGGTCTTTCCTTGGATATCATCGCCCATCATCATGTTCCGACCTTTGGATTTTCACCAGGGATTTTTATTTTGCTAAGTGCCTTTATTGAATTCGTTGTCGGTTATCTTTTAATCGTTGGCGTTCTAAATCGATTGCTGGCCTTCATATTAACAATTATCTTTATCTTAACGACTACATTATTTGGCTGGCTCGAACTTGCTGGGCATTTTATCATCCATATCATTCTTGCTATTTTTATCATCGAAGGAGTGTCGTTTTATAAACCTCCTATCTCGATACATAAGACCGTTGCAGATCAAGTTGTTTTTGTTTTCTTGAACTTTATATTCGTATTGGCGACATTTGTACTGATTTATTACCGCTTTGCGTGATGCGGCAAAAACGCCCAAAAATAATTAAAGGAGCAGAAATGATCTGCTCCTTTATGCTTTTACAGCGATTCGATTGACACTGCACATGCTTTATATTCAGCTGTTCCTGAAATTGGATCATATTCGTTCAGTGTCAGGACATTCGTTGGTGTTTCATGCCAGTGGAAACTCATAAATACAAGACCCGGCACGACCTGTTCGGTTATTTTGCATTTAACGGTCAATTCACCGCGGCGTGATTTAACCTTGACCAATTCACCGTTTTCAATGCCGAGTTTTTCTGCATCTGAAGGATGAATATCCAACGTCTCCTCCGTTTGCCTGATTTTCACTCCCGAAGCGTAGTATCGGGTTTGTGTATGGGTATTATACGACTCATATCTTCTGCCTGTTGTCAGGGTAAAAGGATACTCTTCGTCAGGCATTTCCAGTGGAGCGGTATATTCAACCGGGACAAATGGCGATTTGCGCTCTGTTTGTTCACTCGAATGAAACCTTTCATGCATGATCAATGTACCAGGATGGGTTTCGTCCGGGCATGGGTAATGGACGGAGTAATCTTTATCCAGACGCGAATACGAGATTCCACCATACATCTCCCACGCCAGCTTCCTTACTTCATTCCAAATTTCTTCGCTGTTATTATAGTTCATCGGGTAGCCCATCATAGTTGAAAGCTCACAAAGTATTTCCCAGTCCTCTTTTGTTTCCGGATGAGCTTCCACAGCTTTACGCACTCTTTGGATCCTTCTGTCAGTATTAGTGAAAGTGCCATCCACCTCTCCCCAGGAGCGGGCCGGAAGAACAACATCCGCGAACTCAGCAGTTTCTGTCAGAAAAATATCCTGCACGATAAGCAAATCCAATTTTTCAAGCAAAACTTTTGTGTGGTTCATATGGACATCGGCAAGAAGCGGGTTTTCGCCAATGACATATATAGCTTTAATTTCACCTGTTTCAATTTTATCGAATGTCCGTGTTTGTGTATCGCCGGCATTGGGATTAAGAGTGACGCCCCATTCTTTTTCATATCTTTCCCGGTACTCGGCATTTGCCAGGCTCATCGCCCCGGCCAGTTGGTTTGGCAGGCAGCCCATATCGCCGGCGCCTTGAACGTTATTTTGGCCCCTCAGAGGCATGATGCCGCTTCCTTCCTTGCCGATATTCCCTGTCAGCAAAGCCAGATTGGCGATATCAAAGACATTATTTACGCCGCAATGATGCTCGGTAATCCCGAGAGTATAAGCAATCATCGCTCCGCTCGCAGATGCGTATTCCCTAGCAGTTGCGACAATATCTTCTGCCGGGACTCCGGTGATGGAAGCGGAATATTCAGGCGTATATAACTCAACCCGTTTTTTTAGCACCTCGAAATCGTCTGTATGTCGAAGGATAAATTCTGTGCTGTATAGCTTTTCTTTTAGAATTACATGAATAAAAGCATTAATGAGAGCAATATCGGAACCGACATTTATTTGAAGATGCCGGTGGGCAAATTTCGTCATATCGATTTTCCTCGGGTCAATGACGATCATCTTCAGTCCGGATTTTATTGCCTTTTTAATACGATTCGCAATGATTGGATGTGCCTCGCTCGTATTCGATCCCATCAGTAAAAGAACTTCTGCCTTGTCGAAATCATCAAGTGTGTTCGTAGGGAAACCGCTTCCAAAAACAGTTGCCAGACCGGCAACGCTAGGAGCGTGTCAAGTACGGTTGCATCCGTCAATATTATTGCTGCCTATAACAGTCCTCATGAATTTTTGCGTGACATAATTGGATTCATTCGTTGTTCTTGCACAAGCAAACATTGAAATGGCTTCCGGGCCAAATTTTGATTTGATGGAACCGAGCTTTCCAGTGATGAAATTTAAAGCTTCCTCCCATGTAGCGGGTACAAGCTGGCCGTTTTTCCTCATTAAAGGTGAATTCAGCCTTTTTGGAGAATGGACATATTCGTACCCAAACGAACCCTTGACACACGTCTGACCCTTGTTGACAGGCGCTTCCTTATCGCCGCGGATTTTGACTATTTTATTGTCCTGTACTTCCAGGACAAGCCCGCAACCGGTACCGCAATATCCGCATACCGTTTTAACCAGATTTGCTTCTCCCAATTTTCTCCCCCCTATTAATAACATAAAGCCTGATATAACCATATTAATTCATTTTTGCTGCCGCTTGTGAAGAGATTACTACATTATTTTGACAGCATTATGAAAAATACATTAAATACTTTCTATTACTAATCTACTTTATTCGAAAAACAAACTGCTATGATGGTTATCACTATATAGAAAGACCACAGAAAAAGGAGGGATTTCTCCCTCCTTTTATGTTGAACTAAGCTGTTTTTGCCGGAAGGACTATGTTGAAGGTCGTACCTTTATTTGGCTCACTTTCAACAAATACTTTTCCATTATGGCTTTCAATAATTTTGAAACTTACCATAAGCCCCAGTCCGTTTCCGTTCTTTTTAGTTGTATAAAACGGTTCGCCGAGTTTTTTCAATTTTTCTTCAGGTATACCAACGCCGGTGTCCTGAATGGATATTTGGACATTATTATCATGGATGCGTGTTTTCACATGCAGTTCCCCGCCATTTGGCATAGCCTCAATTCCGTTTTTAACAAAGTTCAGGAAAACCTGCTTAAGCCGATTTTCATCACATTCAATTTGTACAATATCGTTTGAATAATCAAAATGGAGTCTGACATTCTTTTTGCGTGCTTCAAATTCAAGGAGTGCCAGGACATTTTGTATAACAGGAATGACATTTTTCTCTTCAAGCTCGACTGCCTTTGGTTTTGCTAAAACCATGAAATCTTCAACAATTACATTCACCCGCTCAATTTCGTCGAGAATGATGTTTAAAAATTCAAGCCTTTCTGGATCTCTTTCATCGAGCTGCAGGAATTCCGCATATCCTTTCATAGATGTCAGTGGATTCCTTATTTCATGGGCCACACCGGCTGCGAGTTGGCCGACAGCCGCCAATTTATCCTGGCGATGAAGCATTTCTTCCGTCTTTTTCCGTTCAGTAATATCATTTCTAATTGCAAGGTACTGATAAGGACGCCCCTTTTCATTGAGGAATGGAACAATCGTAGTATCCACCCAATAATACGTCCCATCTTTCGCCTTATTCCTGATCTCACCCTTCCAGACGTTTCCATTTCCTATTGTGCTCCATAAATCCTTGAAAAACTCTTTTGCATGAAAGCCGGAATTTAATAAACAGTGGTCCTGCCCAATCAGTTCTTCCCTTGAATACTGGGAAATCAGACAGAAGTTATCATTCACACTTTGAATAATACCTTTTCCATTTGTGATGGCAACGATGGATGATTGGTCGAGGGCGAATTTGAAATCCTCAATTTCTTTTAGTGAAGCCTTTAAATTCTTCTCTGCAGTCTTTCTGTTAGTAATATCAGTTCTTATCGCTACATACTGGTAGGGCCTGCCTTTGTGGTTCAAAAATGGAACGATTGTCGTATCAACCCAATATAACGTCCCATCTTTGGCCCTGTTGCATATTTCTCCTTTCCATACATTTCCCTGCCCGATTGTCCTCCACAGTTCTTTGAAAAATTCTTTGGAATGTGTCCCGGAATTCAATATACGATGATCCTGCCCGATCAATTCTTCACGGCTGTATTTTGAAACCTCGCAGAATTTTTCATTGACACTTGTAATTAAACCTTTGGAATCGGTAATAGCGACTATAGAGGATTGATCCAGGGCAAAAGTGATGTCACTTATCTCTTTATGCCTGTCAAGCAGCTCCGCCTCGGCATTTTTTCTATTCGTTATATCTGTCCTAATGGAAACGTACTGATATGGCTTTCCTTTAGAATCAAGGAAAGGAACAATTGTCGTATCAACCCAATATAGAGTTCCATCTTTTGCTTTATTGCAAATCTCACCATGCCAGATACTGCCCGATTGGACAGTGTTCCATAGATCAGCAAAGAACTCTTTTGGATGATAACCGGAGTTCATCAATCGATGGCTTTTCCCGATGACCTCTTCCCTGCTGTATTGCGTAATTTCCAAGAACTTATCATTCACTTCCACGAGGTTGCCATCTTTATCGGTAATGCCCACAATCGCTGAGGCATCAAGTGCCGCCAGGACGTCCTTCAAATGGCTGTCGGCTGCGGCAAGCTTTTTACTGATCAGCGTACTGGAAATGATTAATCCACCAAATATGAGAAAGGCAACAAACAAAACAAGATAAACGATAAAAGAATCCTCAAACATGAAATTATTATTTGCAACCGGTGCCTTCCCATAATTCGAGGCCCTTTTTAATAAAAAATGACCTTGCGCTATTGCGGCCGTGATAATTGCCGCACTGACAGGCTTTAACCAGGCTGTGTTATTCCGTTTAAAATTTTCTGAATAAAAGAGCATCCATAGTGAAAAAAGAAAAGATCCAAAGATTAGCAGGCCTGCAATGCTAAAAATTAAAGGATTAAAGCCAATACTAATTTCCATGGAGTACATTCCAATAATATGAATGGAAAAAACGGCCATCGTTAAAAACAGGCTGCCAATTATTATGCTTGAAAACTTCACTTTGTCGGCTGTTAAGGCTGTGAATGCCATACCCGTAAGGGAAATGCCGATAACCATTGACAAAAGAGTAAGAGGTATCTGATAAGTGGAAAATCGGTCAATGTCCTCAGCAAGCAAGCCAAGAAAATTGATAACCCAAATACCGATACCCATTGAAAATGTACCGCCGATGTAAAGCAAGCCTTTATTCTTTTTTGAGGAATGGATTAGCGTAAACATATCTAAAGCGGTGTAGGAAGCCATTATAGTAAGTGCAAAAGCAAAAATTAGTAAAACAGGACTGAATGTGTAGGCAAATTCACTCATTGTCAAGTATCAACCCCTGCGTTTTATACATTTATAATTTAATTGTAATAGAAAGTTCACAATTTAGAAAGGGAAAATTAAGAAACTCGTAAAATTTTGCCATATTTTTAAATACAATCTAAAATAATCTCGCCTCTTTCAAACTTTCACTCTTTTATTGCAGATTTATTTCCCTTCTTTTTCCTTTTATAACTTGGAATAGACCGTAAGAAATTAATCCACCCGCCACAAAACTGATGACCAGTTGACCATAAGGCTGTCTATATAAAAACGCCAATGCACCATCCGTCCCAAACAAATCACCAGCCTTGGAATGATAGGCAGCTACGATTCCTATATATCCGACTACACAAAAAAGGAGGCCTCTTGCTGCCATCCCAAACCTCCCCGATTTCCTTCCCATATTTAATTCTTCCTGGCTCATCCTGCTTTTTTTCAACATTTTTGTAAAATCTCTTGTAAATGCAATAAATATTTCTTTAAGTCCAAACACAATGATGCCAGCACCAATTAGAATAATCGCCCAGCGGCCTAGCCCGGACGAGAGGATAATTTTGAGTATCTTCTGTTTTTTTCCTGAGCCAGAGCCGGAATGCATGGCAAGTGACACAGCTTTATAAATAAGGAAGCTGTGGATGGCGGCACTCCCAATATTCCCTGCTCTCCTGGACAATCCCTTTAATTTGCTGCCCGACCCGTCGGGATCCTTGATACCTTGGACGGTTTTCCAACAGACATAACCTAATAGGCCTACCGCGATAGCCCATAACAAAAGCTCGCCAAATGGTTTTTGAGCTACCTCCACAAGAGCCCCTTCTGTTCCCTTCGGTCCTTCTTCCAGCCCGGCTGTTCCCATGAGAGTAAGGATCCCCGCAAGGATATACACAATTCCTTTTGATATATAACCGACTCTTGCCAAAAATATGATTCCTTTGCCGGCGCTCTTTTTTATATCTTCCGGTATTTCTTTCTCCTGTTTATTTGAAAACATATCAGACATGGTCATTTTCTCCTGCTCTTTTTAGTCCACATTCCCGGGAAAAGATGCAAAAAAACCTCCCTTCTACTAATTATTTATTCACATTTTAGATAAAGGGGATTATACTGTACTATAAAAGGGAAAGGTTTTTAAATCTGTATTATATAAGGAGGGGTTTTAATTGTTGATAAACCCGGTTGAATTCTTTCGTAATCTGCCTCAAAAGGAATGCCCTGTATGCGGTGAAAAAATTCAAGAACAGGCCGAATCTTACTTAACGACATGTGACGGCTGCGCCGCGTCAAACTTGGAATAAGCATATATCCGGTTCCCGCTGGGCGGGAACCGTTTTTTTGTTTTCTTCACCCACAAGTTTGATTTGGTATAAATATGTTTAAATAATGATAATGACCATTATCGAGGAGGTCCTGGGGATGGAGCTAGTTCAATGGAGTTACACAAAAAAATATAATATTAAAGCCCTTTTTGATAAGTTCCCCTCCTCACCAGTCATTTTCAGGCAAATAAAAGAGTATTATTTTGTTTATACGATAAAATGGAACCCCGATGATCCACCGGTAGGAACAAATGACCTCGTAAAAATGGAGACACTCCTTAATACTGAATTTGGTACTCTGGAATACTATCAAAAAAGAAAAGCTTTTAAATCCTTGAAATAATCAGTGCCCTGAATAAGCGGATGGCTAAAGGTATATGCTAATTTCCAAGGAGCTGAATGCAATGAAAAAGAATACAAAATATACAACCCCCGCTATAAAAAATCCAGTTTTTACCATTAAAAGCGGAGATACATATCCTAATCCCGAAAGTATCCCGGGGGATTCTGTGGATGAACATAAACAGCTTGAAGAAGCTAATACCATAATGAGCGGAGACGAAATTAAACAGCAAAACGAAAACCTTTCATGAAAAAACAAGAAAGCCGGGCCCGCATGAAGAGCAGCACCCGGCTTTTTTCATTAAATTTCAGGAAGATCCCTTACTCCGAAATCCATCGCACTCCCACACATCGGACACAACAAATCAGATGAAACAAAATTTTTACGCATCCAGCCAATGCAAGAGTCATCACTACATGAATAGACCTCGGTGCTGACCAGTACCTCCTCTTCTTTTTCAACAGGAAACCTTTTACCGAAAAACAAATCGATCGCCTCCTTCTTTTCTCATCCCGACTCATTCGTTATGTAGTATTTACCTTTATTAAAAAAATATTATATTTATCATCCGTTCCGTTCTTATTATTGTAAAAAAGCTTTCCCCTATTTAAAGTTATCCTAAGGTAAAATAGGATTGTATAGGCAAAAACAGCAAACAATAAATTGGTGTGGGTGATCCATATGAAAAGTTTTTCCAAGAATCCGGCGTTATCATATGAGCTGAACGAACTTTTAAAATCATCCAACAGAAATTTCGAATGCACTAAAGGCTCCTATTTATTCAGGGAAGGGCAAGACGCAGCCGAGGTCTATATTATTTTGTCGGGAAAAGTGCAAATTACGAAGATGAACTCCGAAGGACAGGAACTACTTCTAAGGCTTTGCTGCCACAATGACATTGTCGGCGAATTAACTCTTTTCACCTATGAGCCTAAATATATCTTTAACGCCCGGGCGATCGAAGATGCCGAGATAGCCGCCTTGGAAATCAATGAACTTGAACAAGCTTTATTTAAAAATAGTGAGCTCGCATATGAATTTCTAAAATGGATGAATGACCATATGCGAAAGACAATGACCAAATTTAAAGACCTGGTGTTATACGGGAAAAAAGGAGCGTTGTATTCCACACTAATCAGACTCAGCAACAGCTACGGAGTTGTGACTGAGAAAGGGATCCTTATCACTGTCCCCGTCACAACCCAGGATCTTGCCAACTTTTGCGGCACAGCACGTGAGATAGTCAGCAGAATGCTGTCGGAATTAAAACGGAAAAACATCATCAGCATAGAGGCAAAAAAAATAACCATTCACAACCTGGAATATTTAAAAAAAGAAAACAACTGTGAAAATTGCCCGATTGAATATTGTAACGTCGACTGAACTTCGAAGTTCACAGAATATCCACATACATTTCAAGGAAACTCCTTTATCTTTGAAAAAGGAGGCGTTTTTGCATGAGAAAAATAGTGATTATATGTGTCGCTGCTATAGGAATCGGCATAGCCGCCGGCATATCATTTTTTATCGCGCGGGATGCGCTGGCACAAATTCCAGGAGACGTTGAACTCCAAACGCATAATAATGAGGAATTCCGTTTTGGGGATGACCATACAAAAGTAAAACTGATTGAATTCATCTATACCCATTGCCCGGATATTTGCCCTACGACGACCCAAAAAATGGCCATGCTTAAGGAAGACTTGAAAGAAAAAGGCGTATTTGGCAAAGAGGTTGAATTTATTACTATTACTATTGATCCGTACAGAGATACACCGGAAGTAATGAAGAATTATATGAAAATGTTTGAAATTGAGGATGATGGGGGCTGGCTCTTCCTGACTGGCGATGCCAGCAATCTTAAAAAAAGCCACGAACAGATCCGAAAAACGGCAGAACCTTTTCAATTCCAATACAAGGATCCTGGCAATGGATTTTTTATCCACAGTACATTCACTTATCTAGTCAATGAAAATAATAGATTCATCGAAAAATTTCCTATGGGGAATGATTTTGATAAACAGGCTGTCCTGAAAGAGATTTTGGACGAAATCGAGTAGTTCCCCAGAAAAATAGCAAAGCGGATAACCCCGTCAGCAGGTTATCCGCTTTTTACATACTGTTTAATCAATTTACTGAAGAAGGAGCCTTACTTAAGTGCTGCAGATTGGACAGGTAATCAGATTTCGGCTTCGTAATGCTGGCCTTTATCCCCGATTCCCTTAACTTTTTAACCAGTTCCGTTATCTTTTTTTTCGCCACACGGTTCACCTTCTCTTTTCGGCATTTCCATAACTCAATTCTACAACAAAAATATGAATAAAGTGTGAAAATCATAAAATAATTTAAAAAAATATTTCAAACTGATACTGGTTGTTTTTTCAGTTTACCCAACGGATATAATGAGGAAACAATAATCTCCTTACTGACAAACAAATAGTACTTTTGGAACGGCCCTTGATGGTTGATTTCCACTCCACAAGGAAATACTTTGCGACGAGCTGAAAGTTCGCTTCCGCTTTTCGAGGGATCTCCACGTGCCCCTGTATTCCACCGGAGTCAGTCCCTCCGTTCCAATTAACTTCATTGAAAATAACACGCGCCCTTAATGAGTCTTTGGAATAGTTAGCAAACGGAGATGAATCGTGGTATAATTTTAAGGATTATGTCTATTTTGGAGGATGCTATGATTACAGTAAGCAATGTAAGTTTACGCTTTGGCGACAGAAAACTATTTGAAGATGTTAACATAAAGTTCACTCCTGGCAATTGCTATGGATTGATTGGAGCGAATGGTGCGGGAAAGTCGACCTTCCTTAAAATCCTATCTGGGGAAATTGAAGCCCAGACTGGGACGGTCCATATGGGGCCAGGTGAAAGAATGGCCGTTTTGAAACAGAATCATTACGAATATGAGGAACAAGAAGTCCTTAAAACGGTTATTATGGGACATACACGCCTATATGAAGTTATGCAAGAAAAAGACGCAATATATATGAAGGAAAATTTCACTGACGAGGACGGGATGAAAGCCGCCGAGCTTGAAGGTGAATTTGCCGAGCTGAATGGCTGGGAAGCTGAATCCGAGGCAGCGATTCTTTTAAAGGGCCTTGGTATTGATGAGTCCCTTCATGATAAAAAAATGGCGGACCTTTCGGGCGGAGAAAAAGTAAAAGTCCTGCTTGCCCAGGCTCTATTCGGCCAGCCGGATGTCCTGCTGCTTGACGAGCCGACAAACCATCTTGATATTAAAGCCATCCAATGGCTTGAAGAATTTCTTATCAATTTTGAAAATACAGTCATAGTTGTGTCCCACGACCGGCACTTCCTAAACAAGGTTTGTACCCATATCGCTGACCTTGATTTCAGCAAAATTCAAATCTATGTCGGCAACTACGATTTTTGGTACGAATCGAGCCAACTCGCACAGAGGATGGCGCAGGATGCAAATAAAAAGAAGGAAGAAAAAATCAAAGAGCTACAGAGCTTTATTGCCCGTTTCAGCGCGAATGCGTCTAAATCCAAACAGGCAACCTCAAGGAAAAAGCTGCTTGATAAAATTACCCTTGACGATATTAGGCCTTCATCAAGAAGATATCCATACGTCGGGTTTACTCCTGAGAGGGAAATCGGCAACGATTTGCTTATGGTTGACGGCCTGACTAAAACAATTGATGGCGTAAAGGTCCTTGACAATATTAGCTTTACAATGAATAAGGACGATAAAATTGCTCTTGTCGGAACGAATGAATTGGCTAAAACAATCTTGTTCAAAATACTGATGGGAGAAATGGAGCCAGATGCCGGAACCTTTAAATGGGGAATCACGACTTCCCAGGCTTACTTCCCGAAAGATAACTCCAGATATTTCGAAAACAGCGATGTAAATCTCGTTGACTGGCTTCGCCAGTTCTCACCAAAGGATGACAGCGAAAGCTTCCTGCGCGGGTTCCTTGGAAGAATGCTTTTTTCAGGTGAGGAAGTATTGAAAAAGGCGAGTGTCCTATCCGGTGGTGAAAAGGTCCGCTGCATGCTGTCCAAGATGATGCTTTCAGGCGCGAATGTTTTGCTTCTTGATGAACCGACAAACCATCTGGATCTGGAGTCCATCACCGCTCTCAATAATGGGTTAATCAATTTTAAAGGTTCCATGCTGTTTGCATCCCATGACCATCAGTTTATCCAGACAATCGCGAACCGTATCTTTGAATTGACGCCTTCTGGCCTTGTTGATAAGCAAATGACTTATGACGAATACCTTGAAAACAAAACGCTGCAGGAGCAAGTGGCGAAGATGTATTAAAAAAACAGGGGTTATTATCCCCTGTTTTTTTACATCAAAAATCCAGCTTGTTATGAACGTTTTTGCTTGTTGTTGGAAGACGGCCGTTCTTTTTTGCCGGTTTCCCTGTTTGTAGTACCCTGCCCTTCAACTTGCGAGGAATTGAGACCGATGGTTGATGGATCATGCTTCCTTTTGCCCAAAATAAAACACCTCCCTAATTTAATGTTTTTCCAAAGGCCATTTGTTATTCTGCAAAGGAATAATTCCTCCCCTTTCAGAAACAATATGGACGAAGGAGGTGTGGTTTTTATGGCTAAAATAGGAGTGGAACAAGCACTTACCAATGTCAGCCAGGCACTTAGGGCAAAAGGACATGAGGTGGTCGAGCTGAAGCAGGAATCAGATGCTGCGGATTGTGCCTGTTGCGTGATCAGCGGTCTCGATTCGAACGTTATGGGGATGCATGATACCGTGACAAAAGCGTCGGTTATTGAGGCAAATGGGCTGACTGCGGATGAGGTTTGTTCAATGGTTGAAAACAGACTGGGTTAATCTGATGCCCCGTTTTTCATTAAGCCGATAGGAGACGCCGTCCTATCGGCTTTTTTCTATATAGGTTGCAGTAAAGATTAATACTCAAACGTGAACGGAGTGGTTGATTTCCACTCTGGGCATTTCGCTTTCCGCGGGGCGAAGCATCTACCTGTATTTACTTTATGAGAAACATCCATGAATTGGCTTCGAGCAGCTTTGCGACGAGCTGAAGATTTGCTTCCCCGAATAGTCTGTGGCGCAGGAGCATTTTTTGTGGAGCCTCCTCGTAGCGCCGCTCCTGCGGGGTCTCCCCTTGCCGCTCAATCCCGCAGGACAAATGGCCTCTTCGAATCGGCTTTGCACGAAGGAAACGCGGCAGCGTTTTCGAGGAGTCTACATGCCTGAGTTCCAATCACCCATCTATTCAAATTAGAAAGTGCAATAATTAAGTTCAACCTATATAGTACCTCCCCTTCCCGTTTATTAAGAAAAGTTCATGAAAATAGACAAGTTACCCTGCCATACAAGCATATGTTAGTTACAGGACATACTATGGGGGGATTAGATGAAATTTTGGGCTGTAAAGAAAAGTACTGTTCTCATTGCCTTTGTTTTCGGACTGGCTATTATTTCAGCTGTGGCATGGTGGCTGTTAAACGCTGGAGATAAAGTGGTTTTTAATCCGGTTGCCACCAACAAGGTTCGGGAAGTTCATATGGTCACAGGGGAATTTGCTACAACCATTCCGGGCGGAAAGAAAATTGAGGCTTACAGATGGGATCCAGGTACGATTTTTATGGAAAAAGATGAAAAAGTCCGACTCATTATTTATGGGGTGAACGGCAAAGAGCATCCATTCAGAATCGAAAATACTTCTTTTAAAGGAACAGTTAAAAAAGGTGAAGAAACGGTACTTGATGTCTCTTTTGAGAAAGAAGGAGTTTACAGGCTGATTTGTGAAGTCCATCCGGACAAAGAGCATAACGGCCCAATGATTGCTTATATTGTCGTAGATTAATAATTATTAAAGCGCTGTTGCCTATCACGGTAACAGCCTTTTTGTTTCTTCTATAAAAATATATTGTTTCTAACACAATCACAGTTGAAACGTTGATATGTATGGATTCTTCTTATATAACAGTTTTTAAAAACCACTATTATCCTATAGTACAGATATAAATTATTTGAAAATTACATCTTCCTATTAATCAATAAATAATGCAATTTAGCCCTCTAAACCCAAGATTCACAATATGTTAACAATTAAGACTGTTTTAGGGTGATAATCCTCACATACCATCTGTTATACTCAAAGTAAGATAATGAAAGCGAAGCTGTTATACTGCTTTAAAATAAACGAAGAGGTGAACCACAATGGCACAAACAATGCTGGTTAAAACCGACAAAGATGAAACTGTACAATGGAAAGGATTTAAGAAAGGCAAGTGGGCAAAAGAAGTAAATGTCCGTGACTTCATCTTGAATAACTTCACACTTTACGAAGGAAATGATAGTTTTCTCGCTGGTGCAACCGAGGCGACAGATAAGCTTTGGAAGCAGGTTATGGAACTAACCTCACAGGAAAGGGAAAACGGCGGTGTTCTTGATATGGATACCGAAACAGTTTCCACCATTACCTCACATGGACCTGGATATTTGAACGAAGACCTCGAAAAGGTTGTCGGCTTCCAGACAGATAAACCATTCAACCGCTCCATGCAACCGTTCGGCGGGATCCGGATGGCAAAAGCAGCTTGCGAAGCGTATGGATATAAACTAAATGAAGAAGTTGAGCGGATTTTCACTGACTTCCGAAAAACACATAACCAGGGAGTATTTGATGCTTACACAGATGAAATGCTTCTGGCCCGAAAAGCCGGCATCATCACAGGATTGCCTGATGCTTACGGCCGCGGAAGGATCATCGGCGATTACCGCCGGGTAGCATTGTACGGGGTCGACTTTCTTATTGAAGAGAAGAAAAAAGACTACAAGTCAACAACCGGCGTTATGACGGAAAACAATATCCGCCACAGGGAGGAACTCGCCGAACAAATACGCGCCCTTGGCGAACTGAAGGACCTGGCGAAAAGCTATGGATATGATATCTCCTTACCAGCTGCCAATGCCACAGAGGCTTTCCAATGGGTATATTTCGGATACCTTGCGGCTATCAAGGAGCAAAACGGGGCCGCAATGAGCCTTGGCCGTGTATCCACTTTCCTAGATATTTATATGGAACGCGACCTGAAGAACGGGACTCTTACAGAAGCTGAGGCACAGGAGCTCGTCGATCACTTTGTCATGAAGCTCCGACTCGTCAAGTTCGCCCGTACTCCGGACTATAATGAGCTGTTCAGCGGCGACCCTACCTGGGTAACTGAATCGATCGGCGGTATTGCATTGGACGGACGCCCGCTTGTAACGAAAAACTCGTTCCGCTTCCTGCATACACTAGACAATCTAGGTCCTGCACCGGAACCAAACCTGACAGTCCTTTGGTCGACTAAGCTTCCTGAGAATTTCAAAAAATATTGCGCGAAAATGTCCATTCAAACTAGCTCAATTCAATATGAAAATGACGACATCATGCGGCCGGAATGGGGCGACGACTATGGAATCGCCTGCTGTGTTTCCGCAATGGCAATCGGGAAACAAATGCAGTTCTTCGGTGCCCGTTCCAATCTTGCCAAGGCCCTCCTCTATGCCATCAATGGTGGAGTGGACGAGAAACTGAAAATCCAGGTTGGCCCTCAATATGCGCCAATCACTACCGATACCCTGGACTACAATGAAGTGATGAAGAAATTCGATAACATGATGGAATGGCTTGCCGGGCTCTATATCAATACTTTGAATGTCATCCACTATATGCATGACAAGTACAGCTACGAGAGGATTGAAATGGCGCTCCATGATTCTGAAATCCTCCGTACGATGGCAACAGGGATAGCCGGGTTAAGTGTTGTGGCCGACTCCTTAAGCGCAATCAAGTATGCGGAAGTAAAGGTTCTCCGTGATGAAAATGGATTGGCCACCGATTTTGAAGTGAACGGCGATTTCCCTAAATACGGAAACAACGATGATCGGGTCGATAGCATTGCTGTTGAAATCGTCAAAACCTTCATGCAAAAACTTAAAAAACATCAAACATACAGGGATTCCATGACTACGATGTCTGTCCTGACAATTACATCCAATGTGGTTTATGGCAAAAAGACGGGCAATACGCCAGACGGGCGCAGGACTGGCGAGCCTTTCGCACCTGGCGCCAACCCAATGCATGGCCGGGACACGAAAGGAACGCTTGCATCCCTTTCATCCGTGGCGAAACTTCCTTATGAGTATTCACTGGACGGAATTTCAAATACTTTCTCCATAGTTCCTAAAGCACTTGGAAAAGAAGAGGAAAGCCGTATCCTCAACCTGGTTTCCATACTTGATGGCTATGCGATCAAGGAAGGCCACCATCTGAACGTCAACGTTTTCAACCGGGAAACTTTGATGGATGCGATGGAACATCCTGAGCTATATCCACAATTGACCATCAGGGTTTCTGGTTATGCTGTAAACTTTATCAAGCTGACAAGGGAACAGCAAATGGATGTCATTAACCGCACGTTCCACGAATCATTATAAATTATAGCCGGGCGGCCGGGGCCTTTATCCGGCTTCCCCTTGTTTAACTGGGAAGGAGATTCATTATGAACGGAAACATACATTCAATTGAAACATTCGGCACAGTAGACGGACCTGGTATCCGCTATGTCATTTTTACACAGGGCTGCCTCCTCCGCTGCCAATTTTGCCATAACGCTGATACGTGGGAAATAGGCTCCGGAAAGCAAATGGCGGTGGACGAAATCATGGATGACCTCCGTTCATACCTTCCTTTTATTGAATCGTCTGGCGGGGGAATCACGGTAAGCGGCGGAGAGCCGCTCCTGCAGGTCCCCTTCCTCCTTGAACTGTTCAAGGAATGCAAAAAAGCCGGGATCCACACGGCCATCGACTCTTCGGGAGGATGCTTTTCCAGTGCGGCCCACTTTCTGGCACAACTGGATGAACTGATGGAATATACAGACCTTGTGTTACTGGACATAAAACATATTGACAGGAAAAAGCACATCGGATTGACCGGTATGGCGAATGACCACATCCTCGAGTTTGCGAAGTATTTATCCAATCGGAATGTCCCCATCTGGCTTCGGCATGTCCTTGTACCGGGAATAACCGACGATGCGGATGACTTATTGAGGATGGGAGAATTTATCGGCACGTTAAAAAATGTCCATAAAGTTGAAATACTCCCCTACCATAAGCTTGGCGTGTACAAATGGGAAGCCTTAGGGCTTGAATACCCGTTAAAGGATATAGAACCGCCAAGTGAAGAAAAAGCACAGGAAGCCTATGAGTATATTACAAAGCAATGGCAGCCTTCCGCAGGTTAATAAATCGAAAATGCCATCCTTCCGGGTGGCATTTTCTTATATTCTTTTACTATCTGCACATTTTCTGGATAATCATGTGCTACTCTTAAACTGAATTTTTTAAACGAATGGGGAGAATGAAGATGTATCAGACGCTTACGGACATAAGCAATTTCCTTAGCACCCCTTTTGTCAATATGCTTTCTTCAGCCGAAGAAGTGCCGTTAATTGCTGCTTTTTTGCTCGGTATCATCGGGGCTTTGGCGCCATGCCAGCTGACAGGAAATATTAGCGCCATCACTTTTTATGGAAACAGGAGCCTGCAGTCCCCCGGACAGGCTCGTCATATTGGCTTATTTATTTTAGGCAAAATTGCGGTTTTCTCAGCGCTTGGATTCGCCGTATGGGCAGCGGGCAGAGGTTTTCAAGATTCACTTCCGCTTTTCTTCGCAGCCTCCAGAAAAATGATCGGCCCATTTATCATTCTGCTTGGCCTTTTTTTAGCCGGCTTTTTCAAATTCGGAGTCTTAAATAAATTTTTTTCTAACATTTCTATTCCTCAAAGGTCCGGCAGATGGAGTTCTTTTTTAATGGGTGCGGCTTTTTCAGTTTCTTTTTGTCCAACTATGTTTATATTATTTTTCCTAACGTTGATGCCAATTGTATTAAGTACTCCTTTAGGGATAGTCCTCCCTCCTGTTTTTGCAATCGGAACTTCCCTTCCATTGATTATTTTCCTGGCTGTAGCCTGGTCGGTAGGGATGGATGGCACTCTTCTTCGGAAGAGCAGGAAAATCGGGGTAATGGTACAAAAAACCGCAGGATTCATGTTAATCGTCATTGGGCTTTTCGATACCATCACATACTGGTGAGTGAAAATACTATTGACAAAGCATTCTCTCCGTATTAAAGTTTTTAATGTCAACCAAAACCGGTTGTTGGTTAACTTAACGAAGGGGAGAATATTGATGTCAAACGAACAATTAAAATTAAGACGAATGATTTTAGCTGCTTTATTTGCAGCTATTACGGGAATTCTGGCGCAAATGACGATTCCACTTCCACTTGTCCCGATTACCGGCCAGACATTGGCAATCGGTTTGGCCGCGACCATTCTGGGAGCGCGTTATGGAACTCTTTCGATTTTGCTATATTTGGCGTTAGGCGCTGTTGGAGTTCCTGTATTTGCAGAAATGAAATCAGGTGTTTCCGTTCTGTTCGGGCCTACCGGAGGGTACCTCGTAGGCTTTATACCTACTGCTTTTATTATTGGTTGGTATCTTGAAAAGACTTCCTTTACTTTCAAGCAAGCCATGATTGCCAATACAATCGGCATGATCGTTACCCTCACAATCGGAACCGCATGGTTGAAGGTGTCAGCAGGACTGCCATGGACAGGAGCACTGAAAGGCGGATTTTACCCGTTTATTCCAGTGGGGATAATTAAAGCTGCCCTTGCCGCGTCAATAGGCATCGGGGTTCGAAAGAGGCTGGTTTCGGCAAACTTGCTAGGCTCAATTACAACAGGCATCAAACAAAATTTTTAAATTTAGGCCCATTTAAAGGTAAGAGATGATTTTCAATGAAGTTGATTGGAACGGAGGGGACTGACTCCGGCGGTCTGCCCCGCGGAAAGCTTGTCTCCGGAGTGGAAATCAACATTCAAGGATAATAGAGCCTAAGTTTTAAACGGGACAATGGTGTGAATCACTCCCCCATTTGTCCCGTTTTTGTCATTTTTATCAACTTGCCTGCCGCTTTCCCATTCATTCACATTGAAAGTTTCATCATACTCCTGTATACTTTTATCATTCATGAAGGAGGTGATTCCATGATAGATTTACTGGCTGAAATTTATGACTTGAATACATGGACTTCCTTATACGCCTGGATCTATTTTGGAATTG
The DNA here is from genome assembly GCF_000821085.1 of Bacillus sp. B-jedd. Classification (GTDB taxonomy): domain Bacteria; phylum Bacillota; class Bacilli; order Bacillales; family Cytobacillaceae; genus Bacillus_D. Next base: position 2,301,836 of record NZ_CCXR01000001.1, read on the forward strand.
CCATCAAATTGCTGATAGATTTAAGCGGAAGTTTTTCTTTTGCGGACCGTGAAAAACCCGCTGGGATGGCCTGTATCGGATTGTCTTTACCCAGCTCCGAAAAACCGCCGCGCAGCAGCAATTTCGTCCTTATATGGATTGGTAAATGCATTAAAAAGAAATGCGGCTTAAATGACGATTCAGATGAACCATCATCCCTCCTGAACATTAGTTAAACTAACTAAAATACAGGAGGATACGATGAAAGGGAAAAAAAATCTATTTATTATAACTGGTATATTATTGAGTTTGGTTTTCACATTAACTGGCTGTTCTGGCGCGAATGGCGATAAAGGCATATTCAGCACATTCTTCGTCCACCCGTTCAGTACGGCGATCCATTATCTTGGGGAATTTTTCGGCGGGAATTTCGGATTGGCGATTATTCTAATCACCTTGATTATCCGGCTCGCTTTAATGCCTCTTATGTTAAAGCAATATAAAAATCAGTTAGTGATGAAAAGTAAAATGGATGGCCTGAAGCCTGAAATGGATGATTTGCAAAAAAGGATTAAAGCAGAAAAAGATCCTGCAAAACAGAAAGAGCTTCAAAGCCAGATGTTTGCCCTATATCAAAAGCATGGAGTGAACCCTTTGAATATGGGCTGTCTGCCCATATTGATCCAGATGCCGATCCTGACGGGTTTTTACTATGCTATAAGAAGTTCGACCGAAATTGCTTCGCATAGTTTTCTATGGTTCAGCCTTGGCAGCCCTGATATCGGGATTACCCTCATTGCAGGCGTAATTTATTTTCTGCAATTCAAGGTCTCACAATCGAGCATGCCCGCCCAGCAACAGCAGCAAATGAAATACATGGGACTTCTATCTCCCGTTATGATTGTGATGTTTTCTTTAAAAGCTCCCGCGGCTCTTCCGCTTTATTGGACAATTGGCGGTACCTTCCTAATATTTCAAACATTGATCAGCAGAAGGCTTTATCAATCCGGTAAAGCCGTTGAAACAGTTTCTGCTGGCAATTGACACTAATATTAAAGCTGCCCTTACCGTGGTTTATATACGGTTTTCAGGGCAGCTTTTATTTTTGCAAAATGTCGGCCAATAAGTCGCCCAATGATAATAGTACAAGTTCCCTTCCAATCTTTACTATTCAAAAACACTTACTTTTTTCTCGATTTTCCCTACCAAAGATGTCATTAGGGTTGTCAACAGTAAATAAATGGCCCCTACTAAGATGAAGATTTCCATGTAACGATAGGTACTGCTTATTATTTGCTGGCCAGTCCTTAACAAATCATAAAGAGCGATTGTTGAAACAAGGGAAGATTCTTTTATTAGAGCGATAAATTCATTGCCTAAGGGCGGGAGCATCCGCCGGAAGGCTTGAGGGAGAATTATACGCCACATAGCCTGCCTGTTGTTTATGCCCAGAGCCCAAGCCGCTTCCATCTGTCCTTTGTCTATTGACTGGATTGCTCCCCTTGCAATTTCAGCGATATAAGCCCCCGCATTCAAAGATAATGCAATACAGGCAGATACAAAGGGAGGCATCGTTAAAGCGCTAAACATGGAAGGAATGGCAAAATGGATGACAAATAACTGCAATAATAGCGGAGTTCCACGGATAACCCAAACATAAAAACTGCTGGTTCTAGAGGCAAACTTATTTTTAGATACCCGTCCTAACCCAATAAATATGCCAAGCACACTGCCCGCAATGATTCCGATAGCTGCTATTTCTATTGTTACGAGTGCCCCTTGCAATAAGAAGGGAAGATAAGTAAGCACAAAAGCTGAAAATTCACTCATCACTTTCCTCCTATATCATTCTTTCGTCTTCTTTTACTGCTTTTGAGTGATATCTTCACCGAACCATTTATCACTGATTTCCGAGAATGTCCCATTTTCTTTCAAAGTATTTACGGCGTTTTGCAACGCATTTTCTAAGGAATCATCATTCTTCCTGACCGCTATTCCAATCGGCAATTCCATAAAAGTATTTCCGCTTACATCGAAAACGCCAGGTTTTAATTTTTTATAATAACGGCCCACCGCTTCTGCAACGATGACTCCCTGAACACGTCCTAGTGCCAAATCATTAAAAACATCTGTATAACCGTTATATGCTTTGATTTCCTTTACTCCTTTTATTTCCTTCGCGGCTGTTTCACTTGTTGAACCCATTTGGACCCCGACAATTTTTCCAGATAGGTTATCTTTACTATTAATCTTGTACGGATTTCCTTGTCCAACTGCTACAATTTGTCCTAATTGCAAGTACTCAACAAAATCAACTTTTTGTTTTCTTTCCTCTGTTATATTCATCGATGACATGATCATGTCATATCTGCCAGCATCAAGGCCTGGTAGGATACCATCCCAGGCGGTCGGAACAAACTCCGCTTTGACTCCCAATTCTTTAGAAACCGCTTTGGCAAGATCAATATCAAATCCTATCAATTCGTTCTTTTCATTACGGTAATTCATTGGAGGAAAAGTATCATCGACTGCAATGGTTAGCACACCTTTGTTTTTAATTTCGTCCATGGTTCTTTCACCAGCAGCCACCTTCTTCCCCCCATTTTCAATTTGCTGTGCATTTGGTTGTGCACTACAGGCAGCTGTGGAAAAAACTAAGACCAGCATGATTGATAATTTAATAATTTGTTTCACCTTTCTTCCTCCCTTTCGCACTTTAGTACTCTAATTGTTTATCAGAGTAAAGAATATGTTGTTTATTCTAACTAGAATTTTTTTAAAATGCAAATATTTTTGATAAAAAAAAATGCACCGAGATTCGGTGCATCATAAACTTTATAATATTTAACTTCTTCCCACGAGCAATCCAGCAAAAGCCAAAATCACTCCTCCTAGCAGGCTGGCTGTCGCATAAATGAGTCCCTCACGCTTTTTACCTCTCCCCCAAAAAGAAACCAATTCATTAGTAAAGGTAGAAAATGTCGTAAGCGCACCGGTGAATCCAATTCCCAAAAAAGCATAAATTAATCCTCCTGCAATCTTCGCAGCAAAGTAACCCAGAAGGAATGAGCCTGTAAAGTTGGCTATTAAAGTGCCAAAGGGAATGGATTTTTTATTATTCATTTTCGTTGAGAAATACAATCTGCAAATTGCCCCAAGAAATCCTCCGATTGCAATCAGAGCCAATTTCAACTGCCTTCGCCTCCCATCCTCCTTTTACCTCCGCTCCCGGCTAAAGTTCCCGCATAGGCGAATATAAGCCCGCCACCCATACTAATTAGGACATACAAGAAGGCAATTAAGTAATGCCCAGCCTCAATCTTATTGATTGCATCCAGGCAAAAAGCGGAAAATGTAGTAAAAGATCCAATAACGCCGGTTGTAAAGCCAGTTGCAAGCTGTTTTGGAATTCTTGGCCACTTGGCCAGAGTGGCTGCAAACCAACCCAGAATGAACGAGCCGATCAAATTCACTAGAAGAGTACCATAAGGCATTATACTTTCAGAGCTATGTAAAAAGGAAAACGAATAACGGAGAAGGCTTCCAATAACTCCTCCAATACCTACATATAAATATGCCATTTTGATCTCACCTTAATGGATTTTCATCTAACGAATAAATGTAAAAGACCGCCAGCATCAGCCGGCAGTCTTATTAACATTTCTCGAAATAGTCCTTATAGTAGCCGCCCACTTTACCGGTATTGTCTACAACAAAATAAAACTCATCCGTTTCATTTTTTACATCATAAACATTTCCGGGGGTGAGGACGTGATTTACAATATATTTCTTTGCGTTGGCGTGAATACATTTCACTTTTTTAATTGTCTCTTTTTCCTGCCAGATTAGATGCTGCATGGATTAACACCCCTTACGTTTGTCTGTTCCAAGTATAAACAATTCATCAAGGGGTCTGCAAGGCGGGAAGGCAATTTTTAATTACATTCTCTTTCCTGGCTTCTGAATTTCCAGGACTTCTTCTGCTTCCATGGTTATTACTTCCTGGGTGAGGACATTTTTAAAAGTTAAATAGGATGTCTCGCAAATTTCATCTTCCCTGAGGAATTCCATATTCGTGAAAGTGTCTTCTTTATAATCAATATTATACTAATTGTTTTTCTGATCCATCTCTTTCTACCTCTTTCTTTAAGCTGCATGGTTTGTATACCACATGTTAGAGAGCGATTAAACATTTCTGAAAATTCTTGCGGACATAGTAAAAAAGTTCGATAGCCCGGCCAAAAGTACCTTTTTTAAAAAATTTCATTAAAAAGGGTTCCAAAAATCACTTGGAACCTTTACAATGTAATAAACTGAATATTCAATCCACTTTTCCAAGGAGGCATTACAAATCTATGAAAATTATGAGTAATGAACAGCTTGTCGTTTCTTATCGTGATGCAATGAAGTCTGGGACGGAGAAGGAATGGATAAAAATTCTAAAGGATGAAATTCAGCGAAGAGGGTTAAGGCCTTTTAAGAAGTAATGATGAAGCCAATTGAGAGCAGCTGCCGGCCAAAACCGGCAGCTGTTTAATTTTATTTCTGGTAACCTTATCGGGTTTCCTGTTGAATGGTGCAGCATGGCCCAAGTGATAAATCCGCCAGTAGCTCTTCCAGCTTCCGGGCTGCCTCCTCAACATTTTCGGCATGGATATCTTTAAATTCCCCAATGTATTCAAGCTGTTTGTGTTCGTACATAGGATCATAGTAGAATTCAAGCAAAATCCCGACCATGCTTTTGTAATCCTTTTCCATTATAGCTTCCTCAAGCTGCTTTTTAGCTACAGGAAATTTAATCCGCTTCAAAATCCTTTCAAGGGCAGATTGAACCTTCCCATGGTACCATGGCTCGTCCTTATATGGGGCGATATACTCCCTTTCAATCAACTCTATCCGCTTCATGATCGGAAGGTGTACTTGTATATGAATGCCATGCGTTTTCACATCCATTAATATATCCGGCTGGACAATGCGCCCTATCCGCTTACTCTCCGCTTCCATAATCGTATAAGGAGGATTCCCTAGTTCGGCAAGCCGATTAAAAAGGAGTGCATCAAATGTTTTTTGGCTGTTTCCTTCACCAAGCCCGATGGCTCCAAAAATTGATCCCCTGTGGCCTGCGAGGTATTCCAAATCAATGACAGGATAGCCTTTTTGACGGAGCAAATGAAGGATTTCTGTCTTACCCGTACCGGTCATGCCGTGGATGACAACGGATTTCTGGGGCACCAGCCCTGGGATTTGCTTTAGCAGATACTGTCTATATGCCTTATACCCTCCCTGCAGCCTGCGCGCCGATATCCCCGAAAATTCCAAAAATGCAGTCACAGCTTTACTACGCATCCCGCCGCGCCAGCATTGGATAATTGGCATGCCATCAGGTTCGGTATGCTCTTTTATTGTTTTTAAAAGGACAGGTATTTTTGGTGATACAATTTCCATTGCACGCCATTTGGCCGCATCTGAGCCTTCTTTTTTATAAATGATGCCTATATCACTTCGTTCCTCATCAGTGAATAAGGGAACATTGATTGCACCGGGAATGGCACCTTCACTAAATTCAACCGGAGCACGGACATCGATCACAACCGGATTTTTTATATTGAATAAGTCTTCTATTGTAATTTCTCTCAACGTAAAAGCACACCTCTGTTTTTAAATCACTTATATCCCTTTATTTTAATGGATTCCTGGTGAATTGCAAATGCCTCACCCCCGAACGAAATGATGCCTTTTCAAAAGGCTCTATTATCCTTGATTATTGATTTCCACTCCGGGGACATGCTTTCCGCGGGGCGAAGCATCTACTTGATCCAACTTCATGAGAAACATCTATGAATTGACATCGTGCTGCTTTGCGACGAGCTGAAGGTTCGCTTCCTCGAATAGTCTGTGGCGCAGGAGCAGTCTTTATGGAGCCTCCTCGGCGTCCTGACGCCTGTTTGTCCAGCTGCACAGGGAAGGCTTCGGCAGCTTAGACCCACGCACGAAGAAAAAGCGAAAGCTTTTTCGAGGAGCGCCTAGCCCCTCGAGGTCGCTTCGGTCCCAAATGTGAAGTCAAAGACCGACTTCCCCTTCTGGCCCTCCAGCGCTTGTCTACGCTTCGCTCGCATTAAGGGCGACTAGGATTTTGCTTCGCAAAACCAAGTCTTCCTATATCGGGGCTGACCACAAAGGAAAGCTTCTGCGACTAGTCATCGCAGGGACACAAAGGAAAGCTTCCATGAAAGATCATCGCAGAGACAGGCGAACTTGCCTGGCGCGAGGCGGTTTTTGCCTGTCACGAAGGCGCTTCCGCTTTCCGGGGGGTCTCCACGTGCCGCTCCATCCCGCAGGACAACTGGCTTCTTCGAATGGGCTTTGCACGAAGGAAATGCGCCAGCATTTTCGAGGAGTCAGTCCCCTCCGTTCCAATCAACTTCCTGAAAATCAACACTCACCTTTAACTGAGCCTTTCAAAAAGAAGCTGACAGGCTCACCTAAACGGCGCTCCTGTCAGCTTCTGAATGGCCATGCAAAAAGCTGCCCATTGTTCAGGATAATGACCTATACCCGAACATTCATATGTTAAGGACTTTGTCTGCAAACTGACAGACCAGCTGTTGCCATCCAGTACAATCCCTTTATCCTTAAGATAATTTTTATCCCAACTCCAAATTTGTGTCCTATATAAACTTGTTTTAAAATCCGGTACAGATCCCGGCCTTTTCTTCGTTTGTATATCTTTTATGGCTGGGAATTCCTTATCCCGCCACTCCACATAAGTAAAAAATCCTTTTATAAAATTAACTTTTAAAAGATAGGCATTTCTTCCAGGCTGCTCTGAATATGCCCTTAACAACACAGGCTGTTTTTCTGGCTTGATGGATATAGTTCCATTGTAGAATAAGAACAATTCATTTTTTCTGGATAAGACCGACTTAACATCAGAAGGATGAACAGAAGGTTTCCCGCTCGATAAAAGTCCATTTGCTTCATTGCATAAAGAAGAAATTGATAAAGGCCCTTTTTCATCCAGAATTTTCAATATTCCATCTAAAAGCGGCATCCTCCCCATCCTTCCTTCCCCTTTTCAATTTAAAAATAGAGAGATGTTCTACGAATTTGTTCCTGATTCCAGTATAATGATTTCGCCATTCGCATCTCTGTAACAAATCACACGTTTTTAAATTACAGCCTTTATTTTTTTCCGAAAAAGGGTATATAGCAACCGAGGAGGCAGTGCATATGAATAAGTTTGCGAAGCAATTCAGGGTCCCAAGAGGATTTTTAGGGAAAATAGCGGGAAAAATAATGTATTTTGAAAATAGGAAAATAAACGAGTGGACATTGCAGAACCTGGATATTTCAGATGGACAGACAATACTTGAAGTCGGCTACGGCCCTGGATATGCCATTGGTGAAATTGCAAAATGCCACCCTGAAGCTTATTTGGAAGGCATCGATATATCTGGAGAAATGCTGAAGGAAACTTCATCAAAATATGAAAATCTGATTAAAGAAGGTAGGCTCACCCTGCTTTGCGGAGAAGTGTCAGATCTCCCTTCAAAAACCGGATTTTACAACAGGATTTTTTCAGTTAACAATTATCCTCTCTGGCATGATCCAACCAATTCCATGCTATCTTTAGCCGCTCGTCTAAAAAAGGGAGGCAAAATAGCCATAACCGTGCAGCCAAGAGAAAAGGAAGCAACCGATGAAACGGCCCGGGAAATCGGCAAGCAGCTTGTCAACAATTTAAATGAGGCTGGCCTTCAACATATTAAGGTCCATTATAAAAAGGTTTGGCCAGTTTTGGCTGTGTGTGTAACAGCAAGAAAGCCACTCTGAAAAAGAGTGGTTCTCCATGATTTAATCTCTTATGTTTGTTAACAATTTTAGACGGATGTTTCTCTTTTACTTTTAAAGCTGCTAACAAAATTCTGCAACTCATCAAGTCGGTTTTCGTGAAACAGCTCAATAATTTTACTTCCAGCGATAACACCATCGCAAAAGGATGCCAATTCTTTGGCCTGTTCATTATTTGCAACCCCAAAACCTGCTAACACGGGAAGTTTGCTTGCCTGTTTCACCTTTACAAGATAGTCATGAAGCTCTGACTGAAAACCATCCCTTTCTCCTGTAACTCCTTTTACTGTGACTGCGTATAAAAAGCCGCTGCCTTTTTCCGATATGTCTCTTATCCGCGCGATTGGAGTCGTAAGCGTGACAAGCCTTATCAACTCAATTCCCACACTTGATAAGTAAGGTTCGACAAGAGCTTCTTCCTCAGCGGGCATATCAGGGATGATACATCCGTCAACGCCAGCAGACTTCCCGTCTGCACAAAATTGATCAATGCCATATGCAAGAATGGGATTTAAGTAAGTCATGATGATGATAGGGATGGAAACAGCGCTTCTGGCTTCTCCAATATGCCGAAGAGTATCTTTTAATGTTGTCCCCTGTTTGAGTGATCGTAATCCAGCTTCCTGAATGGCCTTTCCATCCGCGACCGGGTCGGAAAATGGAATACCGACTTCAATAGCCGATGCCCCGAACCGCTCCAGCATTTTTAGCTTATCAGCCAAGCTGTCAAGTCCTCCATCGCCTGCCATGATATACGGAACGAAAGCTTTTTCCTGCCTGGCGCTCAAATCCTGGAATTTGCTTGCCAATCTATTCATTATTTTTTCCTCCCTTTAACTTTTCCATTACCGCTTCAACATCCTTGTCGCCTCTGCCCGATAAGCAGATGATTATTGATTCTTCAGGTTTCATTTTCCCCGCCAGCCTGATGGCGTACGCGACTGCATGGGCACTTTCAAGTGCAGGAATAATCCCCTCCCTGATGGCTAGAAGCTTAAATGCCTCAAGTGCTTGTCCATCAGTAATAGAATCATAAACAACTCTGCGCGTCTCTTTTAGATAACTATGCTCAGGCCCTACTCCAGGATAGTCAAGACCAGCCGAAATCGAATGGGCTTCTTGTATTTGCCCATGCTCATCCTGCAGCAGATACATAGAAGCGCCATGCAGAACCCCTGGTTTACCATTTGTTAAAGATGCGGCATGGAACTGGGTATCAATTCCGCTTCCAGCAGCTTCTACACCATAAAGCTGTACTTCTGTGTTTTCGATAAAATCATAGAACATTCCCATCGCATTGCTCCCTCCTCCAATGCAGGCGACGACCGCTTCGGGTAACTTCCCTTCTTTTTCGAAAAACTGCTTTTTCGTTTCATTTCCAATAACCCGCTGGAAGTCCCGTACAACCATTGGAAAAGGATGCGGACCCATTACTGAACCTAATAAATAATGCGTATCATCCACATTGGCAACCCAGTAGCGGAGAGCCTCATTCACTGCATCCTTCAGGGTTGAGCTTCCGGAATTGACACTAACCACCTTAGCTCCGAGCAGTTCCATCCTAAAAACATTTAAAGCCTGCCTTTTAACATCTTCAGCTCCCATAAATACAGTGCAATCAAGATTTAGCAACGCGCAGACGGTCGCTGTTGCGACACCATGCTGCCCCGCTCCTGTTTCGGCGACAATCCTTTTTTTCCCCATCCGCTTGGCAAGAAGCGCCTGCCCAATCGTATTATTAATTTTGTGAGCCCCTGTGTGATTCAAGTCTTCCCGTTTTAAATAGATTTTTGCCCCACCCGCGTCATGAGTCAGATTTCCCGCAAAATATAAGGGGGTCTCCCTTCCTACATACTCTTTTAGATATTGGCGGAATTCATTTTGGAATGAAGGATCATCTTTTATTTGATAATAGGCTGCCTCCATCTGTTTCACAGCTTCCATTAGCGTTTCCGGGACGAACCTTCCACCGAACCTGCCGAAGTGCCCTTTCTCATCTGGTAATTTATATGTTTGCATATTTACTCCCTCCCGATTGTTTCGCTATTTGAATGAATTTTCTTATTTTGTCATGATCTTTGATTCCGTCGGTTTCAACCCCGCTGCTCACATCGACCATATATGGATTTACAAGATTAATCGCCATGCCGACATTTTCACTGTCTAAACCGCCCGCCAGGATGATTTTGCCGGATTCGATTTTCCCGGATGACAGTATAGTCCAATCAAAAGTCATGCCCGTTCCGCCTCTGGATTTTGTTCTCGGGCTATCGAGCAAATAACTTTCACACTCATAATCTTTTATTTTCAATAAATCTTCATCACTGCCGATATTAAACGCCTTTATTACTGGATAGGAAAAACTCCTGCAAAAAACGGGGGTCTCATCACCATGGAGCTGCAAATGGGTCAGACCGCTATAATGAGCAATTTTCTCAATATTTTTCTTTGGCTCGTTGACAAATACCCCTACTTTTTGAATATGTTTTGGAAGTAATTCGATGATGTTCTTGGCCGTATCGGGGCATATCCTCCTTTTGCTTTGCGCAAAAACAAACCCTAGCGCATCCGCTCCTTGTTCAATTGCATAAAGTGCTGTTTCCGCATCCAAAATCCCGCAAATTTTCACTTTCATTTCGTAAGGACCTCTGGCTTTGAAACAATGAATTCAGCTGTTTTTTTCTTAAGGGAATCCGTTGTCATCAGTGTTTCACCTATGAGCAAAGCATCGGCTCCCGCCTGGGCAGCAAGCAGGGCATCCTCACGCCCCTTAAAACCGCTTTCGCTAATGAACATAGCCCCCGCTTCCCGGACTTTTGGGCCAAGATTGGCCGTATTTTCCATAGATACTTTAAAGGTACGTAAATTCCTGTTATTAACGCCTATCAATTGTGCTCCTGTCATCAGTGCATCGTTAAGTTCTTTTTCCTGATGAACTTCAACAAGCACTTCAAGGCCGAGGGAACGGGCATAAAGATAAAGCTCCCTTAATCGCTCCGCTTCCAGCGCTGCCGCAATCAATAAAATTAAGTCAGCGCCAGCTCGATACGCCAAATCAATCTGGATTTCATCGATAATAAAATCCTTGCATAATACTGGCAAGCCAACAGAGCTTTTTACCTCTTCCAAGTCACGGAAGGAACCCTTGAAAAACGTTGAATCGGTTAGAACCGATATGGCAGTGGCTCCAGCCTGCTCGTAAAGTTTTGCTTGTTCGCCAGGGTGTGGTATGCCGTTTATTAAACCTTTTGATGGAGAAGCCCTTTTAAATTCTGCTATGACTGCTATTTCCTTCGAGTTATTCAATACTTTAATCAAACTTTTCGGCTGCCGAAAAACTTCTAGAGCAGGAATTCCTTTATTTCGATAATTTTCAACTTCCTCCTCTTTTTTCTCTAAAATCCTTTTCAAAATAGAATCCATCATATTGCCTCCTTTTTTAGCCGCGCGGAAATTCTCTTTAGACTTTCCAGTTTTGCATAAGCCGCACCGGAATCGATACTCCTTGCGGCCATTTGAATTGCTTCTTGGATTGTATTAGCGTGCATTGCCGAATAAATTCCCAGCCCGGCATTCAGGAGTACAGTCTCCCTGTAAGGTCCTGGATTGCCAGCCAATACGCCCTCGAGAATCCTGGCATTTTCCATGGCTGAACCGCCTTTAATTTCTTTATTCTCTCTGCGTTTAAGGCCAACCTCTTCAGGAGTAATTGAGAAATAGCTAATATCACTCCCTTCAATGATTGCCAATTGATTTTCGCCTTCCAATGACGCTTCATCAAGTGATCCTTTTCCATTAATGACAATGGCTCTCTTTCTACCAAGAACAGCGAGTGTTTTCGCAAATAAGGGGAGGAATTCCGCTTTGTAAACACCTACCAGCTGGAAATCCAGGTTAACCGGATTCGCGAGTGGCCCAATCAAATTAAAGGCAGTTGGTATTCTCATTTTTTTTCTAACGGCCATGATTTCCCTTAGCTTTGGATGCACATGAGGAGCGAATAGAAAAGAAATGCCCAGTTCCCGAAGTATCACTTCTGATTCAGCAGGCGGGATGCCAAGGTGTATGCCGAGACTTTCCAGCACATCCGCACTGCCAGCCCTGCTTGAAATGCTTCTGTTCCCATGTTTCGCAACCTTAACGCCCGCTCCCGCGATAACAAATGCAGACGTAGTGCTCACATTGAAGGTGGAAGCACCATCACCTCCCGTTCCACAATTATCCAGTATGCCGGTCGCATTAAATACAAAGCCTGACGTATTTTCCCTTAAAGCCGTCGCCATGCTCGCAAGCTCTTCAGGTGTTTCCCCTTTCATTTTCAAGCCCATTAAAAATGCAGCAATTTCGCTTTCTTCCGTCTCTCCGTTCAGCATTCTATTTATCGCTTCCTTCATCTCAACGGTTGTCAATGAACATCTGTCAGCCAGTTTAAGCAAGTATTCCCTCATGCCGATTCCCCCTTTTGGCTTCTTTTAAAAAGTTAGCCAGAATTTGCATTCCGAATTCTGTGCCAATGGATTCTGGGTGAAACTGTATCCCATACACCGGAAAATCATGATGGTGAATAGCCATTACTTCCCCATCGTCTTCTGATTCAGCATCAATCATCAACTCATTTGGGAATTCCGATTTTCCAACAGATAATGAATGATAACGCATGACATTTATTTTTTCGGGCAGGCCTTCAAATAAGTGGCTTTTGTTGTGAGAAATTGTTGAGATTTTACCGTGCCTGATTGACCGTGCTTTCCTAACCATCCCTCCAAAGCTCTTTGCAATAATCTGATGCCCCAGGCAAATCCCCAGGATGGGATAGATGCCGTGTAACTCCCTAACGAGACTCAAGCATATCCCTGCCTGCCCAGGGCCGCCCGGACCTGGAGAAAGGACAATGGCTGTTGGATCCAGCTTTTGAATTTCCTTTATACTAATTTTGTCGTTCCTGAAAATAACTACCTTTTGCCCGAGTATGCCAAGATATTGATACAAATTAAATGTAAAGGAATCATAATTATCGATTAATAAAATCAAGCAAGCCCCTCCCTGAAAGCCTTCATTTTATTCATTGTCTCTTCGTATTCATTTTCCGGCTTGGAATCATGAACGATACCAGCTCCAGCCTGAATGTATGCGATCCCTCCCTTTATAATTAAAGTCCGTATCGCAAGTGCGAAGTCTATGTCTCCGCTAGCGGAAATGTAGCCTATTGCGCCTGAATATAACCCGCGATTTTGCTTTTCCTGATCATTAATGATTTGCATGGCTTTGATTTTTGGAGCGCCTGTTACCGTCCCTGCTGGAAGACAGGCAGCCAGGGCATCAAGTGAGAATTTCTCTTCACCGAGAGTCCCTTTTAGTTCTGAAACAAGATGCATTACATAGCGGTATTTTTCAATTTCTAGATATTTGCTGATCTGTATGGAATTATATTCGCAAATGCGGCCAAGATCGTTTCTGCCCAAATCGACAAGCATTCGATGTTCCGCAAGTTCTTTTTCATCTTGTTTCAACTCTATTTCAAGTGCGTTATCCGTTAAGACAGTCTCTCCTCTTGGCCTTGTCCCGGCAATTGGATTGGCAAAAACTGTCCTCCCGCTAGTTCTGACGAGACTCTCTGGGGACACGCCCATTACCGTATACTCACCAAATTCAAAATAAAACATATATGGCGATGGATTTAAGGTCCTAAGCTTTCGGTAACATGAAAAACAATCTCCATCAAATATTGCTGAGAGCCTTTGGGAAAGGACCGCCTGGAAAATATCCCCCTCTTCGATATGTTTTTTAATTTCATCTACCTTCTCCATGTAATCATTTTTCGTAATAGATTCCTTAAACGTGCCAATCTCAAAAGGTGCCGGACTTACTGCCTGGGTTGGCTCAAGCAATTCTTTCTTTCTTTTCTCATGCCTCTGTGCAAGACCTTCCACCATTTCTGCTCCATCTAAAGGAATCCCAGTGACATAAACCTTTTGCTCATGATGATCGTAAACAATCACTTCCTCAAAAAACATGAAATGGCTATCCGGCATATCAAGTTCATCGCCATATTCTGGACCGATTTCCTCATAAAACCTTATTAAATCATAGCCAGCATATCCTGCCGCGCCTCCAAAAAAAGGCGGAATTACTGTATTAGTTTCTATCTGTGGCAATAAATCACCGAGAATCTTTAAGGGTTCCCCCTCAATAAGACTTTCTTTCCCATCTGCTTTTACTAGCCTGTTTTTTGTTCCTTTCGATATTAATTCAAATGAAGGTTCGGCACCGATATAGGAATATCGCCCTGCATCTGTTTGCCATAGCGAACTCTCAAGCAAGAACTTTCTTTCTCCGCTAATCTTTTGGAAAATAGAAACGGGAGTTAGTGTATCTCCGGGCAATTCCATGAAACTGATGTGCACTTTTTCTCTCGCTTTCTGTGCCATCTCAATCACTCCTTTTTTTATGAAACAAAATATAGTTCACCCTATCCAGCTCTCCCTTGGAGGAAAATGTAAATAGATGAATAAGGAATAAAAAAAGTCCCCTATACACATTGAAAAAATGTGTATAGAGGACGATATTATGACCGCGGTGCCACCTCAAATTGGAATCTCCAAATGCAGATTCCCTCCTTCAGGTACAGGAAATTTCCGATACCCTATCCTTTTAACGGCGGAAACCCGTGTTTCCCTACTCTAATTCAGGAAACCTCTCGCAAGCCCATTCAACTTTTCACCCTTTACCGGTTCCCACCATCCCCGGCTCTCTATAAAAGGATATAAAAGCCTACTCCCCTTGCTCAGCGATTTAATTCATTCTGTTAAATAAATACTTAGGCCATATCCACTTTTGGAGCTCTGCTTCGAGGGCGCTTAGCCAATTAAAGGTTCGACCAACACTTTTTCCAACATGCCGAGAAAAACAAAAAGGGCCCCTGTCCAAAAAAGGACGGGAGACCCGTGGTGCCACCTTCGTTGACTGTAATACAGCCCGCTTATCCGTATCTGCCATTGTTGGTTAATACGTGCCTGATATAACGATCTGGCAGATCGCCTGAGCCTACGCCCATACGGGTTCGGTCAGGAAGCTCGGAAGTCCATTCACATATACTTTAACACTGATTCGCACCTGCCATCAGCTCTCTTAAGTTTCCGTATATGCTACTACTCTTCGTCAATGCTTTTTTATTGTTATGAAGTATTGTTAATTATAATAATGCTGAATTTTCTGATTGTCAATCAATTAAATAGATTCTTTCATAATATTTTTAGCCATGATACTTTCAAGCTTCTGGCGCCATTCATCCGACAGCTCTTTCACTTCAAGTATTTTACGGACTGTATTTTCATCTGCATTTTGATGGAGAACAGCTGATGCTGCAGTAAAAACAGTGATGGATGAAGCATGGCTCTGCAAAAGAATGATTTCCGAATTACGGTTTATGTACCCTTCTTCTAGTACGCGGAAGAAAACTCCTGTCAGACATGTTTCATAAACCTTTCCTAAAAGCGATTCAATGGAATTAAATTTTGAAATAGTTGAGCAAGGCACTCTTCCCTGCGCGACCTGGACGGTCGCTTCACCTATTTTAAAAATGTCCCCAATGCAAACTTCACTTTCAAGTAATCCTGATGAAGTAATATTCTCTCCAAACGCGGGAAGGATTAATTTATTCCCAAATTCACTTTCCCACTTTGCGTAATGCTCGAATGGATAAAGGCAAAGCGCCCTGTCAGGGCCACCATGAAAATCATGATTGGCAACATCATCTCCCATGATCCCTTCCTTTGACAGGAATGCCTCATCAACTGGCTGCTTGCCAATGGCTGATTTATATTCCTTGCCTCTCCAGGAATGGCTTTTTGGTATTCCGGCAGATAATTCAATAATTTTACCACGCAGCATCTTATTCCGCCTCCACAGCTTTCAATTAAAAGGATAAATTCTTTTTACTACATTTCTTGTGATTGGTAAATAGTAATGATACAGCAATCCTTTAGCGGAGGCAAAAATTCAGAATTATTCTCCTAGGAAATATTATTGCAAATTTGTCGAAAAGGCGGTTCAGCTTATTATGGATTTCAGCGAAAAGCTTTGCCAGGCGCCAGCAGAAAATGACTCAAAAAAATCCGCTTCGATTGCAAAGCAAAAATGGGCCATTTTATCCATATCTTCCATCCCGCTTGTGATGACTTTGGGAAACTCCATGTTGATTCCCGTTCTTCCGGCGATGGAAAAGGAACTAAATATATCCCCCCTCCAAACGAGCATGATTATTACTGTGTACTCTATAGTCGCCATTTTTCTCATCCCTGTCGCCGGTTATCTTTCGGACCATATTGGCAGAAAAAAAGTCATTATTCCCAGCCTGTTCATTACTGGCATTGGCGGCTTGATCTCCGCCTGGGCATCCTGGAAGGCAGCTGATGCCTATTGGATCATTTTGGCCGGGAGGGCTTTGCAGGGAGTCGGGGCTGCGGGGGCTGCACCAATTGTCCTCCCACTGGTAGGTGACATGTTTAAACGCGAAGATGATGTGAGCAGTACTCTTGGCGTTATCGAAACTTCTAATACTTTCGGAAAAGTGCTCAGCCCTGTCCTTGGCGCTTTTCTCGCGGGAATACTCTGGTTTCTTCCGTTTTTATTAATTCCTGTTTTTTGTGCCATTTCAATCTTGATGATGATTTTTTTAGTTAAATGCCCGAAAGCAGAAGAAAAGCCCATCCCTTTTAAAACATTTTTTAAAAATGTAAAAGATACTTTTACCCAAAAAGGCCGATGGCTTTACGCGATTTTTTTTATTGGCGGTATTTTAATGTTCGTTCTTTTTGGAATCCTCTTTTATTTATCGGAGGTTTTTGAAAAGGAAATGGGATTTAAGGACATCAAAAAAGGGCTATTACTCGCACTTCCTTTAGGGGCCCTCTGTCTCTCTTCCTTCATAACAGGGAAAATCATCAAAAAAAATAAATTGCTTATGAAATGGATGATCTTAGCCGGCATTTTAATGGCTGGGGGAGCGATTGCTGCTCTGTACTTTTCAGAAAGGCTTTGGTTTTTGCTTACGATGTTTACAATTTGCGGCGTTGGAATAGGGGTTTGCCTACCATCGCTTGATGCATTGATCACAGATGGCGTAGAAAAAAAGGAGCGCGGGACCATTACATCAATCTACAGTTCGATGCGCTTTATTGGTGTAGCGGCTGGACCTCCTGTCATTGCCCTATTGATGAAGAAATCGGAAGGATGGATTTTTATACTTCTGAGCGGCGTCTGCCTCATATCTGCTCTTATTACATTATTGAAAATAAGGCCAGGAAATAAAGAACAAAAAAGTAAAGAATAGAGCAGCGTCCGCTGCTCTTTTCCAATTTCACGGTCCATTATAAAAAAATCTATACATTACACAAAATAATATGTTATAGTATAAAAGCAATTGATTTGCGGGTGTGGCGGAATCGGCAGACGCGCTAGATTCAGGTTCTAGTGGGGGCAACCCCGTGGAGGTTCAAGTCCTCTCATCCGCATCAAAAAGTCCCAGGCATATGCCGGGACTTTTTTTATGCTTTTCAGCCATTGAGTTATTAAAGCGCATCTCTATGAGGAGTGATCACCAAATTCGGCTGGGTGATGGCTGAACTGGGCATTCCTTTTACATCACTAACCGTACCGTACTTTTTACGCAATTCCTCAATTGGGCCAAAATCAATGGCTCTCATGATACATGTTGAAACACATACCGGGTCTTCCCCTTTTTCCTGCAGGTCAAGACAAAAATCACATTTATTCGCTTTAAATACTTTTTCATTATATTGTGGGGCGCCGTAAGGGCAAGCGGAAACACAGAATTTCGTTCCCCGGCATTTATCCTGGTCAATGACCGTGATCCCATCTTCTTTCCGCTTTATGATTGCCCCGGTCGGGCAGATGGGGACACATTTAGGTTGGGTACAGTGATTGCATGATATCGAGAAATAAAAAGCTTTGATATTATGGACAATCGCTGTTCCTTTTTGAATATAAGACCCTTCCTCATATGCGTAGACTCTCCGGAAATTTTGGCCGACCTCAAGCTCTTTTTTATCCTTGCATGCGACTGTGCATGCCTTACATCCCGAGCAAAGGCTTTGATTAATATAAAATCCCATTTGTGCCAATGAAATCCCTCCTCTCTATGCTTTTTGTACCTCGACAAGATTCGTTTGCTGTGGGTTTGCTTTTGCAAGTGGTGTCGGCCTTTGATTTGTCAGGACATTGATTGATCCGCGTTGATCGATTCCGTTCATGTCAGGCGTATACCACGCACCCTGTGGAATTGCGGCGACTCCCGGCAAGATCCGATTTGTCACCTTAACAGGAATATAAATCATCCCTCTGCCATTAAATACTTTTGCCCGGTCGCCATCCTTCAGGCCACGAGCTGCTGCATCCCTGGGATTCATCCACATTTCCTGCCGGGCGGCTTCTTCAAGCCATGGGTTGTTATCGTGAGTGGAATGGCAGCGGCGTTTATAATGCCAGCTGATTAATTGCAAAGGATATTTTTCCTTAAGCGGGTCTGCTGGACCTTCCCACGCGGGTACATACTTGGCAAAAGGCGGAATGACATCATGCTTGTTCATATCCCAAAGAGCCTTTGAAAAGAGTTCAATTTTGCCTGATGAAGTCTCAAAAGGATTGTTTTTTGGGTCCTCGATTTGTTTCTGGAAACCGATGAGCGGTTCATCGAATGTAAAATGATGAATACCCTTTTTCCTGAAATCTTCAAATTCCGGGAAGCTTGGATCAAGCTCATCTCGGGTGCGCTGGATACTGACTTTCACCCAATCGAGCATTGTTTTCCCTTCGGTAAATGCCTCCTTAAGACCAAAATGTGCGGCTATATCAGCAAAGACATCATATTCATTGCGGCACTCATACAGTGGATCAATGGCCTTTTCACCGAAAACCACGTAGTCACCGAAGCACCATGGGACGCCTATATCCCATCGTTCAAAAAAGCTGGTTCCTGGGAGCAAGATATCCGCATACTTGGCGCTTGGGGTCATGAACAGGTCACTGACGACAATGAATTCCACTTTTGACTCATCTTCCAGCAATTTTGTCGTTTTGTTTATGTCAGAGTGCTGATTAACAAGCATATTTCCGCCAATATTAAAAATTAATTTAATATTGGATGGCAGTTTTTCAATGCCCAGCAAACCGTCTTCCTCGGTCAATTCCGTTCCGCGTTCGACTGCTTCAGTCCATAGGAAACAAGGGATTGTCGCTTTTACTGGGTTTTCATAAGTTATTGGAGAAACAATACCTGACCTGGACCAATAGCCTGTACCTGCCGCCCAGCCGCCAAGCTTTCCTACATTCCCCGTCAGACAAGCAAGCTGGGCCCCGCCGCGCATGATCTGTTCCCCATAAGCGTGACGCTGAGGTCCCCACCCTTGCAGCAGTGCAGCCGGTTTGATTGTGGCATAATCTCGTGCGATTTCCGTGATTTTCGAAGCCGGTACGGAACAAATTTTTTCCGCCCATTCCGGCGTCTTAGGAATACCATCGGATTTACCAAGAAGATAATCCTTTAAATTCTCATTTTTCGGGACCCCTTCAGGCATATGGGCGCTATCAAAACCGATACAGAATTTATCAATGAATTCTTTATCGTACAAATTTTCCGTGACCATGACATAGGCCATTGCATCCATCATTGCATTGTCCGTAGTCGGCAGGATGGGAATCCATTCATCCGCAAATGCGATGGCTGTGTCAGTATATCTTGGATCAATCACGATAATCTTTGCTCCATTTTCCTTGGCCTTCCTCAAATAGGTTGTATACGGAGTTGAGAAAATGTTTTCGGAGGGATTGTGGCCCCATAGAATGATATATTTGGAATGAAGGAAGTTATCAAAACTGGAACCAGAGTCATTTGTGCCGTACGTATATGGAGTCGCCACGTTTCCGGCTCCTGAGCTATAATCATTCCGATATCCTAAAAAGCCGCCCGTCATCGCAAGCAGTTTCCTGGCCATATTCCTGCCGCCGAATAGGCCCCACGACTGGCCGGACGCATAATTTACATATCTCGATTCAGGACCATATGTATCTCCGGTCCGCTTCATTTCTTTCGCAATCGTTTCAATGGCTTCTTCCCAGGAGATCCTTTCAAACTTTCCTTCTCCCCGTTTTCCGACTCTCTTCATTGGATATTTAAGCCTGTCAGGATGATAAAGCATTTTTTTATAGCCCCGGCCCCTTATGCATGCCCGCATTTGGGGGGAAAGTACCAAATCCTCGTTTGTATCTGTACTGATTCTAGTGACAACTCCGTCTTTTATATGCGCTTTGATGACACATCTCCCTCCACAGTTATTAATACTGCAAGTGGAGATGATTTTTTCGGGCGTCTGTGCCTCGGTTTGTTTCGTTATGGCTTTTTTGTTGATCAGCTGACTTGCCCCGGCTCCGCCAAGGACTAATGGAATTCCAATGCCTCCTGACCACTTTAAAAAGGTTCGCCTTTTAAATCGGGTATCCAACAGACTGTCTTTACTATTTTTAGTCATCGGCCATTCCCTCCATAAGTTCCTTAACATATTGCATATCGCTAGTGATAAAGTCTGCTGCAAGATATGCTGCTCCGCTGTATAACTTGCTCTCTGTACTTTCCGCCAGCATTTCCCCGAACTGCTTAACCCAATTTCCAAGATGTTGCATTAAAAATTCGTTTTGCTTTTTTAAGTAGTGGGCAATTTGGTGTTGATCAGACTGTTTCGTGCTTTGAGAGATTAAATGAAGCATGAACTCAATTTCGAGTAAAAGATGGTCATCAGGCTCGTTGTTTTCCTTCTCATAAATCAAGTCCTCACCATGATAATGTTCCCTCACCTTATACATTGCTTCATCAAACAAGTTTTGTTCGCTACTCGTATAAAAAGATTCCCAGGGCGGTGCTGGCAAAGATCCCGGACCTATGAAAAGCCGGGAAAATTCAACCCTTTCAGCTAATAAATCAGCAGGTGAAGTAAAAAACTCCTTAAGCAGCAGGCCGCCCCTCCCCAATTCCCCAAGACTCTCAACATTACCAAATTGATTGAACGAATCAATTGAACGGGAATCGAGCGGTGCGGAAAACAACCAATGCAATAACTGATATAAATTCCATCTTGCCTCCATTAATTCAGAAACACTGCATTCTTCTTTCAAAAGTGCCAATAGCCTCACTCCATTTGTCAATGTACTCACATATTAACAAAGCCGATATTCTCTAATTTAAATGAAAATTTTTACACAATTTTTTCGCTAGATTCAGCTTAATATTAACAATTTTATCCTTTGCTGGGTATTGTTTGTTCAAAGTTTCACATATTGTTCCTAATTTGCTTGCTGTCCCCGCCTTAAGTTCGCCTTAAACACAAGCTCCTTTATTACATGCTTGATTTGTGGTATTTTTATAAGGAGTTCAGTAAAAAAATTAAAATATGCTAATTGTTTTATTAGGAGGCTGCACACCGAATGGAAATTACCGGTCATAGCGTGGAATATCTTGAAGACCCGTTTGGTTTATTAAAAGGGGAAAGATTTGAGTTTTTGCTTGATATCAGCGTCGATGAAGAGGACGAGCTATATTCCGAACTAGGCACCGGGCTGCGGATTATCTTATCTGTAGAAGATGGACAGCAAAAAATTGTCCAATATAATTTTTTTGAAAAAGAATCCGGTAAAGTCCTTGACTTTGAACTTGAGGAAGACGAAGAGGAAATGGTTTTACAGTATTGCAAAAACAATGCTGATGCATAATAAAGGCACTTACCAATGAAAAAGGCGCAGGGAAAGGATTCCCGGCACCTTTTTTTTGTTGTCAATATTGAAAGATTTAATAAATGCCCAGCTAAGATGCTTTCACTCTTAGATATACCGTTTGCTTGTATTGGCCACTACCTGCAGTTCCCGTGTGGTTTTTTGCATTTCACTTTTGCATAAAGGGCATGCGGGAGTATCCGTGCTTTTAAAGTTATCCCTAATCCAGGCATTGCACCCTTCAGCGGTACATTCCCATATGTCCGTTTCTTCCATCACGATTTCTTCAAGATTCCTTCTGCCAAACGCCATCCCAGGCACCTCCAAGAATTTTTTTACAGAGTGGCATGAAAGCCCGCTCCGTCTCAGGGTTTCTTTCTGACCCAAACCGGATGTCCCTGAATTAAAAATCACCGTTATAAAAAGGACATGCTTTGCCACTCTTCATAAACGGTGAGCCGAAATATTATTGCTTATTCCATTATACACTAAATTGAGTGTTTGGTCTAATAGTGGAAAACTGCTTTGCCCATAAATCTGCGAAATTGAGCAGGTTCTTTTCAATCATATTTTAAAAATAGATGTGCTTTGCATCGAGCTTTGCCCCAGAAGCATCTATTACTCCGTACGAATAGTGTTGTTGGCGCCGTTTATCTGTCGGGGAGCCGGGATTGAACAAAAGGATACCCTCCGAATACTTCATGACCGGAATATGCGAATGGCCGTAGATAATGCAGTCAACCTGATCGCCGAGGAATGTTTCGAACGCCCTTCTCTCTGTTGTTTTCCCAGTGCCATGTCCATGAACAATTCCAATTGAAAAGCTTCCTGCCTGGATAATTTTTTTTGCGGGAAACATATTTTTCATCTCTTCATCATCGACATTCCCGTGGACGCCTTCCACTCTTGCAAAATCAGAGAGCATGGAAAAGACGCTGGAATCTTGCCAATCCCCTGCATGGATGATTAAATCCGCAGTTTTTAAATCCTGAATTAGGCAGGAGGGCAATTCTTTTGCTTTTTTAGGCATATGGGTGTCAGATAGTACAATGATTTTCATTCCGGAATCTACCCTTCCTTTACCTCATGTCTTTTCTCTAAGAAGTTAAATAGGATTATGCATATGGTCAGCCAGGCTCCGCCCGCCGCGAATCCTCCTATGATATCGCTTGGAAAGTGGACGCCTAAGTAAATTCTGCTGATCCCCACAAATAATATCAACAAAAGAAAGAGCACTGGCCCTCCGAACTTCATTAAACCTTTTTTGGCAAAATGAAAAATAAGGTAGGCGACAGCCCCATAGAATATCATCGAGCCCATCGCATGCCCGCTAGGGAAACTGAACCCCTGCTCCACGATTAAAGGTTCTATATCTGGCCTTTGCCTCTTAAATAATGATTTAAGGAAAATATTAAACAATGAACCAACTCCAGAAGAGATGCCAATGAACAGGCCTGCTCTCCACTTCTTCAAAAAAATGAGCAGCGCCATTAAGGCAATGACGGAGCCTGTCACCCAAGGAATCGAGCCAAGCATCGTCATAAACAGCATTAGTTTAGTCAGATGGGGGGAAATGTTACCCTGGATATAAACAATGATATGGCTGTCAAATATCTCCAGTTCATTTTCTCTTAGTTCTTCTGCTATTTCCACAAATGCATATAAAAAAAGGAATAGGACAATCCCTGCCAATCCTATATACGAAAAAGCCACTTTCATCAATTTTTTCTTCATATAAAATTCCACCCTCATCCGATTTTCATAGGCCGGAACCTGACAGGCCCGGCCCTTTTTCATGCTTGTTTTTTCGTTTTCGCTGCTGCCTTTTTCCGCGATCCCGCCGCTTTTTTTGGTTTAGTTCTATCAATGGAGGCCTGCAGCGCAGCCATCAAATCTGTTACGTTCGAAGGTTGTTCTTTCGCGGCCGGTGCGACAACCTCACGCCCGGCACGCTTCGCTTCAATAAGCTCTAGCAGAGCGGTTCTGTAATCATCGGTGTACTTTTCAGGCACAAATTCAGTTGTCAGCTGATCAATCAATAAAATGGCTGTTGCCAGTTCCCTTTCGGTCACCTTATCCCCCTCAGGAACATTAGGTACGTCACTTGCTTTCCTGACTTCATCAGGATAATGGATTGTCTCCATGATCAGCGTATTTTCATATACCCTGATTACCGCCAACTGTTCTTTTGAGCGAATGACAATTTTGGCGAGCCCGACTTTCTGGGAATCCTCAAGCGCCCTTTTTAGTAATGAATAAGCCTTTCCGCCTCCTTCATGCGGAGACATGAAATAACTTCTATCATAATAAATCGGATCAATTTCTTCCATTTTGACGAAATCGATAATTTCTACCGCTTTTTCCTCATTTTCTTTTTTCAGCTTTTCAAGGTCTTCATTATCCAATACCACAAACTTCCCCTTTGTATACTCATATGCCCTGACAATTTCCTCACTTTTAACTTCCCTGTCGCAGGTGGGACAAACTTTTTCGTATTTGATTGGGGTATGGCATTCATTGTGAAGCGTCCTTAGTTTTATATCACGGTCTTCAGTTGCGGCATGTAGTTTGATTGGTATATTGACAAGGCCGAAGCTAATGCTTCCTTTCCAAATAGTATGCATATCAATTCTCCATTCATTTTTCTGTTAGTTTGTGTAAAACTAACTCTTACAACACATGCAATTGAATCGGAATATAGATTTTTCTGGCAAAAATAAACCATTTTGAAAAAGAATGGGGTTTGAACGATGAAACCAATGCTTCCTGTCTTAAGTTTTGAAAAACCGGAAAGGCCCGGATGGATATATGAGGTTAAATATGACGGCTTCAGGGCGCTCCTCACCTGGGATGGCGATAATATTGAGCTTATGAGCAGAAACAGGAAACCTCTTTTACCGCAATTCCCTGAACTGGAGTTGTACCTGCGGGCAAAAATGGAAGTATTTAAGCCATTTCTTCCAGTGGTACTCGACTGCGAACTTGTCATTCTCGAAAATGAATTCAAAGCCAGCTTCAGTTCCATCCAAACGAGGGGAAGAATGAAATCTGAATCCAGGATTAATGAAGCGGCGAAAAATACTCCGGCAAGACTGATGGTTTTCGACCTGCTTGTCCATAAAGGGAAGAACGTAACGTCTTTATCTTATCTTGAAAGAAAAAAATTATTGGGACTTTTATACACTGACACCGGGCTTTCTAAAATAGCCGACCCAAGCAGTGAAGAGCTTTTGCAGTGGGTAGAACCGTTTACGGATTACAAAAAAATATGGGAAGAAGTTGTTATCCATGACGGGGAAGGAATTGTCGCGAAGGACCCAGCAGGAATATGGGAAGAAGGAAAACGGACTGAAAAGTGGATAAAATTTAAAAACTGGAAAATCGTCAATTGTTTTCTGACTGGCTACGAAAAATCAAACGGCTATTATTACTGTGGAGTTTATAAGGAGGGGGAAGTAGTTTATGTTGGCCATGTGCTGTTTGGCCTGAAGCCCGAAGAAAAACAAGCATTGTTTTCTGTCATAAAGAATAATAGGACAGGAGAAGACAACCGGTTCATCTATGTGGAACCCGCAATTTGCTTAGAAGTGAAATATCTGGAGTTATATGACAATGAACTCCGGGAGCCGCATTTCAGCCAGTTCCGGTTTGACCTGAGGCCTGAAGATTGCACCTTTGATGAATTCCTTTTCAACCAAAAAAATGTCCCTATAGAAATTGAGCTCACCCATCCAGATAAGCCAATTTGGGAAACGCCTTCCATCCGTAAAATAGACCTTGTTACTTATTTAAGAGAAGTCTCACCCGCGATGCTCCCCTTTTTGCAAAATCGGGTCTTAACGGTAATCAGATATCCGCATGGCATGTTCGGTGAAGCATTTTACCAAAAAAACTGTCCGGACTACGCTCCAAGCTTCATTGAAAGATATGATGAGGAAGGTATAAATTATATTGTCTGCAATGATTTAAAGACATTGATCTGGCTCGGGAACCAATTGGCGATTGAATACCATATTCCTTTCCATACTATTCACTCTGAAAAGGCTTCTGAGATTGTGTTTGATTTAGACCCCCCATCCATACAGGACTTTGAGATGGCGATAATTGCGGCTAAGTATATTAAAGAGGTAATGGACAGCCTGAATTTAACGGGATTTGTCAAAACTTCCGGAAATAAGGGCCTTCAAGTTTATCTCCCATTAAAGCATGATACTTATTCATTTGATGAGACCCGGCTCTTTACAGAATTCATTGCCGGGTATTTGGTGTCAAAGGCACCTGATTTATTTACTGTCGAACGGATGAAGAAAAACCGCGGCAACAGGCTTTATGTTGACTACGTCCAGCACGCCTTGGGAAAGACGATCATCGCCCCCTACTCCCCGCGCGGAAACAGGCACGCGGGAGTGGCCGCCCCGTTGCTTTGGGAGGAAGTTGAGCACGGACTTGACCCTAAGGAACTAAACCTGATTAGCGTATTAAAAAGATACAAACAGAAGGGCGACCCTTTCAAGAACTATTTCCAGGTTGGAGAATCCCAGCCTTTTGAATCTGTATTGCAATTTTTGAAATCACAAAAAAAGTGAAAAAGGAGCTCGCGGGCTCCTTTTTAACTCTCACTATTCAGAAACTTTATCACTTTTTCCTGCAGCGCCTGATACCGTTTCTGCTCTTGATAACTTTCTACCTCTTTAACGAGCTGGTCCATCGAGGTAAAATCGATTTCTGCTTCCGCCTTGTAAAGGAAAGTAGCGTTCCCTATCAATTCAATAAAATGGCCGCCATCCCTCTTCCTGACCACACACTGGACCATCCCCCCGTCGTTATAAACAGAGATTGGATGATCTGGAGTATTCAATCCGTAAAGGCAAGTTACAAGTGACGAAGCGGACATGGCCGTTCCGCAGGCGTTCGTAAAGCCGACTCCCCTTTCAAACGTCCTTACATAAATATGGCCTTCTTTAATTGGGAGAACGAAGCTTACATTGACTCCATCAGGGAATAGTTCATTCGGTCCATTCACCTTTTCACTGATACTTCTCTGAAGGCTGCCGCCAAGCTGTTCTTTTTCCACAATTGCAATAAGGTGAGGGTTAGGAACGGCCAGCGCCGTGAATTCAAGCCCTTCGTCAAGTTCAGGCAATTTCTCCTTTATTAGCTTTTCTTTATTCAGCTTAAGAGGCAAATCCTCCAATTTAAAGGATACAGGCGAAATCTCAACGTTGTAGGTAGAAACACCCGGGGCTATTTCAGGAGCTTTCCGGACAGCCAGATTGGCTTTCATTGTTTCAACGACTGCCTCTTCCTTCCCCAGCAATTCGCAAACGTAGCGCCCCGCGCAGCGAAGACCGTTGCCACACATGGATGCCTCGGACCCATCCGCGTTGAAGACCCTCATTACCGCGTCAGCCGACTCGCTTTTTTGGATAAAAAGAATCCCATCGGCTCCAGGCCCTTTGTCACGGTCGCAAAAAACCCTTGCAAGGACCGCCCTTTGGCGATCAGTTAGCCGCCCTTTGCCTGCAAGCTCGTCAACTAGCAGAAAGTCATTTCCCGAGCCATGTACTTTAATAAATTCAAACTTCAACGTCAGTTCCTCCTACTGCTTTAACATAGTAACAGAATCGCATAGAAAATTATTTTTTTCAATCCTAACGGTCCATGAAAAACTCTTTTAAAAGCATGGCAAAAAAAATAAGCTTTTCCTCTTCAGTCACGTTGTTTTCAAAATCGAGAATAGGGGAATTGGCGTTCTGAAATATAGAGCTTACTTCCACAGGCATATATCCTCTTCGAAGCCTGCACTCCACCTTGTTAATTTTTGAAATTACCTTCACATCCATAAACAGCGGCGAACTTTCTATCCTTGCAGTACCTGGCTGTCCGGCTGCTTCGACAAGCCATTGTTTCCCTTCCTTATATAAACAGCCAATATAGTCTCCGTGCGCACGAAAAACATCAATCCTCTCCGAGCGTAACCCGTAGCAGGCTTTTGCCAGCAAGTTTTCATCCCTCAACTCATAAACATGGTGATAAGCGCGAAATTCATCCGTGAAGATTTTCTTCATCTCGCCTAATTTTAATCCCTCTGGAGAAAACAGCAGCAGGCCAGGCTTCAGCTTATTTTCATAAAGGGGAAGGATTTTTGTTGTTTGAAACAAGGATCCGGGCTGACTCAAGTACCTGAAATCTGTTTTGGCACCCGCTCTCACCTTTGCCAAATGCAATTGGAAGAAGATAAAACTGACCACTAGGAAAGGGAGAATGAATACCATTAGTTTTGGATTCCCAAAAAGGATATTTGCCGCCATGAATAAACTGGCGGGAAACAGGAACAAAAGGCTAGAGTTCAAATAAGCTTCAGCGGATTCAAAGAAATAGTCGGAAATATTCATATATGCCCCTTATTGCCTTTTTTTACTATTGTATTCCAGCCCGTCCAAATCATGAATGTTATTCAGCCGACGGCCGCCTGCAAAATATGAAATGAATAAAACAATAAAGGGAGTTTTTAGATGGAGACGATATTATTAAAGAACGCCAGAGTTGTACCAGTCACAACAAAACCAATTGACCATTGCGATATTCTTGTAGAACATGGCAAAATCTCAAAAATAGGCAGAAACATCGTATTAGAAAATGATGTAGTGACAATAGATTGCGCCAATCGGCATTTACTACCTGGTTTTATTGATGTACACACTCATTTAGGCCTTTATGATGAAGGCACCGGATGGCCTGGCAACGATGCCAATGAGACAGTCGAGCCAATTACTCCCCATGTCAGAGCGATCGATGGGGTTTACCCTCTAGATTCTTCCTTCACGGATGCCCTCCGCCATG
Organism: Bacillus sp. B-jedd; assembly: GCF_000821085.1. Taxonomy (GTDB): domain Bacteria; phylum Bacillota; class Bacilli; order Bacillales; family Cytobacillaceae; genus Bacillus_D. Next base: position 2,330,288 of record NZ_CCXR01000001.1, read on the forward strand.
GTATTACTACCGTACATATCATGCCTGGCAGCTCCAATGTCATTGGGGGGACTACCGCGGTTATTAAAACGGCTGGAAAAAACATCTCCGATATGGTCATTAATCCTCTTGCTGGACTGAAAATTGCTCTGGGTGAAAATCCGAAAAGAACCCATAGCAGCGGAAAAAATCAGTCGCTGACGAGAATGGGAATAATGGGTCTTTTGCGGGAAGCATTTTATAAGGCAGGCGAAGCCCCTGATTCAACAGATATTAGGATTGTGCCAATCGTAAAAGCGCTAAATAGGGAAATTCCGGTCAGAATCCATGCACATCGAGCAGATGATATTATGACAGCGATAAGGTTCGCCTATGAATTCAATCTTGACTTGCGGATTGAGCATTGCACAGAAGGACATCTGATCGCATCAGAACTATCAGGCAGGAACCTTAAGGTTTCCGTAGGGCCAACTTTGACCCGCCGCTCAAAAGTGGAACTAAAAAATAAAAGCTGGTCAACTTATCACGAATTGACCAAAAAAGGCATAGAGGTTTCTATTACAACCGATCACCCCTATACGCCCATCCAATATTTAAATATTTGCGCTGCGATTGCCATGAGGGAAGGACTTGATGGGCAAAAGGCACTGGAGGGAATTTCAATCCTGCCAGCGAGGAATTTGGGAGTAGATAACCGGGTTGGCAGTATTGAAGCCGGAAAGGATGCCGATCTCGTACTTTGGAGCCACCACCCCTTCCATTTTATGGGCAAACCAATCTGGACGATGGTAGACGGGAAGCTTTACTGGCACAAATGATGAAAATTGGTGAAATTTATCGGAAAATCGATGAATTTTCCTGCAAAAAACCTATTTATTTTTTGCATAATATCTTGTATGATACTCTAAGTAAAAACACTTAATCCTATGATTATGTTTGCAATCAAGTCAACAACATCATATTGAATATTGTGCATTGGGAAGGCAAATGGTGCGCCACCAGTTAGACTGGTCCTAGTGGGTTCGATTCCCACCCCGAAATTTTTTTCGCAACTTAAAAAAATTTCGAGGGTGGTGGTTCCAATCCCAGGGACCGGACTGCCCTGACTGGAGGCTTTTCTTATGCTCAAAAAGCGCGAACTTGTCGATTGCCACGCTTTATATGACCTTATTGTCCATCCCGATGTCTTTCCCTTTGTCCGCCATAAGGCCAATTCATACGAAGAATTTCTTTTCCTTACGAAACAGGTTATTGAGGCTGAGGAACGGGGCGAAGTGATTTCCCGTACTATCCTTGATGAATGGGGATCACCTATCGGGACTATTTCCTTATTCGATATTGAATCCAATGCCGGTTTCCTAGGAACATGGCTTGGCAAACCGTTTCATGGTCGGGGCTACAACAATGCGGCCAAGGAAGCCTTTTTTCAAGAAGTTTTTTATGAACTTGGTCTAGAGACAGTCTTTATGCGAATCAGAAAAGCCAATATCCGTTCGATAAAGGCAGCTGAAAAGCTTCTATACACTGCGAAGGCAAATGAAACACATCCTTCCTTATACAGCCAACTGAACGCAGAAGGCGAAGTTTTTGATTTATACGAAATTTCAAAAGACCGATATACTTTCCACCTTGTCAGAAATACAGCTCCGCAGGAAGAAAGCGCCCTTATGGAAGCTTAAAAAAACTAAACCGCGTCGGCGGTTTAGTTTTTTTTGTTATTGTTAACATAATAATTTTATTGGTTACTTCGGTTGTTGTTTATTTTTTCCAGGTAAAGGTTCCTTACTTCCGCAGTTCTGTACAATTCTAGCTTTTTCAGCCCCACAGGATGTTTTTTTATACCCATCCGCTTTAGTTCACTAATATACCAACCCTTTGAACCTACATACGCCATCATCGAGCCCCCTTTTCTTGTCCATACAATGTATGCTTTAGAACAGGCAGGCATGCGGGCGGTTTAAGCAAAGCCAGAAAAAACACCCTGAAGGATGTTTTTTTTAGTTACTATAAAATTTTCCTAATACATCGAGTCCCCCGGTTACCGGAATGACGCTGCCAGTAATAAAACTCGACTGCTCCTCGGCTAAAAACGCTATGACACGCGCAATATCTTCACCGGTACCATACCTCCCTACCGGTGCGTTCGTTTCCGGATCAGCAATTGCGGCGGCTATCTCCTTTTCCTTCCATTCCGCGACAATATCGCCAGGAGAAACCATATTCGCTGTAATCCCATTTTCTGCTTCTTCCATGGCAATTGTCTTCGTAAGGGATGCAAGCCCGGTTTTCGCGGCAGCGAATGCAGAGCGATAAATCCAACCAGGCGCCGTTTCTGCCCTGTCATAACCTATCGTAATGATTCTCCCCCAACCTTTTGTCCTCATTCCAGGTAAGAGCAATTTTGAAAGGTAAAAAACCGAAGTCAGGTTTCCTGAAAAAATCTCATTCCACTCTTCATATGTATAATCCGTCATCCGTTTACGCTCATGGATATAAGGACCTGCATTATGAATGAGAATATCAACCGCCGGAAAATTCTCCTTAGCAAAAGCGGCAATTCTTTCACAGTCTTCTTTTTTGCAAATATCCCCCTGGACCAGAAGGCAATTGATCCCATACGCTTTCGTCAAGCTTGCTTTCAGTGACTCAGCTGCCTCTGTACTTGACCGATAATTAATCACGAGGTCAAAACCTTTTTTTGCAAAATGGAGAGCGGTCATTTTACCGATCCCAGTTGCTCCCCCGGTTATTAAAACTGTTTTATTTCTCACCGGCAACCCTCTCTTCCAGTCATTCCTGCTTTTTTGTTCTTATCCGCCTCGGCGGGAATCGCCAATCGGCTCATTAAACATATGATGGTAGTAAGTTAAGTATGCCATAACAAAGTTTTAAATAGAAAGGATGATATTATGTTTCCATGGGGATCTTTTCCGTTCGGCAAAAATATGGCTTCCAACCTTCAGGATATGAAGCCCGAAGCAATTGAAAAATATGTAAGGGACGCCATGGAAGCGTATTTTCCGGGACAATCCCTCAATCCCTTCCAAAGCGCTGAAACAAATGGCCAAGAATCCTCCCAAGAGGCCGGACAGTCTGAAGCTGCAATATTTAATACCCATGATTTTGTTTTTGTAAGAGTGGAAGTCCCGGAGGAACGGATGGATCATATAAGGCTGTTTCATACTTCCAGCCAATTGATCATTGAAGATTTTCCTGAACAGGGCAAAAAAAAAGTTTATTCACTTCCCTCTGTTGTCAAAAGAAAAGGGGCTTCGGCAAGCATTAGGGACGGAATACTCGAAATCAGGCTTTTAAGGGCAATAGATGTCCAGCTATCTGAAATTAGTCTGCCATAGCAGGATTAGAACCTTCCCTGCGGATTCCTATCAGTTTTCCAGAGTTTCCTTTATCTCGTCCATTATATTTGTATGGAGAACGAGTAAAGCCAGTTTTGTTCTGACGTCCAGACCGGCTTCCAAGATTCTTTTTACCGATATGTTAAATTTCTTATAACTGTCTTTCCGAATGCGGGGATGGGAATTTTCATCAAGGAGTTCCCTCCTGACAGCTTCCTTTAAAACATCTTCACTCGTCCTTTCATCTGAAATTGCCAAAAGGCGATTATTCCAGATTTTCCGGTATTCTCCGAGCAAAAAAGAATAATCTTTCTCCTCCATCAACAGCCCAACTCCTCTCCGCAATCTATCCATCTGCATTTTACATATTAACCGATTATTTTGCAAAAAATAGAGATCTAATATGATTCCAGGAGGTTATCATGTCACTCCCATTTCGTTGCCCGAATTGTAAAACAAATCGCAGCCGATTTAATATTATTGAACAGGTCCCTCATTCTGTAAAGATGGATCCGCAGACAGGTGAAATTGTGAAAGATTATCGCGAGGAGGCATTAGAACCATTCCATCTTGCTTATCAAGGCCCTGCCCAGCGTGTTCAATGCGGAGTTTGTGGTTTGATTGAGGAAGAAAGAACATTTATTAAGTTTGGACAGCTATCATGACTTCTGCCCCCTGCCAGCTAGGGGGCAGATTTTTTCTGTTATATTAAACAAAACATTCTTGCCTTTCTAAGGTAGTAAATGGTTTTTATTGAGGAAGTCAATGGAGTCTACCCTCCAGTAACCGAAGGGGGCATCTCTAAAGAGGATCATTTCTGTTTTTGCCAGCTGTTTGCCGGCGTCCTTTATGTGCCATTCAATGTCAATTGGAATTGAAATCAAAAGGTCCTCCCCCATATCTTCAGTAGGAAGGATTGGCAGTCTTGCTATTTTTACTGCTTCAATTTTATCGAAAGCAGCATCCCACTTGGCTTTATCAAGTGACAATTGCTGGACAATCCTTTTGTCATGTTCTTTTATTCCTGCGATAAAATAAGCAACGATTTCATAAGGATCAGCTTTGGCGAATAATTCATCCGTTTTTTTGGCCGCTTTATAAACCATCAGCTTGTGGGACAAATCCATTTCGCGTTTACTATGGGTGGAGCTTTTATAAAAGTGGATACAAAAATGGCCAGGAAAGTTGTTTTTGAGCGCTCCAGCTCCATGCGGCATGCCGTTCATGGACGCAGCCACAGTTCTTTTCCCATTTTGCACATAAATGGAACGCCTCTTCCAACTCCATTCATTGTTGTAAATCTTTTTCATAATTGCCGTATCTCTAGAAGTCAGTGGCTGAACATCCGCATGCCTGCTTCCCGCCCTCCTCTGTACCCGGAATTTAAGCCCTGTTTCCATATCGATAACCGTAAATTTTGCGTATTTAGGAAATAGCTTGTCGGCTGCCTCCCATGGTGCCATCTCCCCTTCATACCTTTGTGCAGAGGCAGGATAGGTAATAAAGCCAAAGTGTATAGTTATTAACAAGAGTAAGAATAATGTCTTCGTTGCCAAATTTTCCACCTCTGGTTCGCTTTACTATCACAAGTTTTCCACTCCGTGTCTTCAATCATGCAACACGCATTAAAAATGCCCCAGTCCATATAGACTAGGGCAAAAGTTATTTTTCTTCATGATTTTCAACGTATTCCCTTGCTTTATCGATCCCGATGGCAATGGCTTTTCCCTCATCATTTCCATCATCGAGCAACGCATTCGCTATTTCAATCGCTTTTTCCCTTACTTTCGGGTCGAGGTTTTTCATTGATGCGGGATAATCATTTTTTGACCAGGGCATTTTTCCCACTCCTTTAAAGGCTGTATTTACCGGTAACCTACCCCTTTAAAACGGAATGAAACCACGGGTTTTCATTTTCAAGCTCTGTCAGTTCAGTCTGGATTTTATTCCAGTCAACATTCTCGCCAATAAGGACCATATTTAGCTGGATATTCATATCTTCCTTTAAAAAAGATGGCATCCCGTATGAGTATTGAAAAAGCTCAGGATAAGGAGACCCATGAAACTTTATATAGCCTTTAATCCGGTAAATCGTATCCGGCAGGCCGCGAAGGAAATGTTCGAACCTTTCCCTGCTTACTGTAGACTGAAAAGTATGCACATACGTCCCCAGGCCAAGCGACTTTGTATTTAAAGGCTGGTAATCAGCACTTTCCTTTGTTCCGGAAGAAGTTAAGTTCCTTATGTTATGCAGCGGGACTTTAGAGTAATCTGTCAGGATACAGTTCACCTTTGGATTGATTGACTGCAGACTGATGGAGATATCTGCTTTTTCCTTTTCAGACAATTCACTGGCTTTATTGACAATAAGGCAGTCGGCATGCCGTGCTTGTTCAATAATAAGCCTTTGCAGCTGAGGACTCATTTTTGCCCGCTCAAGCCAACGTTTTCCATCAATCGTTGAAATGATTCCTTTCAGATCGATTTTATCGGCAAATAGCGGCGAGAGCATAGCATCAATGACCTCAACTGGATGGGCAGCGCCAGTCGTTTCTACATAGATGGCATCCGGCTTTTCCAGAATGAGAAGTCCCTGCATTTGGGCCTCTACCTGACCGCTCATCGTGCAGCATATACAGCCTCCGAGAAGCTCCTTTAAAGCAACATCCTCGCCAACCTCGTCTGAATCGATTGAAATATTCCCCAACTCATTCATCATGACAGCCACTTTTCTGTCATTTTTCCGTTCATCCTCGAGCAGCCTTTTTAGCAATGTGGTCTTGCCGCTGCCCAGGAAGCCTGACAAAATATAGACTTCTGCCTTCTTCATTTTCTATTCCCCTCTTGATTGGGCATCTTCCTGGTCTTCTACAATCTCATTTACCATTGCCTCTATCATACCTGATATGTCATTTATGCTTTTGTCTGTTAAATAGCCTGTCTTCTGGAACCATTCTTCCTTGCACTTCCACAATGGGATATATCCATTCGGATAATAATCAATTTCATTCTCCATACCAATTTCAATAAATGACTCATAATCATTTTCAAAGTACTCGCCTGTTTGAAGCCTCTTCCCTTTTTTAGAACGAATAAGCTCAAGGACTAATTTTTGGTCTCGCAAATCGAAATAAGGCTGGAATTTCCCCTGGAGTGTTTCGCATAAATTTTCACAAGCTCGTTCCATTTCCAAAATCCTCTCCCGGAGCTGATCATCAAAATGGATTAATTGTTCCAATCATTTTCACCCCAATGTACACTGTTGTTTCAGCCGGACTCCTTGCCGGAATTACCGTTTCCATAAGTTTTGCTATCTAAGGACACATTTTATAGTATTTAACCTGTTCTTACAAACTTTTGGTTCATATGGGGCTTTTGCAGCATAACATAACCCCCGGCAGGCTGCCGGGGGTTCGTATTATTTCATTTCTTTTTTCAAAACTTCTACTGCTTTCGCCAACTGGGGATCATCCTTCATGATTTTTTCCTGAAGCTTTTCGATGACCTTTTCTGTTGTCTTTCCTGTGAAAACTCCTGATTGCGGAAGATTATTGGCAGCCTGGAATTTCTTCACCTGTTCCACTGTTTGATCATCGTAAAAACCGTCTGTCCTTCCAGGATTATAACCAAGCGCTGAAAGCATCTGCTGGGCGGTTTTTACCTCGTTCGATGAAGTTCCTTGCTTCAAATCAAGCTTTGGATCCAAGTAAGGAAGATTATAATAATCTGGCAAGTCTACTTTGTAATCTGGCTCGATCCCTTTTTTATGGATCCAATTTCCTTTTGGTGTCAGCCATTTTGCAGTGGTGAATTTGACGTTCGATCCGTCCGGGAAATCCTGGGCGGTTTGGACAGTGCCTTTCCCGAAAGACTTCTGGCCGACGAGCGGAACATCAGCCGATTCTTTTACTGCGCCAGCCAATATTTCGGATGCACTCGCACTTCCGCTGTCAATCAGGACGACTAGTGGGAAATCGGCATTTCCCTTATGTTCCGACTTATATTCTTTTATGTTGCCATTCCGGTCTTCAACCTTGAAAAGAATTTTTCCTTCAGGAACGAACATGCTCGATATGGCAACTGCCTGGTCAAGCAGGCCTCCAGGATTTTGGCGTAAATCAAGGACTAGCCCCTTCATACCTTTTTTCTGCAACTCATTTAATTTATCGGCCAATTCCTTGGATGAATTGGTCGAAAAAGTGGTGATTTGGACTTTGGCGATTCCGTCACCAATCATCTCTCCGTGGACTGTCTCCACCGGGATTTCGTCACGGATAATTGGAATCTTGATTGTTCCTTCAACCCCAGGCCTTTGGATGGTCAGTTCTACCTTTGTGCCCTTTTCTCCCCTGATCAGCATGACTGCTTCAGTTGAAGACATTCCTTGTATACTTTTCCCATCAACCATGAGAACAACATCTTTAGGTTTCAGGCCCGCTTTTTCAGCTGGAGATCCTTTAAGTGGGGAAACAATGACGATATGGCCATCCTTCTCCTGGATTTCTGCCCCTATGCCTTCAAACGAGGAGGAGACACTGTGGTGGAATTGCTTCGCGGCTTCTTCATCCATATAGGCTGAATATGGGTCATTGAGCGATTGGACCATGCCGTTGATAGCCCCGTTAATGACTTTGCTTTCATCGAGATCTTCATAATAGCCTTTCTTCAATATATCGTAGGCCTTATACAGCTTTTGGAATTCTTCCCGGTCTCCGTTTCCGCCAATGACGACCGGATGTGTTTCTTTGCCAAAGGATAGAGCAAAAGCTGTTATTCCAACTGATAAAAAAACAAGGATGACAAGAAGCAAAATAAAATTAAATCTCTTCATCCTTACTTGAGGAGGCTGTTTTTTAGGCTCCTGCTCTATTTTCTGCTCCTGTTCCTCTACATGATTCTGTTCATCCACAGCTTTCACCTTCTACCGTTTAATAAAGTCATTTTTTCCTTACAATCTAGAATACCATCTTTTTAAAAGGATGGACAAAGAAAACTTCGTGAATAGTTTAATTTGACCGATTACCAAAAGAAAAAGGAACCAATGACGGTTCCTTTATATTTTCTCCACTTCCTTAAAGAATTCTTCCAATGTCCATTCATTTTCAAAAATTGTTTTTGCCGCTTCCACCCCGACATACCTGAAGTGCCACGGCTCATACTGATAACCGGTAATGGATTCTTTTCCTTTCGGATATCGGAGAATGAATCCATACTTATGGGCATTTTCCGCTAGCCATTTCCCTTCTGGTGTTTCACCGAACTCTTCCGTTAAGTTCAAGTTTGTGGATTTGCTCGCAATATCCATCGTCAGCCCTGTCTGATGTTCACTTTGTCCAGGAATAGCCACTGCCTGGGCAGCTTTTTCAGTACCAGATTTTCTTACCTCGGCATCAAATAGCGATTTTTGCCTCGTATAGGAGCGGTAGCCCGAAATTGCATATAATTCTAAGTTCTCTTCTGCGGCACTCCTGAACATTTGTTCGAGGGCTTGTCCAGCTTCTTTCCTGATTAGGCTCTTTTCCACATCCTGGTCTCCAAAAGAAAAGGCAACATCTGGTTTCATTAAATCTTTTGGCTTATAAGTACTGGAAAGGGAATATTCCTTATTCACAAGTGCCAGAATATTATCCGGATTAAGGATTTCTTTCTTGCCATTCGTTTCGGCCACCTGATTAAAGTAGACCGCTTTTAGACTCGGCCTAGCTCCATCGTTTTCATTTTGGCCGCCCTGCCCATCCTGCCCGTCCGCTGCTTCCTGTTTCTTCACTTCATTTTGTGTATTGAATTTATCTTTTAGGAAGGATACTTTTTTCATAAAGGAGTCCATCTCGCTGCAGCCTGCAAGCATAAAAGTGCAGCCTAGAATTAGAAATGTTTTTTTCACATAAACCACCCATGTCGATTTATAAGATATTTTGCTGTCTGTTAGTAGTATAAGGCTCCTTTTTGTTGAGGGCAAGGATGGAAACCGATTTTCTCGGACAATAAAGCCATGTAATCCTGGAAATATGTTAAATAAAATGGAGAAAGGCTCTTTCCAATGGAGAGAGCCTTAAATGTCAAGTGTTATGTCATTCTTTAATTGCCGCTTCCAATGCTACCTCTATCATATCATTAAAAGTAAGCTGGCGCTCTTCGGAAGTCGTTACTTCACCTGTTAGGATATGGTCACTTACTGTCAAAACGGAAAGTGCCCTTCTGCTGTATTTGGCTGCCAGTGTGTAAAGTGCCGTCGTTTCCATTTCCAAAGCAAGGATTTGATACTGGGCGAGCTTTTCGTGATCGGCATTGTCGTTGTAAAATAGGTCAGCAGTAAAAACGTTGCCAACTTTTAAATTTAATCCTTTTTCGATACCGGCTTCATAAGCATTCTTCAGTAATTCGAAATTAGCTGCGGGAGCATAATCAATTCCGCCAAAAGTCAGGCGGTTCATTTGGGAATCAGTCGAAGCTGTCATGGCAAGGATGACATCGCGTACCTTCACATCTTTTTGGATCGCACCGCATGTCCCTACCCTGATCAGTGTTTTGACTCCGTATTCCGCAAGCAGTTCATTCACATAAATTGAAATCGAAGGAATCCCCATTCCAGTTCCCTGTACCGAAACTCTTTTGCCCCTATACGTTCCTGTATATCCGAACATGTTGCGGACCTCATTATAGCACTTCGCATCCTCAAGGAAATTTTCCGCTATGTATTTGGCACGAAGCGGGTCGCCTGGCAATAGGACTATTTCAGCTATTTCATTTTCTTTTGCACCTATATGAATACTCATTTGTAATCCTCCTTGTATCCAAAAGTAAGATGTCTAACCACCTTCCTAATCATACCATAATCGGAAATAATATTAAAATGTTTGCTTGAGAATACTAACGGAAAAGCAGACAAGATTGTTTTGCTTTTTATCGGCAAAGAGCATGGTTAATTGAAATTCAGACGAGGAGGTTGGAAAATGGGAAAAAAGCATCGGAACCGCATCAATGCTCCGAAAAAGAACAATCACATTCCACCGGAGCAAATTGTTGCCGAGCATGAAGCACATGCAAAAGATTTTTCAGCGAAAAAAAGAAAAAACACCTGAAAATGGAGCAGGAATCCTGCTCCATTCAACCATTAGGAGTATCGTTCAATAACTTCTTTCAATTGCTGTTTGACAATTTTTTGATCACTTGTCGTTACGAGTACTTTCACATTGGATTCATCGGTCGACAGCGCTTCGGATAACAGCCCGCTTATACCCCGGGCACGCCTGTCGACTTGCATAAGAACTTCTGTTTCTCCACTCGCCGAAGGAAACATGACGACTTCCAGTTCATCCAGTTTGCTTCTGAACAATCCTGAAACCGGCACATATTCGAATTCCTGAACAAACGGTAGCCTGCGCCTGATTCTATATGACGCCTGTTCACAATCTGCTTCCCTGAGGCGGAAACCCAGTTCCTCCACCGCCTTTAAAATAGAAGCCATTCCTTCTGTCGGTACGATTCGAATATAATCAGTGTCGGTAGGATCTACCGCGTTTTTTATATCAAGCCCTGTTGAAATCCATACTTTTGATCTCCCTATTGAGATTGGGGTATCCCAAGGCAATTTCCAGGAAAACGGAATTTGCTTCTTTTCCCCAGCGAGAATTCTGAAAGGCTCGGTAATTTTAATCCTTTCAATCGCTGTGTTGACACTATACTTCCGGTCATCAGACTCTTTCAGGTAGACTGTATTGAGGCTTAAATAAATAGCATCCACTTCCTGGTCAACACTGCCGCCGGATACTTCAACAACCCCTGAAACGGTATCTCCTGGGGCAAATGTATCCTTCTCCAGCTTCGTATCGACTTTTGTGCTTCCTATACCAACACTCGCTAAAAACTTGTTAAAAAAAGACATTCATTTTCCTCCTCATTATTTAAAGATATCTATGTCAAAACCATTCTCGAGTGCGATTGATATGTATACGGTGGAAATGATAAAATGTTTCAATTCACTCATATATTTCAGGTGCAATTTTGCAAAAAAATACGGCCCATGCCTCTAGGCCGCTAAATAACAACTATCAGCTTTCCTCGTCAATAATGCATTTGTCAAGGAGGTAATCAAAGGTTATATCGGCTAGTTCCTCAAGCTCATTTTCTGTTGGCACATAGCCTCTTTTGGTAAGCTCATGAAAGAAAAACTCTGCTATTTCCTCGGTATCTATAATGACTTCAATTTCTTTCATTCGCGCCGCCTCCTTTTTACAAAATGTATGAAGCGTGATTGTTTTTCATGCTTAATGTCAAGCTAATGCCACGAATTACATGGGTGTTTTCCCGGAGAGTTACAAATGTGGAAAGCAGGAAGGGATACGGATTTCTTTTGTCGTTTTCCGATACACGATCCGAAGGATGTTATGTGGTGAATAACTCAAACGTGTTTTTTGCCATCATTTTTGTGAATTTCCTGAAGTTTTTTTAACACAACTTCCATGACTTGCTCGTACTCAAGGTCTCCAAATAGTTGGTGCATAATCCTGTAGTCATTATAAATATCGAGGAGCCTGTCAACCAACTCCTTTTTTTCCTTCCTTTTTTCAAGTTCCCTGGCTTCGGCATTTTTATTGGATTGGCTTTCTGCCAGCTGCTGGGTTGGTTTTTCAGTTTTACCGATAACCGAGAGAAAACCAAGTTTCTTAATAAATGTGTCCGCATGTTCAGCATCCGCAAGCAACGTCAATTCTTCCTCTCCGGCTTCAAGCCACTCCCCGTCTTTTACCCTCGCGAGCTCGTAAATGATATCTTCCCAGGCATCCTCTTTATAGCGCCAGATTTCTGTCCTGACGCCAACAACCTTAAATAGGTCATTTCCATACCCTTTTACCTGGACAAGATCCCCGAAGAAAAATTTATATTCTATATCAAGATGTTCCTGCTCTACCGGGGTGCCATCGTACTCCGAAAGCAGCTGGAGCGAGGATTCAATATATAAACCCTCACTGTTATTGATTTCGTAGGCATACTGGCCGCCAATCCACTGGATATCCGTCACTTTTCCAACAGTACCATACATAAGGATGACAACCGTATCGCCTATTGAATACTTCGGTTTTTTCCTCTTCTCCATCTGTTTCACCCCCTGTAACCGAATGATTACAATAGTATATGCTCATGGTGTTTATCCGCACACGATGCAAAAAAGAAAAAAACCTTTCCAGCTTCAGGAAAGGTTTTCCACTATTCATAATTGCTCTGACTGCAAGTATTCTTACCAGGCTTCATCGAAGACAGCCATCGATTTCATATAATCCGCATTTAATTCCAAATAAAGGCTGATTTCTTCGTAATCCTCCGAGGTTTTGGGAAACCCGTGATCATGGAAAGCCGCATTTGCAAAATGGCTGATTTCATCTGGAGGTTTCGGATGCCTGTATTTCATAAGGAAATGATAGAATGATTTCCTCATTGCCATTCCTCCTTGCTAGTGTATTTCAGCAATAGGCATTTGTCTTATGCCTTTTTCTCGCTTTCAAAATCCGAGTTGAAAATATCATTATCATACCAAAAATCAACGATGCGTCAATATTACATAATTACAAAAACCGCTGGGATGTCCAGCGGCTGTCTGCTTTTTACGAAGACAGGCTATTTTTTTAGCCGCCTTTTGCCCTGTTCTCATAATAATATCCTTGCCAGTCAGAACCTGCATTTACCGCCCTGGGCTAAAGCCCTTGTCGAATTAATATTAATATTGTTCGTTATATCGCTCTATCTGAACACAAAGACAAAAAATAGGTAATTTATCAGATTTTATTTCATTTAGATTACGTTAAACTAACAATATCATGACAACGACAGGGTGTAATAAATGAAGAAGCCATTTCCTAAAATTCTATACGGCGGCTTAGCAGGTGTCATAGTTCTGTTTCTTTTCATCAACCAATTTACTTTTGCTAAAGGCAGCCGGCCTGCAACCGAGGGGTTTTTTAATAAGCTGAATAATGGGGAGAATTACAATTATCTTGTCATTGGCGACAGTATTGGCAGGGGGTCCGGCGCTGAAGCGAGAAATGGAACTTGGTTTTCCCAGTTTGAAAGACGATTAAAAGATATTTATGGTTCTGGAGGAAGCCGCTTCAGTATTGTTCAGAGCGGTGCTACCGCTTTTGAAGGCATCATGAAATATGGGCAGGAAAAACCGAATGTTCAAGTCGATCTTGTCATTATTGTATTCGGTGAGAACGATCGAAAATATATGGACGCCGGACAATTTGCTTTCTTTTACGAAAAATTGATCAGGCAGGTAAAGCTGGACCATCCCACAGCGGCGCTTTTCACCTTTACTGAAAGCTGCCTGAAGAATGAAGATTTTGCTAAGGTAATTCAAGATGTTTCAGCGCGCTACGGTGCTGCCAATATTGATATGAGAATACCTTTTGCGGCCTCAAGCCTCACAGCAGCGCAGCTGACGAAGGATGGCATCCATCCAAACCAGCAAGGTTATCAATTATATGCCGAAGAAATTTTGAAAACAGTGACCAGGCTCGAAATGGAAAAGGATCATCCTCCTCTGCCATTACCTGCCCCGATGCATGAAGGGCTTGCCAACGATTACGTGGTCAACGCCAATCCCTCGGCGATGAAAGGCTTTTCGAAGAAAGGCAAGGGCTTTTTTGCGAATGAAAAAGGGGCTTTCCTCGAATTCAGCTTTACAGGGACAATGGTCGGTTATAAATTGGACCGTGTGCCAGCCGGAGCGCTGATTGATGTTTTTATAGATGGCAAGCCGGCCGGGTCTCTGACAACCTGGTGGCCATTTAAGAAGGAAAGGACCATTTATGTCGCTTCTTCCCTTAAGGATGGCTCACATTTGATCAGATTCGTGCATAGCGGAAAGGCGACTCATCCATCCGACAGCGGCATAGCACCTTCCATTTTCATCAAGGGCATCATCACCGAGAAATCTGATTAATTGTTTCAAAAACAACTTTGGAAGGCTATAATGGAGAAAAATATAGTTGGAGAAAAAGAATGAAGTCACTGTTGAGAAATTTTATTAATGGGATTATCACCATCGTCCCTATCATCATTGTTATTTATGTCATTTATAAAACCTTCGTCTTCCTGGACAGCCTGCTTGGCAATGTCCTTAGGCCGTTTATGAAGAACGATTATATTCCGGGAATCGGACTGCTTCTGACCATCGTCCTAATTACATTTCTAGGTTATCTCTCGACAAAGTATATTACCGGGAAACTGATCGAGCTGATTGATCGGCTGCTTGAGAAGATTCCTGTTGTTAAAACGGTCTACTCTGTGATCAAGGATACGGTCCAATCGTTTTTGGGGGAGAAAAAATCTTTTTCAAAAGTGGCTCTCGTTACGATTCCGGGGACAGAGATGAGAAGCCTTGGTTTCATCACCTCGGAAAACCTTGATGTTTTTTATAGTCCTTTAAAGGATAGTGTGGCGGTTTATGTACCTCAGACGTTTCAGGTCGCCGGATTCACTTTCCTGATTCCCAAAGACCAGCTGGAAATCATCGATGTGAAGCCGGAAGAGGCGATGAAATTCATCCTGTCCGGAGGAATGGCGAATAAAGGGAATCAGCCCCTAAAGGGAAAATAAAAAACCGCCGTTTGGCGGTTTTTTATTTCGCGGTGACTTTTAAAAACGGTGTTGTGCCTCTTTCGACATTTCCGGAAGCGAGCACTTCAACTTCCATCGCGTCGCTGTTTGTAATAATCAGTGGCGTCACGGTGCTTTTCGCTTTTTCTGTGACCATCGACATATCAAACGTCACAAGCTTGTCACCTTTCCTGATTTTGTCCCCTTCCATGACATGCGCTGTAAAGCCTTCGCCTTTCATACCGACTGTTTCGAGTCCGATATGAATGAGGATTTCCGCCCCGTTCTCCGCTTTGATGCCAACAGCATGTTTCGTAGGAAAGACTTGAATGATCTCTCCATCCACAGGGGCTACAACGACACCTTCAGAAGGTTCAATTGCAAGGCCATCCCCCATCATTTTTTGGGCAAATACCGGATCGTCAACATTCTCCAGCTGTGTCGCCATTCCTGTCAAAGGCGCGACCAATTCTACCTCTTTCACTTCTTCCTTCTTACCAAACAAATTTTTGAAAATTCCCATGCCGATCATCCTTTCCGCTATTAGTGGACATTTCTTCTTTTAAAAGTCTTCCTCTTTCCTATTCCCAATATCCTCTAGGTAATAACTATAGAAATAATACTGAACAATCGCAGTATTACAAAACAAGATGATTTTTGCAAGCAAAAAGAGCCTGCTGCCAGGCTCTCTTCTTTACTTTTTAATCTTTCTCATCTGCTTGTGGATCGATTTCCATTGCTTTTTCTCCTCGGACTGAGCCCGCTTATCTGCTTTCCGTTCAATGTAAGCTAGTTCACGTTGAAGCTTATTATAGTTTGCAAGCCGACCCTCTGCCAATGTTCCATCTTCAATCGCTTCCTGGACGGCACAGCCTGGCTCATCCGCATGGCTGCAATCACGGAATCGGCACGAAGCCGAGAATTCCTCAATATCCCCGAAAGCTTCCGACAGTCCATCCTGGCTTTCCCAAAGCTGAAGCTCACGCATTCCCGGCGTATCAATCAATACAGCCCCGTTCGGCAAAAGGATCAATTCACGGTGAGTTGTTGTATGGCGGCCCTTGTCATCATCTTCACGGATTTGTTTAACTTCCTGTTTGTTTTCTCCAAGCAGTGTATTGGTCAAGGTGGATTTACCAACTCCTGACGACCCAAGAAGCGCGACAGTTTTTCCCGGCTCCAGATAAGGTTTCAGCTTTTCAAGCCCTTCATTCATTTCTGCGCTGACGGCAATAATCGGTACGCCTGGTGCCACTGTTTCCACTTCGGAAACTTTTCTGGCAACATCTCCGCAAAGGTCTGCTTTGCTCAAAATGATGACCGGGTTCGCTCCACTTTCCCAGGCAAGCAATAAATAACGCTCAATCCGGCGTAAATTTAAATCGTCATTTAGGCTGTTTACGAGGAATACAGTATCAATATTGGCCGCGACAATTTGCTCCTCTGCTGTCTCACCCGCAGCTTTCCTTGAAAATTTGCTGAACCTCGGTATGATACCATGAATGGTTCCCTTTCCTTCAGCTCCTCTCGCCGATAGGACGACCCAATCCCCTACGGCCGGAAAATCTTCTCTGCTGCTGGCGGAAAAAGCAAGTTTTCCGGATACTTCGCAAAGTAATTCCAGTTCCTCGGTCCATACTCTATACATATGTTTATGTTCAAGCGCCACCCTTCCAAGAATATAATCCTTTCCCGGAAACTTTGACAGTTCACTATTCATTTCTTCCTTTAGACCAATCATCTTTAAATTCAAATTCTTTTCCTCCCAAAAAATAAATAAACCACAGGCGCGCGCACCCGTGGTTCATCATTTGGGAAATGGACAGACTGGTCCCTGTTTTCCTAAATGTCCGTACGGGTGGCGTAAGAGTCAGCGACAATCAAAACAATGCTCATTTTTCTCATTACACTTCACCCGCCTTTTTGTTTGATAAATTCAGTATATTCATTTAAGCCGAAAAAGTAAACGAATATTTTTTCATTATTTTGCATAACGGAATGGGAGATTCATACATTTACATCAAACAATGAGCAGGAGGGCTGCCATGAACACGCAAATTACACCGGTAGATTGTTTATATGGGGTGGATTCCTTAAAAGGAACCGGATGGATTTTTCATTGCCATCCCTCACTTGGCAAAATCGACGTTTTTATAAACGGGCTGCGAATTTTCAAGGGGCTAACTTACAAGCTCCTAAGTGCCCCAGCTGCATTCCCGCTTGGAAGATGCCAAATTGACCTATATAAGAATGGCCAATTGCTCACCTCGGCAGTGATGAATATCCTTAGTGAAGAAAAGCTTTTCATAGCGGTTACCGGTGTCGGCAAAAAAATCGATATCAGAAAATACAATTTTGATTTTTCCGTGCCGACAGGAGAAGCCGCGGCCCGTTTTCTTCACCTCGCCCCAAGGCTTGGGACAGTTGATCTATCAGTCCATAAGGGAGATGTCATCTTCCCTTCCGTAAACTACTTGTCAGCCACTCCCTTCCTTCCCCTTTCGCCCGTGACCTTCAATCTGGAAGCAAGAAAAGCCGGAACGAAGGATATACTCCTGCCAATGCATCAATGTTCTTTTAATGAAAGTACTGCTTATTTCCTTTGCTTGATAGATGATGGGCAAAAATTCGAAAAAGCGGCCATAAAATTAAAATGAGTGCCCTCTGTCAGGGCACTCGGTTATTTTACTGGGACAAGTAGTGTAAATGAGATATTATCCTTTTCCAAGTCAAAAGAATTCGCTTTTAGCTTTGCGTCACTTTTCAGCTTAAGCTTATCCATATGAATATAAATTTGCCGTTCGTCCGGAAGGATTTCTACCCCTCTTGGCAATTCATAATTCTTGCGGATGAAATCTAGGACATATGGCACAGGCAAATGCAGCTGGCCGACAGAGATCGATTTCTGCCTCAGTAGCAAATCGCCGTTTTTCTGGGCTTCCGGAACAAAAGTCAATTTCATATTTAACTCCTGGCTGAAGAATGGCACCGTACCATACAGTTCTACCTCATCCTTCACCTCGACACGGTAATTGACCGGGTTTTCGGAAACTTCCTTTTCCAAATAATAATTGACGAGTTTATTGACATCATCCTTATTCGTCCGAATATTAAAGGCAACCCGCCCGTCTTCCTTCACTCCAATTCTTTTCTGCTTGGATCCATCAGGTGGAATGGCCGCCAGGATGATCAGCGTCGCAAGAGCGGCGACTACAACTCCCAATAAGATAAAAAATGCTGCTTTCCAACGGTTTTTCATTCTCGATTCTCCTTATCACCCTCCGCGTGCGTATATCCCGCAACCGCCGGCAGGGCTTCTTCTCCAAGTGTTTTATATACTCGTTCTGCAATTAATTGATACCCTTTATCGTTGGGATGAAACTGGTCATCAAACAGCAAATTCACCTGCAGGTCAGTAAAAATATCATCTATGTTAACGAAATAAGCATCTGGGAATTGAGCAATCACCGATCTTCCGGCTTCATTCCAGTCGGATACAATCTGGTCAAGCTCCTCCACATCGGGAAACCATTGCAGGAATGGGTTGTAAATGCCAATGAGGACAATCACTGCTTCCGGATTTTCCTTCTTTATTAACGCCATGATTTTTTCAAGTCTGGCACTATAGAATTCTTTTTCTTTTGCAAAACGCTCGTATTGCATATTAAGGATATTCTGCCTTGCGACCTTCATGACATCGTTTCCGCCAATCGTGATGAGTACCATGTCCGATTGTTCTATAGCAGAAACAACCTCCTTGTTTTTGAGGCGGTTTAAGAGCTGGTCGCTCCTTGTTCCTTTTTTGCCAAAATTATTTACTACCGCATTTTCAATGCCTTTTTCCTTTTCAAATTCTGCTTCCAGGTATCGCAAGTATCCGCCTGTGTCGGTACTATCGCCAATTCCCTCTGTAAGGGAGTCACCGAGTGCCGTCACAGTAAGATCACGCGGCAAGAAATCCACAGGAATGGACTTCGCTTCTTCCACTTTTGTTTTTTTTGCCGGCTGGCTCTCCGGTTTCTTTGGCTGGCACGATACAAGAAGCACCGTGGCGCTTAAAAGCAATGCGATCTTTTTCCACATCAGTCCCACTCCCCCTTCTATAATAATTATAATATAATAATTTGTTATTGGCCGTGAATAAGTGCAAAGAAAAAAGCCCTCGAAAGGGCCTATTGGAGGGTTTTGATATCTTTGATGATATCATCATAAGGAACATTGCTAACCCCGGAATAGTACGTCTTGATCTTGCCATCCTTGCCTACGAGGAAGAAACTTGTTCCATGGACCACCTGGTCGCCTTCTTTCGGCATGGCTACAGGAGTTTTAAAGTACTTGACTGCGAATTCTTCAATCTCTTCCTGTTCATACCCGGTCAGGAAGTTCCAATTTTTAAGGTCGGCATCGAATTTGGTCCCATATTCTTTGAGGGCTTCCGGTGTATCCCCTTCAGGATCGACACTAAAAGAAACAAATTCAATGTTTTTAATTCCTTCTTCAGCAGCCATTTCCTGGATTTCCGCCATATTGGCTGTCATCGGCGGGCAGACGGTTTCGCAGTTTGTAAAGATGAAGTCAGCCATCCAGACCTTGCCTTCGAGATCCTTTAAGCCGAATTGCTTATTATCCTGGTTCGTGAATGTAAAGTCTTCTACTGGCCAATTTTTGGCACCCTTTATCTCTTTAGGCCCGCAAGCTGAAAGGACAAGTACGACTGCTGCCATGGCCAAAAGTAACGCTTTGATTTTCAATGAATTCACCGTCTCTTTTCTAACGTATATTCGTGATAAGTTTAACAAACATGCAAGTAAGAAGAAAGATTTTTGCCTGCTTTCCTTGTGCTTTTGCAAAAGAAAGAACCGGCTTTTCCGGTTCCTCGAGCTTATTCAAAATAATACATGAGCGCTATTGCGCCGGGTCCGGTATGGGTACTGACGGTTGAATTGGTATAATCCGTTTCAACGCCTTCGTAGCCGGTCAGTTCATATATGTTTTCTTTGATCTTTTCAGCGAGGTCGATGGCACCCGCATGGGCGATGCCGACTCCCTTGATTGTTTTTCCTGCTACATCTTCTGCAAATTGTTTTGCCAGGAATTTAACAACCTGAGTATGGCTGCGCACCTTTGTGACCGGATTGTACTCCGCCCCTTCAAGGGATGCGATTGGCTTAATGTTTAATAAGGATCCGAGGAAGGCCCGTCCTTTTCCGATCCTGCCGCCTTTGACGAGGTTTTCAAGGGTATCGACCATAATATATAGCCTTGAGTTTTCCTGGATTGCTTTTAGGCGGGCAAGAATCTCGTCCATGGATTTTCCTTCATTCGCCATGATGGCCGCTTCCTTAACCTGAAAGCCGAGAGCCTTTGAAATGAATTTAGAATCAACAACTGTTACCTTCGCTGCTGTCATCTGGGCCGCACTTTCGGCTGAACGCACCGTTCCGCTCATTTTTCCTGTCATATGAATTGACAATACATCATAGCCTTCATTGCCAAGTCTGTCATATACCTCGAGAAAAGCACCGGTTGACGGCTGGGAGCTTTTCGGCAGCTCAGGAGTTTGTTTCATTTTTCCTAAAAACTGCACAGGACTGATATCCACCCCGTCGGTATAAGTTTCTCCCCCGACCGTAATGGATAGCGGCACGATTTCGATGCCGTATTTTTCTATCAATTCTTTCGGCATGTCCGAAGTCGAATCAGTTACAATTTTAATTTTTGCCAAAATAATCACTTCCCTGCTAATATACACTTGCCTTCTATTATACAGATTTCGCGCGGGGGAAGAAATAAAAAGAGTACCGGCTTCCCGGTACCCAAGCATTAAGCGTTATTTTTCAATTCCGCTGTGTGGTAAAGCTGTTCATAATCAGGCCATTTCAAGGCTCTCTTCAAGTATTCCCGGAAGGAATAACACTTTTTGGGCTGCTTTTCAGCATAAATCGAAGTCATGAATGTTTGCAAACGGAATCGGATCATGAAACTATAAGGATTACCTTCCTCCAATACAGGAATATCGATTACTTTAACCTTCTGTCCAACAGCATTTTTGAACTCCAGGCTTTTAAATAACAAAATATCAATCCTCTTTTTCACCCGTTTGTTTATATTATACCTTATGTACCGCTCGAAATGTGTCTGATTATGCACAGATTCCTGACTTTTTTCCAATTTTTATGCTTTTACACAAATTGATGTTCACTTTTGTGTTTGATTTGCTGTCCTCCAAGTTGAGAAATCATCTGTAATTTTTTCGACCGATCTTCCGGTGCCTGCAATTTCAAATGGGAAATATCCTTCCCACATACCGGGCAAAGCCAATTTCCAGTATCGCAACTACTGAAGGAAGGCTTCCGGCAGTCAGTGCAAACCTTTTTAAACATCTCAAAATCCCCTCTCTACCATTCTCTCTAATAATATCAATTATATGTATCTGGAAATAAAAACAGACCCTGATATTGTCTATTACCACATCTGGGTCTGGATAAACCTGTTTAATTAATTTTTCTCAAATACATAATCGATAGACTGCATCATTATGAGGAATTCCGCTAAAAAGCTAAATAAACCAGCTGCAGCGTTAGAAAGAGGAAGTTATCTTTATATGTTTTAATTGCCCTTGGGGAAATTATCTAACATATCCTCGGAACCATCGTTCCTGTCAGCCGGTTGAGAATCCGTTTAGAGCCTAACGGCGTTTCCAACAGAAGCTGACCTCGCTCCAGCCCCACTATTGAGCCAATTATTGCCGCTTCACCTCCCTCTGGAAAAGAACGAATAATATCAAGCACTTGCCAGGCATTATCTTTTGCAGCTATGATAATCGCTTTTCCTTCATTTGCGAGATAAAGAGGATCGAATCCGACAAGGTCACAAACACCATGGACGACATCTTTTACAGGAATCGTTTCTTCCTTCAGCTTGATTGTTATAGAAAAATCTTCAGCTATTTCCACAAGTGTGGTTGCAAGGCCCCCACGGGTAGGGTCCCGCATAATGCGGACGCCGCCACATTCTTCCAAAACAGCAGATAGCATTTTGTCCAGCGAAGCGCAATCACTAACAAGATGAGCCTCTATCCCCAGATCACCTCGGGCGGCTAGTACGGCAACCCCATGATCACCAACCGTCCCGGTGACAATTACAACATCCCCAGCTTCAAATCGATAACTGCAGCCCCTGCCTTCTTCATAAACCCCTATGCCGGTCGTATTGATATACACTCCATCTGCACTGCCCCGCTCAACAACCTTTGTATCCCCTGCGATAATCTTGACACCGACGTCGTCTGCTTCCGATTTCATATCGGCAACGATTTTTTTCAAGTCATTTAGAGGAAATCCTTCTTCAATCACAAAGCCACACGTTAAATAGAGCGGTTTTGCCCCGCTGACAGAAAGGTCATTGACTGTTCCCGCCACTGCCAGTTTCCCGATTGTTCCGCCCGGGAAGAAAATAGGCTTTATCACGAATGTATCCGTTGTTACAGCGATTCGGGTTCCAGGCAGATTTAAAGAAGCAGAATCGAATAATGCTCCGGAATGGCCAAAGCTTTCCGCAAATACATCACGGATAAGCCTGTGGCTCAACTCACCTCCGTCGCCATGGGCAAGGCTGATCACTTTTACCATTCGCTTCCCTCCATCATATATTGATAGTATGCGGAACAGCTCCCTTCCGCTGAAACCATGCATGGCCCGACTGGATTGGCCGGTTTGCATGCTTTTCCAAACAGCGGGCATTGGTCGGGTTGGATCAGTCCTTTAATAATTTCGCCACAGCGGCATTTCGTCTTCCGGGGTTCCCCCACTTCAACAACAAACCTATTTTTCGCATTGAAATTGCTGTACTCAGGCTTGAAATCAAGGCCGCTGTCTGGAATGATGCCAATCCCTCGCCACGCTTCATCACAACGCTGTAAATACTTGTCCATCCACTGTTGCGCAACTACATTTCCTTTTTTAGTAACAATAGCTGGATGATTATTCACGATTTCTTTTTTATTTTGAATCGCAAGGTCAATCAGTTTGTAAATTCCGTGCAAAAGCTCCGCGGTCTCAAAGCCAGCTATGACCCCCGAAATATCGTAATCCTCAGCAAGATACCGATATGATTCTTCACCAAGCACAATTGATACATGGCCAGGCAAAAGAAAACCATCAAGTGCGACTTCCCCAGAATCGAGTAAAGCACGCAAGATCGGTTCTACCAGTTTCGTAGTCATCCATATTGAAAAGTTTTCGACTCCCCGCTTTTCTGCTTCACCTACCATGAGAGTGAGGACCGGAATCGTCGTTTCAAATCCAACTCCAAGAAAGACGACTTCTTTTTCAGGATTTTCTTCCGCAATCCTTACAGCGTCAATAGGTGAATAGAGGATCCGGATATCCTTGCCGGCTATCTTCGCATCTTGAAGCGTTCTTTTCGTGCCCGGTACCCGCATCATATCCCCGAATGTGCAGATGATCAGGTCCTCTCTTTCAGATAGGTCAATCATCGCATCAATTGATTTCTGGTCGGTCACACAGACTGGGCAGCCAGGGCCGGAAATCAGATTGACTGCCTCCTTTAGCCTTTGTTTCACGCCTGTCCTTGCCAGTGACATCGTATGGGAACCGCACACCTCCATGAAAGCAGGCTTCCGCCCATAAAGCTGCTGAAACTCTTTCGCTTTGTCCAAAACTGCTTCGACAAGCGGCCTGCATATGGCGGGATTATTTGATTGCTTCAGAATTTCGAGCATGGATGAGCTTCCTCCATTCCGCGACGCTTTCGCTTGCATATTTCTCATCAACAATGCTCATTGCCTGACCGGCATGTACGATGACAAAATCGTCAACTTCGACTTCGGGAACGAAAATAATGCCGACAGTCAGCATGGAACCCATCACATCAACCTTGGCGCTATACTCCATTTTTTCGATTACTTTTGCCGGAACGCCGACACACATTGGCGAGACCTCCTCTTGGCCGCGACAGCCACTAGCTGCCCATATGATAATCCACCGTCACTGCATGGAAGCTTGGTTGGTACGAATACCGTAAATCCCTTGTTCTCAAGCTCACTGGAGAGCCTTTTGCGCAAATAGCGGTTATGCAGGCTTCCCCCCGAAAGGGCAACTGTCCGGACAGAAGGGAACCGATCTTTCAATTTCAACAATGCAGTTAAAATTGCCTGAACAATCGTTTCATGGAATCTGCCGCTTATCTCATTTCTGTCTGCACCGTGTAACACATCGTGTGAGATTGTTTTAAGCATTTCGGTAAAATCTATTTCCTGAAGCTCTGAATCCTCATGAATAATAAACTTGTAAGGCTCATAAACAACTTCCGGGTCTGCAAGCTCTGCCAACAGGATGGCTGCTTCGCCATCATAGGTAGAAACATCGATAAGTCGACAAATCGCACTGACCGTATCAAACAGCCGTCCGCATGTTCCCGCATAAACAGTATTAAGATTTTTCTCGATCATTTTGCCTAAAACAGCCGTTTCTTCCTTATGATGTGGAAACAACCGATCCGCCAGCTTATGACCTTCGGAACCAAGAAGGTGCATCAACATAGCTGCAGCTGTTCGCCACGGCTGTTTAATGCACGCTTCTCCCCCTGGCAAAGGAGTATAGCGTAAATGACCGAGGCGCTGGTAATCCGCCTTATTCCCGAAGAACAACTCGAACCCCCAAACTTTCCCGTCCGTCCCATAGCCCGTTCCGTCAAGAATGATCCCGAATGCATCGCCGTCAAAGCCATATTCTTCAAGGCAGCCTGCAAAATGGGCATGATGATGCTGTACCTCTATTGTTTCTTTAAATCCGTAATCTTTTGGTATATTCCTAGTCTGATAACCCGGATGTATGTCGACTGCAGCCGCCTCTTTTTCAATATCAACCCACTTTAATAGATGCTCGAGTTCTGTTTTGAAATGAGCTTCGGTTTGTATGTTTTCGATGTCACCGATATGCGGACCGGTAAATGCTTGGTTAAAACGGCCAATCGTAAACGTGTTTTTTTGCTGGCCGCCAAAGGCGACAATTCCGGAAACATCACCGCCAGTCACGAATGGGTCGGGTACGTACCCCCGGGATCTCCTTAAAAAATCAGGTTTCCCAGCATTGATTTGTACGACCGAGTCATCGACAGGGTGAAGGATTTCCCGGTTATGCATTAGGTAGTAATCGGCAATCCCTTTTAAATACGTGAATGCCTCATCATCTTTGTACAATATCGGCAACCCCGAAGGATTGGCACTCGTCATCACAAGCGTTCGTGCTTTCGTATGGTGGAACAAGAGATGGTGCAGAGGTGTATAAGGAAGCATCACCCCAATTGTCTCCATCTCAGGCGCGATACTTGCAGCGAGATTGTACTCCAAGCTTTTAGGGACTATGACGATTGGCGCTTCGGGGGATGTCAAAAGCTCCCTCTCTTCTCTCATTACGTTGGCAATGGCATCGGTTTCTCGAAAGTCCGCAGCCATGACTGCAAGCGGCCGACTTGGCCTGTTCTTTCTATTTCTTAGTCTCGCGACTGTTTCTTCATTCCGGGCATCACAGCAAAGATGATAGCCTCCTAACCCTTTAATGGCGAGAATCTTTCCTGAATCCAATAAATTGGCTGCTTCTTGGACAAGCGAATCGGCTTTTACCATTTCTCCTTCCTCGTTATAAAGAAAGAGTGATGGACCGCACTTTGGGCAGGCAATCGGCTGGGCATGATGACGTCGGTTTAACGGGTCTTCATACTCTTTCCGGCACACTGGGCACATCGGAAATTCTTTCATTGATGTGTAAGGCCTGTCATATGGAAGTTCGGAAATAATTGTGTATCTCGGCCCGCATTGTGTGCAGTTAATAAAAGGGTAATTATAACGAAAATCCCCGGGATCTTTCATCTCTTCAAGGCATTCGGGACAGACATTGGCGTCGATCGGAATGACGAGCATCGACGCGCCTTCCCGTTCACTTGGAATAATCGTAAACTCTGAAATTCCCATTACTTCCGCGGGGCTGATGATCACCTCAGTGATTTTAGACAGCCGCGGGGCATTTGTCCGCAATTCACTTAGGAACTCTTGTAAGTGTTCCGCATTTCCTTCAAGATGGATTTTCACGCCATCCATATTATTCTGGACGGTGCCGGACATCGCATACTTTTCGGCAAGCTGAAAAATGAACGGCCTGAATCCGACTCCCTGGACTCTTCCCCTGACGGCAATCTTTACTGCGGCGCGCATTGTCCGTATGCCCCTTCAAGCCAGGTGAACCAGTCGTGCAAGCCTTCACCTGTCCTTGCTGATACAGGGATTAAGACCGAACTCGGGTTAATCTCGGCAAGGTCACGGATGGCTTCGTCCACCTTAAAATCAAGGTAAGGCAGTAAATCCATTTTATTCAAGAGGACAAGCTCAGTTCGCAAAAACATCAGTGGATATTTGGGGATTTTGTCGTTTCCTTCCGGGATGCTTAGCACTGTGACTTTATGCTGCTGCCCAAGGTCGTAGCCTGATGGGCAGACAAGGTTGCCGACATTTTCAATAAATAAAATATCCACTTCATCCAGATCAAACTCACCGAGAGCAGCGGCAATCATTCTTGCATCAAGGTGACAGCCCCCATGTGTATTGATTTGAACAGCTTTAGCTCCCAAGGCTCTGATTCTGTCCGCATCCTTTTCAGTTGCAAGGTCGCCTTCAATGACCGCGATACGAAACTTCTCGGAAAGCTCCCTGACCGTTTCTTCGAGTAACGTTGTTTTTCCCGCGCCAGGGGAACTCATCAGATTGATGACAAGTGTTTTTGTTTCCTCGAAAACAGAGCGGTTGAATTCCGCCGCTTTGTTGTTGTTTGAAAGAACATCAGTTTTTAATGCTATCTTCACGTTGTTATCCTCCTTCATAAGAAAGAACCTGGAATGCTTCCCCTGCGATGATTTTGCCGGAAGGTGCCCGGCAGGAAGGGCAAAGCGCCACTTTAAAGCTAGGCTTGTAACGAAGGCCGCAGAGGATGCACTCCGCAAGTGCCGCTTCATGGTGAATTACAAGGTTAGCTTCAGTTTCAAACAATTCCGGGCTTTGCTCCTTGTAAATTGAAAACGCCATCGTCAATGCATCTGGCATCGCACTTGCTATTTCACCTACTACAAGCTCAATCTGATTTATTTTGTTTAAACCTTTCGTATGCGCATCTTCTATTACAAGCTGGATAATATCAGCCATCAATGCCATTTCATGCAAAAATATCAGCCCTCTCTTTCACATGAGGGAAGCCGATGTACCAGATCTCTTCTTTTTTCTTAACAGGCAACCGGGAAAGGGATAGTTCCCCTTCGCGTGTTAGAAAATTATATTCCGTCCCACAATAAAGACACTTCACTGTTGAATGGAGCGGGGTTAACGTCATAATATTTGAGCAATCGGGACAAATCCCGCTGAATGCCTTTAACTCCGGTATATTCCCAGATAGAATGACAGGCTTTCCACGGAGATAGTTCATCTCTAAAATGGCATCTTGATGGTTCGCTAAAAAGACTGGCAGCCAGTGTATCCCGATAATTTTTGCAACTGCTTCATCAACTTTATCGGCTTCATCCTCCAGGATAGGTTCGTATATTGAATGCACGGTATCAAACAGGCTAACGCCAAGTGCCTTGATAAACTCAACCCGTTTCATGCCGAATCCCTCCATTTTTCAATCTGCTCTTCGATCGCCTCAAGCAGCTTTGGAACCATGCTTAGATTCTGTTCAGTCAAGCCGATCCCGAGTTGCAGCGACGTTGGCTGCATGCCAATCATGGCAATATTCTTTGGGTAGCGGTCGCGTAATTTTGCTGCAAATAACACTTCCTGAAAGCCAAGCTGGTGGACAGACATTTTTATGCCGAAATAGGCGGGGACTTCCTCTCCGTCTAGGACAACAATCTCCCCACCCGGCTTGCCAGCGTTGATCGCATCAATGATTAAAAGATTCTCCGCTTCCTCCACCGGACCGAGAAGCTTCATTCCGTCGGTGAGGCCTTCAACGATATCTATGTCGTCCACGTCGCTAAGCATTTCTTGCAGCAAGGGCAAAACATGGATGCCAACACCCTCATCCGAGAAGAGGGTGTTGCCGATCCCAAGAATTGTGATTTTTTTATTTTTCATTTTTTCCACCAACCACTTTTTTAGGTTCAACTTTATAGCCGGTAATCATCGATGACACCGAACCGTTTCGCTCCAGATAATCGTCCCGGAAAGCCATATACACATGAATGACTGTAAAAACCATGAATCCCCATGCTGTAAGATGGTGCCAAGAGCGGACAGAGAAACTGTCTCCTCCAAACACATGAGCCACCCATGTAAATAATGAACCCCAGAACGAATTGAATTGTGGTTCAAAGTACATATAAAAACCTGTCAGCATGACAATCCATGATCCGAGCCCGATAAAAATCCAGTAGCTTAATTGGGCAAGCGGATTATGGCCTGCATAATGCGGTTTTTTATTTTTTTGAAACAAATAGAATTTGACTGTTTCAACTGTCTCTTTCCAAAATATCAGCCTGAATGGATTCGACGTCGCGAATTTATTTCCCCTGAATGCCCAGTAAAGCCTGAAAATCAAATTTACTGTAAATAAGAAAGCAGAAAAGAAATGAATATATCTCGCCCAACCCATCAAATAAGAATAATAGGCTTCCTCATGGATAGAGGCTGCCACAAAAGGCTTACCAATGTAGATGCCTGTTCCCATCAAGAGAAGGATCGCCAGCATGTTCACCCAGTGAAAAATGCGAACAGGCAGCTCCCATACATACACCTTGACAGGCTCATTGCCAATCGGGGTATAGACGATCGGCCTTTCAGGATGGAAAGATACTTCACTGTTTAAAACTGGTTTTTCCGGTTCATACACGTACTCGCTATTTTGGTTTGGCACGATATTCGCCATAGGAATCCCTCCTATCCCAACCGGATTTCGGTCGTTTTATTCGTTTCCAAATCCGTCAAATGCACCGCGCACGCAAGGCATGGATCAAAGGAATGAATAATCCTGAGAATCTCGAGTGGATTCTCCTTATCGAGGAGCGGGGTTCCCTTCAGCGCGGCTTCATAGGCGCCCGCCTTGCCGTTATGGTCTTTCGGGGATGCGTTCCATGTTGTAGGGACGACGGCCTGATAGTTTTTCGTTTTGCCATTTTCAATTTCAATCCAGTGGCCAAGTGCACCACGCGGCGCTTCCATCCAGCCGACTCCCTTTGCTTTTTCAGGCCAGGAGGATGGGTCCCATTTCATTCGATTGAAAGTCTGCTGGTTACCAGCTTTAATATTTTTCAAAAGCGCATCCATATCATCGCGGAGCCAGCCAACAATAAGCTTCGTCTCCAATCCTCTCGAAACTGTTCTGCCAAGTGCGGATTGGAGGGCAGTTAGCGGGAGATCCAATTGTTTCAGCGTTTCATCTACGATACTGACAATCTCTGCTTTTCCGGACGCATAGCCAACAATCATTCTTGCAAGCGGGCCTGTTTCCATTGGCTGTTCTTTCCATCTTGGCGCTTTTAGCCATGTGTATTCCTTGTCTGTATCAAGCTGCTTATAAGGGGCTTTTGGCCCTGTATAATTGAGGGCAGTTTCACCCTCAAAAGGATGTTTGCCAGTGCCAGCACCTTTTTTGCCATCATACGTGTACCAAGAATGATCAATGAACTCCTGAACGTGCTCAGGGTCTTTTAGATCAACATCGATTACTTCATGAATGTTGCCGTTCAGAACGATTCCGCGCGGCATCCTGTAACTCTTGATGTCATATATATCTGTTGGCGAAAAATCTCCATAACAAAGGTAATTGTTAAGCCCGCCGCCATATGTCCAGTCTTTATAAAATGAGCCTATCGCCATCAAGTCGGGAATGTAAACTTGCTCGACAAATTGCTTTGCTTCATCGATGATACGCGACACGTGCATGAGCCGTTCGGCATGGATGCCATTATCGCTGTCAATATCAATTGGCGTTGCCATACCGCCGACGACATAGTGGGGATGAGGGTTTTTCCCGCCAAAAATGGTGTGAATCTTGACAATTTCTTTCTGCCAGTCGAGCGCCTCAAGGTAATGGGCGACAGCAAGAAGATTCACTTCAGGTGGCAGTTTATAAGCTTTATGGCCCCAGTAACCATTCGCAAAAATCCCTAACTGTCCACTTTCGACAATTCTCTTCACTTTGCTTTGTACATCAAGGAAATAGCCTGGCGAAGATTTTGGCCAGCTGGAAATGGACTGTGCGATCTTGGATGTTTCCTCAGGGTTGGCCTTTAGACAGCTGACGACGTCGACCCAATCGAGGGCATGAAGATGATAGAAGTGGACGACGTGGTCGTGTACGAATTGGGCTTCGTTCATAATATTCCTGATTAAATGTCCGTTGACCGGTATCTTTATATCCAAAGCATCTTCAACAGAGCGAATCGATGCGAGGGCATGGGTCGTTGTGCATACTCCGCATATTCTTTGAACGAATGCCCACACATCACGAGGATCACGGTCGTTGACAATCAGTTCAATCCCCCTGACGGAAGTACCGGAACTGTATCCTTCTTTAATGACCCCTTTTTCGTCAATATCCACTTCAATCCGGAGATGGCCTTCAATTCTTGTAATCGGATCAACAATTACCCGCTCGCTCATTCTTCTTCACCTCTTTTTTCTTCATGTTCGGTCTCCTTTTTGTCATCAAGTTTCTTTTTGATGACTGTCCCAGTTGCATGGACAGCAATTCCTGCTGTCGTGAGCCCGATTGCCGCCAGTCCAACCTCGTCCGGATTGATAGTTGTCTGCGTGCCAGGGATCTTTGCCATGCGGGTAAAAAACGGACCATTATCCCAGAAAGCGCTTTCAGTACATCCAATACAAGGATTCCCTGATTGAATCGGATAGCTCACACCGCCATTCCAGCGCATTTCTGCGCAAGAGCTGTATGTTGTCGGCCCTTTGCAGCCAACTTTATAAAGACAGTACCCCTGCTTCGCGCCTTCATCATCGAATGATTCTACAAATAGCCCTGCATCAAAATATGCACGGCGGTTACATTTATCATGAATTCTGTGGCGGAAAAATGCTTTTGGCCTGCCAAGGTGATCCAGTTCAGGGAGCTTGCCAAACGTAATAAAATGCGCGATCACTCCTGTCATTACTTCTGCAATTGGGGGACAGCCTGGAACAAGAATGACTGGCACGTCTTTGACAAAATCTGTGACTGGTTTTGCCCCGGTTGGATTAGGCTTGGCAGCGGCAATTCCTCCCCATGAAGAACAGGATCCGTAAGCAATAACCGCCAAAGCATCTTTGGCTGCTTCAATAAGAATTTCTTTCCCCGACCTTCCTCCAACAGTCATGAAAGCATAATCGTCAGGAATGCTTCCTTCAACCGCAAGGATGTATTCTCCCTTATAGTCCTTTAAAACGCTCTGCAAAGCGCTTTCGACCTGATGGCCGGAAGCCGCGGATAACACTTCCGAATACTCAAGCGAAATCATTTCAAGCAATACACTCTCCGTGCTTGGCTGCGATGACCTGATGAACGACTCCGAACAGCCGGTACAATCCTGAAATTGCAGCCAAACGACCGGAACTCGTTTTTTCGTTTCCATTGCTTCAACTACTTGGCCGGAATTCGCGTAATCAATGCCAAGCGCAGCGGCAAGGGCCGTACATGTTTTCAGGAAATCCCGCCTTGTAATCCCCCGGTCCAGGGCAGCTTCATAAACGGTTTGTTGCCTCTTCATTCGCTATCCCCCCATATTCCAATTTCTTGTATTCAGCGTAAATGTAGCACATGAAAAGGCCAAAAGTCCCAGGATTATTAATAAATACATAAATATTCCTTAACTAGATAAATAGCATAATTTTGATGAAAAGCTGTTTTTAGTCAGTTGATTTTTATTCATTAATGTTTTGGGGAAATCCTATTCGGAATTATGAGATTGGGCTAGGCAGAAACCAGTATGTTTCCAAGATGACCTTAAAGCTTACCTTCTGAAGAAAACAAGATTATTAACAATAAAAAAAGCTGTCCTTAAAATAGCCATCGCATGCGACTATTTTTAGGAACAGCTTGATAAATTACTCCGCGGCTAACTCTTCTTCTGCCGCAAGTTTTTTCATTCTCTTCTTATATACAACTTTTGACAGATTCACTGATATTTCGTACAGAAGCAATAGCGGTATACTTACCAGGAAATCGGACATTGGGTCTGGAGGGGTAATGACTACCGCGATAATGATTAAAACGAAGTAGGCGTATTTCCGGATCTTTGTCAGCACATAAGGGTTCAGGATACCCAAGGATGTCAGGAACATGACAACCGGCGGAAGTTCAAAAAGAACCCCGAATGGCAGTGTCATGTGCAGGATGAACCGGAAATATTTTTCGGCCGTAAAGTTGGTGACAAGCATGTCGCCGCCCAAATTAACGAGAAATTTCATGACGTTCGGGAAAATCACGAAATAACCGAAGGCCAGGCCAACAATAAACAAAATGAATAATGCCGGGACATAGGAAAGAGAAATTCTCCGTTCAATCGGTTTTAAGGCCGGTTTTACAAACAGCCAGAGCTGGATGGCCACTATAGGGATGGTCCCTGCAATCGCAATCAGGGAAGCCAGCGTGAAATACACCCAGACAATATCACTTGGCCCGAGGACGATCAGCTTTACATCCAGGTCACGAACAAACCAGTGATATATATCTTCAACATAATAAAAGCCAACGATGAAGAAGATGACAAACGCGATTCCGGAAATGATTATTCTTTTGCGAAGTTCATCAAGATGGTCAACGACATTCAATTCTTTATCTTCCATATTGTTCTCCCTGCCAATAGGTTGTTAATTCTGCGGGCCGAATGGATTCTCGCCGCAGAGGGTGAAGTTATAAGAAAAGGGCCCCTACCCAAGCTTCACTTTCAAGCTGCAAGGCTGTGACCCCCCGTTTAAATGAATGAAACATTAAGGAAAAAAGGTGCAAGACTTGGATCTTACACCTTATTTTGCTGCTTTTTTCTTTTCTTCTTCGAAATCTTCCATAACGTCGCTTGTCAGTTCGCGTGTTGATTTCTTAAATTCACGAAGCGTCTGGCCGAATGCGCGGCCGATTTCCGGAAGCTTTTTCGGTCCGAAAATGATGAGAGCAAGAACAAGAATCAGGATTAAGCCGGGAACGCCAATATTATTCAACATAAGGTAACATCCCTTTCTGTAATGTGAATCTACTATGATTATAGTACTTTAAAAAGCTTAAAGGATAAAAACGGGCCAAAATACATATAACTTTCACAAATGAATCCAACAAATGCGGGCAGCTGCCCTGCATGTACAAATTTAACAATAACCTTTCCAATAGTCAACGGTGAAACCTGCCAATAAACGTTCATAATATTTTGAAATTTCATTTTCTTTTTAGTTGATTTCATTAGGAGTCATAACATATACTAAAAAGAAGCAAGTTGAAGCCGTAAAAAAATCATATGGAAGGGAGTGGACAGCTTGGAATTTTCACTTGATAGCTTTGAGTGTGTACTGCCAGTGGAAATCACCATCGATGACGACAACGGCCGCTATATGGTCCGGAAAAGCGATACGAGCGGAGTCTTTTTTAACAGCCCTTCTGAACTGATTTCCTGGATCAGGGACCACCTGAAGGAAGACGAATTTTTAAAACCCGATGCTTTCAGGCACATGCTGGGCAAGCTAACAGAGTATGAACAAATGGAAAATAACTAGCAAACATGCAAAAACATCAGCCCGCGCTGATGTTTTTGTGTTTTATATCTTAATTTTTCCGCTCATAAATCCTGAACTCATAATCGTATGGGTTTTTATCGTCCCTGATTCCTTTTTCAATAGAAGCCAGTTCCCAACAGTCCAATTCAAATTCCGGAAAAAAGGTATCCCCTTCAAATTCCTCATTGATGAAAGTAAGGTAAAGCTTGTCCGCATAAGGAAACAATTGGATGAAAATTTCCGCTCCTCCGATGACGAAGACCTCTTTATCCTTTTTTTTGCAAAAGTCCACGAATTCTTCGGCAGAATGGAACACTGTACAGTTTTCGCTTTCATATTGTTCATTCCGTGTGATGATGATATTTTCCCTGCCTGGAAGGGGACGGCCAATTGATTCATGGGTTTTCCTCCCCATTGCGACCGGATGACCCATCGTTGACCTTTTGAAAAATTTCAGGTCCTCAGGCAAATGCCATGGCAGCTGGTTGTCCTTCCCGATGACTCTGTTTTTATCCATTGCCCAAATAAACGAAATCATACACTGACAGCTCCCTTTATATGCGGGTGCGGGTCGTAGCCTTCAAGGGCAAAATCTTCGAATTTAAACGAGTAGATATCTTTAACTTCCGGATTGATCGCCATCTTAGGCAGCTTCCGTGGCTCGCGTCCGAGCTGCTCATTTACTTGTTCAATATGGTTTTTATAAATATGTACATCGCCAAACGTATGGACGAAATCACCTAGTTCCAAATCGCAAACCTGTGCAATCATCATAGTAAGCAGCGCGTATGAGGCTATATTGAATGGCACCCCCAGGAACAAATCCGCGGAACGCTGGTAAAGCTGGCATGACAATTTACCATCCGCAACATAGAACTGGAACATACAGTGGCAAGGGGCGAGAGCCATTTTATCAATTTCCGCAGCATTCCAAGCGTTGACTATCAGCCTGCGGGAATCAGGGTTTGTCTTAAGTTGGTCGATCAGCTGGCTTATCTGGTCAACGGTTGTGCCGTCTGCACCCTCCCAGGAGCGCCATTGCTTGCCGTAAACGGGGCCAAGGTCTCCCTTTTCATCTGCCCATTCATTCCAGATACGGACGCCGTTTTCCTGAAGGTATTTCACATTGGTGTCCCCCTGAAGGAACCATAGCAATTCATGGATAATCGATCTCAAATGAAGTTTTTTCGTCGTAACGAGGGGAAACCCTTCGTTTAAATCAAACCGCATCTGGTAACCAAATGTGCTGATAGTCCCCGTACCAGTTCTATCATCTTTTTCAGTGCCGTTTTCGAGGACATGGCGGCAAAGTTCTAAATACTGTTTCATTATGTATCCCTCCATCTTTCCGTTATTGTATCAAAAAAAGGACTCTGGAAAAATAGATTAGTCCAGGTCCTTGATCATTTTGTATGTGAGTGGTGCTTTTTCATGCAAAAATTCATTGGTTTCCCTGTCCAAATAAAAAAGAGCGAATGATTCAGCGAAGTATTCTTCCGGATACAAAAGGAAATAATCCTGGCCCGGAAAAAGTTTATCCTTTTCTTTCTCCCATACCTTCTTAAAAGACTCCGTTTTGGTAAGGTGGCCGTACACCCGATTATCAATCGAGTGTGCGAGTTCATGGAATTCCAGATTTACGGAACCATGTCCGCTTCCTTTTCTACTCGAGCCGATCTTGACCAGGACAACATTCGTCCCACCAATCCCCGGAACATCATCCCAGGTAGAGTCTCCCTTATACCCGCGCGGCGTCACACCTTTCAGGTGCCTGGCGCTTGGATTATCTGTCAGCTTTCCTTCAAACAGCCTGACTGATACTCCTGCTTTGTTAATTTTTTGAAGCAAAGGCGCTGGGAGAGTGGCAAGTCTGTTGATGATACCGGCAGCTTCCGCAGTATTGAACTTTTCGTCTGGTAAATAAACAATATCCCCAACAAGGCTTTCATTTCTAATGCTATCTGATATCGAAGCAATAGAATTAATCTTTTGATAATCTTTTAATGCCACCCCGCCTGGGGCAGCTTTTGTGCTAGTTAAAAAAGACAAAAACAGGACAATTGGCAGCAGAATATAAATGAGTTTTTTCAATTCTCTTTTCCCCTGTTTGCAATATAATTGTAATCTAAAAGAATTATAGCACTTCAACGCTGTTAGGTCTCGAGGAGTTTATTGGAAAAATTATCATAAAAATAATGTCATTGAAAGAAACCCTCAGGAAATTGTTCGCTTCCCAAAACAAAACCCGGCGGGCGCCGGGTTGCTCATTCAACTATTTAGGCCATCCATTTGGGCGGCATATTTTTATCCCAGTAAATACTGCCAAGTTCATGGTGATTAGTAAAATTGTCATCGAAAGTGTGGTAATGGAAATTGAACCAATAACCTGATTGCGGCGGATTGTCGCGCCTGACATGGAAGCGGATAATATGCTTTCCGGTCCGGCTGTCCTTGATGTTGAAAATTTTCTCAGATCGACCTCCGCCCGGCTGTTCCGATATAGCTAGAGCGGCCAGATCCTCGTCAGGAAACTGCATGGCTGTTTCGGTAATCGCACTTTCAATTTTAGGCAGAATAATTTGTTCGAACTCGTTTTCAATTACCGGCTTGATTTTTGTCCCAAACTTTTCATATGACCGGTCTTTGGCGAGCTTGACCATGTTTTCAATCATCGTGTCCCTGTCAGGCAGTGCTTCTGATTTCGTAGCTGCGGAAAGAGAGTCATTGGCATTGAACGTTCCGCGTTCAGAAGAGTCATTTTCCGCCTTAATCCGGTCAAGGAATCCCGGCTGGGCAGGCGTGATTAGACCAAATGTCAGCAAAGAAACCATTACAACAAATGATTTCCTGATCCACTTTTTCATTACCCCAGCCCCTTTTTTACGAATTGTCTATCTTTTTTCTATTATACTTCTTTTTTGCCAAAAGTGGGTAATGTTGTTTTAAAGTTTTTTTTATGGATAATAGAATGTATAGCTTAGAAACTAAAAGACAGGGGTGTGGAAGATGGAATGGGTGATTGCTGCGGGTTGCCTGATGATGCTGGGCTACTTTATTTATTTGGCCATTTGGGATTAGAAAATAGCGGAAGCCGGCCATAGTGCCGGCTTTTAGTTTTTTTCTATATAGCCAAAATGGAATTTCGCCGTTTTTCTAACCGTCCTTTTAAATCCGTACAAATCAAACCGGTCGCTTTTATAGTGATCTTTCAGGACTACTCTTCGTCTTGCTACCCTAAGAGCTTCGTTAAATTCATCGCCGCCAATTCCGCCGTGAAGGGCAAAGTGCCTCAGCGATTTGATTCCCTCGGATTCTTCAATCCCTTCCTCAAACATCGGGTCGAAATAAACGCAATCCCATGAATTATCCGCCTGTGCTTTTAAAAAAGGCAGCGCCTTGCTATGATGCACGTTCACCCTTCTCATTGATTCATCCAACTGCCCAAGTCCTGATTCCCAGCTTTGAAGGCCATTCCTGACGATGTAGGAAACGTATTGATTGCCTTCCAACCCCAAGACTGTTCCAGAATCTCCGGTGACACAGCTTGCGACAATCGAATCGGATGCGAGGCCAAGCGTGCAATCTAGGAATGATTCGCCCGCTTTTAAATCCGCTGCTTCAATCAAAGGGTCCTTCCCTCCGTTAAGAAGCCGTTTTACCCGGAACATGGCAGAAGACGGGTGAAAAAAGAATGGGTCATGCTCTCCTTTTGCGAACAGGTTCAATCTTTCATTGCCTGCGACAATGCAGCCGCTGTCGGCCTCTTCTTGCAATCGAAGAATTGATTTCTTTCTTCTCTGTATGTAAGGAATCCCAAGTTCAGCGGAAATGCTGGTTGCTTGATGAATCATCTTCTCATTCACCCTACCTGCTGTCGTAACAAACATATTACCTTTCCTCTCGGTCAAAAAAGGACGCCGGCTGGCATCCTTTTAACAATTAGCCTCAAATGCTGATGTGATGTTTTCCATAATGCCTTCCATCGTGTTGCCTTCGATATCGTGCCTAGGAATAAAGTGGACGACTTCTCCATCCTTTAAAAGGGCTACAGATGGCGAGGATGGTTCGATACCGCCGAAATACTCACGCATTTTAGCAGTTGCCTCCTTGTCCTGCCCGGCAAAGACTGTGACTAGATGGTCCGGCTTGTTGTCACTGTTCAAAACGGATTGGGTGACAGCGGGGCGAGCCAGGCCGGCCGCGCAGCCACATACAGAATTCACGACTACCAGTGCTGTCCCTTTTGCTTCTTTCATGAATTCATCAACTTCATCAGAAGTCTTTAGCTCCGTAAATCCGGCATTAGTCAGTTCGTCACGCATGGGCTGTACCATCTGCCTCATATATTCCTCGTATGCCATTGACATATCAATCACTCCGTTATCTTAATATTATTTATGTTTATATGTTTTTGTTATCCTTGTTTGTTGATTTCCACTCCGGGGACTCAGCGCCGCGCGGGGAGGAACGTGGAACCCCTGCATCCCGCCGGAGTCGGTCCCTCCGTTCCAATCAACTCATTGCCAATTAACTGAGCTTTTTTATATTGTCAAAGACTTGCTTTCCTTGCTTCGGTCATTTGTTTCCATACCGAGCCTTTTGCTTCTTCCCCGCCTTCGATTCTTGCGATTGCCATCTGTACTTGCATCGCGACCTCAAATTCGGGATCATTTGCTGCTTCCTTTAAAGCCGGTAGTGCTGATTCATCCCCGACTTCATAAAGAAACATGGCTGCGCGCCAGCGAACGAGCTTGCTCGGATCCTTTAATGCTTCCGCCATGGCTGGCCCGGCTTCCGGGAAGCCAAGGTCGGACATGCAGTCACCGGCCGTCCTTCTAACCGTAACAGTTTTATCCTTCAATGCCTGGTAAAGAATAGGCAAAACAGCCTTATTCTCAATCATGCCCAAATAAACGGTTGCAAGCCTTCTAATGGACGGCTTTTCATCGTGCAGCGCTTTTTCAAGGAGTGGCAAATCTTCAACCTCCGGATCAGGCATCTGTTCAAGCTTTTGGTAGCGTACCCGCCAATCGGGATTCTCCAAATCCTCTTCGGTGATTTTATGGCGTTTCCTTGCCTGGCGCATAGGTGTATTCACTCCGCTCTCCCGGGCAGCCTTGACAAGATCTTCGAGCCTTGATTGCGGATAAGCGGCAGTCAGTTCTTCGACGACTTCCTTGCCAATTTGGTCAAAATCCCCATACCTTACGCCGAAATCCTGCCATTTTCTCAGCAAAATGTAATTTTCGCCTTCCAATTGGGCTTTTTCCCTAGCTTCAAGGAAATTTTCGGTCATTCCAAAACGCCTTTCTTCATTTCCATCCAACAATTTCACCTGAAGCGGAATTTCCTTGAACATTTGCACCTGTACCTGAATTTCACCGAAACCTGCCACAACTGCGGAACCAGTATCGCTTCCTCCAGGTTCCTCTCCAAATGCTTCCCTTACTTTCGCCAACAGGTCTTTCCAGTCATACTTGGCGTTTCGTTCAACGGCAATAAAGTCAGCAACATGGTAAACGCCTTTTATTCCTTCAATAGCAAGTACCGTCCGGATAACGGAAGGGGCGCCTTCCTGCTGTTCTTTTTTATAGTTATGGCTCTTACCCATTGGCAGTTCCTGATCGAGGTTAATTTTCATTGTATTCGGGCTTGGTGTTGGTTCAATAGACACTATTTTCACTATTCTCACCTCACTTTTACTGTAACATATCGTACTTGCCATTTCATAATCTATGAATTGCCTAGGTCAGGAAAATCTATTCGGCCATTCTTAAAACGTCTCGAAAGGAAACTGATTCACCCTTCCGCCAGTTCCGAAAGATAAGACCATCGCTCGATTAGCCGTTCAAGTTCTTCGTTTAACTCTGCTTCTTCTTTCATCAGGTTATGGGCAGCCTCAAAATCGCTTCCGGCTGCA
This sequence comes from Bacillus sp. B-jedd, assembly GCF_000821085.1. Classification (GTDB taxonomy): domain Bacteria; phylum Bacillota; class Bacilli; order Bacillales; family Cytobacillaceae; genus Bacillus_D. The sequence continues at coordinate 2,369,901 of NZ_CCXR01000001.1, forward strand.
GCCATTTCAGCGGGAATTTCTTCAAGCCTTTTTTCTACCTTGGCGATATTGTCATCAATCGTTTCCCATTCCTTTTGTTCATGGTAGGACAACCTTTTCTTTTTTTCCCTCATCCTGGAGGGCTGGCTTTCCGGAGCAGGCTTTAATACCGGTGCGGCGATGGTATTTTCTTTCTCCATATATTCAGAATAATTACCGTAAAAGGTGCTTGTTTTCCCTCCACCTTGCAAAATCAGCAGCTGGTCGGCTACTTTATCAAGGAAATAACGATCATGGGATACGGTTATGACAACACCTGGAAAGTCGTCGAGATAATCCTCCAGCACTGTCAGCGTTTGTGTATCCAAATCATTCGTCGGCTCATCCAATAGAAGGACATTCGGTGCTTCCATCAGGATTTTCAGCAGATATAGCCTGCGTTTTTCACCGCCGGATAGCTTTCGGATCGGGGTTCCATGCGTGGCGGGAAGAAATAGGAAGCGCTCTAGCATTTGTGAAGCGGATATGGTTTTCCCGTCGGTCGTATCAATAACCTGCGCGGTTTCCTTGATATATTCAATCATCCGCTGGTTTTCATCCATATCTTCACTTTCCTGAGTATAGTAGCCTATTTTCACTGTTTGCCCCATCAAATATTCGCCGCTGTCCAATGGTATCTTTTTTGCCAAAATGTTCAGCAGAGTCGTTTTTCCCGTCCCGTTCATGCCGATGATGCCAATACGGTCACCGGGTTTGACAAGAAGGTTGAAGCGGTCAAGAATGACTGTCTCCCCAAAAGATTTCCTAGCTTCCTTCATCTCAAAAACCTGTTTGCCCAGCCTGCTGCCGCTTAGAGAAATATCCACTTTTTCATTTGTCCTTGTTTCGGATACTTGTTCCTGCAGTTTGTCAAAACGGTCAATCCTTGCTTTTTGCTTTGTTGTCCGGGCTTTTGCCCCGCGGCGGATCCATTCCAATTCCCGCCTGAACAGATTTTTTTGTTTATCGAGGGTCGCCGCGTCATTTTCTTCCCTGATGGCCTTCGCTTCCAGAAAACTCGCATAATTGCCTTTGTACGCATACAATTTTCCGCCATCGAGTTCAAAAATCCTGTTCGTGACCCGGTCGAGAAAATACCGGTCATGTGTAACGAGCAAAACTGACCCATTATAGTTCTTCAAATAATCTTCGAGCCATTTGACGGAGGCAAAGTCGAGATGGTTTGTCGGTTCATCGAGAATCAACAGATCTGGCGCCTCAATCAGCACGCCCGCCAGAGCAACCCTCTTTTTTTGGCCGCCTGACAGCTCGCCGGTCTTTCTGCCGAACCCTTCAATTCCAAGCTTGGACAAAATCGTTTTTGCATTCGTGCTTGCATCCCAGCCGTCCACAGCATCCATTTCTTTTTGCAATTGGAACAGTTCATCGAGGATTTCCTGATTTTCCGGTTGGTTCTCAAGCTTAGCCAGGCATTTTTCGTATTGCCTCATTACCCTGACGACAGGCGCATCCCCATGGAAGACCTGGTCAAGCACAGTCAGTCCGGGATCCAATTCCGGATTCTGATCAAGGTAGGCAATCCTGTAATCCTTTGGAGATACAATCTCGCCGGAATCCGCCTCATCCTTGCCCGAAATAATTTTTAACAAAGAAGATTTTCCGGTCCCGTTAATGCCGATCAATCCAATTTTCTCTTTTTCTCCAATAGTAAAAGTAATTTGATCAAACAATTTTTTCTCACCGTAAGTTTTTGTGAGATTCTCAACTGTCAGCATTTTCATTTTTTGCAATCCCACTCTCTATAAAACTGTTCCAGATAGGCCTCCATAAACTGCTGTCTATCCTCGGCCATTCGCCTTGCTGTTTCGGTGTTCATCATTTCCTTCAATTTAAGGAGCTTTTCATAAAAATGGTTTATGCTTGAAGACTTCCCGCTCCTGTACTCCTCAAGCGTCATTTGCTCCCTGATTGCAAATTCTGGTTCGTATATGGGCTGCCCCTTTTTGCCGCCAAAGGCAAAAGCTCTTGCGATTCCAATCGCCCCAATGGCATCAAGGCGGTCTGCATCCTGGACTATTTCGGCTTCAATGGATGGAAGGCCGGAAGCCTGTCCGCCCTTGAAGGATATGGAATAAACGATGTCATTGATTTTTTGTTTATTTGTTTCATTAATGCCCAACGTGTCCATAAAGGCATCCAGTTTATTGCGTCCTGCTTCCGCTGATTCATTCAGTTTTTCATCCGGGATATCATGAAGCAACGCGGCCATTTCGATGATATATTTATCGCCAGCGCCTTCTTTGCCTGCTATGTAAAGAGCGTTATTTCTGACTCGATTGACATGGTGCCAGTCATGGCCGGTGGCATCTTCGCCCATTTGGGCCTTTACAAAATGTTCAACTTTACTAATTATCCGTTCCACTACCGCACTCCCCTTCATCTAGCTATTTTACCATGAAAGGAACATAGCCGTGTATCTTTCGGACCACAAAAGCACTAGCCTTATACTGGATAAAAAAAAGTGCCAAAGAGGCACTTTTAGTCAATCTTGTGGTACCAGCTGATTCCCAGCGTGTTTTCACCGGCATGGACACCGATTGTCGCGCCAAGCGGACAGCGGCGGAACGTGAGAGACGGAAATTTCGGTTCCAGTTCCTTTTGCCAGGCAAGCGCCGCTTCTTCATGAAGGCCATACAGGAGATAAACTTCCTTAAATCCGTATTTTTCATAAGAAGCTTTCATATATCCCTCAATCTTTTCCTTCGCTTTCTTCGTATTTCTTACTTTTTCTTTTGTTTCCAACCCGCCATTTTCAATTGAAACAATTGGCGTTATGCTGAGCATGCTTCCGAGGAAAAATTGCAGCCCGCCCATTCGGCCGCTTCTATGCAGCTGTTCCAGGCTGCCGATCAGGACGTATGTTTCATTTTCGCCGCGTTGACGTTCTAGTTCCTCCCGTATTTCCTCAACATCTTTCCCTGCGCGTTCCAAGGCTATGCCTTTTTTCAACAATGCCGACAAGGGAAAGGCCAACACTTTTGAGTCAATAGTCGTTACTGGTATACTGACGAGCTGGGCAGCCTGCTCGCTTGACGAGACAGTACCACTCAATTTGGAAGACAAAAGGACAGAAATGACCTGATCATAGTCTTCTGCCAATTTTTCATAGAGCTGCTGAAATGCGCCTACAGATGGCTGAGAAGTTTTTGGCGGAGTTTTTAGTTCCTTTAATTTTGCATAAAGTTCCTCAGCGGTCAAGTCGATGCCATCCGCATATTCATGCCCATCAAGGATGACTGATAATGGAATTGTGTACAAGTCCGGATGATTTCTTAATTCCTCATCCAGATAGGCGGTGCTATCTGTTACCCAAGCCGTTTTTTTCAAAAAAAATTCCCCCTTTGCAAGTGAAAGCAACAAATTTCTATATGTCTATTTATGTATGCATTGTTATTATAATATCTGTATTTAGAATTGTCACAGTTTTCAGAGTAATTTCCCTATCTCTTTTGCCAAATCCGCTGGTTTATCTTGCGGGGCGAATCTTTTTAGCGGTTTTCCATCCCGGCCGATGAGAAATTTTGTGAAATTCCATTTAATGCTTTTGCTGCCTAATATACCAGGGAGTTCTCCAGTCAAATAGCTGAATAGAGGATGTGCCTTTTCTCCATTAACATCGACCTTTTCAAACATCGGGAATGATACTCCATAGTTTATCGAGCAAAATGACCGGATGTCTTCCTCGCTGCCCGGCTCCTGGCCGCCAAATTGATTGCAAGGGAATCCCAAAATGGTGAATCCCCTACCGTTGTATTGCTGATAGAGCTCCTCCAGACCGGCATACTGGGGAGTAAAACCGCATTTGCTCGCTGTGTTGACAATTAATAAAACTTGCCCTTCAAAATGGGACAAAGGGACTTCTTTGCCATCGATCAGATTGGCATTAAAATTGAAAACAGACATTTGGCCACTCCTCCTATTCGTTCCATGTTTCTCCCAACAATGAATATAAGCCGATCATTGATTCAACCATATAATCAGGGATTTCCTTCAGTTCTTCAAGCTGGGCTTCTGTTACAATCCGGTTGAAATCGACGGCAATTTCATTCATCACTGTCTCGTGTCCAGTTAACGGGTTCCAGCAGGCCGTTTGCAAAATATTCCGTTCCGGTCCCCATTTGGATTCTGTGTACTCCTGGATGCCCTCATAAATGGCAAACGAATCTCTGTGGACGGCACGAAAAAACAGAATGAGCTCGCACCCTGGCTTTACATCCGGGGTACTTCCCTGCAAAAGTTCAGAAGCGAGGTTTTCAAGACTTGCCATGAGCCTGAGTTCCGCTTCTATTCCCGGACATTCCGGGAGATAAAAAGAGATGGAAAACTGGCGGGAAAGCGTGGCGAGGTCCATGATGTCCTTCCTGTCCATGATCATAAGTTTCCCCGCTTCATCCAGGTCATAAAAAGCCCCTTCAATAATGACTTTCATATTATCAAATGCGGTTGGATCGAACAATTGCGCTCCTCCTTTTATGCCCGCTCCTGGGGCTGTAATATGAAAGGAGGCTCTTGTCCAGGAGCCTCCCCGTTCACTATCATTATCTTATTTCTTTAGAACAATCCAACCGCATTGCCGTTTTCATCGACATTCATATTAAGGGCGGCAGGCTTCTTCGGCAATCCTGGCATGGTCATGACATCACCTGTCAGGGCCACGATGAATCCTGCTCCTATCGATGGTTTGAACTCGCGGACCGTCACAGTGAATCCGGTTGGTTTTCCAACGAGTGCCGGATTATCCGATAAGGAATATTGTGTCTTAGCCATGCAGACCGGGAGATTGGACCATCCTAATCGCTCGAAGTCCTCAAGCTGCTTCCGGGCTTTTGAGGAAAATTCAACATCTGAGCCTCCGTAAACTTTTCGAACGATTGTCCTTACCTTTTCATCAAGAGGCTCGGAAAGGTCATAAAGAGGCTGATAGTTGTTTTCTCCCCGCTCGATGGCTTCCAATACCTTCCGGGCAAGCTCAACTCCGCCTTCCCCGCCTTTTTCCCATACTTCCGTAAGAGCGGCTGGGACGTTTTCCTGTTCGCACCACTCCATCAGCGCTTTAACCTCAGCTTCCGAGTCGGTAACAAAACGGTTGATGGCGACAACAGCCGGAAGACCGAATTCCTTGATTGTTTCGATATGCTTTTTAAGATTTGCCACGCCGAGCGTGAGGGCGGAGACATTCTCTTTTCCAAGTTCGGCTTTCGGCACACCTCCATGCATTTTCAGCGCCCTGATTGTCGCGACAATGACGACTGCTTCCGGGCGGATGCCAGCGCTGCGCGACTTGATGTGCAAAAACTTCTCCGCTCCTAGATCCGCGCCGAACCCTGCTTCTGTAACTACATAGTCAGCCAGCTTGGTAGCAGTAGTCGTTGCAATGACAGAGTTGCAGCCATGGGCGATGTTCGCGAATGGGCCGCCATGGATCATGGCTGGTGTGTGTTCAATTGTCTGGACGAGGTTCGGTCTGACCGCATCCTTAAGAATGAGTGCCAGTGCTCCTTCCACGCCTAAATCTCCCGCAGTGACTGGTTCTTTTTTATCATTATAGGCAACGACCATCCTGGCCAGCCTCTTTTTCAAATCTGCCATATCAGTCGCCAGACAAAGCACCGCCATGATTTCGGAAGCGACTGTGATATCAAATCCATCCTCGCGCGGCACTCCCTGGATTGGACCGCCAAGTCCGATAATCACTTTTCTTAAAGCACGGTCATTCAAATCAACCGCACGCTTCCAAACAATTCTCCTTTGGTCAATCCGCAATTCGTTCCCCTGTTGGAGGTGATTATCAATTAGTGCCGCAAGAGCGTTATTGGCAGTAGTGATCGCATGGAGGTCTCCTGTAAAATGGAGGTTAATGTCTTCCATCGGGAGAACCTGGGCATAACCTCCCCCAGCGGCTCCTCCCTTAATGCCCATCGTCGGGCCAAGTGACGGCTCCCGCATCGCAATCATCGCTTTTTTTCCAATCCGGTTGAATGCATCCCCGAGCCCGACAGTCACTGTCGACTTCCCTTCCCCGGCCGGAGTTGGATTGATAGCGGTTACAAGAATGATCTTACCAGGCTGCTTTTCCTTCAATCTGTTCAATGCTTCAGTTGAAAGCTTCGCCTTGTACTTTCCATACAATTCAAGGTCGTCCTCTGAAAGTCCGACTTTGGCAGCTATGTCTGTAATTGGCTGCATTTTCGCTTCTTGTGCAATTTCAATATCCGACTTGTGCTTGATTTTCTCCAAAAAAATCCCCCGCATTCACTGTTAGAATTGTGGCAACTGCCACTCTATTGTAACAAATCCCTGCGAAGAAAGGAGTGATTTTTATCCTAAATTCACCTTTCTTTAAAAATATGGCGGAAACCATCGAAATGACAGCTTCCGCCTTCTCAAATTATTTTTTTGCCGCAGTTCTTTTTGGCTTGTTATCAAATTCCATCTTCCAGGAATAATAATCTTTTCCTTCCTCTTTAACATATCGGAGGATGGCATTGAACTTTGTCCCTTTTTTGCTCGTCAGCCCTTTCACATTGGCCCTGCCATTTTTCAAAAGGCTTTTAACCATCGTTGGGGTCGGTTTCTTTTTGAGGGCGGCAAGGAATTTGTCATTTTTCCAAATGACGAACTTACAGCCGCTCTTCCAATTGCTGCACCCGAACCCTTTTTGCCCTTCAATGATACTTCCTCCGCATGAAGGGCATTTTCCCAGGACTTCCGCAGTCTTCCTAGTCCGTGATACTTCCTGAAGAATTTCTGCTTTTGCAGCCTTTATCTTCTCGACGGATGAAGAGGTGAATTCAAAGATCATTGGCAAAAATTCATCCTTGCCAACCTTCTTCTTTTCTATATCGGAAAGCGTTTTTTCGAGCCGGCCGGTAAACTCTAGATCGAAAAGCTCCCTGATCGGAAAGCTTTCAACGAGATTTCTGCCAAGGCTTGTACAAACCAGATTTTTATTTTGCGCTTCGATATAGCCGATATCCTTCAGTTTTTTTATCGTTTCCGCCCTTGTGGCCGGAGTTCCGATACTGTAGCCTGAAAGGATGGCTGCCATCATTTCCTCGCTCTCTTCATTGTCCTTGCCCTTCCCGCATGTTTCCATAACCCTCAAAAGCGTTTTTTCAGTGTGGGGCTTGGGAGGCTTAGTCGTATGCGAGGTTAATTCCGTTTTGCTTATGTTAACTTGTTCACCAAGTTGGACATTCGGCAGGATGGTGTCCTTGGATTCAATGCTCTCAACCTTTTTCCATCCCTCCGCAAGCTGGATTTTTCCTTTGGTACTAAACACTCCGTTGATCCCGGACTCCGGGATGGAAGTCGTGATTCTCGTTTCTTCATATTCGGCCGCCGGCATGAACTGCATGATAAAACGGTTTTTTATCGCATTGTAAATGATTGATTCGTCGGCTGTGAGAGATTTTGGAAGCACGTAGGTTGGAATAATGGCGCTGTGGCTTTCTACTTTCGAGGAATCGAATACCCGCTTTGATTTTATAAATTTTACTTCATCTTTATAGGACAGATTAGCCGAAAGCAGCTCCAATACCTTTGCAGCTTTTCCTGCAAGTGATTCTTCCAGGACGGAACTCGCTGTTCTCGGGTACGTAATATACTTTTTCTCATATAAGGACTGTGCCGTTTTCAACACTTTATCGGAAGTCCAGCCCTTATATTTAGAAGTTATATATCCTTGTAGATTGGAAAGGTTGAATAAAAAAGGCGGCAGTTCCCGCTTCTTTTCTGTTTTTTTATCTGTGACCAGTCCCCTGTGTCCGGTAATGGCGGCCTCGATTTTTTCCAGGTCGGTTTTATTTTCGAATTTTTCTTTTTCCCCTAACTGATAAGTGCCTTCATACTCCTCTTTTCCTTCGGTTTGGAATAAAGCGGTAAGCTTAAAATAGTTTTCGGGAACAAAGTTTTCAATCTCTTTATCTCTGTCATAGATGATTTTTAACGTCGGAAGCAATACTCTCCCAATATTCAGTGCTTTCCCAGACCCTTTTTGGTACTTCAGCGTCGCCGCGGAGGTAAGATTGATGCCAATCGTCCAATCAGCCCACTGTCTGCTGATCCCGGCATCGAGCAGCGGCTTTAATTCAGAGTTCGGCTTCATTGCCTCAAGGCCTTTCAAGACTTCAGCTGGAGTCCACTCATTCAGCAAAAGCCGGTAAACCGGTTTGTCTGTTTTGCTGTTATAAATGATACTATCGCCAATCAGCTGACCTTCACGGTCAAAGTCGCAGGCCGAAACGATTCCATTTACGTCCTTCCTTTTCAAAAGGCTATAGATTGTCTTCAATTGTTTTTTGGCGCCTAAATCGTCTTTTTCCCTGTTTTTCGGATCGCTTTTTACCTTATATTTAAACTGCTCTGGTATGAATGGGAAGTTATCCATTTTCCATTTAGACATTTTGGTGTCGTAATCCTTCGCATCGTAAAGTTGAAGCAAATGGCCGAATGCCCAAGTAATGAGATAATCCTGCCCTTCGTAGTAGCCATCCTGCTTTCCTTTAATCTTCAACGCATCGGCTATATTTTTCGCTACCGATGGCTTTTCGGCAATAATGACTTTTTTCATAAAATTAACCACCATTCCTAAATGTGGACACGACACTATTTTACATCAGGAACAGGATTCTCTCAATTTATGATGCGTCTGTGTATTTTTGGCAAAAACCTCTTATTCCTTTCCACCATCTGTATTTCAAAGGGCACTCATGTTATACCAGCGCTCTTTCGGTACAGAGGCTGTGACAGTCAGGATGAGGGAAGGATGGCGATCTATTTGGACAAAGATGGCGCCCAGTTCAGTATGAAATAATACAATGGAATCTATAGTAGTCATCCTGTCAAAATTTATTTTCCCGCTCATTAGCAGCCTGCAGATTTCTTCCCGATCTTCCATTTTATACGGTACTTTTTTTGAAAAGCGCAAAATGATTTCCTCTTTCCCCTTTGCCAGCCTGTACATACGCTCACCCTTTTTATGGAGATTTATTAGAAAGAATATTGCTGAAAGAGTGGATTTATGATTAGGCAATTATTCAATTTTCCCAACTTTGAGCGCTGGTAAATCTTCCAGTAAAAGCGCTTTCATTCCTTGACTGCCCTGTGTTTTTCGTGTATAGTAAAGCCATCATGGTTCAGACTAATTCAGGAAACACCTGCTTCAGCTGCTCATGATAATATTCAACTGGGGTACAGACATGTGCCTGCAAGGTTTTAGGAGGAAAAGGTATAATGCAAAACGGCAAAGTAAAATGGTTCAACAACGAAAAAGGTTATGGATTCATCGAAGTTGAAGGCGGAGAAGACGTATTCGTCCATTTTTCTGCTATCCAGGGCGATGGCTTCAAATCGCTTGAAGAAGGACAGGAAGTTTCTTTTGAAATCGTAGAAGGAAACCGCGGTCCACAGGCTGCAAACGTTGTAAAACTTTAATAACTAAACGTAGACACGACTTTTCAGGCTGGCAGCTTGCCAGCCTTTTTATTTTTCCGTTTTCCGCTTTCCGGTCAAACGGCTGCCAAGTTCCTTGATTTGGCCGCCAACCGTGCATTTGCTAATGCAAAATTTGTGTGATTTCCGTTTGCCGGATTCATCCGCATGATGTTTTTGCAAAAGACAGCCTTCACAATACCCGGAAATAAGGCAGTTTATTTCGTGTAAAAGCTGTTTTCTGTCAATTGCCTCTTTTTCCATTCGACGGCCCCTTCCTAAAGCATCTGCGTTTTCGCCAATACTTTTTTCCCATCCAATGCCTGGGTAGCGAGTTTATCTGCTTCTTTATTTTCATTCCTGGTTATGACTTTGCATACCGCCTTAATGCCATTACTTTCGAGCTTTTTCTCAATTCTGTCCAGCCATTTGTTCAATACTTCTTCATAGCATGGCCACTCTCCCTCCAGTTGTTTCAAAACACCTTGTGAGTCGCCCCTGATTTCGCATGGCATATTGGCAATCCCATACTCTTCAAGTAAATTTGCTGCAAAATAAAGGGCGGCATATTCCGCCTCGTTATTTGTTTCCATTTCACCGATCCGTTCATTGGCCCGGACCCTGAATTTTTTCTTGCCCTGTTTAAAAAACAGGACGACCCCAAGGCCTGCCTCATTCGTTTCCTTTTTGAAGCCGCCATCAAAATAAATGATGGCATCATGCGGCTCCTCTTCCGTTTCCTCAAGCAGGCGTTTCATTTCTTTATAAGTCCATTCGGTCCCTATTTCATCCTCGAAGGAAAAATCGATTGCTTTGCCGGTTTTTTCAAGTTCACCGGCTGTCAAAAGGGCGTGTTCACCTTCAAGCCAATCTGAAGAAAATCGGACATTCTCATTTCCTTTTACTTTAAAAACCCATTCAAGTTTATACTTCATAATTTATGTCCTCCATGTGTAAATAAGGCTCTGGTCTCCTTGATTGTTGATTTCCACTCCGGGGACATGCTTTCCGCGGGGCGAAGCATCCACCTGAACCAACTTCATGAGAAACATCCATGAATTCGCTTCGTGCAGCTTTGCGACGAGCTGAAGGTTCGCTTCCCCGAATAGTCTGTGGCGCAGGAGCATTCTTTATGGAGCCTCCTCGGCGTCCTAGACGCCTGTAGGGTCTCCACGTGCCGCTGCATCCCGCAGGAGTCAGTCCCCTCCGTTCCAATCAACTTCATCGAAACTGCACACGCACTTTTAACTGAGCCATAATTAAAAAAGTCCTATTCTTTTCATGATACACATTTGTTCCGCAGATAAACACAAATGCAGTTAATTTTAAACTGCCCATGTTTGAGTTATGATAATATCAGCATATATCAGGCGCTGGAGGAATGTTTCGTGATTGAAGTATACATTGATGGGGCAAGCGCGGGGAATCCTGGCCCAAGCGGTGCGGGCATTTTTATAAAAGGGAATGGTTCCGCCAAGAAGTTTTCAATCCCGCTCGGCAATATGTCTAACCATGAAGCGGAATTTCATGCGCTCATTAAGGCACTTGAAATATGTATTGAAAAGGGATATGGCACGGTTTCTTTCCGGACGGATTCAGAGCTTGTAGACAGAGCGGTCGAAAAAGAGTTTGCCAGGAACAAGGGCTACGCCCCGCTCCTTGAGCGTGCGCTTAAACTTTCAGCGCAATTGGATTTGTTTTTCATGAAATGGATTCCCAGCAGCGAAAATAAAGTCGCCGATGAATTAGCCAGGCTGGCAATCAGGAAAAATGCGGTGGAGGAAACACGGGAAGAGTAATTTTTTTCACAGAACAGATATCATTTTGGCCATGTTATTTAACTGAATCAACACCGTGTTCATCCAGAATGGGACGCTGAAAAAACCGGGTGCTTAACCGCTCCCGGCTTTTCATATGCTGACCACTTTATAATGACAGGAGTTCCTTCTCCTGCACATATTGAAATGCGGCCTTCCTTGTCTTGATGTTATTGGAAACGAGTGTCTCGAGCAAGGAAACATAAAAGCTCCCTTCGAAACCTCTCTGGGCCTTTAATGTGAGTTCAATCGCGGCGATTGCCAGTTCATCGGAAGCATTCGTATAATGCTTGCCGAAATAGATGAACCCAATGGCATCTTCCTGAAATTGAAAGCCTTTTGCCTGCAAATGCTGCAGGTATAAATCTACCGTCTGCACCTGTATGACCAACCTTCCTGATTTTACAAGTTACATCTCTATTTATAGTGTAATGTAAAATCAGACATTTTTCTATCGTTTTTTGTCAAAAGATGGCCAATATAACCCGTCAAAAGTCCCAGCATAGCTCCACCCAGCACTTCCCCCGGTTTATGCCCGAGCATTTCCTTTAATTTTGTCGGTGTTTTTTCTTTAAATTCCACTGTGGAATCTTCATGGTGAATTTTATCGATCAGTTCGTCCAGCGAATTCACTTTCAATGTGAGTTCCCCAGTCTGCCTTCTGATTCCTTGCGCATCATACATGACAATTAGCCCGTAAACGAGCGACAGAGCAAAATCGACTGTGGGTATGCCCCTCTTCAAAGCAATGAATGTAGTCAGCGAGGAAACCCCGGCCGAATGGGAGCTAGGCATGCCCCCGGTCTGAAAGAATAAATCAGGCCTCCACTCTTTTTTCTGCGCATAATGGATCGGTATTTTCAAGCCCTGCGCGAGCCCTATGCTCAATAAGGATACAATGACGCCTTTGTTCATTTCCTTCACCTCATCACCTAAATTATCAATCGTTTTTTATTATTCCCTATGGAGATACTAAGAAAACAGGAGGTGGCTAAAGTGAGCAAAAATGACGGAAACAGGGGGACAAAAGCCCCAGGAGTCAATCCGCAGGGATTTGGGCAGGATGCCTCAAGAACACCGGATCCAAAAAGTAAGCTGGAAGAGAAGGCTAAAAAAAGTAACACCAAAAGATAATTGCAATGAAAACGCCCGCTTCCTTTTCGAAGGAAACGGGCATCCTAAATTTCATTCAAAAACTGGCTCGGACTGGTAGGGGATCAGGCGGGAGATACCTCTCAACCCCATATCATTCAAAACATTCTCAACCATTCCCCTGTCGGGTGAAAAGAGCGCTGAAGGTATATGGCACTCGACCGGAACTTCACAATGGATTTCAGCAAGTTTTCGTGATAGATGGAGCATCTCTAAATCCTGTTCAATTTTTGTCCGGTGGGACTTCGAAAGCTTATCAAGATTCGCCAATATCCCCTCGATATGCCCGTGTTCAAGTAAAAGCTTCAGAGCTGTCTTTTCACCAATTCCCTTCACCCCGGGATAGTTATCACTCGGGTCACCCATCAGCGCCTTTAAATCGATCATTTGGCGGGGAATCAAACCGCATTCCTCGTAAAAGGTCTCAGGCGTATGGACCTGGTAGTTCCCATATCCTTTTTTAAGCAAAATAACCGAGACCTGCTCATCAAGTAGTTGCAGGATATCCCTGTCCCCAGTCAAAATCGATACTGGCAAATGGCGGCTTGCCTCAATGGCAATCGTTCCGATGCAATCATCTGCTTCATAACCCGCGAGTCCAATATTAGGGATGCCGAAAGCTGCTGTGGCTTCTTTTGCAAGTTCAAATTGAGGAATCAGTTCGACAGGTGCTTCGCCTCTGTTCGCCTTGTAACCATCAAACATCTCCGTCCGAAAGGTTTTGCTTCCCATATCCCAACAGACAGCGACATGCGTCGGTGAAAACTCAGAAACAGCTGCCAGCATATGTTTAAGGAAGCCATGAACCGCGTTCGTGGGCATACCCTTAGAGTTAATCATAAATTGTCCGGTGACCGCGGTAGCATAAAAAGCCCTGAACAAAAGGGCCATCCCATCTATCAGCATAAGTGATTCATTACTTTTAGTTTGCATAGTCGATCCTCCATGAAAAAAGGCGCTGTTACGCGCCTTTCACTATTGTTCACTGAATCTATTATAACATAATAACAGGTGAAATAGTGGGTTATTTCGAAAGCTGTTTGGCTTCCTCTAGTCTTTTCTTAAGATCCTCGACATCAAGTCCGCCGCCATAAATCTCAAGCAATCCGGATACATAATCCTCCGCCTGTTGGCCCTTGTTTTCAATGACAACAGAAAACGCCTTTTCGACAAACCCGCTTCCGTAAAGCGAAAGTCTTTCTGCCTGGTATTTAAGGTATGCATCAGCCTCGCTGCTCAAAACGTTCTGCAACTGTTCCTGCATGGCCTTCTTTCCGTTTTTCTCAAAAAAGTCCTTTGGATTTTTGAACAGGGAAAGCGGCTTAGAGAACAAGCTTCTGTCTGTATTGGCAAGGGCAGCTGGAAACTCGATTCCCTCCGCTTCCGGTAACTCTGTTTCACCGAACGTAAGGCCCTCACATATTTCCGCCAATTCCCTTTCAAGTCCTGAACTGTATCCCTTCACCGAAGCGGAGGCAAACTTTTCGATTCTTAAACTTGTCGCTCGCATTTCCTGCGCCAAATCATGTCCAAGGCTTCCCAGCAAATCCTCCAACGCCATGCCAAGTGCCTTTTTCAAATAGCCGCTTTGCCCGTTTAATACAGAGGGATTAAACGACTCCTTGAAAAAGTCATTAAACCTCAGGAAAACCCTTTGCTTGCAATAATGGATAAGCTCTTCCGCTTCCTGGCACACTCGCTTTTTAAGCTGGGCCGGCGACTGCGAGTAGAGGAAAGCCTTCATTCTGGCATCGGTATTTTTCAGAACGCTGATATTTTCGGCAGCTTTCGACTTATCCTCCGTTGCCGACCGGACGAGGCTGGCCAACAGGCGGGTAACACGGACAAGCTCCTCTTCGGCTGAAGAAATGGCCAGTTTTGCCAGTCCTTCCGAAATGAACCTGTAAAATGTGTCTTCAAATCCCGGAATGCCAGAATCCAAATTAACATGACCTTCTTTTTCCCTTATACCATTCAGACTTGAAACCGTGTTAAGTGACGGATTCCTGATGCCATACTGCTCCAGTTGCTCCCTCACATATGATATGACCAGTTCTTTCTCAGTTTCATCCTTGGCCAGGTCAATGGCGTTGATGATAAAAAACATTTTATCAAGTTCGAAGACTTCCTTTACCCTGCCAAGCTGGATGAGGAACTCCCGGTCGGCCCTCGAAAAGGCATGATTATAGTAGGTCACAAACAGGATGGCATCCGCATTTTTAATATAATTGAAAGCGACCCCGGTATGCCTGGCGTTAATTGAATCCGCACCAGGAGTGTCGACAAGTGTGATTCCCTTTCTTGTCAGCGGGCAATCGTAATATAAGTCAATCCATTCCGCAAAGCACGATTTTTCTTCCTTTGCGACAAATTCGCTGAACTGGTCAAAATCCGCCTCTAACAATTTTCCTAAATGCTCGTTTTCATGGGCAAATCCCATCTTGAAAGCATTTAGGAAGGATAAATTTGCCTTCTCGGCTGTATCGCCGGTAAAAGGCAATTTTTCAAGTTCATTTATCTTAGCCAAAGCAGTTTCCAGGGTCCCTACTTCATCCGTGAAACTTTTGAGAGCCTGATTCACATCAGCAAGCAGGCTGGATGGGTCTTTCATCTTCACCATGACAGCCCCATGATGATGCTGGCTATCGACAGGCTTGATTCTGCAAATCGATGCGGTAGTCGGATTCGGGGAGACAGGGAGCACCTTTTTGCCAATCAACGCATTTGCGAACGAAGATTTACCCGCACTGAATGCGCCGAAGAGAGCGACAGTATACGACCTGTTTTCCAGCTTTCCTGCTCTTTCCACCAGTTCAGCGGCGAGGTGATTGAAACCCGGCAGGCCTGAAACAATTTGCGCAGCTTTTCTGAGCCGATCGGGAACATCCGCCCTGATTCGGCCCGGCTCTATCTCTGTGACCGCTTCAACAAGCAAATCTTTCTGTGCTTCCTTTACTTCCAAGGATTCATTTTTGTTTGACAGAGCATCTCTTATTACTCTAACGGCTTCCTCTTCCTTGCTGAAAAGCCGCTCAGTTGTTTCTCCTCCAAGGCTTTCCCCTTGCAAAATCAACGAAAGTTCATGTCTGTCTAATTCAATTATCTCTTTAAGAGTGCCGAGTTTCTGCTCAGCTTCTAGATATTCATTAAATTTGGCAAGTTCATGTTCATGCTTAAATATATCCTCTTCCGTCATCTTCCCAACGAAATTCAAATAAGCTTTTTTGAATTCATTAATGTTTTTCCTGGCAGCCATTTTGATTTCGGAAACCAATTCATCTGTATAAGTAAGGACATAATCGCCAGATAAAAGGGCGCCCTTTTTGACAGGCTTTTCAATTAGCGCGTCATCGATAGGTATCTGAAAGCCGCCAGCTAAAGATAGAAGCCCGCTGTCTGTGATTTGCCGCTCTTTGAGTGTATTCAATAAAAGTTCCCTTAAATGCCATTCTGCCTGCTGTTTCGTTTTCTCGCTGACATCTTTAAGAAAGGCTTCTTTCCTTGCCTGTTTTTCAGCGTTTGTTTTTCCGCTAGAAAAAATGAATCCTACCTTGAAACCCGGTTGGACAGATTCCAGATAGCCTTTTGCCAGCTCGCGGGTTTCAAACGGCATTAAATAGGCATTCTGCAAGATCCTCGATACTTCCTGATCCAACTCCTTGCCAGCCGTTTCCTCACTTTGGGCTTTTTCACTCAAAGTGTCCTCCAATAAGGAAATCCTCTCTGAGATTGGCACTTTACCAGCCGGGAGCCCTTCTGAAAGCAGTTGTGTCAATGTACCTCTTTCTTCCGCCTGGTCCTCTATTTCTTTTTGTAAAAAATCATCAGCCAGCTTTTCAGCCGCAGCCATGACCGAGGCTTCCAGTCCGCTACTGTCCGCTCCCTTTGTACGGATGAAGGCTTCCAGTTCGGGATATTGGTTTTCCGGGTGTTCCGGATGTTTAAGGGTTGTATAAAAAATGCCGGCAGGCTCTACTCCCCATGAACGGAAGGAAGAAGCTACACTCTCCTTAAAGCTTGTAAAACTTAGCTCGGCTTCCTGGTGCTTATCGATTTGATTTACGATCAAATAAACTTCTTTTCCGGCATCCTGCAAATCTTTTGTAAACAGGAAATTGACCCCTGATTGGACATGATTATAGTCCATAACGTAAAAAACCAAATCAGCAAGATGAATGGCGGACTCGGTTGAAATCCGATGGGCATCATCAACCGAATCGATTCCCGGAGTATCCAGGATGACGGTTTTTTCAGGAAGGTGGGTGCGCTCCCTGCTGATTTCAATTTCTGTAATTTCATCACCGTCAAGGCAATGGGTTTTCACAATGCTGTAATCATAAGGCGGCAAATAAAGCCATGGAATATCTTTTTTGAAATAGACTTTGGCATATTCTTCACCCGATTTAACCCTGACCAGATTGGCGCTAGTCGGGATTGGGCTTGAAGGAAGAATATCTTCCCCGGCCAGGGTATTTATTATAGATGATTTCCCAGCCGAGAAGTGGCCGCAGAAGGCGATGACCTTTTCTCCCGAGCTGTATTTCCGCCCAAGCTGTTTCACTTTTTCAGCCAGGCCAGATTCTCCCTTTTCTTCAAAAAAACGATGCAGTGCAGATAATACCCCTTTTACATTTTTCATAGAGTCTTGCTGCCTTTTTGCCTGAATCATGAAATGGAATCCCCTATCATTAATAATCTCCATATATTTTAAACGAAAATTCATTCAATTCCCATTGATTAGAATGAAAATTTTCTGGAATCCATTTTCATCTTAAAAAGAATGCTTTGTTATCCTTGATTGTTGATTTCCACTCCGGGGACATGCTTTCCGCGAGGCGAAGCATCTACCTGAACTAACTTCATGTGAAACTTCCATTAATAGGCTTCGTGCAGCTTTGCGACGAGCTGAAGGTTCGCTTCCCCGAATAATCTGTGGCGCAGGAGCATTCTTTTATGGAGCCTCCTCGGCGTCTTTGACGACTGTTTGTCTAGCTGCAGCGCCTAGCCCCTCGAGGTCGCTTCGGTCCCGAAGGAAAAGTCAAAGAACGACTTCCCCTTCTGGCCCTCCAGCGCTTGGCTACGCTTCGCTCGCATTAAGGGCGACTAGGATTTTGCTTCGCAAAACCAAGTCTTCCTATATCGGGGCTGACCACAAAGGTAAGCTTCTGCGAATAGTCATCGCAGGGACAGGCGGTTTTTGCCTGTCACGAAGGCGCTTCCGCTTTTCGTGGGGTCTCCACGTGCCGCTTCATCCCGCCGTAGTCAGTCCCCTCCGTTCCGATCTACTTCATTGAAAATCAGCATTCACCTTTAACAGAGCCAAAAAGAAAAAAACCAGGGATAGCCCTGGCTTGGTCAGTTATATTGAATTTTATCTTGTAGGTCTTGCTACATGGCCTAAAACATGTTTCATCACTGCTGCATAAACTAAAACCGTTCCGCCAACGAATACGATCGCCATATGTAACACCTTCCTGAAGTTGAGAATGATTTTCATTTCTGATTAAAGTGTATCATGGCTGAGAACGATTTTCAATAGAAGAACTTCAGTTGTCAAACTTCTTTAACATTTTTGACTCAATCTTGCCATTTCTATTGAGCTGGTTTTCATATTCAGTCAGCTTTTTCAGTGCTGATTCCTCCGCGGGAATTCTGATGGAGAGCATGATTGCGTTCAATATGGCAAAAACAGCAGCGGTTATATATGCATTAAATAACAACGGAATGACAAGCAGTTCAAGTGTGACAATGACATAGTTGGGATGCTTAAGGAAACGGTATGGCCCTTTCCTGACAGGCTCTGCTCCCGGCAAGACGATAATCTTTGTATTCCAATACTTGCCCAAGGAAGCAAGTGCCCAAATTCTTCCGGCCTGGGCAACTAAAAAAAGGGATACCAGGAATGGCCAAAAAGGCGATACGTTTTTTTTCAAAACTAGCACTTCCAGAAAAAGAGACAGGAAGAATCCAATATGCATTAAGACCATCCACGGATAATGCCCGCTGCCAAACTCAATTGCCCCTTCTCTTTTCATCCGGTCTTCATTCCTTCTCGCAATCATAAGTTCGATAAGCCTCTGTAAAATGACAAAAGTAATTAAAAAGCCGAAAAGCATCATTCACCCCACCTCATCAAAAGAAGCTCCGAGCTGAAACCAGGCCCCAGTGCCGCGGCAAGCCCATATGCCCCTTCCATAGGTTCCATCTCCATATGCCTTTTCAAAACATATAAAATTGTGGAAGATGACATGTTTCCGTATTCCTTTAGCACATCAGTGGATATATCCATTAAGGAACGATCAATCCCCAGCGAAACGGCATAAGCATCGAGGACTTTCTTCCCTCCTGGATGGGCAATGAAATAGCCGATATCTTCCATAGTGAGATTCTGATTTTCTAAAAAACCAAAAACATTCGGTTGCAGCCAATTCTCAATCATCGAGGGAATGTCCCTCGAGAATATGACATATAAGCCCTCGTTTTTAATGTCCCACCCCATCACATCCATCGAGTCCGGCATTAGAGTGGACTGCGTAGCAAGAATGGCCGGAACTCTGCCGGTTTGGATTCTTTCTGCCTCGTCACCTGTAACCAATGCGCAGCTAACGCCGTCAGCGAATAGGGAAGTACCGACTAAGTTGCTTTTAGATCTATCGTTTTTTTGAAAGGTGAGGCTGCAAAGTTCCACGCTAAGCACAAGGACTTTGGCAATTGGATAGGCTAGGCAATATTCGTATGCCCTGGCCAGGCCCGCGGCTCCGCCGGCACAGCCCAGGCCCCATATCGGAATTCTTTTTGCATGGGGAGAGAATGATAATTTATTCATGATCCTGGCTTCTATGCTCGGTGTAGCCAGACCTGTTGTCGATATAAAAAAAATGGCATCTATTTCCGCGGGTTCAACCTCCCTCTGAAGGAACCGTAAATTAGTGAGGCATTTTTCGACGGCCTCTTTTCCCAGTTCTACGGCGGACTCAATATAAGCATCATTCCGCTCCTTAAAAGTCCTTTCTTCTTTGAACCATTCGATATCTTTTGCAAAGCGCCGGCTTTCAATTTGGCCGTTCTGGAAAACTGTTAATAGTCGTTCTATATCTTTAAAGGATTCTGAAAACAGTTCCCTTGCAAACTCCACAGCGCTTTCCTGTTCAATTTTATAAGGCGGGAGGGCTTCTCCGATTGAAATAATTGATGGCATTGTCCATTCTCCTTCGGCTCTACTGAGGATATTTTTACCTAAAGCACCGGAATTATGCAGGTGCGGCTATTGTCCTATTCCCCAATTTGTCCGTTAATATACAGAGTGTGAATGGCATTGTCTGCGAAAAGAAAAAAAGCTTCCCCTTAAAAGGAGAAGCCACGTTTTGAAGGTGTTGCTGTGCAACCTTATTATACTAAAAATGTTGGCCCTGTTCATTGCGCAAACTTTTCCATTGAACACGAATCAGAATCCTTGGATTGTCATCCCGCCATCTACATACAAAGTCTGGCCATGAACATAACTGCCGGCCTCAGAAGCCAGGAAAACTGCGGGACCGGCCAGCTCGGGGAGTTCCCCGATACGATTTAAAGGGGTCACATCCAGGATGGCTTTTACATAATCAGGATCCGCGAGCAGCTTCTCCGTTAAAGGAGTCTTGAAATACCACGGTCCGATTGCGTTCACATTGATGTTATACTTGCCCCATTCCAATGCGAGGACTTTAGTCATCTGGATGATGGCCGCTTTAGTGGCCGCATAGACAACCCCTGTTCTTAAGGCGACATGGCCGGCTACAGACGCGATTGAAATGATCCTGCCGCCTGTACCTTGTTCCTTCATGACTCTGCCTGTTTCCTGAGCCATCATGAACGCGGACTTCAAGTTTGTATTCATGATCGTTTGCCATTCTTCATCTGTTACATCCAGGGCTTTTGAGCGGATATTCATTCCGGCATTATTGACAAGAATGTCAATCGAGCCCCATTTATCCTTTACCGACCGGACAGCCCTCTGGATATCCTCCCTTTTCGTTACATCACATGGAATAATGAGCGCCCTTCTTCCCTCGTTATGTATGAAGCCTGCTGTTTCCTCCAAATCCGACGCAGTCCGTGAAAGAATCGCAACATCCGCTCCAGCTTCCGCAAATGCGATTGCGAGTGCCCTTCCGATTCCCCTTCCGGCCCCTGTAATGACCGCCGTTTTTCCATCAAGTCGAAATGAAGGTAAATACATCCCAACCACCCTTTCCTATTTAAAGCAGTCCGGCATTTCCAATAAGATCGTTTCCGCCTAAACCACCAATGAATTATCTCAATTATAAAGAAAAGGCATTTAAAAAGCACCGTTTAAACGGTGCGGTTCGTTATGGGCGTGACTGTTTTTGTACTTCAATCCAAATTTTATTCTCCGCGGTTAAGCCGCAAACACGGCATTTTGTAACTGAATGATACAATAACCGGCATTTCTCGCAATAGTATCTTTCCATCCTTGTTTTGCCCCTTTTTCTGCAAGTTTTTAGTTAATATAGTGTATCGGCCACGAACCAAATGGTGCGAAAGTTAGAAAAATTCCATCCTTATTTGACGTGCTCAGTTACTTTTGTCACTCAAAATCGCCCATGTTCACAATGCCGTAATACGCCGTTCATTTTTCTGTCACAAATCCATTTTCCTGCAAGTGATTTAAATCACTGATATAACAATTTTTCACTATTAACATAGTGAAAAATAAGGTATGAACACTTTGTGAACTTTCTGAAACCATATTTTACTTTCTTAATTGTTTTGTATTATGAAATAGTACTTATTGTATTTTTTCAATATTTTGAAGGGAGTGCGGGGGATGGCGAAACCAGTATTGGCAAAATCGCATGCGAAGACAAAACAAAAGGTCAAAGATGATGAGCCTGTTCTGAAGGGGACTCTCGTTTCCGTAATGTTGCTTGGCGCATTTTTAATTCTTTCGTGGGCAGGCGTTTATTTTTTATTCCTTGACCGCTTTTAAACTAAGAAAGGGGACCATTTATGCATATCCATAAATTCGAGAAAATTTGGCTTATTTTCGGTATAGCCACTCTTGTTTTTTTTCTTACCGTCGTTGGCGTAAGTGCTTTTTATATGGGAAACCAGCCTCCAAGCTGCCTTCAGACGATCGATGTCGATAAAGTTGATACACAGGAACCATTCAACAAACCGGGCCTGACCAAAGTCGAAGGCAAGGAATGGGATTACCAGCTCGTGTACGTTGCATCCGCTTTTTCCTATAATCCGGTTGAAGTCCAAGTTCCACTTGGGGCGAAGGTTAAGATTATCGCTACAACAAAAGATGTCATCCACGGCTTTGAAGTAGCCGGAACAAATATTAATATGATGCTTGAACCGGGGTATGTGAGTGAATTTACGACCACCTTTGACAAGCCAGGCGAATTCCTGATTGTCTGCAATGAATATTGCGGTACAGGACATCACTTAATGTACTCTAAAATTGAGGTGACCGAATAATGGCTTCTTCTACAACCAGTGTAAAAGTCGATTCCCGCGATGCCAAACTTGCTATGGCTCATCTCTATGTAGCTTTCATCGCACTTGCGCTCGGAGGGCTGATGGGACTGCTGCAGGTTTTGGTCCGATCAGGTGAATTTCAGCTTCCTTTCGGCATCGATTATTACCAGGTCCTGACTGTACATGGTGTTCTCCTTGGACTCGTCCTGACAACTTTCTTTATCCTTGGCTTCCAGGCGGCCGCAGTCAGCAGAACTGCCGGGCCAATGACAAGCAAGGCGCGTATAACCGGCTGGGTTGGATTCTGGCTGATGACCGTGGGCACCGCTATGGCTGCCGTCATGATCCTTCTTAAAAAAGCTTCTGTCCTTTTCACTTTTTATGCTCCACTGATGGCTCACCCGATCTTTTATATCGGGCTTACACTTGTCATTGTTGGAAGCTGGGTTTCCGGGGCAGCACTAATTATGACTTACGCAAAATGGAGACGGAGCAACCCAGGCAAAAACAGCCCGCTCCTGACATTCATGGTTGTTGTCAATACTGTTATGTGGATTGTAGCAACACTGGGCGTAGCTGCTACAGTCCTGCTTCAGCTCCTTCCGTGGTCACTCGGTATTGTTGACAGGGTTGATGTGCTTGTCAGCCGGACTTTATTTTGGTACTTCGGCCATCCGCTTGTTTACTTCTGGCTGTTGCCGGCGTATATGTGCTGGTATGCGATCATACCAAAGATTATTGGCGGAAAAATTTTCTCCGATTCCCTTGCCAGGCTTTCATTCCTTTTATTCCTGCTATTTTCAATCCCGGTCGGCTTCCATCACCAGCTGACAGAGCCAGGGATTGATCCGGCATGGAAGTTCCTGCAGGTAATCCTGACATTCATGGTTATTATCCCTTCGTTAATGACGGCCTTTACAATGTTTGCAACGTTTGAAAAAACCGGCCGTGCAAAAGGTGCTTCTGGCCTGTTTGGCTGGATCAAGATGCTTCCGTGGGGAGATGCGCGTTTCACGGTTCCTTTCATCGGGATGGCTGCTTTCATCCCTGCCGGTGCGGGTGGCATCATCAATGCTTCCCACCAGATGAATCAGGTTGTCCATAACACTATCTGGGTGACGGGACATTTCCATTTGACTCTCGCCACCACTGTAGTTCTTACATTCTTTGGTATCTCTTACTGGCTCGTCCCTCATTTGACAGGCAGAAGGTTGACCAAGACAATGAACAAGCTGGCCATCATCCAGGCATGGGTTTGGGCGATTGGAATGACCTTCATGTCAGGGGCGATGCATGCGGCTGGACTTCTTGGTGCTCCTAGGCGTTCCTCATTCTCGGAATATGGCGGATCCGCCCAGGCAGCAGAATGGATTCCTTATCAGGTCGCACAGGCGATTGGCGGTTCGATATTATTTATCGGCATCATTCTTGTCCTCGTCATTTTCATTAACCTTGCTTTCTTTGCCCCTAAAGGAGAAGAAGAATTCCCGGTTGGTGAAACGGATGATGGAGCGGAAAAAGCTCCAGCTGTATTTGAAAACTGGAAAATCTGGCTTGGCATCACGGCGGCCTTAATTCTGTTTGCTTATACAATTCCTTTAATCGATATCATCCAGAATGCCCCGCTTGGCTCAAAAGGCTGGAAGACGTGGTAAATCAAATAGAAAAGGCTTCAGTCGTTTTACATCGACTGAAGCCTTTTTCGATTGGATCGGAAGTTGGATAAATCAATATTGGATATAGAAACTGAAAAGAGGATGATGGCAGACCCAAGGAGCTGCAAAATGCCTATTCCTTCACTATAAAGGAAAACTCCCAGCATTGTCGCCACAATCGGTTCAACAGTCGCAATGATTGCTGCGGTGCTGCTGTCTGTACTCTCCAAACCTTTAGTGTAAAGGAAGTAAGCCACAACCGTCGGGATAATACCCAGCCCGGCCCCATATAAAATACCTTCATTGCTAAAGACGATTTCCTGCCGTTCCCAAAGCCTGGTCAGGGGGACAAGGAATACAGCGGCTATAAAAAAGGTGTAGAAGGTGATAGTGAAAGGCTTATATTTACTCAAAGCAGCTTTGCCGAATATACTGTAAAGCGCATAACCGATCCCAGCCCCAAGACCAGTGAGCACTCCTATAA
This sequence comes from Bacillus sp. B-jedd, assembly GCF_000821085.1. Lineage (GTDB taxonomy): Bacteria > Bacillota > Bacilli > Bacillales > Cytobacillaceae > Bacillus_D. The sequence goes on from NZ_CCXR01000001.1 coordinate 2,393,966, forward strand.
ACCCTGCGGATGCAGCCTCGCCCCGGAATCCGGCGACGAGGACACATCCGATAAATGTCCCCACTACCGCGGCAACTTTTATTTTTGTGAATTTCTCCTTAAAGAAAATATACGAAAGGATGGAGACGAAAATTGGCGCAGTATATAAGAGAATCACCGCAAGTGAAACATCCATCATATTTAATGCCGTGAAATAACACCAATTGAAAAAAACGATACTAAAAATGCCGGTCCCGATAAACAGCCAAATATCCTTCAGGCGAATAGCCATTTGGCTTCTGTATTTTACAAGACCGATCAAAGCTAACGCAATCGCGGCAATTGCCACGCGGACAGCGACAACTTCCATCGGGGTGAACCCGATATCCGCCATTCCGCGTACAAAAATCGCGATGCAGCCCCATAACGATGCGCTAATGGCAATCAGCAGCAGCGGAACGTATTTTCTCATCATCGGCCCCCTTATAAAAACTATTACTCTTTATCTTAATTATTATTATCCAGCTGATAAATACGGCAGTATTTTTCATAAAGGTAATCTATTAAATAATCGGGGTTCAGCCCTTCGCCAGTCGCCTCCTGAAGGATTTCCAGAGGCTTTTTCAGCTTTCCAAACCTGTGCACCCGTTCCGTGAACCATTCCTTAACAGGCAATAAATCCCCCGTTTCCAGCCTGTCGGCGAAATCAGGAATGTCCTTTTCAAGCGAATTCATAAATTGCGCTGCATACATATACCCCAGGGCATAAGAAGGAAAGTAACCGAACGAACCTCCGGCCCAATGGACATCCTGAAGAACTCCCTCCGCGTCATTTTCCGGACGGATGCCGAGGTACTCCTCGTATTTTCTGTTCCAGACTTCTGGAAGGTCCTTTACTTCTATTTCATCGTTAAATAACCCTTTTTCGATTTCATAACGAATAATGATATGCAAGGGATAAGTCAATTCATCGGCTTCTATACGAATAAACGATGGTTTAGATTCATTAATAGCCTTGTAAAAGTCTTCAACTGCCACTCCATCGAACTGGCTGCCGGCATATTTCTTAAGCAATTCGAAATTGCCCTTCCAGAAACCAAGGCTCCGGCCGACAAAGTTTTCATAAAAAAGCGATTGGGATTCATGAATACCCATTGACGTTCCCGAACATAGCGGCGTGCCTATCAAGTCTTTCGATATGTTTTGTTCATATAATGCATGGCCGCCTTCGTGAATCGTACCAAATACCGCTGTCCTGAAATCAGTTTCGTTATAGTTTGTTGTTACTCTCACATCCCCGGGATTCAGTCCAGTCGCAAAGGGGTGGACCGTCTCATCGAGCCTTCCTGAATTGAAGTCATAACCAATTTTCTTAAGCACTTCCAGGCTGAAATCTTTCTGGGCTTGTTTCGGAAAAGGCCGGAACAGGAAGCCGGTTTCCGGTTTATTTGCCGAGGTTGAAATTTTGGAGACGAGTGGGATAATTTTATTCCTTAATTTTGCGAAAACCTCATCAAGTACTTCTACCGTCACGCCTGGTTCATACATATCAAGCAGGACATCATATGGATTGCCGCCGCTATTGCCCCAGTAGCTTATGAATTTTTTAGTCATCTCCACCAATTTTTCAAGATATGGCCTGAATGCTTCAAAATCAGACGTACTCTTGGCCTCTTCCCAAACAGATTCCGCATTTGATTGGAGAACAACATATTCCCTGTATTCATCAGCAGGAATTTTTTTATTTCTTTCAAAGTTCTTTTTGCATTCTTCCAAAACTTTTTCCGTTACAGGATCAAGTGGTAGAGATGATAATTTTTCTATGTATTCCGCCATTTGGTCCGAAGTCGACATATGAAAAGCTTCTGAAGACAAAATCCCGATTACGTCCGATCTTCTAGGAACTCCCGCTTTAGGGGCACCAGTCCTTAAATCCCAATAAATCAGCCCGAGGGCTTCCTGGTAGGCCGAAATCTTGTTTACATATTCCATAAACGCCGTCTGCAATTCTTTTTCTGTAGTTTCCATGCTTCGTTACCCCCTTTTAGTCGTTTTTAATTTTATCATACTTTTCCAAATATTAATTTGATTAAAATTAAAAAGCAACAGGAAGCCCTGTTGCCTTGAATATCTGTTTATTAACCATTATTTTTTGAGGATTGCGACTTTCCAGATCTCTGGACCTTCCTCGAGATATTCCCATTTAAAAGCATCCGGCCGTTCCATCATGAATTGATATAGTAAAGGCCTAGGGTCATGATCATTAATGATTTGCATTGTTTCTCCTTGATTAAGACTGTCAAATGTCCTGAAAATGGTTGGATGTTTTTCGCGTGGAGGGTAATCTGGAACATTGACAACTGCTGCAAAAGTTTGCATTATTTTCACTCCTAATATGTTATTTAACTCTTCCTCATTTTAGCTTCTTTCCTTTTTCGTCGGAGTGCGCCTAATCACTTATGTGAGTGATATTGTGTCCATCAATCTTCTTCTGACGCCAAATCCGCGACCGGGAGGGTTTCCCTATCCACATGGGTAGGCTTTCGAAGGTTGAATAACCCTTTAAAGCAAAAACCAAGCAGCACAACTACTCCGATAAGAAAAACAGTGTCAGGAATTGCGCGCCAGGTTAGAAATGTCTGTATGATATCCTTTTGCAAAAATTCAGCTGAACGGGAAGCAGCATAACCGTTGAAAAAGGCTTCTTTAATTTGTATGAAGCCTACAGGGAGAATTGAAACAAATACCATTCCCGCAAGGCCGGCATTCAGCATGATACAGCTGAATTTCACCCATTTGTCATTCCAGGCTTCTGGCTTGACGATATTCCTCATTGAGAAGATAAGCACAGCACAGGCAAACATGCCATAAACCCCCATCATTGCCGCATGTCCATGCGCTGGGGTCAGGAATTGTCCATGCTCAAAGAAACTTACTGCCGGAAGATTAATCAGGAACCCTAAAACGCCTGCTCCGACAAGGTTCCAGATGGCTACCGAAACAAGGAACCAGAATGTCCCTTTATACGGGAAGTCGACACCGCCATCACGCATCATCCGATATTGGTCATATGCTTCCAAAATTAACAAAGTGAGCGGGATGACTTCCAATGCGGAGAATATAGCCCCCAGAGCGATCCAGATTTCCGCAGATCCATTATAGTAGTAGTGGTGGCCAATTCCGATTACGCCGCTTCCAAGAAGAAGGATCAACTGGAAATACAATGCTTTTACAGTAGAGCTTTTTGTCACGAGCTTCATCTGGACCATCAAAAAACCAATGACGACTACTGCGAAAACTTCGAAAATACCTTCTACCCATAAGTGGATAATCCACCAGCGCCAGTAATCGGCAAAAGTAAAGCTTGTATCCGGGTTAATAAAAAATGCGAAAATGTAAAACAACGGCACGGCAATGGCTGAATAAAAGAGTAAGTGGATTAAGCCACCCTTGTCCGTTTCCCTTTTCAACCCGCTTTTTATTCCCCGATATACGATAAACAGCCAAATAAGCATTCCGGCGACGAGGACAATCTGCCAAACCCGGCCTAACTCGAGATACTCCCAGCCCTGGTGCCCCAGCAGGAACCAGTTGTTTCCAAGATACCCGTTCGCGCCGAGCCATTGGCCAATCATGCTACCCGTAACAAGGATGACTAATGCCCAAAATAGGATATCAACCAATAGGCCCTGTCTCTTAGGCTCATGGCCACCTACAAGCGGGGCTATATAAATCCCCATTCCCAGCCATGCGGTTGCAATCCAAAAAATCGCCAGCTGCAGATGGAAGCCCTTTGTAATATTGAATGGAAGGATATCGTGAATCCACTTTATGCCGAAAAAGCTGTCAGGCTCAATATAATAATGGGCCAAAAGGGCACCGAACATTGCTTGGACAAAGAATAATGCCATGACAATAAAAAAGTATTTCCCTGTTTTAACCTGGGAACTGGTAACCGGTATATCATTTAAATTTATTTTCGGGAAGTTGCCTTCCTTGTAGGCCTCCTGCATGCCGAGATGGTATCGGTAGAACACAAACAGAATGATTCCAATAAACAATATAAGGACTGTCACACTTACTCCACTCCACCATACCGCGGAGAAAGAAAGCTGATTTCCGGCATCTTCATAATATGGCCAGTTATTTGTATAGGTAATTTCATCCCCTTGGCGGACCGTACTTGACAGCCAGGCAGTCCAGAAGAAGAAATCTCCGATTTGTTTAATCTGGTTCCCTTTGGCGACATAGGAGCGGTTTCCACCCGGCAAATCCTTTTCTTTAATCAAACCGGCTTTCAAGCCCCACCCATCTCCATTGGTAAACACTTTCCTGTAGTAGTCCTGAACTTTCTTATAACCAAAAGCCTGCGCGTCGGTAAGTTTAAGTGAATCTTTTTTCGCATCATAGCGATTCTTCCTCATTTCATCAATGACACTTTGGCGGATGGCTGCTTTCTCCGTCGTTTCAAGCTGGTTAAACAACTTTCCGAATTTTTCATTTGCCATGAAGTCCTGCATTCCCTCCGTATAGACCTTCAAAGCTTCCGCTGTATAATCAGGCCCCATATAAGATCCGTGGCCAAGGACTGTGCCATAATCCATCAATCCGTATTTTAGAAAAACAGCCTGCCCTCCCATGACACTTTGTTTTGTAAATAAAACTTCTCCCTTAACGGTCGATACGTTCAACGGCCGCGGGGCTTGCTCCTTAAAAATCCAATATCCACCTGCCAGCAATATAGTGAAGCTGAATAAAATGGTAATGACTAAAATCGATTTGAGCAGGGCGTTCTTATTTTCTCTGAGTGCAGGCGGATTGCCTGTCTTTCTTTGCAGTTCCATGGCATGTACATCCTTTCGAATTTATTTTCAAAAAGAATATTACATGCATGGCTTAAACTCTTTTGTGAAATTAGGCATTAGTAACGTGTGATTTTTCACACATCGTTCATATTAATCTTTCAAAGTATGATTGAAATCACATATGAGCCTGATGGTGGCTGTTAAACTTAGGTTAACAATAAATATATAGGGTAAAAGGTGGCGCCATGAAAAGGACGGATATCATTAAACGATTGTCTGAAGTGCCAATTTTCAAAGAGCTGAACTTTTGCGAGCTTGAGGAAGTCGTAAAAATAGCCCAGACACGTTTCTACAAAAATAAAACATATGTTTTCATGCAAGAGGACCCCCTTGACCGGGTGTTTTTTATCCATTCGGGAAAAGTCAAAATATACAAAACCGATCCTTCAGGAAAGGAACAAATTATTTCGGTGCTGGAGCCTGGTGAAATGTTTCCCCACGCTGGTTTTTTCAGAAAAGGCAATTTTCCTGCCCATGCTGAAGTCGTTGAAAATGCCGAACTTATCGTCGTCCCAATATTGGAATTCGAAAAACTGCTTATTGCCTTCCCTGACCTCAGTATTAAGCTTTTCAAAGTGCTCGGGGAAAAGATTGTCGATTTGCAGGCACGTCTTGAAGCCCAAATCCTTCACAATACGTATGAACAAATTATCCTCCTCCTTCTGAGGCTTTCCAAGTCAAATGGACGGCTGGAAAACGGCGTCCATAAAATTACAACCCAGTTTACGAACAGGGAGCTTGCAAATATGATTGGGACCTCCAGAGAAACTGTATCAAGGACTGTCAATTATTTAAGAAGGAAAAATTTTATCACCCAGTGTAATGATGGATTTTATTTAATCGACCGTGAGGCTCTGCAACAGGAACTTTTTTAAACAATCAGCCTTAATATCAAGGAAATTGGAGATGAGAAAAGTGAATCATCGGATTGTGGAATTGGATGTGCGTGAAGATCTGAAAAATAAAATGGAACCCTTTCAAAAAATCATGGATGCTGTCATTGGGCTAAAAGAGAACGATATATTCATTCTTCATGCCCCTTTTAAGCCTGTCCCACTGTTTACTGTTATGAAGGCAAAAGGATTCAAGCATGAAGCTGAGGAGATTGAAAAAAAGCATTGGAAAGTTACTTTTACGAAAAAGGGTGGCAGGAATGATTCTTGATAATCGCGGACTTGAGCCGCCCCAGCCAATGATGAGGACACTTGCCGCCCTTGAAACGATCAGGGAAGGCGAAACACTAGTAATCATTAATGACAGGCGCCCGATGTTTCTTTATGAACAATTGGAGGAATTGGGCTATCTGCAAAAAACGGAAGAACAAAAAGACGGAAGCTTCAAAATTGAAATCTTCCGATAGAGGATGATCTGCCATGCTGCCACAACAAGGTAATGAAACGAATATAAAACTGCCTTTTGCTTTTATCCTTACCGGCCTTATTGCACTTCTTTTCTCGCAGCTGATCCTGATTATAAACGGAGCAATCGTTTCCGGAGGCATTTTCCGGATTCCGCCTGTCTGGTCTTCCGCCCATCTCCTGCTCCTTGGATGGGCTCTAATGACCGCTATGGGCGCTATGTACCAGTTGATCCCTGTCGCATTCCTCACCCCAATATGGAATGAGAAATTCGGCTTTATTCAATATGCGGTGACGGCAATTGGGATAGGGCTATTTTCCGCTATGCTTTACTACAACCCGGGGAACGCATTTCTTCCAGGCATCGTTGCTCTGATAGGCATATTAATGTTTCTCAGCCAAATGGCAATGACTTTGAAAAAACAAGGAAAGCCCAATATCCTGACCCTCTTCGTAAGCACTGCCCTGTTCTGCCTATTTGCTACCATCTTTCTCGGCATCGCAATGGCATGGGGGATTAAAACAGGCATGATTGGTGACATATATGGCCCGCTTTTCAAAAGCCATCTGCTATTAGGTACCGCGGGATGGTTCACCCTTTTGATTTTTGGATTTTCTTATAAGATGGTCCCGATGTTTTCCTTGTCGCATGGCTATGGAATGAAGCTGGCAAGAACAGTGTACGGTGTTTATTCAGCCGGCATTGCGGTTCTGCTCTTTTCATTTTGGTACGGAGGTGAAGAAGCTGTAGCATTCGGTCTTGGTCTCCTTGCTGCAGGTTTTCTGCTCTTTGCCTGGCATATATGGCACATCATCAGCAAAAGGATCAAGAAAAAGCTCGATAAGCCCTTTATCTTTGCCTTAATTGCAATAATGTTTGGTGCAGCCATACATCTGGCGGCACTGGTTGTTTTCCTTACTGGCTATTTTTCTGAAACAATAGGGCCGTTATTATATCTTTACATCATGCTTTGGATTGTATTAAGCATTCTTGGCTATCTATATAAAATTGTCCCATTTCTTTGGTGGACCCATAAATACAGTGAAGAAATAGGAAAAAAAGCAGTCCCTTCCCTGAAGGACATGGTCAATGATAAAGCTGCGCCGCCTCTGTTTATTGTTTTTGCATTTGGATCCATAACTGTTTTTGTATCCATCCTTATCCATTCGGCTGTATTCTTTTATATTGGCCAGACAGCAGTTTCAGCCGCACTCTTGGCAGCTAGCTTCACTATTGTTTCCGTATTAAAAAAATAGGGAGTGTTGAAAATGTCTTTAGTTGAAAAGATTCGTGAACAATTAAAAAATGTCTATGATCCTGAATTGAATATTAACGTAGTCGACCTCGGATTAATCTATGGAATCAGCGTCATAAATGAACAGGATGCTGAAATTATTATGACACTGACTACTCCTGGGTGTCCGCTTCACGACAGTATCACCAGTGGAGTAAAGCACAAAGTCGAATCAATGCCTGATATCAGGAATGCATTTGTCGAGCTAGTCTGGGAGCCGGCATGGACCCCTGAAAAAATGTCCCCTGACGCCTATAGGCAATTGAGGGGATAATACAAAAAAGAGACCTGGCGCGGGAAAGTTCCGTACCGAGTCTCTTTTTTTCTGCTTTTCAAAATAAAGGGATGCAATGAATCCTCCTGCTGCTATTCCTGCTGCTATGGATCAATTCCCAACCCTGCAGCCTGATATGGAAAGAGCCTGCTTCCAGTTCCTTTCCGCTTCTCTTAGCATAAGCTGCGCTTTTTCCTTTAAATGCGATTCCTGGCACAATATTTTCTCTGTCGCCTCAATCGCTTTGGCAATTTTAGCGAAATCAACCGGCTGATACATTGGATTCCTTCCTCCTGAAAATGGTAATATGTCTCTATTTTATTCAGGAAGGAAAACGGATATGCATCAAAAGTTTTTTCTGTTTAATTCCTTGGCGGCCTTGGCCCCCAATATTGGTAATAATCCGTTTTTATAAAGCCGTTAAAGAGCTTGCGCTTTTTTGTCGCCGGTTTTCCATAAAATTTTTCAAAGCCTTCATGTGCCGTGAGGATATATTTACTCCATGTATCAAGGCTTTCGAATGCCTTCCCCATTTCCCTGTACATGCTTTCAACAGCTGGCCTGTCTCCCAGGCGTTCGCCATATGGTGGATTCGCAATAATCACGCCGTATTGCTTATCAGAAGTTAAATCCCTTACCTGCATTTGCTTGAAGGAGACCAATTCACCAAGACCAGCCTCGAATGCATTCCCCTCAGCAATTTTAATCATCCTGTGGTCGATATCGGATCCAAGTATATCAAGCGGCTGGTCATATTTGGCGACATCTTCCGCCTCCATCCGCGCCTCTTCCCAAACTCTGTCGGGAATCCATCCCCATTGCTCGGAAACAAACTCCCTGTTAAAGCCGGGGGCAATATTTTGCCCAATTAAGGCCGCCTCAATCGGAATAGTACCCGATCCACAAAATGGATCAATAAAAGGCTTTTCCGCTGACCAGTTCGTCAGAAGAACGAGGGACGCAGCAAGCGTTTCCTTTAGTGGCGCTTCCCCTTGTCCGGCCCTGTAGCCCCTCTTATGAAGTCCGGCTCCGCTCGTATCAATTGTCAATATGGCGACATCCTTCAATATAGAGACTTCTATCTTGACAAGCGGACCGTTTTCCTCGAAGCGCGTTGTTCTTCCGTAGGCTTTCTTCAGTCTCTCGACAATGGCTTTCTTTACGATAGCCTGGCAATCGGAAACACTGTAAAGCTTCGATTTAACGGACTTTCCGCTGACAGGGAACTCGCTATCTTCAGTCAGAAAATGCTCCCATGGCAGTGCTTTTGTTTTTTCAAAAAGCTCATCAAATGAAAAAGCTTTAAACTCACCTACTTTTATTTTTACCCGGTCGGCAGTCCGAAGCCATAAATTTGTACGGGCGATTGCCATTTCATCGCCTGTAAACGTAACGCGGCTGTTTTCCGTTACACCTTCATAACCGAGATCCTTTATCTCTTTTGCAACAATTGCCTCAAGGCCCATCGCCGCGGTTGCTATTAATTCATATTTACCCATTTTCTCACCCAATCTATGTAAGCTTTTCTGTTAACAGGATTACATAATACGCGCAAAATGTCCAATGGACAACAGCAAGGAAACGAAAAAAGCCCCCCTTCCGGAGAGCCCTGATACATACATATATTTTTTCCCATCAATGTGTTCTGTAAGCCATGTTCTGTTCCTTTGTACTGCAAGCGACAAAGTCTCGTACTCCGGTGGTAATCATCTATCTACAGGCTTAAGCCTGTCCTTCTCCTCCGTTGAATTCCGTGGAGAAAGCTCCCCTACCATAATTTGGGTTTCTCGCTCGTGGGGTTTACCTCGTTCCACCCTTCGCATTTCTTTGAAGGCTCCGTCACTGTGGCACTTTTACAGGTATTCATGCCATATCCAAAGGACTTAGGCATTTTCCCGGCCGTCAGCCGAATCGGCTGCCCTGGCTTATTTTTTCACCAGGCACGAACACTACAGGCATCTCAGCCTGTGCGAGCATGGACTTTCCTCTGCAGCAGGGCTGCAGCGATTACCCGAACACACTTAATGGACAATCTCTATTATATGTAGTTGCCTGTTAAATTGCAATGGAACTGACAGGAATTACTGGCAATTCCTGAAATCAATCATAAAGTTTGTTCCCGAAAACATGCTTCTCCAGGTTGGAAAGGCGCTTAAGAATGTCGAAATTCGTCGTGCCTGCTGGCTGGACAGGCTGCTGCGAAGGCCTTCTCGCCGCGTCTTCAAGCTGCTTTTTCAGCCGCAGATTTTCCTGCTGCAATTCTTCAATTTCCTGGTGGAAAGCTTCGTAGTCCTTAATAATCAAATCAAGGAACTTATCAACGTCTTCCTGGTTATAGCCGCGCATGGATGTTTTGAACTCCTGTTCCAAAATATCCTTTGCCGTTAAATTAATTTTATCCGATAACATTTCCTTCACCTCGGGCTTCGCCAATCATTACCTAATATTTTTTCAAAAATAAACCCTTTTGTCAATTTTTCTTTCAATTAATGTTTAATGCTATTAATTTCCGACAGAATCTTTGCTACACATCATATCTTTTCATTTCCTCTTCCTCAACTATTTGCTGAAGATCATAAAAAGTAATCAGACGAACAACGTATTCATCGAGCGTTTGTGCCAGGTCATAAATGAACTTTGGGCTCCCTTCCTTTTCCGGATCGTATAGAAGAAGGAGCGCGTCACTTTTCTCCAGGAAAAATTGGTTTTTAAGTCTGAATTGTATAGGGCTTTCGTATTTTTTCTTTGTGACCGAATCGACAAAATCAGCTCCCGCTAAAATTGATTCATACCAATCCTTGTTTTTCTCATTCCACTTCTCTTCCTGCTCAAGGAAAGGTGTAATCACAGCAAGCTTTAATTCAGGGAATTCATCCTGAAGCTCGAAAACAGCTTCTGCAGCCCATAGCTCTGCCCCGAGCTGGCCGCTTATCAAGACCCACTCCAAACCGGCCTCTGCCATGGCGCCGATTTCTTTTTTTAACGCTTTCTTTATATAAAGCGCTGATGGGTGGTCCTTTTGAAAAATGCCCAGTTCAAATGGTTTATAACCTGACACAGCAAGGACTTTAAACATGATTTCCCCTCCAGATCATCGCGCAAAAAAGGGCAGCAGACCCGCCGCCCATATTACAGCTGCTTTCCTTACCCGCTCACATATTTTACAGCAACTTACGCCCTTCAATGTGATGAATGACATTTCCCGCAAAACTTTCCTGATGGGGGAAAATGTGTTGATGAATTACCCGCTGATGATGCACTGTCACTGAATGGACAGGATGTATATGAGGGATAATTACTGTAGAGTATACATGATGCACATAGTAAGGCTCAATTGGATGGGCTGCACCCCTGCCTCGTGGTGGTACAAACACGGCACCCGCTCCTTCCGCATAAACTCTTTATAGCCTATGCAAGAAAGGCGCGGGTGCCTGGGAAAATTAACTATTTATAATAAAAAGGCGTAAAAGCTTTCTTTTAAATTGGTAAAAATAAATGCTGTCAGGCAAACAACCAAAAAGAACAAAAATAAAACCGCTTTATACATCTGCACCAGCCCCATATTTATGTAGATAATTGTCGAAATTAAGTCTTCCAATTACATATTGTACCTTCTCTGCAATTAATAAACAACAAGAGAATAGGAAAAAACTAGAGGTAATTATTACAAATTCGTGACAAATATTACATGCAAAAAAAGGCCTATCCGGCCTTTTCCAACTTTCATTAATAACGAAAACCTACCGCTCTGTTTTTTTCAACAGCCGGGTCTGTCTATGCAACAGTTCTTGTTGCAAAATAGCTCCTTTAGCGGTCCTCTCCTCTTTACACAATTCCATGGCCATGTTGCAATATTTCAATGCTAAAGGATAGTCTTTTGATTTATGCTCAAGTAATTTGGCGGCTTCGGTACATGCTTCTATTCCAGCGGAATCCTTTCCTTCCTCTGCCGCTGAACAGAATAACTCGAGTGCCTTACTCCATGTCTGTTTCTTTTTGTAAGTATGGGCAAGCGCGAGCATTGATCGGACAGCTTCCTCACCCTTAAGGTCCAGCAGCCCTTTATAAGCCTTGGCAGCTTCACCATGATTGCCAACTGCCGTAAACCATCTCCCGACTTCATATGTTTCCTGCGGGGAGCGCTTTTCATCCCGACCGCAAATCTGGAAAGTGAGGTGAGTATAGAGCGTGACGAGTGAAAGGATGTCAAGTTCATTATGTTTCAAAATGCCAAGCATTCCTTCGAGCCGGCCGCTTTCAACAAAATCAAAGTAAATCATTGGAGCCAGGTATCCGGGAATATCATCGGTGCGTTCAACGCCGAGCACTTCCTGTTCGACAATCGCAAGTTTTAGCCTTTCAAGCTTATGCTTCCATAGTCTGCGGGCGGCATGGTATAAATCGAAATGACCGAATTGCGGCAGCTTCGGCACATGTTCCCTGACTAGTGTGTGTCTCGTTTTAACCTGCGGCCAGTCGAATGATTTACCATTATACGTAACGAGGGTCCGGTAATTTATCTTTTCAAGGAAGCTTTGGTACAAAGGAACTTCGGCGCCGGGATGCGGCAATATATGCTGTCTCAGGACAAGGAAGCCGCTTTGGATGCTGGCATAGCCCAAAAGGAATATTGTGTTGCCGGTCCCTCCCCCAAGCCCTGTTGTTTCTGTATCAAAAAAGAACAAGTCCCCAGGCAAGTGGCCAGCCGAAGAAAGCGGGTGTTCAATTCCGCTTTCCTCCCAAATGGCAGCTGCTTCAAGAAAGTCGGAAAAATGGTAGTTTCCGTGTTTATAAGAGAGAGGATACTTTACCTCCCGGATCAAACAGTATTGGCCATCGAAGTAATACGGGTTAACACCTTCCTTTCTCCACTCTTCAAGGAGAGGAATATCCTGCTCCCTCTTCCCTGACTCTTCCATTGGACCTTTTTCCGATTTCCCGGTCGAAAGATGTGGTTTAAGCCTGTTCAATTTGCCTTTTAAAGACATAATTACATCCGCGCCTTCCTGGCCGACAATAAATATTGCTGAATAATCCGCATTGCATCCTTTTTGGCCGTATCACTTGAAGTGTCCATCCCGATGCAGGATGGGCATCCATTTTCACACTGGCAATGTTCAATCATTGAGCCTGCCTGGTCAAGGACTATTTCCATCCCTCCGAAAATCTTGTCGCTCAAACCAATGCCTCCCGGATAACTGTCATAAAAGAATATCGTCGGCTTCTCATTGTGGTCCGCCTTCACTTGAGGGACAACATGTATGTCCTGAGGGTCGGCCATAACAAATAATGGCGCGATATGTGAGAGAGCATGCGCCGCGCCGATCAGACCCTGTTCGAGCCTGTCCCGTCCCATATTCCCTGCTGGTTCATCAATTGAAATCCAGGCAGAACTTGTGTGCAATTCGGCTTCCGGGAGGTAAATTGGCCCGGACCCGATATTGTCATGCGTCTCAAATTTTATCTTTTTAAATATTGTCGCCATGGCCCTGACGCTAACATCTCCGTAACCAATCTCAGCGTCTTCGCGGCTTGAAAGCTTGTCAACTTCCAACACCTTGAGCTGGACGGCAAGATTTGCGTCGGTGAAATAATCAACATCCACTTCCCTAACGAACGCTTTTTTTTCATCCCAATCGAGCTTTTCTACTTGGTATTGGATTCCTTGGTGCAAGTAGATGGCTTCATCGTGCAAAAGAGTCATTGCTGAAAAAGTATCCATTTCTCCAATAACCTTTACATTTGCCACATCGGACTGGTCAATAATGATGACATTTTCCTGCGATGCTGAACGAAGGCTGATATTATGGGCCGGAAACGAATCATTCATCCAGTACCATTTATCGCCATTCCTGTAAAGAACCCGTTCTTCTGCCAGGTATTCCAGGAGTTCCTCTGTCTCAAAGGCGCCGAACTTCTCATCATTCTTAAATGGCAGCTCATAGGCTGCACATTTTAAATGGTCAATCAGGATGATTAGATTGTCAGGATTTATCCTGGCAGTTTCAGGGCTTTTATTAAAGAAATAATCAGGATGCTGGATGACATATTGGTCAAGCGGGCTGGAACTCGCGACCATAATGACGAGTGACTCGCCGTGCCGCCTACCTGCCCTTCCCGCCTGCTGCCAAGCACTCGAGATCGTGCCAGGATATCCCGTCATGATGCAAACCTGGAGCTGCCCGATATCGACTCCCAATTCAAGGGCGTTAGTACTGACCACTCCATATATTTCACCGGACCGTAGGCCTTTTTCAATACGCCGCCTTTCGCTCGGCAAATAACCTCCCCGATAGCCCATAATCGATTTTGCCCCAAGCTGATTTTTAACAAGCTCCTGAAGATACGTCAGTATGATTTCGACCCTTACCCTGCTTCTCGCAAAGACAATCGTCTGAATTTTATTCTTTAGCAGCTCGCCGGCAATTCTCCTGACTTCTAAAGTCGCGCTCCTCCTTAAGTTCAATGGTTTATTTACAACCGGAGGATTATAAAACACAAAATGTTTCCTTCCTGTCGGTGCGCCATTATTATCAATTAGACTCATTTTTGTTTCTGTCAGGGTTTCGGCAAGTTCCATGGGATTTGCAATTGTTGCGGAAGTGCATATGAAAACAGGGTCGCTTCCATAATAATGGCAGATTCGTTTAAGTCTCCTGATGACATTCGCGACATGGCTGCCGAAAACCCCTCGGTAAGTATGGAGTTCATCAATAATGACGAATTTTAAATTTTCAAATAAGGAAACCCATTTCGTATGGTGCGGCAAGATTGCGCTATGCAGCATGTCAGGATTCGTAATGACAATATGGCCGGCTTTCCTGACTCTTTGCCGGATATTCGCAGGCGTATCCCCATCGTAAGTGTAGCTATTTATATTAAGGCCGGCCTCCTGAATCAATTCATTGATTTCGCTTTTCTGATCCTGTGCCAATGCTTTTGTTGGAAACATATAAAGCGCGCGTGCATCACTATTATTAACGATTGTTTGCAGGACGGGCAAATTGTAGCACAAGGTTTTTCCAGAAGCTGTTGGTGTTACAGCAACGAAATTTTTGCCATCCATCGCTTTTTCGTAGGCGGAATTTTGGTGTGTATAAAGATTCTTAATGCCCCTTTTTTCGAGCGCGCCTTTCAAGTAATCATTAAGGCTTTCAGGCATTGGTTCTGTTTTGGCCGGTTTTTCTTCAATTGTATGCCAATGTACGATATTTTCCTTATAAGCATTATCCAATTTTATCTTTTCAAGCATTTCGTGAAGATTTTTACGAAGTTTCATAAACATCACCCCATTTCCTCTATTTTAGCGAATGAACGTTCGTAACAAAAGGAAAATCTTCTTTTATAAGCTTTTTCGTTAATAATCTAACAAAAGGCCCATTTAAACACCAGATTGCCTTGCTATATCTCCTTCCCTTGCAATCTGCTAAAATGGAAAGTAGTGATTATATTTTTGAGGTGAATGAATTGAAAGCTGCGGCCATACAAGAATTATTGTCCCGATTCACCATTTTTAAGGAATTGGATAAATATGAAATCGAGAAAATTGCTGACATCTCCCTCACTAGGGAATTCGATAAAGGTTCCCATGTATTTATGCAAGGAGACCCTTTAAAAAATGTATATTTTGTATATAAAGGAAAAATAAAAATTTATAAGAGTGACTCCAGTGGAAAAGAGCAAATTGTCTCTATCCAAAAAAAAGGAGATATGTTCCCGCATGTAGGCTTTTTTAGGAAGGGGGATTATCCCGCCTTCGCCGAGGTGCTTGAACCCGCCACTCTCGTCACTGTACCAATCGCAAACTTTGAAAAGGTATTAATTGAGAATCCAGAATTGTCAATTAAGCTTTTTCGTGTATTGGGTGAAAAGATTGTCGATCTGCAAAATAGGCTTGAGGAACAAATTCTGAACAATACATATGAGCAAATTATTAAGCTATTGATTCGGCTTGGTAAATCGCATGGATCTGAGCAGGTATCCGGGCAAATTTTGCTTAAGGCCGAGTTTACCAATAGAGATCTTGCCAATATGATTGGAACAACCCGGGAAACTGTGAGCAGAACCTTAACGAAAATGAAAAAAGATCAGTTGATTGAAGTGGATGATAAAGGGAATATGCTCTTTTCACCAGAACAGCTTCTTGAAGAAATCTTTTAAACAGACGTGACATGAAAAACCGCAGGCTGAATTGGCCTGCGGTTCATATTTTATTTTACTTCTGAAAGTTGGAGCATTTCTTCCATATCCTCTTTTGCGTTTCCAATCAATTTTAGATTAAAGGCATTTTGAAGTACCTCCAGGACGCCTTCCGAAATGAATTCAGGCGGTTTTGGCCCGATCCGGATATCTTTTATGCCAAGGCTAAAGAGTCCAAGAAGAATAGCAACGGCTTTTTGTTCAAACCATGAAAGGACAATGCTTACAGGAAGTTCATTTATTTCACATTCAAATGCATCAGCGAGTGCCTTCGCTATTTTAACAGTTGAACCAGAATTATTGCATTGCCCCAAATCAATATACCGCGGAATAGCTGTCCCTGGAACGACACCATAATCAACATCATTAAAACGGAATTTTCCGCATGATGTTGTCAGGATGACTGTTTCGGGAGGAAGAGATGTCGCGAGCTCACGGTAATATTCTCCGCCTTTGCCAGGGGCGTCACAGCCTGCGATGACAAAGAAGCGTTTGATTTTGCCAGCCTTGACCGCTTCAATTACCTCTGGTGCCAAGCCAAGTACTGTCTCATGGTGGAAGCCGGTCAAAAGGGTTTCCTCAGATTCAATATTTGCCTCTGGCAACTCAAGCGCCCGATTGATTAATGGTGTAAAATCATCATTCATTATCTTTTCGACATTTTCCAGGCCGGCTACTTCATAGGTGAACATACGGTCCGCATAGCTTCCCTTAATTGGCATCACACAATTTGTCGTCGCTAGTATGGCGCCAGGAAAACTTTCAAAAAGACGCCTTTGGTCGTACCATGCCTTTCCAATATTTCCTTTTAGGTGTGAGTATTTCTTGAGGGCAGGATATCCGTGGGCGGGTAGCATTTCAGAATGCGTGTAAATATTGATCCCTTTTCCTTCCGTTTGCCGGAGAAGTTCTTCAAGGGCAAATAAGTTATGGCCTGTCACAACGATAGCACGGCCTTCAATTTTGTTTTGGCTAACCCGGATTGGTTCTGGGATTCCAAGCAGCTTCGTATGGGCTTCATCAAGCATCTCCATAACCCGTACGGCTGACTGGCCGACTTTCATTGCCATTTCGATATGTTCCTGGACATTGAAATTTGAATTGGTCAAGGTCATGTAAAGCGCTTCATGAGTAACCTTATCTACAAACGAGTCCGTATAGCCAAGTTGATTGGCATGAGTCCTATAAGCCGCAATCCCTTTCAATGCGAATAAAATGGTGTCCTGCAGGCTCGCTATATTTTCATCTTTCCCGCAAACACCTATGACTTTACATCCGCCTGATGGAGTTTGCTCGCATTGATAACAAAACATTTTTATTCCCCGCTTTCTATCGTACTTACAAAACAAAGAATAATATAAATTTCGATCTCAAGAATGTGATGTTTCTCACAAATACTCAATTGTCAAAATTCGTTCATACTCTCAGCAGCTTTTCACTCTTCTATTCGCTTTGTCATAAGATGTGATAGAAAATAATAAAAAGAGAGGGAATGGAAATGCCTGAGGAAGAAAAGAAGAAAAGCAATAATAAGGAAAAGTCCAGAACTTTACAGCCTGAACATTTTGACATTGTCGCCCGTTCTGTGAATGATTTTTTTCATTATCCTCCCGTTAGGGGTTTTCTCCAGACAATTGATGAATTTTTTAACCAGCCTTTTCCGCGAACAGCTTTCCACATTGATTTAAAGGAAACAGTCGATGAGTATATCATCACAGCTGAACTACCGGGGGTTGAAAAGGAGCAAATTCAAATTGGCATTTTCAGTAACAGAGCTGTCATTTCGATTGAAAACCGGGAAGAGCTGGCTGAAACAGACGAAGCGGCTGGGAATTTCCGAAGAAGGCTCACCAAAAAGCTTGATTCCAGATCCATTTCTTTCCCTAAACCAATCATTGAACATAAAGCCAAAGCAAGCTGCAGGGATGGATTACTAACAATCAGGCTGCCAAAAGACAAAGGGAAACAGCTGAAAATTGATTCTTGATACAGATAGAAGGTGCGGGATTTCCCCCGCACCTTCTTGTTTTCATTCCTCCGCATCCGTATCGAGCCAATCGTTAAAGTAAGCCCGAGGTACTTGGAAATAGTCCATTGTATATTTAAGGAATCCAGCGGTGTTTACTTCCCTGTATTTAAAGTGATTGTAGTAACTGGCTAAATAATTCATCGCCGCTGTTTTTTCATCTGCTGCCCCTTTGACCCGGTAGTTATCGTGTACAAGCCTGTATAGGTTCAATGCAGGCTGGCCATAGACGAACCCGGTATGCTTTACTTTGTCCACAGGCGTATTGGAGTATTGCCGATTGATCTTTTCCTCCTCTATGCTTTTCATTCTATTATTGGATAACTCCTGGGCCAAGCCAAGCGGTTCATCTTCCTTAATATAAAAGTACATATTTGTCGCAAACTCTGTAAATCCTTCGTCTATCCATGGCTCATGAAAGGAATCATTCGCGACGACCCCATAGAAATACTGATGGGCGATTTCATGGACAATCGCAATTTTGAAAAAGCTATCAAAATCATGATATGGATTTACTGTCACCGCGCCTGGATATTCCATGTTCTGCCCCAAATCCAGAATTAGATCCAGCTGCTTATGCGGATACTCGCCAATTTTCTCCTGATAAAAGGACAGTGCACTTTTAGCCAAGCCGAGCGCTACCTTTGGATCCCGGTTATGGTCATTTTTCGAAAACAGTCTAATGTCCACACCCTTGGACTTTTCATGATAGACGTCCATGTCTTTAACAAGCGCAATAAAAAAGTCCCTAACTTTCTCGGCTTCCGCCCGGCCTTCCTTTTTTGGCTTTTCCGGGTCTTGATCTGAAGTCGAGATAAACGAATATCCCTCCGGCAGGGCATACTTAATTTTATAATCAGAAAAACCTGTATGGAATGTTTCCAACCCGTTTGTGAATTCTTCTTTATTCCATTTCCCTTTCTGGAAAGTTGCCAGCATCGGATACCATTGGGCCAAGTAATAGTTATCACCTACCCTTGAAAGCCTGCTGCCTTCCTCGGGAAGTTCCATTATATAAGAGAAGCTGGCCATTACTTTATTTCCCATTTTCATTTTCTTTGGAAGTTTTAACGTTAATGTATCATTCTCCAGTGTGAAAGAAACCTTCTTCCCGTCCACTTTTATACTTTTTATCTCCACTTGCGAGTGGCCTTTAACAGTTTCATACGGATGGCCTTCACGGAAGGAATTTGGTATGAAATAAAAAACGAGTTCTTCCCAGTTTTTTTCTGATAAGTTTTTGACAGCTACATTTGCATCAACAGAAAAGGTTCCTGTTTCGTCCATCTTTAAGCCAATATCATAGCTTGCCTGGCTATAGTTTTTGACACCTACATCATTATTTCTCGTTGCATATACGAATGTCCCCGAAAAAAAGAGGAGCAGGATTAATATGATTAGCGCGAGCTTCTCCCCACGAAGAGGCCAAAACCTCTTTGTTCCGCCGAATTCTTTTCGTTTAGGCTGCAAAACCGGCTCAAATCCTGTTTTAATCCACGGCATCCGCTGGTAATTAGACTGGAAGCGATTTTTAAGCCCATTAGCGAGCAGGCTGAACGATAAAGTAGTAATGAGCAGTACAGTCAGTGGAACAGTCAGGACATGATATGTACCATAAATATTACCCCTGGCCTGGCCAACAAGGCCTGCCAGCTCGTTAGTCATTGAAAAATAAAGCAAGGGGTCAAATGTCATCTTTGTCCCGCCGACAAAAATGTTGACTAGTGCCAGCTGCCCCATAATTGTAATGACATAAACAATCTCCAAAATGAACATAACCGTGAGCGACTCTTTCATCTGTGGGAAAATATGCTGCCAAATGATCCTATTCCTGCTGGCGCCCAATGTTCTTGCCGCCTCTACAAAGACAGACTTATTTATTTCCTCTGTTTTTTTCCTGATTGAGGAAACAATGCTTGGGGTGCTGATTGCCGCAGTGATGACAATAAAGTAAACAATCAGCTTAAAAGTGCTGATAACTGGATTAAAATTTATTGGCATAAGGAAAAAATACAAAATAATGAATAGAGGGACATAGCTCCATGCTTTTTCAAACGCCTCAACCCATCCGGGTACCCTTTTCAGCATGCCTGCGTAGAGGCCGATCAGTGTCCCTAAAGCCATTTTCAAAACAGTAACGGCGATTGAAATAAAAATAGTATATTTTAAACCATGAAGGATATAGGTAAGCAAATCATACCCCCAACGGTTGGTTCCCAGTGGATATTCCTTCATTTTAAATGGTTCTACAGGCGGGGCGACAATCGTACCGCCCGTATATTTTGCCTCGAGCTGTTCGGTAAGGTTATGCGGGGCAAGGATGCTGCCAAACAATGCAATAAAAATGAGGATTGCGACCATAAAAACCCCGAGGTACAATGCATAATTAATTTTCATCAATTTATTCATAAATGAATCCCCGCTTGAACAAATAGATTGCCACCCTTACTACGGCATACGTTATGAAAGAAATCAACAGCATGGAAAAAAGCCCAATAGCTACCGGCTGCATTGAGCCATTTTGAAAAATGAATTTCGTAATTCCCGGAACGTTCATCAAATATTCAATAATAAATAAATTGCCAATCGCCAAGGAAATGACCTTTGTCAATTCGGCATTGATAAACGGTTCAATGTTCTTAAAAATATGCTGGAAGTTTATATAATTCGGTGCGAGCCCTTTTGCCACAGCCGTCCTCACAAAATCTTCCCCGCTTGCTTGGTAATACTTGACCGCGACAATCTTAAAAAGATATAAAGTAGGCGCAATGGCAGTAAGAATCATCGGAAACCAAATATTCAACGCTCCAGAATCGGGAATTAAAGACACTACCCTGATCCCTGTTGCCTTATAGAACTTTATGGCAAGAATCAGAGATATAATGATTAAAATAAAATCCGGTATAGACGCAAGTAAATTTAAAAAAGCATTAAAAACTTTCGTCAGCCTGAATCGGCTGATAAAAATCCCAAAAATGAGACTGAAAAATACACCAATTCCTACCCCGGTAAGAATTATATACAGGCTGGTCAGAAAATTGTCCCCTATATCTTCGGAAATGAGCCGGGTTTTTCCGGCTAATTCATATGTACCCAGACCGCCTTCCTGCAGGCTGCTGAAAAAAGATCCAAAAAGCGTGGGAATATTCCCAACCTCCCATTTTATCCCTTGGGTTTCCGGATTGACCATGACAATAGCTGGCAGTGCAGCTAAAAATAATATAAGTACTATGATAATAAGCGCCTGCTGAAAAAAACGAACCATTATTTCTACCCCCTAGAATAAGACGCATATTCGCTTTTTATGTTACAAATATTAAACAATTTAAATAATTGGCACTTTTCAACGTAACACATTTGAAATAAAAATAAAAGAACCTGTTTACATTGAAATAAAAATTCCTATCCCAGTGGGTAGGAATTGGTTGATTTCCGCTCTCGGCATTTCGCTTTCCACGGGGCGAAGCATCTACTTGAACCAACTTCATGAGACACATCTATGAATTGGCTTCGTGCTGCTTTGCGACGAGCTGAAGGTTCGCTTCCCCGAATAATCTGTAGCGCAGGAGCACTCTTTATGGTGCCTCCTCGGCGCCTGTGGGGTAACCCCTTGCCGCTCACAACCGGCTTCTTCGAATGGGCTTTGCACGAAGGAAACGCGATAGCGTTTTCGAGGAGTCTACATGCCTGAGCTCCAATCAACCAGCTTATTCACATAAAATAGTGTCATTATTAAGTTCAATCTATATAGCAAAAAAAAGAAACAGCATCCGCTGTTTCCATCGATTACGCTTTAAATACTCCGCCTAATCCTTTCAGGAGTGCGGAGGCCTGGCTCATTGCATTGATCGCCTGCCCTGCTGTGTTGACCATTTTGTTAATATCAATCGATCCGTCCTGTGACTTAAAAGAATTAAGAACCGAATTCATCCCGCTTTTCTGTTTTGGCTGGAGTATATTTTTCGGATAGGGGTTCATCGGCATATACGGCATGCCTTGAGATTGCCATTGTTGATGGCCAAATTGCGGATTTCCCTGTTGTTCAAGCGGATTTTTAAATAGAAAATGCCCCTCCTGCTCTCCCGTCCCAAAGTAGGGCGTCTGCCAGGGCACTGACCCCTGGGTTTGGGCGGGATGCTGTATTGGCTGGCCGCCCCACGCTTGCTGGTGCATGGGTGGAATGGGCGCCTGCAGCATGTGGGAGGGATAAGGATTAAAAACACCCTGTTCGATTAGCGGATTCGGCTGCCCTGGATAATAGTGATTTCTTTCGTATGGAACCATTTTCATCCATTCCCTTTCCTCAACATTCGCTCTTTTTATTGTATGTAGCGGAAAAGTAGGCGTGAATAATTTCAATGAGCCACATTGTCGAATCAATGAAAGGTTTGTCGGAAGTTTCAATTTTTAAAAACCTTTTATTTCCTGCAGTGCATGTTACGATAAAAGAAACATGGAAAGGAGCGCAAATCAATGGATATGATCATGTTAAAGGAGCTTTTTTTTCAAAACAGGAGACAACGCCCCGAATGTGCAAATGAGCTAAGAGATTATGCCCGAAATCTTTATATCCAAAATGACATTACTGCCGCTGAATTCCGAAGCCTCATCAGGGAACTGGAAGCAGAAGGTGCGACTGTTCCTGAAATACTTGAAAAAGAGATGTTCACTTAATTAATAGCCCGCCTAAAAGGGCGGGTATCCACAAAGCGGTCAACTAACCTTTTCCAATATCTTCTGTAAGGTATACTCGACTGTCCTGCTTGAATTCATGAATGTATAACGGCTGGTTTTAATATAAAAGGCTTGGATTGCCAGCCGCTCAAGATGCTCATTAACCATCTCGATTTGTTTTGTGGTAATCCCTTCCTGGCTTAGGATTGCACTATGTTCCATGGCAATCTCTTTCCACTTATTATTTATTGCAGTTACTTCATCGGCGAATGGTTTAACCTCCATATAAAAATCCCCATCCGTCCCCTTCTTCCTTGCATTTTCAAAAATAGAAACACACTGCCTGTTATAATCCAATAATTTTAGTGTTAAAGTCCGTAAATCTTCCATAGTGTTTTGCCCCCATATAAAATTAAGGCTCTGTTTTCATTAATTGTTGATTTCCACTTCGGAGACATGCTTTCCGCGGGGCGGACCGTGGAGCCTCCTCGGCGTCATAGACGCCTGTGGGGTCTCCACGTGCCGCTTCATCCCGCCGGAGTCAGTCCCCTTCGTTCCAATCAACGCTATTGAAATCAACAATCACCTTTAACAAAGCCATAATAAAAATAGCCATGAGATCCATGGCCCGTTTTATATATTCAGTTTATCTCTTCTCAATAGCCAAATTCAACTTTAGGGATAGTACAGGCTGGCTGCCTTTTTTCATTTGTATCAGTTATGGATGTTTCCCCAGCCATTTCCTCGGCCTTTAATATTCTGGCATCCATCTTCTCCAATTTTTTCAAATGATGATCGACTAATTGGCTGGATAAACCGGAACAAGCATCATCAATCGCTGCCTCCAGCCTTTCAAGCTGCAACTGTATTCCCGAAAGCTTGGACAGCAACAATTCCTTTTGCTCATTTACATTCACCATTATCCATTCCCCTTTCAGTTTGTAGTGTAGAATGCTTTTTTTCCGTGCTTTTATTTACCTATTTCTTGATGTACAGTCTGTATCCTTCCCGGTTGACAAAACTAGAACTAAACAGCCAAAGAAAGTGGGCAATTGACTCTTTTTGCAGAGTTTATCTTTATATTACGACAAAGTTATTTGTAGAAAGTGTTTACGATGGGAAGACTTATTAATGGAGGTGTTTATGGAATGAAGAGAAAGGGTAATGAGAAAAAAAATCAGCCAGCTAAAGACCCAAGAAAAACCGGTTTTGGGGATAAAAAACTCATCGGTGAGAACAGGCCGGCTGAGTAACGGCCTATTCATCTAGTGTATGGCAGTTTTCCGATTGCTCGGATGGATAGAGCATAATTTGTATTGCAAAAAAGCAAGGAATTCCTTGCTTTTTTACATTTTCCAGGAATTATGATCTAACGCTTTCCTGATTGCAACGAGTGCGTTCATTTGATCACGTTTCCTTATATACCAATCGGTCAAATGGATTGGCTCCTTTTGTTTTACCGGAAAGTACAATTTACTAATTGGGGCCCGCCTTCCCTTGCTCCAGTCAGCATATTTATGACGGTGATGCTCGATTACAGGAAATGCAGTTCTTAAGAACGGGGTCTCACGCCTTACTCCTGGGCGAAAATATTTTTCAAAATCATAACGGGAACCGGTGTGTGTTGTTTTATCTGCAAATTCAAGAAAATAAGAAAACAGTCTCGGATCGAATAGTATTTTTGCGAGCCTTTTTCCCAAGTCAATCCTATTGGACACCTTTTTAAATCCTGTGACACTGGCCCCGTAAACTTCCCCGCCGCATGTCGGAAAAAGCACACAGCTAAAATGGAACCAGTCCTGAAGCATGAATTCCGGGGAAAAGAATACCCGGCGTTTATAAAATGGATGCTCTATAATTGGTTTTTGTATGACGTTTTGCTCATTAATGATCAACGCTGTTGTTAGCCTATTTTTATCATGGGTGTCCCAAAATATAGGCCATTCCTTTTGCATAAAGACTGAAACGTTAAAATATTTCAGAAGATGAAACAGAGGACGGCTGTATTTCGTCGAATATTGATAGAGAAGGAGTTGGGGGTATACATCATGGAAAATAAGCCAATTTGCACGTTCATAGGTGAGAAACAACTGTTTCCTCGTTGGGGAAGATAGTAAATGGGGAAAGATGCTCCCTTCAAGGTCACACATATTCCAACCGCCATTGCGGGATACCATGCTTGCTAAAAAAGACCAAATGATATCCGGATTTTTTTTAAAATAGTTGAAATACGCTTCTGTCCGGGTAATATTATCAATATTCCTTCTTGCGGTTTCCTTAATAATTTCATCAATTATGCAGGATTCTGAAATCATCATGTTTACTTCCTCTGAAAAATAGGGATATAATCCTCGAATAGGAGAAAATCGATTGGCGCTTTTTACAGCCCCCAGAAAGCAAAGTACCTGGAACGAAAATATCATTATATATAGGTTGGCACCATATTCATTATTTATTCAGCATCAACCTGTAAGTTTTTGATATGATAAGATGTACATTGTGAGGTGCCTATCATGATCAACTATCCAAACGGTAAGAAATATACTGCCGGTGACATTATAGCCGGACAAACAAGAAAGCCTAAACCAGTAACCTCTTATGGAAACCGGGGAATGACACTTGAAGAGGATTTAAATAATACAAATCTTTACTATTTAAGCAGGGGAATTGCAGTCATCCATAAAAAACCAACCCCTATTCAAATCGTCCAAGTGGATTATCCGAAACGGAGCGCTGCTGTTATAAAAGAGGCGTACTTCAAGCAAGCATCGACAACAGATTATAATGGTGTTTATAAAGGAAAATATATTGATTTCGAGGCAAAAGAAACTCAAAATAATACCTCTTTCCCCTTGAAGAATTTTCATGAGCATCAAATCCGCCATATGGAGGCAGTTTTATCCCAAGGAGGCGTATCTTTTGTTATTTTGCGTTTTGCGGCTACGGAAGAAGTTTTTCTGCTCGATGCCGCCCATCTACTCCGCTTCTGGTCCAGAATGGAGCAAGGCGGAAGAAAATCGATTACGAAACAAGAAATCATGGAAGTTGGGCGGTTGATTCCAACTGGATACCAGCCCCGGCTCGATTACCTTCGTGTAATCGATGAATTTTATCAATAATTTACCAGATTTGCTTTTGTTGGAAAGGAAGGAAAAAGAATGTCAAACAATTATAAATCCAGGGAGGAACGAAGGAAGCAGTTAAAACAGAATCAAACTAAAAAACAAAAACCCGCCCCATCAAAGGCAGGAATGTTTAAAAAGATTTTTCTGATTCTGATTGCTCTCGGCATAGCAGGAATGCTGACCGGAGTGGCCACCTTTGCTTTTCTTGTCCAGGATGCACCCAAGCTGGATAAAAAACTTTTAAAAGATCCAATCCCTTCAAAAATCCTTGATAGAGATGGAAATGTCATCAGGGAAGTCGGAACAATAAAAAGGGAGTATGTTGAGTACAAGGATATCCCCAAACTCGTTGAGCAGGCCTTTCTTGCAACAGAGGATGTGCGTTTTTATCAGCACCATGGCATAGACTTAATCCGCCTCGGCGGTGCTGTCATTGCCAACGTTAAAGATGGGTTCGGTTCTGAAGGAGCTTCAACAATTACCCAGCAGGTAGTCAAAAACTCATTTCTCTCCCATGAAAAAACAATAAAGAGAAAAGTACAGGAAGCTTGGCTTTCCTACCAGCTTGAACAGAAGTATACAAAGCAGGAAATTTTCGAGATGTATGTCAACAAGATTTATATGTCACGAAATATGCATGGAGTGGCGACAGCTTCCAAGGAATATTTCAATAAAGACCTTAAAGATTTAAAGCTCCATGAAGCTGCCCTGCTTGCCGGGATGCCGCAGAGCCCGAATAATTACAACCCATTCGAGCATCCGGATAAAGCTGAACGGAGAAGGAATATCGTCCTTTACCTTATGAACCAGCATGGATTCATATCCAAGGAAGAAATGAAAAAAGCACAAAGCATTCCGGTCACTTCAAGCCTAGTACCGGAAGATAAAAGGCCGAAAGATGAAGAACCGTATAATTCGTTTGTGGATGCAGTGATAAAAGAGGTAAATAAGGCAGGAAAATTCGATATTTTTTCAGATGGCCTTACTATCTACACAACGCTTGATCCAAATGCCCAGCAGTATGTGGAAAAAATGATGTATTCTGATGAAATCATTAAATTCCCGGATGATAAGTTCCAGGCAGGGATTGTCATGCTTGATACGAAAACCGGGGAAATCAGGGCAATTGGAGGCGGACGGAACAAAGACGTCAAGCGAGGCTTCAATTTCGCCACCGATATTAAAAGGCAGCCAGGTTCCACGATCAAACCAATCCTTGACTATGGACCTGCTATCGAACACTTGCAATGGGGAACCTACCATATGCTCGAAGACAAGAAAACTAAGTATTCTACTGGGAAAGAGTTCGGAAACTGGAATGACCGATATGATGGCTGGATGACGATCAGGCAGGCCTTGGCAAAATCAAAAAATACGATTGCTGTCCAAACCTTGCAGGAAGTTGGCACTGAAAAAGCGAAAGAGTTCGCAATTAAACTCGGAATTCCACTGAAAGAAATCTACGAAACCTATGCAATAGGCGGCCTGGGAGGAAAAACGGTCGGAGTATCACCTCTTGAAATGGCTGGTGCATATAGTGCATTTGGTAATAATGGCTTTTATACCGACCCATACGCCGTAAAGAAAATCAAACTGCGGGATGGCACTGAAATCGACTTGGCCCCTGAAACAAAGGTTGTCATGAAAGACTATACAGCCTTCATGATTACAGACATGCTGAAAAGTGTGCTGGAACCTGGCGGCACTGGTGTCAATGCTAAAATTCCGGGACTACCGGCTGCTGGTAAAACCGGGACAACCAACTACACGGATGATGAATTAAGGAAATATAAAATCAGTAAGAGCGCTGTGCCTGATGCATGGTTCGCAGGCTATACCACCAACTTTACCATAGCCGTCTGGACCGGCTATGAAAGCAGGTCAATGCCAATCCAGGCGGGCCCCGATCAAAAAATAGCACAGGCTATGTATAAAAATCTGATGCAATACGTGTCAAAGGATGTCAAGACTTCAGATTTCGCGATGCCAAAGAGCGTCGAGCAAGTGAAAATCGAGAAAGGGACGATACCAGCCAAGCTTGCAGGACCATATACGCCAAGCGGGCAAGTGCTTTATGAATATGCTGTTAAAGGCAAAAAGCCAACACAAGTATCGGAGAAATACGATAAGCTCGATGCACCTACAGGCCTGAACGCGCGTTACAATAAAGATGCCAATACAATTTCCGTTGATTGGAAACAGAGCGAAGCTGGAGCCAATTATTCAATTTCTATTAGCAAGAATGGCAGCTCCCTTCTGACAGACAGCACATCAGGTAAATCCTTTGAGATTTCAAATGTTGAAGCTGGTGCAACCTATACAATTGCTGTAACAGCGAGCAAAGATGGCCTCACCAGTGACCCGGCGACAATCAGCATCAAGGTTCCTGAAAAGGCTCCCGACCAAGGAAACGGCGGGAACAATGGAAACGGGAACGGAAATGGCAATAACGATGATGACGACGGAAACGGTGATGATGACGGCGGCGGAAATGATGACGGTTCTGGTGGCACTGGAGGAACCGGTGGCACTGGAGGAACCGGTGGTACTGGAGGAACTGGTGGTACTGGAGGATCCGGTGGCACTGGCGGTACCGGTGGCACTGGCGGTACCGGTGGCACTGGCGGTACTGGTGGAACTGGCGGTACTGGCGGTACCGGTGGTACCGGTGGTACTGGCGGGGATAGTAATCCCGGCAGATAAATTCTTCAAATATAAAGAAGGCGCGTTGCATTAAAGCAACGCGCCCTTTTTTTCTCGAAGTTCAATTTTTATTTTTTACTGAATTCGCAAAAAAGCGCTTTTTCTGTTCGTCAATCAATTCACCCAGTTGAATAAATGAATGGAATCCATCAGGCCGCTCAATAAGAAAAGCAATTCTTTCTTCACAATTTGCCGGCTTAATTGCCAATTCACCGACTTTTGGCAGATTTTGAAGGATTACGGGGACACCATTGCTCCAAAAAAGAAACTGAAGAAACAGGCTGATCCCTTTCTTCATGGAGCGTCTGATTTCCTCCTTCCTTCTCAACTTGTATAGGGAGTTAAGCTCTACCTTTATATCCTGCCAATCTTTCAAAAGCCGGGGGATCGATTTACCCGCGTCCAACCAAGGTCCATGAACAGTTTTATTGTGATAGTACTCCATTTCATGGATAAAATAAACCTCTTCAGTAGGATGGCCACTGTTAATTGAAAGGTTTTGCAAAATAAGTTCCTTAAAAAATGGATGGTCAAGTGCAACGGGTACAATACATTGCCTATCCGCTCTTTCATCCATTTCCAAGCAACCCTTTCATCCTCTTCTTTCCTTCCCTGCACACATCCAAAAGAGGACAGGTTGGGCATTGGGGATTTTGGGCTTTGCAATGATACCGGCCGAAAAAGATCATTCGATGGTGGGTTATGGACCATTCTTCCATCGGAACCTTTTTCATCAAGGTTTTTTCAACTTCCAATACCGAATCTTTCCATCTGCATATGCCTAGGCGCTTACTCACTCGTTCCACATGTGTATCCACTGCGATTGCCGGGATTCCATATGCAACAGAAACAACCACATTGGCAGTCTTCCTACCCACGCCCGGGAGTTTTGTTAATTCGTCCCTGTCCGAGGGAACTTCTCCTTCATAAGAATCCAATAACATTTGGCAAAGTTTTTGAATGTTTTTTGCCTTATTTCTGAAAAGGCCGATTGACCTAATGTCGTTTTGCAATTCTTCAAGGGATACAACCAAATAATCCTGGGGAGTTTGATACTTTTGAAAAAGTGAATTTGTCACTTTATTAACGAGAACATCTGTACATTGTGCGGACAAGGCAACTGCGATGACAAGTTCAAAGGGGTTCTTATGATTCAGTTCACAGTGGGCATCTGGAAACATTCTTCCCATTTCATCAAGGCAAAACCGGATTTGTTCTTTGTTCAGCAACTTTTTCCACCTGCTTTAATTAAAATCTTAACATCACTCATTATGCATCGGCTCCTTCCGCGTTATAAGCCTCGGGAACGTCATATGAGCCATTTCCATAGCGTTATTTATTGTATCTTTCATTCTTCCTTTATGTCCGCACGGTAAGGGCTTTGAAATTTTTGGCCGGACATAGGAAAAACGAGAGATGCTTCTCTCGCCTGATGTTTGTTTTTTATTGTTCAAGCCAATTATAAAACGGTACGGCTGCGACAGGCGGTTTTTGCCGGTCAAGAGGGCTAGTTTTTGCCTGCTGCCGCTGGCGGAATTTCTGGCTCTGTGTCCTTGCTTGCTCAATTGTTTTAATGCCGTTCTTTTTCCATTCAAACAGGATCCTGTCAATATACCTGAAATTGATTTTTCCCGACATGACGGCCTCCCTAAGGGCTGCCTTGATCAATAGCGGGCTGTGTTTATCATCATCCACCCACATTGCGAGCGTCTCACATTCAAATGGGGAAAGCGGCCTGCCAAATTCTTTTTCAAAAATCGTATATAAGTCCATTTCTTCCGTTTTCCTGCTGAGTTCCTTTTCATTCTGCTGTTTAAGAAGAAATTGCTCAATGAGTTTCTCCCAAAGCGGTTCGACCGAGTACTGTTCATACCCGATTCCTTCAGGGGAGTTTTCGTCAATGATTTCTATGTATCCTCTTTGGATCAGCTTCCTTAATAAATCTGTACATTCATTTACTGAAATCGTCATGCGTGAAGCAAGTTCTTCCGGAGTAGGAAAAAAATTTCCTTTCTGGGCATAATCCAGTATATTCATAATGACAGCCAAATCGTATTCATTTAATTTTAAACTTCTGTATTCAGAGAATAGCAAGGAAGGTATGGTTACACTTCCCTCTTTCATCCAGGCAAGGATACTAGATTTCATAATTCGACACCTCCTTTTCAGTATAGCATGAAATGCATGCCTCAAGTAAGGTATTCAGCCAGATAAGTTTTTAGGCGTAAAGAAAAAACCTGCCAAAATGGCGCATTTGGCAGGTTTTTTTGCAAATATTTACCTAAGGGTAAAGCCTGTTTAAAAGACGCGGGAAAGGAATAGTTTCCCTTACATGGTCGACACCGCTGATCCAGGCAACTGTCCTTTCAAGGCCAAGGCCGAAGCCCGAATGAGGAACAGAGCCATACTTTCGGAGTTCAAGGTACCAATTATAGGCTGATTCAGGCAGATTATGTTCTTCCAACCGTTGTTTAAGAAGCTCATAATCATGGATTCTTTCAGAACCGCCAATGATTTCACCGTATCCTTCAGGAGCAATCATATCGGCACAGAGGACAACATCATCACGTTCCGGATGAGGCTGCATGTAGAAAGGCTTCAAACCAGTCGGGTAATGGGTAATGAAAACCGGCTTGTCATAGCTTTCCGCAATGGCAGTTTCATGTGGCGCCCCGAAGTCATCGCCCCACTGTATATCCTCAAAACCCTTCTCGTGAAGTAGCTTAACAGCGTCATCATACGAAATCCTCGGGAAAGGAGCGGTTATTTGTTCGAGCTTTGAAGTATCGCGTCCAAGTGTTTTCAGTTCAATCTTGCAATTTTTAAGAACTGATTGAACAATATGGGATACATATTGCTCCTGGACAACAAGAATTTCTTCGAATTCCGTAAAAGCCATTTCAGGTTCAATCATCCAAAATTCAATCAGATGGCGCCTTGTTTTCGATTTCTCAGCGCGGAAAGTCGGCCCGAAAGAGAACACCTTGCCGAGAGCCATTGCCGCCGCTTCCATATAAAGCTGGCCGCTTTGTGACAGGTATGCTTCCTCATCGAAATATTTTGTATGGAACAGCTCGGTGGTTCCTTCAGGCGCGCTTCCAGTTAAAATTGGCGGATCAATTTTAACAAAACCGGCATCATTGAAAAACTCATAGGTGGATCTAATTATCTCATTCCTGATTTTCATGACCGCATGCTGGCGTTTCGAACGAAGCCATAAATGGCGGTTATCCATCAGGAATTCGGTGCCATGCTCTTTGGGGGTAATTGGATAATCCGAAGCAAGCTGGATCACCTCAATTCCATTCACATTCAGTTCATATCCAAGAGCCGACCTTTCATCCTTTTGAACGACTCCAGTCACATAGAGCGATGATTCCTGAGTGATTGATTTTGCAGCCTGAAATATTTCTTCGGGCACATCACTTTTAACGACGACTCCCTGGATAAAACCTGTTCCGTCCCGAAGCTGCAAAAATGCGATTTTTCCGCTTGAGCGCTTATTGGCAAGCCATGCGCCAATCTTTACTTCTTCCCCAACATGTTTATTCACTTCTGCAATGGTTGTTTTGATCACTTTTTATTCCCTCCAAAAACCTGCAAAACAAATGATATGTATCCACCCTATTATACAGGTCTGAAAATTCGCTAGCAAGAGAGCTGAAAGAATCTGCCAGGCGCAGCTGCCTTCCCGCTCAATTTTTATACTTTTCTACGACAAACCTATTGATCCTGTTAATGGCTTCCTCCAACTTATCCAGAGAAGTGGCGTAAGAAAGCCTGATATTGTCGGGTGCCCCGAAACCTGAACCAGGGACGACCGCAACTTTCGCCTCTACAAGAATCGCTTCGGCAAACTCATCCGCATCACTAAAACCGCATTGGTCGACCGCTTCTTTCACATTCGGAAAAAGATAAAATGCGCCCTGCGGTTTTACACAACTGAAACCGGGAATGGCTGTCAGCTTTGGATAAATGATTTCCAGCCTGGATTCAAATGCTTTGCGCATCTCCTCAACAGGCTCCTGGGTTCCATTATATGCAGCTATCGCAGCATATTGGGCAGTTGTCGTCGGATTGGACGTACTGTGGCTGGCAAGGTTCGTCATTGCTTCAATAATTTCCTTTTTCCCCGCGGCATAGCCAATCCGCCAGCCGGTCATTGAATGGGATTTGGAAACTCCATTGACAAGAATGGTTTGCTCTCTTAATTTTGGTGAGATTTCCGCTATGGAAACATGGCGGGTGTTTCCATAAACCAGTTTTTCATAGATTTCATCCGAAACAATCAATACATTTTTCTTAAGGCATATTTCGCCTAGCGCTTCCAGTTCTTCTTTGGTATAGACCATGCCGGTAGGGTTTCCAGGCGAATTGATGATAACGGCTTTGGTTTTTTCATTAATTGCTGCTTCGAGTTGTTCCGGCGACAATTTATATTCTCTTTCTTCCGGACAGTTTACAATAACCGGGATTCCTCCAGCAAGTTTAACCTGTTCAGGATAGCTTACCCAGTATGGCGCAGGAACAATGACCTCATCCCCCTCGTCGAGCAGAACCTGAAACAAAGTATATAAAATGTGCTTGGCTCCGTTTCCGACAATAATTTCGCCCATACCATAGTTGATACCCTGATCCCTAGAAAACTTATCGATGATTGCTTTTTTAAGGGCAGGAAGCCCCGCGGAAGGAGTATATTTTGTCATTCCTTCATCCATTGACTTTTTGGCAGCATCGAGAATATGTACAGGAGTATTAAAATCGGGTTCTCCAGCCCCAAGGCCGATTATGCCAAGCCCCTGATCTTGTAATTCCTTTGCTTTTGCCGTGATCGCCAATGTCGGGGATGGCGAGAGTGCGAGTACCCTGCGGGCCAGTTTCGTTTCCATGCCGTAAAACCTCCTGTGAAAATTAAAGATTTTCTATTCTTTTATGCATTTCGCCTGTATCAAAATTAATATAATAATAATTCATTAAATTATTCCCGCTCGTATAATAAACTTCCCAAAACGGAATCCCATCCTCCATCCCAAGCCGGGCGGAGATTATTTTTTCGGGGTTTTTCTCTTCCTGCACTTTGCGAATCGCTTCATTTTTGGAAATGCCATCGCCTGCAAGCCTGACAACAGGTTCTTCCTCTTCTGCTTTTCCTTTTTGTTTTTCTGGAATCCAGACGATAATGCTTTCGCCTTTTTTATTTTTCCCTTCTACAACATAAACTGTTTCTTTGCCGTTATAGATGCGAAATCTCTGCTTTTCGTCCAATCCTCCATCCTTCCTTGCAATACTGATCACTTTATCCTCCACCGCCTTAATCGGCTTGGTGGAGTTCGAATAAATCCATCCAGCGATTGCCGCGAAAATACACAAAAATAAGGCAAAACCAATTAAAAACTTTTTCACTGTCTCTCCCCTTACGTTTTATATATCGTAAAGATTGCTTTTGAGTGGTCTTCGCTGTCAAGCGCAAGCCCGAACATTAAATCGCGGTCCTTGAGGTTTCTGTTCAAGGAATCGACCACCTTGTATAAATCCGGGGTATATTCAATTTTGACCGTTGAAATGACTTCTATTTTGCTTTCCATGCATTTTCCTCCAATGCGATGTTCGGAACGGCCTTATGCGGACCGTTTTTCCTCATTATATCAAGGATTTAAGGCAATAGTAAAAAACATTAATCGTTTAAATGCCGTATTATCAAAGCCATTTTTCAATTTCATTGACAAGTTCTTCAATATCAGCCTTTTTTATAGGTATTTCAGGTATTGATTGTAAAAATACCTTCCCATACGATGAAGCCCCGATCCGTTTATCGAAGATGACAATAACCCCTCTGTCTTCATCAGTTCTAATCAGTCTGCCGAAACCTTGCTTAAATCGTAAAACCGCTTCAGGAAGTGAGTATTCCGAAAAAGGCCTTCCTCCATTTTTCTCGATTTGTTCACATTTTGCTTTAGTCAGCGGTTCATCCGGGGAACTGAATGGTAGACGGACAACAATGAGACATGAAAGACCTTCCCCGGGAATATCGACTCCTTCCCAAAAACTATTAGTCCCAAACAAGACAGCCTTATCGTATTTCTGGAAGTTACGGGTCAGCCTTGATCTGCTTCCGCCCGTGATGCCCTGCGCAATCAGGGCGTACTCTGGAAGAAGCCCACTCTCTTTCACAAGCTCAAAAGTCTTTTTTAGCATATCATGTGAAGTAAACAGCACGAGGAGCCTGCCTTTTGCAGCCTCACAAATAGAGATGATCCTGGCGGAAACCTCCGCTATATAAGAGTCCTGTGAAACCGAGTTGATTTCCGGAACATCACTGGAAATGAACAGCTTGACATTGTCTTTGTAATTAAAGGGGGACGGGATTGAAATTGTATTTACGTATCTTGGTTCAAGCCCCAAAGCTTCAATCATATAACTGAATGATTGATTGACTGTCAAGGTTGCTGATGTCAAAACAACCGATTTCTTAAGGGAGAAGAATTTTTTAGATAAGGTTTCGGAAACAGTTACCGGCATCGCGAAAATTTCGGTAGCATTTTGCGGCACTCTGAGATCTGTTTCCACCCATTTCACAAATTCATCACCCGAAGTAAATACCCCAGTAAATTTTGCCCGCAACCCTTCCAGTTCTTCCTTGTATGCCGCCAATTCGGTCCCCAACGTGGCAGATGACCGCCCGGGAAGCACTATGGCCTTATCATACATTGATTGAACAATCCCTGATAAATCCCTTAACCGGAATATTAATCGTTCAGAGGCGTTATTAAGTGCCTGCCACTCCCTATTGTGCTCATGCCGATATATGACAGCCTTCAGCTTTTTGGAAGAGTTCTTCTTTGCTGCCTTAGAAGCGTAAGCAATCGATATTTTGAAGAATTCATCAAGATCGTATAAGGTATCGGCAAACAAATCATTTATATGCTGGATTTGCATCTTCTTACCGTTCTGGAACTGTGAAAGGGCCGAGACTGTTTTATAGAAAAGTTGCCGCTGTTCATATAGTCCAAATTGGTTTAGAGCCAACCTGATGCTTAAATAATCCAGCCGGATGCCTAAATGGCCCGCCGATGCTTTTTCAAAATGATGGCCTTCATCAAGAATTGCAAATGAATAGGCAGGAAGGACATTTCCTCCGGATTCGACATCAGAAAGAAGTAAGGAATGATTTGTAATTAATATGTCTGCTTCATCAGCCTTCTTCCTGGCTTTATTATAAAAGTCATGCTCATGCCATGGGTCTTGTTCCCGAAGAATTCCTTTTTCATTCCTGATTGTATTCCAATAAAGCTGGCCGCCGCTTGAAAGATTCAGTTCATCCCTGTCTCCATGGTCCGTATCCAAAAGCCAAATTAATATTTGCATTTTTGCCAGGACAATATCGTAATTGTCATTCTCTTCCTCAAGGCTTTTGGCAAATCTGCTTAACGATATGTAGTTGTTCTTTCCTTTTAACATAGCTGACTTAAAAGAAAATGGAACCATTCCAGACAGCAGGGGTATTTCTTTGGCAAGCAGCTGTTCCTGCAGCTGGATTGTATATGTGCTAATGATTACGCGGACTGCATGCAGCCTTGAAAAATAAACTGCCGGGAAAAGGTAGCCAAGTGACTTTCCAATACCTGTACCCGCTTCTATTAGGGCATGTGTACCATTTTGAAAAGAATGGAAAACCTCATCCATCATTTCAAATTGCCCTTCCCGTTTAACAAGCCGATAAGGCGATTGGCTAAAAAACTTCTGTTTATCTGAATCGCTCCAAGGATATTCCAATGAAGCTTCTGTTGATGTCTTGTCGCCCATCTGCCTTTCCTGTTTTTTAATGGCCAGGCCATTCACATAAACGATGGAATCAGGTAAGGTGCCCCTATCCGTCACTTTTATGGAACCAATTGAATGAAGAAGCAAATGGATATCGCTTTTTAACCCTTCAGACAGCAGGGCAAGCTGCCCGAGTGTCTTTTCGGGAAGTTTTTTTAATTTATCAAGAAATAGAAGGAACAGTTCGGCTGTAACAGTGGCATCGCTATCTGCCTGATGGGGCCTATCATGGGAAAGCCCTTCGCCAGCAGCAAGGTCCGCCAGTTTATAACTGTCTGCGGAAGGCTTAAGGAAACGGGCCATTTCAACCGTATCCAGTACCGGCCCAGCAAATGATTCTTCCCCGCAAAGTATTAATTCTTCCTGAAGAAAGCCCAAATCAAATAAGACATTATGGGCTACAAAGTAGGCGTCCTTTAGCAAAGAAGAAATTTTCGGGGCAATTTCCGAAAACAATGGGGCTTCACTAACATCATCGTCCGACAAGCCTGTCAATTCGCTAATAAACGGTGGTATGGGTTGAAGAGGATTTAATAGGGATGTATACGTGTCGGAAATCTTTCCACCTTCAATAACGACGGCAGCTATTTGAATAATCCTGTCGCCTTTTTTTGGTGAATTTCCAGTCGTTTCAAGGTCTACTACTACGAATTTTTTCGCCATTCTCTAAACACCCCAACTATTCTTACAAAACAAACCGTACCATAAAAACAGAAAAATAAAAAGCAGACTGATATGAAAAACAAACGCAACTGTATGACATGCAATTCCCCATCTGTTAATGCAATCATATAGTCCTGTCTCCTGAGTGGCCAGCACTCAAGCAACGGCGGTTGCATTTTAAAAAGAAAACCCCCTGCGTCGGGAGTTTTCTTGAATTACATAATGGTATTTGCAGGCTCGGCATGGATAAGTTCAACAATGTGGTTATTCTCATCCATGATCGCAACCTTCGGCTGATGGAAGGGTACCTTTTCTTCCGGGACGAGGACGTAAGAAATAATGATGACAACGTCACCTTCTTGGACAAGCCTGGCGGCAGCTCCATTCAGGCAGACGACACCGCTTCCCCGCTCCCCAGGTATGATATACGTTTCAAGCCTGGCGCCGTTATTATTGTTGACAATCTGGACTTTTTCATTAGCTGTCATTCCAACCGCATCGAGCAAATCTTCATCGATCGTAATACTGCCGACATAGTTAAGATTCGCTTCTGTTACGCGTGCACGGTGGATTTTTCCGTTCATCATGGTGCGGAACATTATTTACTCCTCCAAATCCCCTTGTTAAAACCGGGGTCAAAGATTAAAAATCATGTTGTCTATAAGCCTAGCTTGAGAGAACCGGACAGCGATCGCCACAATAAACTGGCCTTTTAATTCTTCCAGCGGCTCCAATTCCGGGTAGCTGTATATTTCAACATAATCAATTTTTCCACTAGTTTGGCTCTCAATCATCATGGTAATGAGCTCTCTGATCGTTTCAGGGTTTCTTTTGCCGCTCTCTATCGCTGCACGTGCTGCTTCAAGACTCATATGGAGCGCAGCCGCTTCCTGCCGTTCGCGGCGATTAAGAAAGACATTCCTCGAACTCTTTGCCAATCCATCTTGCTCCCGGACTGTTTCACCTGGGACGAGTTCAATTGGGAAGTTTAAATCCTTGATCAACCCTTCGACAACTGCAACCTGCTGTGCATCTTTTTGCCCAAAATAAACCCTGTCAGGAAGAATGATATGGAATAGTTTTGTTAAAACAGTAGCGACTCCATCAAAATGCCCGGGCCTAGTTTTGCCGCAAAGGACATTCGTTCTCTTTTGCACAACTGCCCGGACAGATGGTTCCCCGGGATACATTTCCCGTGAAGATGGTGTAAAGAGAAAGTCGACACCGGCACCTTCTGCAAGTTTACTATCGTGTGCAAGATCCCTTGGATAGGCCTCAAAGTCTTCATTTGGCCCAAATTGGAGTGGATTCACAAAAATGCTGACTACAACTATTTCATTTTCAGCCCTTGCTTTATGGATGAGCGATAAATGGCCTTCATGAAGGAATCCCATTGTTGGCACAAAGCCAACCGATAGCCCTTCCCTTTTCTTTTTTAAAATGGTTTTCTGCATTTCTGCGATGCGTTCAATTGTTATCATTCTTTTACTCCGTAAAGAGCTTGAAGCTCTTCCTCTTTCATCGTAAATGTATGGCTCTTTTCAGGGAAAAGGCTGCTTTTGACATCGGAAATATAGTTTTCAATCATCCCGGTAATATCCTGGCTGACCTGGCCGTACTGCTTTACAAACTTTGGCACACGCCCGGAACCATATCCAACAAGGTCATGATAGACTAGAACCTGTCCATCTACCCCAACGCCCGCCCCTATACCGATGACAGGAATGGACAGCTTCCTTGATACCTGTGCCGCCAGCTGTTTAGGGACACACTCAAGGACAAGGGCAAATGCTCCGGCTTCCTCGCAACGTAGGGCATCCTCTATTAATTTTATCGCGGCCGCGGCATCTTTCCCCTGAACTTTATAACCGCCTAGGACACCCACAGATTGGGGAGTCAGGCCAAGATGGGCGACAACTGGCACTCCGGCCGTTGTCAGTGCCTTGATTTTGCCAAGGACTTCTTCCGCTCCCTCCAGCTTGACGGCATGGGCACCCGTTTCCTGGATGATTCTTGTTGCATTCACAAGAGTCTCCGCAGTTGAGATATGATAGCTCATAAAGGGCATGTCGACAACCACGAACGTATCAGGGGCCCCTCTGCGGACCGCTTTGGCATGATGAACCATATCATTTATGGTTACAGGGACCGTCGTTTCGTAACCCAGCACAACCATGCCAAGGGAATCCCCGACAAGAATCATATCAACCCCCGCTTGCTCGGCTGTCTTGGCTGATGGGTAATCGTATGCTGTCAGCATTGCGATTTTTTCACCAGCATCCTTCATTTTCAAAAAATCTGTAGTTTGCTTCATCCAATAATCCTCCTTCTTAATTGGAAGAGGGGACATAACGGGTTCGCCGACAGCATAGAAAAAGATCCAGCTGAAGGCAGAGGATCCCGATTTTTCAAGTATGTTCCATCCCTCTGTCCCGGTCCTTTACGGATCTAGGCAGAAACCATTTTTAATTGTCCTGGCTTAAGGTGCAGTTCACTTGGATACCGCCCAATCGAATTATAGCAAATAACCCCTTTCCTTCGCCACCGTAAAAAACTAGGAAAGGGGGAAATCGATGTCTGCAGAGTAAATCTTATGGATAGTTCCATCTTTATCTTCAATCTGGAGGACTCCTTCATCGGTAATTCCCAAAGCTTTTCCAAAGATAACGCCTCTATATGTCCTGGCGCGTATTTCGGAGCCGATTCCTTTTGCATAGCTTTCCCAAAGCAGCTTAATCGGATAAAAGCCTTTTTCCAAGTACAATAAATACAGTTTTTCAAATTGTACACAAAACTCCTGGATCATGTTCGCCCGGTGAATTTGGCTTCCTGTTTCCACACACAGGGAAGTAGCAATTTCCTTTAATTCCTCCGGAAAGTCACTACTGCTCTGGTTTACATTCAAACCAATCCCAATGATGACAGAATGTATCCTATCCGCCTCTGCCTGTAATTCAGTAAGGATTCCGGCGATTTTTCTCCCATTCACCATAATATCATTGGGCCATTTTATTTCAGGAGTAATCCCGGCTGCTTCCTCAATAGCCCTTACGGCCGCCACAGCCGTAAGCAATGTAAGCTGGGGGGCTTGCTGGGGCGGAATTTCGGGACGGACAAGAAGGCTCATCCAAATGCCAGTGGATTTTGGAGAATGCCATTTCCGGTCCATGCGCCCTCTGCCGGAAGTTTGTTCATCGGCAATGACGAGGGTACCTTCAGGAGCATTTTCTGACGCAAGGTCAATGGCAATTTTCTGAGTAGAGGCGACCGACTCATAATAATATACCTTTTGGCCAATGAATTCGGTTTTTAGGCCAAGTCTGATTTCATCTGGAGATAAGGCTTGCGGTGTTCCCGCAATGCGGTAGCCTTTCCTCTTTACCGCATCTATCACAAACCCCTCTTCACGCAGCCCTTCTATATGCTTCCAGACTGCTGTCCTTGAGCAGCCGATGACGTCTGCCAATGCCTGTCCCGACAAATAGCCTCCACCAGCTTCCGTGAAAGCATCAATAAGTTTTTTCCTTATTTCTGATTGCACCTCAAGAGCCACTCCCTTATTGTATCCTTTTCATTTGCCACGTTTCCTTCCAGCACGGCTTTTTCAACGGTATTCAGCATATCCCTTACCCATGGCCCTCCATTTTTCCCGTACCATTGGAGCAGGTCACCGCCTGAAACGGCTAATTTATCCCGACTTTTGATCGGAAGGCTGTCATATCGGGAAAGCCATTCATCTACCTTGTTGGCAAAATCGCCTGATGATGTCGCCATAATGAGCTTTTCCGCTGAAGCAATTCCGTTTTTGCCAGCATTGAACAAGGATAATGCATCCCATTCATTTTTCAGCCTAAAGCGAAAATATTTAAAAATGTCCAAAATCTCTTTTATTTGCCTGGACGGAAGTTTCCACTCTCGCAAAATGGATTCAGCTTCTTTATCTACAGCATCAATACTTTGCAATAAAAGGGCCCACATTTCATTTAGCCCCAAAATTTCCACCTTACAATCAATCATCTTTTGCAATTCAGCTTCTTTTCCGGATAAGCCGGGGAGATATTGGAGCATCCCCGTGCTACAAAGTAGGCCGAGTCCTATTTTCCTATTTGCTCCTAAAAACAACTTTTCAAATTCCACCCTTTTCCTTTCAACCGCGATGTGCTTTAGTAGATGGGCGGATTCAGCCAGGGATGAATAGGTTTGAGCTTCAATAGTAAAACCGAGTTGGCTTGCGAATCTTGTTGCCCGCATCACCCGGAGGGCATCTTCACCAAATCTTTCAGAAGGCTTCCCAACGGTCTTGATTTGCCTACTTTCAATATCTTCCCTTCCGCCAAACGGATCGAGCAGATTCCCCTCCTTATCCATTGCCATGGCATTCATCGTAAAATCACGCCGCTTTAAATCTTC
Organism: Bacillus sp. B-jedd; assembly: GCF_000821085.1. GTDB lineage: Bacteria > Bacillota > Bacilli > Bacillales > Cytobacillaceae > Bacillus_D. Next base: position 2,435,358 of record NZ_CCXR01000001.1, read on the forward strand.
ATTTAAATTAGATACAAACTCCACTTTATCGGGCCGGCGGAAATCCTTATAGCCTGACTCTGTTCTGAAAGTGGTCACTTCATATGAATTTCCTTTATGCAGTACAAGGATGGTTCCATGGTCGATTCCGATGTCCACGGTTTTGCTAAAAATATTCTTTATTTCTTCAGGGCGGGCTGAGGTGGCGATATCAATATCATCCACAGGTTTGGAAAGAACATGGTCCCTGACAGCCCCTCCAACAAAATACGCCTCAAATCCCGCGTTAAGAATGGCATCAAGAACCGGCAATGCGGAAGAAAAAGGTTTTTCCATTTCACTCATCCTATCCAAGCAATTTGTAATAAAGGTCCTCATATTGTTTAACGATTTTACTGGCCGCAAATCTTTGTCTGACACCGTCTGCAGCAGCACTCGAAAATTTCCTATGAAGGTCTGGATTTAGAAGTAGTTCTAGTGCCTTCGCTGCCATAACGCTAATTTCACCAAGAGGGCAAATGAACCCGTTTTCGCCATGTCTTATTACTTCAGGAATCCCTCCTATATTTGTGCCGATACAAGGAACTCCGCAGGCCATAGCCTCCAAAGCGACCAGCCCGAAGCTTTCTTTTTCTGAAAGAAGGAACATTAAATCGCTGATGGAATACAATTCATCAACATTTTCCTGTTTGCCCAGAAAGATAACCTTTTCCCTCAATCCCATATCCGAAACGAGCCTGGAGACTTTTCTCATTTCCGGGCCATCTCCGACAAGCAGTAGTTTGGCTGGAATGGACCTGGATATTTCCCTAAAAACCCTCACTACATCCCCGACCCTTTTAACCGGACGGAAATTAGAAACGTGAATGATTACTTTTTCATGATTGGCTATTCCCAGCTTTTCCTTTAAATCTGTTTCGCTGTTTTTCTGATAAATCCTTTCATCAATAAAGTTATAAACCGTTTCTATTTCTTTGTCTGGATGAATCAAATCAGCAGTCTGGCCGGCAAGTGAATCGGAAACAGCTGTAACAATATCAGACTTCTCAATTCCGAATTTAATTGCCTCAGTAAGTGAGGGATCATTGCCGAGAACAGTAATATCAGTCCCGTGGAGGGTAGTGATGATTTTCAGATCCCTGCCGCTCATTTCCCGTGCCAAAATCGCGCAAACTGCATGCGGGATTGCATAATGGACATGGAGAAGGTCAAGCTCTTCCTGATTTGCAACCTCTGCCATTTTGCTTGCCAACGCGATATCATATGGAGGGTATTGAAAAACGGAGTACTGGTTCACCTCAACCTGATGATAATAAATATTATGGTACATTTTTTGAAGCCTGAAAGGCATGCTTGAAGTGATAAAGTGAATAGAATGACCCTTTTCAGCCAAAAGTTTGCCTAATTCAGTGGCGATGACTCCCGACCCTCCGACGGAAGGATAGCACGTTATTCCTATCTTTAGTTTCCTCATTTTATTTTTCTCCTAATAAATCCAAATCGAGCAGGAGTGGAGAATCGGATATGAACCCTTCTGCAAACTCCAATCCGGCCTGCCATCCAAATACCTTTTCCCTTGCTTCCAGCGTCTCGATATAGCCGTTTACTAGCGGAGTGTCGAAGCTGGAAGAATTTTTGGTAAATTGGCTTAGATAGGCATTTAATGCTTCTTTTTTCAGGTCCATATATTTTGAAATATCTATAATGAAATCAGGTTTGTGAAAACCATTTATCATATAATAATAAAGATTCTCAGCCTTATGAGGCGCATGTGAATGGCCTGTATCGTAATTTTTGATTCCTGCTGAAAAGACAGCTTCCTTTACAAGGCGGGCACAATTTCCGTGATCCGGGTGCCTGTCTTCAATATAAGGAGCAAACACCAATTTCGGGCGATACTCCCTGATTACGTTTGCGATGACTTTAATGTAATCCTGCTGCAAAAAAAGGCCCCTGTCTGGTAAACTCAAGCCAAGCCTCTCTGCACCAAGTATTCCAGCAGCAGCCTGAGCTTCTTTTTTTCTTGTTTCCACATCTCCATTAGAGGATAATTCAGCAAGAGTCAAATCACAGATTACAACCTTTTTTCCTCGCGCCGTATATTTTGCAATCGTTCCGCCCATGCCGATTTCAACATCATCCGCATGAGCTCCGAAAGCAAGGATATGTACTTGGTCAGACATTGCTTCCACCTGAATTTTCCTTCGCTATCATTCTCCAGTCCAAATGCCCATCTTCAATCCCTTTTATTAATACCTCTGCTGTTCCCATATTGGTCGCAAGTGGAATAGAATAAACATCACAAAGCCTCAGCAGCGCGCTGACATCTGGTTCATGCGGCTGTGCGGTAAGAGGGTCCCTGAAGAAAAAGACAGAATCCATTTGATTTTTTGCGATCATCGCTCCAATTTCCTGGTCACCGCCTAATGGCCCTGACTGAAAACGATGGATTTCAAGTCCGGTTGCTTCTGAAATACGTTTCCCGGTTGTCCCGGTGGCAAATAATGAATGTCTTGCAAAAATCTCTTTGTATGCCACGGCGAATTGTACTAAATCATCTTTCTTTTTATCGTGGGCTATTAAGGCAATATTCACAGCTATTCCACCTATTCCATAATATTTTCCAGGCCATATACGAACGAATCGATCTTCATAACGGTTTCCACAGCAGTCCTGACCCCTGTCATAAACGAGGCCCTTGTGTAGGAATCATGCCGGATTTTAAGCGTCTGTCCTTCCGAGCCGAATAAAACTTCCTGGTGGGCGATCAGTCCCGGCAAGCGTACGGAATGGATCCTCATCCCTTCATAGTCTGCCCCCCTCGCTCCCTCCATTGTTTCCTTCTCTTCGGGATGGCCCTGGCTTTTCTTCTTGCGCTCTTCAGAAATCAGCTGGGCTGTTTTGACCGCGGTTCCTGAAGGAGCATCGAGTTTTCTGTCATGATGCATTTCGATAATTTCAACATCCTCAAAGTACTTGGCAGCCATTTTCGCAAATTTCATCATTAATACAGCGCCAATGGCAAAGTTAGGAGCAATGATGCAGCCAATTCCCTTTTCTCGGACGAGCCCTTGAAGTTCCTGGAGTTCCTCACTGCTGAATCCTGTCGTCCCGACAACTGGACGGACATTATAGGCCAGGGCAGTCCTGGCATGATGCATGCCGGCTTCGGGCACCGTTAAATCAATTAAGACGTCCGCCTTGACCGATTGCAGGCAGTCTTCTATATCGGAAAACACCGGTACTTCCCCTTGGAAAAAGTGACCGATTTCACTCAGTTTGCGCCCATTATTCTTTCTGTCCAGAACAGCTGCTAGTTCAAATGAAGGAGTCTCCTCAACCATTCTGACCGCTTCACTCCCCATCCTGCCCCGCGGGCCAGCAATGATGACTCTGATTTTTCCCATCTCCATCACACCTTCTCATTATTTTTTTGTCCAGCGGTCTTTGTCTCTCGTCCTGAACTTTTCCATCACCATATCATGTGAGTCCTGAAGGTCAATCTTCAGTGAATTGGCAAGGCAAGTAAGGACAAATAACACATCCCCGAGTTCTTCTTCAATTGTCTTTTCTTTTTCGGTTTGTTTTTTTGGTTTTTCACCATAATAATGATTAATTTCCCTGGCAAGTTCGCCAAGCTCCTCAGTGAGCCTTGCCATCATAGCCAGCGGGCTGAAATATCCTTCCTTATACTGGCTGATGTGCGCGTCCACTTCTTTTTGAAGCTCCCTTATTGTTTTATCACTTTTCATTTTACCACCCCATCAGGTTATATATTGTTTTGGATGATTGTTTCGAGGCTATAACTTTCATGTTAGCAAAAAAATTATCATTTACAAATATTTTTTCGTTCGTTACTTGTTATGAAAATTGCCCTATTAACTATTATTCGCTATAATTAAAGCCGCTTTGGCAAAGGGTAAATATTGGCTGGGAGGCATAGAAAATGATAATGGGCCTTAAAGTGAAAAACATTTTACTAATATTGCTCGGTACGGCGATTATGTCGTTTGGAATCGTAAATTTTAATATCCAGAACAAGCTTGCGGAAGGAGGAGTGACTGGGATAACAATTCTCCTTTATTTCTTGTTTAAATTCAACCCCGCCTATACGAATCTTATTATAAACATTCCGCTCTTTTTTCTGGGCTGGAAGCTTCTCGGGCGCAAATCTTTTATTTATACCGTAATCGGAACAGTGGGGGTATCTGTATTCCTGTGGATCTTTCAGAAGGTTCCCATCAACATGCCTCTTTCAAACGATTTGCTTCTGGCCGCCCTGTTCGCAGGCGTATGCATCGGAGTGGGTCTCGGAATAATTTTCAGGTTCGGTGGTACATCCGGCGGGGTGGATATCATCGCAAGGGTAGTGCAGAAATATTGGGGAATCAGCATGGGCAGGACGATGTTTTTGTTTGATGCACTAGTTATTATCGCCTCGATGCTTACATATTTGGGTTACCGGGAGGCAATGTATACACTTGTCGCAGTCTTTGTCGGTGCGAGGGTAATTGACGTAATGGCTGAAGGGGCATATTCCGCAAGGGGAGCAATGATCATTTCGGAGAAGAATACTGAAATAGCCGAAAAAATCATGGGCGAACTGGAACGTGGTGTTACCGTTTTGAGAGGCTACGGCTATTTTACAAAAAACGACCGGGAAGTACTGTATTGTGTAGTTCCAAAAAACGAAATTATCAGGTTGAAAAATGTCATTACCTCGGTGGATCCTCACGCCTTTGTTTCTGTGACGGCTGTCCATGATGTTCTGGGGGAAGGATTCACACTGGATGCGAACAAAAATCCATTCGAAATATGATAATTGGTTATAACGAAAAAGAGCGGAATAGTCCGCTCTTTTTGTTTTCGCTTTTATTCACTTCTGTTCATACCGGTAAAAATGAGGATGAGCCTCAATAGCTCCAGGACAGCGATTGCCGCTGCGGCGACATAAGTTAAGGCTGCCGCATCAAGGACTCTCTTCGCATCCCTCTCCTCTTCATTCCGGATAATTCCAAGCGCGACTACCTGGTCCATCGCCCTGCTCGAAGCATTGAACTCCACTGGGAGAGTGACGATTTGGAACAAGACCGCTGCTGCCATGAAGGCAATACCGAGAGCAAACATACCAGTAAATTGTGTCAGCATACCGATGAGGATTAATATCCAAGAAAAATTACTGCCGAGATTGGCGACAGGAACTAGCGCGTGCCTGAACCTGAGGAATGTGTAATCCTGCTGGTCCTGAATGGCATGGCCGATTTCATGTGCCGCCACAGCAGTCGCCGCCAGGGAATGGCCATGATAAATATCAGGGGACAGCCGTACCGCTTTTGCCCGGGGGTCATAATGGTCGCTCAGGAAGCCTCTGCCTTCTTCAATCCTGACATCGTAGATACCATTGGCCTGAAGGATTTCCCTCGCTACTTCTGCTCCCGTCTTCCTTGATGAAGAGGGGACCTTTGAATATTTATTAAAAGCTCCTTTCACCCTCATTTGAGCCCAGAGGGGGATAAGGATGATCAACGCAAAATACAGGATGAACATGAAGAAACCTCCTAAAGACATATCTTGATGTATAAATTCTATTAAGGAAGGCAATCCAAGTCAATCTTTTAGCTCATTTGAGCGCTTTCTTGCCTGCTCGTTATCAGCTCTAAACCTTTTCCAACCTACATACGATAAGGTCAGGATGATAATACTGCCTGTCGAGCTGATGACCCACCATAAGGAGGGATCGGCTTCATCCTCCTCTATCCCATCAAATATCGCTTGGAGGCTGGCTTGAAGCGACTCTAACTCTTCCATTTCAGCCTTTCTTATAGACCCCGACGGCTTATAATCTTGAAGAAAGTCCACTTTCGCATCTAGCCTTTGGATATCTTCTGCCGAACGGTCGATTTTCATGCTCGGGTAAATAAGGTTGTAGAGCGACAAAAAAGAATTTACATTTGTATGATACGCTTCACTATTCCCCTCGAGCGCAGATTTTTTAGCTTTGGCAAAAGTGCTCATGACACTGTCTTCCATTTCTGTCCACAAAGGTTCACTCGAAGTGGCCAGGGCATCCATCACAAGCCGGAGCCGAGTTACTTTATTGAGCCTTTCCTGGTGTGCCGCCGCGGGGCTTGCTAATGCCTCCAGGGCTTCATCGTGGGACACTGTGATAATGCGAGCTTCATCAAGGGAAAAATGGAGACGGTCGCTGCTCATCCCGTCGAATTGCTCAGAAAAGTAATTTAGAAGCTTTTGGGCCTCGGCATACCGCTGGTTCTTTACCATTTGGAAAGCATCATCCGAAATGGAATCAAGTTTCACAATAGCAGCAGGCTGGCCATCTGCCAAGGCGTTTACAGGAAATATGAAAATAACTAAAATTATCAGCAAGCATTTCAGCTTCATTCATAGCCACCCCTCTCATACTAGTAAGAATGTATGAAAAGGGGGACAAGTCTAGAACCTGTCCCCCCGGTGATTGCCATATTATTTTTTGCCCGCTTGAAAATGCTGGTCATTTGCCGCCGATTATATTCATATCGAATGAAGCCAAAACTTATCAAAGGTCCAGTTTAAACCGATTTTCTCTAATGCAAAGGTACCAGGCAATGAAAAGTGATGCGATCGAAAGCCAAAAGGTAAAATAACCAATCCGCTGTGTGTAAAGATGCAGAACTTCATACCTTGGCATCATAAAGAACACATAATCAATAACATCATTATGCAATGTCCAAATCCCCGCTACAACTAGATGCCAGCTTTTCATTTTATAAAATGGAGCATACAGAAGGCCCTGGACGGCCATTGCAAAATGGGAAAGCACCAACATCCAGCCAATCCAGCCCAAATTTCCCGTCACAACATATACGAGCAGATTCATGACAACCGCCCAAATCCCATACTTGAATAAAGTCACTAGGGCAAGCGTTTCCATTAGCGGCCAATTCTTTTTTAGTAGAAAGGCGGCAATAACAAATACAAAAAACAGGCTGGCTGTCGGGCTGTCGGGCACAAATGCAAGAAACTTCGCTGGGGTTTCCTTCAGCTGCCAGCCGTACCAAACATACCCGTAAACCGTCCCGGCAATATTGACGATCAATAGAAGCCATAAAAACGGCCGGTACGCCAGGATAGGATAAATCCATTTTGCCACAAGATTTCCGCCTTTACAGTTCATTTATGTGTTGATATTACCATAAAAAGACTTAAAAATGAACAAGAAGAAAAAGCTGGTGAACGTTTGTCACCAGCTTTTTTTCTTACTTGCTTTTTAAAGTCGAGATATATTCGGACAGAACTTTCAATTCTTCGTCTGTTCCTTTGAACATGCCTGGAGGCATATTACCAAAACCTTTTTTAGCAACTTCAGCAACATGGTCAGCCGGGAACCCCTTGTCAATCAATTGGGCACCGCCCGCGCTTCCCTGCAATTCGCCGCCATGACAGCTGATACAGCCTTGTGCTTCATAGATTTTATAGCCTTCCGCATCCTTATCGATGCCTTGGACAATCATCCCTTGCTTTTTCGCCGCTTCCCAGTCATGTGTCGCGACGGATTGCCATGTCAGGAAGAAGATGGCTGCAATGGCCAATAGCATAAAAGCAGTCGCAGCTGGGCGTTTGGATGCCCGACGCTCTGGCCCCCTGTCAATGAATGGCGCCAAAAGAAGCGCGCCAAAAGCCAGTCCTGGAATGACCATTGCACCTACTACAGTATATTGGCTAGATGCGTATGAGTATTTAAGCAGTTGATAAAGGAATAAGAAATACCAATCTGGCAGCGGGATATAACCCGCATCAGTAGGATCTGCAATTCTCTCGAGCGGCGGTTCGTGCGCCACCGTTAAACATAAGAAACCCACCAGGAAAACGGCGCCGACAAGCCATTCCTTCAAAAGGAAGTTCGGCCAGAAAGCTTCAGTTTTTCCGGGGTATTCAGAATAATCTTTAGGATACATAGGTTTTCGTTCCGAAGGTGCCAGAACACGCGAGTCACCAACGAACTTCATACCTTTACCGCGATGCATCGAACAATCCCCTCCTCTTTCGTAGCATGGACCGGGAAGCCAGTCCCGTTCCGGTTTCAGGCAATTTTATAGCGGTCCGGAAATACCCTGCTTGCGGATCATCAGGAAGTGGGCTCCCATCAGTCCAAGCAAAGCACCAGGCAGGAAGAATACGTGGATGGCAAAGAAACGGGAAATTGTCTGTGCACCGACGATTTCATGGTGCCCCGCCATCAGTGCTTTCAATTGTGGGCCAATCAGCGGAGTTGCCTCAACAATTTGCAGTGTAACTTTTGTTGCGAACAGCGCTTTCATATCCCATGGAAGCAGATATCCTGTTAAACCAAGTCCAAGCATTACAAAGAAAATCAGTACGCCGACAATCCAGTTCAGCTCACGTGGTTTTTTGTATGCTCCCTGGAAGAATACCCGTAGTGTATGTAAGAACATCATGACAATAACAAGGCTCGCACCCCAGTGGTGCATCCCGCGTACGATTTGCCCGAAAGCGACTTCGTTTTGCAGATAGTAGACAGATTGCCAGGCATTCTTAATGTCGGGTACATAATACATGGTCAAAAACATCCCGGACAAAATCTGAATGACCGTTACAAAGAATGTAAGCCCTCCGAAACAATAGACAAATGCGGAAAAATGATGGGCTGGGTTTACGTGTTCAGGTACTTCATGGTCTGCGATATCGCGCCATAGGGGCGTAATATCCAAACGCTCATCTACCCAGTCGTAAATTTTGTTTAACAACGATTACGCCTCCTTTCTAGGCTTTTCTCGGCTTTGCCTTACCTAAGTAAAGGAAGCCGTCTTTTTCCTTGTATGGATATACATCAAGCGGCGCCATTGGCGGAGTGTTCGGTACGTTTACACCGCTCTTGTAATAACGCCCGTTGTGGCATGGGCAAAAGAATTCATTTGGATGGTCTTCGCTGTTGTTCCAGCCTACTGTGCATCCAAGGTGTTTACATACCGGTGAAAGGGCCACAATCTTCCCGTCCTCATCCTTGTACACCCACGCAGTATTGGTTACTTCTGATTCATACCAGGCATCCTTTTGTTTAAAAGAGAAATCAACCCGGACAGGTTCGGCTGTTATATCCGCTACTTTTTGTGATGTCGCAATGAAGTCGCCGCCTTCGTCCGCCCTCAGAACAGGATCTATGGCAAACCGGACCATCGGCATCAGCATGCCTGCGGCCATGAAACCCCCTACTCCCGTCAGTGTATAGCTTAGGAACTGCCTTCTTGAAACTCGATGCTTACTCATGGTTCTCCCCCCTCTGTTCACAAGTTAAGTCCATGGGACATTTAACATATATTAACTAGGACATTATCATGATATATCAATCTTATTGCAAGGTCAATATTATACTATTTTGTGAACATTTAATACCGAAAAGTATTTTTTTAGTTTCCCTCCTGATTCCACTTTGCGGTAAAAAATTTCATTAGCTGCTTGATTTGTCCGTTGATGAGCATGACTTTTTGCTGCTCTTCCATTCCAGCTAACGGCAACAAAGGCATCCAGATAAGCGAGCCGCCGATCCCTTCTTCCTTAAGCCGCCAATTTTCATCGCTAGTGAGAAGGAATATATGTTTAAACCCTTCCCCTGCGAGGCTTTCTTCCCACCTGTTAAGCCTTGAGGCAACATCATCTGTATGTTCGGATTCCATGTATGTAAAAGCGGGCAGTAAGATTAGCCGTCCTGTAAACTGGCGTTCGAGCTGGCTTGCCAATAACGAGATGTACTCCGTCATGGAAGCGGATTGTTCCATATCTCCACCCATAGCAATTGGAATAAGAGGCACAAGAGCCGTATCAATATATTCCTTTGCTTGGCTGTACATTTCAACATCCTGTGATGTCCATTTCATTCATATTCCTCCCCTTAAGGATCTTCCGGTGTTTGTATGGGATTATCATACCATTATTCTCCTGCCACGCGTGGGTTTATGCTCATGTAAAACCCAAAAGAAAAAAGCCGCTCAAAGCAGGCTTTTATTTTTCCGAAGTTCTTTTAAAGTGTTCAGTTGTTCCGTAAAAGACAGGAATGCTTCTTTATCCTGTTTATCCAAAGCTTCATCAATCAGCTGCATCAGCTTTTCTTCATTAAAGCGCCTGATGCTGAAGCTAAGGAATTGTTCGGCAGCTTCCCGGTCTTTTTCATTGGATTGGAGATGGCGCGGAATATAAGGATTGTCCTCCAGTACCGCCGCATATTGATGCACCTTGTTGGAAGCATTGAAATTCAGCTGAATATAAATTTCCTCTTCTCTGTTCAGGCGAATATCATGGAAGGATTTTTCCGCATCGGTCGTCATGATATTTTCCTTATAAAACCTGAAAGGCACTTTATCAACACAATGCGCGGACATGATAAGGCCTCTTGGGCAATATTGGGCCTGATCCACGAAATGCACCTTCTCCATCAACTGGTCATGGCTCATTAGATAATTCAGGATCCACACACATTCTCTTCTCTTTAATTGGTAATGGTTCAAAAACCATCTGATAAAGTCCTTTTTCTCGTTGACAGATACAGGGGTTGCCATAATCTATTCCCTCCTCTGCGAGTTTAAACTTTACATATCTCCAGTAAGCCGGTAAACCAAATCAGCATATTCCTCGTTCATAGGGTGTTTATTTGCCAACTGTTTAAAAATTTCGGCAGCCATGTCTGTTTTTCCTTCTTCAATTAAAAAATATCCGTAATCTTTTAAGAAATCTTCATTATTTTGATAATAATTATAAGCGGCATCAAAGTATCCCGAAGCTTTCCCGCATTCTTCGATTCCTTGATACGCAACTGCGGCATCCCAAAAAAATTGGGGATCCGCATGCTCATCAACATCAATCGCTTCCAGCAAATCTGCGACATCCGCAAACCTTTCCTGGTGGAGGAAAAGCCTGTTTAAAGTCAAAGCGGCTTCAGAAAAGCCTGGATCAAGGGCAAGCGCTTCACGGAAATATTGTTCAGCTTCTTCCTCTTTTCCAAGTTTTATTGCGATTTTGCCGCCATAGAAGAACAAATCTTTATTAAATTCGTCCTGCCGGATTCCCTCTTTTGTTGTTTCAAGCGATTTTTGCAAGTCTTCTTCCATTTCATAGGACTTCGCCAAATAAAGGTACAGGGAATGGTATTCTGGATCAAGGCTTTTCAGTTCTTCGAACTTTTCAATTGCCGCGCCAGCGTACCCTGCTTGAAAGGCCGTTAACGCAAACCCAAAAAGCGTGTTGATGTCTTTACTTTTCTTAAGCGCTTTTTCATAATATGGCAGTGATTCTTCAAACGCGCCCGCTGCACTTAAGTTTTCGGCAATTCTTTGATTGACGTTCACACCGGCAATTTCATCTTGGGCCTTCAAAACCTCTTCATAGTACCCAATTGCCTTTCCGGCCTCGCCCATTGAACTGTAAAACTCGGCAAGCGCAAAGTCAACGACCGGCTCATCAGGCAATTGTTCCTTGGATTGGAGCAGCTTCCTTTCACAAACTTCGAACAGCCCCTGCAACTGGTACAGATCCGCGAGAAGGAGGAGCGCTTCCCCGTACGAATCGTCATCCTGTTCGATTTCCTCAAGCAGGAGAATTGCTTTTTCTTCCGCGTTGTTATCAATATAAGCTTCGGCAAGCGGGATGATTATTTCCCCTTCCCCAGGATAATAAAGCAGGAGATTTTCAAGGAGCGAGATGGCTTCCTCCATGAACCCGTAGCCGATGAATTCCTCGGCAAGAATGAATTTCTCATCCGGGCTTCCGCTTTTTAATACTTCATTATATTCGCGCATGGCTTCCATATGTTGGCCGGCTTCGAGCATTCCAATAATTTTATTTACTTTATCCATCTTTTCAGCCCCACATTTCTTAAGTTCAAAGGGAGTAAAAAGCGTGGGTTTTTACCTTTATATATTCCCCGCTTCCCCTAATAAAATCAGTGTATTCGCCCCAGCGAATGACTCTGCCCTTATGGACAGTGACTGCTGGTTCGATTTTCTGGCAAAAGCCCGAGTTCTCCTGTGCGGGTTTGCCGGTGGTTCTAATATATAAATTATAACTCAATTCCGCCTTATGCAGTAGGCTGGACCTCCAGGGGTAAATACCAATCATATTAAGCGCGCTTTTTGGCAAAGGAGTTCCTTCGGCAAGTTCGTCGTTTAGCGAAGGTAATTTCCATGAAAGCATAGTTTTTTCCCATTTGGCAAGAGCCTGTTTCTTTAAACTCGGATCAAGATCATCAAATACAGGAATAAGAGGGCAATTGTACGGGAAGATCGCTTCCCTTAACCAGCCCCACGGCACAGTGTCAAGGCCTTCCAAAGATTTCACATTTACAAAAACCGCAGGCAGTTTCATTTTCTTGCATTCTCGCAAAAATGATGGAGTTAATTTCTTCAGATCAACTTTAGCTCCGATGGCATAGTCAGCAGGTGAAAGGATGAAAGCCTCCTCAATTTCTTTCAAGCGCCGCTGAAGGAACTTCTCAGATTCGACATCCACATAAGTCAATATAGTCGTGCAGCCCTTTTTCAACAATTCATTTGCGACAGTATCGGCAAGTTCCTCTTTCGTTTTGCAAGGAAGGGTGCTGTCAAGGATTGTATGGGCAGGGGTCATTATAAAAGGTGCAATTTCCAATTTCATTAATGAATAATTACCCAAATCACATCGAATAGCAGTAATTTCCTTTCCGTCTGTCAGGATGGAACTGATCTCCAGCCTTCCTTCTCTAAGAATAGCGGCATTTTCAATAATGTACGGCATATTATCACCCTTAAGCAAGTCTTAAGACAAGCTATGCCATAATCCTTATTTTATGACGCTATATGGGTTGAAATAAAGATTGATATCAAACGGTAACTGGGTGGCTGATTTCCGCTCCGGGCATTTCGCTTTCCGCGGGGCATCAGTGGAGCCTCCTCGTCGCGCTGCTCCTGCGGGGTCTCCACTTGCTGCTCTGTCCCGCAGGAGTCTTCATGCCTGAGCTCCAATCAACCAGCTTTTTCAAATAAATTAATATAATTATTAAATTCAACCTATATAGTTTTCAGAATTTAACAGGAAAGGCGCCTTCTTGAAGCGAGGCGCCTTTCGTCAGCTTATTTTTTATTTCCATCCCTTTTCAGATGGAATTACTTTATTGTTTCCAAATGTGTAAAAAAGCCGGGATATGAGACGTTTATGGAGTCCGGATCTTCGAGTGTGATACTGGAATTTGTTATCAATGATGCAATGGCAAGCATCATGCCAATTCTGTGGTCCCCATGGCTGGTAACGGTAGCGCCGTGAAGAACAGAACCTCCAGTGATGACCATCCCATCTTCCGTTGTCTTGATGTTTGCACCAAGTTTTCTCAGCTCGTTTGCAACCGTTTCAATTCTGTCGGTTTCTTTTACTTTCAGTTCTGCGGCATCCTTGATGACAGTTTCGCCATCAGCCTGGGTAGCGAGGAGGGCTATAATAGGCAGCTCGTCAATCAGCCTGGGAATCAGTTCGCCGCTAATTGTCGTTCCCTTTAGACGGGAATACTTTACAAGGATATCCCCGCTCGGTTCAAAGCCGTCATTCTCACTTACAATGGTAAAATCCGCCCCCATACTCTTCAGTACATCCAGGATTCCGCTTCTTGTCAAATTAAGTCCCACATTCTTGAGTAGAATTTCGCTCCCCGGAACAATGGAGCCGGCGGCAAGGAAAAATGCGGCCGAAGAAATATCCCCCGGCACCTCTACTTTCGCTGCCTGTAGTGTCTGCCCGCCCTTTATGTATATATTCTTCCCAGAGGTTTCAACGTGTCCGCCAAAAAGCCGGACCATTCTCTCCGTATGGTCTCTCGATGGCGCGATTTCAGTAATAACCGTTTCTCCCTTAGCCTGCAGTGCCGCTAGTAGGATAGCGGACTTTACTTGTGCACTGGCAACCGGCATAGAGTAAGAGATTCCTGTCAAATTTCCCCCAGTAACGGTAATGGGGGTATATTTGCCATTTTCCCTTCCCTCAATTTTGGAACCCATTTTTATCAGGGGGCCAGTCACTCTATTCATTGGACGCCTTGCGATAGATTCGTCCCCTGCCAAGCAGGAGCTGAATGGCCTTCCAGCCAGTAATCCCATCATTAACCGAATCGTTGTCCCTGAATTCCCCACGTCCAAGAGCCCGTGATATTCTTGAAGGCCATCCAAGCCGCGTCCGATAATTGTTACCTCTGTTCCGCTTGTTTCAATTTCTACACCCAGTTTCCGAAAACAGGATACTGTACTTAGACAATCCGCTCCTGACAGGAAATTACTTGCTTTTGTAACCCCTGAGGATATTGCGCCAAACATGACTGCCCTATGTGAAATGGATTTATCTCCAGGTACCTGAATCTCACCATAGAGACCTTTTTCTGCCGGTGCTAAAACAATCTGTTCCAATTTTTCACCCCGTTATCTTTATATCTCGTAAGACGTAGGGTAAGACGTGTATGTATTGATACACTTTTCTGCTCTGTCCCTATCTTCGCTCGTTTGAAAGCTGATAGCCAGCGCGCCATATATTTCTTCCCTTGTCTCAATGATTCTTATATTTGTTATGCTGATTTTCTCCAATGCCAGATAGCCAGTTACTTCCGAAATCACACCGGGATAATCGGGAACCTCGACAAACAAATCGTAAAAAGCTGGAATTGCCCCTTTTTTATTAGCAGGGAGCCCATCACGGAACTTTTTGGCTTCGGAGAAATAGGCCTCTACGGCGGTTTCATCCGATTGTTCAAGCAGTTCCTTCACATAACCCATTTCTTTTTGCCACATGGAAAGCAAATCAAGCAGGACATCCTTATTATGAAGCAAGATGTCCCGCCACATTTTCGGACTGCTAGATGCAATCCGGGTTATATCCCTGAATCCTCCCGCGGCAAGCCTGGGCAAAAGTTGATATTCACCCGAAAGCTTTTCGGTTTGGTGGACAATGGAGGCGGCAATAATATGCGGAAAATGGCTGATTACCCCAGCTAAATAGTCATGCTCCTCTGGTGGCAGTTCAAGAAACCTTGCATTTGTTCCCTTCAGCCATTCCTTCAGCATTACAATGTTCTCAGCTTTTTCACTCTTATCAGGCGTTAAAATATAAAAAGCATTCTCGAATAGCAAATCTCTCGCTGCCGTAACCCCGCTTTTATGTGAGCCAGCCATTGGGTGGCCGCCAATAAAGGAAATTCCTTTGTTGACTAAAGGGGCGGCTAGGCGGGCAATTTCATTTTTTGTACTGCCT
The DNA here is from genome assembly GCF_000821085.1 of Bacillus sp. B-jedd. Taxonomy (GTDB): domain Bacteria; phylum Bacillota; class Bacilli; order Bacillales; family Cytobacillaceae; genus Bacillus_D. Next base: position 2,450,607 of record NZ_CCXR01000001.1, read on the forward strand.
GTATCACTTATAATAACGGAATCATTCAGGTCGCAGGAACTAAGTTCGTTAAGAATTCGCGCTGTTTCCCTGACCGGTGCAGAAATGATAATTAAATCAGCATCCCGCGCGCCGTCATTGATTGTTTCAGCAATCTCATCGATCACTCCAAGCAACTTGGCCAGTTCAGCCTGACGGGGTTTAATATCGAACCCTGTTACACTGGAATCCGAGTGGGCTTTTTTTATGCATAGGGCTATTGATCCGCCAATAAGCCCCAGTCCGATGATAAAAACCTTGCCTTTCATGCGAACACTCCTCTACACAATTGCTTTGCATTCAGTTACGAGGAATGCTTCGAATTCTTTTATGATGGCTGATACTTGTTCTTCTGTCCCGACTGTAACCCTGACGCTTTGCGGAAAACCAAGTAGCGCCCCGGATCTAATAATAAATCCGCGCTCAAGCATGTATTGAAAGACTTTGTTCGCATCCTGCTGAAAGTCGATTAAGATGAAATTACCTTGTGAAGGATAATATGGAAGGTTCCTTTTTTCGCAAAACTCATAGAACATCTCCAGACCTTGCCTGTTTAATTTGCGGGCCTCTTCTACAAATTCCTGATCGGCCAGGGCCGCTTTTGCAGCTATATGGGCGATCGAGTTCGTATTGAATGGTTCCCTTGCCGGCTCTAGCATACGGATGATGGAAGGATTAGCGATTCCATAACCAACCCGAAGGCTCGCCAGTCCATAAATTTTCGAGAATGTCCTCAGTGCGATGACATTACTGAATTTACTGACTAACTCCAAGGAATCATGGAAATCTTCAGCAACCACATATTCCTTGTATGCTTCATCAATAACGACTAGAATGTCATCCGGTACCCTTTTGATAAAATCGATTAAGAGTGGTTCGGGAATATGTTTGCCAGTTGGGTTATTGGGGCTGCAAATCCAAACTACATTTGTCTGCCCGTCAATTGCTTTCAGCATGGCATCAAGATCATGGCCTCCATCAGCCAACGGAACCTCGCGTATTTCAGCCCCTTCAAGGACCGCGTTGTGACGGTATTGCGGGAAGGTAGGAGCTGCCATGACAGTATTCGCTCCAGGGTATAATAATGCCCTCGAGATGATCCGGATGATTTCATCAGATCCATTTCCAAAAATAAGCTGATTCGGCAAAATGCCGAGCGCTTCAGAGAGGGCCGAGCGAAGTTCGCCCGCATGGCCATCCGGGTAATAGGCAAGCCCTAAGCCTGACTCCTTAATTGCCTCGGCTGCCTTTTTTGAGCACCCGAGTGGATTTTCGTTCGAGGCCAGCTTCACAATCGTGTCCAAATGATATTCTTCTTTTACTGACTCAATAGACCTGCCTGGCTGGTATGGCGCCAGCGAATGCAACTGTTTTTTCCAGCGCATAAATTAACACCCCGTTGTTATTCTCCGCTGCTTTAACGCTTTAAAGTGCAGATTTTTTAAAGTTAATTCTACCACAGTCAATCTAATAAGTCAGCGTTTTTTTCTGCTTATTTCAAAAATTCCGAAAGCATTCCCTCTAAATAGGGGTCAGGCAAATCGACTATGACTGGCGATGCGATTTTACGCAAGAGGACGAATCGGACTGTCCCGCCAATTGCTTTTTTATCACGTTTCATCCTGCTGATTAAGCCTTGTTTTGAAATGCCGGCTGGTATCGACGTTTTGTATCCTATGCTTTTTAGCCAAGCCGCGAACCCCTCAATATCAAAGTCCAGGCCGCATTTTTCCTTGCTGATTTCGAGGGCAAAGAGGATGCCGATCATTACCGCTTCACCATGAGTAATGTTCCCGTATCCGATTTCCGCCTCAATCGCATGGCCGAGTGTATGGCCGAAGTTCAAGTAAGCCCTAACCCCATTTTCAGTGACATCCTTACTGACAATATTCGCTTTTACCGCAATCCCCTTTGACAGCATTTCAGAATAATCATCTGGTTTAATGGAGTCCAGGCTGCAAATATTTTCAAGGAGCCAAGTATAAAGCCCGTCATCCCCAATCAGTCCATGCTTGACTACTTCGGCAAAACCGGACCGAATCTCACTGGATGGAAGTGATTCCAGAAAAGTCAGATCATAAAAAACGGCTTCAGGCTGATGGAAAGCTCCGATCAGATTTTTCCCCAGGTGGTGATTGATCCCTGTTTTTCCGCCAACAGAACTGTCATGGGCAAGTATTGTGGTGGGTACTTGAATAAAGCGTATGCCCCTCATAAAGGTTGCTGCCACGAATCCCGCCAAATCCCCAATTGCCCCCCCGCCAAAAGCAATAATCACTGACCGCCTGTCGAGTCCATTTTCAAGCGCGCAGGTCATCGCCTCATAATACGTTTCTATTGATTTGGCTTTTTCACCGGCGGGAGCTGTAAAAACGGCTAGCCTGAATTCTTTTATCTCGGCGAGCAGCTTATCTAAATACAGTGCGCCAACATTCTTATCAGTTATGACGAGAAGGCTGGTAAACCCCGTCGTATCATTTTTAAAAAAAGAGCTTAGCAGATTCACTGCATGCTCTCCAATTATAACGGGGTAATTTTTTTCTCCTGCGCTCAGCTCCAGTGTTTTCATTAGAAGAGCCTCGCGCGTTCCCGGAAGTCTTTTATTTCTTCCAATAACACGTCGAAACGGTCGGAATTGAATTGGTCAACAAGCGCTGAAGCCAGTTCCCAGGCAACCACACTTTCCGCAACTACAGCAGCAGCGGGAACCGCGCAGCTGTCCGAACGTTCAATACTTGCTGTAAATGGCTCCTTCGTCTCAATATCAACACTTTGCAATGGTTTGTAAAGAGTCGGGATCGGTTTCATTACCCCTCTTACTACGAGTGGCATTCCGTTTGTCATCCCGCCTTCCAATCCGCCAAGGCGGTTTGTTTTCCTGGTGTATCCCGCTGTTTCACTCCAGATTATTTCATCGTGGACCTGAGAACCCGGGATTTCAGCTGCTTTGAAGCCGATACCAAATTCAACCCCTTTAAACGCATTGATGCTTATGATGGCTCCCGCAATTTTTGCATCCAGTTTCCTGTCATATTGGACATAGCTTCCGATTCCCGGCGGCATTCCAACCGCGGTTACTTCGACTACGCCACCGATTGAATCACCATTTTCCTTGGCACTGTCAATGGCCTGTTTCATTTTTTCTTCACTATTTGAATCAAGGCACCGAACTGGCGAAGCTTCACTTCTTTGTTTCATATCATTCATGGAAAGCTCTTGATATTCGGCTTTTACTCCGCCGATCTCAGTGACATAGGCAACTATATCCACACCAGCATGTTCAAGTAATACTTTGGCTACGGCCCCGGCAGCCACTCTCGCGGCAGTTTCCCTTGCAGAAGAACGTTCAAGGACATTCCGCATATCCCGGTGGCCGTATTTGATAGCTCCATTTAAATCAGCATGTCCCGGACGCGGCCTGGTGATTTTTCTTTTCACTTCCGCCTCAGCCTCTTCATCAATTGCTTCCGGCCCCATAATATTCGTCCAATGCTTCCAGTCATCATTTTTAATGACTAGTGCGATCGGCGAGCCAAGGGTTTTGCCATGGCGGATTCCTCCGGCAATTTCGACAGTATCCTTTTCAATTTGCATCCGCCTGCCTCGCCCATATCCCTTTTGCCTGCGGGCAAGTTCGTCATTGATTTGGCTTGCTTCAATTGGCATTCCCGCCGGAACGCCCTCAATAATTACTGTAAGCTGCGGTCCATGTGATTCACCTGCTGTCAAATATCTCATTTCCTCTTCCCCTTTATATCAAATTTAAGAAAACGTATACAAAAAGGGCACTCGTAATGACAAGTGCCCTTAATCCCTTAATATACCCAGCCGTCTATTTGTTTGCTGTACTCGACAAGCTCTTCTTTTTTGAAGAAAATACCGATTTCACGCTCTGCGCTCGCAGGTGAATCAGAACCGTGAATAATGTTCTTTCCTACAGTCAGGCCGAAATCACCACGGATCGTGCCAGGGGCAGCATCTTTAGGATTTGTAGCGCCCATCATCTGGCGCGCGGTTGCAATTACGTTCTCACCTTGCCATACCATGGCAAATACAGGGCCGGAAGTAATGAAGTCAACCAATTCCCCGAAAAATGGCCGTTCCTTATGTTCGCCGTAATGCTCTTCGGCAACTTCACGAGGAATGCTCATTAATTTTGCGCCGACTAGCTGGAAACCCTTCTTTTCAAAACGGGCTACTATTTCACCAATTGCGTTCCTTTGGACTCCGTCTGGCTTTACCATTAAAAATGTTTTTTCCATAATCCCACTCCTAAAACGAATATGTATCCTGACTGCACGAAGATGCAATCCACGAAAATAGTAACATTATTTAGAAAAATAGGCAAGGAGGAATGAAAATCGGCTTGTGCCGCATTTTGTCAAAATTTCCTCTTGCCAATAAATTTTGCGATATCCCTTAATGTTTTTCTTGCCCTGTTAGCAGGCAATCCATCGAGGATAGTTAAAGCCTTTTCTAAATATCGATCGCTTAACTCAATGGATTTTTCTATAGCTCCTGAACTTTTTATTGCGGCTATAGCTTCCTCAAGCTCATTCATTCCTGTATTCTCGCCGATTTTTTCAATTTTCATTCTCGCAACAGGATCAGCCATTGCATAAAGAACGGGAGCCGTAATATTACCCTGCGCCAGATCGCTTCCTGCAGGCTTGCCGAGCTCCTTATCAGAGGAAGTGAAATCAAGGACGTCATCTATGATCTGATAGGACATACCGACATAATAGCCAAACCAAAACAGCTTTCTGCTGATTGCTTCATTGGCATCCGCAGCAATTGCTCCAAGCTCGCAGCTTACTGCAATAAGGAGAGCGGTCTTCCGCTTTATCCTCCTGAAATAATCCCTCATTGTTTGATTATATCGATATTTGTCGCTGATTTGCTGAATTTCCCCCACACAAACCTCGACTATAGTGTTCGCCAGGATTTTATGGGCCTTCGGCTTCTCAATACTCGTCATCAATTCCAGGGAAAGGGCGAAGATATAGTCGCCCGTATACATCGCAATCCTGTTATCCCACTTGGATTTTATCGTCGGTTTTCCCCTTCTCAGCTCGGCATCATCTATGACATCATCATGGACGAGCGATGCCATATGGATCAATTCAAGAGAAACCGCCACATTTTTTATAATTTTGATGTCGTATTCGCCGAATTTCGCCGCTAATAAAACAAAAACAGGGCGGATGCGTTTTCCGCCAGCCTGCAGGGTATGTAATGAAGCCTGCCTCAGCAGTAAGGATTCCGCCTGAATCGTATCTTCAAGTGTATTTTCGATCAAATTTAAATCGGAATTTAAAAATGACGTCATCATTTTTAATTTCATCGGCAACCACCCTGCTCTTCTTCAAATACTCATTTTCCTCTTCAATCTTTATGGCCGATGTGGACTGCCGCGGCACCCCCGCTGTACGGCTTATAACTTACTTGTTTAAAGCCGGCTTTCTCAAACATCCCGGCAAGCTCCCTCGCCCCCGGAAAATCCCGTGCCGATTCCTGGAGCCATGAATATTCTTTATAGCTTTTGGCAAACAGCTTTCCAAAAACAGGCATAATATAGCGAAAATAAAAGAAATAGAGTTGCCTGTAGACTGGCATGGTCGGCTGGGATGTCTCAAGGCAGACCGCGATTCCTCCCGGTTTGACGACTCTGTGCATTTCCTTTAAAACCTGCATATAGTCTGGAACATTACGCAGCCCGAAACCAATCGTCACATAATCGAAATGATTATCCTCAAAAGGAAGCTCCATCGCATTGCCATGAACTAGTGTAGCATTCTTTAATTCAAGGGCGTCAATTTTTTGCTGCCCGATCTTCAGCATGTTTTTGCTGAAATCCAGGCCAACTACTTCTCCGCCATCTCCTACAGCTTCCGACAGGGCAATTGTCCAGTCAGCGGTGCCGCAGCATAAATCAAGTGCTCTTGATCCGGGGCGGACATTCATTTTCTTCATTGTGTCCTTCCGCCATGCAATATGCTGCTTAAAGCTGATTACGGAATTCATTTTGTCATAATTATCATAGATGTTTTCGAACACAGAATGAACCCGTTCTTCCTTTGACCTTTCCATGCCATTACCCTTCTTCCACTAAAATATTTATTTCGCTGAATAACTCTTCAAGTCTTCCCCTTAATAATTCGTTCTTATGAATATAAGGATCCAGCCTTTCCTTAATTTCCTTTTCCAGCATAAAAAGCTGCCGATCAAGCTTTTCAATCAGATATTCGTGTAACCCGTTATTTAAACCTTTGCCGCTTTTAGCGATAACTGCGGTTAATGCTTCGAAATAAGGCGAACTGCCGTTTTTAATATAATCGGCCCGTTCTTTCAAAAGCCTTTTTAGCAAAAGGAAATTTCCGGCAAAGCTTCTCCAATCTTCCCTGCCAAAATAATCACACAGTCTTGAAAAGATTGCTGATTCTATGGTTTTCAGGCTGGCAATTAAACTGCCGGAAGTCTCAAAATCTTTTTGATATAAAAGGGTTTTATGTTCATTTACTTCTTTAATCCCTTTTGACAAAGACCGGATCATCAGGATATCGTCAGATTCGGCCAAATGTTTATAGTAAAGGCCGCTGTAATAATCACCTGCCAGAACAGTCAGCTGCCGGACCTTTAAACCAGAATGCGACTGTTTTGCGGAAACATGCTCGTGGATATCCAGGGCAATTTGGACCAGCATAACGGTCAGGGCATAATTTTTCATCTCGTTGTCAGCCAGTTCCAGGCCGTCCATTGCAGAAACGAGAAGAAGGAGCTTGTCTTCATCAATAAACGGTTCCTCTATATATTGGAGCAAATACGGATGAAGTATTTTATTTTCTAGTAAGGTTCTTATATCCGCAATCCTATTCTTCATTTCCTGCATATTAATCACCCCGGGGCATACCTAAGCTGTGCCATTCCATTATTCCTTATGGAATTTTTACAACATCGATCATTAATTTCACCTAAAACATAGCAGTCATCATTATATCATAAAACATTTTTCTATGGGCAGTGTTTCACAAAATTATGCTTTATGGACCTTTTCATCTAAAAAACCAGAACAGCCGTTAGACATGCCATTCTGGTCCTGTGTGGATCTATTTGCCTGAGCCGCTTTCTATCTGGCCGACAGTCGTCATAATGGTTGCGTTTCCCCTGATTTTTATTGCTGAAGTATGCTCTGTAAACTGGGCTATCATTACTTCCCCTTTATCAAGCTTTTCCGAATGGTGGAATCTTGTATCAGTTCCCCTTGTCAGCCCAATCACGCTGACGCCATCTTCTATAGCTTTTATGACGATGAATTCACCGGTCTGCTGCTCGCGTTTTTCCATTGGATACCCCGCCTTTTAAAGGTTATGGTCAGTTGTTTATAAATGACAAAACTTCAGATCTGGCAATGGCGTTCTCGACAAATATTCCCCTGACAGCTGAAGTAACAGTTTTCGATCCAGGTTTTTTTACTCCCCTCATCGTCATGCACATATGCTCAGCCTCGACTACAACCATAACCCCATGCGGCTGAAGCCGATCCATGATGCTGTTGGCGATTTCGGAAGTGATCCTTTCCTGCAGCTGTGGGCGCTTTGCAACAGCTTCTACAGCCCTGGCAAGCTTGCTTAATCCTGTTACTTTACCGTTGCGCGGTAAATAAGCTACATGCGCTTTGCCGAAGAATGGCACAAGGTGATGTTCGCACATTGAATAAAAAGGAATATCCTTCACGAGAACCAGTTCTTCATGGTCCTCACCAAAAATCGTTTCAAAATATTCGCCGGGATCTTGATTCAATCCGCTGAATACTTCTTCATACATTTTTGCAACACGCTTAGGTGTATCTAGAAGCCCTTCGCGGTCAGGGTCCTCTCCGATAGCCTGGAGGATCATTCGAACCGCCTCTTCTATTTGGGCTTTATTTACGGTTGGCATTTCCTTACCCCCTACTGATTTCATGCAAGTCCCTCTCATATTAGCATATCCATTTTGGCCCAGGCAAAGTGTTAAGCTCTTTCAAGCTGAAAGAAGAAAAAAAGCCATGGAATTCATCCATGGCTTTTTTTGCCCAAAGCACGTTATATGTAATTATTTCACTGCGTCTTTGAGTTGTTTTCCTGGTTTGAAAGCTGGTACCTTGCTAGCAGCGATTTCGATTTCATCGCCAGTTTGCGGATTGCGTCCTTTACGTGCGGAGCGCTCGCGAACTTCAAAGTTTCCAAATCCGATCAAAGAAACTTTCTCGCCATTTTTAAGTGCTTCTAAAATGGAATCAAAAACAGCATCAACCGCTTTGGTAGCGTCCTTCCTAGAAAGTTGGCTTGCCTCTGCAACTGCATTGATTAGTTCTGTCTTGTTCATGCCATTCACCTCCTCCCAAATAATTTGCCCAGTTAGCAGATAAGATTACTTATCTACATTTCTAAACAAATTTCATCAATTTTATACGTATTCACGTATTTTATTGACAAGGCTTATCATATAGCAAGCCTTGCTGGATTTCAATTGTTTTTGTAAAAAAACTAAAAGAAAACCCAATGAAATTAAGGCTTTAAGCTTTGTGAGGCTAATTCTGTTAAAAGATTATCACAATCATATGCGCTTAGCAAGAATATTCCTTCAAATCAGGGAAATCTTTTAACTTTTAAAGGACTTCCGACAAAATTCGCCAAAAAAGAGGTTCCCATAACGGAACCTCTAAAAATATTTATATGCTGGAAGGGGTTTTCTACCTGGCAGCCATACGGACTATAATATAATGGCAATCAGTCCACCTGAGCCTTCATTAATAATCCTCTCCAGTGTTTCTTTCAGTTTATATCTCGCATTATCAGGCATCAAAGAAATTTTCGCATGTATACCTTCTCTAACAATTGAACTTAGGCTTCTCCCAAAGATATCCGAATTCCAAATGGAGAGTGGATCATCTTCAAAATCCTGCATGAGATAGCGGACGAGTTCTTCACTTTGTTTCTCAGTGCCGATAATAGGCGCGAATTCTGATTCCACATCTACTTTTATCATATGGATGGACGGCGCCACAGCTTTCAGCCTTACCCCAAACCTTGCGCCTTGCCTGATTATTTCCGGTTCCTCGAGGCTCATATCCGACAGGGTTGGGGAAGCTATCCCATATCCTGTCTGCTTCACCATTCTCAATGCATCCGAAATATGGTCATATTCGGCTTTTGCGTGGGCGAATTCCTGCATGAGTTCCAAAAGGTGATCCTTTCCGCGTATCTCCACCCCTACAATTTCTTTCAAGATGTCATCATACAATTCATCTGGGGCGTATAGATCAATCTCCGCTACTCCCTGGCCCATTTCTATGCCTGCGAGTCCCGCTCTTTCAATAAAGTCGAAATCGCTGAACTGGTGAACAACCCTGTCCACGTCCCTGAGCCGTTTTATATCTTTTACCGTTTCTCTTACAGCTTCCTGATAGCTTTCCCGCAGCCAGTGATTTTCCCTTAAAACCATGACCCAGCTTGGCAGATTTACGTTGACTTCTAAGACAGGGAACTCATATAACGCTTCACGGAGGACATTCAGGACATCCGCTTCCCTCATGCCTTCAACGCTCATTGCGACTACTGGGATATCATACTTTTCTGCCAGGCTCGCCCTCAACGCCTCGGTATTAGGATGGTGGGGCTGGGCGCTATTCACGACCATTATAAAAGGTTTTCCTACTTCCTTTAGTTCGTGAATGACCCGTTCTTCCGCCTCGAGGTAGGAGTTGCGCGGGATTTCCCCAATCGTCCCGTCAGTGGTGATGACTACTCCGATTGTTGAATGTTCCTGAATGACTTTCCTTGTGCCAATCTCTGCCGCCTCATGGAATGGAATAGGCTCTTCATACCATGGAGTCGTAATCATTCTGGGACCATTTTCGTCCTCATAACCTTTTGCACCTGGCACGGTGTACCCGACACAATCGACAAGCCTGATGTTCACCTCAAGCCCCTCATCAACAATAACAGTCGCTGCCTGATTGGGTACAAATTTCGGCTCGGTAGTCATTATTGTCTTACCGGCTGCGCTCTGTGGCAGCTCATCCTGTGTTCTAGCCCTGTCCGCTTCATTGCTCATATTCGGCAATACAACCAATTCCATGAACTTCTTGATGAAAGTGGATTTGCCGGTGCGAACCGCCCCAACAACTCCAAGATAAATATCGCCGCCAGTCCGTTCAGCAATATCTTTGAAAATATCTACCTTTTCCAAGTGATCCCCTCCCGATCCTAGAGTAAGTGGGATAATAGTATCCATTTAGATAATTTTGGACAGTATATGTTTATGATGTTGTCCTATCTGATTATGCTAATATTTTGGATATTTATTTACCCTCCTGTTCAGATAAAACAAGTAATGGAAGCATCATAAAAAAACAAAAACCCTTCTCCTGTAAGTATATTTATCAGGAAAAGGGTTATGACTTTGTTCAGATTAATATTTTTGGAGGCAGTACCCGTTGTTAATTTGCAAGAAATGCCGGCTCGCCGTTCGAATCTATTGTATACGGAAGAGAGTATCCCGGCACGAACATCGAATTCTCTGTTAAAAGGGAACGGATATCTTCCCCTTCTGTAAATTCCTTCTTAGAAGTTTTTAATTGTTGATACAAGTCACTTCGGTAATCCACGTATATTTCCGAATCGCCGGTTACTACAAAAGACAGATTCTGCTGGGTAAATGGACTTACAACATGAGGCGGTTCCTTATAACCAAGCTGTGAAAAATCAAGCGAATAAACATTGTCTGCCAATTTATCTTTATAAGGCGGATAACCGTTAGCCCGTATCCTCATTTTTATATCGCGGATTTTATCTACAATCCTCAAATCAAGCAGTTTGACTGTTGGGTTAGTTTCTACGTCTATTAGGACATACTGGAATACCCCTCCGTTTTCAAAAGCATTTCCAGGGGGTTCCTGCATATAGCGTGGTGATATTCTAGTGAAGTCTATTACATATTTTTCATAAATTGGCGTATCGGCTTCCTTCGTTTTGATGGGAAGGATCCCGCCGTTGTCTTTTTGAAAGCTTTCTACCACTGCCTGAACTGACTTTAGCTGTTCCTCGTACGGAATTTGATTTTCGGATAGCTCGCTGCTCGGGTACATGCACCCGCCAAGGAGTGAAATAGCAATAAACAGGCTGGCGTACTTAAAGGCTTTTAGCATACTATCAACCCTCTGATTATCTTTTTTCTAGTCTGAAGTCGGTCCGCTCATAACAACGATAAAAATAATAATGCCCGCGAGGATCATCAAAGCATAAGCAAAAAAAGCCGTAATAATCCGGAAAACGCCTTTCAGCTTATAGCGGCTGAAATAAATGCTGATGATGGATATGAACATAAAACCCATCGCCGCTAATGATACCCACATTTTCATTAATGCCGGTGACAAATCAATCTCCCCCTCTTCAGAAAGTAATTATATCACAGCCGGCCAAAGAGATGGAATAGAACTATATCAACCATAACAATATTAAAATAATAAAAAAGAGCAGGAAGCCCCTGCTCATCCATAAGACTAAACATACCCATACAACGATTCACTTGCAAAATGATTCGTTGCATTGTATGCAGGCAAATTCATAATTGCATCGCCAATCGCCTACTTGCATTCAGAATTTCACACAAAAAACGGTCAATTCCCGTTCAGAATATTTGTCAAGTCTTCCATTTCATGAGTTCTATCCCGTGCCATCAGAATTTCTGCCCCTTCTTTTGCAGGCAGGTCTTCAAAAAGGACTTTGTACAAGGTTTCAGTTATGGGCATTTCCACACCATATTTATTAGCAAGCTGGTGGGCGGCCTTGGTTGTCCTGACTCCTTCTACGACCATGCCCATATTTTCAAGCACTTCGTCCAGAGTCTGTCCTTTTCCAAGCATGTTTCCGGCGCGCCAGTTTCTGGAATGGACACTTGTGCACGTAACGATTAAATCCCCAACGCCGGCAAGCCCGGCAAAAGTAAGCGGATTGGCCCCCATTTTAGTGCCAAGCCTTGAGATTTCCGCCAAACCTCTTGTCATGAGTGCTGCCTTTGCATTATCACCAAAACCGAGGCCATCGGTTATCCCTGCAGCAAGAGCAATAATATTTTTCAGTGCCCCGCCTATTTCCACTCCCACAACATCAGGATTTGTATATACCCTGAAATTCTGATTGATAAATAAATCCTGGATTCTTTCCGCTTCCTTCTCATTTTCCGAAGAAACCGCGACTGTGGTCGGATGCCTCAAGCTTACCTCTTCAGCATGGCTCGGTCCTGAAAGGACAACAACCGCTTTTAATTTTTCGGAAGGCATTTCCTCTTTAATCATTTCGGAAATCCTCAGATGGGAATCAGGCTCAATCCCTTTGCTAACATGCACAATGGTAAGTGGCCCTTGCGCAGTCTCTCCGGTTTTTGCTGTTACTTCCCTGATAGCTTTCGTAGGAACGGCAAGGATCACTGTATCGGTTCCCTCTAGAGCTTCTACTAAGGAAGAAGTGGCGGTAATAAGTCCAGGGATTTCTATGCCAGGTAAATACTTTTTATTGGTGCGTGATTCATTTATTTCCTCTACCTGTTCCGGGTTGTGGCTCCACAATGAAACTTGGCTTCCGTTATCGGCAAGAACAAGCGCGAGCGCGGTTCCCCAGCTCCCGGCCCCAAGTACGACAGTTTTTTCTTTTCCCATTCAAATCACGCCCTCCTCTTATTTTCTCTCTCTGGAAAAAATCCTGATCGGTGTGCCTTCAAAACCGAATGCATCCCTGATCCTGTTTTCCAAAAATCGTTCGTACGAAAAGTGCATCAGTTCAGGATCATTGACAAAAACAACAAATGAAGGAGGCTTTACAGCCACTTGGGTCGCATAATAAATCCTTAGCCTCCGCCCTTTATCTGTAGGGGTAGGATTCATTGCAACTGCATCCATGATTATCTCGTTCAGGATATTTGTCTGTACCCGCATCGCATGGTTTTCACTAGCCATATTAATGGCCGGCAGCAGCGTATCGACCCTTTTCTTTGTTTTCGCGGAAAGGAAAACGATTGGGGCATAGTCAAGAAACTGAAAATGCTCCCTTATTTTCTGTTCCATTGCCTTCATGGTTTTTTCGTCTTTTTCTACTGCATCCCATTTGTTCACGACAATAACAATACCTCTGCCTGCCTCATGGGCGTATCCAGCGATTTTTTTATCCTGCTCCAAAATACCTTCTTCACCATTTAAAACCACAAGGACAACATCCGATCTTTCAATCGCCCTTAAAGCGCGGAGCACGCTGTATTTTTCGGTGCTTTCATAAACCTTGCCCTTTTTCCTCATGCCAGCGGTATCTATGATGACGTATTCCTGTCCGTCATATTCATAAAGGGAATCAATTGCATCCCTGGTTGTTCCTGCAATATCACTGACGATGACTCGTTCTTCACCTAAAAGAGCATTTACGAGAGATGATTTTCCGACATTCGGTCGGCCAATCAATGAAAATTTAATAACATCTTCCGGATATTCATCTGATTCGATTTTAGGAAAATACTTGGCTGCCTCATCAAGCAAATCTCCAAGCCCCAACCCGTGCGCACCTGAGATCGGGAAGGGCTCTCCAAAGCCTAGTGCATAGAAATCGTAAATATCCGCCCTCATCTCGGGGTTATCGATTTTATTTACAGCTAGGACAACGGGCTTTTTTGTCTTATAGAGGATTTTCGCCACTTCCTCATCCGCGGCCGTAACTCCCTCTCTTCCGTTCACAAGAAAAATAATGACATCCGCTTCATCGATTGCAATTTCAGCCTGCTGCCTAATTTGTTCAAGAAAAGGTTCATCGCCAATATCTATTCCGCCTGTATCGATGATATTGAAATCATGTGTCAGCCATTCTGCTGAACTGTAAATCCGGTCCCTTGTGACACCGGGAATATCTTCGACGATTGATATTCTTTCTCCGGCAATTCTATTAAAAATCGTTGATTTGCCAACGTTCGGACGGCCGACGATAGCGACTGTTGGTTTTGCCATTTTGCTCACCCTTACTATCTCATAATAATAAATTGTTAACGATAACCATTTGTTGCAAAGGCTGGCTCTATTCAGCCGCCTACTAAATAAACCCTTCTTTCGGTGGAAGGGCTTAACTTAATTATAGTATCAATCTTATTCACTCCGCGCAATGAAAAGCTTTTTGAGTTTCTTTTTGGATACATAAAAACAACTTTTTCCTTCATGGCGAAGATTTCTTATTCTTTTCAAAAGCGGTCATTGACGTATTCAGCCATGATCTCATATGCTCGAGGAAGCTCCAGAACACTATTATTCCCGCAGACAGCGCCAAAGTATCCAAATAGGCATATCCGCCAATATCAAGGAAAAAGTTCTCCCTTAGAACAAGTGAAATCAGGAGCTCTCCCTGGAAAGTTCCTATTGAAATCAAAATCAGCCTCCATTTAACTGAATTTTGAAGAATAATCGCAATAAATGCAGTTATGACAGAGACAAACAATAGCTTGTTCATAACAAAGATGACTGGGTCAAAAAGTTCAAAAAATCTTATAGAACTATAAACAGCTGAAATGACCATTGCTGACAGATAAATATATACAGTTTTTTTCAATTTGGCTTTCCACAAAAACCACAGGGAATATAGAAAGAAGCAAACGCTTCCCCCATAGATTTTCATCCCCTCGAATTCACCGTGCAAAGGAGACACAATAATTGAGATTAATACTACGGCAGCCATCCCTTTGCTGTAAGACATATCTTTGCCTGCAAAAAAAGTCAAATAAACCCAGCACAGCCAGGCGCTTAAAAAAAATATTAATCCTTCCATTCCTTGTCTCCTCCTATCTTTACCATTATGGGTAACCATCATGTATTTTCATACCAGGATGAAACGGAAAAATATGTGGAACGCTTAATTTATGGAGGTGAATAGGAATGGGCAGAGACAGGCAAGAAAAAAAATTGCGGGAAAGCGGAAGAGTCCAGTCGGATCGTGACCAATCCCTTCACTACCCCGGCGCTACTGGCCTCCAGACCCCTGAAGAGGCTAGAATACTGAATGGCGGTCGGAAGTCCGATTAAAAAGAAAAAAGGCTTCCTCCATTAAGGGGGAAGCCTTTAAAACATTATTTGTTTCTGAGGTCTTTTAGTTTATCGCCAAGCAGCTCACCGAGTTGGAATCCTTTTGATTCTTCCGGAAGCTCATAATCAATATTTTCCTCAGCATCTCTTTCCAGCAAATCCTTGATGCTCAGCGATAAACGCTGCTCATTTTCATTTACATCCAGCACTTTCACTTCGACTTCCTGGCCTTCTTTCAGGACTTCGTGTGGGGTCCCAATATGCTTATGGGCAATTTGGGAAATGTGCACAAGCCCTTCGACCCCTGGGAATACTTCTACAAATGCGCCATAAGAAACCAGTCTGCGGACAGTACCTGTAAGGACACTGCCTTTTGGCGCTTTTTCTGCGATATTCGCCCACGGTCCTGGAAGGGTTTCCTTGATTGAAAGGGAAATCCTTTCGTTATCACGGTCGACATTCAGTACTTTCACATTGACTTTTTGGCCTTCTTCCACTACATCACCAGGCTTTTCCACATGCTCATGGGAAAGTTGGGAAATATGGACAAGGCCGTCAATTCCACCGATATCAACAAAGGCGCCGAAGTCTGTAATCCGTTGTACTGTCCCCTCGATTACCTGGCCAGCCTGGATGGTATCAAGCAGATCCTGTTTCTTCTTGCCTTTTTCTTCTTCGACAACTGCTCTATGGGAAAGGATCAGCCTGTTCTTCTCCTTATCCAATTCAACGATTTTAAAAGAGAGTTCTTTTCCTTTGTAGTCGGAAAAGTCCTCGACGAAATAGGCTTCTACAAGTGACGCGGGTACAAAACCACGGACGCCAAGGTCGACAACAAGGCCGCCCTTTACAACATCTTTCACTTCCGCATTGAAGACTTCCCCGCTCTGGAACTTCTGATCAAGCTCGTCCCATGCTTTTTCGGCGTCGACTTTGCGCTTGGAAAGAATCAAGGCCTCATCCTCAACTTTAAGCACCTCTAGCTCAAGGCTGTCACCTTCAGAAACCGCATCTGAAGCTTTTTCGATATGGATGCTCGACAATTCGCTAATTGGGATGATTCCATCGAGTTTACTGTTTTGGATATCGACAAGAACCTGCTTTTCCTCTACTTTGGTCACTTGTCCTGTCACCCTGTCTCCAACTTCAAAATTCCCAACTTCAATCTGATTCATATCTTCCGACATATGTACTCCTCCTTAACCATTGGCTGCCCTTTAAAATATATAGATGCGGCACATGCACGGCATGCGGCGCCCATCATATTGGCTGCGATTCCTAGAATATTCAAAAAAATATCCTTTTTAATAACTTCTTACAAAAGGACATTTTTGTCAAGCGGAAACCCCTTTATGATTCTTAATCAGTTTGCCTATTTCCGCCATGATCAATTCTGTCACTACTTCGGCAGAAGCTTTCTCTTTCCGCAGCTTATCCATATCAATCGGCTTGCCATAAATAACAGTCAATTTACCAAAAGCCTTATATGGACCGATAATCGCACAAGGAACAACATGGGCGTCCGACCTAAGAGCAAAAAAACCCGCGCCTGCAAGGCCCTGTCCAAGTTCCCCTGTCTTGCTTCTAGTTCCCTCTGGAAACAAGCCTAAAACCTGTCCCGCTTTTAATACACCGAGCCCTTTCCTCAGCGCTTCCCGATCACTCATTCCACGCTTAACTGGAAATGCATTGCAGGCCCTGACAATATTTTTAAGAACTGGCACCTTAAACAATTCTTCTTTCGCCATAAAATGGACCGGCCTTGGCGCGGTGATGCCTACAACGGGGGGATCCAGGTTATTAATATGGTTTGAACATAAAAGGACTCCCCCGTCTTTAGGGAAGTTTTCCAACCCATGTACCTCATACCGGTAGACCGGCTTTATAGCTGCATTCGCGACGAATCTAGCAAATGAATAAAAAGTCATTACAGTCCCACTCTTTCTTCTACAAGTGCCATAATGCGATCGACAACTTCTTCGATTGTAAGGGAGGTTGTATCAATGACTGCCGCACCTTCAGCTTTTGTCAATGGTGCTACTTCCCTTTCTGAGTCAAGTTTGTCACGCGCGGCAATTTCTTTTTTTAGTGTTTCGAAATCGGAAACATATCCTTTTTCTATGTTTTCGGCATGTCTCCTGGCCGCTCTTTCTTCCACACTGGCCAGAAGAAAAACCTTAACTTCTGCATTAGGGAGAACATGGGTCCCAATATCCCGGCCATCCATGACAACCCCGCCGCCTTCTGCGGCCTGCTGCTGCCTTTTGACCATTTCTTCCCTGACATGCCTATGTTTAGCTACAATTGAAACCGAATTGGTCACATCTGCTGTTCGAATAATTTCTGTGACGTCCTTGCCGTCCAGAAAAACCAATTGTCCTCTTTCCGAAGGAAAAAGCTCGATGGAGGTCGTAACAAGAATATCCATCAGTTCCTTTTCCTTTTCAAGGTCCGCGGCTTTTTGCAGTGCTTTATATGTAAGCGCCCTGTACATAGCACCTGTGTCGATATAAATATAGGATAGCTTTTCCGCGACTATTTTCGCTACTGTGCTTTTCCCTGCAGCCGCAGGGCCATCGATTGCGATTGAGATTTTCTTCTCCATAATTCCTCCTGTTACATGGCCGATAGATTCCAGGCAAACTAGTATGTATTCTTTTTGCCTTCAATTAACCATTTTACCATAGTTTGAAAAATTGCTCCTGCAATATTTATTTAACTATTTTTAGAAAAAAGCAAAGAGGACAGGATGGTTCCTGCCCTTACTTCCCCTGGAAGGTTTCCAGAATCTCTTTGTAGCTTTTGTTTTCAATTCCTTCGTACTTGCTGATTGTTTTTAATTCCGGAAAATAATCGAGTCGATGTATGAAAATCTGAGCTAGTAATAAGAAAAGGAATTGGATAACCGCGATTTTCAATATGATTCGTTCAAAATTTTTCATAATGAACAACTCCTTCAGTTATCCAGTTTTGCCAGGTTGGGAAATTTACATCCATATGATTTCCATAATTAAAGTGCCTCCTCGAACATTTCCTCCGCATCCTTCAGCTTATCCACTTTCTCCTCCTCCCCGCTATTAGCATTTATGAATATTCGGTAGGAATCGTCTCCCAATGTCCCCAAGAATTCAAAACAATGAACCTCTTCCCTTGAATTATTTACGATTATAGCTTCCCTGGCCTCCATGATTTTAACCTTTGGATTGATCTTCGCTTTAGCTTTTTCAATACTCAAAGCTGGTTTTGCTAGCTGCCTTTTCTTATAATTTTTTAAATAATCATCAGCTGAAACACCAACTGGTAAGCCATTATCAAGAGCGACCTTCAACTTGATTGATTCAGGATAAATCCTAACATTGTCCAATTTCGTAACGAATGTAAATATTCCCACGTTGTCATATTGAGCGCTTTCGAAAAGCTCCATCGATCTATATCCATTTTCCTTAAGGAATTTTAAGGCCTGCTTGCTTGCGTCGTTTAAGGAAAGCCGTTGCCCTTTAATCGGCCTATTATTCAAAAACCAAATAGGATATCCTCCTTTTTTCGTAATATCCATGCTCGCTTCAGCGCCGGTCTCCCTGTTTGAAAGTGACACCGAGTAAAACCCATAATCTGAACCTCTTCCATTTTCAGTTACTTTCACTTCTGCGGTCCCATCAAAACCAATATATTTTTTTGCCGTATTGGCAGCTTCTTTTCTTGTTATCTTATTGCCGGGAAGCCTGTTGATCCGTTGATCAGGTTCCTTCAAATCTGTGAAACCAGGTCCAAAATCAGTTTTTCCATACCCCGAGGCGGTTTTTTCAACTGTTTTAAATCCATCGATGATTGTATTATCGGCATTCTCTTTGCCGGATGCCAATGCCAATTCAACATCCATCCAGCGCAAGTTATTCTTAAGCGCCATAGATTGCACCTGCCGTAAATCCTTTTGCATATCAGCAGCCTGTTTGTAAAGGTTCTCCAAGGCTGCATATTCCTTTTCGCTCAACGGCTGTTTTTCCAGATCTCTGACCGCGGTCCTGTAGCTAAAGTCTCCAACATTGGAGAGAAATTCCTCTGTTTTGTTAAAAGGAAGGATTGTCAGAGGCAGCCTCCCTACATCCTGTCTGGCATCCGATGTGATTCTCCATGCATCCGCAAGTGATGGTGATAAGGATTTGCGTGAATTCATTGCCAGCGTAGCCCCAAGCTTGTCATGCAGTAAATCCATTTGGTATGTCAAATCATGGAAAGCCTGTTGATAGTTATTTTCGGCATTCAATAAAACCGCGTTTTTTTCCTCATGCTCCTGGTAGCCCCAGAAAGCCGTTCCGGCAACCCCCAGAATGAGAACAACTATTATTACGTTCCTAATCATTATTCCACCCGCTTATTTACAAAATATGTGTTTGCCAATTCGTTTGATTTGTGGCCTAGACCAGATCCATTTACTCGTTGCCGTTGCAGGATTAAAGTAATAGAGGGCATTTCCTGTCGGGTCCCAGCCATTGATCGCGTCCAACACAGCTTTCCTTGCTGTATCATTTGGAGTGAGCCAGATTTGGCCGTCGGCAACAGCGGTAAAGGCAAGCGGCTCAAAAATGACGCCTGAAATTGTATTTGGGAAAGTCGAGCTCTCAAACCTGTTTAAAATAACGGCAGCCACCGCAACCTGTCCCATATAGGGCTCGCCCCTCGCTTCGCCATAAACAGCATTAGCCATCAGTTTAATATCATTTTGCGAAAACCCATTCGGGACATTTGATGCTTGAGGCTTTGCCGCCGGCTTTTTCCCTGGCGCCGCAGCGCTTTTATTATATTTGGTAGCCTTCACAAGTTTTGCTTTTGTCGTGCTGCCGGCCAGGCCATCAATGGGCAGTCCGAACTCATATTGAAAATTCCTTAGCGCCCAGTAAGTGCTCCATCCAAAAACTCCATCAATTTTTTTACTGTAAAAACCTATATATTTTAATCTGGACTGAAGCTCTATAACATCTTCGCCAACCGCACCATACTGGATGACCTGATTGCTGAATGCCTCAGCCTTTCCTCCCGACCCCATTAAAATATTGAAGAATAAAACGATTGATAAGATTTTTACTGCGGCGTCCCTCTGTATTACAAACATGGGTAGTACCTCCAAATCCAATTCTTTTTTCCATTAAAGCTATTTTTTGTGAAACCGGCTTTTTTATACAAATAAAAAACCCCTTCACTATGTTTGAAGAGGTTTTTGCCGCTGGTATTGGTTTTTTAGATGAGCCGCGCTTAAAGCACGAGCCATCTTTACTTTTCTTAATCCGAACCACCATAGAAAAATCATAAATGGCATAATGAAATATAGCCAGTGCTCTTGCGTAAGGAGTATATAATCATAACTGCCGTGAAGGATCACAGGAACAAGGAGGGACAGCGCGATCCACTTTTTCCCGCCGGAAGCGCTGAACTTGCTTTTCCCTAAATAGTAACCCATGATGACTCCGAAAAGGGCGTGGCTAGGCACAGGCAGGAGCGCCCTTCCAATCGCGTGTCCCAATCCATTTCCGACAAGATAGAAGATATTTTCAGCAGATGCGAAACCAAGGGATACGGCAGCGCCGTATACAATTCCATCGAAGGGTTCATCGAATGCGACATGCTGATAAACAGCATAAAACAAAATGAACCATTTAAAGAACTCTTCTAGCAGGCCTGATGAGAAAAAAGCATCCATCCAGCCGGAAACAAATAATTGTTCTGTTTCCATGACATGCTGCAGAAACATTATCGGAAAAACCAGCAGAGCACCATACAAAAAAGTCCTGAATACCACTGGAATTGGCTCGGATTCAACTTCATCCTTTAAATAAAAGTAACTTAACAAAGCGAGGCCGGGTGCAATCCCGGCAGAAAAAATCCCCAGCATGCACTGCCCTCATTTCATGAAAAGTGGGAATATCCTTGTTTTCCTATTCCTTTTATCGTATCACGGCTTTGTGATAATTTAAATGGAATTATAAAGAAATTAAAATTCAACCTTCCCCATACCGCTGGCCAGTGCGACCGCAAGTTTAATTCTGGCCTTTTTCGGATCATTGTCACTGCCAAGGACGGCACCTTTCATCACAAGATCGTATGCGCTTCCTTTATAGTCATAGGTTGGATAAACTGCCCCTTCCTCGGCACTCGTTGTAATGACTATAGTAATCCCGTCAGCAATTGCCTTTTCGATTTCGTCCATCATTAACGGCGCCACTTGCCCCCTGCCAACCCCTTCAAGAACAATCCCTTTAGCTCCGTTTTCCCTCGCTGCCTTTATAAACGTTCCGTCCGCGCCTATATAACATTTAATTAATTCGATTTTTGGAATCTCCTCGTTAAGAGTATAAACTACCCTTTTAATTGGCTTTTGGTAGATATACACTTCATCATTGTCGATAATGCCCAAGTAGCCAAATCCAAAAGAGTTAAAACCCTGAATATTTGAGGCGTGTTCCTTTTTCACATACTTGGCTGCAAAAATCCGCTCATTGAAAACAACAACAGTACCTGTTCCTTTTAAATCAGGCGAGCATGCGCTATAAATGGCATGGCGCAAATTGATATAAACATCGCTTCCAAGATCCTCAGGGGAGCGTTGGGAGCCTGTTACAACGACGGGCCGGTCATCATTGACAGTCAAATCGAGAAAATAAGCCGTTTCTTCAAGGGAATCCGTCCCGTGGGTGATGACTGCCCCGGATATAGATTCATCCTCGAAATAATCTTCAATCCTATTTTTCAAAAAGACCAAATCGTTGAAAGTAATATGCATGCTCGCTTTTTGAAAAACAGATTCAACAATCACTTCAATATCGTCCGGGAGGTTGCACATGCCAGCGAGTTCTTCTCCGGTCAGTTCTCCAGACGCGAGTTTACCCGAATCTTTGTTAGGTTTGCTCGCAATAGTGCCTCCTGTTGTCAACAAAACTACTTTTTTCATTCAAATCACCCGTTATAATATTATTTGCACAGCAACAGTAACATTCTTTCTAGAAGTTTCCGCCTCTTTCAGAAATCGTTTTGGCAACCAGTCCGCCATGGAATCTGCCATTTTCGATAAAAATCTCATTGGCGTTATTGCCAGCTGCAATGACCCCCGCGATAAAAATGCCAGGCATATTCGTCTCCATCGTTTCGGGATTGAATAGCGGCCGTCCAGATTCCTCATCAATTTTAACGCCAGCCTTTTTTAAAAATTCGTGGTCAGGCCGATAACCCGTCATGGCAAAAACGAAATCGTTTTTAATGGCCGTCTCTTCATTTCCTTTCTTGTAAACAAGGGTATCCGCGGTAATTTCTACTACATTAGCTTCAAATTCCAGCTGAATGGCGCCATTTCTGACGAGGGAATCAAATTCAGGAAGGATCCAAGGTTTAATACTTTGGGAATAAGAGCTTCCGCGGTATAAAACCGTTACCCTCGCTCCCGCTTTATGAAGTTCAATAGCGGCATCCACACTCGAATTTTTTCCACCTATCACACAAACATCCTTATCGAAATACGGATGGGCTTCCTTAAAATAATGGTGGACCTTTTCAAGTTCTTCCCCAGGTACTCCCATGAAATTCGGATTATCATAATATCCGGTCGCGATTACAACATAAGGTGCACCATAAACCGATTTGCTTGTTTCAACCAAATAAGAACTTCCATCCTTCGTGATGCTCAACACTTCTTCGAAAGAGTTGATTCTTACCTGTTTTCGTTTGACTACTTCCCGATAATAAACAAGCGCCTGTAGCCTGACCGGTTTGTAGTTTTCTGTCACAAAAGGAACCTCGCCGATTTCCAGCTTTTCACTTGTACTGAAGAAAGTCTGGTGGGTTGGATAGTTATATATGGAATTGACAATATTCCCTTTTTCAATGACTAGAGGTTTTTTTCCAGTCTCTTTTAAGGCAATGGCTGCGGCAAGTCCACATGGGCCCGCGCCTATAATAATGACTTCTTCTCTTTTCAAAATGCTCACTCCAATTCACTTAACTGCCTCATCGATAAAAAATCTCCCATCATTTAATGATAGGAGATTTCTTTGGAAGTTTCAACGATGACGGGCGCCCTGGAGTCAAGGCGGCAGGGAGAATTAAATCCAGCCACGGAAACGGCTGGCTTCCGCCATTTTTCTGACTCCCACCATATAGGCGGAAAGCCGCATGTCCACCCGCCTGTTTTGCGCAGTATCGTATATATTATTAAAGGATTTTACCATTACTTTTTCAAGCTTCTCTTCGACTTCTTCCTCAGTCCAATAGTAACCCTGATTATTCTGCACCCATTCAAAATAGGAAACAGTGACGCCTCCTGCAGATGCTAGTACATCGGGAACAAGCAGGATTCCCCTTTCGGTAAGGATCTGTGTCGCTTCTAGAGTCGTAGGGCCATTGGCTGCTTCCACAACAATCGAGGCGCGGATATTATGCGCATTCTCTTCGGTGATTTGATTTTCAATCGCAGCAGGAACGAGTATATCACAATCAAGCTCCAGCAGTTCTTTATTGGTAATTGTATCATTAAACAGCTTTGTGACGGTTCCGAAACTGTCGCGGCGGTCAAGCAGATAATCGATATCCAATCCGTCCGGGTCATACAAAGCACCGTAGGCATCCGAAATGCCGATTACTTTTGCGCCAGCATCATGCATGAATTTTGAAAGATAACTGCCAGCATTTCCGAATCCCTGGACCACTACCCTTGCTCCGACAAGTTCTATGCCCTTTTTCTTGGCCGCCTCGCGGATGCAGATGGTCACACCCTTCGCGGTGGCTGATTCACGGCCGTGCGATCCGCCAAGCACAAGCGGTTTACCGGTAATAAATCCCGGAGAGTTGAATTCGTCAATTTTACTGTACTCGTCCATCATCCAGGCCATAATTTGCGAATTTGTAAATACATCAGGAGCAGGAATATCCTTTGTCGGGCCAACAATCTGGCTAATTGCGCGTACATAGCCTCGGCTCAGCCTTTCAAGCTCTCTGAACGACATAACGCGGGGATCACAGATGATTCCGCCTTTAGCTCCCCCGTAAGGAAGGTCGACAATCCCGCATTTCAGGCTCATCCATATGGAAAGGGCTTTAACTTCCTTCTCCGTTACATTTGGATGGAATCGGATTCCCCCTTTTGTCGGGCCTACTGCATCATTATGCTGGGCTCTATACCCAGTAAATATTTTCGTAGAACCATCATCCATCCGAACTGGGATTTTTACAACCATCATCCGGATTGGTTCTTTCAGTAGCTCAAACACTTCTTCGGGGTATCCCAATTTTTCCAACGCTTTATGAATAACCGTTTGCGTAGATTTTAGAACATCATGTTTTTCAAGATTTGTACTTTCATTACCTTTCCCCGCTGCCATTTATAAACCTCCTAAGATATCACTGCTCTAAAGTCCTTGGCTTTCATGACATAGTATACACTTTTGGTTAATTAATGCAAGGATAAAAAATGGCAATTCTGTCTATTTTGGCGATTTTTTTGTAAGCGTTCCCAGAGGCCGTGGCCTGCGTCTCCTTCGGGTTTATCCCTATTGAAAAAGGTTCATTTTTCTGGCAAAGCAAAAAGCGGGCCCTTCATGGGGCACCCGCTATTGAAAATGATGGAGAATGGTTTCAACTGCCTTGTTTTTGATAATAAGATTCCCATACTCTTCAAGTACATACGGACTAAGTATGGAAGCATGACCGAATTCAGCCATGATGGCCGCGTTCCTTTCAGGCTTATCAATTTGCTCTTCAAAAATAAGATAATAAAGGCCGTTCATATAATAAAGGCTTCCGCCAGATGCCGCTACTGGTGCAAGTCTTTTCGCCAGCTGGATGATATCTTCAAAGGTATCAAACTCAAATAATAGCTTTTCATATCCTTCAACCGTAACCTGCATTTCTATAAAACCATCGTAAAGATGTTCTTCTTCATCCGAAACTGCATTGACAGTAATAATCATAATCATTCCTTGGGCCTGGAGCGAAAATACTTCAACAGCAACTGAGCCATGTATTTCAACTTCAAGCTCTTCGCTGGCTTCTTCAAGCATATCCTGAAAAAGCTGCCGCCATTTTAGAGAATCCTTTATAATATCCTCCTTGGACAATCCCCTTTCAAAAAGGTCGTCAGAGGTTATAAAAATCTTTATTTTATTTCCCGTAATACGTTCCAACCTCATGCTCCCGCCCCCTGCCAAGACTTTACTCTTGTTTATAGTTTATGTCGCGGCGCAAGGTTGGTGAATCATTCACTAAGGGCGTTCTTTTTTTGCCAGCCATTTCTCCCATTCATCGGGATCATCCCCAATGGACATTTCACTGTGCCATTCAGAACCAGTCTTCTCCTGCAGGTCTGCAGGAATGCCTGAAATCCCAATTTTAAGCTGCGGGAATAAGGATCCGTAATGTTTAGATAAAGACAAACAATCCTCCATGTTTTTTTCGCCTGCAAAAGACAAAAACAGAAAATGAGGCTCGAACTTTCTGACAGCCTCTTCTAAATCTTCCTTTCCAATTCTCCCTGCCAAGTAAACGGCATCATATCCCTTTAATTTCAAAAAACAGAAGAAGCACAAAAACTCCAGTTCATTGCCCTGCTCTAAAGAAACTGCCATTGCTTTTGGCTGAATTGAACTTTTCCTCGCGCACTGGGAGACGATGCCCAACCTTGCGCGAAAAAAAGCCATCCCGAAACAATAACTCGCGGAGTCCATTTTTTGCATATCTTTAAGCTTATTCAATTCTTTGATGGCCGGTATCAGGATATGTTCCAATACTGCCTCAATTGAAAATAGTTTAAAACAAGTGTCCATTGCAATATTGGCACTTTCCTCATCAAAAACGTTACATGCATCTATTATTTCCTGAATATAATGGTCCGCCTGGGTAAGGACGGCGCCATTAGTATCCTTCTGCCCACGGGAAACCTCAATCTGGGCAGCTGCCTGACTAATTGTAAATCCTTTTTCAACTTTCTCAAGTACATTTTGCAACAGAAAAATTTGCTCTTCGGAATATAAGCGGTGTCCTGATTCATTTCGATGCGGCGAAATAATATTATACCGTTTTTCCCATGCCCTTAAGGTACCTGGTTTAATTCCCAGGATGGAAGAGGCAGCTTTTATATTGTATTTTCCTTTTCCTCGCTTCACGAAGAATCATTACCTCCAATAACATCAATCATTTTTTGCCAAGATTACTTCCCCGAATGGCGAATGGTTAATAGATGGCTTTCCGCCCGGGCGCCAAGCCTGAGGGGGATTGCAGTTGTTCCAAATCCGTTACTAGTCAAAATAACGGTGCCTCCCCTCGTTTCAATCCCTCCCTTTTTATACGGTCCAAAGCCAAAAATCCTTATTTGGCCGCCGTGCGTATGTCCGCTTAATATGAGGGCTATCTTGTCCACTGGGGACACCTTTTCTATAATGGCTGGATTGTGGCTCACTAGGATTGTAAACCAGCCGGGTTCTGCATCGCTTAATGCTAAATCTAGCCTGTCTCTCTCAAGTCCTACATCATCTACCCCTGCAATGATCAGCTTCTCCCCTTCGGCCGATTCGAATGCTGTTGCAGTATTGTCGAGAATTTTAACATTCAAATCCAAGAGAAGGGCATCGAGGTCCCTGTATTCTCCTTCATAGTCGTTATTCCCCCACACAAAATAAACCGGGCCAAGGATTTTAAGCATTTCTATATTTTCTTTTACTCTTTCAATCGGAACGCCTTTTTCTCTCAAATCTCCGCCAATAATGACTATATCGGCTTTCCCCTTAACACTTGAAATGAACTTTCCCGAAAGTTGCCGTTTGTGAATGTCTGAAATAAAGAATATTTTTATAGATCCAAGCGATTTCGGAAAATCGCTGAAACCTAATTCCTGTTCCTTAATGTTTTCCTCAAAAGCCAAATAAGACATGTACATTAGGAGCGACATCCCTGCAGCAGCTATTGCCGCCAGAATCAAAATACCCATCTGTATGCCCCTCCTTCAATTAAAAGTATATGGAAATAATACCATAAAGAAGGCCTAATCCGAAGTATAGAACAGCATGGATCGGAGAAAAGGAAAAAAGGGCTGCAAAAATCAGGAGAATACCAGTGCCAGCTATGATTTTGGCTGCAAGGGTATCCGCCTGTCCCTGTTCCTTGCCGAACCCGAGGAAGCACCTGAATAACCGTGCATTCATGACTGTGCCAGTAAAGCCCGCGACAGAGGAAGCCAGAAATTTTACCGGATTGAAAATAAATTCCAGAAGCATGGCCTGAATGGTATTTGAGCCTTCAATAACCGTCCATTCTATCAATAAGTATCCGCAAAAATAAGAAATAACCATACAATATATGTTCAGCTTCATCAAAAACCCCCCATACCCTAAGTGTATGAGGGGAGAAGAATATCTTTCACTGCCTATTCATCTTCATAAATATTCAGGATGCGAAAACCATGCTCTTCTAATTTTCGGATAAACTTATCTATATTATCTTTTTTCTCAACTTTCATGACAATTCTCCTGACAAGTTTGTCTGTTTCATCAAATGTAACGAGAGAAATAATATGTTCATGGAACTGATGGGCGATCTCCGCAAGGCGGGCAATCCTTCCCTCAGTTTCCACAGAAGTAAAAGCAATCCTCACTCCGGGCCGATTCATTCCAAACGCACTTTCAAACTGTTTGAGTACTTCGAATCGTGTAACGGCGCCCAGAAATTTCCTCTCTTTATCGACTACCGCTAACAGTGGAAAGTTCCGTAAACTCATCAACGTATTTTCGAACATCTCCCCTCCTTCGAGATAAACATCCCGGTGGGTCGCAATATCTGCGATCAGGGTTTCTTCAAGGAAAGCTTCCTTGGTTTTGCCTGATAGAAAAAATTCCTCATAAATTCTGTACCTTGTCACAATGCCGGCATATTGCTCACCTTCAAGGACAGGAAGGCCATCAATTTGGTGCTCTTCTAGGCGGTCGAGGGCAATTTTTACCTTGTCTGCACTCTGTACAGTATGAGTATTGAATTTAGGAATCATAATGCTTTTCACAAACATTTTTCATCACCTCATATTAAATGTCATAACCCACTCTAAATATTCAACATGCAGATTGTAAATCCTTTATTTGGTTGGATGATTCCTCGACTATAAAAATAAAAGCAGCCCGGGTTATCCCGGACTGCCTCTACTTTTTTTCATGGTACAAATTGATATCATATTCCCTTTTCATCATTTCGAAAACAAGATGCCTAGATTTCCATTCTTCTTCCTTTTTCCAAAGATCTTTACTCCGGTCAACAATTTCACATCTTAACTCATGAAATTCTTTTTCCTTTTTATCTCTTTGTTCTTTATAAATAATCATGGCGCCATAAAGTGAGAATGTCGCAATCAAAAAATAGAAATTTGCCCCTTTCTGAACAAAAGCAGAAAACATCGCATAAAAAGAATACGAATAGGATAGGACAATCGTTTGGTAAGTATAAAAAAGAAAAAGGCCAGTCATCATCAGTGTGGCGGCAATGGATAAATGGTGCTTTAGTTTCGCCTTTTCAAATTTTCTTTTTCGCTTGACTACATTATCAAGCATTTGTTTCGTTGCAAGGTCAGTTCGGTCATCAAGCTGTTTAATGGGCTCTTCCATGCTCTTCCTCCAATCATCCTGATTGGCCGGCAAATGTGCAGATTGGCCGCCTAATCTATCTATATGGGCCTGTCCCGATGAATATGAAAAAGGAAAGCATATGGTTGAGTTTTATATTTTAGGCTCAGTTAAAAGTGAGTGTTGATTTTCAATGAAGTTGATTGGAACGGAGGGGACTGACTCCTCGAAAATGCTAGCGCATTTCCTTCGTGCGAAGTCCATTCGAGGAAGCTAGTTGTCCTGCGGGATGCAGCGGCACGTGGAGACCCCTCGAAAAGCGGAAGTGCCTTGGGCAGCCCCGACAAGCGCTGGAGGGCCAGAAGGGGAAGTCGTTCTTTGACTTCACATTCGGGACCGAAGCGACCTCGAGGGGCTAGGCGCTGCAGCTGGACAAACAGGCGTCTAGGACGCCGTGGAGGCTCCATAAAGAATGCTCCTGCGCCACAGAATATTCGGGGAAGCGAACCTTCAGCTCGTCGCAAAGCTGCACGAAGCGAATTCATGGATGTTTCTCATGAAGTTGGTTCAGGTGGATGCTTCGCCCCGCGGAAAGCATGTCCCCGGAGTGGAAATAACAATCAAGGATTACAGATCCTTATTTTAAAGGATATCCTTATTTACCACCTATTTAATCGGAATTTTCAGTGTTTCGCCAACTTTAATTTCATTTTCTTTTATTCCGTTTGCCTTGCGTATTATTTCGATTCCATCCTGTGATTTATAATAATTCATAGCAATTCTGAATAATGTTTCTCCCGGCTTTACAGTATGATAGAGCATTTTTTCACTGTTTGAGCTGGATTCACTCTTACTGCTTTGGGGTTTGGCCCCGATAGTTGAAGATGATGGCGTACCTGTTGAAGCAGATTCTTCGGCCGTCTTATCCTGCTGCACTCCATCCTTCCCATCCGATTCGCTGATCTCTTCATCGGCCGGCAAAGCAGGCTGCTTAACATGCTCTTCTGGAACATCTTCCTCCTTCTGCCCACTGTCTTCATCTATCCCTTGTTCATTCTTTGTTTCTTCAGCATGTTCAGTATCCCGTGAACTTTCAGGGTTTTCCCCTCTTCCGCCATCAAGGACAACATTATCATAACCTCCACTTGCGGCTCCATTTGCGTTAATCGGTTTTGTTTTGGATTCGCCCCAATACGAGATGATAGAAAACACGGTAAGAGGCAGCAGGATAAAAAACAGCACAAGCAGTCGGATAACAGGATATTTTAGCTTTACAGCCGTTTTCTTTTTCGCATGGCGATGGACTCTGGCCCTCGGAGGCAATTCTGATGTCCTTGCTGCCGCGGGTTTTACTCTATCAATCCGCTGGCGGTGCTTCTCTATCTGCTCCCGATAGGATTCTTCTTTATTCATTCTCCAAGCCACCTTTTACATTTTTTAACTTCAAGATGATGCCTAAGGCAAAATCTATGACAAAGTGCATGACAACCGTTACAGCAAGGTTACCTGTCCAGCTGTATATTGCTCCGATACAAAAACTGAGAACGACAATATTTAAAAACAAGAACCAATTAAACAGATAGCGGTAATGAATCACCGCAAAAATGATACTTGCAATAATAAGGCCAGTTTTTTCCTGAATAATTCCCCTGAAGAGGATTTCCTCACTTATAGCAACAACCATTGCGATTAAGGCAATATGCGGGATGCTTCTGCCAGAAAATATTTTATCATTCAATCCGCCATCATCGAAATAGGAAAACGGGAGCATTCGCATCATCACCATATCCAGTGCGACAACAGCCAAGCCTGCCGGTAACCCGATTGTATATACCGCGCTGTCAGACCAATCAAATAAATTAAGAAAATTATTTTCGCCTGGCAAAAGCAAGCTTAAGATAATAGAAATTCCAATAAGAGCCAATTGGGTAGCGTATAAATGGAAAAGCAATTCCTTATCAGTTAATTGACTTATTAATTCCTTGTGCCTATTCTTCATATACTTCACCTGTCAAAAGCTCCGTCAGCCTTTCCTTCCATTCTATGGGTTTTTTGGCTTCCGGTAACCCCGTCTGGCCCCCTTCATAAAACTCTAAATCAAGGCCGCAAAAATCACAGCAATAAGGCCTCTGTCCGGGGAGAACACTTTCTTCGAAATAATCCAACAAATAATTCCGAAGACAGCCGTCAGTATCCACCCATTTTTTCATCTGATAAATATTTTCTATTTTAGCGGTTGTTCTTGCCGATACATATTTTTTCGCTTTTACAGCAGTCTCACTCAAAGGAATTCCAGCTTCTTCTTCCAGGAAGGCTGTCATCCATCGGCTTTGAGTTTCTGTAAACCCGATCAATGAAAAGATCCCTTCAACCGCTTCTCCATTCATTTTGTTCTCCAGGTTCTGCCACTCTGCCTGTAAAAAGAAGGCTTCCAATTGCTTAACTGAAGGTAATTCTCCCTCAGCCAGGAAAGATTGAAGCTGTTCATCTCCTTCCGTATAGAGCAATATAGCGATGGAGGGCTGTCCATCTCTGCCTGCCCTGCCAGCCTCCTGCAAGTATGACTCAATTTGCATGGGCATATGATAATGGATTACAAATCGGACATCTTCCTTGTTTACTCCCATGCCAAATGCACTTGTTGCACAAATCATATCAAGTTGTCCATTTAAAAATTGCTCTTGGATTAAAATTCTCTGCTCTTGATCAAGGCCTCCATGATATGCCATCGTCCGTGCCAAGCCATTCCCTCTTAATAAGCCTGCCACTTCCTCTGCGGATTTCTTGCTGGAAAAATATATAATCCCAGGCCTTTTCAATGTTTTTGCCAGTACAATCGTTCTTTGTTTCTTCTCATTCTCGTCCTTGCACTTCTCGATATGGAAAGCAATGTTCGGGCGGTCTACACTGGCCACAATCCTTGCTGCATTGCCAATACGCAATTTCCTGATAATATCTTCCCTTACATCAGGAGTTGCTGTCGCCGTCAGAGCAAGGGTAAGGGGGGCGCCAATCATCTCCCGAAAAGCGCCGAGTCTTAAGTAATCCGGCCTGAAATCGTACCCCCATTGGGAAATGCAATGTGCTTCATCAATTGCCAGCAAGGAGATATTCAGCTTTTTAATCTTTTCAATCACAAAATCGACACCAAGCATTTCTGGCGATAGAAAGATAAACTTATAGATTTGCAGGTTGGCAAGGACCCGCCTTTTTTCAAGGGGAGATAAAAAGGAGTTCAATGCCACTACCCTTTTCTCCCCCCTTTTCAAAATCTGTTCAACTTGGTCCTGCATTAAGGACAGCAAGGGAGAAATGATCAGAACGCACCCCTCCATCAAGTAACCTGTCAATTGGAAACATACAGACTTCCCTGTCCCGGTCGGAAGCATGGCAAGAGTGTTTCGGCCATCTAAAACGGACTGGATTGTTTCCTTTTGGCCGGTCCTGAAAGAGGTATGGCCAAAATATTGATAAAGCATTTTTTCAAGCATTAGCGTTCACCAAACTTTGCAAGAATAAGTCGGATTTTAAAGTAGGTTATGCCCCCCGCCTTTTCTTTCAGGACGCGGAGCTGTCTAGTGGCAAGACCGGAAGATAGCTCAATAATTCTTTCAATTTCATCTGCCGTGACGAAGGGCTCAATGGGGAAACCAGGAATATTCAAGGTGATTTCAACAATATGGTCCTCTACGGTGCTGGACTTCAACCCTCTAACAGCCGCAATCGATTCTATACTTAATCCCTCTTTTAAGAATTTATAAGTTTGCTTCGCAGACTGAGTCAGCGGTAGCTCTTCACCGGCATCACCGGCTAACAGGGTTAATAAAGGGTAGTTTTCCGGTTTCTCGGCAAGCATTTTACATAAATAATGGAGAACTCCCAAAAATTCAAGATGGCAATAAAATTCATCCATTTCGAGCTCACGTGCTGCCTGGGAGGTTGTCAAGCCCGCTGCCCTATACCCGGATAGCCTGAGGACGAGTATGTCAGGCCTTATTCCCCTTCCTTCCTCCAAAACATATTTAAGTTCTTTTAGCAGTTTTGCCGGCAATAGCCCGCGGTCCTGTGGATTCATATTTTTGAACAAGGATTTTATCCATTGCTGGGCATCCCGCCCTTTTTGGATGGGAATATAGTTTGAATCATTTCTGGAAATATATGAACACACCTGCACAAGAAGTGAAAGCCTTTCCCATAATCGCCTGCCAAGCTGGTTGTATTTTAGCCCATCTAGATGAGGGGGCAGAGGGGACTGTTTAAGCAATGAGCTAAGGTAACGATTCCCATCATTAGTAAGCGAATAGCGCTGGCTATCCATCTCACTGATCAGATTCTGGTGAAGCAATTTGCTTACAACCCGCTCAAGATCTTTTCTTTCCAGTGCGCCAAAACTATGAAATAACGCTGATAATGAATAAAGATGGGCATCCTGGATTGTTTGAGCTGACCTCTTCCCTTTAAATAAATGGAATATGGAATATATCGTCCGCTCTCCTTTTAATCGGGCGAGACAATAAAGTACCATCGTCTCAAAATACTGTAAAGGGGACTTTTCGGTAACTTTTTGCATAAAAATCACCCATCCGTAATCTAATAGCTTTATTTTAACATGAAAGCATGTCGGATAATGGCTGAAATTCATGATTATTATCGAAACTCTAATGCGATGATAAGCATTATCAGTGCAATATCTATTGAAAAGTTTCCATTTCTTTTTTACAATAGATATGCAGTAGGCGTTTTCAAATTTTCAATTGATAAAATATCGTTTAAACCAACGGGAGGGTTTTTCATGGCAAAGTATACGATTGTAGACAAAGAAACTTGCATTGCCTGTGGCGCATGTGGCGCTGCAGCACCAGACATTTATGATTATGACGATGAAGGCATTGCTTTTGTAACGCTTGACGACAACGAGGGCATCGTTGAAATCCCTGATGTACTGATTGATGATATGATGGATGCTTTTGAAGGCTGTCCGACTGATTCCATTAAAGTAGCCGACGAACCATTCGATGGAAATCCTACAAAGTTTGAATAATTTCCTAATGTACATAAATCCCCGGCATGCCGCCGGGGATTTTATTTGTATTCATTCAAGCCGGCACAGGAGTTGGGAGTTCTCAAATAAAAAGCAAAAAGCAGCGGACAAAGCCGCTGCTAGTTTTTCTTTTATACTTATACAGATGCCTGGTGGCGGTTGATCCAATATCCCATTCGAATGTAAAGCGGTACGAACAGAATAGATACAACAACCCCCTTCAGTATATTAAATGGCAGGATTGCCGTAACAACAAGCCTGCGTGCCTCCGAATCAGCCATAGCGGGAGCGTTTAAAAACAGAGTATATGCCGGAAGAATTATATAATAGTTTAATACACTCATAAAAACTGCCATCGTAATCGTCCCCGCGATAAGAGCAATAGATAAACCCTTTTTTGTTTTAATCCTTTTGTAAACATAATAGGTTGGCAGAATAAAAAGAATGCCTGCGATAAAGTTGGCGATATGGCCAACAGGAACCCCAGTTTGGCTGCCGGTCATAAAATAATCCAGCAGATTTTTAAATAGCTCTACCAAAATTCCAGCCAGCGGCCCAAAGGCCAGTGCTGCAACCAATGCCGGGATGTCGCTAAAATCAATTAGCAAAAAGTTTGGAAAAACAGGCAGTGGAAAGTTTAACAGCATCAGGATATACGAAATACTGCTTAACATCCCAATCACCACCATAGTTTTTAAATTTAATTTCCTCATACTTCCTCTCTCCTTTTGTGTCCATCACCAAAGAAGAAAAGTTCAGCAAAAGCGGCCATGGCAAATAAAATCCCCCAAGCCCGGCAGCTTGAGGGAGAATTCACAAAGGCATGCTTAATAAACGTCCAAAAAGTACAAATTTGAACGCTGCAGAACCTCCATCTTCTCCCATCCAGACTATACTGTCGGCTTTGGAATCGCACCAAATCCTGCCAAATTGCGGCTCGCGGGCTTAAAGCAAAAGCTTATTACCGCCGGTCGGGAATTTCACCCAGCCCCGAAGATAGACAATATTTTATTATCAATATTATTATACTGAAAAATAAACACTTTGGAAAGAAGTTTCACTCAGGAGAAATGTGATGATTTAGTGAAAACAACTCCTCCCTGCCAGCTTTGTGAAATTTAGAAATCTTTTTTACTCCAGTCTGTCAGGTGAAATCACTCCGGTATGGGCTGTTTCAATGCCCTGCTGTCCTATGATAAGCTTTTGTCCAGGAAAGATTGAGCTTCCGCTTAAAGAATTTCTGTGTTTAAGATCCTTTACAGTCACGTTATACTTCTTTGATATCTCCCAAAGTGTATCCCCTTTTATCACATTATGTATCAGGCCGACTTTTGCCGCATCTGGTAATTCCATTCCTGTTTCCATAACTTTATCTGTTATATTGTTTTTCCTCAAATCATGAAATGCAATCTGTCCATCGGCTCCAACACTCCCCAGTAAGGCAGAAGGATTGAATGCATTTTTCTTATCTACTGTCCATTCCGCGCTATGTAGTTCAAAATGAAGATGAACTCCGGTAGAATGGCCAGTATTGCCCATTGTTCCAATCTGTTCACCTTTCATAACTAGTTTGCCTTCCTTGGAAAGCCTTTTATCCAGATGGGCGTAAACTGATACATACCCATTCGGATGGGAGATTAAAATGACGTTCCCATATGTCGATGAGAAATACGATTTTATTATTTCCCCTTCATTTGCCGCCCTGACAATAGATCCTTGGTGACCGGCAATGTCTATACCCTTATGCCGGCCTCCCCTTGTTCCATAAGTATCCGATATGACTCCTTCTGCCGGCCATACCCATTCCGCGTCAGGCTTTAAAGGCTCGGCATTCACCTGCCTTCCCCCTAAAAACAGCAATGAAATGCAAACCCCCATAATACCCGCAATCAAAAACCTGAATAAATAATCCTTCACTTTTATCCTCCTCAATTACAAACGTCCTCATTACACTATGCATTTCCGGTCAAATGGAGAACCCCGAATTGCATATTTGTTATATTTTGGAGTCGAAGCAAGTCTTATTCGTGTTATCAGGATATTGCCACAAAAAAAAACCTGCCGGAAGGCAGGCATCGTGCACATTTCTATTTCGCTATTTCTTTTTTATTCGGGCCATTCGGGACATTAATTTCGTTTTTAAGATCAAATGGCCCAAGCTTATCGATTAAAGCATTTTCAAGCTTTACAGCTTTAAAACCAAATTCCTTGGCCGTCAAAAGAATTGCCTCAAAGGAATAAAGTGTTGGAATATCATTTTTAAGTTCAGCATCAGCTGCCAGGGAAAGGTGAAGGACACCGCCTTTTTCTTCAATCTTTCCAAGAGCAAAGGAAGGCTCCAGGGACGGAAGAAGATTTTCATCCTCAATTCCGTTTTTCATGGCTGCCAGGGCATCCTCAATCTTATCGAATTGTTTCGTTGAAGGTACCATATAAGGAACTTCGTTTCCCTTTTGGAAAACAAGCATATACGCTCTGTGTTCCAATTTAATTACTGGTTCTTCCGTTAACTCACCGGTGTTGCCAAGCATGATACCAGGCTCCCCGGCTGTTTTAAATTTGATTTTATTCACGTTACTGTTGGAACTGACATTCTGTTTTATTGAATTAAGGAAATTAGTCTCACCAGCACTTCCCTCGCCAAAGTGGTGGTCTGCCGGGACATTGACAACGAGAGTATCGTTTCCTTCAAGAGATAGCTTTGCTGTACTTGGAAATCCCGCTAACAGCTCAGGATCTGACTCCTGCAAAGCAGCAATTGCGGATTGAAGAAGATCAAGCCAGTTTTCGCCTTTCTCCTTCGGAACTGCCGTGTGAAAGGAATCATGTAATTCACATTTTGTTCAGGCAGCCAAATCGTAACAGGTTCGCCATCGCCAACTTCCTCGGCATAAAGAGAAGTAGCTGCATTTTCAATGGCGGCGTCATCATCTTCATCATACAAGGCAACTTTCAACTGCGACTCTTTATCTTTTTCTGCGTTGTCACTCTTATTTTTGTCAGGCGCATCGGCTGATTGGCTAGCCGTGCCGGATGAACGGGCATTTTGCGCTTGGTCAAAAGCAATTTCTTTTTCAGGTTTAGATTCAAAGATTCCTGATGATACAAGCATCATGACGAGAGCAACAGCTGCCGCAGCAGCAAATGCCGGTGCGACCCAAGTTCTCTTCCGCTTTTTCTTTAACCTAAGCGAAACATTTTGATAAATTTCCCTTGGGTTCCGGTCATCCCTAACCTTAGGGAGAACCTTTATATAATCTTCAACCTCTTTATCGCTCAACCCTCGCCTTTTCATCCATAAATCCCTCCGTTTCAAAAAGCAGCTCCATATGAGCCTTTAAAACTTTAATGCCTCGGTGCTGTGTTGTTTTAACCTTGCTCTCAGTCCAACCCAGCACCTTTGCTGTTTCAGTAATAGATAATTCGTGAAGGTATCTCATAATTATGACCGCCCGCTGGTCAACCGTACAAGCATCAAGGCTTTTAAACATTCTCCGGATCTCTTCCT
This sequence comes from Bacillus sp. B-jedd, assembly GCF_000821085.1. Taxonomy (GTDB): domain Bacteria; phylum Bacillota; class Bacilli; order Bacillales; family Cytobacillaceae; genus Bacillus_D. The sequence goes on from NZ_CCXR01000001.1 coordinate 2,487,842, forward strand.
TTTGAATGGCTATTTCATCCGGCAGAGGCTGATCATCCCGCACTTGTGCAGTATTCCAGTCGAATTTTTCCAAAAGCTTCTGTTTCCACCCTTTTTGTTTACGGAAATGGTCGATGGCCACGTTCCTGGCAATTGAAAACAGCCAGGTCTTTTCACTGCTCTTTCCTTCAAAACGCGAATAAGACCTTAATACTCTGATATATACCTCCTGCACCAAATCTTCTGCCTGTTCCTTACTCCGAACCATGTAAAATAGGAACTGATAGACATCCTGGTGATAGTTTTCGTAAAGTTCAGTAAAAACGGAGTCCATACCCTTTTCCTCCCCGTTCAATATTTTAGACGCAAGCATCCCATAAAAGTTACACTATTAAATATAGTCCGTTTTGTTACAAAAAGAAAGGAAAATATTACAAGTTTATTTCATTTTTATTTTAAGGGTTGACAATATTTTTTGGTTCCAAATAAAAAACCGCTCTCATATACGAGGGCGGGAAAATGTTTCTCATGTAACAAGATTTTTAGTCACATTTCTTGGCTGGTTACTCATCTTTGAGGAATAAAGAAGGAAAATGTCGTTCCCTGTCCTTCTTTGCTCTGAACAGATATATGTCCTTTATGGGCTTCAATTATATTCTTTGCAATCGCAAGGCCAAGGCCTGTTCCAGCTCTTCCCCTTGTGCGGGCTTTATCGGCTTTATAAAACCTTTCAAAGATAAACGGTAAATCTTCTTCCGGTATCCCAGACCCGGAATCCGCAACCCGGACTTCCAGACCTTTTTCGTCGCCATAAGCAAATACTTTAACTGTTCCGTCTTGTGGTGTATGCCGCATGGCGTTATCGATCAAATTGGTCAGGACCTGTTCAATCCGGTCTGCATCCATCGAGATAGCGAACTCAGGGATGTTTGTTTCTGCGGAAAGGAAAATATCATTATCTTTAGCCAATCCCTGGAACTTCCTGATGATCCTGCTGATGTATGGGGCAATCGTTACTCTATCCACATTCAGTTGAATATGCCCAGCTTCCAGACGCGATAAATCAAGCAGTTCATTGACAAGGCGTCCCATCCTGAGCGATTCATCATAGATGACTTTAGCCATTTCCTTTTTTTCTTCATCGGTTCCGGCAATATCATCCACAATTGCTTCACTGTAGCCCTGAAGCATGGAAATCGGCGTCCGTAATTCATGGGAAACATTCGCAATGAAGTCCTTGCGCAATTTATCAAGCTTGCGTTCTTCGGTCATATCCCTTACGACCGCCACCGCGCCGCGAATGAATTTTGAACTGTACAATGGGGAAACAAGGATGACCCAGTGCCTTCCCAGCATGGACAGTTCTCCTATCTGTTCTTTTTCAGTATCAACGGCATCTTGAAATAACTCCATTACTTTGGAGGGAATCTCTTCTGTACTCGGTGAATCTTTCCCTTTATCATAATACCAATACTGCAAAAATCGATCAGCCGGAGGGTTTGTGATCAAGATGGTCCCATCCCTGTTAAAGGTAATGACGCCATCCGCCATGGAACTCAGAATGCTAGCCAGCTGTTCTTTTTCCTGATTCAGAGCGTTCATGTTAAACTTCAGTTGTCTTCCCATCTGGTTGAATGCGGTTGCGAGCTCACCAATTTCATCCCGGGTTAGAATGGGTACTTTTGTGTCAAACTTCCCTCTTGCCACTTCAAAAGCTGCTTCCCTCATTTTCCTTAAAGGAGCTGTAATTCTCGTTGATAAAAAGAAAGCGAAAATAGTCGTCAGAACTATAGCCACTCCCGCAACTAGAAGAATGAACTTTGTCGCGGAGCGTGTTGTTTTTTGGACAACTTCGATCGATTGATAAATAAAGACAGCTCCGTTATCATTTTCAGCAATTTTTAATGGGACACCAATTATCGAATAATTGATTCCCTCTTGTCCTGTCTTCGGAGAGAGATTCGACACTTTTTCGACTCTCTCTCCCTTTTTCAATACTTTAGAAAGGTCAGGATCATTATATATATCAGTCAGTTTTAGAGTACTTTTATCTTTCGAATTCGGAGAATAGTATACCTCTTCAGGATTTTTAATAATGACGGCTCTTGTGGAATTATCTAGAATTTCAAACGAGATTTCTATCCCGAGAGAAGCGTCCTCATCCCTATGCTTTTCAAGTACATAAGCAATTTTCTCCGCAGTGTGTGTTAAATCATCCCTTGTTTCCTTCATGCTGTAATTCTCGAAAAATTCCAGAAGCATGACGGTAAGTATGAACAGCACGAAAGAAACAAGCAAAAGAATGGTAAACCAAAGTTTACCTACTACACTTCTAAGCAGGATCATTCATTCACAACCTCAAACTTGTAACCAACTCCCCAGACAGTCACAATCATACGGGCAGCCTGTTCGGATACTTTATTCAATTTTTCACGCAGGCGTTTAACGTGGGTGTCCACCGTTCTCAAATCACCGAAAAATTCGTAATGCCAAACCTCTTTCAAAAGCTGCTCCCTATCAAACACTTTATCAGGGGATTTTGCAAGGAAATAAAGCAGTTCATACTCTTTCGGAGTCAGGCTGACTTCCTTGCCATCCGCTGTGACACGATGAGCGTCGTTGTCAATTGTCAAATGAGGGAAAACGATCACATCTTTGGTCGTAGTATCCGTTTGCAGATAGCTTGTTTGGGAAGACCTGCGGAGAAGGGCTTTTACCCTTAGAACTACTTCCCTAGGGCTGAAAGGCTTGACAATATAATCATCTGTCCCAACTTCAAATCCTTGGACACGATTAACTTCTTCTCCTTTGGCTGTAAGCATGATAACAGGGGTGGCTTTCTTTTCCCTCAACTCCCTGCAAACCTCAATGCCGTCCTTGCCTGGCATCATTAAATCAAGCAAAATGACATCATAGTCATTGTCAATCGCCTTGGAAAGCGCTTCGTTTCCATCCTCAGCCTCGTCAATCAAGAAATCTTCTCTCTCCAAATACATTTTTAAAAGCCTGCGAATGCGCTCCTCATCATCAACTACAAGAATTTTAACGTCTTTTTCCATTACAATTCCCCCCATGCAAATAGTTTATAAAAACAATGATTGTTCCACTAACTTTGTAAGCCGCGGCATTTGCATGCGGGGCTCTTGTATGCCGGATGTTTTACAGGCAGGCCGTCAGGTATTCCTTATGACCCGGCGTATGAATGGAGTCCGGCAATCACGAGATTTACAGCAACCAAGTTAAACATAATGATAACAAATCCTATTACCGCAAGCCATGCTGATTTTTCCCCATGCCACCCTTTTGACAAGCGCAAATGAAGAAAAGCAGCATAGAAAAGCCAAGTTATCAAGGCCCAGACTTCCTTTGGATCCCAGCCCCAGAATCTTGTCCAAGCAATTTGCGCCCAAATCATAGCGAATATCAGGCCGCCAAGAGTGAATACCGGGAAGCCTATCAGAACGGATCTGTAACTAATTTCATCGACCAAGTCCAGGTTGATCTTGCGGACAAGTGGCTGGAGTGAAGCTGATACCCGTTTGCGCGTCACAAGACGGATCAGCCCGTACAGCAAACTTCCGCCAACCAATGACCAAATGACTGTGTTCAGTTTTTTCGCGTTTATAATAGCTGGCATTTCAACCAACGGATTGAATTTGCCTTCTGTAACCAGTTCACCATCATGGGGCCCTGTTATAGCCGGCAAATGATATTCAGCCACTGCGCTTTTCCCGGCTTTGTCCACCCAGTTAAATTTCGCCTCATATCCTGCGGCTGAAAATCCTACAGAGACGGCAATAAATCCAAGGACACACACCATCGAAAACATGACTGTCTCAAGCCAAAATGTCCGTTTAGTCGATTTTGATTGATCAATTACCCTCAGGAGATAGATGATTCCGGCAGCGAAACTTACCGCAAGTATCGCTTCTCCCAATGCTACAGTGGTCACGTGGATATAGAGCCAGTCACTTTTTAAAGCCGGAATTAATGGGCTTATGTCACGAGGGAACATACTCGCGTATGCGATGACCAACAATGCTACTGGCATGGTAAATAATCCGAGCAATGGGGTTTTATAAATAAAATATATTAAAATGAAAGCGCCGACAAGAGCCATGCCGAAAAAAGTGGTAAATTCGAACAAATTGCTGACTGGAGCATGGCCGGCTACAATCCACCGGGTGATAAAAAAACCAAGTTGCGCCAGGAAGCCAGCAATTGATGTTGAGATTGCCAGCAGTCGCCATTTACTGCCTTTTTCTGTTTTTATAGAACCGCCAAATAGCAGCGTAGCAATCAAATATAATATGAAAGCAATATAAAGCAAATTACTGCTGAGTTCTGCCAAGGTCTGCCTCTCCTTCCGTTTTTTCGTCCTGAAGCTGGTCCTCAGGAGGTGAAATTCTCGTATTCTCAAAAATATGGTTTATTTCCCGTTTTAGGCCATGCCAATTTTTGTTTGTGTGCGCAGCAACCCAAACGTCGCCATTTCTTGCCTGCACCCAGATCCTTCGATGATTCCAATAGGCTCCCTGGATGACGCCAATCATGAAAATGAGACCGCCAAGCCCAATTAGCCAAAGCGTTCTGTCCTTTCTGACCGTCAAAGCGGAGACATTCCTTGTCTCTGCTGCCTTAAACTCCATTTTGTACTTATTTTTCCCTTCAGGTTCGATTGTTTGCCGGATGGCGGCAAAGCTTACCTCACCCTCCGGTTTGTCCGGAGTGGTCATTTTAAAGACAAAAGCGGGGTTATTCGGAATTCTCGATTTCGTCACAGGTTCGCCATTTTCACCGAATTCAAAATCCGGGAAATACCCTAGTATCTGGACTTTGTAGCCGTCTCCTAGATTGTATTCTTTTTCAGGCTCATATAAATTCACCTTTAAATCCCCAAATGACTCCCCGGTTTGTTTATCTGTCAGGGCAAATGACATGCTGCTCAGTTCATCAAGCTTGAAATCAACCTGGTATAAGGCGAATCCCTCAAACTTTAATGGTTCATTTACTTTAATCTTAAAATCTTTTATTCTTTCGAGTTTCGGTTTTTCACCAGGAAGCGAATCAGCTGACTTTTTATACAAAACGACATTCGACTGGTAGTTTTTCGCTACATTTCCTGCCTTTTCAAGGGCTTGACGGAAGACTTCCTCGTCTTTGTCTTTGTCATATAACTCCAGGATAAACTGCTTGTTCTCGAGATAATATTGTCTGTCTGTCCCTGGTATTTCCTTTGTTTCCCCTTCCCGGACCCATAAGACCTTGTCAATATACATCCCCGGGACAAAGCGGAGCATGCCGCCTATTAAAAAGATGATTAATCCGATATGGTTCACATACGGACCCCATCTGGAAAACCTCCCCTTTTCGGCAAGTAGGTTCCCCTGTTCTTCGCGGACGTGATATTTTTTTGCAACAAGTTTCTTCTTTACTTCATCAATCACTTCTGTCTGATCGGCTCCTTCGGTAATCCCGAAAACCCGTTGTTTCTTTAGGAAACCGTCATTTCTGACCACTCGTTGGGCCTTTAGTGCCCTGTATAATGGAATGACCCGGTCAAGACTGCAGATTACGAGAGAAATTCCTATCATAGCAATGAGGATCAAATACCACCAGGAGCTGTACAAATTATGGAAGCCAAGCACATAATAGAGCTTGCCAAACCATCCGTATTGTTCCTCATAATATTCCCCCGCCGAAGCGACAGGAGGTATGTACATTTCCTGCGGCAAAATCGTCCCGATTGCCGAAGCAACTAGCGTGATGACAATCAGCCAAATCCCGACTTTTACTGATGAAAAGAAGTTCCATATTTTATCGATGACTGTTTTGTTGTATGTCTGCGAGCGCCGTGAACTGCCTTCATAGCGCATATCATGAAGCTTTTCCGAAGCCGCTGTTTCGTCAAGAGCCTTGCCGCAAGCTTCACAAAGAACTGTTCCATGTGGATTTACATGCCCGCACTCACATTTTACATCCTTCATTTTAAAAACTCCCTAATATCTTTTAAGGTTCTATACTTTCCATAAACGCTTTCACAGCCTGTTCCGTCAACTGGCCTGTATGATACCTGACTATCCTTCCTTCCTTGTCCACAAGGAATGTCGCCGGCAGATTCCCCACTCCATAAGCGTTCATCACCTGGCTGTCCTTGTCCAGGACAATCGGAAAACTAAGTCCATACCTGTCTGAAAAAGTCTGGACAGCGACATTGGATTCGCTGATATTCACAGCCAAAACCTGGACGCCCCTGTCTTTGAATTGCTTGTACTGGTTATTGATATAGGGCATCTCCTTTTCACACGGTTTGCACCATGTTCCCCAGAAGTTAAGAAAGACCCCTTGTCCCCTGTAATCGGAAAGCTTATGCTCATTTCCTTCTAAATCCGTCAGCACAAAATCAGGCGCCAGTTCACCGGTTCCTGCCCTCGAGCGCTCTTCCTTCGTCAAACTAGCATACAGCGTATAGCCGACAGCCGCAGCCAGAAGCAATAATATGACAGTCCTAATTGCCAACCGCCTTTTCTTCATCTTCAATCCCCCAAATTCAAGGCATGTTCTGCTAAATTATATCATTTTTCAACATAGCCACCTTGTTAACCTAATGGTAATTGTGACGTTTTTATGACTTTTTCCCATCCGACCGTAAGGCCAATGCCCTAAGCTGCTTTACTTCATGTGGAGTCAGTTCACGCATTTCGCCTGCTCTTAAGTTCCCTAGTGTCAGGAATCCGTAGCGCTCACGCTTCAATTTGCTGACCGGGTGCCCAATGGCCTCAAACATTCTCCTTACTTGTCGGTTCCTTCCTTCATGTATCGATATTTCAATGATGGCTGTTTTCTTTTTACTGTCGCTGGAAAGCAGCTTTACTTTTGCAGGTGCCGTCTTTCCATCGTCAAGTTTAATCCCGCGTTCAAGCTTCCTTAAATTTTCACGTACCGGAATGCCTTCCGTTTTCGCGACATAAATTTTTTCAATTTCGCTTCGCGGATGCATCAGTAAATTCGCGAAATCGCCATCGTTAGTCAGCAGGAGAAGCCCTGACGTATCGTAGTCAAGCCTCCCAACAGGAAAGATCCTTTCTTTAATATCAGGAAAGAAATCAGTTACTGCCTTCCTGCCTTTTTCATCTTTGACTGTTGAGATGACTCCGCGGGGCTTATAAAAAAGCAGGTAAACAGGCTCTTCCCTCTCTATTTGAATTTCATTTACCTCTACCCTGTCATTGGATGAGACTTTAGTCCCAAGTTCCGTCACAACCTTGCCGTTCACTTTCACTTTGCCTTCTTTAATCAGGTCTTCCGCTTTCCGTCTTGAAGCGATGCCGGCTTGGGCGATTACCTTTTGCAGTCTTTCCATTTATGCCACCTCAGCTAATTGGTCGATAATTATTTTGAAATTGTTTTCTAATGAATTATGACACAATTTCGCCTAATTTCAAAGTATCAGTGCCATTTTGCAAAAACTGTCCAGCCTTCCCGGTGTTTTCCTGCAAAAATGAAAACCGCCCTTAACGGAAAGGACGGTATGGCTTGATTTATTCTTATTCAATAATATGGAATGTTGATTTCCACTCTAGGGCATGCTTTCCGCGGGGCATCTGTGGAGCCTCCTCGTCGCTTTGCTCCTGCGGGGTCTCCTCTTGCTGGTCCATCCCGCTGGAGTCAGTCCCCTCCATTCCAATCAACTAGAAAAGAATTTACATAATCCTTTAAACAGGCCAATTTTTAAAATATTATGATGGCTGCAATGATGGCGACGATTATTCCTAGCACATCAGCCAAAAGGCCTACTTTAAGGGCATCACTCATTTTTCGGATGCCAACGGATCCGAAATAGACGGTAAGGACGTAAAATGTTGTGTCGGTGCTTCCCTGCAAAATGGATGCGAGTCTTCCTGCAAAAGAATCCGGGCCATATACAGCAATCATATCGCTCGTCATTCCGAGCGCGGCTGTACCGGAAATCGGCCGAATCAAGGCAAGCGGGAGAATTTCCGGAGGAAGCCCCGCTTCAGCGAGCCAGGGCCTGAGCCAGCCGGTAAGGGCATCCAATGCCCCGGAAGCCCGAAAGATTGAAACAGAAACAAGCATGCCCACCAGAAATGGGATGATTGAAACAGCTATCTTGATTCCCTCTTTGCCGCCATCAACAAAGCTTTCGTATGTCGGGACTTTATTAAAAGTGCCGACCAGCAAAATGGCTGCGATTATCAAAGGGATAAACCAAAGTGAAATGTCAGCAATTACCCCCATAAAATCATCCTTTGCGGCTTCTCCGCCAATAAAAATATCGATCTATTATAACAGCTCCAATGGCAGACAGAATGGTGACAATGAGAGTCGGAACAACGATTTCGGCAGGGGACGAGGAGTTATAGTTCATCCGGATGGCAATGACGGTTGTCGGCAAAATGGTGACACTTGCAGTATTGATGGCAAGGAAGGTTACCATAGAGCGGCTGGCTAGGTCTTTCTGTTTATTCAGGAGTTGCAATTGTTCCATTGCTTTTAACCCGAGCGGGGTGGCGGCATTACCTAGGCCAAACATGTTGGCAATCATATTTGAAAGAATATAGCCCATCGCGGGATGATTCTCGGGAACCTCCGGGAATAGCGGTTTGACCAATGGTTTGAAAAGCTTGGCCAAAAATTTCAGCATCCCCGCTTCTTCCGCAATCTTCATCATGCCCAGCCAGAAAACAAGCACACTGATGAGGCCGATGCATAATGTCACGGCATCCTTCGCGCCTTGGAAAATCGCCTGGTTCACCTCGTGCATCGTTCCATTAAACATGGCGAACACAATTCCAATGACCGTCAGGGAAACCCAAATATAATTAACCATTGTCTCTCATGCCGATCGCCATGGTAAAAAAGTGTTTTAATTCGTTTAGATAACTGTTTTTTGGGGCTTTTGACGGCCTGAAATAAACCGGGACCGATCTTACCGCCCGTCCTTCCAAAAAGATGATGGCTTTTCCTGCCAGATTGCCGTTTTTAGCCTTGCTGCCTGGAAATTTTCCTTTACTTGGCTCGGCCAATTTATATTCGATGGTGACTTTCCCTTCTTCTCCAGCTGTTAACGGGTAGATGACCCTGTTTTGAATATATAATTCTCCGTTTTTATATGGACTATTGATTGATTCGATCTTACCTTTTGGCAGTATTTCCCCCATATTAAAACTGGCGAAGCCAGATTCGAACATTAAGATATGATCATTCCAATCATCAGGCGCATTCAGCGTAACCGCGATTAGTTCCATTTCCCCTTTTTTGGCGGTCGTCACCAATGTCCGCTTTGCCCGTTTCGTATAGCCTGTCTTTCCGCCCGTAGAAAAAGGGTACATTGATAGGAGCCTGTTTTTGTTTCTCCATTCCCTGTCCCAGTTTTCCTCCGGATTCGGGGAATGATGGACTTTTGTGCCGGAAATTTTCCGGTACATTTCATTCCCCATCGCATATCTGGTCAGAAGCGCCATATCGTATGCAGTGGAATAATGGTTTTCTTTATTATCAAGTCCATGTGGATTAGAAAAATACGTATTTAGCATGCCGATTTCGGCTGCTTTTTGATTCATTAAAAAGGCGAAGCCTTCTTCACTTCCGCCTACAAACTCGGCAATCGCAGCTGCCGCGTCATTTCCTGACCGGAGCATCAGTCCGTAAACAAGATCTTTCAGCTTTATTTTTTCACCTGGCTTTAAATAAATGGATGACCCTTCAGTCCGTACGGCCCTATCGCTGACAAGGACCTCTTTATCCATTTTTCCCGATTCTATTGCGAGAATAGCTGTCATAATTTTTGTGATGCTCGCTATTCTCATTGGGGTATGAGCCTGCTTTTCAAACAAAACACGGCCCGTCTTCTGTTCCATTAATATAGCCGCCCTTCCACTCACGGAGAGGGACGGAGATGCTTTGGCAGGGAGTGTGCCCATGATCAGGGACAGACTGAGCAGCCAAAGGAGGGAGTGAAATAATTTTTTCATCGCAGGCTCGGTCTCCTTTTTTTATTTGTACAAGTTTATGCTTTTTAGCCTTCAATATGACCGAAACCCACATTCTCCCTGCCCGGCGGCTAGAAAAAAAGCTGTCCCAAAAGGGCATCTTTCAATGACCTTTTGGGACAGCCTGGTATCTTATGTATTCTTTTTTTCTAATCGCCGCAAGCAAGCGATTTAATTATGCTGCAGGACGAACTCAAGCGGTGAGCGTAATTCATAACTCCCTTTAGTTTCAAGAGACTGGAAGATTTCAGGGACCTTTGAAAAGTCAATCCCTTTTAAATACTCGGCGAATTCTTTTTGTGTATGCAGGTAAAGGCGCTTTCTATTCCGGAGGCCCGGGTTTTTAATCATGCAGGCAAGCGCCACAATATCCTTGAAAAACACTTCTTTCCCTTCAGCCTTAAAAAGCGGATCGGTTTCAAAGGGAACAAATTCGGAAAAGTTTTCATCAAAATAGCGAAGGTATAAAACATGCAGGGTTTTTTCAACCCCCTCGTCAACGAAAGTTAATTCACTTCTGTTAAAGAAATCCTCCGATGTATTGGATTTTTCTTTTTCAAGCTCATAGCCTGTGCATTTTTTGATTATCATAACAGACTCCCCTTCCCCTGGAATGTACCATACTCCCATTTTAGCATAGGGCCGCTAAAAAGCGGGCATGCTTAAATTTCCTGAAACTTTCCGAAAAACAGATCCGCCTCTTCCTGGATAAAATCCTCTTCATTTTTATCCGGCAGCGGGGGCAGTTCTTTAATGTTTTTCAATCCGAAGTAATCAAGGAACTCTTTAGTGGTTCCATATAAATAAGCTCTACCGGATCCTTCCGCCCTTCCAGCTTCTTTGATCAACGCTTTTGACATTAATGTTTGCAGTGCTCTTTCAGTTTTAACGCCCCTGATTTCTTCAATTTCCGCCCTGGTAATCGGCTGCTTATAGGCGATGATTGCCAACGTTTCCAAAGCAGCCTGGGAAAGATTGGAGGATCCTGGCGATTCCACCAATTTCTTTAAATAAGATGCGTTTTCCTTTTTTGTGCCAAGCTGGACTGTGCCCGCAAGCAAAATAATCATAAGGCCCCGGTCCTTATCGCTTTCAAGCTTTGACCGCAGTTCATCCACAATTAATGTGGCCCTTTGTTCGTCTATCTCCATCGCCTCGGCAATTTGCTTGATGGAAAGACCTTCATCCCCGGCAGCAAATAATAAACTTTCGAGAATGCTGTGATAATTAATAATATCCAACCGCGGCTGCTCCTTTCTGTACTGGCGTAATCTGGATTCCGCCGAAATTCTCTGCCTGCTCCGCAATAATTTCATTCCTTTTCATTAACTCAAGGACAGCAAGGAACGTGACAACAATGTATTCCTTCTCTGGATATGGAAAGAGGTCATAAAAGTCGACAGTCCCAGCCTGATTTTTAAACATGCTGATAATTTCATCCATTCTTTTTTCAATGGAAATTTCCTGGCGGGCAATTTTAGTGGAAAGCGGCTTTTGCAGACGCTTTCTCCTCATCAATTTTTGAAAAGCGCCCAGCATATCATACAACGATGCCGTTGGCGCGCCTGTATTAGGCTTTGCCGCACCTTTTGCGAACTCGGACAGGTCACTCGGCGCCTTTGTATATATAAGGCTCCGTTCTTCTTCCATCCCTTTCAGGTCTATCGCGGCTTCTTTATATTTCCTATACTCAATCAGCCTTTCAACGAGCTCCGAGCGCGGGTCTTCTTCATATCCGCTATCCATTCCCTCGTCAAATAGCTCCTCCTCCTGTTTCGGAAGAAGCATCTTGCTTTTTATCGCCAGAAGTGTGGCTGCCATCACTAAATATTCACTGGCAAGGTCAAGTTTCAGTTCTTTCATTGTATGGATGTATAGGAGGTACTGCTCGGTAATTTGCGAGACCGGGATATCATAAATGTCGATCTCGAGTGTGTTAATCAAATGGAGCAGCAAATCCAACGGACCTTCGAACGTATCAATTTTCACATTATAATGCATAAATTACTCACCAAAGTTCTGCTATTTTTCATTAGTACTTTTAGTATAGAGGATTGAATCAGGTTATTCCAACAAGAATTTTAACGGAAATCCTTTAAAAATCGCTAACTTGCCAGCTCCCTGCCCCTTGAATTGAAGAAATACTCATATTTTATCATTTCCGCCCAGACACAATGGTCCCATCTTTCATACCATGTATGGAAAAAGATAAATGGGAGGTAGTATCAATGGGTGATGGTGTCCGCTTCGGATTCGGAGGAGGCTTTGCATTAATTGTTGTTCTGTTTATTTTGTTAATTATCGTCGGGGCTTCCTGGTGCTAAAAAGCTAAATCAAAAATTTAATGGAATGAGCCCGCAAATTGGCTTGCGGGCTTCTTGCCGTTTTCTATGGTAAGATTTACACAAGATTACATCTCCGGAGGAAAAACATGTATCCAAAAGCCTATATAGACTACCTCGTCCATTTTCATGGCGACCGGGATTATTTTGAGTGCCATGAACTGCTTGAAGAATATTGGAAGGACCATGATCCCGGCAATAAAAATTCCGTCTGGGCCGCTTTTATCCAACTGGCTGTCGGCAGCTATCATTTCCGCAGGGGCAATATTGCCGGGTCTTCCAGGACGCTCAATAAAGCATTAGCCAGTTTTAAACAACGTGAAAATGAACTTGCCAGGTTGGGACTCAATAAGAATGAGTTTCTTTCCAAACTGGAAGCATTTATTACAACTGTGGAAACAGGCCGGGTTTACCAGAGTTTCGTTATCCCCATCCATGATCCATCACTGAAGGAAATGTGTATGGAAGCTTGTTTAGACAAAGGCTTTGATTGGTGCAAAAAAGACTACACCCCATCCGCCGACATTATTGACCGTCATAAATCACGCGACCGTTCATCTGTTATTTTTGAAAGGGAAATGGCCCTTAAAAAGAAACATGGAAGCAAGGAACCAAGTCCTGAATAAGTTAATAGCCGCACAGCTGATAAAACCAAAAAAGTGCAGGGATGATTAACATTCATCTCCTGCACTTTCTTCATTCGCGCATTTTTCAAAAAAAGGAGCGGTGAGTTCATTTGCCTCTAATGACTTTTCGGGAAACATCTCACGTATCGCGGTAATCATGCTTCGACCGATTCCCTGGCAGCGATGCGAAGGATTAACCGAGATATGCTGGATTTCCGCGGTGTCCACTCCTGAATGGACTAAGCCGATCAGGCCGATAATGTCATCCTCTTCCTTCCAAAGGAAAAGCTGCCATGCTTCATCCGACTCATATTGCTTCATTGACTGTTGCAGCTTCTTTATATCTTTTTCGCCTGGCATGAATGAAAGCAGGCCCATGGCGATTTTCTCGAACTGTCTTTTGTAGCGAATTAACATTTTGATCCCTCATTATTGTAATAAGCCCATTCCGGCGAAAAACCAGGAATGGTTACAAAATTAGTATATGTAAAGATTTCAATTAAGTTGCGCCATCCCCAATCATACAGAATATAAAACAAGGGGGCAATACCAAGCCATTCCCAGAATGCTGTTCAATTACCTGTTAAATCGGGTATAATGCAACTCAAGCGATGAACAGCCAATATATGATTCCCCATCCCAATGCCATAGCCGCGAGAATGATTAGCAATACCAAATTGCTTTTGTCCTGCAAATGATTGCACCTCCATTAAGATATGGATGCCAATGCCAAACATTCTACACTATATTTTATAAATTATCTACACTATTGCCAAGTACTGCTAAGTTGATACAATAAAACTGGGGATGTCTTCTATTGGGAAATAATTATATTAGATTTTTAGGGAGGAACTATGAAAAAAATACTAAGCCTTTTCCTTGCTGCAAGTATGCTACTGATTCCCGGCCAGGCTTTTGCCGACCTGGCTGAAGGTGATATGATCGTCACCTTGGGTGAAAACCTGACCGACGCTCAAAAGACTGAATTGTTAAAGGAGATGGAGGCACCCGCAGATGTACAGGTAATTACGGTCAGCAATCAGGAAGAGCACCAATATTTAGGGAAATACGTGCCAAAAACAATGATTGGGACTAGGGCAATTTCCTCTTCCGCAACGACTGTCAGCAAAAAGGACACAGGCCTGACTGTTAAAACAAAGAATATCACCTGGGTGACAGATGAAATGTATTTAAATGCCCTCATGACAGCCGGAGTGAAGGATGCAAACATCTACATTACCGCCCCCATCCCAGTTTCCGGAACGGCTGCACTGACCGGGATCATTAAGGCGTATGAAATTTCGGCGGATAAAACAATTCCGGAGGAAGTTAAACAGGCCGCGAATGAGGAAATGGTCGAAACAGCCAAGCTCGGGGACTCCATTGGAAAAGAAAATGCGGCTGCACTTATTGCGAAAGTAAAACAGGATATCGCTAAAGAAAAGCCTAAAAACGAAGCTGAAATAAAAGCTTTGATCGAACAGGCAGCAAAAGATCTAAAGGTTGACCTGACAAATGAAGAATTAAAATCACTGACTGATCTTTTCAATAAACTGAAAGATTTGAACATTGACTGGAACCAGGTAGGAGACCAGTTGAACAAAGCGAAAGATAAATTCTCGAAATTCCTTGAATCTGACGAAGGTAAAGGGATATTAGCCAGCCTGAAAAAGTTTTTCTCCAGTGTGGCAGATGCAATCCGCTCCTTTTTTGAATAGGATTGCCGACATTCTCATTAAATTATAAAAAAAGAAGCTGCCCTTATTTTCGGGCAGCTTCTTTTTCGGTAACAGAAATAAACGGCAGGTCATACTGCAAAAGGTCTTCATATGTTTCTCTTCTCACTACCAAGGTCGCACGTCCATTTTCAGCAAAAATGACCGCCGGCCTCGGAATCCTGTTATAATTGTTGGCCATAGAATAGCCATAAGCCCCTGTACAGAAAACAGCAAGGATTTCTTCTTTGTCTGCCTCAGGCAAAGGCAGGTCCCAAATAAGCATATCTCCCGATTCGCAGCATTTCCCTGCAATCGATACAGTCTCCCGCGGCTCAGCCAGCGGGCGTGATGCGAGGACAGCCTCGTATTTCGCCTGGTAGAGCGCTGGCCTAATATTATCACTCATGCCGCCGTCGACAGCCAGATACTTTCTAACCCCTGGAACTTCCTTTCTGGAACCGGTTTTATAAAGTGTGATGCCCGCGTCTCCAACAAGGGAGCGTCCCGGCTCAATCCAAATCTCAGGCATTTTGACAGCATGGCTGGCGGTGAGGCGTTTCACCTCCGATATAATTTCGTGTACATAATGGGAAGGAGGAATGGGATTATCCTCATCTGTATACCTGATTCCGAAGCCACCGCCAAGGTTAAGGACTTTCGTTTCAAAAGAAAGGGTATTTTTCCACTCTGCAAGCTTGCTGATGATTTTCCTGGCCGCCAACAGGAATCCTGTTGTTTCAAATATTTGCGAACCAATATGGCAGTGCACGCCGAGAACATTAAAATATGAATTGCTGATTGAAGTTTTAAGGGCCTGTTCTGCCTGGCCATTTTGCAAATCGAAACCGAATTTCGAATCTTCCTGACCGGTCAAAATATAATCATGTGTATGTGCTTCAATACCGGGAGTTATTCTTAGCAAGATATTCACCACAGCCCTTTTTTCACCGCATATATCATTCAACATCTCAAGCTCATGAAAATTATCGACAACAAAACAACCAACCCCGTAAGATACAGCCATTTCAAGTTCTTCCCTGCTTTTGTTATTGCCATGGAAGTGGGTCTTTTCCATAGGGAATCCAGCCGCTTTTGCCGTATACAATTCACCGCCGGAAACGACATCCAGAGAAAGCCCTTCTTCAGCCGCCAGCTGAAGCATAGCGATAGTTGAAAACGCTTTGCTCGCATAGGCGACCTGTGCTTTAATCCCTTGCTGCTCAAATTCGCGCTTGAATCCCCGTGCCCTTTCCCTGATCAAAGAAACATCATACACATAGAGAGGAGTCCCGTATTCTTTTGCCAATTCAATGGCATCCACTCCCCCTATTTCCAAATTACCCGCCTGGTTAACCCCTATAGTTCCATTAAAATGCATGTATTCCCTCTCCCTGTTCAGTATCGCCTTATGCCAATGTTTTGTATGGGTGTATGGGTAACCGGGATAAAGAAAAAAGACAGGCCCCTTGCTGGTACTGTCCATAAATATGCCCGTCCCTTTTTATTAAAAATTACTTTACCACAGCACGCTTTAATCCGCAATGCCAATCATTATTTTACAGTCTGGCGCGTCCTGTTCCCGGCCTTCATAATTCGCGGGCGGAGAAAAGACCCTGGAACCGCCCTTCTAATCAGAATTTGCAGGCATGCCTTTGGCTCAAAAGGGATAAATGGCCAAAAATATGGGGTTCCGAACGTTTTTATTTGAATCAGGAACAATAAATAAATCGTGGTGCCAATAATAAAACCCGGGGTATGAAAGAAAGCCACGCATATCAGCAGGAAAAAACGGATAATTTTGTTAGCCACACTCAACTCATAGCTCGGCGTTGTAAATGTCCCGATTCCTGAAACTGCGACATACAGAATTACCTCAGGAACAAACAGGCCCACATCTATGGCGATTTGCCCAATCAGGACTGCGGCAATCAACCCCATCGCAGTTGATAATGGGGTCGGAGTATGAATGGCCGCTATCCTCAGGAACTCAATACCTAAATCCGCCAGCAGCAATTGGATAATAATCGGGATACTCGTTTTATCATTCGGGCCGATAAATGATAATTTCTCCGGCAGGAGGCCTGGTTCCATAACAAATAAAAACCAAAGCGGCAGAAGGAAGATTGATGAGAAAATTCCCATAAATCTTGACCAGCGCACAAACGTTCCAACGGCTGGTGATTGGCGGTATTCTTCCGCGTGCTGGACATGATGGAAATAGGTAGCCGGGGTAATGATGACACTTGGCGACGTATCAACATAAATCAGGACATGGCCCTCCAATAAATGGACGGAAGCCACATCGGCACGCTCTGTGTATCTAACAAGTGGATAAGGGTTAAAGCCTTGTTTTACGATGAATTCCTCTATTGTTTTGTCCGCCATTGGGAGCCCGTCCACTTTTATCGCTTTCAGTTCTTTGCGAATTTTAGAGACAAGCAACGGATTGGCGACATTCTCGATGTAGGCGATGGCAATATCTGTCTTTGATCTTTCACCGACATGCATTAATTCGAAACGGAGGCGCTCATCACGAATCCGCCTTCTTGTAAGTGCTGTATTCAAAACAATATTCTCAACAAATCCATCCCTGGAACCTCTGACAACTTTCTCTGTATCCGGTTCCTGGGGCTGCCTACCCGGGTATCCGCGTGTATCGACGGAAAGCCCGACCCCCTCTCCCTCCATGACAAAAACGATTAGCCCGGAAAGGACAGAAGTAACAAACTTTTCTATCGTATAAACTTTTTCAACTGACTGGTGGGACAGGTTTTGCTCAAGAAAGCCCATGACTCCTGATACAGACTTGCCATTATTGCAGGCTTCGTTCAGTTCCTCTAAAATCTCAATGATAAAAGCTGTTTCACAAAGGCCGTTGACATAATAAAAGTGGACATCCTTGCGCTGGAATTTAAGTTTTCTGACCCCGAGGTCAAAACTTTTCCCGAGTCCCGCTTGTTCCTTCATATAGGTTTCGATTTCCGTCAAAGACTTAGGCAGCAGCTTCTTATTTTCCTCTTTTCCTATCATAAAAACCGCTCCTTTCGAGAATCAGTTCGGCCGCTTTTTTTGTTATTGGAGCTCCGTTTTTGTAATGATCTCTCCTCGCCATTTTACCAATATCCCCAATCCCAACTATGACCGGTACGTCGAGACTATCAAGGCAGTAGACCGTATCACCGTAAATTTTCCCCCGTTCAAGCTCCTGGATTCCGAATTTATCCACGCCATAAGGTGTCAATTCTCCATCCCGATCGATACATACGTCGACTCGTGTCCACTCAGAATGATGAATATTGGAAGCAACCGCAATAATCCCTAACACTTCGATATCAGAATGGGCAGCAACAAACTTTAAAGCCGCTTCACCCGGCCCTTCTCCTGCAAGTCCGCTGTCATCAAACATGACAAAGACAGGATCATTTTCCGCCATATTAATTAAATTGACGATTTCAGGTCCACTTAATGTTGAAGGATTGCCCGAAGATAGCGAAATTGTTCGGCCGCCCATTTCACCCGCAACATGTTCAATCGACCTTCTTGCATATTCGTCACCGTCGGTAACAATAATTACCTGCCTGGTCATGATACTCATTCACTCCTTTCCTGGGTATTTACTGTTTAATAAAGTAAAGCCATTGAAAGAGAGAGCCGAAAATTTTACCAAGAACGACCGCCATTAGCAGAGTGATGATTTTCCCATCTATATTCAGCCTTTTGGCCAGTATTGGAATTACATTCAGGACCTCTGCCAATGCACCGGCGATCATTCCGACAAATATTCCTCCTGCCAGGCCCATGGCAATTAGGATATATGGTGAAATTCCTAAAACAGGATCTCTAAGACCGCCAAAAATCCCTGCCATTGTGCCTAAAATAATCGCCGCTTCATACCAGATAATTTTATCCGCTGTTTTGGAAATTTGCGCAAGGCGGGGCAGTATACCGAGAACTGTCAAAAAAGCCACATAGCCCGAACCAACAGCCAAGCCGCCGCTTAATGCGATGAATATAGTGAATAGGGCTTCAATCGTTGTCAAGGCGTTTCATGCTTTCCTTATTTTCATGAAGGATTACATATGAATCAAGTGCTTGCTGATAATTGAACATTTCCACTTCGAGCGGGCTGGGCTCTTCATTAATCCTCTTTTTAAAAATGTGGTTAAAAAACAAAATCATTCCTAATCCAAGACCAAGGGAATAAGGGACTTGAAATAAGAGCGGCTTTTCGGATTTTTCTCCGGTAATGATTGTATAAAGCTTTGATTGGACACTTTTCATGCTGACATCATCATGGAAGTTCATAATTGCCATAGCGGATCCGAAGAATAGCAGTAACCAAATCAGAATAAATAATGGAAAGGATAGGCCCTTACTCTTTTTAAACTCAACTTCTATCAATGTCTGGGCGGGGCCGACTGCCTGGATATCAGCTGCTGGAAAGATTTCTGTTATCTTTTTTATCACCATCATGGCATCAATAACCACAAAGTTGCTGTCCATTTTGGTCACTTTATAAATGACCCTCTTTTTGATGGCTGGACCTACAGTTTCAGGGGCCAGGACTTGTGCTATTTCACCGATGGATAAGTCCTGTCCCGGCTGGACAAGAATCCTGTTTCTCATGCGGATGTAGACCGTTTTTTCCAAAACACTCACTTCCAGACATTGTTTTCCTTGTATTGCTAGTATGGTTCTAATATCTTTTCATCATGATAGCCAATAATTACCTTGTTGGAATAAAATGCGAAATCGGAACAGACGGGGTCCGCTTTCCCATGCAACAAATGAAAAAGCCATATGGATCATTGATCCATATGGCTCTTCATCTGCTGCAGTATTTTCTTTTCAAGCCTGGAAACCTGGACTTGGGATATTCCTAGCCGCTGGGCCACTTCGGACTGGGTCTGATCTTTATAATACCTTAAATAAACAATCAGCTTTTCCCGCTCGTCCAACTCGGATATTGCTTCTTTTAGGGCAATTTTATCAAACCATTTCCCGTCGTTGCCATCATCAATCTGGTCCAGCAATGTAATGGGATCCCCATCATTTTCATAGACCGTTTCGTGAATGGATGCCGGAGTCCTCGATGCCTCCTGGGCAAGAATGATTTCTTCCGGAGCAAGACCGAGATGGGTGGACAATTCATTCACCGTTGGAATTCTCCCTAACTCTTTTGATAATTCATCCCTGGCTCGCCTGATTTTATTGCCGGTTTCCTTTAGGGAGCGGCTTACCTTTACCGTGCCATCATCCCGGATAAATCGTTGGATTTCTCCAATTATCATCGGGACGGCATAGGTTGAAAATTTCACGTCGAAGGATAAGTCGAATTTATCGACCGATTTCAAAAGGCCGATGCAGCCGATTTGAAAAAGATCATCGGGATCATAGCCGCGGTTTAAAAATCGCTGAACAACAGACCAGACAAGCCTCATATTTTTTTCTACTATAATATCTCTTGCCCCTTGGTCCCCTTCATGGCTTCTTTTTATTAATTCCTTAACCTCATGGTCCTTTAGAAACGGTTGGCTACTCTTTTTGACCTCCACATCCATAGGCGGGTCTCCTTAATTGCAAAGCATCTTGCTTCGGGATAAATTCTTACGCAGTCGGACGGTTGTTCCTTTGCCACGCTCAGACTGAATTTCAACTTCATCCATAAAGTTTTCCATTATGGTAAAACCCATTCCGGATCTTTCAAGTTCTGGCTTGGTCGTGAAAAGAGGCTGGCGCGCTTCCTCGACATCCTCAATGCCATTTCCTTCATCCCGGATTATAATTTCAACCCACTCCCCTTCAATGGCGACATCGATATAGACCATCCGGTCCGGAGCATTGTCATATCCGTGGATGATCGCATTTGTTACGGCTTCTGAAACGACCGTTTTGATTTCTGTCAATTGATCCATCGTCGGGTCCAACTGGGCGATGAACGCAGCTACGGTCACCCTTGCGAACGACTCATTTTGGCTTAACGCGCAGAACTTCAGGCTCATCTCATTTTTCATCAGGCCACCCCCAAACTCTGAAGCGCAAATTCTTCATTAGGCTCCAGCCTGATTATTTTAAAGAGACCCGACATCTCGAGCAGCCTTTCAACAGAAGGCGTGACCGCGCAAACGACCAACTCCCCATGCAGCTGCTTCAATTGTTTATAACGCCCCAAAATGACCCCTAGCCCTGAGCTGTCCATAAAAGAAAGCCCCTCAAGGTTTAATACGATATGGCGAATCCCCTGTTTTTCTATTGCTTCTGTTGCTTTTGTACGAAGCCTTTCCGCAGTATGGTGGTCAAGCTCTCCGCTTAACCGGATGCATAACACTTCGCCTTTTATTTCCATTTCAATGTTCAGACTCACTGTCCCGGCCTCCTATTGTTTACTCCGCCAATGAGCCAGAATCCATCGGGAAATAATTCCGTCTTGATTTCCGGCTGGCTGCCTTACAGTGAGTCAATTCGATATCGCGGCAGGCAATTCCTTCAACAAGGACAAAACTAGTGGCCATTCGCTAAAGGTAGTGCCTATATTTTTTAATTCGACAAGTCCTACTGGCCCGCTCTCGTAAACATTCCCATTGTCCTCTTATACAGAGTCCACCAGCCCGCTTCGCTGACATTCTGGTTGGACACTAGTGGACGTTCCTGAAGAACTTTTCCATCCTTGATAATTTTGATGGTTCCAACCTTATCTCCTTTATTGATTGGTGCATGCAGGTTCTTCTTTATGATGATGACCTTTTTAATATCCTCGGTCTTTTCTCCCTTTTTGGTCAAAATCGAAATCGGCTCACTTGTAACCGCATTGATTTTTTTAAAGCTTCCTTTACTGATTTGGGCCTCCCCCACTGTAATGTTCCTTTGGAATAACGGATGGGTTTCATAGTGGCCGAATGCATAATCGAACATTTTGGAGATTTGAGCGTTTCTCGCTTTGGACGTAGGCGCACCGAATACGACTGCAATAACCCTCATACCATTTTTTTGCGCTGTGGCCGTCAGACAGTACTTTGCCTCACCCGTGAAGCCTGTTTTCAACCCATCGACTCCCGGATAAAATCGGACCAGCTTATTTGTATTTACAAGCCAGAATTTTTTATCAGTATTTTCGCGTAAATACGCTTCATACATACCAGTATATTTGGTGATTTCTTCATATTTTAAAAGTTCTTTCGCCATCACTGCCATATCGGCCGCGGTACTGACATGGCCTTCAGCAGGGAGTCCGGTTGTATTTTTGAAAACTGTATTCTTCAGGCCAAGCTCACTGCTTTTTTTATTCATCATGTCAACAAAGGCTTCTTCGGAACCGGCAATCCTTTCTGCCATTGCCACTGATGCGTCATTTCCTGAACCAATCGCGATTCCTTTTAGCAATTCTCTTACTGTCATTTCCTCGCCCGCTTCCAGGAAAATCTGTGATCCTCCCATTGACGCAGCATATTCACTGGCTCTGACTTTTTCATTAATATGCAGCTTGCCATGATCAAGTGCCTCCATAATCAGCAGCATTGTCATAACCTTTGTCATACTGGCGGGAGGCAGGGCTTCCTGGCTGTTTTTTTCATAAAGTACTGTTCCGGTATCCCTTTCGATCAGAATGGCCGACCTGACATCCTTGGCAAGATCCGCATCCTTTTTTTCCTGTGCGGATACC
Source organism: Bacillus sp. B-jedd (assembly GCF_000821085.1). GTDB lineage: Bacteria > Bacillota > Bacilli > Bacillales > Cytobacillaceae > Bacillus_D. The sequence continues at coordinate 2,510,180 of NZ_CCXR01000001.1, forward strand.
TCCGGCAAAATAAATGTAAGAGAAAGCATTCCTGCCAGCACTAGTGAACTCAATCGTTTCATGTACATAACCCTCCATTCTTTATACGCTCCATTTTTTCCAAAATTGGTTGTTTTATACAATAGACGCATATAAAAAAAGAAGCAAACGGCCGGGTTGGCTGATTGCTTCTCGTTTTATTGTTATTCCGTGATTTCTTCGTAAATGAGTGTTGGTTTATCTGGTTTGGCCGATGATACTTTTAAGCTTCGGGAAAGCATCCGCTTTGCCTCTGAAACATCTTCAAAATTACTATGGATAGATGCGAGCGATTCACCTTTTTTAACTTGGTCACCAATCTTTTTCTTTAGGACAATTCCCACAGCCAGGTCGATTTCTGATTCCTTCGTCGCCCGGCCTGCTCCAAGAAGCATGGCGGCGGTCCCGACTTCGTCTGCAATGATTTCAGAGACAAAACCATCTTCCTCGGCCTCAAGTTCAATGATATATTTTGCCTGCGGGAGCCTTGATGGATCATCGACAACCGAAGAGTCCCCACCTTGGGAAGAGAGGAACACTTTCATTTTTTCAAGTGCGGATCCATCGTTGATCGCCTTTTCCAGTATGGTTCTCGCCTCCGCGAGGGATTTAGCTTTCCCGGCCAGGTATACCATATGGCTGCCAAGCGTCAGGCTCAATTCGGTAAGATCTTCAGGCCCTTCTCCCTTTAAGGTGTCAATAGCTTCTTTTACTTCTAGCGCGTTGCCAATTGCGTAACCGAGTGGCTGGCTCATATCGGAAATGACCGCCATCGTTTTACGGCCGACGTTGTTTCCGATCCTTACCATTGCTTTTGCTAGTTCCCTCGAATCTTCAAGCGTTTTCATAAATGCACCAGCACCTGTTTTTACATCAAGGACAATCGCATCTGCCCCGGCTGCGATTTTTTTGCTCATAATCGAGCTGGCGATAAGGGGGATACTGTCAACCGTGGCAGTGACATCACGAAGGGCATAAAGTTTTTTATCTGCCGGTGTCAGATTGCCGCTCTGGCCGATGACAGCAATTTTATTTTTGTTTACAAGGTCGATAAATTCCTGATTAGCAATTTCAACATGAAATCCGGAAACTGACTCCAATTTATCAATTGTGCCTCCAGTATGGCCGAGGCCCCGCCCGGACATTTTTGCAACCGGAACACCAGCCGCGGCGACAAGGGGTCCGAGGACGAGTGTGGTCGTGTCGCCCACTCCTCCGGTGGAATGCTTGTCAACCTTGATCCCTTCGATTCCTGACAAGTCGATTTGGTCGCCGGACTTGACCATAGCCATTGTTAAATTGGCGCGTTCTTCTTCTGTCATACCGTTAAAGTAGATTGCCATTGTAAAAGCGCTTACTTGATAATCCGGGATGGATCCATCGGTATATCCATCAATAATAAAACTGATTTCTTCTGATGAAAGTTCAAGTCCGTCCCGCTTTTTTTCAATCAAATCTACCATTCTCATCAAAATCACCACAATTCATTTATTTTGACTGGCTAATGAAACAGAAAGGGAAAGCTTGTAAAAAGTTTCCCCTTCCAGGTAAATCTACATTGCTTTTCCGTAAAAATCGGTCTGCTTTAAAAGGAATTATTCCATTTCCTTCAAGAAGCTTTTGCCGAATTCTGGCATCTTAATGTTGAAGTTTTCCGCCACAGCTGCTCCGATGTCGGCAAATGTTTCTCGGATTGGCAGTTCTTTGCCTCCGGCCATTTTCTTCGTGTACACGAGAAGCGGCACATATTCCCTCGTGTGGTCTGTACCTGGATGTACAGGGTCATTGCCATGATCCGCGGTTATAATCAGTAAGTCGTCATCTTGCAGTTTTTCGAATACTTCCGTGAGGCGGGAGTCGTATTCTTCAAGAGCTTTTCCATATCCTATCGGATCGCGGCGATGTCCGTATAATGCGTCAAAGTCGACAAGGTTGAGGAAACTGAGCCCTGTGAAATCCATGTCCAATGTTTCCAAAAGCTTATCCATACCATCCATATTGGAAACAGTCCTGAGTGATTGGGTGACGCCCTCTCCATCATAAATATCTGAAATTTTGCCAATGGCGATTACATCGTAGCCTGCATCTTTCAGTTCATTCATCACAGTGCGCCCGAATGGCTTCAAAGCGTAATCATGCCTGTTCGCTGTTCTTTTGAAGTTTCCAGGCTCGCCAATAAAAGGCCTGGCAATGATCCGGCCGACCATGTATTTCTCGTCAAGGGTCAGTTCCCTTGCGATTTCACAAATCCGGTACAATTCATCAAGTGGCACAATCTCTTCATGAGCTGCGATTTGGAGGACAGAATCGGCGGATGTATACACAATAAGCGCCCCGGTTTCCATATGCTCCTGTCCAAGCTCGACAAGGATCTCCGTCCCGCTCGCTGGTTTGTTGCCGATGATTTTCCTGCCTGTTCGGGACTCCAGCTCTGAAAGCAACTCATCCGGAAATCCTTCTGGGAATACACGGAAAGGTGTCTGGATATTCAAGCCCATGATCTCCCAGTGGCCAGTCATTGTATCTTTACCATTTGAGGCTTCCTGCATTTTTGTATAGTAGGCCAAAGGCTTATCCTGTTTTTTAATTCCCTTAATTTCACGAATGTTGCTTAGCCCCAGTTTTTCCATATTTGGCATATTGAGCCCGTTCATGGCTTCGGCAATATGGCCGAAAGTATCGGACCCTTTATCTCCAAATTTTTCAGCATCCGGCGCTTCGCCAATCCCCACTGAATCCATAACAATTAAAAAAATCCGGTTAAACATCTTTTTATTCAAATCTTTTTCCTCCTTTATTGTTGGAGACACAATCATAAGTTTAGTATACCCTTTAAGAAAAAATCATTAACTGCTGTAATAATGTCAGAAGTCTGACATCTATATTTTACTAAATCAACACGAAATTACAAGAAATATTATGGCAAAAGTTATAAGTAAAAAAGCCGGGTAATGTGTACCCGACTCTTGTAAACAATGAATATATTAAGCTCTTGGATGGAATTTGCTATAGACATCCCTCAGGCGGACTTTCGTTACATGGGTATAGATTTGTGTTGTTGATATGTCGGAATGGCCGAGCATTTCCTGGACCGCTCTTAGGTCGGCTCCATTTTCGAGCAAATGTGTCGCGAAGGAATGCCTTAGCGTATGCGGAGTCAAATCCTTGTCTATCCCTGCTTCCAAAGACAGCTTCTTAAGTATTTTCCAAAACCCCTGCCTCGTCAGCCTCTTTCCCTGATGGTTAAGGAACAGGGCATCTTCCTTCACTTTCTTGCTGATAAAACGCGGCCTTCCTTTCGACAGATACATTTCCAACGCTTCAGCCGCCGTTCTGCCCACTGGGATGATCCTTTCCTTATTCCCCTTTCCGATGCAGCGCAAGAATCCCATGCTTAAATGCAGATCGTCCATATTAAGCCCAATAAGCTCACTGACCCTTATGCCGGTGGCATAGAGAATTTCAAGCATCGCTTTATCCCTCAGTCCAAAATGGTCCTGTTTCCCAGGTGCTTCAAGGAGGATTTCTACCTCCTGCATACTTAGCACTTTTGGAAGCGTCCTTTCCAGCTGTGGTGATTCAATATGGACAGTCGGATCGTGCTCAGCCGCCTTGTCCCTCAATAGAAACTGGTGGAAGGACCGGATGGATGCCACATGCCGGGCAATTGTTTTCGCCGACTTTCCCTCAGCCTTTAAGACCCCCAGAAATTGCATGATGTGTGTCCGTTGAATCTCATCGAGGGATGCCGTTTCATTGACAGCCTTCAGATGCCGCAAATAGTTTTTAAGGTCCCGCTCATAAGCAATCAGCGTATTTTGCGAGAGTCCCTTCTCCACCATTAAAAAGTGGATGAAATCTTTCAAATGGTCTTCCATCATGGTGCATTACTCCCCGCTCTTATAGAACAATACCAGCCGGTCCAGCCATTCAGGGTTTTCTGTTCCCCCAGGATTAAAAACCTTTACGGCCGCTCCCTTTGGCTTATCATACCGGTGATAGTTCTGATACTCCTCATGTATCCACATCATACCATAATAAAAGAGCAGCGTGGAGGCAATAAAGAGGATTAACACCTTCATCGTATGATAGACTGCTTTGCAAAATGAAACCATACTAACCTCCCAAATGTAATAGATGTTAGTACAAGGTATGCCAATTTTGCACGTTTTTATACCTGTTGAGGCGGGATTGTAGGTTTATACTGGTAAATATTCCTTTACGAACAAAAAGAAGCTTTTACGAATGCATTGCCGTCGAACAGGCATTCAGAAAAGCTTCTTAAATAGTATAATTTATTTTTTAGGATTCGGTTTCATTGGGTTCAGTTGTTTCTTCCTTGTCCTGGCAACGGTGGCAGATGCCATGGAATGTCAGACGGTGGTCTTTAATCTTGAAATGCCATCGCCTTTCAACAATTTCTTCGACATCTTCAAGAAGATCTTCCTGTATTTCATCCACTGCCCCGCATTCGATGCAGACAAGATGGTGATGGAAATGGGCCGCGCCTTCCTGGCGAAGGTCATATCTGGAGACGCCATCCCCAAAATTGATTTTATCGACTATTTTTAGTTCAGTAAGCAGTTCAAGTGTCCGATAAACAGTTGCCAATCCAATCTCTGGTGACTTTTCTTTTACGAGCAGATAGACATCTTCCGCACTTAAATGATCTTCCTCATTTTCCAACAGCACTCGAACGGTAGCTTCTCGTTGCGGAGTAAGTTTATAGCTTGATGAATGCAATTGTTTTTTGATTCTCTCGATTCTCGTTTCCATCCGGTCGTCCTCCCTCGCAACTGTCCTTTCTCATTATAACAGATAGGCACAAGGATGAAAACTAAAATTATTATAAATAAGACTTTATAATCATTATTAAGTGGGATTGATTATCATTTGAATCCTTCGGCGACTGATTTCATGAAACCTGGTGATAGAAACGCTTCTACAGCTGATGCAGCCGAAAGAAGCAAAATTGCGGCTGCGAGGAATAAAAAATACCGTCCGAACAGAGGCAGGATAGGCTGGCCGTATTTTTTGAAAAACTGCCTGCGGATCATTTTTAAAGAAAAGACAACAGAAACAGCGGACATCATGATAAACACCGGGATGATGAATACATTTTGCGGAAAAATTGAGACGAAGGCAAATATAAATCCGTTCCAGCCCATTTGGCTGACAAGGAAGCCAACGGTAAAGCCAACGACCATCCCTTTGATGAATAGCAAAACGAGAATAACGGGAAGGCCGATTATCGAGATCCCGAGCACCCACATCAGTATAATGAATTTGCTATTATGCAAAAGACTTTGAAAAAAGATGTCACGGGACGCCTCGGTTTTTCCATTCGCAATCTGGCCAAAAAATTGTGATAAATAATAGAAAAGGTCTTCCCGTTGGGTAAAACTCATGCTATTGACGATTACAGCCCCAAATATGACTCCCATCATGAACAAAATCGAGACAAATAAGAAAATTGAGGAGTGCTCGCCGAAATATGCAGCTGCGACAGACTGGTTCAGACGTTTTTTCATGGCATTTCCCCCTATGGCGGTTTGTACCATTGTATGCCTGTCCCATTTCGATATGACTTAAAATACCTCGTTTACGGAGTATCTACCTTCCCATATTTTCCCCCTCCGCCCGCTTTTAATCCCAATCGCCCCTCTCTTGCCTGTATAATGAGCTTGGCCAATTTAGGGGGGATCACTCTCTCGATTGCATCCTCGGGTACATGATGGAGGATGTCCATTTCAGTCCCAAAGTGGGAAAGCAGTTTTTCCAGCAATCTGGGTCCCAGACCGGGTATGAACTCGAGTGGTACTTGATGGATATATGGCGGCCTTTCCTTTAGCTCCTTTGCTGTGGTTGACAGTTCGCCAATCCGATCTGCAACCCCTTTGACGGTTTTAACAGATCCGCATTTTGTGCAGGGCCTGCCGTCTGTCCCGACAGGTGAAAGGCAATCTGCGCATACGGTCCCATGGTATTTCCCGAGCAGGGGATCTAGTCCGTAGTTGGCCAGTATCTTCCTGCCCCCTTCTCCCTTTAATGCAAGCGCCAGTTCTGTGAACGATGGTTCTTCAAGCTGGAATGCCTGGTATTCGCGAGCGATTTTTGCCAGGGAATGCGCGTCCGAATTTGTGAGGAATGGATAATGGCGCAATTCCTCAATTCCGTCGGCCATGGCTGTATCCGAGCTTAATCCAAGCTCAATGGCGTCAATCATGCCTGGATCAAACACTTCTGTCAGGGATTTTCTGACCCCTTTCCCAAACAAGCTCTTAAAAGGAGTGAAAACATGGGCCGGGATAAACAGGCCTCCAAGTCCCTTCACCGTCTCCTGCAATTCCTTTCCCGTTGCATAAATCCGCTGGGAACTAAGTGTAATGTTTTTCATCCGGCCCGAAAGCCAGGCTGAAAATTCCCTCATTCTACTTAGGGTTGGCATGAAGCAAAGGACATGGATTGGCCCTTGGCAATTTTCATCATAAATTTCCAGTTCCGAACCCGGAATGACAGCCATATCCCCAAAGAGAAGGCCACCGCCCGGATGTTCAGCCATCTCGCCTGCAGCAATCAAGCTTTCCATTTCGGCAATGACTTCCGGTGAATGGCAATCGATAATGCCGATGATATTAAGTCCTTTTTCATCTCTGGCATGCTCAATTATATTAGTGAACGTCAGTGTTTTCGCTCCGGTAATTTTAACGGGTTTCCCTGTCCAGGTCCGCCCGATATGGATATGCAAGTCTACAAAATAACGTTCCATTATTTTGCCAAAGCCTCCTGTAGCTGAAGGTATAGTATGGCATAAGCAGTTTTGGCATCGTATATTTTCTTTTCTTTAACATATTGAAGCGCCTCATCGAGCGTTACTTCCTCGAGGTTTACAAATTCATCTTCATCCAGGCCGGCCGCATCTTCTTTTTGCGAAAGGCCTTTCGCTATATAAAGATGAATAATTTCATCCGCGAACCCAGGTGAGGTGTAGAACGAAGTGAGCCATTCCATCTCCTTGCATTCGTATCCCGTTTCTTCTTCAAGTTCCCGGCGCGCGCATTCTTTCGGGTCTTCCCCTTTTTCAAGCTTCCCGGCCGGGATTTCAACCATTGTCCGTTCCATCGCTTTGCGATATTGCTCAACAAGAACAATTTTATTTTCATCTGTTACCGCCAAAACCGCTACGGCTCCCGGATGCTTGACGATTTCACGTTTTGATGTATTTCCGTTTGGGAGTTCGACATCATCCACCCTGACGGAAATGATTTTTCCGTTGAAAATTTCTTTGCTGCTGATTGTTTTTTCCTCGAGTCGATCCATCTATTGCCACTCCTGTTCTATTCCCAAATATTTGCTCATACATTTTACCATACTTTTTATTGGGGGCGCTTGTACATGAAAGCATATATACATGATAAGGGGTTCGTTCTGACTGGGAAGGCTTCGGAAATCCTCTATTTATTGAAGGAATGCGGAGCATCCCACTTGACTGTCGCCGAACTGATCAAATCAGAATCCGAAAAGCATGCTAGTTGCCGGTGAAACCTCCGAATGGGTAGAATAAGACCCAGAAGGAGTGATCGCAATGAGGAAAAATAGACTGGTCGGTTCCGGCCTCGAAGTAAGCGCGCTGGGGCTCGGCTGCATGTCGCTCGGGACGGATTTGGACAAGGCCCGCTCCATTATTGACGCGGCGCTTGATGAGGGGATTACTTATTTCGATACAGCAGACCTGTATGATTTCGGGGAAAATGAAAAAATCGTCGGAGAATGCCTGAAGTGGCGCCGTGATAAAGCCATTATTGCTACGAAGGCTGGCAATCGCTGGAATGCCGATAAGAGCGGCTGGAGCTGGGATCCTTCAAAAAAACATATTAAGCAGGCAGTTAAGGATAGTTTAAAGCGTCTGCAGACTGATTATATTGACTTGTATCAACTGCATGGCGGTACGATTGAAGATCCGATTGATGAAACGATTGAGGCTTTTGAAGAGTTGAAGGAGGAAGGGCTGATCCGTTATTACGGCATCTCCTCCATCCGGCCGAACGTTGTCAGGGAATTTGTGGACAGAAGCGGGATTGTTTCCGTGATGGCGCAGTACAGCATGCTTGACAGGCGTCCGGAGGAAGAAATCCTTCCTTTGCTGGAACGCCATGGAGTGAGTGCAGTTACGAGGGGCACTGTGGCGAAAGGGCTATTAAGCAGCAAAATGCTGGAGAAAGCGTCAGAGAAAGGGTTTCTTGATTATAGTTATCAGGATCTTGCCAGACTGTTGCCCGTACTTAGGGAAAAGCTCGCACCCCGTCCGCTTGAGGAGGCGGCGATTCAATACAACCTCGCCCATCCGGCTGTTGCCGCTGTTGTTGCCGGAGCAAGCAGTGTGGAGCAGGTGCGAAGAAATGCAGATGCTGTCAGGGCTGAGCCGCTTTCGGCTGAAGAGATTAGTTTGATTCGCAGCCTGACGAAAGCGAATGAATATGCGGAACATCGGTAAGAGTTTGTTTTGGGAGAGGCTGGGCTGAATGCGCGGCCTCTTTTGTTATTTGAATTCCTTCCAGTTCATTCCGCTTTCATCCAGTAATTCTGCAAAGCTTTTATTTTTCTCTTTCAGTCTGCGTTCCTCACGCTTTCGTTTTTCTTCCTCTTCCGCTTTCCTTGCCTCCTCCGCCTTCAATTCCTGCTGGCGGTTCTTCAGCTGGTTGAACAAATCCTGATTGATCATATCTCCCAGTGTCAGCGGTTTCTCGTCTTTCAGGGGCTTCGCCTTTTGCGGCTGTCTTTTCTTTGCCATTTTTCAACGTCTCCTCTTATTGGATATCCCTATTATACACAATTTTTGCCGCGAAAAAAGGCGGAAGCACCAACGCTTCCGCCATCCTGATTAAAAAGCATCCAATTGTACGTTGCCGCTTGTGTCAAGGCTCGCTTCTGTCGCATTAACAACGTCATCGACACTGTATCCCTCGGCGACTTCAATGAGCTTAAGCCCTGAATCAGTCACATCCATGACGGCCCGCTCGGTGATGATACGGGTCACAACGCCTTTACCGGTGAGCGGAAGAGTGCATTCCTTCAGAACCTTCGACTCACCCTTTTTGTTCGTATGCTCCATGATCACGATTATTTTCCTGGCACCGTGCACAAGGTCCATCGCGCCGCCCATCCCTTTGATCATTTTGCCGGGAATCATCCAGTTGGCAAGGTCGCCATTCTCTGAAACTTCCATTCCGCCAAGAATGGCAATGTCCACATGTCCGCCGCGGATCATCGCGAATGACTCGGCGCTGTCGAAATAAGCCGCGCCAGGAATCGCTGTGACCGTTTCTTTTCCTGCGTTGATCAGGTCTGCATCCGCCTCGCCCTCCAGTGGATACGGCCCTATTCCAAGGAGTCCGTTTTCCGACTGCAGAACAACCTGTTTATTATCAGAAATATAGTTTGCTACAAGCGTAGGCATGCCGATTCCAAGATTCACATAGTATCCATCTTGAATCTCGCGCTCCGCCCTTCTTGCAATCTTTTCGCGCACATTCGCTTTATCGTTGGTCATTCCTGTCTCTCCTTTCCCCTATTTCCTCACTGTCAGCCGTTCAATCCGCTTTTCCTGGTTCCCCTGGATGATTGTTTGCACATAAATGCTCGGAGTATGGATTGCATTCGGGTCAAGCTCCCCGATTTCGACCAGGTTCTCAATCTCGGCGATCGTCACCTTTCCAGCAGCCGCGATCATCGGATTGAAGTTGCGGGCGGTTTTCCGGTAGACGAGATTCCCCATCTTGTCTCCCTTCCATGCGCGAACAAGGCTGAAATCGGCAACTAGCGCTTCTTCAAGCAAATATTCCTTGCCGTTGAAAATCCTTGTTTCCTTCTCGTCCGCTATTGGCGTTCCTACTCCTGCGGGCGTATAAAACGCTGGAATCCCCGCTCCTCCGGCTCGGATTTTTTCGGCAAGCGTTCCCTGCGGCAGCAGCTCCACTTCAAGTTCGCCGGCGAGCACCTGGCGCTCGAATTCCTTGTTTTCACCAACATAGGAACCTACCATTTTTTTTATCTGTCTGTTGTGCAAAAGCAGCCCTAATCCCCAATCATCGATTCCGCAGTTATTGGAAATGACGGTTAAGTCCTTCACTCCCTTGTCTACAAGAGCCAGGATCAGGTTTTCAGGAATCCCGCAGAGGCCGAAGCCGCCGACCATCAAAGTGGCGCCGTCCTGGATATCCGCAACCGCCTCCTGGAATGACGTACAAATCCTTTTCATAAAAATTCTCCTCTCTTCGGCAAAAAATTAAACTAACTCCACTACGGTTGCGACTCCCTGGCCGCCGCCTATACAGAGCGTCGCCAGTCCTTTTTTCGCTTCCCGGCGCTTCATTTCATGGATGAGCGTAACGAGAATCCTCGCACCGCTCGCACCAATCGGGTGACCAAGCGCAATCGCCCCTCCGTTTACATTTACTTTATCCGCGTCAAACTGAAGGTCCCGGCTGACTGCAAGTGACTGTGCGGCGAATGCCTCATTGGCTTCAATGAGGTCGATTTCTTCCATGGTCGTTCCGGATTTCTTCAGCGCCTTCCTAACTGCCTCGACAGGGCCGATTCCCATCACACTTGGGTCGACGCCAGCACTGCCGTTTCCTCTAATTGCCACAAGCGGCTTTACGCCAAGTTCATCCGCTTTCGCCCTGCTCATCACAATGACTACAGCCGCTCCGTCATTGATCCCGGATGCGTTTCCGGCCGTTACGCTGCCATCCTTTTTAAACGCGGCCCTAAGCCCTGCAAGCTTCTCGGCGGTTGTTCCCTTTTTCGGATATTCATCTGTGTCAAAAACAATCGGTTCGCCTCTCCGCTGCGGGATATGTATTGGGACAATCTCATCCTTGAACTTTCCTTCTTCCATTGCGCGCGCGGTTTTTTCCTGGCTTGCGGCGGCAAATTCATCTTGCTCTTCACGGGTCAGTTCATAGCGTTCGCACAGATTTTCAGCCGTGATGCCCATATGATAATCATTGAACGCGCACCATAGCCCGTCGCTAACCATACTGTCAACGAGTTTCTGGTCACCCATTTTGAAGCCTTCACGGGCATTCTTCAAAAGATACGGAGCCTGGCTCATATTTTCCATGCCGCCCGCCACGACGATTTCCGCATCCCCGGCGATAATGGCCTGTGCAGCAAGGTGGACTGCCTTCAAGCCTGAACCGCAAACTTTATTGATCGTCATTGAGGAAGCGCTTTCAGGAATGCCCGCTCTTATAGCCGCCTGCCGTGCAGGATTCTGCCCGAGCCCAGCTTGCAGGACATTTCCGAGAATGACTTCATCCACCTGTTCAGCCTTGAGCCCGGCTTGCCCGAGTGCACCTTTGATTGCTTCAGCACCCAATTCCGGAGCTGAAACTCCCTTCAGGGTACCGTTAAAACTACCTATTGCCGTCCTTGCGGCAGCTACAATGACCACTTCCATCCGTTCCATCTCATTGCCCCTTTCTTGTTTGTTTCCATCCTCTTACTTCTCTGTTTTCATGCGAAAATCCTTTTAAATTGTCAAAATAAATCCATTACTTGCATTTTTTAAAATTTTTCACTTAAAATTAGTATGAATGGAGGGGGAGTTTTATGGCAATAAACTTGCCTGAGAACGTAACAATTATTGAAGTCGGCCCACGGGACGGGCTGCAAAATGAAAAAGGATTCGTACCGACTGAGATTAAAAAGCAATTCATTGCGGCTCTTCAAGGCGCGGGAGTCATGGAAATGGAACTGACTTCGTTTGTATCCCCGAAATGGGTTCCCCAGATGGCGGATGCGACGGAAATTGTAAGCGGTTCCCCGGATAACCTGAGGCGCGCTATCGTCCTTGCTCCCAATAGAAAAGGGATTGAACGGGTTCAGGAAACCGCATGTAAATCAGTCGCTGTCTTCGTTGGAGTGAGCAATACATTTAATAAGAAGAATATAAATAAAACGACGGCTGAGAGCATGGAGGAACTCAAGCCGCTCATCGCCGGACTGAAGGAAAAAGGCTATTTTGTCAGAGCTTGTATTTCAACAGCCTGGCATTGCCCGTACGAAGGAAAAATTCCCGTGGAAGAGACACTAAACCTATGCAGCGAGTTTGCGGAAGCGGGTGTTGATGAGCTAAGTGTCGCCGACACAATCGGAATGGCCGTTCCAACAGAAGCCTATTCCCTTTTTGCAAAATTAAAGGCTGCTCTTCCGGGAATCCTGCTGACCGCGCATTTCCACGACACAAGAAAGCTGGCACTCGCCAATATCCTTGCCTCCCTTCAGGCAGGAATCAACCGGTTCGACACTTCCGCCGGAGGTCTTGGCGGCTGCCCGTTCGCCCCTGGCGCGACCGGCAATGTCGCCACCGAGGATGTTGTTTATATGCTGGAGCGGATGGGCATTCAAACAGGGATTTCTCTCGAAAAATTAATGAATGCGATAGAAATCGTCCGCCCGCATCTCAGCAGACCCATTGGGAGTATGTATTATAAAGTGGTCGGGACTGGCGGTGCATAAGAGGTTCCAACGAAGTTCATCTTAAAGATAAAGACTTGAAGGGAGCCATGCGAGATGAGCCAAAAACGTGACAAAGGGTACAGCCAGAAAGGGCAGCCTTCTGCCAAAGACGGACGCGGGATGATTGCAAAAGAAGAGTTGGAAAAAGAAATCCATCCAACGAACAGGCAAAACTCCAAACAGTAACCACCTTCGGCCGTCCCTTTTACCGGGCGGCCTTTCTTCGCCTTTTCGTGTTTGAAAACATCCTTAATGGTAAAATAATGTAAGGATGCATCTGGAGCGGAGGGATTTTTTTGCGAAAAGCTTTAAGGGTTTTCTTTTCATTGTTTGCGATTGTTTCGGCAATCGGTGTTTATTTCACGAACAGGCTTATGTATATGAAGAAAAAAGAGGATGATTTTATCCTCAATCGGGAACGGGAAGCTGGAAGGATCATTGATGAAGAGTATGATTCATTAATGAAGAGGGATGTTCTGATTCCTTCCCCTTTCGGATATCATCTAAAAGGAGTCCTTGCGGAGCCGCATGACACAAATCGTTACATCATCATCAGCCATGGGGTCACAGAGAATAAATTCAATTCGATAAAGTACATGAATCTGTTCCTGGAGCGGGGCTTCAACGTCCTTATATTCGATCATCGGCGCCACGGCGAATCCGGGGGGAAAACAACGAGCTACGGGCATTATGAAAAATTCGATTTGAAGGCAGTTGTCGACTGGCTGAAAAGCGAAATCGGGCCCGATATCTTGCTTGGCATCCACGGCGAATCAATGGGGGCCGCGACGATGATCCTTTATGCCGGTATGCTTGAGGACGGCGCCGATTTTTATATCGCTGACTGCCCTTTTTCCGATTTCAAGGAGCAGCTCGCCTACCGCCTCAAGGAAGACTTGCACTTGCCGGCCGGGGTTGTTTTGCCGCTCGCGGATGTCTTCCTTCGATTACGTGAAAAGTATTCAATTCGGGAAGTTTCTCCGATTACGGTTATCGATAATGTTAAGCATCCGATTCTTTTTATTCACAGCGCCAAAGATGATTTTATTCTTCCTTATATGACAGAGGCGCTCTATGAAAAGAAAAAAGGGCCTAAGATGCTTTTTATGGCGGAAAATGGCGTACACGCCCAGTCGTTTAATGAAAACCGGGAGGAATATGAACAGGCAGTTGACGAGTTTTTGGAAAATCTCATTTATCGGCCGCGGATGTATATTCCGGATCCGGTCCTCGAGAATTAATTATTTTGCCAGGGGAATGCTTAGCAATAAGTGCTGTCGGCAGCACCCATATGGTTTTCTTAATATTTGCGTTTTTCCGATAAACTCTCTACCATCATAAGAGAAAGCATTTAAAGGGGGATAACGATGTCGAAGGTAACAATTAAAGTAAATGATAATGGCTCACTCCGAATTACCGGAGATGTGGAACTTCTCGATGGACAGGGGAATGCTTACCCTGCTAAGCCGGCTTTTTCACTTTGCCGCTGCGGCCTTTCTTCAAACAAGCCGTTTTGCGATGGCACCCATAAAGGAAAATTCGATTCTCAGGTTCGGGTTCCGGAAGAAACACCCGGACAATAATATTTTGATTCAAGAGGCACTGGCCATTTATGGCGAGTGCCTTCTTTCTTGCCTGCCGCTAGCAGATATTAACACGTTTTAATGGAGGCATACGAGGAATTAGCCCTATGTATGCTTTTTCTTATGGAGGTGACGGTATGTTTTCCTGGGATGATATGATTACATTTTGTTGGGCCTTTTTTATTGTCCTGCCTTTAACTTCGTTCGTCCATGCAGCAGGGCATACTTTCTTCATAGTCCTTTTTGGCGGCAAGCCAGCCTTGACAATGGGCCGGGGAAGAAAGCTTTTTTCTCTTGGCACATTTCATGTCCATAGCCTTTATTTTATTGATGCCTCCTGCCAGTACAGTGAAATCAGAAATAAGGCACGCTGGAAATATGCGCTTATTTATGCGGGGGGCGTCATTTTTAATGCCCTGTCCATTCTAATCGTAAACTCGCTTATTCATCTAGGCATATGGCCAAAACACTTGTTTTTCTACCAGTTTGCCTATTTTTCAGTGTATTTCATCTTTTTCGCCCTGCTGCCAATTGATTACGGGAAGGACAATCCGAGTGACGGCAAGGCTCTTTATACAGTCCTAAAGAAAGGAAAGACAATAAAAATTTACGATTAAAAGTTCTTCCATTTTTGGTTGACAAAGGCTATTTAAAAGACATATAGTTAACTCAAGCTACTTTGCATTGCAAGGTAGCTGAGTTTACCCACACTACCTTGTTAAACAATATAGTCAAATGGAGGTGCGGCTATGTCAATACGGTCCCAATTACTAAAAGGGATATTGGATGGTTGTGTGCTTTCTGTTATCGCCGCCGGGCCTGTTTACGGGTATGAGCTGTCTGCAAAACTCCAGGAAGCCGGCCTCTTGGATGTAAGCGAAGGAACCATTTATCCTGTCCTTCTTCGCTTGCAGAAAAATGGTTTGATCCGCGGCGAAATGCAGCCCTCCCCCTCGGGCCCGAACCGAAAATATTATTTTTTGACAGATGCCGGGAACGAAGCGCTGGCACTCATTAAAGAAGAATGGGAACAACTTGCGGGCCCTGTCAGCAAAATTTTAAAATAAGGTGGCTTAGACAATGGAAGCTAAACAACTGATTGAACTGAATAACCAAAAACGCAAGGAACTTACAAAGGAAAATGAAAAAGTCTATTCCGACTTCATGGTGTACATTAGGCTTCAGCTCACGCTTTCGGAGCAGCAGTCCGAGGAGGTGCTGATGGAAATCCTTGACCATTTGATTGAGGCACAAAAGCAAGGAAAGCCCGCCAGCGTCCTGTTCGGCGATGACCCGAAAAAGTTTGCCGACGAGCTGATTGCAGATATTCCGAAAGAAAACAGGAAAAATGCAGTTTCTTTCATTTCCGGACTTGGCCTGCAATTGCTGAGTTACTTTTTTCTGGCCAATGGAATTCTTTCTTTCATCCTCTCTTTCTTCAGCAAAAAGGAGAACATTGTTTATCCGTTAAAGGCTGGAGTGATTTTTCTTTTGATTGCTTTAGGAACTTTTTTCGTTATCCGGGTTATTTTTACAAGCATTGAGAAAACACTTTTTACCGAAGAAAAGAACGATAAGAAAAATATGGTCAAAGTCGGCGCCGCGGCAGCAGGGATTATGGCTATTGTCATCGGGGCCACGGTTCTTCTCCCAGAGGTCGGCCCAGCCATCCTTTTCCACTGGTATGTATCAGTCGGAGTAGGCCTGCTGGCATGGGGAACTTCCCGCTTTCTGCAAAATAAGCGCTTTACGACGAAAGCCGCCGTTTGATCGGTGGCTTTCGCTGTTAAAAAAATCGGGCTTTTGCATTCATCAGTTTTTCTTTAAACTCTTCCAGCACTCTTTTCCGCTCAAGGTAATCCGCTTCATCCCCTTCCTCCCACAAATGAAGGTCCGCGCCTTTTTCGAGCCAGAAAAGCGCCTTTTGCCTTGTCTTTCTTGTCAATGCTTGATGCCTCATCTGCAAGGCGGCGAGCGAAATATACAGCAGGGCCACATCCGCCCGCCCATCTTCATCCTCCACTCCATCTGTTAACTCCTGCAGCCAGCTCTCCTCGATGAGACGGGTAGCCTTTTTCGGACTTAGGCCATCATCAAGAAAATCATTCCACTCATCCTGAATATCACAGGACAAGTCATCTTCCCACAGCTTGGTTCCCCATGCTCCCATCTCAATTCCCCTTTCGTTTTTCAAAATGCGTGATCGAAACGCCTTCGGCAAGCCTTTCTTCTCCGGCCTTCCTGAATCCATTTGTTTCATAGAATCGGATTGCCGGCGAATTTTTCGAGCCTGTTGAGACAATCATCGCTGCGGCGCTCTCTGTGGCTTTTTCTACTTCCCGCAGAAGTCTTCGGGCTATCCCTTTCCGGAAATGATTAGGATGGACCATCAGCCTGTGGATATCGACCACTCCATTTTCTGCTTTGAATGATATTGCTCCGCATAGAATGCCATTTTCATAGTACCCCAGGAATGTTTCCCCGCACTCCATTAATGTCTCGACCGTATCCTTCAACGGTGGAATGCCGTAAAAATCTATAAGGGCCGCCTCGACTTTATAGGATGGCAGCTGGATTCCCAGTACTTCACGCGCTGTTTCCTTGTCCGTAATATCAATCTGTCTTATCTCCATCTTTACCTTCCTTTTTTGCAAAAGAATAAACTCTTCCTTTAGGATCGAATACGTCTTCAAATCATGGTGTTTTCCTTTTATATACATGGCCTTCCGGTTAATGCCTTCGAATGACATCCCCGCCTTTTCCATGACGCGGGCCGAGCCAATGTTGTCCACGAAGCATTTTGCCTGGATCCGGACAAGGTCCATATTCTTAAACCCGAATGCGATGATGGCCAAAGCCGCTTCTGTCGCGATACCCCGTCCCCAATATGCCGGGGCGATGACATACCCGATTTCCGCGCTATTGTGCCTTGGCTGCCACCAGACAAAGTCGATTGTGCCAATCATCCGGCCGTTCTCTTTATATTCGATTGCCCATGGGGCTACCTTTTTGTTTTCATACTGGTTCAAGACGAAATCGATGAAATTGCGGGAGTCCTCAATCGTTTTATGCACATCCCACGTCACGTATTTCGCCGCTTCCTCATTTGATCCATAGGCAAATAGATCTTCGGCATCTTCCATCGTCATTTTTCGCAAAATCAGCCTGTCTGTTTCCAGAGTAGGCAAATCACCGTATATCTCTTCTATTTTCATATAGGCGCCCCCACTACTTTTTGTTAAAATTATCCTATCAGAGTTTTCTCAAAATACAAGCGTTTTTTGAAAAGAGGTATATGCCATGAATCAATCTCCAACTATCCAAGGGGAAAGTGTGTTGTTAAGGAAACCCATTGAGTCTGATGCGCTTGATTTCTTTAAGTGCGGTCGGAATGCGGAGCTTGTCCGAATGTATGGAGGAGATACCCGCAATTTGAAGCCCATCACAATGGACGAAGCCAAAAACTTCATTGACAATATTCTGCGCAATAAACTGGAATGGTGTGTCGAATACGAAGGCCGCTGCGTCGGCCAGGCTCGTTTGACCGTAAATGAAGCTGATTGCCGCGCCCGCTATGCAGTCGGCTTATTTGACTCGTCTGTTTGGGGAATCGGCCTCGGAACCGAAATTACCCGGCTTGTTCTTCAGTATGCCTTTGAGGTGTTGAATCTTCATCGGGTCGATTTAAAGGTTTTAGAGTATAACCACCGGGCGATTGCCTGTTATCAGAAATGCGGATTTATGATCGAAGGGAAAGAGCGGGAAGGCGCCCTGATCGAAGGCCGATTTGAGACGGATGTCATGATGAGCATTTTGGATAGGGAATACGAAGCGATAAAAGAAACGTTTTAGATAGCGTCTGCAAATTGGCTGACCTGTAAAAGGTTAGCGGAAAATCATCTGCAACAGCAGGTTCTGCCTCGAACCTGCTTGTCTTTTTGCCTGATGGCGGCGGGTTATTTGTCCGGAGCCAATTTAATGTCGGCGATGGTGTTAATCGGGATTAGTTGGGCGTTGCCCGAGGAGTCGACAATGTGGAGCTTGTGTGTGAGTTCGTCCCAATAGTGGACATTTCCGATGCAAAGTTCATAATTGTGGCTGCGGTAGTAGGTAATCACCACCGTCTGGTTGAACTCCATTGCTTCGGCAAGGGTTTCGTTCATTGCTTCGAGCTGTTGTTCATCAAGTTCTTTCCTCTGTTCGTAGGAATCCTCCTTCACCCAATCACGAAGCATCTTGACGTGCTCCGGAAGCATCATGGAGGTCCATTTTATTCTGCCGCGGTCCCGAATCACTGTTTTCCCCTCTTTTCCGTTACTTTTTATGTCCGCCGAGCAGCGACGCGCGGTGCCTGGCGGTTCCTGCTGTAGTATACGAAACAGCCCGGAGCAGCGAGCCTGAGCCATACCGGCTGCGGATCCGGTCGACCACATAGCCGAGGTCCCTTCTCTTCCCCGCCCCCATATCAAAAAGGCTCATCTGCAATTCGACGTCATCGACAATATTCCCGAGCGAGATGGAAATCTGCCGGACTGTTTTGCCGGTGTAATGCTGGCGGAACAGCTCAAGGCAGACACGGTAAATATCCATCGTCACATTGGTTGGCTCGAAAATCGTTTTCGCCCGGTGGAAGCCGCCGCCGAATTCATCCTGGCTGTAGCCGATTCCGAGCGTGATCGTCCTCCCCGCTTTCCGGTGCGTCCGCGCCCTTCGCGCCACCTCCTCGCACATTTCCAGCATGACATGCTTTACCTCCTCTTCATCTTTATAATCCCTGAGGAGAATCTGGCTTTTGCCAAAACTGATCTGGCCTTCGATGATTGGCGCGCCCATTTCAGAAAGGTCGACTCCCCAGGCATGGTAATAAAGCTGATTGCCCATGATCCCGAACTTCTTTTCAAGCTTTTCAAGGTCATAGCGGGCAAGCTGGCCGACCGTGAAAATCCCCATTCCGTTCAGTGTTTTTTCGACCCTGCGGCCGATTCCCCACATTTCCCGGAGCGGCGAAACCTGCCAAAGCCTTCTCTGGACATCTTCATACGTCCATTCGGCAATTCCTTGCTTCTTGGCGTCGAGGTCAAGGCAAAGCTTGGCGAGGAGCATGTTCGGGCCGATACCGATCGCGCAAGGAAGCTGGAATTCGCGTTCAATGTCATCCCTGATTTTTTTCGCGATTGTGTGCGCATCCCCCCACAGGTTTACCGCCCCGTCCACTTTAATGAAACTTTCATCGACACTGTATGTATGGATGGCTTCTTTCGGGACGTAGCGGTGGAAAACACGGCTGATTTCGGTGGAAATCCTCAGGAATAAGCCCATCTTTGG
The DNA here is from genome assembly GCF_000821085.1 of Bacillus sp. B-jedd. GTDB lineage: Bacteria > Bacillota > Bacilli > Bacillales > Cytobacillaceae > Bacillus_D. Next base: position 2,529,631 of record NZ_CCXR01000001.1, read on the forward strand.
TTCAACTACATGGATTTTTGGGTCGTTTGGAATTTCAAATTTCCGTGAGCCTGTCTTAATGCCGAATTCTTTTTTCAAAAGCGGAGAGGCGGCGAGGACGACACTTCCTTCACGATTAGTGTCACCGACGACAGCCAGGTAGCAGCCGAGCGGATCAAGGCCCTCGATAACCGCGGCGCAGCTTGCATAGAAACTTTTCATATCGACACACAGTATTTTATGCCGCGGCATTGCGCTGTAATCGACCATGGCCCTCGTCACCCTTCCAAAATAAGAACGTTTGTTCCGTATCATTATACCCATATCTTAAGCGAATATGCGTTCGTATTCAATGGAAATTTTACGACAGGTTCTATAAAAAAAGGGTCTGCTTCCATTTCAAACTGCCGAATAATAGAGATATAATGGGGTTGAGGTGCTTTTTGTGGAAGAGAAACTGGTAAGAAAAATGATTGCCAACTGCCTGAAGCAATATTATGGCGAGGAACTTCAGCCTCTCGGCGAAAGCGATGTAAAGGAAATTTGCACGCAGGTATATAGGCTGAAAGAATCAGAACCAGAGGCGTATCTGCATGATATCATTAATGATGTTGTGTATGAATTTTTGACAGGCTGAGCAAACAGGTAAGCTGTGGAGAATACGATAATTTATACATAGGGGGAGAAAATTTTGAGCATCGAAGAAGGTTTTATCGAGGTCACGTGGGGCAAGGTGTGGTACAGAAAAGCGAAAGGCGCGGCCGATACCGCTCCATTGCTTGTTTTGCATGGAGGGCCGGGTGCTTCGTGCTATCCTTTACAGCGGCTCGACAAGCTTGCGGAGGGACTGAGCGGACGGACGGTTGTCTATTATGATCAACTTGGCGCGGGGCGATCGCAGGGCCCGACCGATAAAGCGCTATGGAATTTGGACCGTTATGTGGAAGAGCTTGGACAGGTACGCGAGCGGTTGGAACTTGATGAAGTACATATTCTTGGTCATTCGTGGGGAACGACATTGCTGGCCGCCTATTTGCTGACAAAGCCGGCCGGTGTGAAAAGCGCGATTTTCTCAAGCCCGTGCCTGAGCGCGCCCCGCTGGGCAAAAGACCAGGAGCGTCTTTTGAAGCAGCTGCCTGAGGAAACACAGGAAGCGATCGCACGCTGCGAAGCCGACGGGTCAACGGACTCCGAGGAATACAAGCAGGCGATGCAGGTGTTCGCGAAAAATTTTGTCTGCCGAATCGAGATAAGCGCCGAGGAAAAAGAAGCAACATCAAAGCTTGGCAACCACGAAGTGTACAACACGATGTGGGGACCGTCCGAGTTTTGCGTGACCGGCAACCTAAAGGAATTCGACTGCACGCCAAGGCTTCATGAAATCGAAGTCCCTTCTCTCTTCCTGTGCGGCCGCTATGATGAAGCGACACCGGAATCGACTGGTTATTTCAGCAGCCTTGTGCCGGGCGCGAAGCTGCAGATTTTTGAAAAAAGCGCGCACTCCCCTTACCGCGAACAGCCGGAGGAGTATAGGGAAACCGTGGCCGAGTTTCTTGAAGAAGCGGAACTGGCAGGAAAATAAAACGAAGAGTACCGGCAATCCGGTACTCTTTTAAATGCTGCCTATAATATAATTGGGTCCTATATCCATGGAGCTCTTTTATATCCACTTTCAATCCGCTGTTTCCAGCCTCTCGCCAGCAGGCTGAAGGAGCTGATCATAAACAGCATGCCAGTCAACGGTATAAATAAAATCCATCTATTGTACTGAAGGTTGCTTCTTGCCTGGCCGGTTAGCCCCGCCCAATCGTCCGTGATGGATAGAAAAATGACGTCTTCATCATACTGGACCGCTGTCCCGCCGACAAAAAGGTTGAAAAGACCCAGGATACCAAGCAAAGTCAAAACCGAAACAACTTCGGTCAAAAATAAAACAACGATAGGATCCCTTAACTGCGGGATGATATGTTTGAACAGAATTCTACCTTTGCGGGCACCTAGAGATTTGGATGCCTCTATGAAGTCCATTTTTTTAATTTCATTCGTTTTTTTTCTGATCGATGAAGCGGCTGGCGGTATCCCCAACCCCGTTACAAGCAGGATGAGAAGGATGACCAAATAACCGATGGTAAGCGGCGAATTCATGCTAAGAGGCAGCAAGATAAAATAAACGACGAGAAATGCCGGTAAATAGCTTGACGCATCCTCAATAGCAAGCCACCATGCCGGTACAGAATTCCTCATTCCTAAATACAAGCCGGCAAGGCCTCCCAACAGCGTCCGAAGTCCAGCGATTGTCAGGGAGACAAAAAATGTATACCTTGCCCCGTTCAGCATTTTTAAAAGAATGTCATGGCCCCATCGATCAGTCCCCAGCAAATGATCCTTGTACTCGAACGGGCTCAGCGGCGGAGCCCTCAGCACATATTCTCCATCCACAAGGATGCTTCCCACTTCCAATTTTTCTGTCAGGAAGTTGGCAGCCACCCAGGGCCCGCAAACAGAAATCAGAAACAAAAACAGAAAACTGACGATTCCGGCAATAAAAGGCAGATTGTACTTTTTATTCATAAACAAAACCTTTTTCAAAGAGAAATAATAGCAAAAGAATGGAGTAGTAAACAACCATGGTGATGAGGACAATAGACAAGAAACCTACAGCCACTGCTGCAAACTGATAGTCGGCAAAAATAAACCGGGTCACTCCGAGAATATTGAACAAGTATTCTACAATGAATAAGCTTCCCGCTGTCAAAGAAAGGGTTTTTTTAAGGTCAGCAACAAAATAAGGACGCAGATTTTTAAAGATGTGGTGCAGATTTAAATAAGGTTTTGAAAGACCTTTGGATAAGCCTGTGCGAACATAATCTTCAGAGCCTATATGATTATATTTTGCAGCCGTCAGCTTCAATAAATACGAAGTGGATACGATAGATAAAATGAATACTGGGAAAAGAAAGTCTGCAAACTTTTTATCCATCGATAGTGTGATTACCCGGTAGCCTGTCAGTTTGTAGATGGAAACACCGCCAAAAATCAGCAAGATGATTAGAATAAACTGCGGTATGGCTGATAGGAAGCCAAATATCGCATAAACTGCCTTGGAAATCCGGCTGCGAGGAAAAAACGCCCCAACGAGCAACGATGTGGCTACGCTCACAAGCATGCTTGTAAACATGAGAAGAAAACTGGTCAGGACGTTGTCACCGATATCGGCTGCGATGCTTCTATGCTGGCTGCCAGTCTTGTAAGTACCGAGTGAGCCGTCCGAAAGGTTTTTGAAAAACGCCTGAATGTTATCAGGGAAAACATACGGCTTTAAAACGATGATATTTCCACTTCTTGGCTCCAGTGCATCAGGAAAGCTCGCTATGACAAGAATTAACAAGAGAACAATCAATAGTTTCACAACTCTTTTAAACATCACTTCACTCCTGACCGTTACTCCTGGCCGCCCGATTCCAATGCCTGCCGGGTTAAAGGCTGGACCAGAACCAAACGATAGTCCTTTCCCTCTTCATCTTTACAATCCATTCCATCTAAGGATGGTTTTCCTTGTGTGAAAGGACCTTCATGTGAAATAAGCAATATCTCGCAGGTGAATTTCCCTTTTGGGCTATGGTAGCCTTCATACTCATTTACAAACTCAACCTTTTCTCCATCAGACTTTAGTGAGTTTGTTGCTTCTGTATCACCATTTTTATTTACAATGGTGATGGTAAGGGCTCCTTTTTTGCCTGCTTGCACATCATTTACAAAATAAAGCAGCTTCGTAAAGTTTTTGTACTCCATCTCCCCGGAGACAATTTGATTAAAATCATTGCTTTTATGGTAAACGACTACTTCCTCTCTTTTCAAAGCTTCCTTTTCGGTAAGCTTTTTTCCTTTGAATTCCTTTTCGGTCTCAATTGAGCATCCTAATAATCCCAAAACAACTGCAATTACTGTTATAATGAAACGCAATACGATCCCTCCCTGATTTTGTAAAAGTAATCCTGAAAAAAGTTATTCTATATCATCTTTTTTTAATAGTGTTTATAACCTTGAGGTAAAGAGACTTATTGATAGGCCTGATGAAGAAATACATGATTAGAAGAATAGAAAAAATGGCTAAAGATGTGTATAAAATAAAATAGAGATATCTAACTCCACTAGAAATGAAGGTTTTAACAGAAAATATCATCAGCATGGAAGTCAGAAAAACGGATAGCCAACCTGGGAGGAACTGCAACACAAAATCCGAAGTATTCGCTTTCATCGTCATTGTTATCTTGTTAAATAACCAATTCATCCCGTGCATATAGACCAGTAACAAAGCGGCACTCAGAAATACATCCATCAAATTCGATCGACTCGCTCTCTAAAGTAACTTGATACCAAGGGAGTTTCACCTCAGAAATCTGCAAATGCGTTTTTTCTAAAACAACCCCAACTAAACTAAATAATCTTCCTCCATCTTCAATAATTCGTTAAAATTTGTAAAAACCCTTTAAAAAAAGGATAATTTTTCCACGAGGAGAGGAAATAAAATGAACTTTGACCGTTTATCCAATCGTTTTATGGCGTTTGCTGAAAAGGAATGCAAGGGTTCAAGCGAATTATATGACCATCTCTCCGGGGAAATAGCCGATGATCCGGAAATACTGGAGTTAGCATCGCATGCGCGGCAAGGCCAGCCGATGCCAAATTTGTTGTTCGGCGCAATCCACTATCTGCTTTTGAAAGGATCAAATCATCCATTGAAGGATTATTATGCAAGCTTGACGGATGAACCACTCCCTTCTGAAAAATCATTCCCCTCATTCAAAAGTTTTTGCATGGGGAATCGGGCGAATATTATTGAAATCCTAGAAAACAAATTAGTGCAGACAAATGAAGTGAGACGCTGCGCCTATTTGTTCCCTACTTTTACATACATTCACGAACAGGCTAAAAGGCCGCTTGCCCTCATTGAAATCGGCACGAGCGCCGGATTCCAGCTCCTTTGGGATCATTATGAATACCACTATGGAGACGGAATGGTTTATGGACAGGAGAGTTCCGAAGTAAAAATCCACTCCGAACAAAAAGGAATCCTCAGGCCGGTATTTAATTCGGAAATTCCATCTGTCACTGTCCGTTATGGCCTTGATTTGCACATTAATGATGTGACAAACGACGAGGACGCCTTGTGGATGAAAGCCCTCATCTGGCCCGAGCATCATGACAGAAGGAGATTGTTCGATGCGACCGTACGCTGTATGGAAGAAAACCGCGGGAAAATCACCTTTAGCGAGGGGGATGGAATTGCGCTGTTGAAGGAGATTGCCGACCAAGTGCCCAAAGATTCGGTAATCGTCGTTTTTCACACCCATGTCGCCAATCAAATGTCAGCCGAAATGAAACAGAAGCTGCTGGGAACAATTGAGCAAATTGCCGGGACACAGGACATTTTTCATCTGTATAACAATATGGAGGACCGGGACCTGCATTTGGATTCATTTGTGGATGGGCGTAAAAGTCACAAGCTAGTTGCCATGACGGATGGCCACGGCAGATGGTTTGAGTGGAAGTTGGAAGATGAAGTGGAAACGAATACGCCATAAGGGGGAAAGGTTTTGCTAGAAATCAGGCAATTAGGGCCGAAAGAGTTTCTTAAGCACCACGAGCGATTTGAGGAACTTTTTCAAGAGTGTTTGAGCCCGCATGTGGACGAGCAGACGTGGATGACCAGTTGGCAACAGCTTGCCCAGCGATTCCAGTTGGACAAGTTCATGGACATGAATGAGGCTGAGCTTTTGCAATATGAATGGGATGAAAAGCAGATTGAACAAATAATAGAAAACACAGTAAGAAAAGTCGGTAATTATTTCGCTTTCGATAAAATCAGGATTACGGTCGTACCCGCCCTTCCCTTCCGCTGGTTCCGCCAATTCGATTCATCCATTTGGACGAATGCATTTACGAACGGATCAGGGAATATTGTCCTGGCGGTTCCCCCTCAACCGGACAGGGAATTTTTGCAGTATATGCTGGCACACGAGCTTCACCATGCCTGCCCTGAAAATCCGATTTATCGGCTGACCCTCGATGTCTTTACGTTGGAGGAATGGTACAAGATGGAGGGCACGGCCGAGTATTTCAGCCTCTCGCTCTATCCAGATAACCGCTGGTGGAAAGGCAATCTTGAAGGAGAAGAAGAGCAACGATACTGGCAAAAATGCAAAGGCTTCTTAAAAACGGCCGACGATGCGGTCAAAAGCCCGCTTTGCTTCGGCAATCCGGATAAAGGAATTCCTTTTTTCGCCGGGTACTCTTTTGCGCTGAAGCTTGTTTCGGAATATGTAAAAGCAAATCCTGTTTGCGAATTTAGGGACCTGTTTGATGTAGAGCCGTCCGCGTTGATAAAGAACTACGAAAAAGCTATTTAGAAGTTGGAAAACCGCCCGATTTCGATTGGGCGGTTTTTTAATGGCTTCACAGTATTTTATTTCTGGTTAAAAGCTTCAATAAATTAACCCTTCAATAAAATATTCTTAATCCGATCCATAAACCGCGGTCTTTTAGACAACAAACGGAGCAAGTCGTCATTTTCCTTTTGAACTGGAAAGGTAATATTCCTTGCAACGCAAGGCCGTTTGTTTGGATTCCGCGGCGGTGATGCGTTTTTATTGGTCTTCATACTAAAACACACCCTTTTTCCGCTTGTTTGTATATTCTATGCGACTTTAAGGGGAAATATATAAAAAAAGAGAAGGGATTTGTACCCCCTTCTCTTTCATTTATTTTATTCAGCAGCTCGCCTAATTGCTTCCCTGGCATCAGCTTTCATGCGTCCAATTGAACGATCCAGATTAATGGTTGTTGGTCTTTTGTTTGGGTTTCTAGGAGGTACACTACCGTGTCGGGAAGTTCTTTTTGATGGAGCTTTACGTCCAACTTTTAAAGGTGATTCAACTGTCATCTCTTCCACAACTCCTTTCATCTCTCTTAAGAATACCATATTTTAATCTTCATTTCTATCTTCACCATCGACTTCAACTTCGTCATCGACAGGCAAGAATTCATCTTCGTTGTACAACAGCCACATATCAAATGTATATAGTAGGTTTAACATAAGGGAGGCATCTGCACCTGTGACTACTCTTTCTTTTCTAGAACTGACAACAAAGAGCAAATTATAATATTCTCCATAATAAGGGAATAACACAGCGTTACGATCCTTTTCGATAATTTCAATATTCCCGCCATCTAAAAGTGTCTTGATAGCATGTTTATTCCTCATCCCGATTCCTCTAAGAGTAAAATCATGCTCTTTTAGTACTTTCTTATATGCAGATTCTACATTTCCCTTAAAGATAGCTTGGTCACTTGAAGACTCAACATGATAGGAGTAGACATCAAGATTAAATGACGACCCAAAGTTCCTTAAATATGAAAGAACATATTCTTCATACTTCTCAGGTGTAAATTCAAATTCATCCACCTGCCACTTTATTTCGCTTTTGGGCATCATTTCATTTACTTTAATGAGTTTCTCGCTCAACTCGACAATTGTATCTTGATTCTTATTTATACTTTCCACCAAATTCTCTTGTTTTAACTCATTTGACATAAATTTAGTAATATCCGGTGTTTGAAACACAAACAAGTCAATAATAATCACACTGATAACAAGAGCAATTAAATTTTGCAGATTTTGACCAACATCAGGAAAAGCACCAAATGCCCACAATAAAAAGGATACAAATACAATTAATCCATAATATATTTTTCGCATACCCACTCGATGCTTTAAATAAAATTCCCTGCTCCATATGTATATACATATACTAAAGGCAATCCCAACCAAAAGTATTAAAAAAATAATGACCATATACCAGGTTACTTCCACTCAAATCCCCCTTTCACTCCCTATATTATGGCATAATCTCTCTATGAGAAAAATATGGAACTTTACTAATCTAGTAATAATTCAGGAAAATTAGTAAGCTCAGCTAAAGAAAGGTCTAATAGGGATTTTTGCAAATGTATAAAACTAGTCTAAAAACGCCCATTCGGAACTACCACTTCCGAATGGGCGTTGTTTTTTTGCACTTACAACGACTATTTCTGATTAAAAGCCTTTTTGCCGAGCCTTTCGAACATCCGCGGGAACAGCGCGTAAAAGACGCTGCCAGCGTTCATCCAGCCGGGCAGATTAATTTCGCGGACCGGCTTCAGCATGCTGCCGACAACCTTTTCGGCGACATATTCAGGCTTCAGCATCCAGCGTTGTACATTCTTCACATAAGTCCCGCTTTCATCAGCAATATTGAAAAAGTTCGTCGCAATCGGCCCCGGATTCACGGACGTAACATGAACATTGTAATCGGACAGCTCCATCCGGAGACTGTTCGTATAGCCGAGCACGGCATGCTTCGTTGCCGAATAAACACTCGATTTCGGCGTGGCGATTTTGCCTGCCTGGGAGGCAATATTGATGATATGTCCGGAACGGCGGGCCCGCATGTTTGGTAAAACAGCACCAGTGCAGGCAATCAGGCCGATGACGTTCACATCGAACATTGCCTTGATTTCCTCCATATCCGCCTCGTGGGCAAGGCGAAAAATACCGAATCCGGCGTTATTGACGAGGACATCGATGTCACCAAGCTCGTGGTGGATGCGGGCAAAATCAGCGGTGACGTTATCGGTCTCAGAAACATCAAGTTTGTAGATCAGTATTTTGCTGTTAGTGGTGGACTCTAGTTCCGCCTTCAGTTTTTCGAGTTTATCGCGGCTTCTCGCTAGCAGTGCTAGGTTTGCCCCCTTGGCGGCAGCCAGCTTCGCGATTTCGGCTCCAATGCCGCCCGATGCTCCAGTGATGACGATATTTTTGCCGGCTAAAGTTTTCATCTATTCCACCTCATTTGCTTCGATAGTACTTTGTTTTGCCATTAATAGAAAATTCGACTTCCCCAAGAGACAGCAAATAATCGAGTTGTCCGGCCGTTTCTGATAAGGTCAGTCCCATCTCCCGTTCGTAAGCTGCCGGGAACAGCTGCCGGCATAAATCGAATACGGTCTTTGGGCCGTCTTTAAGCATGCCTTTTATACTCATCGCCCTTTCATGCTGGCGGGTAAGGCGCCGCTCAATCAATTCCGGCAGTTTGCTGACTTCTGACCCATGCCCGGTATAAACGAGCCCAATCGGGTAATCGCGCAGTTTTGCCAGCGAATGATTATATTGAAGCTGCGGCCTGGGACGTTCCTCTCCTTCTTGGACAGGCGGCTCAAGCAAGGGATTTGGTGAGATGTGGGCAAGCACATGGTCACCCGCGATCAGCACCCCATCTTTTTCCCGGTAAAGGGATATATGGCTTTGGGCATGGCCTGGCGTTTCAACGACCAGCCAATCCTCAAAGCCCGGGAGTTTATCGCCTTCTGAAAGCTCGCCGGTCAGCGATCGATTGCAGGAAAACTTCAGTGATTTTTTGAGTTGCCCCGCGAGCCGGTGATAGCTCTCGGGAATGCCGAATTCATGAAACAGCCCGAGGTAGAACCGGTCATGCATTGCCAGAAATTCATCTGTCCGATTGATCCACCGCTCATTCAGCCTGTGCCCGTAAACATCCAGTGATGGCGGGAAATAATCCAATAGCCCCGCATGGTCGGGATGGTCATGCGTGAGGATAACCATTTCGATATCGTCAGGCGCCAGACTGAGGTCTGCCAGCTGTTTCGTTAAGGAATTCCATGCTTCTTCCGTTTTCGGTCCCACATCGACAAGCGCGAGCCTGTCCCCTTTTATGACATATGCATTGACATCCCCAACTGCAAATGGAGTTGGGAGCGTGATTTTAGCAATATTATTGTTCCATTCAGCCATTCCATTTCCCTCGCAAAATTATATTAAGAAAAAGTTGCAGCTTTTGTATTCGCTGCTCCACGTTTAAGTTTAATCCTTTAACCACATATTGTCATTATTTCCGCATAGTTGGGGGATTATCAAAAATGAAGCAGCAGAACCTTCCCCTGCTTCACCGAATGGTACAATAAAGAAAAAAGGCGATGGGGATTATTGTATGCTGATATTTTTGTTGTCGTTAAGCTTATTGATTTGGGTTGTGTTTTTGATAGATGCTTTGGTTGGATTCCGGTCGCTTGACCGTCTTGAGATTGAGGCCCCTCTTTTCGAAGGGCCTTTGCTTTCGGTTGTCGTGGCGGCGAGGAATGAGGAAGCGCATATTAAGGAAAGTGTGCTGAGCCAGCTGAACCAGTCGTACCGCAATGTCGAATGGCTGCTTGTGAATGACCGGTCCACAGACAGGACCGGTGAAAAAATGGAAGAGTTGAAGGCGATCGATGCCCGGGTCCGGGTTCTCCATATTGAAGATTTACCCGAAGGCTGGCTCGGCAAAAATCATGCCCTGTTCCAGGGTTACCTTGCTGCAAAAGGGGACCGAATATTGTTTACGGATGCGGATGTCGAGTACCATGAGGATGCTTTTGCAAAAGCGATTGGCTACTTCGAACGGAACGGCCTTGACCACATGACCGCCGCTCCGAATATGAAGGCAGAAGGGTTCTGGCTGAAATCCTTCGTGGCGTTTTTTCTATTCGGCTTTTCCTATTATAAGCGGCCGTGGACGGCCAACTATCCAAAATCGAAAAACGGGATTGGGATCGGTGCCTTTAACCTTGTTTCGAAAGCTGGTTACGAATCTTTCGGAACCCATGAAGCAATCAGGATGAGGCCGGACGACGACTTGCAGCTTGGCTTGAAAATGAAGCGTGCCGGACGGAAGCAGCGGATCGTGAGTGCGCTTACTCTTCTGGAAGTGGAGTGGTACAGCACCCTAAAGGAAGCGCTGGCCGGACTTGAAAAGAACACGTTCGCTGGGCTTCACTACCGTCTTTCTATGGTTGCCTTCGCCATAGCCGGTACATTCGTCTCCCAGGTGCTGCCGTTTTTCACACTGTTTGTGCCGGATCGGACTGTTTTCCTGCTGAGCCTTGGGAATATCATCGGAATCGCCGCGCTCTATATGCTGGTGTTGCGGAAGATGACCCGTTTTTCCCCTGTTTTGTTCACTGCCTTTCCGCTGACAGCCTCGATTTTCATTTACAGCATCATCCGGGCGAGTTACCTGACATTCAGGCGTGGCGGCATCATCTGGAGGGGAACGAAATACAGCCTGAAGGAACTGCGCAAGCCGTAATTTTTTAATTGAGAATGCGCTTTGCTATACTAAATTTGTTGATTTGACCAAGATTAGGGGAACCGTCCCCTGCAACACAAGGGAGGATTTTGGATGAAGGCGAAGTTGTTTAGCCCGTTTGAGGTTAAGGGTGTGGAGTTGAAGAACAGGATTGTGATGTCGCCGATGTGTATGTATTCTTGCCACAATGAGGATGGGATGGTCGAGGATTGGCATCGGACTCATTATACGAGCCGCGCGGTTGGGCAGGCCGGATTGATTATTGTCGAGGCAACTGCCGTCACGCCGCAAGGAAGGATTTCCCCACAGGATCTTGGGATTTGGAGCGATAACCATGTTGCCGGCTTGAAGGAGCTTACAGGCCTTGTGAAGCAGCATCGATCAGCTATGGGCATTCAGCTCGCCCATGCAGGCAGGAAAGCGGTGCTTGAAGGAGAAATTCTTGCTCCATCGGCATTGGCGTTTGATGAAAAATCAAAAACGCCGAAGGAAATGACGAAGGCCGATATTGAGGAGACAGTCGAAGCATTCAAAAACGGAGCACGGCGTGCAAAGGAAGCTGGCTTTGATGTGATTGAATTGCACGGGGCCCATGGCTATCTAATTAATGAATTCCTTTCCCCTCTTTCGAACGAGCGGACAGATGAATACGGCGGTTCGGCGGAAAACCGTTACCGGTTCCTGCGCGAAATTATTGAGGCTGTTAATACGGTCTGGGACGGCCCGCTGTTCGTCCGGATTTCGGCTAACGATTACAGCGAAGGCGGCATGACTCCCGAGGATTATGTTCCTTTTGCAAAATGGATGAAGGAACAGGGCGTCGATTTGATTGATGTCAGTTCCGGCGCCGTTGTTCCGGCGCGGATCTGGCCATATCCAGGCTATCAGGTGAAGTACTCCGAAACAATCCGTGAAGGGGCCGGCATTGCGACCGGTGCTGTCGGCTTGATCACATCAGGTGTCCAAGCCGAAGAAATCCTCCAAAACGAGCGTGCGGACCTTATCCTGATTGGACGCGAATTCCTGCGTGACCCATACTGGCCGCGCACGGCGGCAAGAGAACTCCGCGTGGAGATCGAAGCGCCGAAGCAATACGAACGGGGTTGGAAATAAGCAAATAATAAATGGCGCCATCTCGTTAAGAGAGGCGCCATTTCTACTAATTCAGCAGGCTTTCAGGTTCAATATCCGTTTTTGATTTCAAATAAAGCCCGTATTTTCCAAGGCCGATGGCGATTGCTGACAACATGAGATTCATCAATACTGCGAACACGGTGAAGCCGCCAAAACTGTAAAACATTCCAACCAAAACGCCGACTAGAGCACTGCCAGCCAATATGTACAGAAAATGTATTTTTGGAAAAAAGAAGGTTATGATTCCGCTGACCAATAAAACAAGCGAACCCATGATAAAAAGAAAAATGCCTGTGAGAATTAAAAATTCCATGTTTGTTCCCCCTTGATTGTCTTTTACTTTTCCCTTTTACCCTTTTTTCTTGTTTGAAACCGCAGAAACAGATTTTTTCTAAAAAACAGGTAAAGCGGCCTAGATTGTTTGACCGCAAGGAAATTGGCCACACTAAAGGAAAAGAGCAATTTGGAGGGTAGCATGGAGAACTTTCCTGTTATTCAAACGAATATTTGGGATGTCGTCATCGCTGTCCCGCTAATAATGGCAATCACCCAACTGCTGAAGCTGTATTTTAATGTCCCGAAACCAATTGTGCCCACCATTGCCCTTGCTGCGGGTTTGCTGCTATCCATTTTAGTGAGCCACCGCAACAGCATACTTTCAGGACTCTTAATGGGCTGGTTTTATGGTTATGCGGCGATTGGCAGTTATGCCGCGTTGAAAACATCCTGGAAGGCTTACAGGGGGAAAAATTAAAAGCCGGCCGATTGGCCGACTTTCTCTATTCGCTTTGGAAAGGTATATCCATTTCCTTAAAGTCCTCCGCCATTTCCGTCTCCGCGAAAAAGCCCATTGCTTCCATAAGAAGCTCTTTGGAAGCTTGCCGGTCGTAGCGTGAACTAATATGGGTCAGGCAGAGTTTTTTAACATTCGCCAGTTTCGCCACTTCAGCAGCCTGGGAGGTTGTCGAGTGGTAATATTCATGCGCCATGGCTTCCTCCCCTGCCGCGAAGGTTGCTTCATGGACTAATAGATCGGCGTCCATCGAGAGTTTTATAGCATTTTCACAATAGCGGGTGTCCCCTAAAATCGTGACAATCCGTCCCTTTTGGCGCGGGCCGAGAAAATTTTCGGGATTGATGACAGTACCGTCCTCAAGCTGGACCCTTTCGCCGTTTTTAATCTTTCTGTAAATCGGGCCCGGGGAAATGCCGGCTTCCGCCAATTTTTCTGCAAGCAGCGTCCCCTGGCGGTCGGCCTCTATTACCCTGTATCCATAGGATGGAATTCCGTGGTCAAGAAGGAGTGCTTCCACCCGAAATTGCCCATCATCAAAAACAACGCCTTCTTCGAGCTCGGTGATTTTAATTGGATATTTTAAATACGAGCCGCTGATGGACAGGCTTGTTTTGATATACTGGCCGATTCCTTTGGGACCGATCACTTCCACCTCAGACTCGCCGCCCTGAAATGAGCGGCTGGATAAAAGCCCGGGAAGCCCGTATATGTGATCCCCGTGAAGATGGGTAATAAAAATTTTTTCAATCCGCCTCGGCTTTAGTGATGTATGGAGAATCTGATGCTGGGTTGCTTCCCCGCAGTCGAAAAGCCAGATGGCTCCTCTTTCTTCAAGGAGCTTCAGCGCAATGGAAGTGACATTTCGAAGCTTAGCGGGAACACCCGCTCCTGTTCCAAGGAATAATAGTTCCAACTTGAAAACCTCTTTCTTTTGCAAAAGTAAGACTATGTATTTTTCCGCCCATTATGGCCGTATCGTTATCCTGTTTTTCTACTATACCATAATGACCAGCGCGCCTCTATGTGAAGCTTAAGTTGGAAAAATGAAACGACAGGATTTTCCATCTTTCCACATTTATTGCGTAATATTTGCGAAAACTGTGAGAAACGGCTAAAATTTTATATTTGTATAGGTACGTTTTATATACTGGATACAATTTTTACGTAAAGGAGTCTTTTCCTTGGCAAAAAGCAAAGAACAAACCTCGCTGATCATGATATTTGGTGCGACCGGGGACCTTGCGAACCGCAAGCTTTATCCGTCTTTATACAGGCTCTTTAGAAAAGGTCTGCTGTCGGAGCGCTTTGCCGTCATCGGGGTTGCCAGAAGGCCGCTGACAAACGAACAATTTCAGGGAAATGTAAAAAACTCGGTTCTTGAAGCAAAAGAGACCGGAAACAATATTGAGCAATTCGCCTCCCATTTTTATTATCATTCCCATGACGTGACAGACTCTGGGTCATATGCAATTCTTAAAAAGATGGCGGAAGACCTTGACAACAGTTACGGACTTGGTGGCAACAGGATTTTCTATCTGGCGATGGCGCCTGAATTTTTCGGTCCGATCGCCCTTCACCTTAAATCTGACGGGCTGACAGATGTTTCAGGCTTTAAGCGGCTCGTCATTGAAAAGCCGTTCGGCCATGACCTTGAATCCGCGGTAGAATTGAATGAACAAATCCGTACTGCCTTCAATGAAGGGGAAGTTTATCGGATAGACCATTACCTAGGCAAACAGATGGTGCAGAATATTGAGGTTATCCGTTTTGCCAATGCCTTGTTTGAACCGCTGTGGAACAACCGCTATATTTCCAATATACAAGTGACATCCAGTGAAACGCTCGGGGTGGAAGAACGCGGACGCTACTACGAAAACAGCGGCGCGCTCAGGGATATGGTCCAGAACCACATGCTCCAAATGGTTGCGCTTCTTGCGATGGAGCCGCCCATCAAGCTGACAACAGATGAAATCCGTTCGGAAAAAATCCGGGTTTTCCGCTCCCTCAGGACAATTGAAGGTGAAGAAGTAGCAGATTACTTTGTCCGCGGCCAATACGGTGCCGGAGATATGGACGGTGTGCCGGTTCCTGCGTACAGGGACGAGCCGATGGTCGATAAAAATTCAAACACCGAAACATACGTAGCCGGGAAGCTGATGATCGACAATGCTCGCTGGGCGGGAGTTCCATTCTATATCCGTACAGGGAAAAGGCTTGGCGCGAAGTCGACGAAAATTGTCGTCCAGTTCAAAGATATCCCGATGAACCTTTATTATCAGCCGGACAAACCGCTGAACCCAAATCTACTCGTCATCCATATTCAGCCGGAAGAAGGAATCACGCTTCACCTGAACGCCAAGAAAGCAGGCCAGGGAATGGATGCGACAGAAGTAAAGTTGAGTTTTGCCAATACGAGTGTAAATGAAATGAATACTCCAGAAGCGTATGAACTGCTCCTTTATGATTGCATGCGCGGGGATGCGACGAACTTCGCGCACTGGGATGAAGTTGCCCTTTCCTGGAGTTTCGTGGACAAGATTTCCGACTATTGGGAGAGCAACAAAGAAGAAAGTTTCCCGAATTATGCTCCAGGCTCAAGGGGTCCGGAAGCTGCCGAAAAGCTTCTTGAGAAAGATGGCTTCTTCTGGTGGCGTGTAAGGGATTTGAAAGTAGAGAAGTGTTAATCCGGAGGGATATCGTGAAAATTCATGATAATCCCCCCTCCGCTCCTTTATCCATGAAATAATAAATGCCGTCCCAGCTGGGGCGGCATTTATTTTACCTTTTATTCTTCATCGCCGGCCCCTTTTATGGAAGGCTTGAATCCCCGCAAAAAATCCTTGTTAAAGCTTGTCTGGGTCCCTTTGTTGGCATCGGTTTTCGTTTTTGACGCGGCATTGGCAATAATGTTTTTTCCGTATTTCTCCTTTAAAACAGAGAGGGTTTTATAAAGCGGCTCCTTTTTCGCTTCCTTTTCATAGGAAAATAAATCAAGTTGTTTGACGGCATCTTCCGTAGAGGCCAGGTCGGAACCGGTAATTCCAAGAAGCCTGACCGGATTTCCATTCCAATTGCCGACAAGGAGCTGTTTGGCAAGCTCTGCAATTTCTTCCTTATGGCCGACCGGATTCCTTAATTTTCGCCCGCGGTTGATGTTTTTCCGGTCCTTATACCGAATTGTGATCGCCAGCGAATTGGCGACGACATTTTTACGCTTCAGCCTCGCTGCCACCTTATCGGCAAGGCCGTCAAGCACTTTAAAAAGCTCCTGCTGATTGGAAATATCCCTTGGCAAGGTTGTCGAATTCCCGACACTTTTAAAGTCGGAAACCGAATCTGGATCAACCGGGCGGGAGTCAATCCCGTTTGCCCGGTCCTTCAGCCTTTTCCCGTTAATGCCGAGAACCATTTTAAGCTGGATTTCATTTCCCGCGGCGAGATCGCCAATCGTTTCAATTCCGATGCCTTTCAATTTATCGGCAGTTTTCCCACCGACGCCGTGCATATCGCCAACTGGACGCGGCCAAAGGATGGACGGTATATCCCGCTTTCTCAGGACGGTTATTCCCATCGGCTTTTTCATATCCGAAGCTGTTTTTGCCAGAAATTTATTCGGTGCGATTCCAATGCTGCAAGGGAGGTCCAGTTGATTAAGGATGCGGTTCTGAATGGAGCGCGCAATTTCAAGCGGACTTCCCAATTCATGGCTTTCCGTTATATCCATATACCCTTCATCTATTGATACAGGTTCAACCAATTCGGTAAATTGCGCGAGAATCTCAAACATCGCTGTTGACGCAGTCCGGTAACGGTCAAAGTTCGGCCGCATGACAATCAATTCCGGACAAAGCTTCTTTGCCTCCCATAAAGGCATCGTGGTTTTCACGCCGCGCTTTCTCGCCTCATAGCTGCAAGTAACGATGATTCCGCGCCTTTCTTCAGGATTGCCGGCGATGGCCAGAGGTTTTCCCTTCAGGGACGAATCGTACGCCGTTTCGACAGATGCATAAAAACTGTTCATATCTACATGCAAAATAACCCTGCCCTTTTTCGGGTACATTTCCTTCATGGCCATCACCTCCTCATTCAGTTTAGCAAACAGGAGCTTGCCGCACCAGCTATCATTTGACTCTCAAACTTGCTTGAATATAAAAAGGGTGCCCAGTATGATAATAAGTGAACTAGCAGGGTGGATTATATTTCTTTGGGAGAAGGCAACAAAAGCTGGCAAATAACCGTCAAATAATTAATAACTATTAACCGAAAGGTTGGAGGTCAAAAATGAAGAAACTAGTGGCCTTATTCACGGTACTCATACTTTTAACAAGCTGCAGCTCTGACAATGGCAAAAAGCAAGAATCAAAACCAGGTGATGCCGATAAGGCAGGGCAGCAAGATCAAGAGAAACAGCCTGCCAAAGAGACAGGCCAAAAATCTGTCGGTAAGGGAGATTCCCAACCCGATAATTCTTCCGCTCCACCACAAGCTTCCATACCTACAGACGAGTATTTTCCTGATGCTCAGCAGACCAAGACATTCAAAGGAACAGGGAATGAATTTGCAGGAGAGGTGGAAACCGTTTTTACGCGTGAGGGAAATTATCTCGCTACCGTGGTTGATAACGGCGGAACAAGAATATTAAGGGTTTATCAACTAGATAAAAAAGGAATTTCACTTGTTTACGAAGAGCCGGAGTATTATTCAGAAGATGCGCCTGAAATAGAATCATTCAAGCAAGCCTTTAAACCACAATTAATCCTCCCTAATCCAGTCAAGCTTAATCAAAAGTTTGATGGATGGATTGTAAAGAAAATAAATGAAACTGTTACTGTCCCATACGGAAAAGTAGACAAAGTGATTGTCCTTGAGCAAAAGGAGGAAGACGGCAGTTTCGCCGAAACTTATTGGGCTCCCCGCCTCGGGATAATTAAAAAAGCTTTTTACATGAAGGGTGCTTCCGAAAATGAACCAGCAGTAACAACTGAACTTGAAAGAGTGGAACAAACTGATTAAGTTAACTTCCATTATAAAAGGGAACCCGCATGGTTCCCTTTTATCGTTTATCTTTTCATCAGGATTTGTTATCCTCGGCTGTTGATTTCCACTCCGGGGACATGCTTTCCGCGGGGCGGACCGCGGAGCCTCCTCGGCGTCATAGACGCCTGCGGGGTCTCCACGTGCCGCTTAATCCCACCGGAGTCAGTCCCCTCCGTTCCAATCAACTTCATTGAAAATCAACATTCACTTTTAACTGAGACACCCATGCAAACAAAATTTGCACCATAGTGAATGAAAATAAGCAGTCTTGTCTATAATGTATGTTCGTTTTAAACAAAGCTTATTTTTAGGGTAGCTTTTCATTAAGTAAAATCCTCTTACGAGTTTGCGACTTCCTCGACAATCGCTACAGCCATTTCAGCGAGCTTCGAGAGTTCTTCGACCGGAATCCGCTCATTCGTTGTATGGATTTCTTCATAGCCTACCGCCAGATTGACGGTCGGTATGCCAAACCCGGCAATCACATTCGCATCGCTTCCCCCGCCGCTTTGCTGAAGCTCACAGCTGCGGCCAATTTTCGCCGCGGCTTTCCTGGCCACCTCAACAACATGGTCGCCTTCACCAAATTTGAAGCCCGGATACATGACTTGCACATCGACTTCAGCCCTGCCGCCCATCTGTTCGGCAACTGTTTCAAAGGCTTCCTTCATTTTAGCCACTTGGGCTTCCATCTTTTCAGGAACGAGCGATCTCGCTTCGGCAAGAATATCCACGCGGTCAGCGACAATATTGGTCGCTTGTCCGCCGGCAAACCGGCCGATATTGGCGGTTGTCTCACTATCAATGCGGCCAAGCGGCATTTTCGCGATTGCTTTCGCAGCGATTGTAATCGCGGATACGCCCTTTTCGGGCGCGACGCCGGCATGGGCTGTCTTTCCGTAAATGACTGCATTGATGCGCGCCTGGGTCGGAGCGGCAACAACGACATTTCCGACTTTGCCATCACTGTCGAGCGCGTAGCCGAATTTAGCTGTTATCTTAAATGGATCAAGCGCTTTGGCGCCCATCAGGCCCGATTCCTCGCCTACAGTAATAACGAACTGGATTTCTCCGTGCTGAATCGACTTCTCCTTTAAGACACGGATCATTTCGAACATCGCGGCCAAACCGGCTTTGTCATCCGCTCCAAGAATGGTCGTTCCGTCAGAGACCACATAACCATCCTTTACGGATGGCTTGATGCCCTTACCAGGCGTAACGGTATCCATATGGCTTGTAAAATAAATCGAGTCCACTCCATCTTTCGTTGCAGGCAGTGTGCAAATCAAGTTGCCCGCACCGTGGCCGGTGATGGAAGTGGTATCATCTTCGAAAACTTCCAGGCCTAGCCCGCTGAATTTCTCTTTCAGCACCTTGGCAATCTCGGTTTCAAATCTTGTTTCAGAATCGATTTGGACAAGCTCAAGAAATTCATTCAACAATCTTTCGCTGTTAATCATTTGTCAAACCTCCGTTGGTATAGGTACTCGCTATTTTAGTATACCTTTCCAGTTTGCCCACTTCAACAAAGCGAAATCAGAGCGGAATATTTCCATGCTTTTTCGGAGGCCGGGTTTCATGCTTGTTCCTGAGCATCTCAAGTGCCTGAAGAAGCTTGATCCGCGTTTCGCGCGGGTCAATGACATCATCGACCATGCCTCGTGCGGCCGCCACATAAGGATTTGCGAATTTTTCCCTGTATTCTTCAATTTTTTGCTGGCGGACCTTCTCCGGATCCGGGCTGTTGGCGATTTCTTTTGCAAAAATGATGTTCGCGGCTCCCTGTGGCCCCATGACGGCGATTTCGGCATTCGGCCAGGCAAAGACAAGATCGGCCCCGATCGATTTGCTGTTCAGAGCGACATACGCGCCGCCATAAGCCTTTCTCGTAATGACCGTCATTTTCGGAACAGTTGCCTCCGAATAGGCGAACAGGATTTTCGCTCCATGGCGGATGATCCCGCCGTGCTCCTGCTTTACGCCTGGGAAGAAGCCAGTCACATCCTCAAACGTAATGATTGGGATATTGAATGAATCACAGAATCGGATGAACCGCGCTGCTTTATCGGAAGAATCGATATCAAGCCCGCCCGCCATGAATTTCGGCTGATTGCAGACAAGACCAACCGTGTCGCCCTTCATCCTAGCAAGCCCGACAACGATGTTCTTGGCAAAATCGCGGTGGATTTCCATGAAGCTGTCTTGATCGACAACTTGTTCAATGACTACCCGAACATCATATGGCCTGATCGGGTCAAACGGGATGCTGTCTACCAAGTCTGGACGATAGTCATTCCCTGTATCTTCAGTTTCCACATGGGGCGGCCTTTCCCTTGAACTTTGAGGAAGATAGCTTAATAGCTTCCTGACCGATTGAAGGACCTCCTCCTCTGTTTTCCCCATAAAGTGGGCATTGCCTGAAATGGAATTATGTACTTTCGCGCCGCCAAGGTCTTCCGCTGATATTTTTTCGCCCGTCACCGTTTCGATCACTTTCGGCCCCGTAATAAACATTTGGCTTGTTCCGTCCACCATGAATACAAAATCCGTAATCGCCGGCGAATAAACAGCTCCGCCGGCGCAAGGACCCATAATAACTGATATTTGCGGGACAACCCCGGAATAAATCGCATTACGGTAAAAAATTTGCCCGTATCCGTCTAACGAAACGACGCCTTCCTGGATCCTCGCCCCACCGGAATCATTGAGTCCAATCACAGGAGCGCCGCTGTTTGCGGCCAAGTCCATAAGATGGGCGATTTTCTTCGCATGCATTTCCCCAAGTGCGCCGCCGAAAACGGTGAAATCCTGGGAAAAAACATATACCGGGCGGCCATTTATTTTTCCATAGCCGGTGACAACTCCGTCGCCGGGCCCTTTTTGCCGGTCCATACCAAAATCAGTGCTCCTATGCTCGATAAACGGGTTCAATTCAATAAAAGAATCCTCATCAAGAAGAAGGTTGATGCGCTCCCTGGCAGTCAGCTTTCCCTTTGCATGCTGGCGTTCTATTCTTTCATCGCCGCCGCCAAGCTCAATTTCACGACGCTTGTCGTACAATTCATTTATTTTCTCAAAAATGTCAGCCATTACTCGTCCATCCCCTTCTTCTCACAAAGCTCGAATAATACACCACCAGTTGATTTAGGGTGCATGAAAGCCACCTGGGCGCCGCCCGCTCCCGGTTTCGGTTTATCCTGAAGCATTATGATGCCGCTCTCTTTCATTTCGTTGATCCGCTCCTGAATGGAGTTCACCCCGAAGGCGACATGGTGGATCCCTTCCCCGCGCTTTTCAATGAATTTCGAGATTGCGCTTTCAGATGATGTCGGTTCTAGCAATTCCAGCTTTGTCCCACCGGCATCGAGGAAAGCAACGATCACTTTCTCGCTGTCGACTTTTTCTATGCCGAGAAGCGGTAGTTTAAGAATGTCTGTATAAAAGGGAAGCGCTTTCTCGAGGGATCGCACAGCAATCCCGATATGGTCCACACGTTTCATCATTTCTTCCACCCCTTGTTTCCGATATTGAATGGCGCGTCCCCATCAGCGCTCATTCCCATCTAGTCTCCAAAAAATTCGACAATTATTGTATTCTCCCAAAAGTGTCATAAATCCTTCCTAATTTGAGTGGTTGTCCACCGGGGATTTTACGGGTACAATAATAGTATCCCATATATACTCTTGCAGGGAGGAAAATTAACTCATGAATAATCGCAAGTCCAGAAAAATCATTGTTTACCTCATGCTTTTTGCCATGCTCGCCTCGACTTTATTATTGGGACTATCATCGTTTCTATAAAAAATAACGCAGAAAAAAGGGACTGCCTGCCATGGCGGTCCCTTTTTCGTCGCGAGTTATTGTATGGCCCCGTATTCAATCCCCAATTCGGAAAACGGCCTGTTTGTTGAAGTAATTAACACCTTTGTTCCAATCGGTATGAATGGAAACAATGATTCAATCCCTTCATTTTGAAGCCTGATACAGCCATTGGAGACATATTTGCCAATTGAGGAAGGGTCATTGGTTCCATGCAGGCCGTACATCCTGCCGTCCGTATCAAGCGCGTCAAAGCCGATCCATCTCGTGCCCAAAGGATTGTCCGGATGGGAGCCTGGAATATTACCCTTGCGGTAAAATGGATGTTCCGCCTTAACGGTTACGGTAAACAGCCCTTCAGGAGTCAGGTCATTACTTTTTCCAGTTCCCACCGAAAGGACTGTCTGGACCCGATTATCATCAATAAAAGCCATCTCATTCGTCTTCTTATTGACAATCAGAAAGGTGTCCCCGGGAAGGGGATTTGGGCCAAGCGGCCAGATTGGCGAGGCAAACAGCAATGCCAGCAGCACATTGAGTACAGATGTCATTCCATTCACTCCTGTTTTTCCTTAGCTTGCGCCAATTTCCTCCCGCTGATTCCTTCCGGCTGGCTTCTTTAATCCCCTGAACGAGCTCTTAATGATAAGATATTGCTCAAGTTCGTTTACCATTTGGACAAGCGCTGCCCTGGCTTCGAACTCCTCCCTCGTTTTCGGCAGCGCCATCTCTTCAAATTCCTTTTTCAAAAGCCTTAATTTATGCAGATAGATGAAAGCCGTGTTTCCTGGATGAATATTACCGCATAAATCCTCAATAAAATCAGCCATCATTTTCCCTTGTTCGAAAGAGTGCGTCAGCGAGGCGGAAATAGGCAAAAGCCTTTCAATGATTTCAAATTGCTTTTCCCTCATTGTGAAATAATGATAATACAAGTTTTCTTCCCGTACCAAATGGTTTTCTACATCGCGAAAGGCTAATGATTTAGCTTCATTCAGCAGCTTGGCAGTTTCGGTTATCTCCTTGCCGTCCCAATCACTCTCATTTGTCCGTAAATACTTCACTATTTCCATAAAAACTTTTCGGAAATTATCTTCAATCCTGGTACTGTACTCAAAAAGCTTGTTTTCCAGGCTGGGCATATAGAGATTCATTAACAGGGCGACGCCGATACCGACGACAATGACAACCAGCTCATTCATGAAAATCGCTTTCGAAATTTGCCCGGCTGAATAGATATGCAGAATAATGACTGAACTTGTCACTACACCATCCTTCGCCTTCAACATGACAATAGTGGGAATAAAGAAAAATAGCATTACGCCAATAATGACCGGATGGTAGCCTAATAACTCAAAGAAGAGGGCGGAAAACGGCATCGCCAGCAGGCATGCGAGGAACCGGTCCCAGGCGGCCCTGAGTGATTTTCTTTGTGTAGGCTTGATACAGAGAATGGTCAGGATGCCTGCCGAAGCGAAATTATGGACGCCAAGCTGCTGTGCAAGAATAATCGAGGCCGCTGTTCCGACAGCTGTCTTTATGGTCCTGTATCCTATCCTGTATTTCATGGAACAACCCTCCTGAAAAATGCAAGGACTCACTTGCTTATACACAAGAAAAAGATGATCGTTCAGACCATCTTTTTCTAGCATATCCCTATTAGAGCATCTTTTGCAAGAATTCCTGGGCCCTTGCGCTCTTTGGTTTTGTAAAAAACTGCTCCGGACTCGCATCCTCCACTAGGACGCCCCCATCCAAAAACAGGACCCTGTCGGCAACTTCTTTCGCAAAGCCCATTTCATGGGTCACAATCGCCATGGTCATTCCTGTATGCGCCAGTGATTTCATGACATCAAGCACTTCTTTGACCATTTCCGGATCAAGTGCCGAAGTCGGTTCGTCAAACAGCATGACGTCCGGCTTCATTGCAAGTGCCCTGGCGATAGCCACGCGCTGCTTTTGCCCACCTGACAACCTTCCTGGATACTCGGATGCCTTATCCGACAACCCGACCCTGTTCAACAGTTCATGACCGACTTTTTCTGCTTCCGCCTTTGAAAGGCCTTTTACTTTCATCGGTGCATATGTGAGGTTCTGTAGGACCGTTTTATGGGGAAATAGGTGAAAATGCTGGAATACCATACCGACATTTTCACGGACCTTCATTATATTTGTTTTCTTATCCGTCACTTCACTCGAACCTATCCAGATTCGGCCGCTTGTTGGTACTTCAAGTAAATTCAGACAGCGGAGGAACGTGGACTTTCCAGAACCTGAAGGACCGATAATGGCAACAACCTCGCCTTCTTTAATCGTGGTTGTAATGCCTTTCAGGACCTCAAGCTTGCCAAAATTCTTCCGCAGTTCTTCAACCTTAATCACCGCGCCTCATCCTCCTTTCGAGAAGCTTGCCAAGTAAGGTCAATGTAATGACCATCATATAATAGATGAAGCCCGCAAATAGGAGCGGTTCAAAATAGGAATAATACTCCGCGCCAACCTGGTAGGAGCGGCGCATAATATCCAAGACCCCGATGGTCGTGACAATCGCCGATTCTTTTGTAAGCGTGATGAATTCATTCATAAGCGCCGGCAGAATATTCTTCAGTGCCTGCGGCAGGATGATATCCCACATCATTTGCCTGTACGGAACGCCCAGCGCCGCTGCAGCTTCCGTCTGACCTTTATCTACCGCAAGAATCCCGGCCCTAATAATTTCAGAAATATAGGCGGCGGAGTTAAGCGCGAATGAAATAATTGCCGCGGCATACGGTTCAATTTGGAATCCAAGAATTTGCGGAGAACCGAAATAGATGATCATAAGCTGAAGGACGAGCGGCGTACCCCTGAATACACTTGTATAGGCGTCCGCCAGCCAGCCGAGGGGCTTAATCGAGCTAATCTTGAATAATGAAAGAATGATGCCTAATGCAAAACCAATGACACCGGCAAAAAACACAATCCGCAGTGTCACCCATATTCCCTCTAAAATATAGGGAATCGAAGGGACAATTTGACTAAAATCCAATCCCATTCTAAAGACCCTTCCTCTCTGTATGAACTGTAAAAACGTTCAGTGAGGCACGCCTACTGAACGTTTTCATGCTACTCTTTACTCTTCCCCGCCAAACCATTTTACTACCAGTTTTTCAAGTTCGCCATTTTCCTTCATTTTCTTCAACTCTTCGTTGAACTTTTTGGTCAGTTCACTGTTCTTTTTAAACGCAATAGCCGATCCTGCTTCTTCCGGGTCATCGGAGATTGCGAATCCTCCAAGTTCTGTTTCCTTTTCAAGGAAACCTTTTGCAACGGTATCTTCAATAATGATTGCATCGAACCTTCCAGATTTAAGTTCCTGGATTAAATCAGGCACCCTGTTCCGGTCTTCAATTTTGATTTTTACTTCTTTCTGGATTTCTTTAGCTTTATCATTCTGAATCGATCCAAGCTGTACTCCAACCGTTTTGCCTTCCAAATCTTCAAGCGCATTGATGCCACTGTCCTTTTTTGTAATAATCATATGGGAAGCAGTATAATAGATATCAGTAAAATCCACGTTCTTTTTACGCTTTTCAGTTGGCGACATTCCCGCAAGCACGAGATCAGCCTGGCCCGATTTTAAAGCTTGGACAAGACCGTTGAAATCCATATCTTTCACTTTGATTTCATAACCAAGTTTTTCGCCAAGCGCTTTAGCTAAATCAACATCAAAGCCAATGATTTCATTGCTTTTTTCAGTCTCGATATACTCAAAAGGCGGATAGTCGGCAGATGTAGCCATTGTCAGGATTTTCTTTTCCCCTTCCTTGCCACCCTTGGCGTTGTCGTCCTTCGAGCCACAGGCAGAAAGGATGCCCGCCAATAAAATCGCTGTTAAAAATAAAATAATGCCCTTCTTCATTGATGCTTTCCTCCTATAATTTGCAGAAAATTTAGGTTCTAGTGGATACCTACCCCATTTGCACTACGATAAATCACAGTTTAACTGTCTTTAAACTCTTAATAATTATTCACATTTATGAATTTTAACACGTTTAGATAATTATGCAATACTATTTTAAAAAATTTATTTTTTATTTATTTCCTCTATAACGATAAAGTTCAGTAGTCCGGCCTAGTGATTAATAACGAAACCAGCCTTGGAAATTACTATACCCAAAAACAGAAAAAAGCCACTCACGCGGACGTGAATGGCTGGTAAAATCGATTAGAATTCTTCACAATACTTATCAAATGTCTGCTGGAGCTTCTGTACAACGGACATCGGGTCGAAGCCTTCGATGTCATGGCGCTCAATCATCGCGCAGATTTCGCCGTCTTTCAGTAATGCGAACGAAGGGGAAGATGGCGGATATCCCGTAAAATAGCCTCTCGCTCTTTCGGTTGCTTCCTTATCTTGGCCAGCAAAAACCGTGACCAAGTTATCCGGCCGCTTATCATAATGAATGGCGTGCGCTGCGGCAGGCCTCGCAACTCCGCCGGCACAGCCGCACACAGAATTGATCATGACAAGGGTTGTTCCTTCCCTCTTAAGCGCGCCATCAACTTCTTCCGGAGTTTTCAATTCAGTATACCCCGCTGAAGCAATTTCCTGCCGAGCCTGGCGGACAACATCATTCATAAATAAATTAAAATCCATATTCAATGGAATCACTCCCTGTTTTTCCTGAAATACAAAATCTATTACTATCATACAGCGCAAACGCAATGTTTTCAATTAAAGAGAAATTTCTCGCTGGAAATGTTTAGCTCGTACCCACACGGGGAAAGGTAGAACTACAGCTAGATCCATACCCCTAAACTCCCTAATTTTTTGGATAGCATCTTGGATGCTATCCGCTTTTTTTCTCTCAGGAACTTTTTAATGGAACGTATGCAAGTCTAAACAATGCGATGCATGAATAAAAAAGGAGCGGATAGACATCCTCTCCTCTTTCTCCAAAAGCATGGTTATTGCTTATAAAAAGCCTCAAATAACTCATCCGCCGCGCCAGCCGCCGTCTTCGCGCCATTTAAGACGTCATTTTCGATTTGGGGCAGCAGCTTCTTTACGCCTTCATTCTGATAAAAACTATAATGAAGGTGATCGGATATGACCGAATGCAGCCAATTCCGCAGCTGGCCGTTGCGCCGTTCGCCAAACACCCCCGAGGCTTCCACTGTCCTCCTGAAATCCTCCACAACGCGCCAAACATCCCGAATGCTTTTACCAGTGATGGCTGAACAAGCCATCGCCTTCGTTTCCCAGCCCGGTGTCGCTCGCTGCAAAAAATGGAGGATTCGTCTGTATTCAAGACAAGTTTTATCAGCCAGCGGCTCGTTTGCGCCGTCTGCTTTATTCACGATAATCGCGTCAGCGAGCTCCATGATTCCCTTTTTCATCCCCTGTAGTTCATCCCCGGCCCCTGTAAGTACGAGCAGCATAAAGAAATCAACCATTTCCCTTACAGCCACTTCACTTTGGCCCACTCCGACCGTCTCGATGAGAATGATGTCAAATCCAGCTACTTCGCACAAAAGCAATGATTCCCTTGTCTTCCTGTGCACTCCGCCAAGTTTTCCCCCGGAGGGAGAGGGCCTAATGAATGCAGCCGGCCTTCGGGACAGGCTTTCCATCCTCGTTTTATCACCGAGTATGCTGCCGCCGCTGACAGTAGAACTCGGATCGACCGCAAGGACAGCAACCTTATGGCCTATATCACATAGGTAGGAGCCAAACGCTTCAATGAACGTACTCTTTCCTGCGCCAGGAACGCCTGTTATTCCAATGCGGATCGATTTGCCGTTGTATGGAAGCAATTTTTGTAAAAGAGCCTGCGCCTCCCTGAAGTGGTGTGCTGCATTGCTTTCCACTAGAGTGATTCCCCGGGCTAGCGCACTTCTGTCTCCCTTTAAAATACCCTCGGCCAGCTCATCAATCCGCAAACCGGCATTACTTTTTTTCCTGAACTGCTTTTTCTGGCCCATTCTTCCATCGAATCCCATCAAAGCTCAACTTCCTCATAGCCAAGAGCTTCATAAATAGCCTTGATGACTTTTTGTGCGGCGACAGGTATGACAGTGCCAGGCCCAAAAATAGCGGCGGCTCCATGATCGTATAAATATTGATAATCCTGGGCAGGAATGACTCCGCCAACAATAATTAAAATATCGGGCCGCCCAAGCTTTTTCAATTCCGCTGCCAGCTCTGGAAGAAGGGTTTTATGTCCGGCCGCAAGCGAACTGAATCCAACAGCATGTACATCATTTTCGACAGCCTGCATCGCCGTCTCGGCCGGGGTCTGGAACAGCGGTCCAATATCGACATCAAAGCCTAAATCAGCGAAAGCGGTCGAGATGACTTTTGCCCCGCGGTCATGTCCGTCCTGCCCCATTTTCGCTATCAAGATCCTTGGCCTTCTTCCTTCATTTTCAAGGAATCCATCGGTCATTTCCTTCACGTTTGCGATTTCCTCTTCATTCGAGAAAGAAGAGCTATATACTCCGCTAACTGAGCGGATGGCCGCGCGATGGCGGCCTGCCGCCTTTTCAACCGCACTTGATATTTCTCCGAGTGTGGCGCGCGCCCGCGCCGCTTCAACGGCAAATTCGAGAAGGTTTCCTTCCCCGCTTCGGGCAGCTTCCTCAAGATGGGCAAGCGTTTTTTCCACAGCCTCAGCGTCCCGGCCAGCCTTTAATTCTTCCAACCTTGCAATCTGTTTATTCCTGACCGCAGTGTTGTCTATATCCAATATTTCCAATGGCTCTTCGGATTCAGTTTTATATTTATTTACTCCAACAATGACTTCCTTGCCCGAATCAATTCGCGCCTGTCTGCGGGCGGCCGCTTCTTCAATTTTCATCTTTGGCAGCCCCGTTTCTATTGCTTTGGCCATCCCGCCAAGTTCTTCGATTTCTTTAATATGTTCACTAGCCCGTTTAATGAGTTCGCCGGTTAGGGCTTCTACATAATAGGAGCCCGCCCACGGATCAATCGTTTTCGTAATCCCCGTTTCCTCTTGAAGGTAAAGCTGGGTGTTCCGGGCGATCCGCGCCGAAAAATCGGTTGGAAGCGCGATGGCTTCATCGAGAGCGTTCGTATGGAGTGATTGGGTATGCCCCATCACAGCCGCATGGGCTTCAACTAGCGTGCGCATGACATTGTTGAAAGGGTCCTGCTCTGTGAGGCTCCATCCGGATGTCTGTGAGTGTGTTCTTAGTGCAAGAGATTTTTCATTTTTCGGATTGAAGCTTTTCATCATTTTTGCCCAAAGGAATCTGGCAGCCCGCATTTTCGCCACTTCCATAAAATAATTCATCCCTATGCCCCAGAAAAAACTCAGCCTTGGCGCGAATGAATCAATATCAATGCCCGCCTTCAATCCTGTCCTGACATATTCAAAGCCATCCGCTAGTGTATAGGCAAGCTCAATATCAGCAGGTGCGCCGGCTTCCTGCATATGATAGCCGGAAATGGAGATGGAATTGAATTTCGGCATATACTTTGATGTATAGCTGAAAATATCAGCGATGATTTTCATCGACATCTCCGGAGGATAAATATACGTATTGCGGACCATATATTCTTTCAAAATATCATTTTGGATCGTTCCCGACAGCTGTTTCCTGCTGACGCCCTGTTCCTCCGCAGTGACAATAAAAAAAGCGAGAATCGGAAGGACCGCTCCGTTCATTGTCATTGATACGGACATCTGATCGAGCGGAATCCCATCAAAGAGGATTTTCATATCAACGATTGAATCAATGGCGACCCCCGCTTTGCCAACGTCCCCAATGACACGCGGATGGTCGGAATCATACCCACGGTGGGTTGCCAGGTCAAAAGCAACAGACAATCCTTTCTGTCCCATCGCCAAATTCCTACGATAAAATGCGTTGCTTTCCTCAGCGGTTGAAAAACCCGCATATTGGCGCACAGTCCAGGGCCTGTTCACATACATCGTCGGATAAGGTCCGCGTGTAAATGGAGGAAGGCCTGGTTTGTCATCGAGATGCTCTAGTCCTTCTGTGTCCATTTCCCCATATACAGGTTTGAGCATAATCCCTTCATTTGTCTCATAAAGAAGATCATCAATTTTTTTGCCGGTGAGCTCTTCAATCCGGCATTTCAGCTTATCTGCGCCGTCATGACTGGCGGAGCCAAAAAGAGAAGCATTTTGAAAGTCAGGCTTTTTCATCAATTCCCGCAGCCTCCATTTCCCCAAGCAAAAAATCCAGGAACTCGTAGCAATTGCTTTTCAGATGAATAAATTGCTTTATGCCGGCGCTAAGCCACTCTTCCTTATTCTCCGGCAGCCCGGCCAGATAAAAAGAGTAATCTGGAAAACTCTGCTTTAATTTACTAAGCAGTTCAAACCCAGTTTCCTTATACCTTTCATCATTGGAGCAAAGGCAAAATCGGCTCAGCCCGGTTTTCACAATAAAATTCTCTGCTTCACCGATAGAAAATATTTCCCCGCTTCTTACTGCGCGAATACCGCCGGGAGCCAGAAAGCCATCGATGAAATCAGCACGCTGCTTACTTTCCTTCGGACTTCCGAGGCAGATTAGCCCCATGGCCGTCTTTTGGCCGGCATCTTCCAGCATTGCCGCTCTAGAACGAAGCGCCTCAAATGGAACGGAAAGCCTTGTCTGCTCCACCGCATCCCCTTGAGCTAATTTAGAACCGCTAGGCATTTTTATTTCATTGGAAAGATTGGCGTAAAAATTAGTGCCAACAATACTTTGTTTTCTTGATTTAATATCAGACATTCTCATTTCCAGGGTGGATGCAATCTCTTTTTGGAGCCAGCCGGATTCGAGTGTACTTTGAATTCCGCCTAAGGAATCAATTTTGCCAAAAAGTTCCCATGCCTTTTCAGCCAATTGTTCGGTAAGATTTTCAATGAACCAGGAACCGCCGGCTGGGTCGGCGACTTTATCAAGTTGTGATTCTTCCTTGAGAATCAGTTGGATATTCCGGGCGATTCTTTCAGAAAAAGGCGAAACGCCTTCGAGGCTGTTAAAAGGCTCAACATGTAAGTAATCAACTCCGCCCAGCACAGCAGCAAATGCCTCACTTCCGGATCTCAAAAGATTCACGTGTGGATCAGCCAACGTGAGTGTAAACTTTGACGTTTCCGCCGCCATGACCATGCCCCGGGACGTTTGGTCCGCGCCGTACAGTTCTCCGATTCTGTTCCAGATCAGCCGAGCCGC
The DNA here is from genome assembly GCF_000821085.1 of Bacillus sp. B-jedd. Lineage (GTDB taxonomy): Bacteria > Bacillota > Bacilli > Bacillales > Cytobacillaceae > Bacillus_D. The sequence continues at coordinate 2,560,777 of NZ_CCXR01000001.1, forward strand.
CCGAAGCTTGGCAATTTCCATATAAAAGTTCCCGCCAACGGCAAATTTGAAAACCATTTTACCGAAAATTTCGTTGAGCTCCATTCCAGCTTGACGAAGCTGTTCAATATAAAATACTCCCCCTGCCGCCGCGGCAGCCAATTCCTGTACCGCGTTCGCTCCGCCATTGTGGTAGATGCACGTATCGACCATTACAGTGCGCAGAACGGGATGTTTTTTTGAAAAAGCCGAAATGATTTCTCCCCATTTCCGCAAGTCTGCCTTAAAGTCTCCCTTCAATGCCATTTGGGAGACAGGATCGGAAGAGATATATCCTTTCAATTTGGCCGTCCCGATTTTTGCTTCAAGTGAGTTCATGAACTCTTCCTGAAATTTTCCGGCATTGACGGCAAACGTCCAGTCCTCCGCAAAAGCTGCCGCGGCGCTGGCTGCAGCCGATATTTCCTCCTCAAGTTCAAAAGAAATGGCTGTCTGGCCTTTAGTAAAACTATCGGCGATCTTCACAGCCAAGTCGTCCACGTTGTTCCAGTGAATTAACTGAGCAACCCGCCAAGCTTGGCCTTGATAGCCACGCGGATTCGTTCCCCGTCGTAAATCCGGGCTTCCTGGCCAGCCTGCATCTTTGGCATCCTCTTTAGAATAAAGCGGTTTCAATTCTATCGATTCGTATGTAGTGCTAGTCAGGGTATCAATTGACTTGCCTTTCAATGTTTGCTCAGCTTTTTCTTTCCAGTCTTCCATTGTTTTGCCTGGAAACCGGTAAGCCATGATTTGGTCTATTCCCATTGTTTCCGTCCCCAGAATGGAGACAGTCCCCCCTTTCGCTTAGACATCTTGAAAACATGACATGAAAATAAAAATTCGCTGCCTTTATTGTAGTACAGCCCCAACAGTGAGGCAACGAGGAAGCAAGATTGAGCAATGCCCGCCTCCATCAGGAAGCGGGCATGTTGTTGGTTAGTAAACCGATGTATTCGCCTTTGAAGTATTTTCAATAATCTCTTTTACCCTCTGAAGGAAACGGCCACAAACCAGCCCATCCAGAACGCGATGGTCAAGTGACAGGCAAAGGTTAACCATGTCACGTACCGCAATCATGCCATTATTCACGACAACAGGCCGCTTTACAATTGATTCGACCTGAAGGATGGCTGCCTGAGGATAATTGATGATGCCCATCGACTGGACAGAACCGAAAGATCCAGTGTTATTGACCGTAAATGTGCCGCCCTGCATCTCATCCATTGTCAGCTTCCCAGCCCGTGCCTTCGCGGCGAGCTCGGTGATTTCACGGGCGATGCCTTTAATTGTCTTTTCATCGGCATGCTTAATGACCGGAACGAAAAGCGCATCTTCAGTCGCCACGGCAATCGAAATATTGATGTCTTTCTTTTGGATAATTTTATCTCCTGCCCACATCGAATTGATCTGCGGGAACTCCTTCAGCGCCTGCGCAACCGCCTTAACGAAAAAGGCAAAGAAGGTCAGGTTGAAGCCTTCTTTCTTCTTGAACTCGTCTTTTAGGGAATTCCGGTATTCCACCAGGCCTGTCGCATCTACCTCGACCATCGTCCAGGCATGTGGGGCTTCGTGCTTGCTTCTCAGCATATTGGCCGCTATCGCTTTGCGGACCCCTGTGACCGGGATTTCAATATCGCCAGGCATGGAAGAAATTGAGGCTGGAGCGGCCGATTTGGCAAGAAAAACCGCAGTCGATTCGGAAACAGGAGCTGCCGCCGCCTTGCTTGCTGCCTGCTCAGCCTGTTTTGGTTCATCCTTGCCAGCAACCGGAATGTTCCCGGTTTCAATCAGTTTCAAAAGGTCCTTACGGGTAATGCGGCCACCGGCCCCGGTTCCTGATACTTTGGAAAGGTCAATGCCGTGTTCCTGTGAAAGCTTTAAAACGGCTGGCGAGTAGCGGGCCTTGCCGGCATTTTCAGCCGGCGGCGCCTCCTCGCGTTTTGTTCCTGCTTCCGGTTCCGCTCCTTTGTCTTCTGCAGCCTGAATGGGCTCTGAAGATTCTGCGGCTTCCCCACCTTCAATATCAATCGTGCAAATAATTTCACCGACTGCAAGCGTCTCTCCCTCGCCGGCAACTAGCTCTTTGATGGTTCCGGAGAACGAAGAAGGAATCTCCGCGTTCACTTTATCTGTCATGACCTCTGCAAGCGGATCATATTTATTTACTTTATCACCAGGGGAAACAAGCCATTTACTGATTGTACCTTCGGTTACGCTTTCTCCCAACTGAGGCATTTTAATTTGTTCAACTGCCAAATGAGGTCACTCCTTCATTCTTTTTCAGGGGAACAGCCATTAAAATTCTGCAAGCTCCCGCATGGCTTTTTCAACTTTTTCAGGATTCAGCATAAAAAACTTCTCCATCGTCGGCGCATATGGCATTGCCGGTACATCCGGACCCGCCAGCCTTTTAATTGGCGCGTCAAGCTCGAACAGACAGTTTTCAGCAATAATGGCCGAAACCTCGCTCATAATGCTGCCCTCCTTGTTGTCTTCTGTCACCAGGAGGACTTTCCCTGTTTTCGAAGCAGCTTCAATGATCGCTTCTTTATCCAGCGGGTAAACCGTTCTTAAATCAAGGACGTGCGTAGAGATACCGTCCTTTGCAAGCTTTTCCGCCGCTTGTAGAGCGAAGTGGACACAAAGGCCGTATGTGATGACAGTAATGTCATCGCCTTCCCTCTTCACATCCGCCTTGCCGATTGGAAGCGTGTAATCCTCAGCTGGAACTTCGCCTTTTATTAACCGATACGCGCGCTTATGTTCAAAGAAAAGCACAGGATCTTCATCACGGATGGCAGCCTTCAGCAAGCCTTTTACGTCATAAGGCGTAGAAGGCATGACAATTTTCAATCCGGGCTGATTGGCAAAAACCGCCTCAACCGACTGGGAATGGTATAAAGCGCCATGGACGCCTCCGCCGTAAGGAGCCCTTATCACAATCGGACAGCTCCAGTCATTGTTCGAACGGTATCTGATTTTGGCCGCTTCCGAAATAATCTGGTTGACAGCCGGCATAATAAAGTCCGCGAACTGCATCTCGGCGATTGGGCGCATTCCGTACATGGCAGCGCCTATCCCGACACCCGCAATCGCTGATTCCGCGAGCGGCGCATCAATGACACGTTCTTCCCCGAACTGATCATACAGTCCCTGGGTCGCTTTAAAGACTCCGCCCTTCAGGCCGACGTCTTCGCCAAGCACAAACACCTTCGGATCTCTTTCCATCTCTTCACGAATCGCCATTGTGACTGCATCTATATAAGAAATGACCGCCATTTATGCTTCCCCCTGACTTTCCGCATAGACATATTTCAACGCATGCTCCGGATCTGCATACGGCGCTTTCTCGGCATAATCAGTCGCTTCATTGACTTGCTTCATAATCCGGTCGTTGATTTTCTTTTCCAATTCATCGTCAAGGATACCCGTTTCTTTCAGATATGCGCCAAACGTGATGATTGGATCCTTAGTTTTGGCGTCGGCAACCTCATCAGGGGCGCGATAAGCTCTGTCATCATCGTCCGAAGAGTGGGCCGTCAGGCGGTAGGTGACCGTCTCGACTAGAGTTGGGCCTTCCCCGCGCCGTGCCCTGTCGGCTGCTTCTTTTACCACCCGATATACCTCAAGCGGATCATTACCATCGACCGTTACCCCTGGCATGCCATAACCGATCGCACGGTCGGAAACCTTTTCACAGGCTAGCTGCTTTTCAATCGGCACTGAGATGGCATATTTATTGTTTTCACACATGAAGATAACCGGGAGCTTATGTACTCCTGCAAAATTGGCCCCTTCATGGAAGTCTCCCTGATTGGACGATCCTTCGCCAAAAGTAACAAATGTAATAAAGTCCTTTTTCTCCATTTTACCGGCAAGCGCGATTCCTACAGCATGTGGAACCTGGGTAGTGACCGGTGATGAGCCGGTGACAATCCGGTTTTTCTTTTGACCGAAATGGCCAGGCATCTGGCGTCCACCCGAGTTTGGGTCTTCCGCTTTTGCAAAGCCGGACAGCATCAACTCTGTTGGCGTCATCCCGAAAGTCAGGACAACCCCCATATCCCTGTAATAAGGAAGGACATAGTCCTTTTCCTTGTCAAGGGCATAGGCAGCGCCAACTTGCGCCGCCTCCTGCCCCTGGCATGAGATGACAAAAGGAATTTTTCCAGAACGGTTCAAAAGCCACATCCGCTCGTCAATGCGGCGGGACAGCAGCATAGTTTCGTACATCTCTAGAACAGTTTCATCACTTAAACCCATGGAATGGTGGCGATTTTCTGCCATTAAACAATTACCTCCCTGTGTTCGTATTCAATAGCACCCGGACGGATCAGGAATGAAGCGCCCGTCCGTCTACCGCCAGCGCGGCTTCCCCTATAGCCTCGGACAGTGTTGGGTGTGGATGGATCGTATGGGCAATTTCCCATGGAGTCGCATCCAGAACTTTAGCAAGACCTGCTTCAGAAATCATATCTGTGACATGAGGCCCAATCATATGGACACCAAGCAGGTCATCCGTTTCCTCATCGGCGATGATTTTTACAAATCCGTCCGATTCGCCATAAACAAGTGCTTTACCAATCGCTCTGAAAGAGAACTTCCCTGTTTTCACCTTGAATCCTTTTTCCTTGGCTTCTTCTTCAGTAAGGCCGACACTCGCTGCTTCAGGGCTGCTGTAAATGCATTTGGATACTAGCGTATAATCGATTGGCTGCGGATCCTTCCCGGCTATATGCTCGACCGCGGTGATCCCTTCGTGGGAAGCGACATGGGCAAGCTGCAGCCCCCCAATACAATCGCCAATGGCATAAATGTGTGATTCTTTAGTCTGAAAATATTCGTTAACGGCGATAAAACCTTTTTGCACTTCAATCTCGGTATTATCCAGGCCAATCCCTTCCGTATTCGCCTGGCGGCCGACTGAAACAAGGATTTTTTCTGCTTTGTATTCCTTGACAGTTCCTTTTACTTCAGCTGAAATGGAAGCGCCTTCATCTATAGAAAGTGTTTCAGGCAGTACTTTTGCCCCTGTAACAATTTTAACGCCTCGCTTTTTCATTAGCCGCTGCATTTCCTTTGATATTTCATGATCCTCAGTAGGAATAATTTTCGGCGCATATTCGAGGACTGTCACTTCGACGCCGAAATCGGAAAGCATCGATGCCCATTCAATCCCAATGACTCCTCCGCCCACTATAATGATGGAGGAAGGAAGGGCTTGAAGCTTTAGTGCTTCGTCAGACGAGAGGACGACCTCCCCATCAATTTCCAGGCCAGGGAGTGAACGAGGCCTTGAACCAGTCGCCACGATGACGTTTTTCGGAATCAGCATTTCATTTTCTTCGCCGTTATTCATTTCAACAGAAATGGTTCCCGGCATCGGGGAAAAAATGGAGGGACCGAGAATCCGGCCTGTTCCTTCATACACATCAATTTTCCCTTGCTTCATCAAATGCTGAACACCTTTATGCAACTGGGAAACGATTGCATCCTTACGCTCCTGTACTTTTGCAAAATCAAATGTCACATCTGAAGCGTAAATCCCAAATTTCTCTGCTTTCTTCGCGGTAGCATAAACCTCGGCGCTTCTTAGGAGAGCTTTGGAAGGGATACAGCCATTGTGCAGACAGGTCCCTCCCAGCTTTCCCTTTTCAACAATCGCTGTTTTAAGGCCTAACTGAGAAGCCCGGATTGCCGCCACATAGCCACCGGTTCCCCCGCCTAAAATGACCAAATCATATTCTTGAGCCATTCGTATTGCCCCCTGTTAAGTAATTGCGGATTTGTATTTATTTGAATTTGGATATAATTTCGCCTGCTCTTCTCCCCGAAGTACTCTTAGTGCTCCTTCAGCAAGAGCCTGGAGTTCATTTTCACCAGGATGGACAATCACATCCGAAATCCAATTCACTCGTTCGGTAATCATGTTTACAAAGGACTTTCCGTATGCAAGCCCTCCTGTCAGGATAATCGCGTCCACCCGTCCGGCCAGAACAGCGCTGGCAGAGCCGATTTCCTTGGCAACCTGATAAGCCATTGCCTGGTAAACCTTCGCGGCCTTTTTATCCCCTTTTTCAATCATCTTTTCGACTTTTAAGGCATCATTGGTGCCAAGATAGCCCACAAGGCCGCCCTTCCCGACTAGCTTTTTCATAATTTCTTCGCGGTAATATTCACCCGAGAAGCAAAGGTTCACAAGATCACCAGCTGGAACCGTGCCCGCGCGTTCGGGGCTGAAAGGCCCATCGCCGTGAAGTCCGTTATTCACATCAATGACTCTTCCGCCCTTATGGACCCCTACTGTGATTCCGCCTCCCATATGGACGACGATTAAATTGAGTTCCTGATAATGCCCGCCAAGCTCCCTGGCCACTCTTCTGGCAACAGCTTTTTGATTGAGGGCGTGGAAGATACTTTTCCGTTCAATGAGGGAAAAACCCGAAATTCTCGCTATTTCATCAAGTTCATCCACCACGACCGGGTCAACGATGAAGGCGGGGATGTTAAGGCCTTGGGCGATTTCGAATGCAATGATGCCGCCAAGATTGGACGCGTGCTGTCCGGAATAACCGGATTTCAAATCGTCCAGCATCAACTCATTGACCGCATACGTACCGCCTTCAATCGGCCTCAGCAAACCCCCACGTCCGCAAACCGCGCTTAATTTTGAAATATTGATTCCTTCATTATCAAGTGTTTCCAGAATGGTTTCTTTCCGGAATCCATATTGATCAATGATGCTGTCAAAAGTATTTATCTTTTCAGAGTCGTGGCGAATTGTTTTTTCCAATATCGGACGCTCGTTGTCAAAGATGCCAATCTTTGTTGAGGTAGAGCCCGGATTAAGGACCAGGATCCGATAATCTTTGTTCTGCACCATTCGGGACCTCCAGAAAGCTGATGTATAACATTTGCCGGAAACATCAGTTTCCGGCATTTATGGAAGAGAAATTATTCCGCTTCTTAACGTCTGCTTAAGATATGGTGGCCATTTTGTAAAAACTGGCTCCGGGAATTACGCATCCTTTCGATCCGTTCTTCTGCCATTCTGTCCGCTGCCTTATAAGTAGGGATGCCATCCCTCTTCGCAATGTTGATAACTTTTTCGATGTTTGTATAGATCGTTTCAATCTTTTTCATTGCCCGTTCATGGTTATAGCCATAAAGTTCATCAGCTACATTGATAACACCGCCGGCATTGATGACATAATCAGGGGCATAGACGATGCCAAGTTCATGGATCATATCTCCATGGCGAGTGTCTTTCAGCTGGTTATTTGCAGAACCGGCGATGACTTTTGCCTTTAACTGTGGAATCGTCTCGTCATTAATGACGGCACCAAGCGCACATGGAGCGTAAATGTCGCACTCAACCCCATAAATTTCATCCGGATCGACTGCTTTTGCTCCAAATTCTTCAACTGCCCTTTGGACAGCTTCTTTGTTGATATCTGTGACGATGAGCCTAGCCCCTTCTTCATGCAGATGGCGGCAAAGGCTGTATGCAACATTTCCGACCCCCTGGATGGCTATTGTCTTGCCTTCAAGCGAGTCCGAACCGAAAGCTTCATTTGCAGCTGCTTTCATTCCACGGAAAACTCCATATGCAGTCGCCGGTGAAGGATTTCCAGATGAGCCGAACGCAGGCGAAATCCCTGTAACATAATCAGTCTCCTCATGGATCAAATCCATATCCGCGACAGTTGTGCCCACATCTTCAGCAGTTATGTAACGGCCGTTCAACCCTTGGATATAACGCCCAAAAGCCCTGAACATTTCTTCATTTTTATCTTTTCTCGGGTCGCCGATGATCACTGTCTTACCGCCGCCAAGATTCAGGCCCGCGGCCGCATTTTTATAGGTCATACCTTTCGCAAGGCGCAATGCATCCTCAATCGCCGCTTCTTCCGACTCGTATGTCCACATCCTTGTACCGCCCAGTGCCGGCCCCAATGTTGTATCATGAATGGCTATAATGGCTTTTAACCCCGATTGTTTGTCCTGGCAAAATACTACTTGCTCATAATCATATTGTTCCAAGTATTTAAAGATTTCCATTTTTGTTCCTCCTTAGACTTGTGTTTGTGTTGCTGAGCAAAGCGCCACTGCTAATGAATAAAGCTTACTTTCCGAAGAATCCGCCCTTGAGGTCAGAATGATCGGAGCTTTGGCGCCGCAAATGACAGCGCCGACTTTCGCCCTTGCAAAATAGACAAGGGATTTGTAAAGGATATTACCCGCTTCAATATTGGGAACTAGCAGAATATCCGCTTTTCCAGCGACGTCGCCGCTAATCCCTTTATGTTCCGCGGCAAGTGTTGAAACTGCATTATCGAGGGCGAGCGGACCATCAATCAGGCACCCGCCAATCTGGCCCCTCTGGTTCATCGCGGCAAGTGAAGCGGCATCAAGTGTTGCCTGCATCCTGGGATTTACTGTTTCCACCGCGCAAACAGGCGCCACTTTCGGGTATTCAATTCCCAGTGATTGCGCTAGATTTGAAGCATTTTTGACTATGGCCGCTTTTTCCTCCAGCGTAGGAGCAATATTCATGGCTGCATCCGTGACCAGAATCGGCCTTTCATAACCAGGAACCTCAAACACTGCTGTATGTGAAAGGATGCTGCCTGTCCGCAGGCCGGATTCCTTATCCAGCACTGCCTTCAAAATCACTGACGTTTGGACATTTCCCTTCATCAAGACATTGGCTTTTCTTCCGCTGACTGCCTGGACTGCTTCCCTGGCTGCGTCCTTTGCACTAGTGCAATTATAAATGGTGATCGCTTCATTCTCCAATAATTCAGGATGGCCCTGTTTAAGCAAGGAAATGATCTTTTCCTTGTTTCCATACAGAAGAAAATTTGCAATACTTCGCCTAACAGCCTCGGCAACCGCCTCTAACACTTCACGGTCTCCGGCTTCCGCGACCGCAACGCATTTTTTGCCTTGCTGCGCCGCTTTTTCAATTAATCCTTCAAGGAACATTATGTACAATCAACCCCTTTATCGGCAACCGACCCCCGTTTAACTATAATGCAAGTTTCGTGCCAAGATGTTAGAACTTGTTAAAAAGTCCCGATGGATGTCTCGTTCTGTTAACAAATACAATGGCACCACAGTTCAAATCGAAAAAGAAAAATTTATTAACTGAAACCGATATTGCAGATTTTTGCAAAATTATTCAAAGTATGCAAAATTTTGCATGCATCATTATTCAAGACGATACTTTTCAAGTTTATAATACAGATTCCTTATCGATAAGCCCAGGAGTTTTGCCGCTTTGGTCTTGTTCCCGCCAGATTGGGCCATTGCCTGGCTGATAATGGCGGCTTCATACTTTTCAAGCATCTCGGTGAGTGGTAATGCGGATTGTTCCAAATCCGGCATCCCACTGTGATCCTTTTCGTTCTTTTCCCGATTTTTCATTTCAGGAAGGTGCTTTACATCTATAACCGTCTCACTATATCCCATAAAAATGATTGCCCTGCCGAGCACATTTTCTAGTTCCCTTACGTTTCCAGGCCAATGATATTGCTTTAAATGAAGAAGGGCCGCTTCAGTGACGCCTTCAACATTTCTTCCATAATCCCGGTTAATTTTTTGGATCAGCCGGTCGCATAACAATGGTATTTCTTCTATTCTGTTTCGGAGGGGGGGGATATGGATGGGCAGGCGATTAATCCTGTAATACAAGTCCTCCCTGAATGTTGAAGCAGCAATCCCTTTTTCAAGATTGACATTTGTCGCAGCAATAATCCGAACATTGATCGGCACCGGTTTCGTACCACCAACCCTTATAATTTCTCTTTCCTGCAGCACTCTTAATAATTTCGCCTGGGTACTAGCCGATAATTCTCCAATCTCATCAAGGAATATGCTGCCATTATTCGCTTCTTCGAAAAGACCCCTTTTTCCGCCGCGCCTTGCTCCCGAAAAAGCCCCTTCTTCATAGCCGAAAAGCTCACTTTCCAGAAGCGATTCGGACAATGCAGCGCAATTCACCCTGACAAATTTATTGAATTTCCTATCGCTCGCATTGTGGATCGCATGGGCGAAAAGTTCTTTTCCTGTGCCTGATTCCCCCCGCAACAAAACCGTAGCAGGAGTCTTGGCCGCCAATTTTGCCTGTTCAATTGCCAGAAGCATTTCTTCCGACTGTCCGATTATATCTTCAAACGTATATTTGGCTTCCAATGTCCTAATAATTTGCCGAGCTCTTGTCAGTTCCCTATTCAATGACTGGATCTCCGACATATCATGGATGACGCCTACACTTCCTTTAAGCTTTCCCTCAACAATGATAGGTGCGACGTTTACGACAACCTCTTTTTTATTTGGTCCCACTCTCATTGGAACCCCACGTACAGGCCTTCTTGTCTGAAGGACCTTCATATGCATGCTTTCGCCTTCAGAAATATCAGCGGTGGCCGGCTGGCCAATGACTTGGTCCCTATTGAGCCCGGTTATTCGGTTATAGGCAGGATTGACTAGAATTCCGCGGCCCTCTTCATCGACAACTGAAATGGCATCATCACTTGACTGGATGATTGCTTCAAGCATCGTTTGAATTTCTTTCAGGTTTGTTATTTCTTCCGCAAGACGGACAACCTCTGTAATGTCCTTGAAAACCGCGAAGGCTCCGATCGAATTATCGTTTTCATCAATTATCGGAATTCGTGTAGTAATGATTTTCGTTCCATTTCCGAGAACCATTTCCTGATTCGCCTCGGTTTTTTTCGATTCCATTACGATAGGAAGCCTACTGGCCGGAATGACTTCCAGCACATGTTTACCGATTGCACGCCGGCGGTCGACATTAATCATTTCAGCTGCCCGCCTGTTCAACAAGGTAATAATTCCTTTTTTATCGATGACAACCATGCCATCGTCGGTTGAATTAAAAATCAAATCATGCTTATTCGTCTCGTTCTTTAGCCGTTCAATCAAATCCTCTTTCTCTTCCATCAGTGTGGAAATCAGAAATGCAACACTTCCCGGTATAAGAATCGTTTCCCTGGGTACAGTTTGCCTTAATTCAGGGAAAACCTCCGGGTTACCAGTGACATCAATGACGATATCGATTTCCTTGCCGATGAACGGCTTCCAGTCAGTACCTGTTGAAATGCCTTTTCTCTTTGCAAGCAAAACTCCCGGCGCATCAAGATTTCTATCCACGACTGCCTTAACATTGAGGACTTCGGTTTCTTTCAGCATTTTTAAAATGGCGGTTCCGCCCTTGCCTGCGCCGATAATCATGATTCCCGGCAATTCCCTGTCCCCCTTTAAGAAGAGTTCCTTTACTCTGGCAAACAATTTCATGTTTTAATCAATAAAGCCTGCAACCTTTTTCATGTTTATTGTATCTTTTCTCAACCTTCTTGACAAATTTGAATCTTGGACTATGATTTTGCTGAAGAGGAATAACCCAATGACTGTTTTATTGGGTATTGGAAGGATTGTCGAGATGAACCGCATAGCAGCACTTTTAGTCATGTTGATTCCTGGTTTTCTGGCTGCCTACGGAATCAAACTGATGCGCGATATGGTTTTTGGAAGATTGCAGCAGCCATTTCCTTATCTGTGGCTCCAATTTTTGGCCGGCTTAATTTTATTTGCAGCAGGGCTCGCATTCGTGGCTGGCTTTATTTTTTATCGGGATCGAAAAAGGAATAGAGTCCAGGACCGATTCAAACAAAAATAGGAAAGAGCCGTTTTCGGCTGCTTTCCTATTTTTTTGCGCTAATATCAGTGATGGATGAAAACATAGCAATTTTTTATAATTGATTATGATGCCTTGTGTTCAAGCCTTAATTTATCAGCGACCATGGCAATGAATTCCGAATTGGTTGGTTTAGCCTTTGTCATGCTGACCGTATAGCCGAACAAGGAAGAAATTGAATCGATATTTCCCCTGCTCCACGCTACCTCAATCGCATGCCTTATTGCGCGCTCAACCCTGCTGGCTGTTGTATTGTATTTCTTCGCGATATCCGGGTAAAGAACTTTCGTAATGGAACCGAGGAGTTCAATATCATTATATACCATGGAAATTGCTTCCCTTAAATACAAGTATCCTTTTATGTGAGCTGGAACCCCGATTTCGTGGATGATAGTAGTAATGCTTGCGTCAAGGTTTCTTGGCTTTTGGTCACTACTGGAACGGTAAGAGGATGATGGGCCTTTCCGGGCCATCGAAGCAGATTTTCCATTCACGGTTCGAATATGGCTGCCAAGCATCTCCATATCGAAAGGTTTTAAAATAAAGTAAGAAGCCCCTAACTCAACGGCTTTTTTCGTCACATCTTCCTGGCCAAACGCCGTCAGCATAATGACGTGCGGAAATGGACCGTTTTTTAATTCCCTCATTCTTTCGAGAACGGCGAGGCCGTCTAAATGAGGCATGATAATATCCAAAATCAACACATCAGGCCTCACCTCTTCAAGCAGTTCAAGGCATTCCTGGCCATTATGGGCGATTCCCGCCACTTCCATATCTTCCTGGGATGATATGTAATCCTCTAACAATCCCACCAGTTCCCTATTATCATCCACGACGCAAACTTTAATTTTCTTCACTCCCGGTTACCTCCTCGGATTCCATAAATAGTCTTAATAAGCATTACCTAATCTCTATTCTAATGGACATATTCGACAATGCAACAGAAAATCCTGCGAACGAGTGAAATTTTCTCAAAAAACCTTCAAAAAAGGGTTTTTTCTTTGTTTTTCTTTCATTTTCGACGCTTTTCGTGTTTCTTTACATATTTGTCGAATTATCTTTATTTAATCCTCTTTTTCCCTCAATATTTGCGAAATAACTCCCGGAAAATGAAAAAAAGTACCACAGCTACTCCCTCTGTGGCACTTCATGCTATCCAGTAATCCATCTTTGTTAACTGGCTTTTGCTTTGGGCTTTTCATATATATCAATTCCTGCTTCAGACAGCATCCATTCAATATGGACGCCATACCCCGACGTTGGATCGTTGACAAAGACATGCGTGACAGCCCCAATGACCTTTCCTGATTGGATAATAGGGCTTCCGCTCATCCCCTGGACAATTCCACCCGTTTTTGCCAATAGCTTCGGATCGGTTACTTTAATAACCATCCCCTTAGTGGCGGGGAACTTCTGCGGGATCGTGCTGACAATTTCAATGTTGAACATTTCCACTTTATCGTTATCCACTACAGTCAGGATCTTTGCCGGCCCCTCCTTTACCTGATGGGAAAGGGCAATCGGCATCGGCTTATCCATTATTCCATTCTCAATATCCTTATGCAGCTTTCCAAATATCCCAAACGGACTATTTCTGTTGATATCGCCAATAATTTCTTTATCGTCAGAAAATCTTGCCAGTTTTTCGCCAGGATTTCCATTGCTCCCCTTTTCAATGGAGGTTACAGTTGACCTGACAATCTGGCCGTCTTCGACGACGATCGGCTTTTTCGTATCCATATCAGAAATAACATGCCCTAGGGCACCATATTTCTTGGATGAAGGGTGATAAAAGGTCATCGTTCCTATACCTGCTGCCGAGTCGCGGATATACAAACCAAGCTTATAGCTGGCAGCTCCTTTCTCCTTAAGCGGCATCAGGCTTGCATTGAACTTTCCTTTTTCTCTTGAAATATTGATTTTAAGCGGCTTTCCGCTTTTTCCGGCCTCCTGGACAAACGGCGCCACATCTGACATCTTTTCTATTTTCCGGCCATTGATTTCCGTTATGATATCCCCCACCTTGATGCCGGATAGCTCCCCAGGCGATTTTTTTCCATCTTCCGTTTCCACCTGGTGATGGCCTACAACCAATACGCCAACGGTATTTAATTTAACTCCAATTGATTGGCCGCCTGGATATACTTTAAACCCCTTTAAAACATTTACATCAACCTTTTTAATTGGAATACCCGCCAAATCAAGGATAACTTCACTCTTTCCGGACTCCTTGGCAGACACGGAGACAAGGTGTTCGGTTTGATTTAGAATAATATTATCCGGACTTGAGGATATTGTTGCCGAAACAGGCGAGGCTTTTCCAAATGAAACCTCCTGGCCTTGAAATACGGTAATTTGTTTTGGAATGTGGAGGTATGCCTGGAATGGCTTCCAGCTTACGAAGGCAATAATTGAAACAAGGAGAATTCCACCGATTATTTTTCTGAGTAAACTTAAATTCAAATTCATCACTCTCCTCGCTTCTAAAGCTTTCTCTTGCAAAATGGCTACAGTTATAATTTTGCCGGGTTCACGGGCATTTATAACCGGACGGCAAATAAAAAAGCTACCCTTATAAGGATAGCTTTTCAAGTACCTTTTGTTTTTGCCGCCAACTGGAGCAATTCCTTCGCATGCTGCTTTGTTAAATCGGTGATTTCTACCCCGGAAATCATCCGGCCGATTTCCGCAACTTTTTGTTCATCCGTGAGCGGGACGAGTGAAGTTTTCGTCCGGCCGCCTTTCGTAACCTTCGAAATGAGCAGGTGTGTATCCGCCATTGCAGCCACTTGGGGAAGATGGGAAATACAGAGCACCTGGGAACCGGAAGCGACTCGGGATATTTTTTCAGCAATTGCCTGAGCGACCCTTCCGCTCACGCCTGTATCGACTTCATCGAAAATGATTGATGTTACTCCTTGATGCTTAGAGAAAATGCTCTTCAAAGCGAGCATAATTCTGGACAGTTCCCCACCAGAAGCCACTTTTGACAACGGCTTCAGGGGCTCGCCAGGATTCGTTGAAATATAAAATTCCACTTTATCAATCCCTGTCCGGGAATAGCCATTCCTATCTTCATTAAACCGGATTTCAAACACTGTTTTGGCCATATACAGGTCCTTCAGTTCCTTAAGGATAAGCTTTGTCAGTTTTTCCGACCATTTTTTCCGGACGCCTGTAAGGGAGGCTGCTTTAACGGCGAGCTCTTTTTTAAGCTTTGCCAATTCCTTTTCCAGTTTGCCGATATGTGTTTCCTTGTTTTGCAGAGCATCAATTTCTTCTTTAATTTTATCCCCATACTCGAGAATTTCCTTGATGGTCTTTCCATATTTCCGTTTCAGCTGATTGATCTCAGTCAGACGTTCTTCAATTTCATTCAGCCTTGCAGGGTCATATTCAAGATTATCGAGGTTGTTTCTCAGTGTTACCGCTGCATCCTCAAGGGCATAATAACTATTCGATATCGTTTCAAATAGTTCCTTATAAGCTGGGTCCAGCGACGCCGCGCTTTCAAGCTGGCTCATTGCTTCGCCTGCCCAGTCAAGAGCGTGTGATTCACCCTTTAAAGCCGTATAACCCGTTTGGATCGATTCAAATATTTTTTCAAAATTGCCCAGTTTTTGCTTTTCTTCGGCGAGTTCTTCATCTTCATCGGGTTTGAGGCCGGCATTAGTTATTTCTTCGAGCTGGAATTGAATCAGGTCCAGCCTGTGGGCCATTTGCTGTTCGTTCTCATTCAGTTTCCGGAGTTTACCCATTGTTTCCTCGTACTTAAAAAATACGGCCTGATAGGATTCTAATGCCGGGGTAATTTCTTGAAGGCCAAATTGATCAAGAAGCGGGAGATGCAATGCCTCATTCATCAATTCCTGATGTTCATGCTGTCCATGAATATCGACAAGAGTGCCGCCAATTTCGCGAAGTACGGAGATGGTCACCAGCTTTCCATTAACCCGGCAAACACTTTTTCCGGTCTGCGAAATGTCACGCCTAAGGATCACCATGGAATCCTCTATATCAATTCCGTATTCAGCGGCCTTTTCTATGCAGGGATGTTTGCTGTCGTCAAGCAGGAACAGCCCCTCGATTTCCGCTTTTTCTTCTCCATGGCGGACAAACTCCCATGAACCCCTGCCTCCCACAAGAAGATGGATGGCATCAATGATGATTGACTTGCCCGCCCCGGTTTCTCCGGTCAAGACAGTCAGGCCCTTTTTAAAAGAAACTGAAAGGGCCTCAATAATGGCAAAATTCTTTATCGACAATTCTGTTAACAAGTAACATTCCCCCGTTTAAAGCATTTCAAGGAATTTGTTTGTTATCGTTTCCGTATCCTCGGGTGCCCTGCAAATAATTAATAGCGTATCATCTCCGCAAATTGTCCCGAGAATTTCTTCCCAGTCAAGGTTATCAATTAACGCTCCGATTGCCATCGCGTTCCCGGGAAGAGTTTTCATGACAAGAAGATGACCGGCGGAATCAATTTTCACAAAAGCATCGATAAGGGCACGTTTAAGCTTTTGCAAAGGATTGAAACGCTGGTCTGCCGGCAGGCTGTATTTATACCTTCCATCGAGAAGCGGAACCTTAAGCAGGTGAAGTTCCTTGATATCCCTTGAAACAGTCGCCTGCGTAACATTATAGCCTTGGTTCTTTAATTCATCGACTAAATCATCCTGTGTTTCGATTTCATTGTTCGCAATTATTTCCCTGATTTTAATATGGCGCTGGCCTTTGTTCATTTATATCACTCCAATAGGCATTCAAAACATTTGCAAGGTTAGCAAATTATGTCGTTTATACACATATGTTAGCCCATTTCATGATTCTTGTACATTGTTTCTTACGGAGAAAAAAGGAAAAAGGATAAGCTATGCTTACCCTTCATCACTTTGTTTCGTTTTTAAGGCTTTGTGTGCTTCTTTGACTACCTCGAAGGGAGGCGTCTTCAGCAGGTTTTCCCCTTCGCCTCCCTCTCCTTCCCACCGAAGATGGAGTAGGAATTCAATATTCCCGTCTCCGCCTGTAATCGGGGAAAAAGAAAGGCCGGTAATTTGAAACTTCAGTTCCAAGGCTAATGCAATCGTTTTTTCCACAACTGCTAAATGGACTTTTTCGTCCCTGACGATTCCTTTTTTACCAACCTGATCCCTGCCTGCTTCAAATTGGGGTTTTACGAGGGCGATGACATCGCTGTGCGGGACCAGTAACCCGGTAAGGACTGGAAGGATCAATGACAGGGAAATAAACGAGACATCGATTGTCGCAAAGTCTGGAAGGCCGTCCTGTAAATCCTCGGGTTTAACATAACGGAAATTGGTCCGTTCCATGACGACAACCCGTTCATCCTGACGTAGTTTCCAGGCAAGCTGGTTGTAACCCACATCAAGGGCGTATGACATTCTGGCGCCGTTTTGAAGTGCACAATCCGTAAAACCCCCAGTAGATGAACCGATATCAAGCATCGTTTTGCCCGAAACATCCACATCGAATACTTTAAGCGCCTTCTCGAGCTTCAGGCCTCCCCTGCTGACATAAGGAATCACATTCCCTTTGACAGTCAAGGGGAGATCGGCGCTTATTTTATCACCTGGTTTATCAAGGCGCTGTTCATTTGTATAAACAAGCCCTGCCATAATGGCCCGCTTGGCTTTTTCGCGTGTTTCCACTAGCCCTCTTTCAACAAGAAGGACATCAAGCCGTTCTTTTCTAACTTTCATGCCTACGCCCTCTGCTGTTTTTTCGCAGCAAGCAGCGAAAGCCGTCTGACGGCATCTTCAACAGTGAAGTCTATCTCTACAAGAAGCCTTTCCACGCTGCCATGCTCGATGAATTTGTCGGGAATGCCCATTCTGTCAATGACATTTTGGAAATACCCGTTATCATGCGCGTACTCTATGACACTGCTGCCGAAACCGCCCTGCAGCACCGCTTCTTCAATTGTCAGAATAGGCATGCCGTCTTCCAGAATTCCGGAAAGCATGTCGCCATCAAGCGGCTTGATGAATCTCGCATTGACGACCTTTACGGATATCCCTCTTGTCTCCAATTCAGCGGCTGCTTCCAATGCCATCGGAATCGTTGTACCGAAGGTTAGAATGGCTGCGTCGCGGCCGTCCTTCAACACTTCCCATGACCCGATCGGTATTTGCTTGAAGGTTTCATCCATTGGAACACCCAGGCCGTTACCGCGAGGGAACCTCATTGCAATTGGTCCGTCATCATATTTTAAAGCTGTATAGACCATATGCTGCCCTTCATTTTCGTCCTTTGGCATCATTAAAACAAGATTTGGAACATGCCTTAGAAAGGCAATATCGAAAACGCCCTGATGGGTTTCCCCGTCTGCGCCGACGAGGCCTGCTCTGTCGATGCCAATAAAAACGTTAAGGTTTTGTCTGCAAATATCATGGACGACCTGGTCATATGCCCTTTGGAGGAAGGTTGAGTAAATAGCCAAAAACGGCTTCATGTTTTGGGTTGCCAGTCCCGCAGCCACTGTTGCTGCATGCTGCTCGGCAATCCCGACATCGAACATCCTGTCCGGAAACTCGGAAGCGAATCCTTCAAGCTTCGAGCCGACAGGCATCGCCGGAGTGATTGCGACAACCCTTTCATCCTCGCGGGCGATTTTGCGTACTGTTTCACTGACAAGGCTGCTCCAGGAAGGAGGAGCGAAAGAAGGCTTTACAAAATCGCCGGTGTCCATTTTATATGGGCCGGTCCCATGCCATGTACCGATTTTATCAGATTCGGCAGGATTGTAGCCTTTCCCCTTCTTTGTAATGACATGGAGGATGACTGGCCCTTCCGTTTTTTTCGCGTATGCGAGATTTTCGAAAAGGTCGTCAAAATTATGCCCATCCACGGGCCCTAAGTAAGTAAAGCCCAATTCTTCAAAAAACATTCCTGATACAAGCATATATTTAAGGCTGTCTTTCACTCTTTCGGCAGTCGCAGCCAGGACGCCGCCGACGGCCGGAATTTTTTTGATAAGCAATTCCAGCTCATCTTTCACTCCGTTGTACTTACCGGATGTCCTCAGCCTTCCAAGGACATTATGAAGCGCACCTACATTTGGGGCAATGGACATTTCATTGTCGTTCAGGATGACAATCATATTTGTTTTCTCATGTCCGATATGATTCAATGCTTCCAGTGCCATGCCTCCGGTAAGGGCTCCGTCACCGATGACAGGCAGGATATAACTATTTTCCTTTTTCAAATCTCTGGCGATTGCCATTCCCATGGCGGCTGAGAGGGAAGTGGAACTGTGGCCTGTCTCCCAAACATCATGCTCGCTTTCTGAGCGTTTTGGAAAACCGCAAAGCCCCTTAAATTGCCTGAGCGTATCAAACTCACAACCCCGACCGGTAAGGATTTTATGGACATACGACTGATGGCCGACATCCCAGATGATTTTATCTTTCGGGCTGTCGAAACACTTGTGCAGCGCTAATGTCAATTCCACGACGCCAAGATTCGGTCCGATATGGCCGCCCGTCACTGATAGCTTTTCAATCAGGAAACTGCGGATTTGCTTGCTTAACTGTTCGAGTTCTGTGTTGGACATCCCTTTTAAAAAGGAGGGATCTTTAATTGATGTTAGATCCAAAGAGGATCACTCGCTTTCATTGCGTAATATGCCAAAAATAAATTTATCTCTATTTATTATAAAGGAATGGACAGATTCCTCAAGGAAATATAATGATTTAGCGTATTATTTCCCTAAAAAGATAAAAAATTTGCCGCTAGCACTATCGTGTTAACGGCAAAATCATCACAGTGTTTAAATAACAATTTGATTATACCATAATCATACCCAGACCAACAAACATGCGCTTAAGAGTTCCTTTTAGCAACCATCTCGGTAATTTCGAGTAAAAGGGATGTATCGAGACCAGTCAATGCCAATTGTTTCTTGGCCTTCGTTATATGATCTTCCAGCGCCTTTTTGGCTCCTTCAAGTGACAGTAGCCTGGGGTAGGTGCTTTTGTGGTTGGCCGTATCGCTCCCGACCCTTTTTCCAAGTGCACCTTCGTCTCCCTCAACATCAAGAATGTCATCTCTGATTTGGAAAGCAAGCCCTAAGTGGTATGCGAACTTTGAAAGGATTTCAAGCCTGGTCTGGTCACCACCAGAAAGGATGGAGCCAGCTAAAACACTGAATTCCAAAAGCCGGCCAGTTTTATTCACATGGACAGATTCGAGCTCAGTTAAGGTTAGTTCCTTTTCTTCCCCTTCCATATCAGCTGCCTGGCCGCCGACCATTCCGCCTGCGCCAGCAGCTTTTGCCAATCCAGTTATAAGTTTTAGCTTTTCCTCTAAACCCGCATATTCGCTTGGGATTGTCCCGATAAGTTCGAAGCTGTAGGTCAGAAGGGCATCACCCGCCAGTATTGCCATTGCCTCTCCGAAAACCTTATGATTCGTCGGTTTTCCCCTCCGCATATCGTCATCATCCATACTTGGAAGGTCATCATGAATCAAGGAATAGGTATGGACCATTTCAATCGCAGCCGCTGCCCTTACCCCTTGAGCCGGGTTTTTGCCGAATGCATCCATTGCCGCAAAGAGGAGCAGTGGCCGGATTCGTTTACCGCCAGCCTCCAAAGAATATGCCATTGCTTCCTTAAGGGAAACGGGCGCATCAAGTTTTTGGACCGATGAACGGAGTTCTTCCTCCAGGAGCTGTCTGTATGCTTTTGTTTTTTCGCTCAAAAGTCCATCAGCCAATCTTTATTCCTCCCCTTCTACGGAAAAGGGTGCTTTCCGGCCATCTTCCGTAATGATCTGGGTTAATTGTTCCTCTACATTTTTCAGCTTATCATGGCAAAGTTTCGATAATTCCATGCCTTCTTTATAAAATCCAATTGCCTCTTCAAGCGGGACATCGCCTTCTTCCAGCCTTTCAACTATTCGCTCCAGTTGATCCATCGCCTGCTCGAATGTCAGTTTTCTTTCTTCTTCCATTTTATGATTCCTCCAGTTTCTCCTCAATTGTACAAAGCAATCCACCATCTGCAAGCCGAATTGTCACCTGATCTCCAACTACTGCTTGTTCTGTGGTTTTAATCAATTGTCCATCTTCAGTATAGGCTAGGCTATAGCCTCGTTCCATTATTTTTAGCGGGCTCAATGCTTCTAGGGATGCTACTGTTTTTCCGAACACCGCTTTTTTTGCCTGGAGGATTTGCGCCATCGCCCTTGCAAGTTCCCGTTTTGTCCGTTCATGTGCTGAAGACGCTTCGCCCAACAACTGGACAGGACTGTTTCTCCTGAGCCTTCTATCAGCCTGTATGAGGCTTTCCCGTTTCAAAACAGCCATTCTGCTTGTCCCGCGGGTCAAGCTTTCCGTCAGCCTGTCAAGCTGCTCAAGCTTCTGCTCATAAAGCCGGCGGGGGTAACGGAAGGCGTATGATCGCTGGATTCTTTCAAGGCGCCCTTTTTGAAAGGAGAATTTCTCCTTCATTGCGCGAATGAGCCTGCCTTGCCGCTGCAGGACCCTTTCCAATAATTCTTCAATATGGGGAACGGCAAGTTCAGCTGCGCCGGTTGGAGTCGGAGCCCGGAGATCCGCAACATAATCGGCTATGGTGAAATCCGTTTCATGCCCGACTGCCGATATGACAGGAATTTCCGATTCAAAGATAGCTCGCGCGACTTGTTCCTCATTAAAAGCCCATAGCTCCTCAATCGATCCGCCGCCACGTCCTACAATCAGGACATCGATATTTCCGTGCCTATTCGCCGACCTGATTGCTTCAGCGATTGATTTGCCAGCGTTATCACCTTGAACGAGGGCTGGAAACACAATCATGTCACCGATTGGATAACGCCTTTTTATTGTTGTTATAATATCCCTGATTGCCGCGCCTGTCGGGGAAGTGACAATCCCTATTGTCCTTGGGAAGCTCGGAAGCACTTTTTTGAAATCACGCCTGAAAAGCCCCTCTGCTTCGAGTTTTTTCTTAAGCTGTTCATAGGCAAGGAATAATTCACCTATTCCGTCAGGCTTCATTTCCTTTATATAAATTTGATATTGTCCGCTGGCCTCATATACCGAAATTTCCCCTCTAACTATGACTTTCATGCCATTTTCAGGGGCGAACTTCATGCCTCTCGCATTGCCAGCGAACATGACAGCAAGGAGCCTGGAACGTTCATCCTTAAGCGTCAGGTAAATATGGCCGCTTGAATGCTGCTTGAGGTTGGATATTTCGCCTTTTAGAAAAACATCCTGAAGATGCGGGTCAGCATCAAATTTTCTTTTTATGTATTTTGTCAGTGCAGTTACTGTTAAATAACGGTTTGTTTCTTTCATGAAAAAACTCCCTGCTTAACGCCTATAAGGTATTTTCGCTTTTGTCGCTCTGATTATCCAAAGGCCGCTATTCCATTAAAAAAGTCTATTAGCCTCAGGTTAGTGATCTTATGACCAGACCATGGAAATAAAACTGCCCTCTTCCATTATAAGTTTAGATTCCCCATCCGTCACGGGCAAGGAATCAACAGCATGGAAAAGGGCTTATTTTACAGAGATTATGTGCTGAGCGGTTTAAATGTTCAGGCTTTGCCAGGGACTAAGTTGCGTTGTCTCGCCGCTTTCAGGGTGTTAAATAAAAGCATCGTAATCGTCATTGGGCCAACCCCGCCTGGAACTGGAGTCAGGTAAGCAGCTTTTTCAGCTACTTCAGGGTGGACATCACCGCACAGTTTTTCATGCTCATCCCTATTAATCCCCACATCAATGACAGCCGCTCCTTCTTTAATATGGCTTGAGCGGATGAAATTAGGCTTCCCGATCGCTGCCACGAGAATATCAGCTTGGGTTGTATGGTATTTCAGATCCTTTGTCCTGGAGTGGCAATATGTAACCGTGGCGTTTTTATTCAGGAAAAGCTGTCCCGCCGGTTTCCCAACAATATTGCTCCTTCCTACAATCACCACATGTTTGCCGGATATCTCAATGCCTGTTTCTTCAAGCATGACCATGACGCCATAAGGTGTGCATGGCAGGAATGAATCCTGTCCCGTCATCATCCTTCCGATGTTCAGCGGATGGAATCCATCGACATCCTTCTCCGGGGAAATGGCCTCAATGACGCTCTTTTCATCAATGTGGTCCGGTAGCGGAAGCTGCACAAGAATTCCATGAACATCTTCCCGATTATTGAGTTCTTCGATTTTTTGTAATAACTCTTTTTGGCTTGCATCTTCCGGCAGCGTGATTAACACCGATTCCATGCCAACGTCCGCGCAGGCCTTTTGTTTGTTGTTCACATACGTTTTCGATGCATGGTTATTCCCGACAAGAACGACCGCAAGTCCGGGGATAATGTTTTCTTCCTTTAATACCCGTACTTCTTCGGCGATTTCCTGCCTCTTCTTTTTCGCAATTTCTTTCCCGCTGATTACTTTTGCTCCCATCCTGATTCCTCCTTAGTCCCGGAGAAGACCATCATGCTCAAAAGTCAACCTAATTGCTGTTTTACCTTTGAAAGGACACCATTAATAAATTTGCTTGATTGGTCGTCTCCATAAAGCTTGGCTATTTCAATAGCTTCATCCAAAACAACATTGGCAGGCACTTCATCAGAGCAGTATTTCAATTCATACGCACCTAGTCTTAACAGGTTCCTGTCTACGGCGGCCAGCCTTTCCATTGACCACTTTTCCAGGTTCCTGCTGATTAGACTATCAAGATCCCGCTTATTTTCCACTGCGCCATTCACAAGCTTGGCCAAATATGGATCAGGGGATTCCCCTTCAAGCACATGTTCAATCGCAGAAGCGGGTTCGGCGTCGCTTACATCAATCTGGAAAAGCGCCTGAAGTGCCTTTTCTCTTGCTGTCCTTCTTTTCATTATACAATTAGCTCCTTTTGAATAAATAAATAATTTGGACTTTTTTCGCACATTTATTGTGTTTGAAACAACAGGATCCCCAAGAAAATAATAGCATAAAGCTTCCCTCTTGCGCAGGGTGAAAACAGAAAGGAACCGGAAGCAGGCTTGCCTCCAGTTCCCCCAAGTCTTTATCTAGTCTGTGTTTTAGCTTAAATTTCCTGATCGACTTCCGGCTGTTCCTGTTTTTGGCTTTCGAATTGAATGCCAACAATATGGATGTTGACCTCTTCAGCTTCAAGCGCGGTCATATTAAGCAGGGCTTGTCGAATGTTATCCTGGACTTTTTGTGCCACAGATGGAATTGAAACCCCAAACTTCATCATGCAGAAGACATCAACCTTGATTCCGGAATCAGTAAGTTCGACTTTTATGCCTTTTCCATGGTTTTTCTTGCCTAGTTTTTCAACAACACCCGTCGCGAAATTGCCTCTCATTGAAGCTACTCCCTCGACTTCAGAAGCCGCGATGCCAGCTATCACCTCAATGACCTCGGGTGCGATTTCCACTTTCCCTTGTCCGCTCAACCCTTCGTTCATTTCCAAAATACCATTTTCGTACATACCGTACACCTCCAGGTATATCTAGGATTTCATAACATCATACAGTTCAAGGAACTTGGTATTGAATTCCCCATCCACAAATTTTTCATGCTCCAACAACCTGATATGGAAAGGAATTGTCGTATGGATTCCCTCAACGACAAACTCAGAAAGCGCCCTTTTCATTCGCGCAATCGCCTCGTCCCTTGTACTTCCATACGTGATAACCTTCGCTATCATTGAATCATAATAAGGTGGAATTGTATAGCCCGGATATGCGGCTGAATCAACCCTGACCCCTATTCCTCCGGGAGGAAGGTACATTTTGATCCTTCCCGCTGAAGGCATAAAATTCTTTTCAGGGTTCTCGGCATTGATCCGGCATTCGATTGACCATCCATTAAAAGTGACACTTTCCTGGTCAAGGCCAAGTTTTTCTCCAGAAGCAACCTTTATTTGCTCCTTAATGAGATCCACTCCGGTAACCATTTCTGTAACTGGGTGCTCAACCTGTATCCTTGTATTCATTTCCATGAAGTAAAACTTCCTGTTGCGGTAGTCATATATAAATTCTACCGTACCAGCGCCTGTATAATCAACCGCTTTCGCCGCTTTTACTGCAGCATTTCCCATTTCCTCCCTCATCTCGGAATCAAGTGCGGGGGATGGCGTTTCTTCAAGCAATTTTTGGAGCCGGCGCTGAATGGAGCAATCCCGCTCCCCTAAATGGATTGTATTGCCGTATGAGTCGGCGAGGACCTGAATTTCAACATGGCGGAAATCCTCAATGAACTTTTCAAGGTATACCCCGGGATTACCGAAGGCCGTGGCTGCCTCCTGCTGGGTGATGTTGATTCCCTTCACCAATTCCTGTTCGTCCCTTGCAATCCGGATTCCTTTCCCGCCTCCGCCGGCGGTCGCCTTTATAATGACAGGATAGTGGATTTCGTTTGCAAGTGCGATTGCGTCTTCAATATCCTTTATGATTCCACGGGAACCTGGAACGATAGGCACTCCTGCTTCCCTCATCGTTTCCCTTGCAATGTCCTTTGTGCCCATTTTTGTAATAGCTTCGGGACTCGGCCCTACAAAAATAATATTTACCTCGCGACAAAGCTCGGCAAACGCCGCATTCTCCGCTAAAAACCCGTAACCTGGATGGATTGCGTCACACCCTGTAAGCTTGGCGACACTGATGATATTGGTGAAGTTCAAATAACTATCTTTTGATGATGTTGGACCAATGCAATATGCTTCATCCGCAAGTTGTACATGGAGGGATTCCCGGTCCGCTTCCGAATAAACGGCAACCGATTCAATTCCTAGGTCCCGGCAAGCGCGGATGACCCTGACGGCAATTTCCCCCCTGTTGGCTATCAATAGTTTTTTAATCATTTTTTAACGCTCCCCGGCTGCTTTTACTAGAAATAACGGCTGGCCATATTCAACCAGCTGGCCGTCCTTCACGAGAATCTCTACAATCTCGCCGCTAACTTCAGCTTCAATTTCGTTGAAGAGCTTCATCGCTTCTACAATGCAGACAACCGTATCCTGGCTAATTTTAGAGCCCGGCTTCACGTATGCATCAGCATCAGGAGATGGTGATGCATAGAACGTACCAACCATTGGAGAGACAATTTTGTGAAGGCCTTCCTGCTCATTGCCCGCTGGAGCCGCTTCAGGCTGCTTTGCAGGTTCTGCGACAGGGGCTTGCACAGCCGCAGGTGCTTGTTGGGCAACAGCTGCCGGCTGGGCCGCCGGCAAAGCCTGGACTACCTGGAGCGGCTGCTGGGTAACAACGGCCCCCTGGTCCTTGGCGTGTTTTTTCATCTTGATTTTAGAGCCTTCACTTTCATATACAAATTCATCAATGCTTGATTGGTCTATTAGTTTAATTATTTCTCGAATTTCCTGTACTTTTAACACAATTGCAGCACTCCTTCAGATTTATGACTAGATAATAATACTATACGATAACACCTTGTACAAATTCAATAATGAATCAAGACAGCTGTATCTCCCTTATTTTACAGTTATTTTTGCAAAAAATAAAACCGGACCCATTGATTGGTCCGGCAGAAAGGTTATTTCGCTGGCTGAAATTCAACAGCTGTTATTTTCATTGATCCGATTTCGCTTCTGACAAGCTGGATAATTTCATTTGCTGCTTTAGGGGAATGTTTCTCCTTTGATTTCACTGTAACCCTTACTTGATCCCCATCGGCCCTGACAAGTGCGTCCTCGTAGCCCATCGTCTGCTTTAGCAATGCTTCCAGCACCTCTTCTTTTTTACCAATTTCAGTCAACTCAGCAATTTTATCAAACGCTTCACTCCGTTTTGCTTCGGAAAGATCGGTGGAGGCTGCCTGGATTTCATAGTCTTCTATCTGTTGATTGCGCGCATCAGTGATTTTGAGGCGCAGAGACTCGAATCCTTCCTTGCTGGACGTTTCTGTGACAACCGTTTTTCCATCTTTAGAAGTGACTGTGCCACTTTCCTTGGCATCCGCCTTATCTTTCGCTTTTTCTGAAGTAGAGGCAAAGTCATTCTTTTGGGATTGAGGTTCGGACGTAATGTAATAGACAGACAAGACAATAACAAGGCTCAGCATCGTCAACAGCCAGACAGTTTGTTTTTTTAACAGCATTCTTAGGAATCCCCCTTCGTTTTTTTAGCCATTACAGCAACCCGGTGGCTCGGTACCCCTAGTGACCGGGTAACTGCTTCGATAATCCACTTTTTCACTTCTATATTATCCGCTCCGCGGGCAACGACTAGGACTCCGCGAATTTCGGGTTTTTTTGTTTCAATGACAATCGGCTCTTCTTTTTCACCACTACGGATAATGACGAGCTGTTCATCAACGGAGGCATCTTCTACGTTTCTTGTTCCCCCTTCGGGATCCTTTTCCACTGTTGTCTGCCTTTTTGTCACTCTGTTTTTCTCCAATACCTTTGACTCTGTAGATTCGACGTTAACTACTACTGTAACGTCATCTACCCCCAGCATGTCTTCAAGGGCTTCCTTCAATTGATTCTCATATGTTCGCTCGTAATTTTCCACAGTTGCTTTCTTCGCAGATTTTTTTTGCCCGAATACAGGAACCTCTTCCCCACCTCCCTCAAGCTGTGCAGCTGTGGGTACCACCTCCCCCTTTTTTTCTGGCAAAAAGATATTCCCGACAAGCATAAAAACCGCGCCGATACATAGGACCAGCGCCATATACTGGTATCTGTGCTTTTTTTTCTCGGGCTCTCCTCCGGAGAATGTGCTTCTCAACCATTCCAACACGCCAATTTTTCCTTTCACAACTTTCATTCATCTCCCTTCAATGGCAACCTCTATCGCCCCCGCGTCTACACTCCACTTTTCTGCTAAAAAATCTGCTGCCGTTTCTTCCATTTCCGAACGGGTCTTAGTCCGTCCCGGCGCGGAAGCATCGATATTCACTGTTTCGACAAGTTGGATTTTACCGCTGTTTTTATCAGGCCTTTTTAAAAGGACAGCCACTTTTTTAATCTGGTCAGGGAGATTCTGCCCTTCCGCCAATTCCGCATCTATTGATATGTGATCGATTTGAAGCCCGATCCTATCCATCAACTCCTCTTCCGCATCCTCTTTTAATTGGACAGCCATTTGTTCTAAAATATATGCTTGTTGTGAGGCTTGTATTTCTTTTTTCTTTATTTCTATTAAACTTTTGCTATTTTCAGCATTTTCTTTACGCTCAAGCGCAGGGATTGAGGCCATCGCTTCGTTGAAATCACTTGATATGAGTTTTAGGATGGGGCCGAGGATGATGGCGATCAACAAAAGTCCGGTAACGATTTTTGTGTATTTTTGCATAGCGGAATTAGGCAGGAGCATATCAATGACTGTTGCGAGTAGAATGAACAAAATTATATTAGTTACCCACTCTATTAAAAATTCCATTGCCCTTTCCTCCTACCTCATCATCATCGTGATATTGCCTGCCGCAACGATGACCGTAATGCAAAGAAAAAACATCAGCGAAACAATCCCCAGGGAGGCAAAAACATAAATAATGCTTTTGCCGATGGTATCCAGACAGGCGATTATCGGCCCCCCTCCAAGCGGCTGGAGAATGGCAGCGGCAAATTTGTAAATAAAGGCGATCATCAGGATTTTTATCGCAGGAAATGCTGCAATCACCAAGAGAATCGCTACCCCGGCGATGCCAACGGTGTTTTTAAGCAAAACCGAGGCGCTGATGACCGTATCCGCCGCATCTGTAAACGCCCGCCCGATGACAGGTACAAAGTTTCCTGTTATAAATTTCGCGGTCCGGATTGCGACTCCGTCTGAAACCGCTGACGAAGCCCCCTGTACCGACAGCACCCCAAGGAAGACTGTCAGAAATATTCCCAGAAGCCCAATGCTCCAATTGCGGAGCATGCCTGCCAGCTGGCTCACCTTATAATGTTCGGACATGGTACTGACGATGCTGAGCAATGTTGACAGAAATAAAAGTGGAAGGACGACATGTTCAATCAGCAACCCGCTCGTATTCATTAAAAAGAGGACAACCGGGTGAAAAAAGGCGGCCGAAACGACTCCACCTGACGCTGCAATCAAACCAAGCAGCAGGGGAACGAGTGCCAGGATAAAGGCCATCATCGTCTGGATCGTTTCATTGGTAAATTGGATGACGATATGGAAACTATTCAGCGCCAGGATGACAAGCACCATAAACACTATGGAATAGGCAACTTTGCTAATTGTGCTTTTTTCAAATGCGTTTTGCAGTGACTGGAGAAACATGCTGAAAACCGTTAGGAGAATCAGGGAACCGAGTAGCTTTCCATTCGTAATAAATTCATGGAATGCGAAGGCCAGCAACCCTTTCCCCCATTCCTTCAGCGAGAACTGTTTGTCCCCTTTCAGGAAATCATAAAGACTGCCCTTCTGGCTTTCAGGCAAAAATCCGCCGTATTCGGTCTTTATGTCTTCCCAAAAACCCATCAATTCGGAAAGGTCCATCGTTTTCAGCTGGGCTTCGACAATTTCTTTTGCAGGCTGGGGCGTAGTTTCCGGAGAAGCCATGGCACCCGGCAGAAAGGCAAAAAAGAACAGGAAAACGGCAATAAAGAATGGGCGTGTAAATTGGTTCATATTTTTCACCTCGGCTAAAGGGGGTGCATTTAGGCTAACTTGGAATAAGCTTTATGATTGTTTCTATTAGCACGGTAAGAATCGGGATGGCCATCGTCAGGATGAGGATTTTCGCTCCGAGTTCTATCTTGGAGGCGATCGCTCCCTGGCCGGCATCCTTTGTCACCTGGGAGGCAAATTCAGCAATATAGGCAATCCCGATAATTTTCAGGATCGTCTCGACGTAAACTAGGTTTACTTTTGCGTTTGAGGCAATCCGTTCAATCATCGAGATGATTTCATAAATTTTATCCAACAGGAATAGAAAGATGACGCAGCCAGTGAATAAAACGAGCAGAAAAGCGAAATTAGGTTTTTGTTCCTTTATGATCATTGCGAGGAAGGTGGCGGTCAGCGAGATTCCAACAATTTTTAATATCTCAATCGGAATGCCCTCCCCTCTACTGGAACAAGAAGACTGATTTGATTTTTTGAAAAAGGCCATCCACAATCGCGGCAACCTGAAACAGAATATAAATAAATCCGAATAAGGTAACCCATTGGGCGTATTCTTTTTTGCCGACC
Organism: Bacillus sp. B-jedd; assembly: GCF_000821085.1. Classification (GTDB taxonomy): domain Bacteria; phylum Bacillota; class Bacilli; order Bacillales; family Cytobacillaceae; genus Bacillus_D. Next base: position 2,590,666 of record NZ_CCXR01000001.1, read on the forward strand.
TGGTCAAGCACCGTATGCAAAAATGCAACGACAATGCCGACACCTGCGATTTTGAAAATGACATCCACTTCCAGACCCATCCTAATCCCCCCTATATCAGTACGATGATGACCAGCAGGCCTGAAAGGAAGCCAAGGCTTTTGAACATTTTTTCATATTTCGACTGCCTCTCTCGCGCTTCGGCCTCTTCTCTTTCAAGATGGCTTAATGTGAGCTGGATTTGTTTTTGCTGAGATAAACGGTCATGCCTGCCGAGAGTCTCCCCGAACTGGCGCATAATCTCCAGTTCCTCCTTTTTCAGCGCAGTCAGCTTCCATATTTCTTCGAGGCTTTCATCCCAGGCATCCTTCACGGTTGTTTCCGTCATCGCCAGCCTCTCTCCAAACTTTTCGAATAATCCGCACAATGGGCCAGGAAGCTGCGCGGCAAGCCTCCTGGACGCTTCATGCAAAGGGGTATGCCCAAACATGATTTCCGCCTCAAGTGATTGAAGGGCAGCTTTCAGCTGGCGAAGCTGTTTAGGGCGTTCAGACAAATTCCTGGAAAGTTCAAAGCCCGTCCAAGTTGTCGCCGCTAGGATAAAAAGAGCGCCTGCCAATTTCATCATTTTAGTTCACCTTCACTTTTCGGCTAACCGGCATTCCGTCCCGATCCAGAATTCCGTTGATTGTTCCCGGCCCTTTCGACCGGCCCAATACAATATAGCGTTCAAATATACGGCTATTGATGATTTCCTGCAACGTCGGCCTGTTCCTTACTTCCTCAAAGGAGCCTCCGTGAACGGTGGTGATAATTTTTATTCCTGCATGGACGGCTTCCATAATGGCGGCCGAATCCTCTTTTCTGCCAATTTCATCCGCAATGATGACGTCGGGGCTCATGGATCGTATAAGCATCATAATCCCTTCCGCTTTCGGGCAAGCATCAAGCACATCCATCCTTGGTCCGAAGGTCAATTGCGGCACACCATTGACGCAACCGGCAATTTCGGACCGTTCGTCCACAATTCCGGCTTTTTTTGCTCCTATACGGCTATCGCTATCCCCGCTTGAAACAATTCTTGCAATGTCTCTTAAGAGTGTTGTCTTGCCAGTCTGCGGCGGACCGATAATAAGGGTATGAAGCCAGTTTTTTTGATGGAGAAAAGGAACCAGGGAGAGGGCGCTCCCGATTTTTTCCCTCGCAACCCGGATATTGAAGGATGAAACGTCCCTGATCGCCTTGACCTGTCCCGCTTCCAGAATGACCTTGCCAGCGAGACCGACCCTGTGTCCGCCAGCGATAGTAATATAACCCCTCATCAATTCCTCATCCATTGCATAAATGGAGTGTTGGCTTATTTTTTGCAGCAAAAGGACAGCATCATCAGGTTTGGAAAAGTAAGATAGGAAAATCGGGGCCCCACGAGCTGTCACTTCAATCGGCCTATTTATTCGAATCCTTATTTCCTCTACATAATCTCTTGATTCGGAAGGAATGCCTTCCAGGGCTTTTGATATTGTTTTAGGCAAAAAGGAGAAGATATTTTCCATTGGCAGCCCCCTATTCAATGCTTGCACCATTGTTAAAATGTATGCCTGTACAGGCCTAATATGACTGTTTCCCGCCAATCGGTTAGAATGGCTGTGAACCGGGTATTTTTTATTTCAGGGAAAAGTACAATTTATCAACAGCAACTAATTTAAGGAAAGGATGAATGTGATGGCAATCGGGAGGGATGGCGCGCAGGAAGCAAATATCATCATCGTAAAAGGAGAAGGAACCGTTTCAGCGGAACCGGATACCGCCAAGGTCACTGTTGGGGTGACGACCGAACAAAAGGATTTGGTGGAAGCCCAGCAGCAAAATGCCCGTGATGCGGCAAACCTTGTCAAGGCATTGCTGGGATCCGGGATACCCCCAGAGAATATTCGGACATCAGACTATCGGATTGAATCCGTCTATGACTATAAGGAAGGCGCCCAGCTGTTTCGCGGCTATAAAATAACTCATTTATTTCAAGTTAAAACATCAGACCTTGGGAAGGTTGGCGCGCTTGTCGACAACGCCGTCCAAAATGGAGCAAACTATGTTTCCGATATCCAATTCACGAACAGCCGAAAGGACGACTTGTACAATGAAGCTCTTGAACTGGCCGTAAAAAACGCCGCCCAAAAAGCCGTAACGATCAGCCAAGCAATAGGTGCGAACCTAAATCCCGTGCCATTAACAGTCACAGAAGGATTCCAACAGCCCATTCCCTATTCCGAATACCACACTCCAATGGTAAAAGGAATCTCAACCACAACGCCTATTCAGCCCGGCCAGCTGCTCATTGAAGCCGACATTACCGTAAAGTACCGATTTGAAGCAGCGGACGGATCAGTGGCCAACGATCAGGATTAAGTTAAAAACAAAAGGATTAAGCCCCGGGGAGCTTAATCCTTTTTAATTATATTTACTGACAAGGTTATATAGTTCCATTTTTGTCACTGGTCCCTGGATATACTCGCGGATGACCCCCTGCTTGTCAATGACGAATGTTTCTGGCTGCCCAAGCACACCATATCTTTTGGATACATTCATCTTAAAGTCGAATAAATAAGTTGAAGATCCCGCATCGTACTTCTCAATAAACCTTTTTACACGGTCTTTGGGGTCTCCTCGATCAATGATAAGAAGTTTATATTGGTCTCCATATTCTTTCGAGAAAGCTTCAAGATCAGGTGCCTCTTCGATACATGGGCCACACCAAGCGGTAAAATAGTTTAATATGACAACCTGCCCTTTATAATCAGAGAATTTGACCATGTCCCCGTCAAGATTTTCCAATTCAAAATCAGGAGCTTGATCGCCTTGTCTTGGAACCTCCGGCTTGTTAGCCATGCTGAAAGAAAAATACCCGAACATTCCAACCACCAATAATAGGACTGTGAGCTTAATGATCTTTTTACTCATGGATGAGGCGGCAGGTTGTTCTATTTCTTGGGATTCTTCTATCGTTTCCAACATATCTTCCTGCTTCATGGCTTTTTCCTCCTGTTACTAATTGTTGGCGGCTCAGGCCCGCTCTTGCGCCATTACCCCAAACTCCGCAAGGGCCGCGGGAATGCGGCCCCGCCTGAAATCCTATTTATCATGAAGCTTTAAAAATTCTATTTCTTTTTTCAGGCTGCTTTGGCGTTTTCCCAAAATCACCAGATATCCAAAGATAATGATCCAGGCTACTGAATAAGCTGCATACATGTATGTCATGTTAATTCCTCCTAATTTTCAATAGATTCCCTTAATTTCTCTTTATACTTGGCGACTTTTATTTTCATGTTTTCCAAGGTGACACCCTTGTTCAGCAGGTATGCGTAGAAGAAAGTCAGTGCCGCGATGGTAGCTAGCAGGGCAACAAGCATCGTACTATCAATACCGCCTCCTTTTTGGGAAGGGCCTTCACCGAAGACAATTGGATGAAATTTTGAATTCCACCAGCGGATCGCGAACCAGACAATTGGCACATCTGCGAAGCCAATGATGCCAAATACCGCGGCGAGCCTTGCTTTTTTCTCCCAAACTCCGTCCATTTTGTGAATCATAATGTAGGCGACATACACAAACCAAAGGATTAACGTCGTAGTCAGGCGTGGCTCCCATGCCCACCATGTATTCCAGGATGACTTTGCCCAAATCGGCCCAGTTGTTAGTACGATCGTTGTGAAGACAACACCAATTTCAGCCGAGACAAATGCATACGTATCAAAAATTCGCTTCCTTTTAATTAAGAACAGTACACTGAAAACAAAAGTTACGAAAAAAGAGAGGAAACCGGTCCAGGCAGAAGCAACATGGATATAAAAGATTTTCTGGACGGCTCCCATTGTTACTTCAAGCTTGGCATACATAAATATTAAATAAATGGCAGCCATTACCGACGCAACCGAAGCCCCGAAGAGAAGTTTGTTCCATACTGGCTTCCCAATCGTTTTCGGGCTGGCCGGGCTGAGTGGCGCATGTTGTTTTTCGAGATTCACACTCATCTCCTATACCTCCAACACATAGTCTATTAACAAAAAGCAAAGGACAAAGAAGATCACATCATAGGCTCCGATCAGCTGCATCCATGCAAGGGCAGTTGGTAACTTTTCAATATTCGTCAGAATGATTTTAGTAGACTGGACGGCTCCAATTAGAATAGGGCTCGTAATCGGGAACAATAGCAGCGGCAAAAGCATTTCACTGCTCCTTGAGTTTGCAGCCAGAGCCGCCAGGAAAGTCCCCGTTGCTATAAATCCAAAGCTTCCTATGAAAAGAACCAAAACGAAATACGGAAAGCTTCCCATATATTTAAAATCGAATAGCAGGAATAAAAACGGCAGAGCGACAATTTCGACAATCAGGATCATCGCAAAATTGGCCATCATTTTGCCAAGGTAAATGCTGGATGCTTCCATAGGGGCAATCAGAAGCCCTTGTATGGAGTCATTTCTTTGTTCCGAGATGAATGAGCGATTCAAGCCCAATATCCCGGAAAAGACGATGATTACCCATATGACTCCGGGAACCACAGCTTTGGTCAAATTGTTTTGCGGGTCAAATGCAATGCTGAAAATTAAAATGACCAGTCCAGCGAAAATCAACATTGTCGCCAGGACCTGTTTTGTTTTTAATTCGGACTTTAAATCTTTCGATGCCAGCAAGAGGGCAGGTTTGATTATATTCATGACACTCCCTCCACCTGGTAAAGATATTTTTCATTAAGCGTGCTGACTTTTTTATCCATCAGTACAAAATCGTCGGCGATTTTCCCGTTTTTGATAATGACGATTCTGTCGCAGATTTCAGCAGCCTGATTAAAATCATGGGTAACCATTAAGGTAGTAACTCCCTTTGCCTTCATTCCCAAAATGACGTTATTCAGGATTGTGATTGCACTCTGGTCAAGCCCTGTATGGGGCTCATCAAGCAGAAGCAATTCGGGCTCATGAATAATTGCCCTCGCGATCGCAATCCGTTGGATCATCCCCCGGGAAAAGTTCTTTACCGGTTCATTCAGGAAAAAGGACAATCCGACTTCCTTAACGAGTTCTAAAGCCCTTTCCCTCGCATTTTCCACTCCGTAAAGATTTCCGAAGAAAACAAGGTTTTCAAGGGGGGAATAGTGGTCATAGAGCAAACTGGAGTGAGGAAGATAACCAAACAGTTTCTTGATCTCCGCCTGATTCTTTTTTAAATCATATCCGCCGATGCTAACCTGGCCGGATGAAGGCTTTATCAAGGTTGCAATCACTTTTAAAAGTGTGCTTTTCCCTGCGCCATTCGGACCGAGAATCCCGACTGTTTCCCCTTTTTCAATGGAGAGGTCGATTCCCCTTAGGATCATTTTGTCGTCTGCCTGTTTTGTCAGCTTTTTAATTTCAATCACTTAGGACCCTCCCACCCGGCTGTTACTCTACGAACCTCTTAAGTCCCAGCTTCACTTTTACTAGGTGCTGCTTATAAGCTTCAATTTTTGCGTTGTATTCTTCTTCGGATAGCAAGCCGTTTCCGTACGTCTCTTCCAGTTCAAGAATTTTATCCATAATTGTGTTTTGTTTCGCCATTAGCAGTTTAAATGCTTTTTCATCTGAATTATTTTCAAGCTTTTCAGCTTCCGCTCTGTTTTTTATCCTGAAATAGGAAAAATAAGAAATAGCGGCAATCAGGATCGCGCCTAGCACAATCATTAAAATGTGCGGGTCAAAGCTTTTCAGCGGTGATTGGTACCACATTCTCAAATGGCCCGGGTTATGGAACGATGGCGATTGGCGGGTAATCCCGCTTTCGTTTCCACTTGACTTGGCACCCGCCTGCTGCAGTTGGCCTGCATCTGGCTGAACATCCTTGTTGTAAATCATTGTTATCGGTTCATTAGCGGGAATTCCTTCAAGACTGTATCCAACATACTTTTGGTCCTCAAAGTTGAAAAGCCCCTGGTTGGTGGCATTCGCCCCCTTGAACTCTATGCTTCCCATACCTTCAGGAACAAGGACCTGCATCATTTGGACCGGGTAATCAAATGCCAGGTTGATATCTTTTCCAGCCGGCATCCTATAGCTGTATGGAAGGACGATTGTCTGGTTGGCTGGCAGGGGGTCGGTAGTTATGAATCCCTTGTCAGTTTGCTTGGATGCTATTTTGCCATCCAGGAAATTAAGTCCAGTGCTTCCCTCTGGCAGAGTAACTGTCAGTACTGCCTCGCCTTTCCCTTCCCCCTTATAATCCGAGGATCCCAAGTTCGTGTAATTGACCATATTCATCATGTTTGTGGAACCGTCTTCCGCCGGACTGACAACTAGATAATGCATATCAATCGTTATATTTGCCTCCGCTGCCTTGACCCCGCCAGACGGGGCCAGAAGCGCTAGGGCCAGGAGGAAAACGGTGATTTTTTTAATCACTTTTCTTCCTCCCTTTTCCTCTTTTGTTTCATTGAGGCTTCAATTTCACGTTCTACCTCGGCCATTAGCTCATCATCGATTTTGCTGCTTTCGGCCTTTTCTTCATCACGCATGATTTTGGCAACCTGTGATTCGTATTGCTTCTTCAATTGGCGATAATCGCTTTCAGACATTTTATCCATTTTGTATTCAAATTCAATTTCGTTCAAGGTAGTCAGCAATGCCTCTTTTGTCCCTGCATTCGTATGGCTTTTCTTTGTATGGTCCAGGAAAGAATCTTCCTTGAACAGCGGCATCAATACCAGATAAAGGCAGCCAAGGACAAACACAGCGGTCAGGAGCATTGAGATAATTGAAATGCCTTCCATTATGTTCACATCCTAAAGATACTTTTTTCGTTCCTCATCAATGATTGAAGAAAGGATTTCATTCTCAACCTCATCCTGCCCGGTTAATTCATCGACTGGCACAGCAGCGCTCCCCTTCTTTTTCACCCATTTCCTGATGACAAAGAAAAGTGCTGTTCCCGCTCCGCCCAACGCGACAAAAGGAAGGATCCAGGCTGTCAGGCTAAAGCCTTCTTTTTCAGGAGCTGTCAGTATTTCCTCCCCGTAAATACCGATGTAGTATTTCCGGATTTCGTCCTTATCCATGCCTTTATTCATCATATCTACGAGGTCTTTTTTAAATTCAACTGTCAGGTTACAAGTATTAGGATCACACTCATAATGATCCTGCCCGCACCCGCAAGTGCAGGCAAACTGTGAAGCGACCGCTTTGAACTCCTTAGACTTGTAATCGAATTGTTTCGCATGTACCTGTGCCAGAGAACCCTGGAAGACAACCAGGAAGATCAGCAGCCCAGCATAAATTTTTTTCCACATGCTACACAACCTCCCTGGATGCGCCTGTATATCTTGGGGTAACATTTTGGAATCTGCCATTCCAGACGGCGAATATTGAACCCGCCACAATCAGGAATGAACCAAACCACATCCAAGTCATCATTGGGATGACTTTGACAATAAAGGTTGCACGGCCGTCATCCTCCCATGCGCTGAGGACAATATACAAATCTTCCTTCGCATTCGAGATGAGGGCTACCTCAGAAGAAGGCTGATCCCAGTTTCCGTAAAATACTTTTTCAACCTCATAATTACCTAGTCTTTTTCCATTTTTAAAAACGGTTAAGTCCGCATAGACGATATCATTTATTCCTTCTGATCTTTGATCAAGCTTGTCGTAGTTAATGCGATAATCATCGATTTCGATGGAATTGCCTATTTCGACAGTCTTCATGGTTTCATGGTCATAGTTTTGCGAGCCGATGATTCCCAAAGCGATAAATGCGATTCCAAGGTGGACGATATACCCGCCATAACGCCGGCGATTTTTGGTCATTAATCTATACAGCGCGACAAAAGCATTTTCCCGGGTCATTTTCCTTCTGGCCTTGACCCCTCTGTAAAACTCGAGGTAATGGGTGATTAGAAGAAGGACGATGACGCCATTTCCAATAACAGCCCAAGCTTTCTGGATTCCGAGGATGACCATCAGTGCCATGGCCACTACTGCAAGAATTGCTGGGATCAGGAAGTTTTTCTTCAAATTTTTCACAGTCGATTTCTGCCATGCCAAAAGCGGACAAACAGCCATGACGAACATCATAGATAAGAGGATGGGCGCCTGGACCGCGTTGAAAAATGGAATGCCGACTGTAACTTTTGTGCCTCGCACCGCTTCGGATACAAGTGGGAAGATAGTGCCCCAGAAAACAGCGAACGCCGATCCGACAAGCAGAAGGTTATTAATCAGGAAGCTGCTTTCTTTCGAAACAAAGGAATTGAATTCCCCCGCGCTTCTTTTAATAAGGTTATAACGGCTCATCAGGACATACATCGCGCCAATGACAGCCACTCCCATGAAAATCAGGAAGTATAGCCCCAGGTTCGAATTAGAAAAAGCGTGTACCGATGTCAAAACTCCGCTTCTTACAAGGAATGTTCCAAAGAGAGTCAGAGCGTACGAGATAATGATTAAGCTAATATTCCAGACTTTGAGCATATTCTTCCGTTCCTGGATCATGACCGAGTGAAGGAAGGCCGTTGCGGTCAGCCATGGCATGAACGACGCGTTTTCGACCGGATCCCATGCCCAGTAACCGCCCCATCCTAGCTCAACATAAGCCCACTGGCCGCCGAAAATATTACCGAGGCTCAAAAACAGCCAGGCGATAATCGTCCATCTCCTGGTCATCTTAATCCAGAAGTCATCCATATTCTTCATAATCAATGCCGCCATCGCGAATGCAAATGGTACGGCAAGGCCGACATAACCAAGGTACAATGTGACCGGGTGGATAATCATTCCCGGATTCTGCAGCATCGGGTTAAGCCCTTTTCCCTCGAGTGGCACATTGGGGAGCAAGGCGAACGGCTTTGCTACAAACCCCAAGATCAGGAAGAAAAAGACTGCGTTTGCCATCAGAATGGACAAAATGTATGGAATCATAGGATTCCCTTTCATTTTCCTGGAGAAAACCACCATTACAATATAGAGTGTCAGAAAGAAAGTCCAAAGGAGCAACGAGCCCGCATTCCCGGCCCAAAGGGCAGTAAGCTTATAAATAACTGGCAGTTCGCTACTTGTATAGTCATTGACATATTCATACTGGAATTGGGAAGTGCCGAGCAGATACATCAAGGAAATCATAGCCAGAGATGCACTTATAAATAGGCCGACCGATGCCCCTTTACCGCTGTTTATTAGTTTCTGATTTTTAGTAACAATCCCGTAAGTCGTTGCCAGCAAAGCATAAACAGCCAAGGCGAGGCCTACATAGATTGTTGCGTTCGAGAATAAATACATTTCGTCACCTTCTTTAGTGTTTGGCCTTTATTCTTCGTTGGAAGGCTTTTTATCGAGCTTTTCTTTATGCGCCTCCGGGTCGTAATTCTTCATGTCCTCGCCCTCGTATTTGGATGGGCAGCGTGTTTTGACGGTTTCTGCAGTAAAGTTATTTTTCCCTGTAGGTGAACCTTGAAGGATGGTGATGACTCCATCAGAAAAGTTATCCGGCCTAACCCCGTTATGGGTAACGTGCATAATATTTCCTTCATTGTCTTTTACGTCGAACTTCAGCTCAATTTTGTCCGCATTCCATTTTATTGATTCTTCAACGAGCAATCCCTCGACAGTGACAAAATCTTCCTTGTATTTCTCCTGGTTTGCCAGAAGATCCTTCATCTTTAATTCAACCCCACTCGATCCAGGAGTTGCCGCCATTAATAGAAAAACAATTGCACTTGCTATAATAAAACCGCCTAGCATAACTATTGTGTTCTTTTTCATTTTCCGTTCCCCCTTAAATTAATTTTTTCACTTGTTCGTCATATGCTTCCTGGTCAATCTTGCCGCTTAGCAACTTTTTTCGCAGTTCTTTGAGTTCATCAGCATTGGATACTGTTTTCTTCTGCTTCGTAGAGGAAGACTTTGCAGCTGCTGATTTTTTGATCGGCTTTGGATTTTTCTTGATATCTGCCCGATTTCTAAGACCAAAGAAAATGAACATTCCCGCAATAATGATTGATGCGCCAATGATGACTCCTCCGGCAGCTCCTATAATCGGCCTGTCGCCGCCTCCGCCGTTAGTGCCGCCTGTTACTTGATCGGTCGCCGTTGTTCCATTATGGTTCTCATCGTTCGGCTTTTTGGATGTATCCATCATCGAAAGAGTTGAGGCATTCCCTTCTTTTTTATAGGAGATATTGTATTTGAAGGAATCCCCTTTTTTGGCTGTTTTTTGCTGATAAAACGCAATTTGCTCGCCATATTCGCTTTTCTGGGTATTTGCCGGTTTAGGATCCAGAACGATATCCGTCGATTTTAAAGGTGCGTAAATGATAACGTCCAATGTTTCAATGTCAGCTGCTGCGTTATATTCATAGATGAAGTTTTTCTTTTCTTTCACTTCAATAGGGTTGGAGTAGTACTCCACAACGAAGCTGTATGAGGCATTATTTTTAATTGGTTTCTCCGGAGTAAAACTGACGGTTCCCTGCTCTTTATTTACTTCGAATGGCCGTTGTACTTCAGGTTTGTCGGCGGATGGGAATTCAGCAACAAGATAAACCTGAAAATTTTTCTCGCTTGCCGGAACTGGAATTTCTATCTTGCCGGCATAATCCTGTCCGGTTTTATTTTCAATTGTTCCATACAGGCCTACTAGCAAGGATGGATCTTCTTTAGGCCAATTTTCAGGGTAATCAAATTCAGGCATTACCTGAATCTGCATTTCCTTATATGGAAATTGCTCTGGCACAAATTTTCCCTCCGCACCCGCCGCGGAAGTGAAAATGATAAGTCCGGACGAAGCTATGAGTAATAGCGACAGCAGTTTTTTCAACATATAAATCCTCCTTGACTTCCTGGAAAGTAAATCACTAGGAAGTACTATTTTCCAATATAGTCCTCTTTGAAATAAATATAATCGACCGGCCATTCTATTTGTTGAGGCACTCTTGAACATTTTGTTAAAGACAGGAAAACGTTGCGGTTTGGACAAAAAAACATCATAATTTGTTCACAATTAAATTTGAAGTTTCCTTTTTAGAAAAAACACATAAATTTTTCCATAAAAACAGTAGAAAAGAACTATTCAGACTGCTATAATAATTTGTTTGTGAAATATTTAACAATAGTATTTAAAATTCACACATGATCCTCTTCACTTTTATAGTGTTTTCCATCTTCTTCATCTAAGGAATACTATAGTGCCTTATCTTTTTAACTAGTGATTCTCTTTATGAACTTTTCGTTACAGTTGCCTTTATTTCTCTTCATTCTCGTTGGAAGCTGTACCGGAAGGAAGCCGGTTCGATTATAATCAGGTCAAAGGCGGTGGTATTTTTGAAAAAACTCTCCATATTGTTCATCTTTATCCTCGTCATCACGGGCTGTTCATCAGCGGGATATAAAACAGTCTCCGTCGAGGAGGCTGCAGGAATGATCGAGGACGGCCAGGTGAAGGTTCTTGATGTCAGGACCCCTGAAGAATATCAGAGCGGGCACATCCCAGGATCCGAATTGATCCCCCTTCAAGTAATTGACGGTTTGTCCGGCCAGCTTGACAAAAAGCAGCAGTATCTTGTTGTCTGCAGAAGCGGAAACCGCTCCCAGCAGGCGAGTGAAATACTGGCAGCAAAAGGGTTCAACGTTTTGAACATGGCGGGCGGCATGAATGAATGGACCGGGGATATCGAACAATGAAAAAAATCCTCCCTGCAGCACTCAGCGCAGGAAGGATTTTTTTAGTCTTAATTTTCTAATGAACGTATATAGACAACAACATCGGAAATTTGTTGTTTGCTAAGCTGGCGGACCCCATCGAGTCCTTTCAGTGAAGGCGCCATACGTGTGTCTTCACGCCCGTATGCAGTGCCAATCCAAATTTGTTTGTCCGTTGTGTATTTTAAATGTAGGGGATGGCCAAGGGCTGTACCCATCTTCTGTTTCCCCGCCCCTGCTTCCCCATGGCATTGAATGCAAGAACGATTATAGACCTTTTCTCCATCCTCGATACTTCCGGTTATTTTTTCAGGCACATCAAACTTCATGTTCTCTTTTTGCCAATTCCTCATGAACGCCACTACATTTTTCAGCTGCTCTTCGCTGATTCGTGGCCCATATGCGGGCATTGCAGCTTCCGGGCGGCCGTATTTAACATAATTATATAAATCTTTATCGGAAACCGAGTTTAAGAACACTTGGCTGCTGATTGAGGTACCAACGTTCTTTCCCTCTCCTTTTCCCGTCTCGCCATGGCAGATTAAGCATTCCTGGTTATAAATTTTCTCCCCTGCCTGTACCGCCTCAAAGTTTTTCCCTTTAAAACCATTAGTCGAAATAAAAACGGTGATCCCCAGGATGACAATGAGGATATAGCTTCCAATAAGTAGTTGCTTTTTCATAACAGCACCTTTATTTGGGATATTAAATAGAATCGCCAAATTCCTCTATTTTACTTTTTTTGTGTCCCGTTCAAAATTACATCTGCTCAACTTGCTGCAGCCATCCTTCTTTCATTGCGTAAGATGCAGCTTGCACACGGTTGTTTATTTGCAGCTTTTCCATGATGTTGCGAATGTGATTCTTGACCGTATTTTCAGAAATGAACAAAGTACACGCAATTTGCCTGTTTGTCATTCCTTTTGTTACTTCAAAAAGTATTTCCTTTTCCCTCTTCGTCAGCGTATTCCCTTTTTTGCAGCCCTCAAGGCTGTATTCTTCAAGTTGTGAAATACTGTTGATTATTTTGTGGGCAATCGGACCAGTAAATACACACTCGCCCCGATATACCATATGAATAAAGGTAAAAAGTTCGTTCGGCTGAAGGTTTTTTAGCAATATGCCCTTAGCCCCACACTTGATTGCATCGAAAAGATTTTCTTCATCATCTTCGGATGCAAGGATGATAATCCGGCTATCCGGCATTTCTTCCATGATTTCTTTCAGGACAGCTAGCCCGCCTGCGGGAGCCAGATTAATATCCAATAAAATGACATCAGGATTTAATTTCTTTGCCAGGAAAACTGCTTCCTCGCCAGTCCGCGCTTCCCCTGCCAATTCAAGAGAATTATTTTGATCAATAGTGCTTTCGAGCCCTTTTAAAAACATATAATGGTCATCTACATTCAAAACCTTTATTTTTTCCATCAGGCAGCGAGCCTCCTTATTCTTCATGTGGCGGTTGATCCGCTTCTGGCTGTACTAACCACAAATTCATGTACTAACTAGTGATTAGCTTCATTTTAGTACTCGCCTAGCCCTGATGACTAGTTATCCTTATACGGTTTTATAAATTGTTCACAAATTACGGATTAAATCTTCACATTATCTACATAAGTTTATGCTTTTGAAAAGAACCAAAAATGAAAGCCGACTGTCGGCGGCCCCGACAAACCGGCCTTTTGCTCACATTTTAGTCATATCGTGATGCATGCTTCCTCCGCCAAGGGTTGGATCGAGCATACCAAAAATCATTGCAACATGGGCAACGATCAGAAACAATCCAACGAAAGAGACATGAACTTTCATTTTCGCCCTGTCGGAGCTGTTTTTCATGATGAGTCCCATATCAAGTAGAGCCATGCCAAGAAGCGGGACTATCCCGAGCAGATAAAATGTCACAGCGGTAAAATCAATCCAGCCATGCCATCCTCCATCCAATGTTAATGGAATCCATGCATTCTTCATTAAATAAATGAAAATGCCAGTAAAGTATAAACCCGCAATGATACTCGATACCTTGTTTATTTTACGTAGTGTCCCATGAAAACTTCCGGTAAATAAAATGCCAAGCTCCGTGATCGCAATCGTTTCTGCTAAAATCACTACAGCCGCCATAAAGATAAGCAAATTCCATGGCTGATTCTCAGCAAGCAACCCCATATAATGTGTCATATTCATATACATTCATCTCCTTCATTTAGGCTTGAAATAAATGTAAGAAAAAAATATGCAGAAATTAACGAGATTTCTCGAACACTTTGTTAACTGTTTCACAATACAAAACTACAAAACCCCGCCTTGCATGACACAAGACGGGGTTTGTTTATTAACTATTTTTAGGCGCGGGAAACGTAACTGCCATCGCCTGTGTTGATAATAAGTCGGTCACCCTGGTTGACGAAGAAAGGTACATGAACAACCAAGCCAGTTTCAAGGGTGGCCGGCTTGGAGCCTCCAGAGGCTGTATCGCCTTTGATTCCCGGCTCTGTTTCCGTCACTTCCAATTCAACTGTGTTCGGGAGTTCAACACCAAGTGTTTCTCCCTGGTACATCATGATTGAAACTTCCATGTTTTCCTTAAGGAATTTCAACTCATACTCAATCGCGCTTGCAGGCAATTCAATCTGTTCATACGACTCGTTATCCATAAAGATATGCTGATCACCGCTTGCATAAAGATACTGCATCCGGCGGTTGTCAATTTGCGCCTTGCCAACCTTCTCACCAGCGCGGAATGTTTTTTCGTTAATATTCCCGGTACGGAGGTTACGAAGTTTTGAACGGACAAAAGCAGCCCCTTTACCTGGTTTAACATGCTGGAAGTCCATGACTCGCCATATGCCGCCATCTACTTCAATAGTCAATCCTGTGCGAAAGTCGTTTACTGAAATCATTTGTGTTCCTCCTAATTCCTTCAAAATAGCTTTTCAAAGCTGCGTTTAGTGCCTACTCTTCAGATAGGCCTTGCGGGAAAATTAACATGGCTTTAAAGAATGATCAATTCCTTGGACGAGTGGGTCAAGGCTTCATTATGGTCGAGGGTAATGACGGTGTCATCCTCTATCCTTACCCCGCCAAGACCGGGAATGTAAATACCTGGTTCAACCGTCACGACCATGCCGGGTTCTAGAACCGTATCAGATCTCTTGGACAGAGCAGGCCCTTCATGAACTTCAAGTCCAATACCATGGCCAGTGGAATGTCCGAAATGCTCTCCATATCCTTTTTCAGTAATCAGGTTCCTCGTTAGCGCATCCGCTTCCCTGCCCGTCATACCAGGTTTAATTCCTGCCATCCCGCGCAGCTGGGCTTCAAGGACTATATCATATATTTCCCTCAGCTTCTGATCCGGCGTCCCAACCGAAACAGTCCTCGTTATATCTGAAACATACCCTTTATAATAGGCTCCAAAATCCAGAGTGACAAATTCTCCCGCCTCAATCACTTTTTCACTTGCCACCCCATGAGGCAGCGCAGAGCGGTAGCCAGAGGCAACGATAATATCAAAAGATGATGAAGCAGCGCCGGCTTTGCGCATAAAGAATTCCAGTTCATTTGAAACATCCAGTTCCGTGATGCACGGGCGGATAAATTTCAGAATATGAGTAAATGCGGCATCGGCAACCTCCGCCGCTTCCTTTAATATCTTAATCTCTGCATCTGTCTTTATCAAGCGCAACTTTTCAATGGCTCCTCCCACCGGGACAAGCTCACCTTCAAATTCTTTTTCATATTCCTTGTACAGCCCGAAAGTAACCTGGTCTTTTTCAAAACCAAGCTTCTTGACACCAAGTTTCTTAGCCTGCTCGGCTACTTCTTTTTCCATAAATCCATTATGGTCAACAACCTCAAATCCTTCACACTGCTTGGAAGCCTGTTCCATATACCTGAAATCCGTAATGAACAGGGCCCTATCCGAGCTAATCAAGACCGAACCCGCGCTTCCTGTAAAATTGGATATGTAGCGGCGGTTAAACCCGCTTGTTACAAGCATCGCGTCAATGCCCAATTTCCCAAACTCATTTCTTAGTTTCTCTAATTTTGTCATAATTGCTCCCTCTCCTTTTCAATCTCCAACAGGGCCATGAATGCAAGTTCATACCCTTTGGAACCGAGTCCGCTTATTTGGCCTTTACACGCTGCAGCGGTAACTGAAACATGCCTGAAACTATCACGCGCATGAATGTTTGATATATGTACTTCTATAACAGGAATATCAATTCCTGCAATAGCATCCCTGATGGCATAACTATAATGCGTAAAAGCGCCAGGGTTAAAAATGATTCCCGAAAATCCTCCTTCATCCGCTTCCTGGAGCCAGTCAATCAAGGTGCCTTCGTGGTTTGATTGCCTGCACGACACCTCGAAGCCATGTTTGGCACCAAGCGCTGAAATAGAAGCTTCAATACTCCCCAATGTTCCTTTTCCATAAACGCCAGGCTCCCGTTTCCCAAGCATATTTAGATTAGGGCCGTTCAGCAGTAATATTTTTTTCATCTCCATATCCCCAAATCATCGAATTTCCGGCACGGCATTCGCCTTTTTCCTAAATCATTCTATCATAATTCCCCACTATTCTCCTACTCCGATACTTCGCCTGCCGACTGTTCGTTTTGGTATTCCCATGAGATAGAGTAGCCGATAAAAACACCATAAAGAATAAACAGGCAAACTGATGTTATCAACGTATTTTTATCCAGATCCCTATATGGAGAAATTCCCGGAAACATCGGGTTCAGCAAAAGAAAAACAAGCAGGAAGAGAAAGATGCCGTATCCAATGCCAGATAGTAATCCTCCGGCTTTCTTTAGTGCGGCTGCGTAAATGAATGCTATTCCAATTGAAATAACAGCAAGCAGGACGATTGAAACAACTGTCCCGGTCCATTGATGTTTCCATGGTCCTAGAGCCCATGGCTCGAGAATAACTCTTGGTGGAATTTTTGTAAAATGAAAATAATAGCCGATCTGGCCTATAAAGCTCCAGAATAATCCTCCCCACAAGCCGGTGAGAATGACCTGCTTAGCAAAACCCGACTCTGTACTTACCCGCACCTTACCGTTATCGCAACGTTCTTCAGCCATTTATTTCAACCTGCCTTGTCAAGATTTTTCCCCCATGAAGGTAGTATGTACGGTTTCCCTTATTTCCCTTCATCACCTGCAGTTAATTGTTATTTGAATTAATTTCCTCATACCTAGAGGTTTTTGTGTTTTTTTAGTAGAATAAAGATAGGTACATGCAGACTATTCAGCTGAGTGTGCAACTTCAGGATTAGGTTGGTGTAAAAAAATGGCAAATGAACAAAAACCCGTATACGGCGGCCAGGCAGTGGTGGAAGGTGTCATGTTTGGCGGTAAATATCATTATGTTACTGCAATAAGAAGAAAAGACCAGTCAGTTGAATATTTCCATGTCCCCCGAAAGACCCACCCATTCGTCGCTTCGTTAAAGAAAATTCCTTTTGTCCGCGGCATCGCGGCAATCATCGAGGCAAGCGCCAATGGTTCCAAGCACTTGAATTTCTCTACTGAGAGATTTGATATAGATCCCAAGGATGACGCCATGATTGAAGAACAGGAAACGTCCCGGCTGGCGATGTATCTGGGAGTAGCGGCTGTTGGTGTTATATCCTTCCTTTTCGGAAAATTCCTGTTTACGTTAATACCAGCATTCCTGGCCCATTTGACAATTGATATTTTTCCAGGACGTACAGTCCAGGTTCTCATTGAAGGCTTAATCAAATTGATCCTGCTTCTTGCATATATATATATTGTGTCGCTGACTCCCATTGTAAAAAGGGTGTTTCAATACCACGGCGCCGAACATAAAGTGATCAATTGCTTCGAAAGCGGTGACGAACTGACAGTGGAAAACGTCCAGAAAAGCTCCAGGCTTCATTATCGGTGCGGTTCGAGCTTTATCTTATTTACGGTCATAGTTGGAGTTTTTGTTTACCTGCTATTCCCGATCGACTCCTTGTGGCTACGGCTTTTGAGCCGGGTGGCGTTGATTCCTGTCGTGCTGGGCATTTCCTTTGAGGTTTTACAGCTGACGAATAAGCTTCGTGACGTCCCTGTCTTAAGGTGGCTGGGATTGCCCGGTTTATGGCTGCAGCTTTTGACAACTAAAGAACCCGACAACAGCCAAGCAGAAATTGCCATTCTTTCGTTTAAAGAGCTCTTAAAAATGGAAAAGAATAGTGAAGAGCAAACAGATTCAGAGGAAATTGTTTAAAACCTTTCAATATATAAGTTTAAAAATGGGGAAAATTGCTAAAGATGCTCTTAGGGAGGTGGCTATCTTGAAAATTCGGAAATCCGTTCTTTTAGCAGGCGCTCTTATTCTTCTTGCAGGAATCGGCATAGTCGGAAAACTGGTTGAAGACCCTGCTGAGTTTCTCCAAAAGGCGGCACTTTTTGTCCTAATCGGGTTAGTTGTTTACTTTATTTACCGCCGGTTTACCGGAGCCAGCCCTGATAAAAAAGAGCAAAGGCTTTTCCTCAAAGCTGCCAGAGAATCCAAAAAACGCAAAGCTCATAAAAATGAACCATCGGGGCGGAATGTCATCCATGGCTCGCTTGCATCATGGAGAAAACCCAAGAAGAAGGCGAATGTCCATCTTACGGTCATAGAAGGCAAAAAAGGCAAGAAGAAAAACCGGGCTTCCTTATAGTTGCCCGGTTTTTTTGTTTCATCAGTAACTCCATTTCCTGAAAAATTGCTCGGCGCATTCGCGGCCGTGCTTAATCAATTTTTCTTTCCTTTCCTCCGTTAGCCCAAACTCTGTGGAGGCCACTCCCGCCGTTGGGATAAAAATAATGTTTTTGGCGTGCTTACGGGAAATATACCTCGCGTCATGGGCATCCTTCATTGTTTCAAAAAGTGCCTCAAATAACTTGATGGCATTTTTTATTTTATGCGGAGGATGATTTTCGGGATCATGGCTTAATTGGATCCCGAGGACAGGCCTTACCTTCTTAACGTTTTCTGCATCAAACAGCCACATGGGAAAATTGCTTAGAACTCCTCCGTCGACTACCAGATTCGTGCCTTCAGCACCCGGCAGCCTGACCGGTTCAAAAAAATACGGAATGCTGCAGCTCATCCTGACGGCTTTTGCAACAGGGAACGCCTTAGGGGAAATTCCGTATTTAGGCAGATCATCCGGTATAATGAACATGGTTCCGTTGGTCAGATTTGAAGCCACCACCCTAAGTGCTCCCTCAGGCAGGTCTCCAAATGTCCGCACTCCCCTCATTACAAGCTTTTCGGCAACCCACTGTTCAAGGGCTTCACCTTTATACAATCCCATTTTCCAGTAAAGCAGCAGCCATTTGGCGATTGGCGAAGGAACCAGCAGCTTCCGTGAATCCAACAGTTTTTCCAATTCAAGTTCTTCGAGAAGACTTTGTATTTCCTTACATGAATAGCCGGCGGTTATGAGGCTTGCGACGATTGAACCCGCACTTGTCCCGGCAACCCTGCAAAATCTGAACCCGCGCCGTTCAATTGCTTCGTATGCCCCGACCAGTGCGAATCCTTTAATGCCCCCTCCGGAAAAAACACCATCTATCAGCATGGAAGCCACTCCCATCGATGTATTCCTCCTACATCTTTAAGCGGCTTCCAAATGAATTAGTACCATGGACAAATTGTATTTTTTTCTCTTGTGCTTAGGTAAAGTATTGCACTTCTGAATCGGGGAAGTATTCGTGGATATACCCTTTTATCGTCCTTTCCAGCTCGGCGGCTTCCTCGGTCGGATATACGTATTTGCCAATGCCATAGCGGCCCCATTTATATTTGCGTTTTTCTTCATCCATTTCGAGCTTTGTCTTCGGATAACGTTTAAGAATGACATTTTTGGCCGGTTTGGTAAAGCGATGCTGAATCATTTCAAAAGTAAGCCCGTTTAGCGGCACGCCTTCAAGAGAGTTCCTAAGCCTTTCAAAAAGTTCATGGTATCCTTCCTCCCAGCCTTCATGCCTATAAATTGGCGCGACGATGAAGCCTAAAGGGTAGCCTGCGTTGGCAACCTTTCTGGCCGCTTCCAGCCTTTCATCAAAGGAAGACGTTCCCGGTTCAAAGTTTTTTATGACAAATCGTGAATTGACACTGAATCTAAACCTGGTCTTCCCGTTGTGTTCAGCATCGAGAAGATGGTCGACGTGCTGGTATTTCGTCACGAATCTCAGGCGTCCATATTCTGTCTGCCCAATGAATTCGATTGTTTTCTTCAACGAGTGTGTGAGATGGTCGATTCCGACAATATCCGATGTACAGGCGGCCTCGAACCGGGTAATTTCGGGGGCACGCTCATCGATATACTTTTGCGCCTGTTCGAAAATTTCGTCCAGGTTCACATATGTCCTTATATACGGCTTGCTGCCGAGTGTTGTTTGCAAGTAACAGTAATGGCAATGCCCCATACATCCGGTCGCAAGCGGGATGGCGTATTCCGCCGATGGCTTGGACGTATCGAATTTCAATGTCCTGCGGATTCCTACGACAAGCGTGGATTTGGAATTCCGATACTTTTGGAGTTCATTTTCACCGGGAATACCCCTCACCTGGTTATGGGAAGTGGTTTCCCTTATTTCAACCCCCAACCCTTCAAATTTATCCTTCAATTCCCTTCCGAGCGGGTATTCAAGTGCTTGCGGTTCAATATACACCAGCTGCGGCATAAATGGTTTCATTCTACTCCCTCTTTTCTTGGCAAAACTAAATTTGTTTTAGTATTGGCAAAAGGCAGAGATGAAACATAAAAAAGAGGACGGAAATTTCTTCCCGTCCCCTCTGCTTCAATTATATTATAGGCCGCACTTCAATTGGGCATTGCAGTTTGTGCATGTATTGCAGCCGCCGATTTCTTTTACTTTTCCTTTACGGCAGACCGGGCAGGTATTGCCGACTTCCGAACCGATTGTCACATCTGTCGATCTGAGGTCACTGATCGTGTCCACAAGAACAACGCGCTGCTTCGGCGTACCTTGAAGTTCAGCCGCCTCTTCAACCGTATTCTCTTCTGCCTTAAGCGTAAGTACCTGAGAATCACGGGAGCCGTCGACATAAACAGTTCCACCTTTGGCACCGCCCTTGTAAAGGCGCTCGTACACTTTTTCAACCTGCTCAACGCTATATCCTTTAGGGGCGTTGACTGTCTTGCTGATGGAGCTGTCGATCCAGCGCTGGATGACGCACTGGACGTCCGCATGCGCTTCAGGAGCAAGCTCCATGGCAGTCACAAACCAATGCGGAAGGTTTTCCGGATTTGCTTCAGGATTCTTTTCCAAATACTCGCTCACGATATCGGCTTTAACTTCGATGAACTTGCCGAGTCTTCCGCTTCTGAAGTAGGAGAAGGAGAAGTATGGTTCTAATCCTGTGGAAACTCCAACCATGGTTCCAGTAGATCCCGTAGGAGCAACGGTCAATAAATGCGAGTTTCGGATTCCATTTTCCAAAATGGCTTCCCTGACTTCTTCAGGCATTTTTTGCATGAAGCCTGTTTCAGTGAAGGCTTTCCTCAAGCGGTTTGTTTCTTCCCCTGTTTCACCATTGAGGAATGGGAAGCTTCCTTTTTCTTTCGCCAATTCGACAGAAGTCTTATAGGCAGTTACAGCGATGGTTTCAAAAACTTTATCTACCAGCTTGTTGCCTTCTTCAGATCCATACTCTGTTTCACAGTAGATCAGCAGGTCATGAAGCCCCATAACTCCGAGGCCGACGCGGCGCTCTCCAAGTGCCTGTTTCTTGTTTTCGTCAAGGAAATAAGGAGTGGAGTCGATAACATTATCCTGCATCCGGACGCCTGTAGCGACGGTTTGCTTCAGTTTTTCATAATTGACTGTTTTTGTTTCTTTGTCTGCCATAGCCGCTAGGTTCACAGCTGCCAAGTTGCAGACAGAGTATGGTGCGAGAGGCTGTTCCCCACATGGGTTGGTTGCAACCACTTTTTGCCCATAAGCACGGGCGTTTGTCTTGTCATTGGCGTTATCGATAAAGAAAATACCTGGTTCAGCCGAATAAGTGGCACATATGTTAACCAAATTCCAAAGTTCTTTCGCTTTGATTTTTTTGTAAGTACGGACTTTGTACCCCATTCTTTCCCATTCGCGCACATCGCCCACTTTATGCCATTCTTCATTGTAAATTTTCATCATTTCTTCATCGTAGCTTTCAACTGCAGGGAAACGAAGTTCATAATCAGCATCATTTTCCACTGCTTCCATGAATTCTTTTGTAAGGGTAACAGAAATGTTGGCCCCGGTCAGGAATTCTGAATTGTGGACGGTATAATTGCCGCCTTCTTGAAGCTTTTCTTCAGCGTCAGCGATAATCCTGTCACTGAAGCCGCCGTAGCCAGGAATATGCTTATAATTAATGATCCCTTGGTACATCGCTTTTTCTTGCTCTGTAAGCGGAGTGAATTTCAGTTTATTTTTCGCCTGCTTTTGAATCCACTCCTCATTTGTGTTAGCAATGAGGAAGCGCAGGATTCTTGGGTTTTGCATTTTTGAAATAATAAATTCAATAATATCTGGATGCCAATCCGCCAGCATAATCATTTGCGCGCCTCTTCTTGATCCGCCCTGCTCGACTAAATGCGTAAGCTTGGCGATGTCATCCAGCCAGGATACGGAACCTGAAGATTTTCCGTTTACCCCTCTTGCCAGTGTCGCACGCGGCCTTAAGGTCGATCCGTTTGTCCCAACCCCGCCTCCGCGGCTCATGATTTCCATGACCTGTTTGCGGTGGTCGGATATACCTTCACGCGAGTCTTGGACAAAAGGCATCACATAGCAGTTGAAGAACGTCACATCAGTACCTGCGCCTGCACCGTACAAAACGCGTCCCGCAGGAATGAAGTTCATGTTGACGAGTTCCTCGTAAAATTTGTTAAACCATTCCAGCCTTTTTTCATCTGTTTTTTCTACCGATGCAAGGCCCGTCGCATTCCGCTTCGCGATTTGCTCATAAAAGATTTCGAGCGGCTTTTCAATGACATCAAGCGACCTGACGATCACTCCGGTATTCACTTCCTCAGGAGTATCCAGCACGCCCCTGAATTCTTCCTCAACCATGACAGCCGCCGTTTTCTTTTCCCAGTCGATCTCGAGGATATACCCCAATCCCCTTGCAGGGAATTTCGGATCTTCTTTTACTGTCAGGACGACGAAGTCACCTTTAGTCAGGGTTATCTTTTCAGTATCCTTGAATGTATATCTGTCCAGCATGACAAGGCGGGACACTCCCTTATGGGTAAGGTGCATATCCGGGGTAACAGGGTGGACCTGTGGAAATAAACGGATATCTTCGTTTAACCTCTCAAAATCAATATTTAGTTTTTTTCTTAACGCTACAGACATGATCACATCTCCTCTGCCAAATTTCTCTCTTACCACATTTGTCGAACTCTCGGATGTCCTGTTAGTTCCAGTTGTTTTTTGAGATACCCTTAAACTATCATATTGAAACCGTAAAAATCAATATATAGTGCCTAAATTATTTTGACCAACACTATATATTGGGTGTTAGGCAAAAGAATAAAATTTTGTCAAGATAGGAATTAATTAAAAAACGGAGAAAAGGGGAGATTTCACAGGAATTTCTACATGAAATAATTAATTTTGACATAATTCGAAGGTTGAACTTCAATCGCATAATTCAATTAAGAACAGGAATACTCTTCCAGAAAAACAGGAAAAGAGCGGTGCTCCGCTCCTTCATCTTTTGAAGTTCCACTCATCGTTCTCATAAACGTCCTTGGCAAGAGTTTCCACATAACCAAGTTGTTCTTCTGAAAGCTGATAAGGAATCAAGTCAATCTCCAATCCTTCTTCGAATCCCTTTTTAAAGGCAGCCTTTGCTTCCTCGATCCCAACCTGGCGTTCGCTTAATTGATTGATCGCAACCGCTTTGTTTTTAAAAGAGGCCTTCATTCGTTCCTTTACTCGTTCACTCGTGTAATGAAACAAAGAGAAAAGCTTATCTTCATCCAGATCAAGAAGAATGGATCCATGCTGCAAAATGACTCCTTTTTGCCGCGTTTGAGCACTTCCGGCCACTTTCCGGCCCTCGACAACGAGCTCATACCAGCTTGGGGCGTCAAAACAAACAGAGGACCTCGGGTTTTTGAGTGAATTTTTCTCTTCCTCGGTTTTCGGAACGGCAAAGTCTGCTGCAAACCCCAAATTTCTGAAGCCATGCAGAATTCCTTCCGAAATCACCCTGTACGCCTCGGTAACAGATACAGGCATTTTAGGATGGTCTTCAGATACAATGACACTATATGTAAGTTCATGTTCATGGAGGACCCCCCTCCCGCCGGTCGGCCTTCTCACAAAACCAAGCCCATGTGCCTTCACAGCTTTCATATCAATTTCTTTTTCAACCTTTTGGAAGTAGCCGATGGACAGTGTCGCGGGATTCCAGCCATAAAATCGCACTGCGGGCGGAATCTTTCCTTCACTGTGCCATTCCAGCAATGCTTCATCAAGCGCCATATTAAAGGATGGCGATTCATTCCCTGAATCAATATATATCCATTTCTCCCTCATACATGTCCCTCTTTTACTGGTTAACTGGTGACAGCCGCGAATATTAGTCTATCAAAAGGGAGCGGATAATCATAGCAGGATGAATTGGCAGCCGTCCCAGTAAAAAGAATTTCAGGGAATCCCTTTACTGAACCCCGCTTAAGCTATACAATTATATTTGTTGTCGCAGCAAAGCTTGAAAGGAGTACTATAATCGTGAGTCCATTTTATTTTATGCTCGTAGCCATCGCCGGTTTTCTCGTATATTCGGTGATTATGTGGCTCTACCAGCGCAAAATTATTAAAACCCTGTCTGAAGAAGAATTCCGCGCCGGGTATCGGAAGGCCCAGCTAATTGATGTCCGGGAAGCGAACGAGTTTAATGCCGGTCATATCCTTGGCGCCCGAAACATTCCTTTATCCCAGTTAAAAACACGCATGAAGGAAATCCGTCCTGACCTGCCTGTTTACCTATATTGCCAAAGCGGGATGCGAAGCGGCCGCGCAGCGCAATTCCTGTACCGGAGGGGCTATAAAAACCTCAGCCAGCTTGAAGGCGGCTTTAAGAAATGGTCCGGAAAAGTAAAAGCGAAGAACTAAAAAACAGGCCCTTACGCTGAAGCGATGGGCCTTTTTATTTTGCCAGAAGCTGGCGCAGCCAAGTAAAATCCACAGTCCAAAACAAAAGCCCGCGCAAATTCGCGCGGGCTTTGCACATTATTCCGGACGATAGCGGAGGACTGGTTTCCTTGCCGCTGTTGTCTCATCCAGTCGGCCGACTACAGTTGTATGCGGCGCTTCCTGTACAATTTCAGGATTCTCTTCTGCTTCTTTCGCAATCTGGATCATTGTATCAATGAAACCATCAAGAGTTTCCTTCGATTCTGTTTCGGTTGGCTCAATCATGATACATTCCTCGACATTAAGAGGGAAGTAGATGGTTGGCGGATGGTAACCGAAATCAAGCAGCCTCTTGGCGATATCCAACGTCCGGACGCCAAGCTTCTTCTGCCTACGTCCGCTCAGGACAAACTCATGCTTGCAATGGCGGTCGAACGGAAGATCGAAATGAGGCTGAAGCCTTCTCATCATGTAGTTCGCATTCAGGACAGCATACTCGGTCACAGCCTTCAGCCCGTCCGGTCCCATTGAACGGATGTAAGTGTAGGCGCGGACATTGATGCCGAAGTTGCCATAGAACGGCTTAACGCGTCCGATTGACTGCGGGCGGTCGTAATCAAATACGTATTCCTCTCCGCGTTTGGCCAGAACTGGCTTTGGCAGGTATGGAATCAAATCTGCTTTGACGCCGACTGGACCGGAACCTGGTCCACCCCCGCCATGCGGGCCCGTGAATGTCTTATGGAGATTCAAGTGAACAACATCGAATCCCATATCGCCAGGGCGCGCTTTTGACATGACAGCATTCAGGTTGGCGCCGTCATAGTAAAGTTTCCCACCGGCCCCGTGGACAATCTCGGCCATTTCAAGGATATTCTCTTCGAATAATCCAAGTGTGTTTGGATTTGTCAGCATGAGGGCGGCGGTATCTTCCCCGACAACCCTGCGGAGGTCTTCAAGATCGACAAGCCCATCTTCATTGGATTTAACAGTTACAGTTTCAAATCCCGCTACTGTTGCTGAAGCAGGGTTTGTGCCATGGGCCGAATCAGGGACGATGACCTTTGTCCGCTTAAGGTCGTTATTCGCTTCATGGAAGGCGCGGATCATCATCAGTCCTGTCCATTCCCCGTGCGCTCCTGCTGCGGGCTGGAGCGTGACTTCATCCATGCCGGTAATCTCAATCAGATGCTGCTGCAAATCAT
This sequence comes from Bacillus sp. B-jedd, assembly GCF_000821085.1. Taxonomy (GTDB): domain Bacteria; phylum Bacillota; class Bacilli; order Bacillales; family Cytobacillaceae; genus Bacillus_D. The sequence continues at coordinate 2,616,733 of NZ_CCXR01000001.1, forward strand.
ACAAAAGGCCAAGTGCGCCTTGCACGGAACTTTCATCCTGGAGCGGATGGATATGCGCGAAGCCGCTGTATCTGGCGACATTCTCATTGATTTTCGGATTATATTTCATTGTACAGGAGCCAAGCGGGTAAAACCCTGAATCAACTCCATGATTGCGTCTTGATAAAGCCGTATAGTGGCGCATAATATCGAGTTCCGAAACCTCAGGGAGGTTCGGTTCTTCCTCGCGCACATAGCCAACCGGGAGAAGGCCGTTCAAATCAAGCTCGGGAACATCCATTTCCGGCAGGCTGAAGCCGATGCGTCCTGGTTTGCTTACCTCGAAAATTAGCGGCTGGTCCTGGTTAAGCATGCAAATCCCCCAATTCTTTCGCAAAAGTATCTATTTCTTCTTTCGTCCTAAGCTCGGTAACGGCGACTAGCATATTGCCTTCCATGCCGTTAAAGTCGCGGCCAAGGTCATAGCCGCCAATAATTCCTTTTTGCAAAAGAGCCTGATTGATTTCTTTGACAGGCTTTCCAAGCTTGATAACGAATTCATTGAATGACGGGCCGTCCATGACAATTTCAAGGCCGTTTTCCTTCAGTACTTTCTTTGCATAATGCGCCTTCTGGATGTTGGCTGCCGCCATTTCCCGGACGCCTTTTTTACCAAGCGCGGTCATTGCGACTGAAGCGGCAAGGGCGTTGAGCGCCTGGTTGGAGCATATATTCGATGTCGCCTTGTCACGACGGATATGCTGTTCACGCGCCTGGAGCGTCAATACGAAGCCGCGGCGGCCTTGATCGTCATGGGTTTGTCCGACGAGCCTTCCCGGCACCTTCCTCATGAGTTTTTCCGTTACGGCGAAATAGCCGCAATGAGGACCGCCGAATGCTGCCGGAATACCGAAAGGCTGCGCATCGCCAACAACGATATCAGCTCCGAATTTGCCGGGAGGGGTCAACACACCAAGTGCGAGCGGGTTGCTTGAAACGACAAACAACGATTTGTTCGCATGGGCGATTTCCTCAATCTCTTTTAATTGCTCAATCCGTCCGAAGAAGTTCGGGTACTGGACAATAATGGCGGCGATATCCCCACCCGCCAGTTCCTTCATTGCCTCCAGGTCAGTCAGCCCATCCTTGACCGGGATTTCGACTACCTCAATGTACTGTCCCTTTGCATAGGTTTTAACGACAGCGCGGGATTCGGGATGGACCGCTTCGGAAATAAGGATTTTTTTCCTTCTCGTTTGGCCGGCGCTCAGCATGGCCGCCTCAGCCAGGGCAGTGCCGCCGTCATACATGGATGAGTTTGCCACATCCATTCCAGTCAGTTCACAAATCATTGTCTGGAATTCGAAAATGGCCTGAAGCTCGCCCTGTGAGATTTCCGGCTGGTATGGCGTGTAGGCAGTGTAAAATTCAGAGCGGGAAAGGACATGGTCAACGATGACAGGCATATAATGGTCGTAAACCCCCGCGCCCAGGAACGATGCATGGCTCTTGAAATCTGCATTCTGCCCTGCTAGGGCCGCCAATTCCTTCATCAATTCCGTTTCGGATTTCGCTGGCTTGATTTTATATTCACCCTGAAAACGCACTTTTTCTGGTATATCACTAAAAAGTTCATCAACGGATTTAACGCCAATTGTTTCGAGCATGGCTGACTTATCTTGTTCCGTCATCGGTAAATAGCGGTGTTTCATCAGGATTCCCCCTATTATTTCTTTTCGCGTTTATAAAAAGGCACCGGTACAATTTTTGCCTTAAGCTTTTTACCGCGGATTTCTACTTCAACTTCGTTATCCAGACCGGCAAATTCTGATTTTATTAGCACGAGCCCTATATTTTTCTTAAGTGTAGGTGACTGGGTGCCCGTTGTAACCTCGCCGATTTGCTCTCCATCTACAAAAACTGGATAGCCATGGCGCGGAATGCCCCTGTCAATCATTTCAATACCGGCAATCTTTCTTGGGACGCCGTTTTCCTTCTGCTGCTTTAATGCTTCCTTCCCGATAAAATTGGCTTCTTTATTCACCTTGACCGCGAACCCGACTCCTGCTTCCAAAGGTGAAATTTCCGGGGAAAGCTCCTGTCCATACAAAGCGAGGTTTGCTTCAAAACGAAGTGTGTCCCTGGCTCCGAGGCCGCATGGTAACACGCCTTCTTCTTTACCAGCCTCAAGGATTTCCTTCCAAAGCATAGCCACATCTTCTGGTTTGCAGTATATTTCAAAGCCGTCTTCCCCTGTATAACCGGTCCGCGAGACAAGTGCTTTTGCCCCGTTTAAGTCGACCTCGTCCTTGAATTTGAAAAAGCCGATTTCCGAGAGATTATCCTCCCGCGCAAGCTTTTGAAGGACCTGTTCAGCCAGCGGTCCCTGGATGGCGATTTGAGCGGTTTGATCCGACAGGTTTTTTAGTGTGACATCCCCTTCTAGATGATCATTCAGCCACTCATAATCCTTATCAGTATTGGAAGCATTTACGACAAGCAAGTAATGGTCGGCACCCATTTTATAAATGAGCAGGTCATCGACAGTGCCGCCGCTTTCATAGCACATCGCGGTATATTGGGCCGCGCCTTCCTTCACCTTTGAGACATCATTTGTCATCATTTTTTGCAAAAACTGAAGGCTGTCCGGGCCCTTCACTTCAATTTCACCCATGTGGGAAACGTCAAAAATACCCGCTTTTGTCCTGACAGCTTCGTGTTCTTCCTTGATACCAGAAAATTGAACCGGCAAATCCCATCCGCCAAAGTCAATTGTTTTCCCGCCATATTCCTTATAAATTTCATGTAGCGGCGTACGTTTTAATTCCGGCATGTAAATACCCCCTCTTTTGAATAATCCTTACAATTTCAATGAACTTCCACTTCCACTGTTTTGCCAATCCCCTGTTTTTTTCGCAAAACTTTCCCATTTCACGTGTTAAGTATAAAAAAGCATTCCATTATGTAATGGCAGCAGCAAAAAAGGACAGAGGCCTCCCTTTTTTGCAAGAGAGGTCTCTGTCCTTTCACCTGAAAGTTTGCCTGTTGCCAGGTTTTCCCCTTTGGTGGCTTTATCCCGCTCTTAACATGCAGCAAGTCCCCACTTCGGTAATGGATCGAGGGTGAGGATCATACTGACTGTAAAAGGCCGATTGGTTCATCTAACCGCCAGCGGGTTAACCCGCTGAGGTAAGAATCACTCTATCTTATGTAAAGCGCTCTCCAGAGCCGCGTCCAGCAAGAGTTCTTTTGCCTGAGAGATTCACACATACCCGCTGCTTGCTCCTTCGGCGCTACAAACTGTAGTCTCTCCCCTTGCCATCATCCGCAATTATAATATTTTCAAAACAGGCCATACTAAGAACAGAATCTGTCCTTGTCCGCCCCGCCTCAATTCCTTTCACAGACCAAATCTGATCCAGGGTAAGCAAAACACTTGTGAAAGAGGAAGATTATTGCAATTTTTAAAACTTTCAAGACTACCTTCATCCTATCATTAAACCTGTTAGCAGGGCAAAGGTTTTATACCCGTAATCCAGGTTTGGGATAAAAAAAGTAAGCGGTTGCATATTAACTCGAAAACTATCAGGGAAGGGGCCCTTCGAATGCCTGTTAAGATAAAATTCGATACTTGCTGGCAAGAGGATTTTTTGCAAAAAATCGACCATGATGGCCCCTGGGGGAATTGGGAGCTATTTAATTTGGCAATAAGTGCAGAACAGCAGCTTGCCATTCCTGATTTTGAAGGGTTGCAGGCACCCAACTATCTCCCTGGGCTTACCCCGCTTCCCCATCAGCTTGAAGCGGCCAGACAGGTGGTTGAAAATATGAATGGAAAGGCGATTCTCGCAGACGAGGTAGGTCTTGGAAAGACGATTGAGGCGGGACTGATTCTAAAGGAATATATGATAAGGGGACTTGTCAAAAAAGTGCTGATTCTAGTTCCAGCCTCGCTTGTCACCCAATGGGCAATGGAACTGAACTCCAAATTCCATATTCCAGCTGTAGCGCAAAAAAAGTCATATGTTTGGGATCAATGCGATGTGGTTGTTTCATCTATCGACACGGCCAAAAGGAACCCCCATCGCGAGCTTGTGTTTAAACAAGATTATGACATGGTCATTATAGATGAAGCCCATAAATTGAAGAATAACAAAACGAAAAACTACGAATTTGCGCAAAACCTGAAGAAAAAGTTCTGCCTATTGTTAACCGCAACACCGATCCAGAATAAAATCGAAGAGATTTTCAATCTTGTATCACTTTTGAAACCTGGCCACCTTGGCAACGAGTCCGTTTTTTATGAAAAATACAAAAAGGAAGCCCGTTCTTTGGCGGATAACGAAAATTTGAAAGAACTTGTCAATAAAGTAATGATCAGAAATCGACGCGGAGAAACAGGCATTGAATGGACAAAGAGGCACGTCGAAACGATTGCTATTGAATTTTCCGAGACCGAAAGAAGTCTATATGATTCCATTACTGAATTGCGAATATCACAGGATTGGACAGAAACTGGTGCCTTCTCCATTATGACACTGCAAAGGGAAGCTTGCAGCAGCAGGGAAGCTGTCTATTATACATTGAAAAACATGCTGCAAAAGAAGGAAAATGCCTCCCTCCATTTTACTAGTACCATTCAAAAGCTACTGGAGAAAGTCAACCAGGTTGACCGGAATTCAAAAGCCGAAATGGCATTGGAAATAATCCGAAAAACTGGCGAAAAGGTGATTATTTTCACCGAGTACCGAGCGACTCAATTGTATTTACAATGGTTCCTAAAACAGCATGGAATCAGCTCGGTCCCTTTTCGAGGCGGTTTTAAGCGAGGAAAGAAAGACTGGATGAGAGAGCTTTTTGAGAAACATGCACAGGTCCTCATTGCGACAGAGGCGGGGGGAGAAGGAATCAACCTACAATTTTGCAGCCATATCATTAATTTCGACCTTCCATGGAATCCAATGAGGCTCGAGCAAAGAATAGGGCGTGTCCACCGTCTTGGACAGAAACAGGATGTGATGATTTATAATTTCGCGGTGAAAGATACAATGGAAGAGCATGTTTTAAAGCTTTTGTATGAAAAAATCAGCCTGTTTGAAAAAGTCATTGGAGAATTGGATGATATTCTCGTCAAAATGGAGCTGGGAAATATTGATGACCACCTTACAGATATATTCGGACGTTCTGCCACTGAAGGTGAAATGAGGATTAAGATGGAAAACCTGGCATCAATGATTGAATTCGCAAAAGGGACCCGGAGGGAAGGACAGCATGCTGCAGCAGGACATTCATAACTTTTTATACCGCTATTTCAAAGCTAACAGCTGTATGATCACAGATGATTCGGAAGGCCATCTTACCATCCAGCTGACAGCAGAAATTGACAAGGAATTAATGAACCGGCCTTTTTATTGGCATTATCTCGATAAAACCGGAGGGGTTCCCAATCCTATGTCAGTTACTTTCGTGACGAATAAGGATAAGGCACCTGAAGGAATTAAAGGAGAGAATATCCATTTCGGATCCCCGAGGCTTCACCAAATATTCGAATCGTCCAAAAACCTGGCAAGGTATATACGCCTATATCATGCTCATCAAAGCGGACAGCAGACCGCTCTTCTTCCATGGCTCTGCCTGAATGTAAAAGTATCCTATCAATGTGACCGAAAAAGGGATGTTTTAAAATCGATCGGATTGCAATTGATTAACGGAAGAATCATTGATAATTTCCATGAGCGTGTAGCCAAAATTCCTTTAACTCCCAAAATTCCCGATTACTCTTATACACTTTCGCCTTTAATTAAGCCCGGGAGCGGATTTATTCGAATTGAAAAGTATCTGAAGTCAGGTATAGAAGAGGAAAACCACGACTGGGCACAGGCGGCTATCGAAAGGTGGAAACAGGACCAGCGGCTTCTTGACCATTTTTACGAGAACGCTGAAGAAGATCGGGCTGAAAGTTATAACACTGAAAAAAAAGCATTACAGGAACAATATGAACCAAAAGTCCTCATATCCCTTATAAATGGTGGGCTGTTTTATTTAAAGGAAGACGCGGTCTAGGGACGGGTCAAAAAAAAAGAGAAGCGGCTTGGCGCCCGCTTCTCATCTCTTTTTATTTTTGATTTCCAGATAAATCACATAAGGGATGATCCCAAACCACCGATACCAGAAGGCGGCCTTATCCTGCTTCTTTTCAGCACGCATCCTCTTCCGCTCATCCTTCGGCTGGTCAATATATTTAACGAATGTTTTCGTCATATATTCTACATAATCGTTGGTTTTCATTGTTCACACCTGCTTTTCGCTCTCTTTTGACAAGTATGTCCTTAAAGCGCATCTTTCAAACAGGCTAGTATCTCTCCAACAATTTTTTCAGGGCTTTTCGCATCGGTCAAAATTGTAAAATCAGCTGCATTCCGGTAAATTTCCAGCCGTTGGCCCAGTCGATCGGTTATTTCTTTTTCCTTATTCTCGGCCAGAAGCGGACGTGACGTATCTTCTTTCAGCCTGACTAGCAGCTCCCCCGCAGTGGCTTCAAGATAAATGACGATTCCTTTCTTCATCATGATTGTCCGGTTTTCTTCTCTCAGGATGACTCCTCCTCCAGTCGAGACAATCCAACCGTTATCAGGAATCCTCTGTAACAGGCCGGTTTCTAGCTCCCGAAAATATTCTTCTCCCTGCTCCTCAAATAATTGGTTAATGCTCATCCCTTCTTCTCGGACAATTTCTTCGTCCATATCTATTAAGGGAAGTTCAAGCGTATTCCCCAGCAGCCTGCCTGCTGTTGATTTTCCAGACCCCATAAACCCAATTAAAAATATAGTTTTCATATGTCACATCGCCCCGGTCAGTTCTTTTCCATCCATTTTATCATTTTTTTCTGTACTGGGTCATAAAAGCCATATCCTTCAACTGTATGGGAATCTTTAATTGTTACAATAAGCGTTACTTTCTGCACTCCTTGGGCATCGGGTGATATTGTAAATTGCGCAAAGCCCTTTTCAAATAAGAAATTGCCGTTATTAGGATATGTGGCCTCCTGCCGCAACATTTTTTCCGTCTTTTTAAGGGATGAAAGCAAATAGTATTCTTCAAGAAGAGCCGCCTCTGTTTCTTTTGCCATTTTTTCCTGTATTAGCAAAAGCTCAGCGGACATTGCCAGGAAAACTGAGAAGGCGAGAAGGAAAGCTAGCGCCAGAGGATAAGTGAACCCTTTTTCATTTCTAAGCATCAGCTGTCCTCCCACGCGACGAATGAGTGGACGTTTCCTTCATACTTCTCGCCTTTTAAACCGGTGGCCTGTATCCTTACTGTTTGGTTTTCCCGTAAAAAGGAAGCACCCGAAATGTTCTGAAGCACGATTTCATGCCCCGCCAGATTAACCCTCCTTCGAAGATTTGCCCCATATTTTTCATAGATGATGACATCCTTTCCATTCCTTATCACCAGTTTGCCTGATTGCACCTGGACTGAACTGCTCATCCGCAACTCTTTTTTTGTTTGGGCCAAAAAGACATCCCATTCCATGTTCTGGAGGGCAAGTTCGCCCCTTACCTTACTGCTTTCCATCACAAAAACAGATGGCACCAAAATAATTGAAATAACGCAAAACGCGCTCAATGACAGGAGCATTTCGGCCAAGGAAAACCCTAATTCATTCGACTTTTCCGCATAATATCTTTTTTTCGAAAGAGAATGCGGCCTCATATTCCACACATACCTCCCCTCTACCATCTAGATTTTGGCTGTAGGTAATTGAATAAGAAGTTCCCTTAATGAGCTTATCGCCATTTTCCGGCATTACTTCTTCGGCCTCGGCCTTCAACAGTTCTGCATACAAAAGACTTCTGGCACTGTTCTCCTTTTGGATCTGGATTCCCCTTTCATAAACAAAAGTAAGAGCGGGGACAAGGAATAAAGCAGCGGTACATAAGGCGGTCAGGGACAGCAGCATTTCAGCAAGGAAAAAACCCTTATTCCTCGACAATATAAAACCTCCCCCTTCCAATCAGGAGTGTCATCCTAAACCTTCTACCCTCGGACAGGATAAAAAATGATCCAAACCGGCTAACATTGCCATCCGGCTGAAATCTAAATGTCAACGGCATAGAACCGGGGACTACCTTTAAGTCGTTTGGATAGCTTCGGGCCGCAAGCCGTGATTTGTCAAATACGTCATATGTGTAGTATTTATTTTCCGTTTCCATAAAAGTCAGGGTAACTTCAGTTTGATGGGAAATGGAGTACATCTGCGCATAATAGAAATCTGCTTTCAGGATCGAAAAAAAGGATTCCCTCTTTGCCAATTGGTGCACCGGGACAGCAAGCGTAAGACAAACAGTGGAAATGATCAAAAACCCCGCCAAGGCAATGAGCATTTCTGCCATCGTAAAACCTTGCTCTTGCTTTATCATGGCCCTGTGACTGTCTCCTCTGTTACAGCGCCACCTGGGCCTACTACGATTTTAGTTTCTCCACCCGGGCATCCTCCCGCGTTTTCGGGCAGGTATTTAGCCTGTACAAGATCGGCGATAGAAGAAGGATATTTTCCCAAATCCATTTGGTATGCCTGTACTTGGGCTTCAATCATTTTTTTATAAGCACCGCAGCCTTTTTTATTTATATTTTGATTATGCTTCGTAATATTTGGGATAGTAATCACCAATAACACCGAAATTATCAACATGACGACCATCATTTCAATCAGGGTAAAGCCTTTTTCATTATTTCTTAACCATTTTTTCATTTCAGTTCCCCCTAGTATTAGATTCCATCAAGCATGTGAAACATTGGCAACAGAATGGCCATATAAATCGACACGACCAGAAAAGCGATCACAATAAACATTGTCGGCTGAATCGCCTTTGTAAACTTCTCTGCTATTTCTTCGATGCTGGCAAGGCAGTGCTTGCTGTAGAAGTACAATTCCTCGCCCAGCCGCCCATTTTCCTGTCCGTGCCGAACAATCATCGACATTTCAGGTTCAAAAAATGGCGAGCCCGTCAGGATGGCCTCGAACATCTCACCAGCGGCAAGCTGTTGCTTCATCAGTTTGCCTGTACTGCTGTAAAATGACTGTTTTTTATTTTCCTCAAAAAAAGACAATGCTTCGAAAACGGACAAGCCTCCGTTGAGTAAATAACTTAGTTGAAGTGAAAAGTAATGTGTATGGATCAGCCTGAGGAGTCTGCCGGAAAGCGGGATTTTCAGAAGAAGTTTTCTTTGGGAAAGAATAGGTAGTTTTTTGAACCATATTTGGTATGCGACCATGCCAATGGCCAGTCCGGACACAGTCATCCCGCCAATGACTGGCAGAGCTTTTCCTATAGCCGCAATTATTATTGTGAAAAAATTGGCTTCTAAGCCCATTGTGTTGAAAAGCATAGTAAAACGGGGAAGCAGTGTTTGTTGTACAAAAATCATGAGCATTCCGGTAAAAACGAGGAGGATGAGCGGATAATACATTAATTTGAGAAGTTTTCTGGAGTCTTTGTCCCTTTTAAGTATGGCGGTACTTCCTTCTAAGACGGCTTCTGCGAAATTGCCATGTTTCTCTGCGAAATAGACATATCCGGCTAGTTCCCGATTAAATCCCAATTCTTCAAGCGCCTTATGGAATGGAAGTCCGTTTTTCAATGACGCCAGGCAAGTGGCAAGGTCATTCTTACGGTGAGCGGGCATCTGCCATGAAATTGATTCGATTGCCTCCGCAATATGGTAGCCCCGTTGCAGCAACTCTCCAGCTTTCTTAAGGAATTCTGCCTGGGCCTTTAACGGCCATTTATTCTTCCTCATCGAAAAATACCAGCCTTTCATACTCGGTTTCCTTTATATAACCGAGAGCGATTCCTTTTCTTATCGCTTCCTTTAAAGTCGGATAACGGATTTTACCAGCCTCCCCCCTTGAAAATTTGATGGCTGCCTGAAGGTGTTTGCCAGAAAGAAGTTCAAAAACGCTCGCCCTTTTTCTCACCCCGCTTGAGTGGCAATAGGGAGAGCAAGTTTCCCCGCAGTATGGACAATTCAATTCGACAATTCGCTGTGCTGTCACGGCCAGTAATGTTTGTTCGACCTCGAGCCAATCAACGCCAAATTCACGAAGCCGGTATATGGCCCCCGCTGCGTCCCTCGTATGCATCGTCGTGAGCACGAGATGGCCGGTCAACGAGGCTCTTACTGCTGTCCTGGCGGTTTCCGCATCCCGGATTTCACCGACCATAATAATATCGGGATCGTGCCTCAGGATGGCTTTGAGGCCCGCTGCATAAGTCACTCCGGCCTTTTCATTGACCTGGACCTGCAGTACAGTTCCGCACTCCTTTTCTATTGGGTCTTCAAGGGTAATGATGCTCCGGTGATGTTTACTGGCGGTTTCATGGAGGAGGGAGTAAAGCGTTGTGGTTTTGCCACTTCCGGTCGGGCCGGTCAGGATAATCATCCCGTGTGCGTGTTTGAGGAGGTTCAACAACTTTTTTGACATGCATGGAAAAAGGGAGAGTTGATCAAACGTAAATTTCTCTTGCTGGGGAAGCAGCCTGATTACCAGGCTCTCGCGCTGATTGGATGGAAGTGTCGACAGCCGGAGTCCAAATCTTGCACCGTTTACTTCAGTAATAATCGCCCCGCTCTGCGGTCTGCGCCTTTCACCGATATCCATATGGGCAGTAAACTTAAAATGGGAAATGAGCCTTTCACACTCTTCTTTCGGCAGGACCATCTGTGGGTTAAGCCTATTGGTGATGCGAAGCTGGATGAGAGTGTCTTCTTTGCGGGGAAGGATGTGGATGTCAGTGGCATTCTGTTTAACAGCATCTGCTATTATCCGGTCAGCGAGGGCTTCTATAACACTAGCAATTAGTACCACCACCTTTCTTTTTCCATTATACAGAAATTCCGACAGAATTTTAATTTCATAGATATATAAATTGTGAATTTTTTGCAAACTTTCACGTAGGATCTTGGCTATTTCCATAAAGGCAGGCGAACATTTTTTGCAAAAATTTGAATTTGATGTAACTAATGTACTTAAAACCACTATTGACAGATTCGCTGTTTAATGTTTGTTTCATTTTTGTGCCACCTTTGTATAATAACAAGGATGAATTTGTGAACACTTTCTAAACATATAGTGTTAACATTGTTAACCTCATTCCAATGATGGTTTGGCTGTATTATAATGGAATAAATTGAAGAAGTCCGAGGTGAACCAAAATGGAGCAAACGCTAAAAATCACTAATGTGCTGTCCGATCCAACCAGGTATTATATCTATCAATACATTACCAAGCGCCATCAGGAGGTAACCGTCCAGGAAGTAGCGGATAATTTTAATATCCACCCGAACGTAGCCCGCCTGCATCTTTCAAAGCTTGAGGATGTGAACATGCTCGCTTCAGAAACAAAAAAGACTGGCAAAGGCGGCAGGCCAAGCAGGCTGTACCGCTTGTCAGAAGGTGTCATCCAGCTTCACTTCCCTTACCGTGATTACATGCTTTTATCAAGAGTCGCCATTCAAACAATGCTCTCACTTGGCGAAGAAGGAAAAAAAGCGTTGTACTTGACCGGCAAGCGTTTCGGGACTGAAGTCATTGAGCAGGAAATGGCTAAAAAGCAACTGACTGGTGCCGAAATTGATTTTGAACAGAAATTGGCTATTCTTAAAAACGCCGCCACACTCGCTGGTTTCGATCCGGAATTTGAAGTGAATGGAGAACAGACTAAAATTTTCTTCCAAATTTTCAATTGTCCGTTCAAGGAAGTGGCCGCGGAGCATTCCGAAACTGTCTGCAGCATGCATCATGAGTTCTTAAAAGGGATGTTCGAAGCACTATTTGAAACCGCCGAGCTCATTGAGCATGGCAATATCGCTAATGGCTGCGGTACTTGTTCCTATCAGGCGCTAGTAACTAATTAACTTAAGAGACGATAGTTTACTTTTCCATCTCTTTTATCTTATAATATTGTACGATGGGTATTGCGGGTAAAAGGGAGGGTTACATATGGAGCGGATGTATAGAGTGCTCGGCTTCTGGACAGGAATTTTCACGGTAATGTTTTATTTGGGGCATATGCCAAAAACAGCTTTGCTTTTCTTGGCCCAGACCGGATTCTTTGTTCTCTTAAGTTATCTTAAATTATCCGAACGCATGTATATGTATGTCTTTGGGGCATATTTGACGGTTTTCTTCGCCGGTTTCACCTATTGGACTACTTTTATGATGCCACTTGGCGGAGGACATTGATCAATTTTTGCCAAAAAACAGCCGGAGCTTTTCAGCCCCGGCTGTTTTTCATTATTGGAAAAATACTTCAGCCTTTAATTGCAGGCCTTTTTCCTGAACCAGGACACGAAAGGCCGTGCTCATCCCAGTTGGAAGGACAAGGCTCCTGATTGCTCTGTTTCTCCTGCTTGTCTCAGAAAAGGGATTAGGATCGTAATTCTCTTCCATTTCCTTTAGAATTCCCGCTGCGATAAGGAATTCGTCCTGCCTTAACAAAGAAACAAAGCGAAGCCCAAGTTTCTCCCCAGCCTTCTCAAGAACATCGAAATGGATGTGCGACGTGATATCCATCTGTCCAGGATTAGCAAGGACATTGTCATACATCCTATGTTTCATGTAACCTCGCAGGCTGCCTTTTTTTCTGGCGGGAGTTCCCCATTCCTCTGCTGTAAACCCATAATCCACCGTCACAGCAAGACCTTTATCAATTGAACCTGCCATTTCTTTGATGACGGTTAACGAAGCCAGTGGAATTTCCATTCTCTGACCCTCGGAGAGATTTATTTTATATTCCTCCAAAAACGTGAAAATTTCACCATTTTCTAGTGGCAAAAGCTTTTCATATAACCCGCCCTCATTATATCCGATCATGGCTTCCATAAGTTCTCCCGACTTTTTCTCAATCACATGGACAGGGAGTGCATCAAATAACTCATTTGAAAAGATAAGGCCATTAAACTCCGTAATATTCTCAAGCGATTCCGCTTGGACGAACCCGTGGAAATCCTTAAGCGATTCCTTTTGCAATTTCCTATGGTAAGGGCTTGTCTCGACTATGATATAGGACAAGGGCCGATCCTCTATCTTCTGCCACTCATCGATAAAGGCTTTCGCAAATCGGCCATTGCCTCCGCCTATTTCACAAACTGCAGGCTCAAGCCTCTGTTCGGCAACCAAGCGTGAGAACCACTTTGCAATGACCCGCCCAAATATATCCGAAATATTGCTCGTTGTAATGAAATCACCAGCACGGCCGATTTTTTCTGAATCGTTCATGTAATAGCCTTCATCAGGATGATAAAGGGCTATATGAATGAAGTCGGCGTACGAAATATACCCTCCTTCAGCATCATCGATCCTTTTTTTAAAGTGGTCAAGCATAGAACCTCTCTCCAAACTGTCTTATTATCTGAAACCATGCAAAAAAGGATTTGAAGCCATTTCATCCCCAATGGTCGTTGCAGGTCCATGGCCCGGAAGTACAATCGTTTCTTCCGGCAGCTCAAGCAGCCTTGTATGAATACTTTTCATAAGTTCCTTTTCACTGCCGCCAGGTAAATCCGTTCTGCCGACACTGCCCATGAATAATGTATCCCCGGATACAATAATCCCTTTCTCAGGAAAGTAATAAGAAACGCTCCCAGGTGAGTGGCCGGGAGTTTCAAGTATTTCGAATGAGAAGCCGTCCAGTTCCATCTTTCCCTCGCCACCAAGAATATGATCCGCGTGCCTCACCTTTATTGGAGTTCCAGGGAAAAAAGCAGATCCGTTCAAGGCAGGATCGCCCATCCATTTCTTTTCCCTTTCATGGAGGTAAACAGGGATTTTGTAATGATCCCTGATTGGATCTACCGCGCCAATATGGTCAAAATGGGCGTGTGTAAGCATAATAGCCAGAGGGTTTAGCTTCTTCTCCGCTATAATCGACTTCAGTTTAGCCGCCTCTTCCCCCGGATCAAAAATAAGGCAGTTACGGTTGTTATCATATAGGACGTAGCAATTAGTCTGCAGCCCTCCTAGAGGAACAGGAAACCAATTCATCAATAAAACCTCCGTTATACACTTGATAGCCTAATTGTACACTAATACTCGACAAAACTGATAAAAAACTATAGAATTAAAACGGATGGAAAGGAATGTTTCTTACATAGAAACTGTGTAATTGATCGGGCTGTACAGCCCGCCGACTATATGGTAAAGGGGGCATCATAATGGGGCTAGTGATTATTTTCGCGCTTGTGACATTGTTGGCAGCGTATAGTTCATTTACTGCATTGAAAAACAAGAACTTTTTAGGATTATTTTTTGCCGTAGGCACTCTCCTTGTGTTTGGCTGGTTCACTTTTATGACCGTTTGGAAAGATGGCTACCCAACTGGGACCCACTAAAAAGACTGCCGGTTTCGCCGGCAGTTCTTTTTTTGTAATTTATATTTTGCTATCTACTCTTTCACAAGATGGAGTATTTTTTTTGTTTCAATATCAATTATTTTTTCATATCTAAACCCATAAAGATAGACTTTTCCATTGGGTGAGGATAAAATGGGCTGGTTATCGATTCCTTCCATAAAAACCCTTCTCCCGGAGCTATCTCTTTCTGAATGCACCACAAGCGTGAACCCCTCCGTATACGTATCCGCTTCTCCGCTTCTGGCAGGTTCAAAGACTGCAAACAATTTTTTCTCTTCGTTAAAGTCCATATAAGGGACAAGCCAGCCGGAAAAACTGGACAAGTGCGGCATAGAAAAAGAGTTATATTCTTTTAGTTCTTTGTCATAAAAAGTGAATACCGCCTTTTCCGTGTTTCCTCCATCCGCACTTACCGTTAACAGAGCATTTTTGAACGATTCGATCCGATAAATATTCTCCATGCCAGCGATTTGCGCTTTTTCCCCGATTTCCTCAAGGACAATAGGAGCGGTTATGGAAGGAGTTTCTTCGTTCCAATCTAGATACGCGATTTTATTTTCCCCAATCCACTCCACGAACGGATCCGGCAATGTCATTTCCTCCACCGTTTTTTCGGCAGCATCCATCCGGTACGCGTGAAAAGTCCAATCATCATTAAAAGCCACGATGGACGCGACGGTTGGCCTGTAAGGATTCCATTCAGCATGAAGCTCGGTTGAGGGAAAAGACTGTCCTGATATTTTAATTCCGTCAATACTATAAATGTCAACAATCGCTTCATATGACGACGATGAAGTATGCACCAAAATCATTGTCCGATCCTGATTCAGTGATACCTCGGCAATAGGGTGGTCCGTTTGAACAATCAGGCTGCTCTCCCCTTTTTCAAGGGAATAGGAGTAAAGATTTGAAGTGGATTCCAAATTTGATGCATAAATCAGGGTGCTATCATCAAGCCAGCCGAAAACCTTGAAAAACTCACCCTCCGGTACTTTTATTGGCATCTTCCAGTTTTCCGTAGATAGGCGTTCTTCCTGCGACTTCCCCTTGGAATCATCTTCTGCCGGCGCCCCGGGCTGGACCTTAATTTGTTTTGAATCACTGCATGCCGCCAGGGTCAGGAGAATAAAGCAGACCAGTACAAGCCTGGCAGGCATTGCAACATGAACATTTTTTTCGAAAAAACCTATGCCCATTCCCTTCCCCCTCACTAATCCGATATACTATAGACGTGTTGACAACCTTGAAAGTTTCAATAAGTTTTCATATTCCCTAAGAAGTTTATAAAGTGAGCGCAGAAAAAAACAGGCCTCTGACATTATCATAGATTTTGTCAAATTGTGATAAAGGCAGTGGGTTAATGCCTTTCCCTAACTCAATTGTAAAGCCCGGCCTGTTATATTCCTGAATGAACCAATCTTTAAATCCGGCATGGCTGTCAATTGTACGGACAGCCTTATACCCGCTGCAGGATGATAAGATGGAGGCGATTTTTAGCGACTCCTCAGGCTCCTTCCCATTATATCCCCAATAAAATTCTTCTCCTTGAGTATGAAAGGCAAAAACCATATCAAAATTTCCGTTCTCGACAAGTTTTGCCATTGCCAGAGCTTCTGGTTCCGAAAGAGGCCTGTTACCCGGATAATCACGTGGCGCGGGAGATTTAGGTTCTTTTCGTTTTTTTTCAATTTCCCAATTGGCGGGGAACTGATTATTTAAATCCACACCATTAATATTTGCCTTCCAGCCCGAAAAATCTCTGTTGTCGTGATTGATGTTCATTAACCTGTTTTCCTGACTTTTCATTGGTCCTTCAAGCACCAGGTTCACCCCGTCAGGATTTACCATCGGAACCACCGAAAGTTCGACTGTATTATAGACCGACATAGCTCCAATGCCACAGATCAAATAATTATTCGTCAATGCCAGAAGATAGGCATTCATCAAGTCCATGAGAATGCCGCTCGTTATCCACTCGTTTGCATGGAAGGAGGCATTAAAGTGTAATTTCTTTTTTCCTCTGCCTATTTTTACTTCCTTTATAGGATTTCCAAGCACACTTTTGCCAATTTCGGTAAGTGTAATAAACGGGTAGGCCTCCTTTAAAATCTCAAGGTCCCTTTCAAGAATGACAGAGCTGTATGCCATACGGCCCAATATGCATGGGGATGTAATCTTCCAGGGGATGAATTCCCGTTCCTGAAGAAACCTTCCAATGGAAGAGTTTGTTTTTAAAGCGTCCAATTGCTGGCCGATTGCTATTTTTACTGATTCCCAATTAATATGTCGGCCCGGGAGCAGTGTATAGCCAGGAATGTTTATCGTTCCACGCGGGACCGCCCCCTGTATGAATTCATCCCTGTTCGAATCAGAAATCAAATCAACCGGAAGATTAAAAATCTCCGCCAGCTCCCCAAGTGTCTCAATCCCATTAGATGGTATCCTCATTATTAGCCTCCTTCTGCTTTGGCTCATTCCTCTCTATTTCTTATGTATGAACCCTAGAAAGAATCATTCCTGGACAATGAAGAAAGGCCCCCATATGAAGGAGCCTTTTATCATCTAAAGAGATGCTTTATCTTTTACCAGCCAGGCTGCGCCAATCACACCGGCGGCATTACCCAATGTTGCCAAAGCTATTTTCGTTGTTTCTCTGACTCTCGAAAAGGCAAATCTTTCGAATTGGCCTCTTACCCGGTCTACAAGGAAATCTCCTGCTTTGGAGACCCCTCCCCCGAGAACAATCTTTTCGGGATTCAGCGTATTTGCTATATTAGCCAAGGTTAAGCCAAGATGAAAAGCTACCTCCTCGATAACCTTTAAAGCGGATGCATCTCCATTTTTCGCACATTCAAACACATCCTTGGCTGTAACGAGCCCTTTAGCGGCAAAGATTCGCCCAATTTCACTTGAACCATCTTTACTAATTTCCTCCATGGCCAATCTGACGACCCCTGTTGCCGAGGCGATTGTTTCAAGGCAGCCTGTTTTTCCGCAATTGCACTGCGCCCCTCCAACCGGTATAGCCGATATATGGCCAATTTCTCCGGCGGCACCGCTTACGCCCTGGACCATATGGCCATTTGCGATGACTCCTCCGCCAACTCCAGTTCCCAAAGTAACACAAACTAAATCCTTAGCCCCTTCACCTGCCCCTTTCCACATTTCCCCAAGGGCCGCACAATTCGCGTCATTGTCAATAGCTGCAGGCAAATTGGTTTCTACCTCAAGGATATCTTTAAGTGGGTAGTTATCCCGGAAGCCGAGGTTGACCGTATTATAAAGGACACCTGTGCTGTAATTGACCGGACCGGGTGCCCCCATGCCAATTCCAGCCAGCTTGTCCTTCGTCTGTCCCGCTTCTTCAAGCTTTGTATCGATTGATTTAGCAATGTTTACGATAATGTTTTTTCCTTCATCGGAATTATCTGTTGGTATTTCCCATTTATGAATGATTTCCCCATATGCCGAGATAAATGCGAGCTTTGTTGTTGTTCCTCCCAAATCAATACCCGCCAGCCACTTTTCCATCATTCTCCATCACCTGATTTTCTATTATTTTTTTCTTTTTCCAATTGAATTTCATGTCTTAATAACATAATTGCATTTTGGAATTCCTGGGTTTCTATCAACTGTGAGTTGTGCATTTCAATAAGTTCTTCTTCCATCAGTTCCAGGTCTGCCAGCCTGCTGCCGACATAAATGACTGTTCCATACTTTTTTAAAAATTGCTGAATTTCATAGACATTTTTCAAGTTTTTCCCCTACCATCATGGCAAAATAATGTTCAATTTCAATAAAGTTCTTATCTGTAAGATTCTTCGAGCATCGCTTTTCTCAATTGATCAGCTAGATCCTCATATTCTTTTTCGCCCGGTTTGAGCGCGACTGCCTTTTCCGCATGTTCCAGTGCCACTTTTACATTCTCTTCCTCAAGATAAATGAGGGCCAGATTATAATGGGCTTCAGGGAACTCGGGCTTTAAATCAATCGCTTTTTGCAAGTGAATCTTTGCTTCGGAATATTGCCCTAATTTTATTTCCGCGAATGAAAGCATGAAATACGTCTTTTCCGTCACAGAAGTGTTTGTTTCGTATTTCTTTAAGACTTTATATGCCTGCTCATAATTTTCGTTGCTGATATATCCCTCAGCAAGCAATATGACTGACCTTTCATCCTCAGGCCCAAGTCCCTTATTAAATCCGTGCTGCAGAAGAAGAACAGTCATCAGGATTGAAACCGCTGCAAATGAAAACTGTAGAAGCAGTTTCCTCTTCTTAGGGAAATGGACAATTCCTGCACCTAGAAAACCCGCTGCCAGGCCACCCAAATGACCTGCATTATCTACCATTGCAACTGAAAAACCAAAGATCAGATTCAATATGATGATGAATATTACAGTGGGACCCATCGTCCTGTAAAAAAGCTTTGGGAAAACCAGGCCGAAATAAAGAAGTGCGCCGAGACATCCAAAGATCGCCCCACTGGCCCCAGCGGAAACTTCATGGCTGAACAAAAAGCTTGCCAATGAACCGCCAAAGCCGGCAAACAAATAGACAAATAAAAACCGTCCACTACCCATGATTCTTTCAACAGCCGTTCCGACAAAATATAGGCCGAATGAATTCATGACGAGATGTAGAAATCCTATGTGTAGAAAAATTGGCGTTAGAAATCTCCACCATTCACCATTTAAGATAAGCGGATTAAATTTTGCGCCAAATTTTAAAAGCGTAGAGGGATTCGTGCTGCCGCCATTCACTTCGAGCAAAAGGAATACAGCAATTTGAATCGCCAAAAAAATATATGTAAAGAAGGGCTTTCCTGCTTTGAAGACAGCCTGTTCCTTTTCGGCTTCTTTTTTTGCATGGAGTAGCGCATGCCTTTTAATTTCTTCAGGATCGATCGCTTCGTCCAGGTTATGTAAAAAATCCAGGTCGTCAAACGCAGCCAGATTGGCCAGGGCCTTTTCGGCGTCATTGTATGTCCCTTCAGAAAACAATATGGAGTGGACACGTGTTTCCGACATTCGGTCCTGATAAATAAAGGGTTTGCCAATGGCATCTTCATAGTCATCCACAGGAGGGTGCTCACTGACATATATATTGATGAGCGGCATCTCCCGCCTGTTCATTTGCTTTCTTATCCTTGAACCGGTCAAAGCAGTCGATTCAATATCCCTTACCATCCAATTGCTCCACGCAACATCATTGTGCAAAAGCCTGATAATCGGTGCTTTTTTATTCTCTTTTTTCTCAAGCCACAACTCCCGTTGATCTGGGAATAACTTCACAATTCTGTAGCCTGTCTGGACAATGAAAAAGTCCGCGAGCTTCCAAAATATAAAATCTTCTTTATTATACAAAAGCTTCCCCTGCTTTCTCCGGGTTTACTGCATCCCCGGACATCCTGCTTTCTCTCACTATTATAAACGAATTCCGCTCCTACAAGAAAGGAAAACAAAAGGCATTCCCTTTTATGGGATTTCTTCTTAGACAAAAAAAGAGCCGGACCGTCAAAATCAACGGTTCGGGCTTCCAAAAACTGTTTCCATCAATTTTTTCTTTGTTCCCGGCAGCCCCATAATTGTACTCACAGCGGCTTTCCTGACCCAGCTAGTTCCGAGAATTACATTCATCAACCGGTACCTGTAACGATAAACGGCATAACCTGCTGTGCCAATCATCAGAATTGAAGATAGTGTTTTGTTCATCGCATTCCCTCCTGTCTTAACTTTCCCCTTGGGAAAGAAAGTATACAAAAAGGGCAAGCTACTCAGTGGCCTGTCCTACTGATTCATGACAGGCGCGAGATATTTCTTAAGAACATCGACAGAATGCGCAAACTTTTCTTTTTCCTCATTATTCAAATCAAGTTCTACAATTTCCCTAATTCCATTCCGATTGACGATTGCCGGAACACCGATAAAGACATCTTCGTGGCCATATTCGCCTTCAAGACATGCCGATACAGTCAGGACGGAGTTTTCATTGCCAAGTATCGCTTTCGTCAGACGAACAAGCCCCATTGCTATGCCGTAATAAGTAGCCCCTTTTCTTTCAATAATATGATAGGCTGCATCCCTGACGTTCGGGAAAATGCTTTCAAGTTCTTTTTCATTGAATCCTTGCTTATTTTTTGTCCATTCCGAAATTTTTGTCCCCGCAATGTCTGCGTGGCTCCAAACTGGCAGCTCGGTGTCGCCGTGCTCTCCAATAATATAGGCATGGACGTTCCTAGGATCAACATCAAAATGCTGGCCAAGAAGAAAGCGAAAGCGGGCTGTATCGAGAATCGTCCCCGAACCAATAACCCTTTCCTTCGGCAAACCGGAAAATTTCCAGACTGCATAAGATAAAACATCAACAGGATTGGTTGCTACGAGAAAAATCCCATCGAAACCGCTTCCCATTACGCTATCGACAATCCCTTTAAATATCTTGGTGTTTTTTTCGACCAAATCCAGCCTAGTCTCACCAGGCTTTTGATTGGCACCCGCACAAATGACAACAATATCTGCTTCTTTACATTCTTCGTAATCACCAAACCATATATTCGTTTTTGATGGTACAAAAGGAAGACCATGGTTCAAATCCATAGCATCTCCCTCAGCTTTTTCCTTATTGAGGTCGATAAGAACAAGTTCTTCAGTGACTCCTTGATTCAGAAGGGCAAATGCATAACTTGATCCGACAAGTCCCATCCCGATTACAACAACCCTGTTCACACGCTTCATTCTTTTTCCTCCTTTGAATTGCGGCTTTTTTTGGTTCTTTCCCATTCAAAATCAAGCTTCTCCAAAGCGGCGGTTTTCATTCTGCGGTACCGGATTATTTAAATGCTAGAAGTATAAAAGTGGCCCATGCGGCCATCAATCCAGACAAGAAATTGACCATATCATTATCAAGAACGGCGATTCCCTTGATTTTAATAGTTTTATTCCCGCAATGGAAGGCTTTCTCAGTTTCAATACCACATGCCTTACATCTGTATAGTGCCTGAAAAAAAGCACCCATAATAGTGTCAAGCATATTACCAAAAAACCCGAAGGCAAAAATCACTATGCCGTATGCCGGCGTCAACTCAAATAAGATTACAGCAAGAATGGAGATCAAAGCGGCGCCACAAATAGCCGCCACCGTTCCTAGTGAACTGACGGCGCCAGAAGTTCCTCGCTCAGCCCGTTTCATATTAATGATGCTTACGGGTTCTCTCTTGCTCAAGGAACCTATTTCAGATGCCCACGTATCCGAGTTGGCACTTGCAATAGCAACAGCAAAGCAAATGAGCCAGATTGGGTCGGAGGTGGCCAGAAACAGCAGGCTGCAGAGAGCCCCCGGCCCTCCATTTGCCGCCACCTGTCTCCAGTCCCTTCTGGATCCCTTTGCCAGTTTTTCCTCTATTGATACTTTTTTTACTCCATTGAATTTAGACCATAAGCTGGAAGTGACAAAAAAAGCACCTAAGAGGATAAGTCCTTCAGGGCCTGCCCCGGAAAATATGGCAAACCCGGTTGCAACCGCTGCGGCCGCGCCCGACTTTGTCAGTGACTTCAGCCTCCACCCTGCCCATGAGGCTAGAAATATCAACAAGATACTTAATACCTTCCCTATAATCATGGGTGAATAACCCTTTGTTCTGTTATAATTCGGCCAACCGGAATATCGTGCACTTCAACAGGAAGTTTATCAATGAGTTGGCATGAAAAGGCTAGCGAAACAGTTTTCCCACTATAGCCGGCCAGGAAACGATCATAATATCCTCCCCCAAAGCCTAGCCTGAAGCCATTGGTTGAAAATGCCACCCCCGGTACAATCAATAAGTCAATGTCTTCCTTCAGCGCCAGGCCGGTCATTTCTTCCTTAGGCTCCTTAAGCCCATAATATACTGATTCAAGCTGGGAGAAATCAGTTAAATAGCGGAAATCCATGTTCCTGTTCGCCGGGAAGCATTTTGGGACGGCAATCATCTTGCCCTCCAGCCATGCCTGCGAAATAATTGCATATGTATCTACTTCGGGGGGGCGGGAAATCGTAATGCCAACCACTTTGGCATTAACCCATTCAGGTTGTTCAAAAAGCCTTCCGGCTATTCTAGCCGACAAATCCTTATATGTTTCACCGTCAATTAACTTAAGGCGGTTTATCATTTCATTCCGTATAATCCGTTTCTCATCCATTGCAAATCCCCACTCTCCTATTTTAGGACAACAAAAAAAGCAGCAGGAAGCCCTACTGCTTATTTTGTCTCACGATGTAATGTAACCCGCTTTTCCCTGGAGCAGTATTTTTTAAGCTCGAGGCGATCTGGATTATTGCGTTTATTTTTCTTTGAAATATAGTTACGGTCACCACAATCGGTGCAAGCTAACGTAATATTTACGCGCATTTTTTTCCCTCCAAACACTAAAAGCTTGTTCGTTGATACGACTTTTCTATAATATCATTTTTCTTTCGGAATTGCTAGTCTGTTTTTCAAAAGTGCTTTATTCAAGGCAAGCAGTTCATTTTTATCCTTTCCAGAGATCAACCATGTACATGCTCGGACAGTGTTGCCAGGTAGAATTATGGTATCGTTGGACAAAATGCTTGCGGGGTTTCCTTTTGCCATCGGGTTATATTTTAATGTCCCTTTTTCCTTGCTTCCCCATATCCCGTCCAAGCTGGCATGCCATGAAGGAACCACCGTCAGCTCCCAATTCCCTTCAGGACCCGAGCGGCCGTCAACGAGAAATAAATGCTTGTCCATTAGGTGGAAAACTATCTCATCCGCAGGAGATACGAAGGCAAAGTGCTCCTTAAGAGCGGATTGTCCATATTGCATGGCCAAAATTTTCACTTGTTTCTCTGCTTTGCCATGGTTGCAAACAAAATAGTTCAGCATCGTTATTTTGGAATGGGGCTGTTCCACAAATATTTTTAATGAAATTTCTTCCTTCATCAAGACGATTTCCGTGCGGCCGCAGCTCCAATAAACATTCCCTGAAATCCATAAGCCAGTAGCCAAAGCTAGCTTTTCAATTTGGGGAACCGGCTGCAAGCCACTTTGTATTATTTCTGGCCTACACTCTACATTTGTTTTCAACATTCCAACAACCGCCTTTTTAGATAACTACCATTCTATTTATTCGGCCCGCTTTTATGACCGGCATTTATACTATTTATGGTAGCACCTGTTTCAGAGGCGGACAATGAACGCATTTTGTCGGAAATTGCCTTGTCGCATCACTTAGCTTTTCTCTCACCGAAAAAAATTTTTTCAGTGTTTTTACGACAAATTCCCCACTATCTTTTAAGGAATTTTGACATATTTTCTCTATTTGTTTTTAACGGTTTAATTCAGATTGTTTTCCTGTTACTAAATATACGACTTGCTCGGCGATGTTAGTGCAATGGTCTCCGATTCGTTCTATATATCTGCATGTAAATGCCATTTGTGCAATTTGATTTGTTGCTCCGGGGTTGCCCGGGATATAGCCCAGCAATTCATGGACAAGCCGCCCGTACATCTCATCCACCTGGTCGTCAATCTTTGCGCACTCGGCAGCCATGGCTGCGTCTTTCAGGAATAATGACTTTAACGAACAGTCAAGCATTTCCAGAGCCAAATCCTTCATTACCGGAATATCCTTAATTTCTTTAATATGCTTTTCCTTTCCGATATGCAACGCTGATTTGGCGATATTTACGGCATTGTCGGCGATTCTTTCAATTTCGGATGAAATTTTGAGAACAGAAATAATAGTTCTTAAATCAGATGCAACCGGCGACTCTGTCGCAATCAGAAGCATGGCTTTTTCATTGATATGCAAATCGAGTTCATCTATTTCCCTATCATTCCTAACCACTTTTTCCGCATTCTCAGTGTTTTGTGATATAAGCGCTTCAATTGCTGCTTCAACTGCGATTTTGGAAAGCTCCGCCATCTCCATAAGCAATTCCTTCAAATGAGTTAAATTACTATCAAAATTTGTCCTGGTCCCCATCCTTTTCACCCCATCCAAATGATTTTCCATTAACCAAATCGACCAGTTATATAATCTTCCGTCCGCTTATCCGAAGGATTAGAGAATATTTTGCCCGTTTCGGCAAATTCAACGACCTCCCCATTCAGGAAGAATGCTGTCTTGTCCGAGATCCTTGCAGCTTGCTGCATATTGTGGGTGACGATTATGATACTGAAATCCTTCTTCAATTCCTGTACAAGTTCTTCTACTTTCAATGTAGAGATTGGATCAAGTGCCGAGGTTGGTTCATCCATTAAAATTACATCAGGTTCAATCGCCAGGCAGCGTGCGATGCAAAGACGCTGCTGTTGCCCACCTGAGAGTCCATAGGCGTTTTGATGGAGCCTGTCCTTCACTTCATCCCAAATTGCTGCTCCCCTTAAGCTCTGCTCGACAATTTCGTCGAGAATTTTTTTATTTCTGATGCCATGTATTTTTGGTCCATAGGCAATATTTTCATAAATGGATTTCGGGAATGGGTTCGGCTTTTGAAATACCATCCCGACCCTGGTCCGTAAGTCCTCCACCAGGAATTCCTTTTTGAGAATATTCCTTCCCCTGTACATGATTTCGCCTGATGTCCTAACTGAAGGCACAAGCTCGACCATTCTGTTCAACGTCTTAATAAAAGTTGATTTACCGCATCCTGATGGTCCAATAATTGCGGTGACTTCATTTTCGTTTATATCCAGATTAATATTTTTCAAGGCATGCCCTTCGCCATACCAAAGGTTAAGATCCTTTGTTTGGAAAACAGGCTGGCCTGAATTTCCCTGATGATTTTCACTTTTTACTGCAGTGCTTTCTAGTGTCCCTAGTTTCATTACCGATTCCCCCCAGCCTTAAAATCTTTTTTGGAATTTGTTTCGAATCATGATAGCAATTGAGTTCATGGCAAAAAGAACAAGAAGCAGGATGACGATTGTCGCCGCGGCCAGATTCGCATACTCTGCTGTTAAGGCGGAGTCAACCGTCCAATAATAAATTTGGACTGGCAAAACTGTGAATTTATCAAGGATGCCATCCGGCAGTGGTATTAAAAGTGCTGGTATGCCAATAACGACTAGCGGAGCAGTTTCTCCGACGGCTCTTGACAGTGCCAGTATGACCCCTGTCAATATTCCCGGCAAAGCGGCCGGCAATACAACATTCTGAATGGTTTGCCATTTCGTTGCTCCCATTCCATATGAAGCTTCCCTTAAAAATTGAGGGACTGCCCTGATTGCCTCCTGGCTCGCAACCACAACAACAGGGAGGACAAGAAGAGCCATTGTCAATCCGCCGGCAAGAACAACCGAGCCTAAATCAAGGGCACGGACAAAGACCGTCAAGCCGAGAATCCCGAAAACAACTGACGGGACACCCGCCAAATTGGAAATATTCGTTTGGATAAATGATTGAAGCTTGCCTTTTTTCGCATACTCCTCTAAATAAATCGCCGTTCCTACGCCGAGAATCATCGTTGCAGGCGCGACAACCGCCATCAGCCAAAGTGTCCCATAAATAGCCCCAAGAATTCCGGCCCTTTCTGGATCAGTTGACAGCTTGTTCAATAAAAAATCTTTATCAATCCAGCCCATGCTGTCTGAGACTACCCGATAAATGAGGATAGCCAAAACCACAATGCCAAAAAGAGTCGCAAGGAGGAACAAGAATTTTGCGAGATTGTTGGCAAACAGGCGCGTCCCCATTTTCTTTTTCACCTGTGAAGGGTCAACATATTTCATTTAATATTCCTCCCTGAATTTCCGTGACACATATCCCGCCGCCCAATTCATCAGGAGCGTAAAGACAAACAGCGTCATCGCTACCGCATACAGACTGTAATAAAGGGTAGTACCGGCTGCCGCTTCCCCGCCAGTCACCTCAACAATATAGGCTGTCATTGTCTGCATGGACTGGGTAACATCAAATGTGAAGTTTTTTGAACTTCCGCTCGCGATTGCCACAATCATCGTCTCACCAACCGCACGCGAAACTCCGAGCACAAAGGAAGCAATTATTCCGGACATCGCAGCCGGAATGACGACCCTTCTCGTTACTTCCAGTTTTGTCGCACCGAGGGCAAGCGCACCTTCCCTCATTGCATTGGGCACCGCATTCATGGCGTCTTCCGAAAGTGAGGCGACCATAGGAATGATCATAATGCCCATCACAATTCCCGGGCTAAGAATGTTCGTCGGTTCCAAACCGGGAATAAAGGACCGCAACAAAGGAGTGACAAATGTAAACGCAAAGAATCCATATACAATCGTCGGAATTCCTGCGAGGATTTCGAGTATTGGTTTCAAGGTTTTTCTTAATTTCTCTGATGCATACTCACTTAGAAAGACAGCTGTCATGACGCCGATTGGCACCGCAACAACCATCGCGATTGCTGAAGACAGAACCGTCCCCGTTAATAATGGAAGGACTCCGAAAACCGCATCCTTTCCAAGCGGTTTAAGCTTGGTGCCCGTAAAAAAATCGAAAAAAGAGACTTCTTTGAAGAATAAAACTGTTTCAGTCAACAAGGTGATGACAATCCCTATTGTTGTCAAGACCGAGATAGCGGCAATGCCCAAAAGGATTTTTGGTATTAGTTTTTCGATAAAGTTTCCAAAGCTGACAGCCTTTTTCTTTTCAAGTATCTGTCCGCTTATGTTCAGTTTTTTCACCCCAGAAGTTTTATCCATACTGTAAACCCCTTTCACCTCTTACAAATCAACCCGTACCAAGGCAAAAGATGAGAAAATGGCTTCTCATCTTTTGGCACTGGGCTCGAGTATTACTTTTTCAACTGTTGTAGTGCATCCAGGGCAGCTTTTTTATCCTCATCAGACAACGGGGCAAAACCCGTTTCCTTTGCGACATCCTGGGCATTATTCATCATATAAACCGCATAATCCAAAACTTCGGCTTTATCTTTAGCATGATTAACATTCAAATAGGTGAAGACCGGACGGGTAAATGCTGCATAGTCTCCGTTTTCCTTAATCGTTTCCAATGATGGCTCAACCGGGCCTTTGCCAAAATCGACTTTTACAGCGGTCAGCTTGTCTTTATTATTTTCGTAGTATCCATAACCAAAGAACCCGATTGCGTTTTTATCCTTTGAAACAAGATCCACTAACGTAGAATAGTCTTGCTGGAGATTGATTGCTTCCGGAAGCGGCTGTTCTTCAAGGATTTTTTCAAACATAAATTCATAGGTACCGTGGTTTTCATTCGGTCCATATGTTTTGATTGGCTCCTTCGGGAATTCCGGTCTTACGTCAGACCAGTTTTTCTTTCCTTTTCCTTCTGTGAAAATATCGATGATTTCCTGCTGTGTCAGCTCTTTAGCCCAGTCATTGTCTTTATTGATAACAATTGTGATCCCATCAAGGGCGACTTTTAATTCCTGAACATCAATTCCCAGTTTCTCGGCTTCCGCCTTTTCCTCATCTTTTATAGACCTGGAAGCATTATTAAAATCTGTTCCGTCTTTAACAAGGAATTTTTTAAACCCGGCTGATGTACCAGCTCGGCTTACTTCGACAGAAACATCTTCTTGTTCGTTTGTCATGTAGTTTTCAGCCATCTTGGCCATAAAAGGATAAACAGTTCCTGATCCATCTATGACAACGCTGCCCTCCAAGTTGCCAGCATTGCCCTTTTTGTCTTCCCCTCCGCAGGCTGCCAATACAGCCATCATTGCGATAAGAATGATTGGTAATCCTAGTTTTTTCATAAGACTCATGAACGTGTACCCCCTGGAATATGTTTTTCCTTACATGTACAGATTAAGGGTTGACTGTTAATTGCGTTTTAATTGAGTGTTAATGTTTTGTAAATTTATCTTTCTTTTTAATGGAGTTTTTTATTCAAAGGCTCTATTATCCTTGATTGTTGATTTCCACTCCGGGGACATGCTTTCCGCGGGGCGAAGCATCTATCTGTTTTTTCTTCATGAGAAACATCCATGAATTGGCTTCGTGTTGCTTTGCGACGAGCTGAAGGTTCACTTCCTCGAATAGTCTGTGGCACAGGAGCACTCTTTATGGAGCCTCCTCGGCCTCTTAGACGCCTGTGGGGTCTCCACGTGCCGCTCCATCCCGCCGGAGTCAGTCCCCTTCGTTCCAATCAACTTCTTGAAAATCAACACTTACCTTTAACTGAGCCTATACAAAAATAAAAACTGCACCCGGCTGTCGGTTTGATCCGACAATCGGAATGCAGTTTACTTTGATCATTTTAAATTATTGGCCTGAAGCAGCTTGCTCTTCAGCTGTACCTTCTTTCGGGGTATTATTCTCCGCGTTTTCACCGGACGCGCGTTTTTTCTGAAGCTCAAAGTAAGTGTCGAGGACCTTTTTGCCAATTTTAGTATTGGCAGAGTGGCCGCTGTTCCCCTGGTAGGCCCATGGAATGAGCACTGCCATCGCAACTTCCGGCTTATCAGACGGAGCATAACTGACGAGGCTAAGGTTCATGACCTCAGGTGGGATTTTTCCGAATCGGCTCCGTTCAAATCCATCATAAAACGCCTCGGCTGTTCCCGTTTTTCCTGCTGGTCTGTATTTGGCACCCGCAAATGCCCTTGCAGCTGTGCCGTCGCCCTGCATGACCATCTTGAAACCAGTCTGGACACGTTTCAGCCATTCTTCTTTGCCGTCCAATTTATTCAGGACCTTAGGCTGGATTTCCTGGATGACTGGTCCGAGTTCCTCCGATTCCATGATCGGCTCCCTGATTTCCTTGACGATATGCGGTTGGACCCTGGTTCCTCCATTCGCTATGGTCGAAACGTATTGGGCAAGCTGCATCGCGGTATACGTGTCGTACTGCCCGATGGCAAGGTCAAGCTGCTTGCCATTTTCCAAGGCTCCTGTAAAGCCTGCAGACTCACTTGGCAAGTCAATCCCGGTGCGGACACCAAGACCGAATTGAGCGAAAGATTCTCGCATTTTATAAAATGACTTTATATCCATTGGAAGCGGCCGGTGAGCAACATAATGGCCATTTCCAAGTCTGATTGCAATTTCGAACATATAAACGTTTGAAGATACCTGTAACGCACGCAAGTCGCTGATCGGCCCAAATCCGCTCCTGCGCCATGATGCTTTTACCGGCGTATCCTTAATATACAATGGCTTGTCAGTAATCACAGAGCCGGGCCTGATTACGCCTTCCTGAAAACCGGTATAGACGGTCGCCCCTTTTACGGCAGATCCGACATTATAGGATGTCGCGAACGTGCCATAAGCATAATCGCTCCATTCATATTTTCCGGTCGCCGGGTTCTTTTCCCACTTTTTCCCTGCCATCGCCAGGATTTCACCTGTATAAGGGTTGGTCAGGACAACAAAACCGCGGTCGAGCAGCCTAGTATTTCCACTTCGTTTTGCTTCTTTCAATTCATCTTCGAGTATTTTCTCCACTGCCTTCTGAAGCTCCATATCAATTGTCAAGACAAGGTCTTTACCGCGTTTTCCTTCTGATATGACTTCAGTTCCAAGGATGTTTCCGCCCTTGTCGGTTTTATTCTTGACTTTCGCTTTCTGGCCTTGAAGGACTTCTTCATATTGCTTTTCAATATAGCTGATCCCTACCCGGTCGTTACGGCTATAGTCCCTGGACAGGTAATAATCGAGCTGTTCCTTCGGTACACCCCTGTCCGAAGTCGTTACGTTGCCTAGAATGGTTTTTAACGTATCCCCTTGCGTATAATCGCGCTTCCAGTCTGTCGTTGTATCGACGCCTGGCAGTTCTTCAAGATTCTCACTAACTATCGCGAACTCTTCAGGTGTAACGCCTTCATTTTTTACAATTTGCGCTGACTGGGCATAACCGGAATTGAATTCGCGGAATATCGCGAGTACTTCAAGCTCCGAAGCTGTCAGGCTGTTTATTTCCTCTTCCGTGACACGATCCACCTGCAGTTTGTATAGCTCTTTATCGGTCAGTTCTTTATTCTCGTACAAATCCCATTCTTTTTTGGTGATCTTCTTCTTGGCCTCTTCCGGGTGTTTCATCAGCCAGAAGTCTATTTTGTCCCTGACCTGAACCTTTTTAGTATCCTTTTCAATCATACCGGCAAGCTTTTCGGCAACCTCAAGCATTTCTTCCTGGGTCGTATTCTGGTATTTTGTATAAGTGATGGCATTTAGGGGGGTATTATCTACAATAACTTTCCCATTCCTGTCAAACATCTTTCCCCGTGGCACCGGGTTTT
Organism: Bacillus sp. B-jedd; assembly: GCF_000821085.1. Classification (GTDB taxonomy): domain Bacteria; phylum Bacillota; class Bacilli; order Bacillales; family Cytobacillaceae; genus Bacillus_D. The sequence goes on from NZ_CCXR01000001.1 coordinate 2,647,329, forward strand.
TCACCGTTACATCCTCAGTCCGCTCAATTTCCCTTTTAAAGTCATCCCCATAAACGATCTGTACAATTCCCAGCCTGAGAATCAGCATCGAAAAAAGGATAAAAACTGCGAAAAACAATATATTCAGCCTGAACGGAACTAGCGGCCTTTTCTTTTTCTTCTTTTGTGTTACCATATGCCCACACTTCCCCATAAATAATTCATTATCCTTATTCTAGCTGATATTGAATTATTTTTCTATCTGGAACCACTTTCCAATAATTGAAATTCGCGGCTTGCCGAAGTAATGTTCAGAAGCGCTGACCAATTACATATTCACATGTTTTTAAGATGTCGATAAGTGGACTTTCCTAAGGAAAAAATAAATGAAAGTATGGCCTCCCCCTAGGATTAGAAGCAAAACCGGCAGGCTGTTTTTCCAGTCGAAAACAGTAACCGCAAATAGAAACAGGCTAATTGAAAGGATTCTTCCCGCATTGAGGAAAACTTCCCTGACAACGATATATTCTACCCGCCTCTCTGCGGCATTCCTACTGGTTCCTATCACATCGTAAGTAATGGACATATAAGGGACAAGCAAAATTGGATAAGCAATCGCAATGGAAGCGCCGTACAGCAAAAGTTTTGGAAATGTAACATCTTTAAAAATCAGGAATACGCTCGCATATAGAATCATCCCGCCTAATAATATTGCTTTCTTTCTTCGTTTTTTCTTGATAAGCCGCGCTGCCAAATAATAAGCAAGAAAAGAAACCCCGGAATTGATCATACCGAATGTCCCGAGGGAAAGTTCGCTTCCGGTTGAAAGAAATACATAAACCGAAATAACAAACACAAAAGTTCCTTCCCGAAGCCCCTGAAAAACATGGGCGTTTGTGATGAGCTTCCAGTTCTGATTTTTCTTTCTTTCCTTGAATGCTTCAATAACGGAATAACTTCCCGATGACGGTCTCCGTTTCAGGAAAAAGCTTAGTACGACAGCCAAAGAAAAGAGCGTGAGGGAAAGTCCGAAGACTGTCATATACCCTTTGAAGTTTCCAATCCTGGTAATAATGAAACCCGACGTTACCGGACCGACCATACCGCCAGCAGAAGAAAGAATACCCATGAACCCATTAAAAAAATCCCTTGTATCCGGCTCTGTAATTTCAAACGTCAACAAATTAAATGCCAGCCAGTAAAAACCATACCCTACCCCCAGGAGGCAGCCAAGAAGGAAAAGGTAGCGTGAAGCTTGCGAACCCGACATCAACACTGCCATATAGAAGAGTGCCATGAAAATCACGCCTGCACGAAGGACAATCACCCTGTCCACTTTTTTCGCCAATCTTCCAGCAAGGATAAAGGTTAACGGCTGTATGACAACAATAGATAAGTTATAAAGCCCGATTTTGGCAAAATCACCCGATTGTTTCCATAGATATATATTCACAAATGTATTTGACAGAGCTACACTCAGTGAATAAAGGCCGCCCAGTGAAAGGAGCAGCAGCAAATCCCTTGTAAAAGGGATATCGTCCAGCAATTTTATTTTTTTCTTCATATGAAAACTCCCTTTGTTCATATCGGTAGTTTTCAACAGGCTGGCGGTTTCTATACTTTGGAATTCGGAATCCTCCATTTGGGCAAATAAAAAAAGGCAGATTCACTCTGCCTTTTTAATACCTATATGAACAGGCTTTAGAAATTACTTAGCTTCGCTGTAACGTTTAGCCACTTCATCCCAGTTAACGACGTTCCAGAAGCTATTGATGTATTCAGGACGGCGGTTCTGGTATTTCAGATAGTAGGCATGCTCCCACACATCAAGGCCCAGGATTGGAGTCTTGCCTTCCATCAATGGAGAATCCTGGTTTGGAGTGCTTGTCAATTCAAGCTCGCCATTATTCACTGCAAGCCATGCCCAACCGGAGCCAAATCTGGTCGTAGCTGCTTTTGCGAATTCTTCCTTAAAGTTTTCAAAGCTGCCAAATTTGCTTTTTAATGCCTCTGCCAGTTCGCCGGAAGGCTCGCCGCCGCCATTAGGGGAAAGGAGTTGCCAGAACAGGCTATGGTTCGCATGGCCACCGCCATTGTTGCGTACAGCTGTCCTTGCGGATTCTGGTACTGCATCCAGGTTAGAGATGACTTCCTCAACTGTTTTTGAAAGAAGTTCCTCATTGCCTTCAAGAGCATTGTTCAGGTTAGTCACATATGTGTTATGGTGCTTCGTATGATGGATGTTCATGGTTTCCTTGTCAATGTGCGGCTCCAGCGCGTCATATGCGTAAGGAAGCTGCGGCAATTCAAATGCCATAATAAATTCCTCCTATGTAATAAATTTGCTTTTTGAATTTTCATAAAGCTTTGCAGGTTTAGATTAACAAAGTTTTTCTGCTGATTCAAATGAAATGCTCGGAGCTAATCGATACTTTTCCCTTTATAGGAACATTTCATACTTCTCCAATGAATGTTAGTGTCTCGATAAAATTCGAAAAATTGTCATAGTCAGATTTTCCGCGAGTTGTCAACGATTTATGTCATATTTCCCGCATCAACGTTCCATAATATGTAAAAACCATATTGACATGTTGTAAGTAATTTTCTTAAATCAAAGTGAGGGAATAAAAGGAGTGGCAGATATGCTAGATTACAACGTGTCTTTATACAATTTACTTAGCCAATTTTTTGGTGATAGGGAACCTGTGCAGAAAATGAGAGCAGGGACTGTCATTTTCCATGAGCGGGACTTGGTCGAAAATATCTATGTAGTTTTAAAAGGCAGTGTTGCCATTGGCCGTGTACATTTAAGAGGAAAGGAATTCATATTGAAAATATTGAATCCCAGAGAAATTATCGTCGAATACCAGTTATTCAAGACATCATCACGCTACCATTACTCCGCCAAGGCACTTTCAGATTGCGAACTGCTTGTCATTAAGCGGGAACAATTCGAAGAGTTCATCTCAAATGATCCTTATGCGATGAGCGCGCTTGTTACCTGGCTAAGCACATCCTATTTAAAAGCCCAGATGAAATGCCAGGATTTAATAATGAACGGAAAGAAAGGCGGCCTGTATTCGATTTTGATCCGTCTTTGCAATTCCTACGGAATTCCTACAGACGATGGAATTCTAATTGATTTACCTTTAACACATCAGGAACTGGCCAACCTTACCTATGGGACAAGGGAAGTTATCCAAAGGAGCCTGAAGGAGTTAAGGGACAAGGGTGTTATCACCTATGATCAGCAAAGGTTCACTGTAAAAAAACTTTCCTATTTAAGAGACGAGGTCGACTGCCAACATTGTGCCCACGAAATATGCGGATTGAACTAAATAACCGGCTGCCCGAATCAACGAGGCATGCCGGTTTTTTTCATTTTGAGTTGCAAGATACCTATAGCACAGTGAAAAGAAAATAAGCAACCATCCCTGCTTGAATGATTGTTTTTGCGGCAGCCCCACTTATAAATCCTATAACTGAACCGAAGCCTATTTTCAAACTTTCACTCCATCCTTTTCTGTGGATAAGCAGCTCAGCGACGATTGCTCCAATAAAAGGGCCGATTAGGATTCCCGCAAAAGGAATAATAAACGGCCCGACAATCAAGCCAATGGTACTTCCCCAGACAGCCGCTTGCGATCCCCCATATTTTTTTATCCCAAGCATATTAGCAGCATAATCCGCACTGAACAAGAGGATTGTAAACAGGATTTGTACCGTCCAAAAAAACCAGTTGAATGGTTCAAAGGAGATAAACAGCCCGTAAATTAAAAAACCCGCAAATATAAAAAGAACACTTGGTATAATGGGGAAAAATATCCCGACAAATGCTATGACAAAGAAAACAATTACGATCCCTAATATAAATGCGTCCATTACCTCGCCCCTTTTTTATTTTTCACCTTTACCCATTCCTGAATAATTATATGTCAGCACTAGTTTGTAAGTCATTCAACAAGCATTGATCAATTGTGCTTGTGATTACTGGAAATGAAGGATAAAATGAAAATGCTGAATTATGTTAGGAGTGTTAGAATGAACATTTTTAAACAATTATACAAAAGCCTATATTCCCCAAGGGACATTGCCATTTACCGGTTCCAGGGAATCGGTAAAACGATCTTATATGTTTTCCTCCTTACCTTTATATCTATCCTGCCCACCATATACCATTTCAGCGTGGCGATTAACACAGGTTTGGAAGCTGCTAAGGAAATCGTCAGGGATGAAATGCCTGATTTCAAAATTAAGAATGGCATTCTTGAAACTGAATTGAATATGCCGGTCACTATTAAACGGGACGAATTTTCTATTATTATTGACCCCACCGGTTCAGTAAGCCAGGCAGATTTGGCTGATATGGGCAATGCATTTGGATTTTTAAAGGATGAATTCGGTCTGGCCGCGGGAGGCAGGGTCCAGTCATATTCCTATGCGATGCTCGATAGTTCGGAATTGTCGAAACAGGATTTTGTCGATTTTATTGCCGCGATGGATGGCGCCAATTATATCATCCTGCCAATCGTCTTTTTCTTTGTCCTTCTCGTTTCATCAGCTATGAAATTCATCGAGGTCAGTGTTTTGGCGGTTATGGGATTGATGTTGAAAAATATGGGCGGGAGACGACTTAATTATGGGCATTTATGGCGAATGTCCGCCTACAGTGTGACAATCTCAACCATCTTCTTCACCATCATGGAAGCGATAAAAACTGTCGTTCCAAGCGGATTCCTTATTAACTGGCTCGCTTCCGCCATTGTACTTTATTTAGCTGTAAAAGAAACGCCTGCGCCGAAGAAAGCAGCATAAGTAAATAACCAGAAAACGCAGCGCCTTGCCGGCAGCTGCGTTTTCTTTTGGATTAATGAAAAAAACTGTTCTAAATATCCCAATTGGTCATATATATGTTAAAAATCCGAGTTGGGGGCCTGTCCTGTGAAAAAAATGGCGGTGTCACTATTAATTCTCACATTAATCTTAAGCATATACACGGATTTGACAAAAGGGACGCTACCAGTGAACAGGCATGTGCAGGAGGAACCAGTCGAAGAAATGAAAGAATCAACGCCTGACCGCCCTTTTTACAAAGCCACAATCATGCCCGGCCAGACCCTTTTGTCCATCATAGAACAAAAACATGGAAAAGTTCCCGTCCCTATTAATAAAATGATCGAGGATTTTCAAGTGTTGAATCCTGGAGTAACACCTGAAAAGCTTCAAATAGGAAAGGAATATTTATTCCCCAGCTATGCTGGCGGCGATTCATGAAATGAGCGCCTTGCCTTGTAAGATTGCCGTGGTACTGATAAAATAATATAGTATTGCCTGAATGCAATTAATATTTCTATCAGTACGCAAAGGAGCGAACTGCAAGTGAATGAAATTACTCATCGTACTAAAACCCGGCCGGTCAAAGTAGGAAATCTCACCATCGGCGGGAATAACGAGCTTATTATACAAAGTATGACCACAACTAAAACGCATGATGTCGACGCGACTGTTGCTGAAATTAAAAGGCTGGAAGACGCTGGCTGCCAAATTGTCAGGGTAGCATGTCCGGATGAGCGCGCGGCCAATGCGATTGCCGAAATTAAGAAGCGGATCAATATACCGCTTGTTGTTGATATCCACTTTGATTATAAGCTGGCCTTGAAAGCTATTGAGGGTGGCGCGGATAAAATCAGGATTAATCCCGGCAACATAGGCAAGAGGGAAAAAGTTGAGGCGGTTGTTAAAGCAGCGAAGGAGCGGGGAATCCCTATTCGAATTGGTGTCAATGCCGGCTCGCTTGAAAAAAGGATCCTTGAGAAATACGGATATCCCACTGCAGATGGAATGGTCGAAAGCGCCCTCCATCATATCAAAATCCTTGAAGACCTGGACTTCCACGATATTATCGTTTCGATGAAGGCTTCTGATGTCAACCTGGCTATTGAAGCTTATGATAAGGCGGCAAGGGCGTTTGACTACCCGCTTCACCTTGGGATCACTGAATCGGGGACTCTTTTCTCTGGTACTGTCAAAAGCGCGGCCGGACTTGGCGCAATCTTGAGCAAAGGAATTGGGAACACGCTCAGGATTTCATTAAGCGCAGATCCAGTTCAGGAGGTAAAAGTAGCGCGTGAACTGCTGAAGGTTTTCGGCCTTTCCTCTAACGCGGCAACCCTTATTTCCTGTCCGACCTGTGGCCGGATTGAAATAGATTTAATCAGTATCGCTAATGAAGTTGAGGAATATATCGAAAAAATAAAAGCACCAATCAAAATTGCCGTACTCGGATGCGCTGTCAATGGTCCTGGTGAGGCGCGGGAGGCGGATATCGGCATTGCCGGCGCCAGGGGTGAAGGCCTGCTGTTCCGCAAAGGAAAAATCATCCGTAAAGTTCCAGAAGAAACAATGGTTGAGGAACTGAAAAAAGAAATCGATGTCCTCGCTGAGGAGTATTACCAAAAACAGGCACTCGAAAAACAAGGGATATAATGAAAGAGGCCGGCTTCCGCCGCGCCTCTTTTTTTTACATGCCCCTTGTCTGAAAACACTAAAAGAATGGTGTTATGAACATACCGATAATAAGTGAAACCGCTCCGATGCCAATGGCCCAGCCGCCCGCCTTTGAAGATCCTCGGCGCATAGCCATGAATCCAAGTACAATCCCAGCGATGCCCAATAAAACAGGCAGAAAGAACAATGACAAAATAGACAGTGCAAGTGCTGTAAAGCCAAGCATTGAACCGCCGGCCTCACGATCCATATTATCCTGCCTGTCCCTTGAGTCCTGGCGTTGATTATTTCTCAAAGTCACTGGAGCGGAAATCTCAGCCGCTGTTTCTTCACGCTGGTTAGGATAGTACCCGGCTGCTCGGGAAGCGTTGTTCCTTATGCCGTGTGTCCCACTTGGCTCTGGAAGGAGCAAGATGGTTTCATTGGAGACTTCTTCATTATAATTAGAAGCTCCCTCCTGACGGCTGCTATCTTTTTGCATCATACCCATATCCCTTGATTGATCGGCCACCTAAATCCCTCGCTTTCAAAAGGTAGGAGCCTTATTAGTGTTTACCGGCCAAGTTTTTTTACTATGTCAATCTTTGTATAGACTACATCGGAAAGTTTTTTTTGGTAAAATGGAAGAGGTTCTCCGTATTATACAAAAGGCTCTGTTTACCTTGATTGTTGATTTCCACTCCGGGGACATGCTTTCCGCGGGGCGAAGCAACTACCTGCACCCACTTCATGAGAAACATCCATGAATTGGCTCCGTGTTGCTTTGCGACGAGCTGAAGGTTCACTTCCTCGAATAGTCTGTGGCGCAGGAGCACTCTTTATGGAGCCTCCTCGGCATCCTAGATGCCTGTTTGGCCAGCTGCACAGGGAAGGCTTCGGCAGCATAGACCCACGCACGAAGAAAAAGCGATAGCTTTTTCGAGGAGCGCCTAGGCCCCTAGAGGTCGCTTCGGTCCCGAATGTGAAGTCAAAGAACGACTTCCCCTTCTGGCCCTCCAGCGCTGCGCTGGTCGGGGCTGAACAAGGCGCTTTCGCTTTTCGAGGGGTCTCCACGTGCCGCTATATCCCGCCGGAGTCAGCCCCCTCTGTTCCAATCAACTTCTTTGAAAATCAACACTCATCTTTAACTGAGCCAAACAGAAAAAGGAGTTATTTTATGAAAAGATTAGGAATTGACATTGATGGCACAGTGACCAGCCCCTCGAGCATATTGCCATATTTAAACAAAGCGTTTAACTTGAATGTTACTCTTTCAGATGTGAAGGAATATGATCTTTTACATCTTGTTGATATTCCAAGGGATGAATTCGCTGCGTGGTTTTTTGATACAGAGCCGGAAATTTATTCCCGATCCCCGCTCGCTGAAGGGGCCAAAGAGGTTTTAGGCGAATGGAAGGAAAGATATGAGCTGTACTTCATTTCTGCAAGGGCCTCCCATCTGCTTGAAATAACAAAGGAATGGTTTACAAAAAATGAACTTGCGTTCCATCATATTGAATTAATTGGAACCCATAATAAAATTGCAACGGCGAAAAAGTACAATATTGAGCTTTTTCTTGAGGATAAACATGACAACGCCGTCGCCATCCACGAGGAATGCGGAATTCCGGTACTTCTCTTTGATACCCCTTATAATCGCGAACCGATACCGAGTGGGGTCATCCGGGTAACAAATTGGAACGAAGCAAACGAATGGATCAAAAAATGGGACTAAAAAAACAGCCATGTGGCTGTTTTTTTAGTTGCATTCCGGACAACGGCCATAAATTTCAAATTTATGCCCTGAAACATCATACCCTTTTAAATCTTCACTTAGGCTGTTCATTGGGCATGTACCCAGTTCTTTTGTCTTTCCGCAATCAAGGCAGATAAAATGATGGTGGTGCGAATTGCGGGAGCACGTGAATCTGAAGTGTTTTTCTCCGGACAGATCAGTTGTTTCCAGTATCCCCAGTTGGGCAAACAGGGACAGGTTTCGGTAGATTGTGTCAAAACTCAGGCCCGGATACTCATCCTTAAGTTGTTCCAAAACATCCTTGGCGGTTAAATACTTATCGCTTTCCGAGAACAACTGTAGCATGTCTTCCCTTTTGCCTGTATGCTTAAATCCTTTCTCCTTCAAATAATCAAGGGCTTCATTAACATCCATTCAATCCTCACCCCTACTGATTTATTCTCTTTAAACCCATTTTTTTAAAGATAATCGCTCCACAAAGGATGGCAATAGCAAGCATGACAATCGTCCCGCCTGGAGCCAAATCGAGATAATAAGCGGCAAACAGGCCGCCCATGACCGACAATTCACCAAAAATGATCGACAGGAAAATTGCCTGCTTAAACCCTTTTGCCAGCCTTATGCTGGCGGCAACCGGAAGTGTCATGAGCGATGATACAAGGAGAATACCGACTATTCTCATGGAGGCTGCAATGACAAGTGCCACCATGACAATAAAAATAAAATGAATGGCTTTGGCTGCTATCCCGGATGCCTTTGCATGCTCTTCATCAAAAGATAACAGGAACAGTTCTTTATATAGCATCACAATAACAATAATAACGAAAGCGCTAATTGCCGCGATAATCCAGACATCCGCCCTGCTGACGGCGGTGACACTGCCGAATAAATAGCTGAACAGATCGGCATTGAAGCCGTCAGCCAAAGAAATGAAAATGACGCCTGCCCCAATCCCGCCTGAAAGAATAATCGGAATGGCTAATTCCTGATAATGTTTATACACACTCCGCAGCTTTTCGATGAATAACGATCCTCCGACAGAAAAGGCCATTCCCATGTAAAGTGGATTTAACGAGCCCGCAAGGCCCAGCTTTTTCTCAAGCAGCAGACTTGCCGCGATTCCTGATAATGTTACATGGCTTAATGCATCGGCTATTAAGGAAAGCCTCCGAACCACAATGAATACTCCCAATAAAGGTGCAATCATTCCGATTAAGGCGCCTGAAAGAAATGCATTTTGCAAAAATTCATACTTGAGCAGTCCGCTGATCATCTTCCAGCCTCCCCATGGTGGTGATGGCTAAGAAGGTGCACTTCATGGCCGTATAAATCGGTGAAATCATGCTTTGCGAAATCTTCAAACTCGTCAGCATTGCCATGAAAATGAAGATGTTTATTCAAGCACGCGACATGTGTTACTTTTTCGGAAATTGTCCCAATATCGTGCGTAACAAGCAGTAGAGTGATCCCTCTCTGTTTGTTCAACTCTTCCAGCATTTCATAAAACGCGTTGACATGCCGTGAATCGACACCAACGGTAGGTTCATCAAGAATCAGCAGTTCCGGCTCGCTGACAAGAGCACGGGCTATGAATACCCGCTGTTGCTGGCCACCTGACAGTTCCCCAATATTTTTTCCGGAAAAACTGGACATTCCCACAGATTCAAGGGCCTGGTGAACTTTTTTACGCTCTTTCGCACCCATAAAGCGGAACAGGCCCATTTTTCTTGTGAGCCCACTCGAGACAACTTCATGGACAGTCGCAGGAAATCCTGAATTGAAGGAATTTGCCTTTTGTGAGACATATCCTATTTTCTCCCACTCCGTAAAACCCTTTATATCCTTGCCAAAAAGACGGATTTGACCAGATTGGGGTTGCATGAGGCCCAGAAGGAGTTTTAACAGTGTGGATTTCCCCGAACCATTTGGGCCGACAATGCCGAGAAAGGCTCCCCTTGGGACAGACAAATTAATATTTTCAAGGACCATCTCTTTTTCATATCTGTATGAAAGTCCCTTTATTTCAATAATTGGCATATCGCCCATAACATCACCTTAATTATAAGAATCATTCCGATTTACGTTATGTAGTATAACCCACATATACAATTCTGTAAAGGCGTCACATCCCTCCACCTTTTCTTATCTAAAATTAAGGCACTGTTTATCACTTTCACTCATACATTAGGGATGGGGAGTGATATGAATGAAGATTTTTGAAAATATTATCAATCATAAAATTAATACGATTTCTGCTGGGGAATTGCTGACATATGCAGATCAATTCGGCATTTCGATTAATCGCGCGCAGGCTGAAAAAATAGCCGGATACTTACGGGGTAGACAAGTAAATATTTTCGAAAGCAGCCAAAGGGCAACTATCATTAAGGAAATCGCAAAAATAGCCGGTCCTGATACCGCCAAAGAAGTGAACAAACTTTTCATCCAATTTACGAAATAGTAGAAAAGCCTCCTTTCACGATGTGAAGGAGGCTTTTCTACCGAAATTAGGATTGTCCGTTATACGTTTGCGGCAATTCCTTTTAACTCCGGATTGAAAATTTTATTGCGCAGCATTTCAATCTCATGTTTATAAGGAGGCGCCTGGTTCTTCTTGTCTTCCCCAATATAAGGTGTCTCAAGAATCTTTGGGACATGGATAAGCTGCGGATGATGGACGATGTAGCTTAAGGCATTAAAGCCAATGTGGCCATAACCGATATTTTCATGTCGGTCCTTTCTCATTCCTACCGTATTTTTGCTGTCATTGATATGAAGGACCTTAAGCCGATCAATCCCGATAATTTTATCAAACTCGTTTAACACTCCATCGAAATCATTGACAATGTCATAACCCGCATCATGCGTATGGCATGTATCAAAGCAAACAGAAATCTGGTCATTGTAATTGACTCCATCAATGATCATTGCCAGTTCCTCGAATGTCTTTCCGCACTCCGAGCCCTTCCCTGCCATCGTTTCAAGCGCAACCTGCACTTTTTCATTTCCGGTAATCACTTCGTTCAGGCCCTCAACGATTTTTTTAATCCCCGCTTCAGTGCCAGCCCCGACATGGGCTCCAGGGTGAAGAACGATTTGGTTCGCACCAATCGCCTCCGTCCTGTTAATTTCCGAGCGCAAAAAGGAAACGCCAAGCTCAAAAGTTGCCGGATTGGTTGTATTGCCAATATTAATGATGTAGGGGGCATGGACGACAATATCGCCGATTCCATGTTCCTCCATATGCTTTCTGCCGGCTTCGATATTCAGCTCTTCAATTTTCTTTCTCCTCGTATTTTGCGGCGCACCGGTGTAAATCATAAATGTGTTTGACCCATAGGAAACGGCTTCCCTGCTCGCCGCTAGAAGCATATCTTTACCGCTCATTGAAACGTGTGAGCCAATCTTCAACATAAACCCCTCTCCTTTTTCTGCTAATGGCACATTCTGCTTATTTCTTTTTGCTTAGCCGATTTTGGCGTTTTTTAATTTTATCCATTTCGGCTTTCATTTTTTTCTTATATCCAGGTTTTACTTTTTCAGGCGATCTTACCATTGATTTGGCCGTTTTCTCGATTTCTGTTTCTGTACGTTTACGTGTTCTTCGTTTATTCCGTTCGCCTATTTCGATTAGCCCTTCCTTACCCAAGTCAACATGTTTGAACGAAATGCCCATTTTCTCAAGCCTGTTTAAAGCATCTTCATCTGATTGTTCATAAACCGTAATCGCGATTCCAGAGTAACCAGCCCTGGCGGTCCTGCCAACGCGGTGAATATAAAAGTCAAGGTCAGTTGGCAGCTCATAATTGATTACGTGGCTGACGCCCTCAATATCTATTCCCCTTGCAGCTAAATCTGTGGCCACAATGTATTGGTATTCCAAATCCTGAATTTGCTTCATCATCTTCTTCCGTTCCCGCGGATTAAGATCGCCATGAACCCTGCCTACCTTCATCCCTTTTCCAATCAGGGAATCGGCAACCTCGTCAGCCATTTTTTTCGTATTTGTAAAAACAATCGCAAGGTAAGGATTTATAGCTTGGAGGATTTCAAAAACGATGCCTTTTTTATCCCTGTGTCTTGATGGAAACAGAAGATGCTCCAAGTTTTCAGCAGCTTTCTTATCCGGCTGGATATGAATATATTTAGGATTTTCCATGTATTTCTTCAAGAAAGGCTTGAGCTTTTCTGGTATCGTTGCTGAAAAAACCAGCATCTGCAGCTTTTCAGGCATTCGGGAAGCGATTCTGTCAACATCTTCGAGAAAGCCCATCTCAAGCATAAGATCAGCTTCATCGATAACGAGCGTGCGCGATGTATGGACGAATAAAGCCTGTTCCTTAACCAAGTCGAAAATACGTGATGGGGTGCCAATTACGATATGCGGCTGTGTCTTCAATTTCTCAATCGCTTTTTGCTTATCGGTACCGCCTATATAATTTTTGATGATTATTTTTTCCGGTCCTTCGTATTGCTCCGCCGCGTTTAAAAACTGTTGATAAATCTGAGTCGCAAGCTCCCTGGTTGGAGCTGTGATGACTGCCTGGACTTCTTGCCTGCCTGGTTCGAGCTTTTGCATAATTGGCAAGAGGTATGAATGGGTTTTGCCTGTCCCTGTCCTGGATTGCCCTATGGCACTTTCACCCTTTAAAGCTGCCGGAATCATCTGCTCCTGGATTTCAGTGGGAGAGGCAAAGCCGAGGGAATTGACTGTTTTTAGCAAAAACGGTTTTAATCCAAACCGTTCAAATTTTTTTCCGTCCATTGTTTTTGCTCCTTACTTTCTATTAATCGAACATATATTTTATCCGTCCTGTAATTATAGTGGAGTTTGCGAGAAATCTCCACATGAAATGATAAACACAGAATTGTTCTTCTAATGCCAGGTTCTTTTGCAGTATATATCATTCCCTTTTAACACTACCTTAACATATTGGGGATAGGCTGCATATTTTAGAAAGAGGACATTTTGAAAGGAGGCTGAAAGAATGCCACCTATGCCGCAAATGCCAATGCCAAGACCGGGAGGATTTGGCCGACAGCCAATGGCCCCGCGGTTTGCCCGTCAGTCCGGCTTCCCTGCGCCGCCCCGCGGCCCTAACATGGGACCGATGAATATGATGCAGCCGCAGCAGCCCTCAAGAGGCGGGGGTCTCCTTGCCAGGTTACTTGGGGGCGCAGGCCGTAACCAAGGAATTGCATCAACTACACGGGCTGCGACACAAGGACAGACTGGTGCGGGATCAGTTTTGAAATCGCTTGGAAATCCGGATACGATTAACACTTTCCTGGCAAATACACAAAATGTGATTAATACTGCCCAGAAATTCGGTCCGCTCATCGAACAGTACGGCCCTCTAATCAAGAACCTGCCTTCGATGTGGAAACTTTATCGCGGGATTAAAGCCAGTGACAGCCAGTCAGAAGAAGCAACAGAAACAAAGAAGAATGAAAAACCTGCCGGCGGCCAGGAAATTGATAAAAGAAGGAAAAACAGAAACACAAGCAGTCAGGAGAAAAGCACGGACAACTTGGAGCAAGACGGGACCGAGTCAGCTGAGGAAAACACCTCCATCAGAAATAGGAGTAAAAGGGAAGGCAAGGGCGAGTCGAGGCCGAAATTGTTTTTCTGATTCTAGGTGCCGCTTCCGGCACCTTCTTTTCATTATTCTTCCTTGTGATATTATACACTTTGAAGTATTTTGCCAAGTCCTATATACTATATACATAGTGGTCAAGTCTGACCTTTATAGGAGGCGTTAATATGAATGTCATTAAAATTTCACCTCGCGGCTATTGCTATGGCGTTGTCGATGCCATGGTAATCGCAAGGAACGCGGCTTTAGATAAATCCCTTCCCAGGCCAATCTACATCCTAGGGATGATTGTTCATAATAAACATGTTACGGACGCTTTCGCGGAAGAAGGCATCATCACGTTAGACGGCAATAACCGTCGGGAAATACTCGAGAAAGTTGAAAAGGGAACGGTCATATTCACAGCCCACGGCATCTCGCCAGAAGTCAGGAACCTTGCAAAGGAAAAAGGGCTGATCGCCCTCGATGCCACCTGTCCGGATGTAACTAAAACGCATGATTTGATCCATGCTAAGGAAGCTGAAGGCTATAAGGTTATTTATATTGGCAAAAAGGGGCATCCCGAACCGGAGGGAGCTGTCGGAGTGGCAGCGCCAGGCACCGTCTTCCTCGTCGAAACAGAAGCGGATGTCGATGCACTGGAACTGAATCACGATAAAATCATCGTGACAAACCAGACAACCATGAGCCAATGGGACGTTGCGGATATTATGAAAAAGGTAGAAGAAAAATATCCTCATGTGGAAGTTCACAAAGAAATTTGCATGGCTACTCAGGTCAGGCAGGAAGCGGTTGCCGAGCAAGCTGGGCAGGCAGATGTTTTAATTGTCGTTGGTGACCCTAAAAGCAATAACTCCAACAGGCTGGCTCAGGTTTCAGAAGAAATAGCAGGAACAAAGGCTTATCGGATTGCAGATATAAGTGAACTTGACCTTGAGTGGCTAAAGGGTGCGACAACAGTCGCTGTAACCGCAGGAGCGTCAACCCCTACCCCAATTACGAAGGAAGTCATTGCTTTCCTTGAAAAATATGACCCGGAAGAACCCGCAACATGGATTCTGGAAAAGAATGTCCCTCTTTCTAAAATCCTGCCGAAGGTCAAAAATCCGGAAGCACGAATTTAAAGCGTTCTTCAACGAAAAAACCGGCAATCTGGCCGGTTTTTTCTCTTATACTATTTGGAATGGGTCCGTATCGATTTCTGAGGCAAGAACTTCTACGCTATATCCCGTTTCTTCACTCATTCGGGTTAGAATTGCCGCAAGTCCTTTTTTCATTATTTTTTCCACGTTATGGCCTGGATCGACCATATTCAATCCCAGCATTAGGCCATCGTGAGCGACATGATAATAGATATCGCCGGTTACATATACATCCGCGCCTTTGAATTTAGCTTGTGAAAAGTACTTATTTCCGTCGCCGCCGAGCACGGCGACTTTTTTAACTTTGTCTTTAAGGTTCCCGACAACTCTTACTCTTTCTACACCTAAATCTGTTTTAACCTTATCAGCGAAATCCTTCAGGGTCATTTCCTTAATCGTGCCTATCCTGCCCAGCCCCAGTGTTTCCCCCCTATTTACGAGCTGATAAATATCATATGCCGGTTCTTCATATGGATGGGCCTTCAGCATCGCTGTGACAACCTTTTTCATAAGCCTTTCAGGAACAATGGTTTCAATTTTTATTTCCTCAACCTCTTCAATTTTCCCTTTATGGCCAATAAATGGATTCGCCCCTTCCCCAGGAAGAAACCTTCCAGTTCCGGACGAGGAATATGAACAATTGCTGTATTCACCAATGGAGCCAGCTCCTGCGTGTCCGAGTGCTTCCCTGACAGCATCGGCAGATTCCACAGGAACAAAGACCGCAATCTTTTTTAGCTTTTCTTCAAAAGTGGGCACGAGAACCTCGGAATTTTGCAAACCGAGCGCTTCTGCCAGCATATCATTAACCCCGCCTGTTGCGACATCGAGGTTGGTATGGGCCGCATAGACAGCTATATCATGCTTAATGAGCTTCTCAATGATTCGGCCTTGTGCTGTATCGGTTGCAAGCTTTGCCAACGGCCTGTAGATTGGCGGATGATGGGCGATGATCAACTGAATATTTTTTTCAATTGCTTCCTCCACAACCTCTTCAACCAAATCGAGGGCAATTAACACCCGATCGACCGGCTGATTAAGCCTGCCAATTTGCAGGCCGACCTTGTCGCCTTCCATTGCGTATTCCTTTGGTGAAAACTTTTCCAGAAGGCCGATGATTTCATGTCCATTTATTTTTTTCAATGGGAAAGTACCTCCTCCACCAACTTTATCTTTTCAAAAATTTCTTCTTTTTTCTTTTTCGCCTCTTCAGTCTCCCTGGCCTGATCAAGCTGTTTGACGATTCTTTGCCAGTTTTCTTTTTCAAATGACCACTTCTTAGTAAATACTTCATTCTTTCGTTTAAGAAGAAATGGTCCAAATAACAGCCCTTTTTCCAAGCCGCTTTCATAAGGCTTGTCCGGAATTCCTTTTTCAGCAGCAAGGATTTCATATATTTTGCCGTCTTCCTCTAGAATGGCCTCGTCAATCAGTTCCCAGCCATTATCACGAAGCCATTCCCTTACCGAAATCGCACTGACATTCGGCTGTAGCACCAGCCTGGTAATCTGTCCGAGTTTATCTTTCCCGGCTTCAAGAATTTCTGCTATCAGGGCTCCGCCCATGCCGGCTATTGTTATGCAGTCTGCGTCATTTGAGCTGATGACTTCGAGCCCATTTCCCATCCTTACTTGGATGATATCATCAAGTCCTTCCGCCTCGACCTGCTTTTTTGCGGACAGGTAGGGGCCTTCGACGACTTCTCCCGCGATGGCGGAAGAAATCAATCCCTTATTGGCAAGATAGCATGGGAGATAGGCATGGTCCGAGCCTATATCCGCAAGCTTGGCGCCTTCCGGGACAAAGGCTGCTACTGTCGCGAGCCTCATAGATAATTGCTGAGCATTCATTTATCCTCACCACTTTTCGTTAACTAGTACTCCTTAAGTATAAAAAAAGTCCTTCACGTATGCAAAGGACAGAAAAAGCGACAGAGCTGCCAATCCCCTGGCAGCTCTTCTAAAAAATATGATCCCGATTAAGGGGCAGTAAAACCCTTAACTTACGCGAGTTTACTTTATTTCTTATCCGCTAGCCATTTGGCCAGGGCATTGGCTTCTTCCCCGCTTGCCAGACCCTTCGGCATTGAACCTTTACCATTCAAAATAACGTCTTTGATATCGGCTTCCTGTAGTTTTGAACCGATATCGCTAAGTTTCGGGCCTGTTTTGCCTTCGAGATTGTCGCCATGGCAGCCGATACATCCTTTTGCCTTGTAAAGCTCATCAGGCTTTGCCACCTCTGTCGTCTTTTCACCGCCGGCCTTGTCGCCTTTGGCTACCTCCTTCATATCACCAAGACCTTTGAAGGAAAGCACAAACATCAACCCGATACCCAATACCATGATCATAATGAATGGAATAACTGGATTTTTCATGTAATACCCCTCCCTTATGTACGAACTATAACATAGATGATGCAAACAACTTCTATTTTAGCTGAAAACCCACGGAAGGAAAAGCATTTAAGTTACTTTTGTCACTTTTAGTTGAAAAGAAAGGAAAAGGCTGCCGAAAATCGTTTACCGACAGCCTTTTTTCCATTCTGAGTAATGATTTTTATCTTTCCCGCAGATTTCTGAATCGAAGGAAGCCTTCTTTATAATAAGGAGCCTGGTCCTACTAACAGCCAATCTCCCTTGCAATAACGATGCGTTGTATTTCAGAAGTTCCTTCCCCTATTTCAAGTAGTTTGGCATCCCGCATATACCGTTCTACATGATAATCTTTCATATATCCATATCCCCCGTGAATTTGGACAGCCTGGTCGGTAACTTCCATACAAATTTCCGAGGCATATAATTTGCACATCGAAGCTTCTTTCGTAAATGATTTCCCCTTGTCCTTCAGCCATGCTGCTTTATAGACCATATTTCTTGCAAGTTCTATTTTCATGGCCATATCGGCAAGTTTAAATTGGATTGCCTGAAAAGAGGAAAGCGGTTTGCCGAATTGCTTCCGTTCCTTGGAATACTGCAACGCCTTTTCATAAGCAGCCTGAGCAATTCCGACGGCCATCGCCCCTATCCCAATTCTTCCCCCATCAAGCGTAATCAGAAATTGCTTAAAACCTTCTCCCCTCTTACCAAGGAGATTTTCCTCGGGAACCATGACATCCTCCATAACTAGTTCTGTTGTGTTGGAGGAATGCAGCCCCATCTTTTCATAATTGTCTATTATCGAAAAACCCGTGGCGTCAGTTGGAACAAGAATTGCGCTGATTTCTTTTTCCCCGTTAACTTCACCGGTAACAGCCGTTAAGGCCAAGTGTTTGGCATAGCTAGCATTAGTAATAAAGCATTTACTCCCGTTAATGGTCCACTCGCCATTTTCCAGTTTGGCCGTCGTCCTTGTACCGCCCGCATCCGAACCGGCATTGGGCTCTGTCAGCCCAAAGGCGCCAAATGATTCTCCTGTGCAGATCGGAGCGAGGTACTTTTGTTTTTGTTCTTCTGTCCCGAACATATTGATTGGTGCCCCGCCAAGCGAGATATGGGCGGAATAGGTAATACCTGTTGAACCGCATCCCCTGCTGAGTTCTTCCGTGACGATGGCAAAACTGACCGTATCAGCACCGCCGCCGCCATATTCCTCAGGAAATGGAAGGCCCATGATGCCCATTTCTCCAAGTTTTTTAAAAATCTCAATCGGAAATTTCTTTGATCTATCCCGTTCCAGGGCACCTGGAGCGACTTCCTCATCAACAAATTCTTTCATCATTTTTTTAATCATTTCCTGTTCAGGTGTTAAATCGAAATTCATGTGTCCCCCTCCAACTCCAATGTATGCGCTTTCTTAACCATTATATGGTGATAATATAATTTTCTCAACATTTATAACTTTTAGGAAAATCACTCTGTTATTTTAAAATTATTCCTTATTACATTTGCTTTTGGATTTCCCATTCAGTAAAATGAATCACAAGGTAAATGGGCCGAATGTCTTATCCCTGGTTAGGCGTGCTCAATCCAGTTTGTTTTCTCAAGAAAATTGATTGCTAATTGTAAGATTCAAAAGGCAGCTATAAATTGGGCAAAAGAAAAAGCCTGCCTCATTAAGAGGCAAGCTCATAAATCATTCTTATTCCAGGAAATCTTTCAGGCGCTTGCTTCGGCTTGGATGCCTTAGTTTTCTCAGCGCCTTTGCTTCGATTTGCCTGATTCGCTCCCTGGTTACGCCAAAGACCTTCCCCACTTCTTCAAGTGTGCGGGTCCGGCCATCATCAAGCCCAAACCTTAAGCGAAGGACATTCTCTTCCCTGTCAGTTAAAGTATCGAGCACGTCTTCCAACTGTTCTTTCAACAATTCGAAAGCCGCATGTTCGGATGGGGAAGTCGCATCCTGGTCTTCAATGAAATCACCAAGATGAGAATCGTCTTCCTCGCCGATTGGAGTTTCAAGAGAGACCGGTTCCTGGGCAATCTTTAAGATTTCCCTGACCTTATCAGGAGTAAGATCCATGTCTTCGGCAATCTCTTCAGGAGTCGGTTCGCGCCCTAAGTCCTGAAGCAGCTGTCTTTGAACCCTGATCAGTTTATTGATTGTTTCCACCATATGGACCGGTATGCGGATTGTCCTTGCCTGGTCTGCTATTGCGCGGGTAATGGCCTGGCGGATCCACCATGTTGCATACGTACTGAATTTAAACCCTTTACGGTAGTCAAACTTTTCAACAGCTTTAATAAGGCCCATATTTCCTTCCTGAATTAGGTCGAGGAACAGCATCCCCCTGCCGACATACCGTTTGGCGATGCTGACAACCAGCCTCAGGTTTGCTTCAGCCAGGCGGCGCTTCGCTTCCTCGTCCCCGGCCTCAATCCTGTTGGCAAGCTCGATCTCTTCCTCTGCGGATAAAAGGTCGACTCTGCCGATTTCTTTTAAATACATGCGGACTGGATCGTTGATTTTCACGCCTGGAGGGACACTCAAGTCATTAAGGTCGAATTCCTCATCATCGTCCTTTGCAAGCTGCTGGGTATTCGGGTCAGCCTCCTCGTTATCTCCGACCAGCTCAATTCCTTGGTCACCAAGGAATTCATAAAATTCATCCATTTGATCGGAATCCAGTTCAAAATTCGCCATTTTTTCAGCTATATCATCATAGGCAAGGTGGCCAACTTTTTTACCCAGTGCTGTTAATTGGTCCTTTACTTGTTCAACGGTCAATTCAGTTTCGACCTCGTTTGACCGTGCTGACTTCTCAGCCATAGGTCCCCCTCCTTCAAAATTCAGGCAGATTAAACTGCTTTACAATGATTTTTGCAACTCAAGTATTTCTTTACCCAGCTGGATGGCCCGCGGGTAATCCTTTTGGGAATCAGCTTCTTTCTGCTGTGCCCTTTTTTCCTTTATTTTTAACATCTTTTCATATTTCAACACCTGATTGATATAATCAGATAGCTCTTTATCGCCCAATTCCTCATTCACTGTCATCATTCCAATTTCGGCAACCATCCTCCTAAGCTTTTCATCCTTTATATAATCAAGGAAATCAACAAGCTCAAATTGTTCCCTTTCCTCAAAGTAGCCGAAAAGGTAGGTGAAAATCGCCTGGTGCTCGTCATGATGAAATGTATTTCCATTCAGCATTTCCTGAATTTTATAAGCCACATCCCTATTCCGAAGCATATGGGCAATCATCCGCCGTTCCGCTGTGAAATGGGCAGGCTTCAATTCAGTTACCAGCCTGGGGCTAAAGCGGTTCTGTGCAGCAGGGACTGGACGTTGTTCCTGCTGTTTATTCTTTGGGCCGGAAACAGACAATTGCTGTTTTAGAGCTTCCAGCGAAAGCGAGAATTCATCGGCCAGCTGCCTTAAATAGTGGTCTTTTTCAACTACGTTCGGCAACAGGCTTATTTCGCTTATTATCTTTTCTATATAGGCGAGCCTATCTCCTTCATTTTGGAGATTTTTCCCCCGCCGATAATAAAGGAATTTGAATGACATCCATGTGAGGCTGGCCCCGATGATTTCTGTCCTGAATTTTTCCTCGCCATATTTCTTGATATAATCGTCAGGATCAAGACTGTCAGGCATCACGGCCACCCGAATATCAATCGCAGCCTCCGCTAGCATGAGGCCCGCCCTGAATGCGGCTTCTATTCCCGCATGATCAGAGTCAAAGCAGACAGTTACCTGCTGGGCATTGCGGCGAATCAAGGATATGTGCTCCGGTGTCAGGGAGGTGCCCATTGTCCCGATTCCATTTTCAACGCCGGCTCGGTCAGACGAGATGACATCCGCAAACCCCTCGAAAAGGACAGCGTGGTTCTGCCGGCGTATAACAGGCTTTGCCAAGTGAAAATTGTACAATGTTCTGCTTTTATTAAAGATTGCTGTTTCAGGACTGTTCAGATATTTAGGGTTTTCCCCTCCCATTGTCCTTCCTGAAAAAGCAATCGTTTTTCCGTTTTGGTCAAAAAGAGGAAACATAATTCGATTTCGGAACCTGTCAAAATAGGTGCCATCACGTTCCCGCTTTATTATTAGACCGGCTTTTTCCATTTCTTCCGGCTTAAAGCCCCTCTTCAAGAGGAAGTTGGTGACGAAATCCCAGGAATCAAGCGCATAGCCTATTTGGAATTTATCAATTGACTCCCTGGTGAATCCCCTTTCCAGCAAATATTCCAGCGCTTCCTGCCCGTCTTTTGTATGGACAAGAATATGGTGGTAAAATTTATTTAGAAGCTCATGTGCTTCATAGAGCGGCTGGAGGGCCGCCTGTCCGGCTCTGCCTGCAGACTCATTCGCCTGGCTGACTTCCAGTTCAATTCCCGCCCTGGCAGCGAGTTTCACTGCCGCATCGGTGAAGGAAGCACCTTCAAGTTCCATTAAAAAAGAAAAAACATTTCCTCCTGTACCGCACCCGAAGCAGTGAAAAATCTGCTTTTCAGGTGATACAGAAAAGGAAGGTGAATTTTCCCCATGGAATGGACAAAGGCCAAAATAATTGCGGCCCTGTTTCTTAAGCTGCACATATTCACCGACAACTTCTACTATATCAACAGATTGGCGTATCTGATTGATTTTTTCTTCGGGTATGCGCACCGCCATAAAAACATCTCCATATCAGCATACTTAATCAATCCGGCTCTTTGCGGACTGCCGCAGTTGCAAAGATTTCTGACAGTACCCGGACAAATCGTTTTCGCTCCACCTCTGAAAAAGGTGAGGGGCCTTTCCCGTAAATCCCCCTTGCCCTTGCTTTGGCGTTTAAAAAACGGATATCCAAGGCTGTCTGGATGTCTTTATCCTCAAATAAAATTCCCTTGGGGGACAATACATAAACCCCTTTCGGAAGCAGGGTGGAAGCAAGGCCGATATCCTGGGTAACAACAATGTCCCCTTTCATGGTATGGTTCATGATATAAAGATCCGCCGCTTCACGGCTAGAATCCACATATCTCCAATCCCAGTCTGCATATAACGGATTTGTCACAGTATGGGCATAAGATGCGACAAATATGGCCGGGACAGAAAAGTCGGACGCCAAATGGGCGATTTCCTCTTTAACAGGGCAAGAATCCGCATCCACAAAAACTGCCGGTTTTCTTTTTTCCTTAGTACTAATTCTACATCCCCCCGTAAATTCCTTCTTTCCTAGTAAAGATTATCGGAGATTGTGTCGAATTTTTTTCTATTCTCTTCCTTGACATCTGACAATAAATAGTTTATTCCTCAAGGTGTAACTCTAAACCTCTATTTTCTTTATTTTTATCACAATTTTTTATTATAGAACATTTAAAGACTTTTTACCATAATAAAATATGAAAACACATGGCCCATTCCTGCCATGTGTTTCCTCACTGATTACTTTTGGACTTTGCTCAAAATCACATTCGCTGTTTCTTCCACCGCTTTATTCGTCACATCAATGATCGGGCAGCCTATTTTTTCTATAATCATATCAAAAAAGGCTAGCTCTTCTTTAATCCTGACAATGTTGGCATAGCTGGCGCTGTCGTTTAAACCAAGTGATTTAAGTCGTTCAATGCGGATATTATTTAACTTCTCCGGGCTTATTTTCAAGCCAAAGCATTTTTCCGGCGACACTTTATATAGTTCCTCAGGAGGGTCTACTTCCGGCACAAGCGGAACATTCGCCACCTTAAGCCGTTGATGTGCCAAGTACTGGGATAGCGGGGTTTTTGATGTCCTTGAAACTCCAATTAGGATGATATCTGCTTTCATCAGTCCCCTTGGGTCTCTGCCGTCATCGTATTTCACGGCAAATTCAATCGCTTCCACCTTTTTAAAATAATCTTCATCAA
The DNA here is from genome assembly GCF_000821085.1 of Bacillus sp. B-jedd. GTDB lineage: Bacteria > Bacillota > Bacilli > Bacillales > Cytobacillaceae > Bacillus_D. Next base: position 2,670,558 of record NZ_CCXR01000001.1, read on the forward strand.
GCTTCCTGACAAGACCCGGTTCAAACAACGGAGTTTTCCCTGAAAAAGCTTGTATTTGATCCATTAGAGGCCCGATTAGGTCAACCGCCCGTATACCAGCTTTCTCGGCACTTTCCATCATATAGGAACGCATTTGCGGTTTTACTAATGTAAAGGCGATCATCCCTTTATCGAACGAAGCCAGCGAAATGACTTCATCAATATGTTCTGTATCTTCCACATAAGGAAACCTTTTCAGTTTAATGTGATTACCGTTAAATTGAGTGATTGCCGCCTTCGTTACAAGTTCGGCCGTCTCTCCCACCGAATCGGACACGACATAGATGATTGGCTGCTCCATCGCTGTTTCCATTCCCCTTTTCCTAAAGTATGCTCACTCTGCGTTACCCAATGAAACAAAGGCTTTTGTAATACTGGTTTTTGTTATCCTGCCTGTTACTTCAAGGCCTTTATCCGTATCTTTTATGACTGGAATGGCATCAATTTGCCTGTCAATCAGCAACTTGGCCACATCGGTCAGAAGATCGTCTTTCCGGCACACCGTCACATTCGGCATTCTTGTCATGATGATGTTGACCGGCAGACTGGATAGCTCCTGATTACCAAGACTCGCTCTGAGTAAATCCTTCCTTGAAAGGACTCCGGCAAGGACGGATTTGTCATCTACCACAAAGAGTGTGCCGACATCCTCCAGGAACATTGTCACGATCGAATCATATACAGAGACATTTTCATTTACAACAACTGGTCTTGACTGGTAATCACTTACGAGTATTTTTTGCAGTTTTTCCGATAACAGCTGATCGCCTGACTTTCCAGTAAAGAAGTACCCGACTCTTGGCCTGGCATCCAGGTAGCCCGCCATGGTCAATATGGCCAAGTCGGGCCTTAATGTTGCCCTGGTCAGGTTCAGTCTGTCCGCAATATGCTCACCGGTAATCGGACCATTTTCTTTTACTATTTGCAGAATTTTCTCCTGCCGTTTATTCAGTTCTATGTTCCTCACCGCCCATTCACAGTGTTACAAAGAATCGCTCTTAGAAATGTGTTTTTTCCTTCAGGAAAGCTGCCAGCCCGCTAATTGGAATGCGTGTCTGCTCCATCGTATCACGATCCCTGACAGTCACCATGCGATCCTCTGCTGTATCGAAATCAACTGTTATGCAGAATGGCGTCCCAATCTCATCATGGCGGCGGTATCTCTTTCCAATTGATCCTGTCTCGTCAAAATCGACCATGAATTCAGATGAAAGGTCCTTGAAAACTTCACGAGCCGAATCTGATAGTTTTTTTGACAGAGGTAAAATAGCCGCTTTGAAAGGTGCCAGCGCTGGGTGCAGATGCATGACGGTCCTTGATGTACCGTCCTCCAATTGTTCCTCTTCGTAAGCGTCAATCAGGTAAGCAAGTGTAACCCTGTCAGCCCCGAGTGATGGTTCTATGCAATAAGGGATATATTTTTCATTCGTTTCAGGATCAAGGTAATGGAAGTCTTCTCCGGAATATTGCATATGTTGCTTCAAATCGTAATCGGTCCTTGAAGCAACTCCCCAAAGCTCTCCCCAGCCGAATGGAAACTTATATTCGAAATCAGTTGTCGCATTGCTGTAATGGGACAATTCATCATCCGAATGATCACGCAGCCGCAGGTTTTCCCTTCGCATTCCAAGGCTTAATAGCCATTTTTCGGCAAAGTCCTTCCAATAGGCAAACCATTCAAGCTCTGATCCTGGCTGGCAGAAAAACTCTAGCTCCATCTGCTCGAATTCCCTCGTCCGGAAAGTAAAATTGCCAGGAGTTATTTCATTCCTGAAACTTTTTCCTATTTGCGCGATTCCGAACGGGAGTTTTTTCCTCATTGTCCTTTGCACATTTTTGAAGTTTACAAAAATCCCTTGGGCTGTCTCCGGACGGAGAAAAATCTCATTCGTGCTCGACTCGGTAACACCCTGGAAGGTTTTAAACATTAAATTGAATTGCCTGATGCCAGTAAATTCCTTGCTGCCGCATTCTGGGCACGCGATATCATATTCCTTGATCAGCTCCTCCATTTTTTCAAACGGAAGCCCATCGACAACAAGTTCGATTCCTTTTTCATCAAGTGCATTTTCGATAATTTTATCTGCCCTGTGCCTCGATTTGCATTTTTTGCAATCGATCATCGGGTCATTGAAATTGCCGATATGCCCAGAAGCTTCCCATGTTCTAGGGTTCATCAGGATTGCGGCGTCAAGGCCGACATTATAAGGAGATTCCTGGACGAACTTTTTCCACCAGGCTTTCTTAATATTGTTCTTAAGTTCTACACCGAGCGGCCCGTAATCCCACGTATTTGCAAGCCCTCCGTAAATTTCTGACCCAGGAAAAACGAATCCTCTGTGTTTTGCGTGGGAGACAATTTGATCCATCGTAATGCTCATGGCTATTACTCCTTTTATGATTAGTTTTTATGTATCTTTTGCAAAAATAAAAAACCCCCGTCCATATGCCAGATAGCATAGGGACGAGAGTTTACCCGCGGTTCCACCCTATTTGCCGCATCAGCGGCCTCTTTAATCAAATATTGCTCAGGAATGCCTTCCCTGGGTTTCTGTCATCCGGCTTCCACCTTCCCGGATTCGCTTTCACAGAAATTAGCAGGTACTCTTTTCCTTCTCAGCAATTATGAAATTGTTTGCTTTAATTGAAATAGTAGCGAAAAAGGCTTTGAATGTCAACCTGATTAAACCATATCCCGAAAGCTTTCCATTGACTTTAGGAATTTTTTCGACTTTAGGCTAAGCCCGGAATATTCCTCATAATAAGCGGAAATAATCTTCTTCAGCTCTTCCTTTGTTTCCTTTTTTACTGAGACGTTTCCTAAACGTGTTAAATCAAAATAATAAAAAAGCCGCAAAAGCCTGGCTGCTGCCGGGGAGATTTTAAAGTGGTAAGGATCTTTTTCGAGACAGCGATGGCAGATAAAGCCGCCCTCCCTGATTGAAAATGAAAAATGCCCGTCTGTGCTGCCGCAAACGGAGCATTGATCCAGGACAGGATAGAGTCCCATGACATTGAGCATTTTCATTTCATAAATAAACATCAGGACTTCGGGATCGATCCCTTCGTTTAAATAATCAAGTGTTTGATAAAGAAGTTCAAATAAGAACGGGTTGGGCTTATTGTCTTCTGTCGCCTTGTCGGTGAGCTCGGCAATATAGCTTGCATATGCCGTCAGGAAGATGTCTTCTCGGACAGTTTTCAGTGAAGAAATGACTTCTCCCTGCTGAAGAGTCCCAAGCCCGCTTCCTTTCTGAATGAGGAAATAACCGTGTGTCAAGAGCTGTGTGATCGCCGCCAGCCTGCTGTTCGTCTTTTTGGCGCCACGGGCCATCGCTCCGGTCTTTCCCCACTCCCTTGTATACATTGTGACAACCTTATTCGTCTCGCCATAATCAGTTGTTCTAATGATGATGCCTTCACATTTTTGCAGCATCGCCGTCACCATCCAGGAAATTAGACAAACTTATGAAACGGGAAAATCTGTTTGCGCTAGCTCTTCGTCAAGATTGCCGGGAATGTCTTGCCCTTCCTTCTCCATTTCTTTAAAGAGAAGGTATGTGTCAATGCTGCCTGTCTGACTGAATACTTTCCAGGTAAAATCCAACATTGAAAACCCCATCCTTTCTTTAGTGCTTAGCTTTTTCCTTTATCCCTGGTACCATTTATCATAGCCTGTCAATTCAAAATCATAATGATAAAATATTGCTAATCAACCTTATGAATAATCATACTCCTATTTGGTCAGCCACTGATAATGTGGAACGCCATTAGGCTTAATATTCATCTTCCCTGAAACCATAATCACGAAGCTGGGACATTTTATTCCGCCAATCCTTCTGGACTTTCACCCACAGTTCGAGGAAAACTTTTGTGCCAAGGAGTTGTTCGATATCCAGCCTTGCCCGTTTCCCGATTTCCTTCAGCATGGCTCCCTGCTTGCCAATAACGATTCCCTTTTGTGAATCTCTTTCAACCACAATGGTTGCCATAACATGGACTAAATCCTTTTGTCCATCCCGCTCCATCTTTTCAATCACTACGGCCAGGGAGTGGGGAACTTCCTCCCTTGTAAGGTGAAGTGCTTTTTCCCTGATCAATTCGGAGACAATGAACCGCTCCGGATGGTCTGTCACCTGGTCAGCCGGGTAAAATTGGGGCCCTTCTGGCATATGCTCTTTTATTTGCTCCAAAAGCCGGCCGACATTATTGCCTTCAAGGGCCGAAATGGGAACAATCGAATCGAATGGGTGTTTATCTTTATAATCGTCAATTATCTTCAAGAGCTCATCAGGATGCACCTTATCGATTTTATTTATTATTAGAAAAACAGGTGTTTTGACAGACTTGAATTTTTCAAGAATGAACTCTTCACCTTTTCCGAATCCTTCTTCGGCACTGACCATAAAAAGAATCAAGTCTACGCCCTTTAGTGTATTTTGTGCGACTTTCATCATAAAATCACCAAGCTTATGCTTGGGCTTATGAATGCCGGGGGTATCAATAAATATCAATTGCGCATCATCAAGGGTCAGTACCCCCTGCACTTTGTTGCGGGTTGTCTGTGGTTTATCGCTCATAATCGCGATTTTTTGCCCGATCACCCTGTTTAAAAATGTTGATTTTCCGACATTGGGCCTTCCTATGATCGAAATAAATCCTGATTTATAGCCTTTGTTTTCTTTCTCCATTACTGTAACTTCCTCCGATATCCAGCTGGGTGTTATACTCCCGGCTGTAGTTTCTCATATTACCTCAATACTATTTATTAAAACAAATCTCCTTCGGGAGTTAAGATGGTGAAAGAAAACTGACAGGCCCATATCGATCATATGAATACACTTCATTCCTGCTTTCATCATACCTTAAACTGCCTCCCATTTCACCCTTTGTAAGGGAAACTTAATAAAAAGTTTGAATTTTCCCAATATATTCTCATTAAGAAGAACCTGTTTTCGACATTGTAGCAAAGATTCTTCCCTGTTTACAAATCAAGAAATAAAATCTGATTTTTTTACACTCCAGAGAAAAGAAAAAAAGGCAGGCCGCCGCCTACCCTCTATAGACCCGGCATACCCGCAAGCCTGGGCCAAAAAATAATCAACCCTATAATGACTGAAAGGCAAGCAAATACTAAAACTGCCCCAGCCGCCATATCCTTTGCTTGTTTTGCCAAAGGGTGAAACTCCTCAGTTGAGAGATCAACCGCCCTTTCGATAGCTGAATTCATCAGTTCCAGCGAGATCATCCCGCCGATAGCGAATAGGATAAAAAGCCATTCCGTTGCCGTTATTGAAAAGAAAAAAGCAAGGGCAATGACTGCCGTCCCAATAATAAGATGAATCCTAAGGTTTCTTTCCTTCCTTGCAGCCTCAGCAATCCCAGCTATCGCATAGCCAAATGATTTGATCAGCCTCATACAGGCACTATCCTTGCTGCCTTGAAAGACCGTATCCCTCAAGGATGTCTTTTTGAAGGGAAAACATCTCGGTCTCTTCTTCTTTCGTTTCATGGTCGAAACCAAGAAGGTGAAGAAAGCCATGAACAGCCAGGAATCCAAGTTCCCTCATTAATGAGTGGCCGTATTCTTTAGCCTGCTCCTCTGTTTTCGGAATTGAAATGATAATATCACCTAAAATCCTAGGCATCCCTTCACCCATTATTTCCATTTCCCCTTCGCCTAGTTCCTCCATCGGAAAGGAAATAACATCAGTTGGCACATCCTTATTCCTGTAGTCGCGGTTAATTTCACGTATTCTTTCGTTTCCGACAAAAGTAATCGAAACTTCACTTCCATCTTCAACCTGTAATTGTTCCGCGGCAAAATTAAGCAGGCTTTCCAGCTGGTTGGCCGCTTCATCCTTAACTGTATTTGTTTCATCTAAAAAGTCGATCGTTAAAGTCATGCCTGTATCACCTTCTGTTTCGTAATTTCTGCGGGATATTCAATTCTTGAATGAAAGATCCCCTTTAAAGTTTCACATAGTGTATGTGCAACAATCTCAATTTCTTTCAATGTTAAATCGCATTCATTCAGCTGCCCATCCTGAAGTTTATCAGAAATGATCGAATTGACAAGCGCTTCAATTTGCTCGGGGGTAGGATGGGACATCGACCTTACGGCTGCCTCCACGCTGTCCGCGATGGCTATAATGGCCGTTTCCTTTGTCTGCGCTTTCGGCCCTGGGTAGCGGTAGTCACTTTCCTTCGCAGTCCCGCTCTGGTTCGCTTTATGATAAAAATATTTTATTAGTGAAGTGCCATGGTGCTGTTCGGCGATTTCGATAATTTCTTTTGGCATCCGATGCTTTCTCAGCAGCGCGGCTCCATCCGTTGCATGCGCAATAATAATTTGCGCACTTTTCTGCGGCGATAACCGGTCATGCGGATTTTCCCTATTCATTTGGTTTTCAATAAAAAAAATTGGGCGTTTTGTTTTGCCGATATCATGGTAATAACAACCCACCCTGGCTAGCAGGCCATTTGCCCCGATTGCTTCGCAGGCCGCTTCAGACATGTTCGCAACCATGACACTGTGATGATAGGTGCCCGGTGCTTCAGTCAGAATCTTTTTGAGCAGGGGATGGTTCGGATTTGAAAGTTCAATCAGCCTCATCGTTGATAAAATCCCGAAGCTCGTTTCTAAAAACGGCAGGATACCCAAGGCCAGGACTGCTGAGGCGATCCCTGATACGGCGGCGAATATAAAGAGCAAACCATATTCCACCCCGGAATACTGAGTGTTCCTTAAAAATAAAAGGGTGAACACAATTGCAAGATTGACTAAGGAAACAAATAATCCAGCCGGCAATATTTTCGACCTTGCATTTTGCCCCTTCAGCAGGAACGTTGCGGCTAACCCTCCGCATAATTGATAAATACCTGCGGACATATTCAAGGTACCGGTCATTTCTTCATTAAAAATAATGCTCCCGCAAATGGCCTGAACGACTGCGGTAAGCCACGCGAGCTTCTCATCGATCAGGATTGTGAGCAACATGCCGGCCATTGCGGCAGGAACTAAATAACTTATTCCCTCATAATCCAACTGCTGAAACTGACTGACTATTTTCATCAAAATGATGGAAAATGAAAATATAATCCCGAAGAGCAAAAGACTGGTTTGTTTTTTATCAGAGGTTACTTTTTGCTGTGTGAAATAATAATAAAATGCCGATAAAACAATGACAATCAATAAGGTTAGCCCTATAAATGGTTTTTTCGAATCCTGGCTGCCAAGGAGGCCGGTAAGCTTAAGCTGGCGGTATATTTCATGGGTGACAAGTTCCCCTTCCTCTACAATGACCTGGCCCTCAAGGATCTTGACAGGTTCAACACTTTCCGAAGCTTGTCTGCGCTTTTCTTCAGTTGCCTGCGGGTCATAAAATTCATTCTGGATGACAGCAAATCGCCCCAAAAGAATGGACGCCTGCTTTAAACTTGTATCCATAGTGGTGTATTTAATTTCTTCTTCAACTCTTTTTTTAGCATTTTCAACTTCATCTGCTGATATCCTGCTATCCATCTCATTGCTGATTGCCGTAATCGTCAAGTCTTTCGCTATGGCCAATTGGCTATTATCGGCGCTGACAAGCGCTAAAAAAACCTCTTCCGGTAATTCTTCTATGACGGAAGATGTTAGTCTCCCTTTTAAATCCTTCACCTTATCCGCAACAGATATCGGCGTTATCTCCGGCTTTGGCTCCCCCTCCTCCGCCTCCTCCGCCGCTTTTTTCATTTCTTCTTGGGCTTCCTGATTCACTTTAATGGCAGAATCGTAAATAGAACCGACTAAATCGACTTGGTTTTTGGAGTATTCCCTTTTGAGAGTGTAGACCGCGGGGATCCGGTCCAGTTCTTCTTTCCGTTTAGCCTCTGTACTCTCTCTATCTTCCACTGTAAGCGGAGACACCACTGTCTTTTCGGCAACGTCAAAGAGGCCAAGCTTCAATTGTTCCGGCTTGACATTGCTATACATGGACAGGAAAAGGACAACACCTAGAATAACGAAAAAAACGATCCTAAAAAAAGCAAAGTTTAGCAATTGCTTAATTCTCTGAAATTGCTGTTGAAGCAAAATCATGATAGAAGTCCCCCTCCCAAAGTGGGTTTATATGTAAAGAAAGCTTTGCGTTTATTTGATTGATGAGAAAACTGCCAACCAACTGGACGTTCGTCCTTTTAGAAAGCATACCAGTTTTCAAGCCATATTTCACTTAAAATTCCAAATTCACAGCTTCTGGGAGGAGGAAATTGAAAAAAGCTGCCCGGATGGACAGCTTTACTCAACTTTGCCATAAGCATTTATGATTCTTCCGACGAGTGGATGGCGTACGACATCGCTTTGCTCAAGAAGGACAAAAGAAATTCCTTTCACTTGGCCCAGTATCTCCTCGGCTGAAACCAGTCCGGATTTTGCACCTTTCGGCAAATCAATTTGTGTTTTATCCCCGGTGATAATCATTTTCGAACCAAAACCGAGCCGTGTCAGGAACATTTTCATTTGGGCATGGGTTGTGTTCTGTGCTTCATCGAGGATGACAAAAGCTTCATCAAGGGTCCGCCCCCTCATATAGGCAAGAGGAGCTATTTCAATCGTGCCGCGTTCAATCAGCCTGACAGTGTGCTCCATGCCTAGAACATCATGTAGGGCATCATAGAGCGGCCTTAAATAGGGATCTACCTTTTCCTTCAGATCTCCCGGAAGGAAACCAAGACTCTCACCAGCTTCAACAGCAGGCCTGGTCAAGATGATTTTGTTCACGCTGCCATTTTTCAATGCGGCAACTGCCATCACAACCGCCAGATATGTTTTTCCTGTACCGGCTGGACCGATTCCAAATACCATATCGTGCTTCTTGATCGCATTAATGTAATAACCCTGTCCGATTGTTTTCGCCCGAATGGATTTCCCTTTGGAATTCTTGGCGATTTCCTCTTCGAATAAATTTTCAAAATATTCGAGGGTTCCTTTCCTCGCGAGTTCTATTGCATATAAGACGTCACGCGGGCCGATGCTGATTCCTTTCCTGATTACGTATGCAAGCTTTTCCATCACCGAGGCGGCAAGTTCTGCCTGGTCTTCTGGACCAGCCACATTAATGACTTCTCCCCTCGAAATAATCGACACCCTCAATTCCTGTTCCAGAATTTTCAGGTTCGTATCAGAGTTTCCAAAAAGAGTGATGGCCTCATTTGGATTTTCAAGCTGAAGTTGGATAATTTTTGGATTTTCTGCCATTCATTAATCTCCTTGAATAATCGGTTGTCCTATTGCGATATTTTCAATTACGGTGTATAAGATAGACAGTTTAACTTTACCATTGGAAATCGTACGGTGCAAAATTTTCTCCTCTTTAATGATAGCATTTTCATCTATGCGTTTTTTTAAATCCAATTTTGCTAATTCAGCTGCCTTTTTAACCGCTTCTTCCTTCGTATACACGCGGGTGACCTCTTCCCGCTCCCTCATTGTCTTGTTTACGTACGCAACAGGCAATTTCCACTTGTAAATCTTCGGATTAACTGCTGCTGTTTCTGTTTCATAATTCTTGAATTCCACCTTGCCAAAACCCCAAACCGGGATACTGAAGCCGCCAAACCGCAAATAATGTTTTTGCTGTTCCAGCCCATTGAATACTTGGAATGTGGCTGATAAAGGCAGTTCCGCATAGCCTTTGTAAAGGGTTTCCCCCCAGACTTCGCCTTTTGCGGCTATCGCTTCTTCTTCACCTTCTCTGCCAATCAATCCCGATACGAGCATCTGGCCAGGCACGACCCGGTCATTTACATCAAAAAGTTTTTTCCCTTTCTCAATAAAATAGTTAACAACTACCGCTTCCTTTTTGGCAATCAGATGTCTTGGAGTCAGGTACTCCATTTCTTTGGGCTCATTTTTCTCGACAACCCTAAGATGATAGGTTGTCCCCCGGAGTTCCACACCAACCCATGTTATAGCACCAACCTCGTTCGTCAGGTTCCTCTGGATTGTTTCTACGCTATCAAGGAAAAACATCAGCTTTCCTGGCTTAACCCCAATCTTGTCCAATTCTTTCCTGATCTGATACTCCGTTTCCGGTTTAGCTCCTTTTATTTCTATACCCCAAACAATATTTGATAACAACATAAAGATAATCAAAAACAGGAAGCCGCCGATCAAAAAACCACTATTTTTTAATATCCGTTTTATTAAAAACGGATACCCTTTCCGGCTGATAAATGATATCTTCAAACCGGTACCCCTTACATGCCTGCGGATTTGGAAGGCGTCTGTCAGCCTGAGGGTAAATTGGATTGTATCGGGACCTTTTCTTTTAACGTTCCATAGAAGAAAGCCATTTCTGGCCAGCGTATTAAGAAAGCGTTCATTGCCATTTCCCGACAGCCTGACAGTCACTTTTCCCCTGAAAAACTCCATCCATTCATTTTTCATTTAGATCCCCCGGTTTCTTCGTTTATATAGACAACCTGGTCTATTTTTCCTTCCAGTAATATTTCTTCCGGCAAAATCGTCTTAATGACAAAGGCCTTGCCTTTTATCAAAAGCTGCCCCTTTTTCAGCAGCAGTCTAAGTTCCCGGTCTGTAAAGGTCAACAGCCCTCTATGATTTTCTATATAGATATGGATTTGTCCAATCATCGTAATTCTTGGTAAATCCATCGTGACATCTTGAGGAAGATCCATTTTTATCGATATCCATTTTCGGAGTGAATGGCCCCATTTCTTCGCCATAAAAAAAAGAACCCCCTTTCACATCATATTTATGAAATGAAAGGGGGTTCTAGCACCTATTTTTCGTACCATCCAGCAGGCATTGAAGCTACCGTTTGTAATAAGGTTTCTTTGCGCGCGGAGGACCAAGTATTTCGGCCCAGACAATCGCATCGGCAAGATTCTTTTCTGTAACAGGTTCGATGGCTGGCATTTCCTCGTTAGCATGTGTCTGCTCCTGCCTTATGGAACCCCTGACACTGCCAGGGTTTTTGGCCCGTTCCATCATCGCAGGGGGAGTTTCTCCCCTTGCTGCGGGCTTCACAGCCTGTTTTATTTTTTCTTTAGGATGGAGCGGCTTATGGTTCCTTACAGGCGGCGCAGTTTCATGGCCCGGCTGTTCCTGCCGGGTTATTTCCCGGTATGTTTCTTCTAATTCCTTTTTCAGGTCTGGAAGGGTCCGCCGCTTATTCTCTGTACTCCCTTTTGATTTTGCGAAAAGGGAAGAAATAAAGGCAATGACAATAAATAAAAGAATCGGATTTTCAAATATTCTTTCCAAAATGCGCCTCCTTCCCTGCCGCAATGGCAGTTATGGCTGCTTACTGGCCATCTTTCTTTTTATCCTTGCCCATTTTACCGATTGAATCTCTCATATCGGTATCAGCAGAGATATTACGGAAATTCATATAATCCATGACTCCAAAGTTGCCAGTCTTCAGCGCGTCTGCCATTGCTAACGGAACTTCAGCTTCCGCCTCGACAACACGTGCCCGCATCTCTTCTACCCTTGCGCGCATCTCTTGTTCGCTGGCGACAGCCATCGCACGGCGCTCTTCCGCTTTTGCCTGGGCGATTTTCTTATCCGCTTCAGCCTGCTCGGTTTGCAGCTCCGCACCGATATTCTTGCCGATATCAACGTCGGCAATGTCAATCGAGAGGATTTCAAACGCTGTTCCGGCATCAAGTCCTTTCGCCAGGACTGTTTGGGAAATCAGATCAGGATTTTCAAGTACTTTACTATGGTTTTCCGAAGAACCAATTGTTGATACGACCCCTTCACCGACCCTGGCCACAACTGTTTCTTCCCCGGCTCCCCCGACTAGGCGGTCGATATTTGCCCTTACCGTAATTCTGGCCTTGGCTTTTACCTCAATACCGTTCATCGCGACACCCGCGATGAATGGTGTTTCAATTACTTTCGGGTTAACACTCATTTGCACTGCTTCAAGCACGTCCCGCCCCGCAAGGTCGATGGCCGCGCTCCTTTCAAAGGAAAGTTCGATATTGGCTCTGTGGGCTGCAATCAGGGCATTTACCACCCTGTCAACATTTCCCCCCGCCAAATAATGGCTTTCAAGCTGGTTTGTTGTTACGTTAAGGCCAGCTTTATGGGCTTTAATAAGCGGATTGATCACTCTGTGCGGCGTTACTCGGCGAAGCCTCATACCAATCAGGGTGAAAATGCTGACCCTTACCCCCGCAGCCAGTGCTGAAATCCACAGCATCACCGGCACAAAGGATAATAAAATGGCAAATAAAATGATTGCTACAGCTACAATGGCAAATAAAAAAATCGTTTCACTCGTTAACATTCCATAACCTCCTTAGTTCTTTATCTCTCTTACGACTATCCTGGGTCCCTCGACTTCGATGACCTTCACTCTGGCATCCTGCCTGATAAAAGCCCCTTCTGTCACAACGTCAATGCGTTCGCTGTTGAAAATGGCGGTTCCAGATGGCCTCAGAACAGTTAGGGCAACACCTTCCCGCCCCAAAAGATCCGTCCTGTTGACATTGGAAACATAGCCATCTTCCTTGCGGGCCTCATCATACAATACCATAGAATTGAAAATAGTCATCTTTTTATGGAAAACCTTTATGAGCAGGATAAAAAATACAATTGAGAAAAAAATAGAAATTAATAAGGAGACACCCATTTGAAAAGTACTTCCACCTGCCAGAAAAAGACTTCCAATCAACGCGGCTACCCCCAGTGTTCCTGCAACAGCTCCAGGCAAAAAGAATTCCAGGAAAATTAGGACAATTCCGCCGATAAAAAGTGCCAGTGTCCCGAATCCTGCTTGGCCTGCGATGTAGTGGCCGTAAAAAAATATGAGCAGCGCGCTAAGCCCGACCAGTCCAGAAAGCCCTATCCGCGGTGAAAAAAGCTCCAGCACCATCGCCATGCCGGCTATTGTCAATAATACTGTTACCACTATGGGATCTGTAATAATTTCCGCCATCTAAATCCCCCCTCTATATCTCCTTGCCTTATTATGTACGCATCAGCATCTATAAAGTTTCATTTTTAGAAGTAAAATAAAACCGCAGGCTTTCGCCTGCGGCCATTGATGTCAGTTGAATTATGAAAGGTGTTGTTGCACAAGTTTATTCACAAGAGATCCGTCTGCCTTGCCTTTTACTTTTGGCATAATGGCAGCCATCACTTTTCCCATTTCAGCTTTAGAACTTGCACCGGTTTCAGTAATTGTTTCCTTTACAATGCCTTCAAGCTCTTCTTCAGAAAGCTGCTGAGGCATATAAATTTCAACTATTGCTATTTCCTGATGCAACTTTTCCACAAGATCTTGGCGACCTGCTTTATCAAATTCATGAAGGGAGTCTTTCCGTTGTTTCATTTCGCGAGAAAGGACAGTAAGTTCTTCTTCCCCGGTGAGTTCTTTCCCATGCTTAATGGCTTCATTCTGCAGGGAAGCTTTAATCATCCGGATAACAGTCAACTTGTCTTTGTCTTTGCTTTTCATCGCTAGTTTCATGTCATTATTCAAACGCTCGAGTAGACTCAAAATGATCCGACCCTCTCTTAGAACTTGCGTTTTCTAGCTGCTTCAGACTTCTTCTTACGCTTTACACTAGGCTTTTCGTAGAATTCGCGCTTTCTAGCTTCTTGGATAGTACCTGATTTAGATACAGTACGTTTAAAGCGTCGAAGAGCATCTTCAAGCGATTCGTTTTTACGAACGACGGTTTTAGACATTCTCTTTCCCTCCCTCCGAACACAACACACTCACATCAAACACATGGAAGTCCATGTACTTTGCCATTATAATACAACCTTTACATGAGGTCAACTGAATTTAAGCATGACTTGTGTATCGGACTCAATCTTATTTTCACCCAAATGCGAAATTTTAGCCACAAAAGGGAAAATCCTATCATTCTTCCAGTGGACAGGCAATAGAATGGTAACGGGAGAGGATGCGCTTGAAATATATTATTTTATTTAGTTTATGTATTGGATTATTTATCCTGGGGATGACAGTCATCAGGATCGGGATGTTTAATATTTCCGGGGACAGGCTTAAAGTACTCCTGAAAAAACTGACTAGCAGTCCGGCAAAAGGAATGGTTACAGGCACCTTGGTCACGGCTGTATTGCAAAGCAGTTCAACAGTAATGGTATTGGCGATTGGTTTGATTTCCGCAAGAGTCCTGACCTTTCCACAATCTATTGGGATTATCCTCGGTACCAATATCGGAACAACTTTTAAAACGGAGCTGATCACTTTTGATCTTGGCAGGATACTGATCCCGATAGCTATTATAGGCGTCTTATTTACTTTCGCAAAGAATGCGGCTTGGAGAAGCCTTGGGATGGTTTTTCTGGGAATAGCCTCGGTTTTCACTGCTATGAAGGGATTTGAGGCACTGGCGGTCCCCCTTACTTCGGTTGACTCGGTTTCTCGGCTGTTAATGTCTTTAAACGAGCATGTACTGATGGGTATTGCTGCTGGCGCATGCATGACTGCCATCATTCAATCAAGTACAGCAATGACCGGTATAGCCATGGGATTCCTTACTTCAGGTGTTCTCGGACTCGAAGCAGGAATCGCGGTCATGCTTGGGGCAAATATCGGAACTTGCATCACCGCACTGATTGCGTCAATAGGCGGAGGAGAAGAAGCGAAGCTGGCGGCCTTCGCACATGTATGGCTGAATGTTATTGGTGTATTGTTGTTCATCCCACTCATTCCTGTTCTCGGGGGCCTGGGACCGAATCTGGCTAAATCCCCCGATGTCCAGCTGGCGCACATCAGTGTCATTTTCAACGTGCTAACGTCTTTAATGGCTCTCCCGTTTGCTGAGAGGTTTGGTAGGATGATTATGTATCTGCATGCCCGCAAAGTATAAAAGCCTTCCAAAAGGACTGAACGGAAAATGGGAGCTACGATAAAAAAACTGCCCGGCGCTTTGCCGGGCAGCTGCATTCTCAGTTGTTTTTACAAGATTGCTTCTATGAGCGCCTCTTCTTCATCTTCCAACACACGGACAAATTGTCCTTCATTGTAAGGATAGCCAGCTTTGGCGATTTTCACTTTAACAATTTTGCCAACCATATCTTCACTCGCAGGGAAAACAACCTTCAGATAGTTATCAGTGTAACCGACATATAACCCTTTATTTTCCCCTTCCTTGAACTCCTCTTCAGGAATCACTTCAAGGACTTCCCCTTCAAAACGGGAAGCATATTCCTTCGCCAACTGATCGGAAAGTGCGATAAGCCTGTGGACGCGCTCATTTTTCACTTCCTCATCAACCTGGTCCTCCATCCTTGCAGCCGGTGTCCCGGTCCGCTTGGAATATGGGAATACATGAAGCTCGGAAAATTTATGCGCTTTGATGAAGTTATAGGTTTCCATGAACTCTTCTTCTGTTTCACCTGGAAAACCTACAATCACATCGGAAGTGACTGCAAGGCCTGGAAGCACCTCTTTCAGCCGATCAAGACGCTCGCCGAAAAATTCCATCGTATACTTCCTGCGCATTCTTTTCAGAACAGTATCCGATCCGGATTGAAGCGGAATATGAAGATGGCGGACAACCAACTTCGAGTCATTGATCACCTGAATGACTTCATCTGTAATCTGGCTCGCTTCAATCGAAGAGATCCGCAAGCGTTTCAAGCCTTTTACTTCGGCCTCTAAATCACGAAGAAGGGCGGCTAGGTTGTAATCTTTCATATCCTCACCGTATCCGCCGGTATGGATGCCGGTCAAAACGATTTCCTTGTAACCCGCGTCAACAAGCTGCTGGGCCTGGCGGATTACTTCCTTTGGATCCCGGGATCTCATCAAGCCCCGTGCCCAAGGAATGATACAAAAAGTACAGAAGTTATTGCAGCCTTCCTGTATTTTTAGCGATGCCCTTGTCCTATCGGTAAATGCAGGCACATCAAGTTCCTCATAAACCCGGTTCTTCATAATATTGCAGACACCATTGATAGGCTGGCGCTCCTGCTTGTATTGCCCGATATATTCAAGCATTTTCACGCGGTCCTGTGTCCCCACAACGATATCCACGCCGGGAATCGCGAGGATTTCCGCGGGAGAGGTCTGGGCATAACAGCCTGTAACACAAATGACAGCGTCAGGATTCTTTCTGATCGCCCTGCGGATGACCTGACGGCTTTTCTTATCTCCGGTATTCGTGACTGTGCATGTATTGATTATATAAACATCCGAAGCAGATTCAAATTCGACCCGCTCATAGCCTTCCTGTTTAAACAATTGCCAGATTGCTTCTGTTTCATAGTGGTTCACCTTGCATCCAAGAGTATGAAACGCGACTGTAGGCATGTAAACTCACCTCATAAGTTCTAATTGGTAGGAGATCGCCGCCAGCGCATAAAGCGGGGCGGTTTCTGCCCTTAATATCCTCGGGCCGAGCCCGCAAAGCTTAAAATCATTCTCTTTCAATAGCATGACTTCCTTTTCGGAAAGTCCTCCTTCAGGCCCAAATACAATGAACAACGAATCGTCTGTTTTTATTTGGCTGAGTGTTTCGCGAAAAACAGAAGTTTCTCCGGACCTGCTTTCCTCTTCATAGGCAACAAGCTTGAATTGATAGGCATCGCTGGCCTTCAAAAGGGACTGGAAATCCATTGGCACTGTCACCTCCGGCACATGATTCCGATGGGACTGCTCGGCAGCCTCCTTCGCAATTTTTTGCCAGCGCTCCACTTTTTTGCCTGACTTCTTTTCATCGAGCTTAACCACAGATCGGGCTGCGGTAAAGGGAACGAAGCGATGGGCTCCCATTTCCGTTCCTTTTTGGATAATCCATTCGAGCTTGTCCCCTTTTGGGAGACCGCATGCGATGGCAACATGGACCGGCAATTCAGCAGTTTCATCATTCCATTTTACTATATCGGCCATAACAGCTTCATCGGTAATTTCTGCAATTTTGCAAAGAGCGCTCCTGCCGGCCGGATCAACACAAATAATCTCCTCATCCGGAGTCATTCTCATAACCTTTACGATATGATGACGGTCCTCACCTTCAAGAATGAAGCGCCCCTGTTCCTGTTTATTGACAAAATAGCGCTGCACCTTCAGCACCCCTTTGCAAGCAATATTTCTATTTTACTAAAAGTTGCGCCTAAAGTCACTAAAATGAATATACAAAATGAAAAGGCATCCGCGAGTCTTAACGGATGCCGAATTCACATTTTCTAGTTTCGTTGGGCAATGATCGCAACCCAGTCTTCCATCAACATGGTTTCTTTGATAGTAAATCCATCATTTATAAGGGCATCCATGACCAAGTCCTTTTTTGCCTGAATAATGCCTGATGTGATGAAAATGCCGCCCGGTTTGAGTACACGGTTTGCATCCTCAGTAAACCTGACAATCACCTCGGCCAGGATATTGGCGACAATTACATCTGCCGATTGCCCTTCTATTCCGTCAAGAAGGTTGTTCTGGGCAACTACGGCCCTGTCCTGGACTTTGTTCAGTTTGATATTCAGCTTAGCTGCTTTAACGGCTACATCATCCAAGTCATATGCTTTTATGGAGGCAGCACCGAGCAAGGCCGCTGCGATGCTCAGCACCCCTGACCCGGTTCCCACATCAATTACTTTATCCCCGCTCTTAACCGTGCGTTCCAGCGCCTGTATGCACAGGACGGTTGTCGGGTGGGTGCCAGTCCCGAAAGCCATGCCGGGATCAAGTTCAATAATCAATTCATCACTATTGACTGGTGTATACTCTTCCCATGTCGGCACGACTGTGAACCGCTCGGATATTTTTACTGGGTTATAATACTTTTTCCAGGCTGTTGCCCATTCCTCTTCGTTAACCTCGGAGATGGTTACTTTATTCAACCCGATGTCAATATCGTGGATAATCAAATTATTGATGGATTCCTTAATTGCTTCTACCGTTTCCCCAAGGAAGCTGTTGACGGGCAGATAAGCCTTCACAATAACTCCCTCTTCCGGATAATCATTTGGATCAAGCTGGTATATCTCCCCGAATTGATCCTCACGTTCTTTAATCAATTCGAATGGGTCTTCGATGACCACTCCGCTAGCTCCAGCCTCATGAAGGATATGGGAAATTGGTTCAACTGCCTCATTTGTTGTATGGATGCTGATTTCAGACCATTTCATTGCGATTGCCCCATTCTCAGTCGCCCTTGAAGGCGCGTTTTACTTTTGAAAAAAAGCTTTCTTCATGTTCTCCAAGCGGTGCATTCCCGCTGATTTCCGCGAACTCGCGCAGCAGCTGCTTTTGCTTATCCGATAATTTCGTTGGTGTGATAATACGGACGATCACATGCTGATCGCCGGTTCCATAACCACGGACGTTCGGGATGCCTTTCCCGCGAAGGCGGAACTTTGTCCCTGACTGGGTCCCGGATGGAACTTTTAATTTCACCTTTCCATGAAGGGTGGGAACTTCAATTTCATCCCCTAAAGAAGCCTGGACGAAGGTCAAAGGCATTTCACAGTACACATCGTCCCCATCGCGTTCGAAAAACTCATGCGGCCTTACGTGGAAGACGACATATAAGTCCCCAGGAGGCCCCCCGTTGACGCCGGCTTCTCCCTGGCCAGCCATCCGCAATTGCTGGCCATCATCGATGCCTGCCGGGATTTTCACATGAATTTTCTTGCGTTTTCTGACCTTGCCTTCTCCGCCGCAGGTTGAGCATTTATGCTTGATTTCCTTGCCTGTTCCATTACAGTAATTACATACCCTGCGATTGACAATTCGGCCAAATGGGGTATTTTGTTCGACGTTCAGCTGGCCTGTTCCATGGCAATGCTGACATGTTTCCGGGCTGGTCCCCGGTTTAGCACCCGTGCCATGGCACGTTTCACACGTTTCGTCGCGCGGGATTTCTATATCCGTTTCTTTGCCAAATGCAGCTTCTTCGAAGGTAACTGTCATCGTGTATTGGAGATCGGCTCCCTGCCTTGGTGCGTTTGGATCGCGTCTTCTCGCCCCGCCGCCCCCAAAGAATGAATTGAATATATCTTCAAAACCGCCAAAGCCGCCGCCAAAATCAGCGCCGCCTCCGAAGCCCTGGTTCGGGTCAGTATGCCCAAATTGATCATAGTGGGCGCGTTTTTGGTCATCGCTCAGCGTTTCATATGCCTCTTTTACTTCCTTGAACTTTTCATCCGCATCAGGTTCCTTGTTTATATCCGGGTGGAATTTTTTTGATAGCTTCCGGTATGCTTTTTTAATCTCATCCTTGGAAGCACCTTTCCCGATCCCCAGAACCTCATAGTAATCCCTTTTGCTCATCTAACCACTCCCGCAAAATCTCACATAAAAATAATTGTAACATCCATAAGGATGTTAAACAATATAAAGCTAGGAAGCCCTTTGAGGCAATCCATAGAAAAAGCCAAAGCCGGTGAACGTGACTTTGACTTTTTCCACAGGGTCTCCTCAGCGGGCCTCTATCTTATTTCTCGTCTTTGATTTCTTCGAATTCGGCGTCGACGACGTTGTCATCCTTGCGTGCGCCGCCTTCAGCTCCAGCTTCCTGGCCCTGCTGTGCCTGGGCTTGCTTTGCAGCTTCTTCATATAGTTTGACAGAAAGATTCTGGACGATTTCCTGAAGCGCATCTTTCTTAGCCCGCATTTCTTCGAGGTCATTCTTCTCGATGGCGGCCTTGAGAGCGTCTTTTGCTTCATTGGCCTGCGCCACATCCGAAGCATCGACTTTGCCTTCAAGATCCTTCAATGTTTTTTCTGTCGTGAAGACAAGCTGGTCCGCTTCGTTGCGGAGGTCGGCTTCTTCTTTCGCCTTTTTATCAGCATCAGCGTTCAATTCAGCTTCCTTGACCATGCGCTGGATTTCTTCATCACTCAGGCCTGTGGAAGACTTGATTGTAATTTGCTGCTCTTTGTTTGTGCCAAGATCCTTGGCGCGGACATTTACTATTCCGTTTTTGTCTATATCGAATGATACTTCGATTTGCGGAATGCCGCGTGGAGCAGGCGGAATATCTGTTAATTGGAAACGGCCAAGCGTCTTGTTGTGCGATGCCATTGGGCGTTCCCCCTGCAAGACATGGATATCGACTGCAGTCTGGTTATCCGCAGCTGTAGAAAAAATCTGCGACTTGGAAGTCGGGATGGTTGTATTGCGTTCAATCAGCTTCGTCATGACTCCGCCCATTGTTTCAATTCCGAGCGAAAGCGGGGTAACGTCTAGAAGGACAATATCCTTTACATCCCCGGAAATGACACCGCCCTGGATTGCCGCACCCATTGCCACAACTTCATCAGGGTTGACTCCGCGGTGCGGTTCCTTGCCTGTCGCGCGCTTAATTGCTTCTTGGACAGCCGGAATCCTTGTCGATCCGCCCACGAGGATGACTTTATCAATTTCGGAAGCGGACAAACCGGCATCACTCAATGCCTGGCGGGTAGGGCCCATTGTCCGTTCGACCAAATTAGCGGTCAACTCATCAAATTTCGCCCTTGTCAATGTCACATCGAGGTGAAGCGGTCCGGCAGCACCAGCTGTGATAAACGGTAATGAAATCTGGGTTGACGTAACCCCGGAAAGGTCTTTCTTCGCTTTTTCAGCCGCGTCCTTCAAGCGCTGAACAGCCATTTTATCCTGTGACAGATCAATCCCATTTTCTTTTTTGAATTGGTCAACCAGGTAATCAATAACAGCCTGGTCAAAATCGTCGCCGCCAAGGCGGTTATCGCCGGCAGTTGCTTTTACCTCGAAAACCCCATCCCCGAGCTCAAGGATCGATACATCGAATGTACCTCCACCAAGGTCGTAAACAAGGATTGTCTGATCTTCTTCCATTTTATCAAGGCCGTAAGCCAATGCAGCAGCGGTAGGCTCGTTAATGATCCTTTCCACTTCAAGGCCCGCAATCCGGCCCGCATCCTTGGTTGCCTGGCGCTCAGCATCATTAAAGTACGCAGGTACAGTAATGACTGCTTTTGTTACCTTTTCACCAAGGTAGTCTTCTGCATAGGATTTCAAGTATTGAAGAAGAATGGCGGACACTTCTTGCGGTGTATATTTCTTGCCCTCAATTTCTTCTGTATGGCTTGTTCCCATATGCCTTTTAATGGACATAATGGTATTGGCATTTGTAACAGCCTGGCGTTTGGCCACTTCACCAATCTGGCGCTCGCCATTTTTAAAAGCAACGACTGACGGAGTGGTGCGGTTTCCTTCCGGATTCGGGATTACCTTAGGTTCTCCCCCTTCAAGTACGGCAACACAGGAGTTAGTCGTACCAAGGTCTATTCCAATGATTTTACTCATAATCCATTTCCTCCAATTCCGAATATGTAGACGGGCATCCTATTGATTGACTTTTACCATTGAATGGCGGATTACCCTATCCTTTAGCAAATACCCTTTTTGAAATTCTTCAACCACTGTATTTGATTCATAAGCACTGTCATCCACTTGCATGACCGCCTGGTGGTAATTCGGGTCAAACGGTTTGCCGACTGCCTCGATTGGCTGAAGCCCCTCTTTCTTCAAAGCACCAAGCAATCCCCGGTAAACCATTTCCATTCCCTGTTTCAGTGAAGCGGCCTGTTCTCCGTCCACTTCAACACTCAATGCCCTTTCAAAGTTATCAAGGGTTGGTAGAATATCGGATATAAGGTTTTGGGCACGGTATTTTTCGGCTGCTTCGGTGTCAAGCTTAACCCGGCGCCTATAATTGTCAAAATCAGCCTGTAGCCTGAAATAGCGGTTTTCAACTTCATTAAGTTTTTTCTGAAATTCAGCAGCCATCGCAGCCGTGTTGTCAGTTTCTTCAGCTGCCTCTGATTTTTCGGAGGCAGTTTCTTCATCAGCAAGCACCGGCTCGTTCTGTTCCACTTCTTCCGTCTGGGCAAAATCAGTCTTCTTGTTTTCTTCTGTCAATTTGCTCACCTCCCTTAAAGGCTCATTCCATTACAATCCTTTAAAAAGCCAATAAAAAGAGCGGGATAAGGCATCCGCCCACATTCAATATTTCCACAGCTATTTCATTTGATACAGTTTTGTCAGGACAGTTGATAAGTCTCTGCTCATTATCTGCAGCAGGCTTACAACCCGTGAATATTCCATCCTGGTCGGCCCAAGAATTCCGATGCTTCCAAGCTTCTCATCGCCCATCGCATATGTGGCCGTTATTAGGCTGCAATTCTCCATAGCCCGGTTATCATTTTCACGGCCAATCCTGATCGTGATTCCTGCCGGACTATTCTTAATTAACTCGTAGACTGGCTGTTCCTGCTCAATCATTGAAAGCAGGCTGCGAATCTTGGAAATATCATTGAATTCCGGCTGGCTAAGAATATTGGTTTTCCCTCCGAAAAACAGCTTTTCACTAACCGGCATATTCAGCGTTTCCGATAACATATGGAGCATAATATCATAGTTGCTGATATGCTGGCGGAGTAAAACAGCCACTTCCTTATAGAGCTTATCCCGCAAATCGAGGAGCGGGATGCCTGATAACCTTTCATTCAGGATGTTGACCATTTTTTCAAGATCCCCGGCATCCATTGAAACCGGCAGCTGGATTGTCTTATTTTCAACATGCCCAGTATCAGTGACAATGATGGCGATGGCCGTTTCCTTATTAAGTGGGACAATCTGAATCTTCCTCAGCCTGTTTTCCTCAACGGCCGGTCCCAGCATGATGGATGTATAGCTCGTCATTTCCGAAAGGATCATCGCCGAGCGCTGAATGATTTTTTCGAATTCAAAAATTCTTTCGGCAAAAATCGATTTTATTTTCGCGAGTTCCTTTGCATCTATTTTTTCCGGGGCAAGAAGATGGTCAACATAATAACGGTACCCCTTTTCGGAAGGAATCCTCCCAGAAGATGTATGGGTTTTTTCTATGAACCCAAGGTCTTCAAGATCCGCCATTTCATTCCGAATTGTGGCGGAGCTGAATGAAATACTTCCTTGCTTTGACAAACTCCGCGAACCGACAGGTTGTGCAGACCTGATAAATTCATCAACTATGACCTGCAGAATAAGTAATTGGCGATCAGTCAGCAACGTTCATCACCTCTGTTAGCACTCATTTATCCCGAGTGCTAATTCTACTAATAAAGTATCAAAACCGGCCCGGTCGTGTCAATGATTACGATTGAAAATCGGCATATGTTAATTCATTAAAAAAGATTGAAAAACCTCATTTCCAAGTAGCATTCCTTTTCTAGTCAACCGAATGCTGCCGCCTGAAGCTTCGATTAAGCCTTTTTTCGACAAATGTTCCAGCTGCTCGGAAAAAATCGATTCCAGCGGCACACTGAATTTCTCTTCAAAATGGCCAAATCTCACGCCTTCAGTCTTCCTCAATCCAAGAAACATTTCTTCCTCCATTGCCTCTTCCTTTGTTACTCTATTCTCTTCCAGAATTGGAAATTCACCCGTTGCTACTTTGGATAAATACTTGTTAAGCGGTCCTATATTCGAGCGGCGGACTCCTTTGAGATAGCTGTGCGCTCCGGCTCCAAAACCGTAATATTCGCTGTTATCCCAATAAGCTAGATTATGCTTGCTTTCAAACCCTCTTTTTGCAAAATTGCTGATTTCATACTGTAGCAAGCCGTGTTTCTGCATTTCATCCATAAGCAATTCATACATGGCTGCTTCGGCATCCTCACCTGGCAGAGGGAGTTTCCCTTTTTTCATCAAATTGTAAAAGACTGTTTTTGGTTCGATGATGAGTGAGTAACCGGAGTAATGGGGAAGGTCCAATGATAAGGCCTTTAGAAGTGTATCCTTAAAATCGTCCATTGTTTGTCCCGGAAGGGCATATATAAGGTCGATTGAGACATTTTCAAACCCAGCCTTTTTTGCATCTTCAACTGTTTTGTAAACATCCCTTGCCCTGTGGCTCCGTCCAATCCTCTCCAACAGACTGTCATTAAAGGACTGGACACCCAAGCTGAGCCTGTTTACTCCGATGCTTTTTAAAATCTCCAGCTTCGCGGGGGTGAGATCGCCCGGATTTCCTTCAAAGGTATATTCGGCCTCTGCGTCTATGTTAAAACTTTCCCCTATGATTTCCCCGAGTCTTTCCAACTGAATCTCATTGAGTGCTGTTGGGGTGCCCCCTCCGACGAAGATGCTCCCTAATTTACCCGAAGGTGCATGTTCCAGGGTAAGATGGATTTCTTCCCGGAGTGCTTCCAGGTATTCATCAACAGGCTGTCCCTTTAGAAAAAATTTATTAAAATCGCAATAATGGCAAATATGCCGGCAAAATGGAATATGGATATAAGCCGCATTCGGCATTGATTGATTCATTGCTTCACTTCCTGATTTTTAGACATATTAAACCATTATACTACCAGGCAGCTAAAAAAATAAGAAGCAGGAAACATTCCGTTTCCCGCTTCTTTATGAAACATATTTTTTTAGGGCAGATTATTTTGCAACTGCGCCTTCAACGTTAGGCCTGTTATCTTCCTTAATGAACATAACAGAAATCAGTGCGACTAAGAGAAGGACGCCCGCAAAATAGAAGCCGGCATTCAAAGTGCCTGTTTTGTCTGTTAGCCAACCTGTGATGTAAGGAGCCAGGATGGATCCGCACATGCCGATGAAGTTGTACACTCCAAATGCTGTACCTAATGCGTGCTTAGGTGCATTGTCAGCAACGACTGCAACAAGGACAGGGTTTGTGCTGATTTTACCAAAGATACCATAGCCGATAAGGGCTGCATAAAGGACATACATGCTGTCGAATGCAACGATTGAAACGATAGCAATTATTGATAGTGGAATCATGATCAACAGGACAGGACGTCGTTTACCCATTCTGTCTGCAACCCAGCTGAACAGAATTGAACCTGGGATTGCTGCCCAAGGAACCAATGATGAGACAACTGCAACTTCTGTTCCTTCAATTCCGCGTGCATGCTGCAGGTAGTAAGGAATCCAAGTAACAACTACGAAGAAAGCGTAAATCGCACAGAAAATTGTAATGTAAGCAAAGATAAGGTTTTTGCTGAAGAGGTCTTTCGCTCTTAACTTTTGGCCGCCATTTTCAGATGCCTTCTGTTGAGCTGTTTTTGGTTTATCCTTAATGACCCACCACATTGCAAGTCCAATCAATACTACTGGAATAGCAATAACATAGAAAGGTGTTCTCCAGCTCATTCCAAGCGTATCAACTGTGTAACTCGAGATAAAATATCCGAGGGACAAACCGAACGCCATACCGCTGTTGATAATAGCGCTTCCGACAGTAATATGCTTTGCCGGAATAGCTTCAGATGAAAGGCCGTACTGTGGACCGTAATAGAAACCTTGGAAAATACCAACCAATAGCCATGCAAACATGAAAAGCGCGAAAGATGGCATGAATCCAGTAACAGCTGCAAGGATACCGAACATGATAAATCCTGGTATCAATACTTTTTTCTTACCGATTTTATCTCCAAGAATACCTGAAGGGACGTTCATACCTGCGTATCCAATGAAGAAGATACTGCTGATTAATCCAAGCTGTGCTCCGGATAAATTAAATTCCTGCTCAATATTCCCCATAATCGGGTTCAAAATCGCACGTGTAGCATAAAGTGCAATCCATCCCAAGAAGAATACTGTAACAATTTTAATCCAATAGGGAATTCCCTTTTGGGAGGCTTCCGGTGCCTCATTTTGTTTTACTGCTTTTTCCATTTTGCCTTCCTCCTGACATACTTTGTGGCGAATAGCCAGTTAAAAATAATTAGTGCGTTGTTTCATTAACAATATAAGATAAACTGCATTGCAGACGAATAAAAATTGTAAGCCATTACATTGCAAAAAGATTAAAAGTCGTTAAAAATTTCACTTTCACAGGTATTAATAACCATTGCTATCAAGTCCACCATTCCAGATCGGCATTAAAATACTGTTAAAGGAAGAAAATCCCGCTCACCTAAAAGGTAAACGGGATTTTCTTTCGTTATTCAACTGGCACGCTCCTTAACATATAGCCGAGGCCAGGATAAGTGGCGATATATTCTTCCTTAACGGAAAGCGCATCTTTCAATTTTCTGCGGATTCTGGCAATGCCTACCCGGAGGTAATCGATATCATCCCTATACTGTGGTCCCCATACTTCCGACAGGATTGTTTCGTGGGGCACAACCTTATCTAAGTTAAGAGCTAAAATTTCCATTACAGAATACTCAGTGTGTGTAAGTTTAAATTCCTTTTCATTAATCCAGCAGCGGCTGCTTCCCATATCGATAGTGAGCTCGCCTGTGCGGACAACAGACTTTTGGTTCGTTTTGGGTTCTGAATGCGCCGTGTGGCTTCTCCTGAGGACTGCGTTCACTCTCGCAAATAGTTCATCCAGGGAAAAAGGCTTTGTAAGATAATCATCGGCACCTACATTAAGGCCCTGCACTTTATCTTTCGGGTTGCTTCTCGCTGTCAGCATAATAACCGGCACATCCGAGAATTTCCGAAGCTTTTCAAGGACATAAAATCCATCCTGCCCCGGCATCATTATATCGAGTAAAATCAAATCAGGTGAAAACAGATCGTATTTTTCAAACAGTTCATCCCCGGAACTCGCAGTGGTTACCTCATAACCGATTGATTTAAGGTTGGCCGATACGAAGCGAAGGATTTTCATTTCATCGTCGACTACGCAAATCTTCTGGTTTTTCAAATTTGTTCCTCCCCTTTCCTATCTGGAAAATATAAGGTGAATTTACTTCCCATGCCAAGTTCGCTCACTACTTTGATCCTGCCCTCATGGGCTTCCATAATCCCGGCACAAATGGCAAGTCCCAGGCCTGTGCCGCCAGTTCTTCTCGTGGCTGTAACATCAACCTGATAAAAGCGGTTAAAGATTTTTTCAAGATGGTCTTCGGAAATGCCGATTCCATTATCGGTAACCGAAATGGTTGTATAACCATTTTCCTCTTCAAGGAAAATATCGACTCTTTTAGGATGTGAATCATTGTAGCGAAGCGCATTTGTAATTAAATTGATCAGCACTTGCTGGACACGCATTTTATCCGCATAGATGGTATAACCTTCCTCAAGATGATTATGAAATTCCATTATGGCGTCTTCTTTAAGCGTTTTAGGTATCGATTCCATAGAAAGTTCGATTACATGGTCTGCCCGTATTGTATTTGGCTCTACATACATTGCGCCCGAATCGATTTTTGAAATATCCAGCCAATCATTGACCAAGTGCTGGATCCGCTCTATATCCTCGTGGACCCCTTCCAGCAGTTCCTGCTCAAATTCAGGCTCCCACTCAACTTCCGAGCGCAGCAAAGTTTCAACGCTTCCCTTAATAGTTGTAATCGGGGTTTTAAATTCATGGGAAGTAAGTGAAATCAAGTTATTTTTAAGTGTATCAATCTCTTCTTCTTTTGTAATATCCCTAAGGACAAGTCCCTCGCCAATTCTTTCATCATCTAGGACAACAGTGAAATTGTGAAGCAAATAATATTTCGGCTTTTTACTTGTTTGTCTGTATTGAAGCTTCAGTTCGTCTCTCTGGTCGCTAAAAAACTCATTCAGCTCTTCCTTATCTACATCAAACAGCTGCAAGAACCTTCTGTATACATCATCAAGGCTGGCAAGTTCAGTTGTTTTCCGTGGAGGAATGGCTTCATCATCGTCATCCTCATCATCAACCGCAACTACCTTCAGGAAAAACTCGTTGACATACTCTACCTCTTTTTGATTGTTGAGCATGATCAGGCCCTCAGACATACTTTCTAGAACAGCCTCGAGAACCGCATGTTTATTCCTGGTTCTTTCAAACAAAAACTTATTTTGGAGCATGACAGCAAGAGAGCCAGCAAATGTGCGGAGGAACTCCTGATCGCTGACTGAAATCGTCTGCTGTTCCGACAAATCGACAACGAGGAATCCTCTATTATTCTTTTCGATTTGGATAGGTTCCATATATTGCTGTTCGCCCTTCATTTGCTCATTTAAATACTGCATCAGGTTTTGATTTGTATAAATCGTCCTATTTGTGACGGCCAGGTCATTGAAACACACATGGATGGAATAATCCATAAACTGTTCAATCTCCTGCAGGCAATATTGAATGAATTGGGCCAGGTCCTTATCAGTGGAAACCGATGTAATCAATTTATTGACCGCTTTAAGCTCTGAGTTCTTTTTCTCGAGGATCGCTGTCCTTTCCTGGACCCTTGCTTCAAGGTCTTTATTCAGTTCCATTAAGCCAGACCGGTTTTTGTCAACCTCATCAATCATATGGTTGAAATAATAAAATAGCTCTTCCATTTCCTTCGGCCCCTGTATCTTATGAGGCTTGGAGCGTATTTCTTTAAAGCCCTTCGTATACTCCTTTATATAGCCGAGGAGTTGTTGAATGGACCTTTCCAGCCTATTGGTCATCAACAGGCTTACCCCCACCATAACAGCAGCAGTCAGCAGCAGGAATATCAGGATGGTCATAAGCGCATTCTTATATGTTTTTGTAATGGCGTCAGTCGGTTTTGCAACCCAGACAGTCCAATCGAGCGGTGGCACTTTTTCGTATGTGATATAAATATCTTCATTTGGATTCTTAAGTTTAAAAAAGCTGCTGCCCCTGTCTTTATCACGGGCATCTATATAACGGGCAATCTCAGATTGTGAAAGATTGACCAGTTCCCTTCGAGTATCAAAGTGAGGGTGCACAACAACATTCTTTTCTTGGTCTATGACTACCGCATAGCCTTCCTCACCAAAATTCCTTCTCTGGATATGTTCTCCAAGTGCATTCAAATCCAATGCGCCGAGTACATAGCCAATCATTTCTCCCTTTTCGTCTACTAACGGAGAAACAATCGTTACTAATAATATATCCGTTCCGCCCCTTCCGTGGAAGACGGGCGAGACTACTGTATCCTTCGTCTTTAATAATTCCTTATAATACGAACGGTCGCTGAAGTTCAAGTTTTGGCGGCGGGCCCCGTCAGTATAAACTTCAGGGTAAAAGAGGATCGATTGCCCCCTTTTATCGCCCACATATAAATTAACAAATCCGGGATAGTTCGCTTTAATATCCTTCAGCTGTTTTTGGATAATATCCAAATCATTGTTTTCAAAAAGACGGCCGGCATTGAGAGCCTCAGTCTGAATGACCTTTTTATGCTCGGAAATATAATTGCTAATATAATCAGCTAGATATTTTGTTGTCGTTGCCTGGCTTTTTTGGTTTTCTTCCACTAGGGAGGATAACTGATAAATTTGAAAAATGCCTAAAAAGGCTATTGAAAAAAATGTGATTAATAAAAATGAATAAATAAGTTCCTTTTTAAATGAACGGGCTTCCTTCATCTTTCCCCTCCTCCCGGCAACGAATATAAAAAGGGTATCCGCCCTTGCATAAGTGTAACCTTTAGCGAAGGCAGATACCATGTTATTTTGGAAGTTTGCTTATTTTGTAAAATGCGTGCCGGCTTTTCCTTCCATCGCAAGGTCTGCCTGGTCAAGCGAGCAAATGATCGCCCGGCCGCCCTGTTCTGCGAATCTAATGGCTGCTTCCACTTTTGGTCCCATGCTTCCTGCGGAGAATTGTCCTTCTTCCACATATTTATATGCTTCTTCAAGAGTGACATGAGTCAATGCTTTCTGATCCGGCTTGCCATAGTTCACATACACATTTTGCACATCTGTCAGAACCATGAATACATCGGACTTTACCTCTTCAGCAAGCCTGAAGCCGCTCCGGTCCTTATCAATTACAGCTTCAATGCCAGTAAGTGTGCCATCTTCATTTTGGACAACAGGAATACCACCGCCGCCTGCTGCAATAACAATTACACGCTCATCAGTAAGCTTTTTAATGAGATCCGATCCAAGAATCGATTGTGGCATAGGGGAAGCAACCACACGCCTCCAGCCGCGGCCGGCGTCCTCTGCGACGACCCAATTCTTTTCTTCTGCCAATTTTTTAGCTTCTTCTTCGCTAAAGAATACACCAATCGGCTTTGTAGGATCTTCAAATGCTGGATCTTCTTTTGAAACAACTGTTTGCGTCAGCATGCTGACAACTTGATTGTCGAGACCAAGCTTCTTCAATTCATTTTTCAGCGTCTGGTCCATCATGTAGCCAATGAAGCCTTGTGATTCAGCGCTGCAAACATCAAGAGGGAATGGAGGGACAACGTCTTTTGCTTCTTCATTCTGGCGAAGGATGTTTCCAACCTGCGGACCATTTCCATGTGTGACAATGACTGTATGGCCGTTTTTAACAATACGGGCAATGATTTCACTGCTCTTGCGTACATTTTCAAGCTGGTTTTCAAAAGTGGCTTCCTGTTTAGGCTGTAGAATGGCGTTTCCGCCCAATGCGATGACTACCTTTTGAGACATATTATATTTTCCTCCGTTTGTTGGTTGATAATAAAGGAAAAGAGGAATATTTTTGTGATATTCCTCTGGATCCAGTTGTATTTATGGCTTTATTGCTTAAGCTTGAGGCTCGATTAGGCCTAACTTCACAGCGTAAGCATCGAGAGCTTTTTCAAAGCATTCCTTTGGAGCGCGGACAGTACCTGCTCCTACTTGGCCAACGCCGGCTTTCTTATGGGCAATACCAGTGTTGATGACTGGCTCAATGCCAGTTTCGACTACCTTTCTTGCATCGATTCCAAGGCATGCACCCTGGAAATCCCAAGTTGGAATTGTAAAGTTGCTGTTTTGGTCAATACAGATTTCCATCATTTCGTTGCTTGTTGCCAAAGCATCCTTAAAGCCGCCGGCACCAACAAAGCGCGTAACGCCAGGAGCCGCGATCATGGCCATGCCGCCTACACCGAAAGCTTCAGTAATCGCGCTGTCGCCAATATCAGGGTTGGCATCTTCTTGGGAATATCCAGTAAAGAATAGTCCTTGCGGAGTATTAACTGGGGCAGTGAACCACTGATCACCCATGCCGCTGATGCGGATTCCGAAATCCTTCCCATTACGGGTCATTGCAGTTACAACTGTGCCGTGCTCGATTTTTCTTGCTCCATCAAGAACCGCCTTGCTTGTCGCCATGGCAATGTTCAGGAAGAACTGGTCAGTATCGGCAAGGAACTTGATTACATCTTTCTTTTCGTTCTCATCGATATCAAGCTGTACGATGTATGGGCTGATTTCCTTCAGGAAGATCAGGGATGCCGCGATGTTGCGCTGGTGGAATTCGTCACCCATTGTAATAGCTTTAGCAATCATTACATTGATGTTAAGGCCATCGTCTGTCAGCTTCAATGCTTTTGCAATTGTTGGGGCAAGTACGTCCCTCATCCATTTCAGACGGTTAATGACCTCATCGGAATAAGCGCCGAAACGAAGAACTGCTCCAATTCCTTCGTTCATTGTGCAGTATGCTTCATTGCCTTCTGAACGGTTTTCAACAACGAGAACCGGCATGTTTGCAGACGTGATGCCGCCCATTGGACCAACCGCGTTCACATGATGGCAAGGGATAAATTTAACTTCGCCATTTTCAAGAGCGCGCCTTGCTTCTTCTTCTGTTTCAGCCCAGCCCTCGAAAAGGTATGCGCCGACACAGGAGCCCTGCATTGGACCGGTCATATCTTCGAACTTGATTGGCGGACCTGCATGGAGCAAGACTTTGCCTTCGGTCAGTTCCTTGATTTTTTCTTTTGCCGGAACGACATCGACAAGAAATGGTGCTGATCCCGAAATCTTATCAATTACCGCCCTGTTTGCTTCATCAATTGTTTTGAATTGCATTAGTAATCCTCCCCGACTATTTTATGGTACGCTGCTAAACTTACCCGTAGATATCCGCACAAGAAACCCTGTGCGGATACCACTTCAGGCAAAATAACTTTATCTTTTACTAGCCTCTGTAGTTATTCAACAGGTTCAATACTTTTCTCATTCTTTCATTTCCACCTGCGATTGGCCTCCAGTCAAACTGGACAACGCGGCCTCCGAAATCTGTGATGGAATCTGTAAAGCTCTTCAGGCCAACGTTAATGACGCTAGGCTTGTTGTTTACAAGTGCTTCCATTTCTTTTGAAACTTCGAAGTTGTATTCCTTATTCGACATTGGAGCATCGACATGGCCTTTTTCCACGTCATTGACTTTCAGGCCGATAATTGAAAGCGCAGTGCGTACTGCCTGGTTGTTGCTGTCTTTAATGATGA
Organism: Bacillus sp. B-jedd; assembly: GCF_000821085.1. Taxonomy (GTDB): domain Bacteria; phylum Bacillota; class Bacilli; order Bacillales; family Cytobacillaceae; genus Bacillus_D. Next base: position 2,702,712 of record NZ_CCXR01000001.1, read on the forward strand.
TTCCAGCTTCAGCAAGTTTTTTCTTTTGGCCTTGATAATCCTGTGGGTCATTTTCCGTTCCACATACGGAGGCAATCACATAAATCTTACGGCCCTGCTCTTCTGCATGGGCAACAGCCTTTTTAATGGATGGCAGAAGCGCGCTCGCCATATCATCGTGTGAACCGTAACCAAGTACGAAATCAAGAAGAATAACAGCTGTATGGTCATCATTTGCAGCTTCTTCAATGAATTTCGCTCTTGTTTCAGGATCGATCATTGGGTGTGGCTTTCCTTGTGTATATTTATCATCACCCAGGTCAACAACTACCTGGTGGTCAGTTTTAAGGACATAGCCATCTTCATTTTTAATGTTCGTGTCAAGTCCAAGAGCGTCAGAAATTAATACTGCAGCCTCGGATGCGAGTGTACCGCCAGAGAATAGTCCCTTAATTGCTTTTTGCTCAGGTTTCAGGTCAACATTCTCTACTTCATAAAAGCCGGCATTATAATCAGGCTTGATTTCATTTCCTTTTGCAAGGTCAACAGCAATGCGCGCTGTTTCTTCAAGAGTATAAGCCTGATATACATTTCCTTCATATTGAGTTGGCTTTTCGCCAAGGAAAATAGCGACAACCGGCTTGGAAACTGCATGGAGAAGTTCGACAACCTCGTTGCGGACTTCTTTTGCAGGCGGCTTGGAGATTACACAGATGACTTCTGTCTGCCTGTGGCTTTCCAAAGCACGGATTCCATCCATCATTGTGATTGCGCCTACTGGTTCTTTCAGGTCACGTCCACCTGTGCCGATCGCATGGCTTACACCTTCGCCAAGGCGGTCGATGATTGCAGTTACTTCCTGGATTCCTGTTCCGGAAGCTCCGACAATCCCGATTTTCCCTTTATTGACTACGTTCGCGAAAGCGATTGGGATACCATCAAGGATTCCAGTTCCACAGTCAGGGCCCATTACTAGAAGGCCTTTTTCGTGCGCCTTTTTCTTAAGACGGACTTCGTCTTCAATGGATACGTTGTCACTGAAAATGAACGGGTGGAGACCAAGGTCTAGTGCCTTCTCAGCTTCTTCAGCTGCATATGTCCCTGGTACGGAAATCAATGCAACAGTTGCGTCTGGCATAGATTTTACTGCTTTATCCCAAGTTCTTACCGTTTCAAATTCTTCACCAGAGCTTTTTGTTGCCTGGTTTTGCAGGTATTCATCAACTTTTACGAGAACCTCATCAATCAGCTTTTCGTTGTCTGTGTCAATGACAATCGCCATGTCATTTGGCTGTGCCGCTTCAAGTTCTTCAGTATATAGTCCGGCTGCTTTATAAATATCTTTGTTGGCAGGTGTGCCCATCATGATTTGAGCTTTGTTCACACCTTCGGTTGCGGAGATCGCATTGGTCAACAGCATCAGGTTGATTGAGTCTTGATAGGAATTCTTTTTAATAATCGTAAAAATCACTTTACTATCACCCCGGTTTTAGATTTTTTTGCTGAAATGTCCTAAATGGGCGGATTTGGCAATAAAAATAGTCTGCCAAGCCTGCCCCAGGTTCCAATAGCAGTATAATCCTTCCAGTATTACAATCGAATAAAATTGGAAAGGGTTACATTACAAAATAATTAAAGTTTCCCTTTTTTCTATAAATTTTGTGTGAAGATGCTGCTATTTAATAATCCAACCCTAAGATATAGCCGATTAAACTACCATTTTTTGTTGTCGCCGAGAGCAAAAGAGGCGGGAACCCGGCTGATACCGATTTCCCGCCTCTAACGTATTATTTTTTCGAACTGTTATTGTCATCCATTTTAAGGACCGCCATGAAAGCTTCCTGAGGGACTTCGACGGATCCTACTTGTTTCATCCGCTTTTTTCCTTCTTTTTGCTTTTCAAGCAGCTTGCGTTTCCTCGAAATATCCCCGCCATAACATTTGGCAAGGACGTTTTTCCGGATTGCTTTAATTGTTGAACGAGCAACAATCTTCTGTCCCACTGCAGCTTGAATTGGCACTTCAAATTGCTGCCTTGGAATGAGGTCTTTCAGCTTTTCTACGATTGTCTTACCCCGGTCATAGGCAAAATCTTTATGGACAATAAAGCTAAGTGCATCCACTTTTTCAGCATTCAGGAGGATATCCATTTTGACAAGCTTTGATGGCTTGTAGCCAATCAATTCATAGTCGAATGATGCGTATCCTCTCGTATTCGATTTCAATTGGTCAAAGAAATCATATACGATTTCAGCGAGCGGAACTTCATAAACAATGCTGACACGCTTTTCGTCAAGATATTGCATATCAATGAAAATACCGCGCTTGTTCTGGCACAGTTCCATGATCGCGCCGACATATTCATTCGGTGCCATCATCGTTGCTTTTACATACGGTTCTTCGACATGGTCAATCTTTTGCTGGTCCGGCATGTCGGAAGGGTTGTCCACCTTCAGGTCGGTTCCGTCCGTCATGAGCACATGGTAAATAACGCTTGGGGCTGTAGTAATCAAATCAATTTTAAATTCCCGTTCAATCCGTTCCTGAATGATTTCCATATGCAAAAGACCCAAAAATCCAGCTCGGAAGCCAAATCCGAGCGCCTGTGAAGTCTCTGGTTCATATTGAAGGGCAGCATCGTTCAGCTGAAGCTTTTCAAGTGCTTCCCTCAAATCATTGAACTTGGCGGAATCAATCGGATAAAGCCCGCAATATACCATTGGGTTCAATTTCCGGTATCCTGGCAAAGGCTCGCTTACTCCGCCTTTGGCATTTGTTATGGTATCACCAACGCGGGTATCGCCAACATTCTTTATTGATGCCGTCAAGAAACCAACATCTCCAACGGTCAACTCCTCGCGGGGAACTGCTTTAGGTGCGAAAACGCCAACCTCGTTAACTTCGAATTCCTTGCCGGTTGCCATCATTTTGATTTTATCGCCGACTTTGACAGTTCCTTCCACAACCCTGATATAAGCAACGACGCCGCGGTAGGCATCATAAATCGAGTCGAATATAAGAGCCTTCAAAGGACCCTCGGGATCCCCGGTAGGGGCTGGAACTTGCTTGACAACCTGCTCAAGAATGTCCTCAATTCCGATTCCCGCCTTCGCAGAAGCAAGAACTGCTTCGGAAGCATCGAGGCCGATCACATCCTCAATTTCATTGCGGACTCGTTCGGGATCAGCGCTCGGCAGATCGATTTTATTGATGACCGGTAAAATTTCAAGATCATTATCAAGGGCAAGATAAACGTTCGCGAGCGTCTGGGCTTCAATGCCCTGCGCCGCGTCCACTACCAAAATCGCACCCTCACAAGCAGCAAGGCTTCGTGAAACTTCATAGGTGAAGTCTACGTGTCCTGGTGTATCTATGAGGTGAAAAGTGTACTCCTCGCCATCTCTTGCCTTGTATTTCAGCTGAACAGCATTAAGCTTGATCGTTATACCGCGTTCACGCTCCAGGTCCATGGAATCAAGCAGCTGGTCTTTCATCTCCCTGGAAGTCAATGCATTCGTCTTTTCAAGAATCCGATCGGCAAGTGTCGACTTGCCGTGGTCTATGTGGGCAATGATCGAAAAGTTCCTGATTTTCGATTGCCTCTCTAATCTTTCTTCTTTATTCAATAGGGTTCACTCCTGTTATACGCACATGTAGACTATTTTTGATTATATCAGCACAAAAATCAAGATTCAATATTTAAAGTGGAGGCGGATTGGTCAGGGGCTTATGACCCCGAGCCCCTAGCCGCCGCAGCTGGATAGATTAAAAGCGAAGGCGGCCGTTTAGACCCTTATGGAGTGGAGGGAAGCAACTGCCTGATTAACTCCCCTGCAGCTTTGCGACGAGCTGAACAAAGCTTCCTTGAGTTTGCTGTGGCGCAGGAGCTCTTCCCGAGATAAAGGGAACACGATGAAAAACGAAAATCCGGCGCTTGTGGCCGGATTTGGTGTGGATTAATTTTGCAAAAGGTCGATCAGTCCTCTGGCTGCTCCCGATACCATGGATCCGAATGCCTTTCCAACTGATGAAAAGAAATTATATGTTCCCGATTCTTCCAATTCTTTTTTCTTTTCTTCTACTTTGCCTTTATTTATTTCGCTCCCCATGACAGAGACACTTATTTCACCGGCTTCCCCCTTGTTCAGTGAGACCGCCTCCTTGAAACCAGGATCATCATAACCTTTCATACGGCTTATTCCGTCATTCGCCACCTGCATCCCGCCTAGAGCGAGGATGAACATGGCTGAGGCAAGCAGAAGGCTTTTCAGCATAAATAGCTTCAAGGTAAGCACCTCCCTCTATTTGTTATCGGTTGGCTGGCTGATCGGGTTATCCACGCTTTCAGCGTCCCAGAAATAATCTGCAAAAACATCAGCCAACGCATCAGCAGAGCGGTTTAATTCTTCAAAAGTATTATCGACTCCGCCAAATTCTATCAGTAAGGCATTTCCTGATAAATCCTGGTTGAATTTGCCGTTGGTATCTGCCCCGGCTTTTAATATTATTCCTCTGCTCAAGCCCGGGTAATTTTTCTCAAGCTTCTGATGGATTTTTTTAGCCAGCTTTAGATTTTTCTCGTAATTTGGATTTTCCCCACCGATAACAAACGCCAGTTTAGCATAACTCTTTCCGTTAATAACTTTTGTAGTATTTTTCTTTCTTTTCGAATCCCGGTGGACATCAATAAAATAAAGAAGTTCTTTGTTTCCTGCCATTGCTTCTTTGACAACATTCCTCGATTCCATATAGGAGCTTCCAAACTTTAGCCCTTTGTTCACTAGATTTTTATTGATATCGGTTTTATCGACATAAGTCCCGACCCCACGAGCTTCAAGGCTTTTCTTTAACTGGTCCCCTATTTTCATTACATTTATTTTTGAGTGGTAGGCCCGGTTCGGGTCGGTCACTCCCTTCAGATAGGGAAGATAGGATTCGGTATTATGTGAAAAATAGACGAAAACACCTTCCTTCCATCTTGCCGGCGGTGTGCCATTGTTGTCCTTCGGATCAGGGATGTCATTCAGGTTCTGAAGGGCCGCCTCCCTTTCCGCCATCATGATTTCAAGTGGCGGGGCGGATTCAATCGGCATGTTCGTGTAGTTGGTTCCTTCCCCAGCTACAATGATCCGGCTATCGAAAAGGTAAAATCCTGGAAGCTCCCTTCCAAGCAGGCTTCTTGGGTCATCAAGATTGATGTTGGCAAACAGGCCAAGAAAAAGATTTGTGATTTTCGGGCTTACTTCCTTTCTAGTCCATTCAGTAAAATAGTGATTTTCCCAGCCAATGAATTGATAAAGAAGTTCTCCTTTAATTTTTTCAGAAGAATGGTTTAATGTGATGGTAGAAATGCTATAGCCCGGTTTAAAAGAAGCTAAAAGGCCGCTTACCGAGAAGGTGCAGACCAGTAGCAAACCCATAAGGGCTGCTGCTTTTGCCAGGCTTGTCCCTGATATAATCAGAGCCGAATTCACCCTATTTTTCATGTTCCACCTCCAAGGCACTCATCAACAATCGGAACATGTCCGTTGTTCTAGTAAATCATATGAGTTCGCTAGAAATGGTAGAACCTTAAATTGCAGGTGGAAGCTTTACAGCTCCGGGGGGCGGCTGAAAATAATCCTTGCCAATACCCAGGTTCGATTAGGGAAGCACTGGTACCGTCCCTTAGACTCAGCGAGTGTAATAGCCGGCGTTGTCCTGGTCAATGTTGGTGTGCAGGGAAGCGTTTAACCCGTTTGCAATTAGGTTGGCCATGTCTTCGATGAAGACGTCGACTTCTTTGGGTGTAACCATGAGGTTGTGGCCGAGCGGGGCCAAGACTTCATGGATAAGCTGGCGTTTCTCTTCCTCTTCCAATGTTCCGATGATACCGAGAAATGTTTTGCGCTGTTCTTCATCGGGCAGATCTTCCTCGGTCAGTTTTCTTTTTTTGCCAAATGTCATTCCGGCTGGAACAAGTGACCTTGAGGGCTTTCCGCCTTCTTTCAATTCCTTTCCGAAATGCTTTAAGACGAAATCTATCGCGTCGCTCGTAATGGAAACGGCGTCAACAACAGTCGGGACCCCGATAGCGATTACAGGAATCCCAAGCGTATCTTTACTTAATTCCTTCCGCTTATTTCCTACACCTGAACCTGGATGGATGCCTGTGTCGGAAATCTGGATTGTTGCATTTACTCGCTCTATTGACCTTGAAGCCAACGCATCAACGGCAATGACAAATCCTGGTTTCGTTTCTTCTACGACACCGTATATGATATCGCTCGTCTCGATGCCAGTCAGACCCATCACTCCCGGGGCAAGCGCACTGACAGATCGGTAGCCCTCCTTGACATTTTCCGGCTGGAGTGTGAATAAATGCCTCGTGACAAGAAGATTTTCGCAAACGATCGGACCCAGTGCGTCAGGTGTCACATTCCAGTTCCCAAGCCCGACGACAAGGCAGGATTCTTCCTTTCCGATACCCGCGCTTTCTAGAAAGCCCGCAAACTCCTTGGCAAAAACATTTCCCACCTTTTGCTGAAGATCAGTATCCTGCTGCCTAATGCCCGCAACCTCTATCGTCAAGTACCGGCCCGCTTTCTTTCCCAACGTTGTTTCGCCTTCATCGGTCACTTCCACGAGTGACACCTTCATTCCGTCCACTTCTTTTTCTTTTATGATAACCCCTTCAATTTGGGATACATTCTGTTCCTGCCCGATTGTCCCCTGCCGCCCGGCAATTGCCATTTCCCTCGCTTCGACTGCAAGGTCCGTACGGACAGAATAGCTGCTTAGGTCGATTGCTTTATCCACTTTCGGATACCTCCCATTCCTGTTTCGAATTCGATTGACAAAACTATTCCCTAGCATTTCCCAAAACCATTCCGGGCATTCAGGCTGTCAAGGGAAACAGTTTTACACAATTTCAGTGTGGAGTATTGCATTATGGGCGGCCGTTTGATAAAATATCTTTTGTTCCTATATATGTTTATGTGGAAGTGAAACTCGAGTTCATAGAAGTGTCTCGGTTCTTTTTTTAGGAGGTGAATGGAATGCCAAACATTAAATCTGCAATTAAGCGCGTAAAAACAAACCAAGCCAACAATGCTCAAAATACAGCTGTGAAGTCTTCAATGCGTACTGCTGTTAAAAAAGCTGAAGCTGCTGTAGCTGTGAACGATGCAGCTGCTGCGAAAGAAGTTTTTGCTGAAGCTGTAAGCAAGCTTGATAAAGCTTCATCTAAAGGCCTTATCCATAAAAATGCTGCAGCCCGCAAAAAATCACGCCTAGCGAAGAAAATTAACGCTCTATAAGAGTTAAGCCTGCTCCCATTCGGAAGCAGGCTTTTTTTTGCATTCATTTTTTTCAGGATGTCTTGCCAAGTTTCATCAGGAACATTTCAACGAGCAGCGATTTATCCGCGCCGCCGGTTTTCATCTGGTAGTCAGCTTCAGCAATTTGGCCAATCAGGTTCGCAAGCTCTCCATCTGAAAACTTTGATGCCAATCCGGCCGCCATTTTCACCCTATAAGGATGGACTTTGACAATACCTGCAATTTGCTGCTGACCGTACCCTTTCCTGCTTAACTCTTTAATTTGGTAAATGAGCCGGAATTGCCCTGCGAGCAGAGCAAGGATTTTTATTGGCTCTTCGTTCTGTTTTAGCAGGTCGTAATAAATTCGCAGAGCTTCCGCAGGCCTGCGCTGGACAACCTTATCAGTCAGGCTGAAAATATTTTGCTCCAATGATTTAGGAATGAGACGCTCTGCCGTTTGAACATCGATCCTTCCACCCGGCCCGGCAAATAGAGCCAGCTTATCCAACTCATTGGAAAGCATGAATAAATTGCTCCCCGCCAGGGCAACGACCATATCCACCGCTTCCCGGTCGAGTTCAATGCCTCTCTGTTTCGCATGGCCATCAACCCATGACTTCAACTCCGCATCATTCAGCTTTTTCATCTCAGCAACATTCGCGCGGCGCTTTAATTCCTTTGTAACCTTTTTCCGTTCATCCAGCTTTTCATATGGAGCGAAGAAAACGACGATGGAATACGGGGCCGGTTCCTTCAGGTAAGATTCCAGCCTGGCCAGATTATGGATGACTTTATCCTTTTGTTTTTCAGCAGTCAAAAAAACAGGATTTTGGATAAAAATAACCTTGTTATCACCCATAAACGGAAAAGTCTCCGCATCTTCCAGAGCACTCTCTATTGGTGTTTCTTCCATATCGTATGTGGAAAAGTTAAAATCCCTTTCATCGCCGAGCACATTTTCAAGCAGCAGCTGACCGGTTTCCTTCATTAGGAAGGATTCCGTCCCGTACAGTAAATAGACAGGTGAAAATTGTTTGTTTTTTATTTGCTTCCATAAATCAATCGCCATTTTTTCCCCAACCCAATTCTCTTTTTGTGATATCTCTATCCTAAAGAAGCACGTCCAATTTTACAAGCATCCAAAGGGAACCGGGCAGCATATCCCGATTCCCATTTTATATGAACGCCAGCCTGATGAGTCCCGGGCCTTATCGTGCCGGCGGAATGCCTTATTGCTATGCTTTTATATTTTGCTTCCGTCAGACAAACTATTTGTGTTAACTCCTGTCAAAAAGCAATGCAGACGGCAAAGCTGGATTTTTTTAAGGGTATCGCTTATACTATTATGGAATATAGGGAGGGGTAGCTTGTGAACGAATTTGAACAAAACGTCCAGTACAAACGGAACGATGCAATTGATTCAGGGGTAGGGTTTATTGTATCTTTTGGATTTTTCGCAACAATGTTCATTATCGCGACAGTCATCCATGCAATTGGTTCATAATGGATGCCTTCCAGGGCCGCCCGGAGCGGCCTTTTTATTTTGCTTTTTTCTTATCCTTTGATGCTCCAGTGTATGGCAAAACGGAAGAAAAGGTTCCTGATTTTCCTGTAAAAGAGTAAATAACCGCGCCATTCAAATCAGTTCGGTATACAACCGCTCCTACTTCCTTAATCCTTTCAAGTGTTTCTTTATGGGGATGGCCAAACCTGTTGTTCACTCCCGCGGAAATTAGCACAGTGGAAGGCTTGTAATGCTCTAGGAAATAGGAAGAAGTAGACGTTTTACTGCCATGGTGCCCTGCTTTCAACACATCGATTTTCAATTCTGGATATTGGGCAACCAGTTCCTTCTCGGCTTCCTCTGTCAGATCACCTGTAAATAGCCAGCCCTTATCGGCCAATTCAGCAAAAAGGACAATCGACCCTCCATTCCGATCCCCTTTGTAATTCTTTTCAGGCGAAAGGACAAGGAATTTCACGCCTCCTGCTGCCCAGAAGGCATCTTTTGAAACTTCATTCACATCAATTTGCAGCTTCCTTGCCCTTTGAATCACTTGTTCTTCATTTTCGGATTTCTCCCTCATATCCGGCACAAGAATTTGATCTATTTTTATATTTTCCATTATTCCTGCTGCACCACCGATGTGGTCCTCATCGCCATGCGTCAGAATCAGCTTATCCAGTTTAGTTATGCCTCTTGCCTTTAAAAAGGGAACGACGACATCCCTTCCAGGATCAAAGTCTTTCTTCGTCTGCTGCCATGCTTTTTTTCCAAAATCGGTGTTACCGCCGGTGTCTATCAAGTAATTCCCTTTCCCGCCTGGAAGGGAAACAAAGATGCTTTCCCCTTGGCCAACATCAATCATCACAACTTCTCCAGTATGACTGGAAAACCGTTCGCCCCCTTCCTGGACCACCAGCAGGGTAAACGGAATCAGTAAAACCGCAACAGCCCACTTTTTCTTCAAATTTTTTTCCCAGACAGTGAATGAATATAAAACCGCAGCGGCATAGAAGACAATAGCAGTCGTGGGTTGTTCTCCCGGATTTAGTTGAAAGGGAGTCCTGGCAAGCAATAAAGCAAGCTTTTCGGATAGAATCACCAAACTGTTCATCAAGGGCCCTAAAGCATATGCCAGCCCTTCAAAAAAGGACAGCGGGAAGGAGAAATATACAACTGGCATTAATATAAATGAATAGATAGGAATAAAAAGGATATTGGCCAAGATGCTGGCCAGTGGGAGCTCGAAGAAATGGAAAAGCAGGATTGGTAAAGCGGCTATTTGCGAAATAAGCGAAGACACGGCTAGTAACATTACCCCGCCAAAATGTTTTTTCTTTAGTGCCGAGGCCGACACAAGCAGGGAAAACGTTACAGCATAGGACAATTGGAAACCGGGATCATACAGAGTAAATGGATCCCAAAAGATAAAAGCCATAAATGAAAGGGCAAGCGCACCCGTCTGGCTAATGGGAAAGGACGACGGCCTAAGCCCGCCCATAAGCAGAATTCCGGCCATCAGGACAGACCTGATCACAGACGGAGAACCACCAGCGATAATGGCATACAAGGGAAGAATGGACAACAGGAATATCGCCATCCTTTCTCTTACAATTCCCAGCCGCAGGCCAAACATATAGATAACTCCCGCCAATACCGTCACCTGCATTCCCGAAATGGCCAGCAAATGGGTAATGCCGATTTTTTTATAGGCCGACATTACGTCTTCACCCAATAAACTTTGCTCACCAAAAATAAGCGCCGATGCAAGGGATGCTGATTCGAGGGGATAATTGGCCATGATATGGGATATGCCTTCCTGGCGGTATTTACGAAGTTTTTCAACCAGAGAAACGTTTTTGGTGCCGCATTTGGCTAAGGGATTAGAATCCAATTTTAAAATCCAATGGATTTGGTTCTGCTCCAAATAGCGATTATAATCAAAACCGCCGGGATTTTTGGCGTGGGGAGGCTGTTCCAAAGTTCCTTTTACTTCACATTGCCTGCCAAAAAAACTGGCTCTCTGCAAAAGCATTTTTTCTCTTTCGCTTTTAATTTTATATATGATAGACAATGATTCCCCTGTTGCCCGATCTTTTGCAATTGTACGGAAACGGTCACCATCAATTTTTGCCCCGGAGTCAAAAACGAGGAAAAACTCTTTTTCCATCCCAGATAAAGCACTGTGATTTTTCTGGACTGAATGGTTTCCCGCCAAAGCGAACAACATAAAGATCGTGATCACAATACAAAGGACCCTGGGCGAAAATCGTTTAAACTTGGTTAAGAAAATCAGGTAGAGGAAAAATGCAGCCAGAATGGGGTGGGGGCCGTGGAGGGCCAGCATGGTGCCCAGCAGGGCTGGAGGTGCAAGGAAGATTAGTTTTCCTTTCATGGACTCCTCCTTTGTGAGGGATATAGAGTAGCAGGAAATTTAAATATAACTTTAAACCCTTAAACCGGGCTGGCATCCCTTTAGAAAGGGATGCCTATTTTCTTATTATTTCAGTTCTTGAACAATCCCGCGAGGAGCGTTGATTTGTCCAAAATCAATGACCGTTTCCTCAAGCGGTACTTTTTCCGTCCTCACATTTGCTTTTTCAAAAAGCTCCATTGCATACGGATGATTTTTATAATCACTTGCAAAATAAACTGTTTTAATACCGGCCTGTATAATGGCTTTTGAGCATTGCAGGCAAGGGAAATGGGTAACGTATATTTCTGCCCCTCCTGTCGGCACCCCGAACTTCGCACATTGAAGAAGAGCATTCATTTCAGCATGGATGGTCCTCACGCAGTGATGGTCAATCACATAGCAGCCATGGTCGGTACAGTGTTCCCCACCTGCAATTGATCCATTATAGCCGCCTGCGATAATTCTTTTATCCCTTACGATAGTAGCTCCTACCATTAATCTCGTACAAGTGCTCCTAAGGGCAAGCAGATGGCTTTGAGCCATGAAGTATTGGTCCCATGATATTCTTTCCATATTCTCTCCCCCTAACAGGATGTCATAATAGTTTGTCCGCTTTTTTAAGTTTACCTTCATCCGGCTTTTCGGGTCAACGGACAGTTACAGCATCCTTCATTTTTTCAAACGTTTTTTCACCAATACCGCTGATTTCCATTAATTGTTCCGGCTCTTTGAATGGGCCGTTCTTCTCTCTATAGTCAATAATAGCAGCGGCTTTAGAAGGGCCAATCCCGGGAATGTTCTGCAATTCGCTTGCATCCGCTTTATTTATATTGATTTTGCTGCTTTTCTGGCCTCCTGCGGCCGATGCGGAGACAGAACCTGTATCCACTTCGCCTTTCATAGGGATGAAAACCACCATTTCATCCTCAATCTTTTGGGCAAAATTGACCTGGCTCGCATCCGCGTTTTCAGACAGGCCGCCCGCCCGAGCGATTATATCCACAACCCGTTCCTCTCTTTCACCTTGATAGACCCCAGGTTTCTTCACCGCTCCTTTTACATCAACGAGAATGATTTCAGGCAAAGCTTCTCCTTCTTTGGCAGCCGGCTCTTGCTCAGCCGCATCCCCTGCAGCTTCGACTATTTCATTTTCTCTGGAATGGCTGGCAGGAGGTTCTTTTTGCGAAAAGTACATAAAAACCGCAACAGCAGCGACGGCAGCTGCTAAATAATATTTATTTTCTAGTAACCAGGCTTTCATTGGCATTCTCCTCTTGGTATAAGTTGCTTGTTCGGCTCATAACGTTATATTGGGTATTCGTTTGGCTAGGAGGGAAATTTCATGAAAATCGGCATTATAGGGACTGGCAATATGGGACGGATTCTAGCGGAAGCACTTCTTGACAGCGGTGCTGTGGAAGAGGGTTCTCTTATGGCGGCCAATCGGACAATTGCAAAGGCAGTCGCATTGCAAAACGTTTATCGGGGAATTCTGGCAACAGATAACGCGGCTGAGGCTGCCCGCTTTGCGGATATCGTTTTTCTTTGTGTCAAGCCACTGGAAAGCAGAGGCGTCCTTAAAGATATCGCCCCCTTTCTTGGAAAGGATAAATGTCTTGTCTCCATAACAAGCCCCATCAGTACCGATCAGCTCGAAACCGCCACGGAGTGTTCTATCATAAGAATGATCCCAAGCATCACCAACAGGGCGCTGGCAGGCGCCACTCTTGTAACGTATGGGAAAAGATGTTCCTCCTCTTGGAAAAAGGCACTTGATGTTTTACTTCGGCAAATATCTGTCCCAATTGAAATTGAACAGGAATACGTTCGAGTCGCGTCCGATATTGTCAGTTGCGGTCCGGCTTTCTTCAGCTATCTTCTTCAGGAATTCATACGGGCTGCCGTAAAAGAAACGAATATCGATGAAGAACGGGCAACAAAAATGGCAAGCGGGATGCTGATCGGGATGGGGGAACTTCTGCGCAAAGGGCATTACACATTGCCGGCGCTTCAAGAAAAGGTTTGTGTTAAAGGCGGAATCACTGGTGAAGGAATAAAGGTGCTGGAAGATGGCCTTGGTGATTTGTTCACTGATTTATTCAGGGCCACCCACACAAAATTCAAAGAGGATTTGGAGAAAGTGGAAAAGCAATTTTACACTTAAAGGAATCCATTCGACATAGACGAACAAAATCCTTCATAAAAATAAAAAAATAAAGGCCATTTCTTAAAAAATGCTTTGCCTTTGGCAGTTGCATTTTTCAGGAAATGGCCAATTGTTTATTTTCGCTTTTTGCAAACGAAAAAAATACGTTCAGAGTTTAAGGCCGGCTCCTTCTCCGTGAAATCAGCTGTTACGGAAACAACTTCAAAACCCGCTCCTTCAAGCCAGTTTCGGTACATTTCCACCGGAAAAGTGCGCTGGTAATGGATTTCATCAAAGCGGTCATATCGGCCGTCCTTTTCATTAAGCACAAAGAAACTGATTTCATGCTCAACACTGTCGGGGTACTCCCCGCTAAAGCTATCCCAAATATAGGCAACCTTTTCTCCATTCAAAGAAAAGGATTGGTTGATAAAGCCATTGGCTATTTTTTCGAGGGAATGGACATCGAACGCCAGCAATCCTCCAGGAACGAGATATTTTTCAGCTAATACGAGTGTATGAAGGATATCTTCTTCACTTTCAAGATAATTGAGGGAATCGCAAAAAATGCCTATCATCCCATACAGTTCATCCATTTCAAGCTGTGACATATCCTGCTCGATAAAGCGGATCGAAACCCCTGCCTTTTCGGCCTTTTCCCTTGCAATTGATAACATGTCCGGGGACAAGTCCACTCCGGTGACACGAAATCCGTTTTCTGCGAGCCGTAAAGATATTTCACCCGTTCCGCAGCCCAAATCCAAAAAGCTTTTTTCTCCCCCAGAGCCATGCTTCTCCCAGTTATCCAAAGCAAAGCTAACCCACTCATCATAAGGGGCGTCTTCCATTAGTTGGTCATACAAATAGGCGAAATGTCTGTAACTCATGGATTTATGATACTCGAAATATTTTCCAAAGGAGCATCTCCCCATAACCTCTCGAGGTTATAATAAGAGCGTTCATCGCGATGGAAAACGTGGGCTACACAATCACCAAGGTCGATCAAAATCCATTTTGCCTCATCGAAGCCTTCCATTCTTCTAGCCTCGAATCCATTTTCCTCTGCCTTCTCCTTGATTTCCCGCGCAATTGCCTGCACCTGCTTATCGGAATTCCCGTGACAGATAATGAAATAATCGGCGATAAGGGAAATCCCTTTCATATTCAGGGCGAGGATGTCCTCCGCCCTCTTATCGTCCGCGGCTTTTACCGCAATTTGCAAAATTTCCTTGTTGCTCATTCATCAGTCCTCCTATTTTTGACGAGGTCATTATAAGTTAAAAAAGTGTCCGGGTAGATCGGCTGTTTCTTCTTTAGCAAAAACGAAATCGTATTTTTTATCGAGCTCACCAGCGCTTCTTCCAGGTCTTCTTCCGCCAGTATGCGTACCTCCCCGACCCCAGGAAAATTTCTTCCCGGCTCAATATAATCAGCGAGGTAAATGATTTTTTCCAACAGTCCCATACCAGGCCTTCCAGATGTATGATAACGGATGGCAGCAAGCACTTCGGGATCCGTAATTCCGGCTTCATGTTCCACTAAAAAGGCGCCTGCCGGTGCATGCCATAGCTCGGGGCTATATTCAAGCAAATCTCTGGGATATCCTTGTTCGATAATGATTTTCTTCATTTCTTCTTTTGGACGGAATTTTGCATAATCATGAAATATCGCCGCAAGCTCCGCCTGGCCAGGATCGGCTCCAAAACGCTTTGCTAATGTGATGGCTGTTTCCATAACACCGACCGTATGGATGTACCTCTGTTCTGTTAATTCTTCCTTTACGATTTGCAAAGCTTCGTTACGTTCCATATAACCGTTTCTCCCTAATCTGCCTGATGACATTGTCAGGCAGTAAGTAGTCGACTGTCTTGCCCTCATGCAGCCTGTCCCGAATCAGACTTGAAGAGATCTCAATGGCGGGGATATCAACTATTAGAACAGGATATGGTGTTACCAGTTCATAGCCCGGCCTCTGTACGCCAACAAAGGTAACAAGATCAAGAAGTTCGTCTATTTGGCGCCAATTCGGAAGATATTCAACCATATCCGCGCCGATAATAAAGTAATATTCATGGTCTGGATGCCTGCCAGCCAGGATTTTCATCGTATCAACCGTATACGAAGGGCCTTCCCGGTCAAGCTCGATGGTTTCTATTTTAAAAAACTTATTCCCTTTTATCGCCATTTCAAGCATTGAAATGCGATCTTCATTGCTCGCCCCGCCCGCCTTTTTCTTATGAGGAGGTTCCTGGTTGGGCATAAACCAGATATGGTCCAGTTTCAGTGCATGGCAAACTTCATTGGCGATGATTAAATGGCCTTGATGCGGAGGATTGAAGGTACCGCCCAGAATGCCTATTTTTTTCATGAAGCCGCCTCCTTATTATGCTCATTAAGGGAGTTGAAGTTGCTTGTTTTCAACAGACTCCCTGTAAAGGACAATTGTATTCCCGATGACTTGCACAAGTTCCGCGTCAGTTCCACGCGCCAACTCATCCGCCGCCTCATTCTTGTCTCCGTCGAAATTCTGCAGTACACTGACTTTCAGCAATTCCCTTGCTTCCAGGGCTTCAGAAATCTGCTTAATCATATTTTCGTTTACGCCGCCTTTACCCACCTGAAAAATCGGGGAAAGATGATGCGCTTTTGAACGAAGGAATCTCTTTTGCTTACCAGTTAACATATAGTACCTCCCAGTTGTTTTAATACGGTATTCCTCATTCTCCCGCTATCCGGTTTAATGCCGGTCCACAGCTCGAAAGCTAGCGCTCCCTGATAAACAAACATGCCTACTCCGTTCACTGTGCTGCCTCCCCGAAGCTTGCATTGCTTCAGGAATTCTGTCTCGTAGGGGTTGTAAATAATATCAGCAGCAGAAAACGGTTTATTCAAACCGCCAGGATTGAGTGGCAACCGATCAATATTCGGATACATGCCAACCGTTGTCGTCTGGATGATAAGATCGTATTCATTGACCCTGTTTTCCGCCTCCTCCAGCGACAGCCCGCGGGACAGAACATTCGTTTTCGCTTCGCCGGATAGCGATTTTGCTTTTTCGAGGCTTCGATTGCAAATGTCAATCACCACTGGCCTGGTTTTTTCCAAAGTGAAGAAGATTGCCCGCGCCGCGCCGCCTGCCCCAATGATTAAGATGGATGGCCGCTCCGGCATCTGCAGTTCTTCCTCTAGGCTTTTTAAAAATCCGGGGCCATCAGTATTGTAGCCTAATAAGCTTCCTTCCTTAATTAAAACCGTATTCACAGCGCCGATTTCCAGGGCCAGCGGGTCGACCCAATCAAGCAACGGAATAATTTCAGTTTTAAACGGGACAGTCACATTGAACCCTGCAGCGCCAAGTGACTTCAATCCCTGGATTGCTTCGCTGAGCTTCCCCTTTTCTACCAGGAAGGGGTGATAGTGGGCATCGATTCCATAATATGCAAACAAATCATTATGCATTTGTGGAGAAATGGAGTGGCCGATCGGATTCCCGATTACGCCAAAAAGCTTTTTCAAAATGACTCCCCCTGATTTTAAATAAGCGACTTCCTCAACATCGTTTGAACGCCACGCGGCACATAAGCCGCCACTTTCGCGCCAGGTTCATTGACCGTTATCCATCCAAGACCGGAAAAAACAATGTCTGTTTTTGCTTCCTTAATGGTATACTCCTGCTTTACAAGCTCAGGGAACGAGTCCAACTCGTCCTTTTTCGGAGGCGTAAGCAATTCCCCTGCCTGGCGCTCATATAATTCATCGGCATTTTCTGTTTTCGTCCGGTGAATACCAAGTTCATTTGAAAAGTGGCAGACGAATGACATCCTTCCGCCCGAAATATAATCAAATCTTCCCAATCCGCCGAAAAACAGGGTTTGTCCTTCATTAAGCTGGTATACCTTTGGCTTGACCTCTTTTTTCGGGGTTATTACTTTTAGATCTTGTTTTCCTACATAATGGGCCATTTGGTGATGGTTAATAATTCCCGGCGTATCGATCAACGCTTTCCCATCCTCCAATGGAATTTTGATTATATCAAGTGTTGTCCCTGGGAAATGCGATGTTGTAATGACATCCTGCCCGCCGGCCACTTCCTTGATGATCCTGTTGATAAATGTGGATTTCCCGACATTTGTACAGCCCACTACGTATACATCTTTTCCTTGTCTGTAAGAATCAATGGCAGCTGCAGTTTCCATTATGGATGTGCCTTTTGCCGCTGAAATCAAAAATACATCTTCAGCCTGGAGGCCGAGTTCCCTTGATTCATGCTTCATCCAATTGATCAGTTTTTGATGTTTGACTGATTTCGGCAGCAAATCAACTTTGTTTCCGACAAGAAGGATTTTGTTTCTCCCGGCAAATCGGTGCATCCCTGGAATCCAGCTTCCGTTAAAGTCAAAAATGTCAACGATTTTTACAATCAGTGCATCAGTCTCGCCTATCCGGTTCAAAATTTCCAGGAAATCGTCATCGGTCAGGCTGACATCCTGGACTTCATTATAATGCTTCAGCCGAAAACAGCGCTGGCAGATGATTTGCTCCTTTTGAATGGAAGAAGCCGGCGCATAGCCAAGCTCCCCAGGCTGTTCTGTTTGAATGGCTACGCCGCAGCCAATGCATATTACGTTTTCATGGTCAGTATTCACATTGAATCCTCCCAATTAATCATCCCTCTTTTTCTGAAGGAATTCAGGATCCTTCTTTCAATTTTCCGGTTGAATCTTGTGAAAAAACCATCCGTCTGGGCCACTGGTACGACAAGAATCGTATGGAATCCCCCGCGGTTTCCCCCAAAAACGTCCGTAAGCAGCTGGTCGCCAATGACGACCGCCTCTTCCCTCTTGATTCCCATCCGTTCAATCGCCTTCCGGAAAGCCCTTGTCATCGGCTTCCTTGCTTGAAAGATAAACGGAATCCCAAGAGGATCAGAAAACGATTTAACTCTTTGTTCGTTATTGTTCGAGACAATCGTCACGAGAATATCGTTCTTTCTCATTTCATCGAACCACTCAATCAATTTCGGTGTTGCGTTCGGCCTGTCCCATTCAACAAGGGTATTGTCGAGGTCAGTAATGATCCCCTTAATCCCCTTCTCTTTTAGTTGTTCAGGTGTAATCGCAAAAATACTCTTTACATGCTCCGAGGGCAGGAAAAGATTCAACATGTTACACACCCCATTTTTTATTTCTTAAGTTGGCAATGTTTTCATCATAACCAATTTTGCAAAAGGATTCAAAAAGAAATTCAAAACTTTTATCTTGCTCGGAATAAAATCTCTCAGACAGGGAGTTCAATATTCGAAATCGCCGCCGGGTTCTTTGCTCATATTAAATAAGAAACTTCATTCCCTCAACCTATTTAATTTTGAAGAAAAGGTCCGCTTCAGACAAAAATCGGTAGATTCCTTTATCTATACTATATATCATTTTGCCGAAAGCATAAGATTTTGAAAAAATTAAGTCTATTTATATAAAAATTTTTCGACAAAAACAGCGTTTTACAGTGCTGTGGATAACTTTATCAACAATATCCCACTTGCTATTATCACTTTTCCCCGATATATAAACAACTTAATCACAGGTTATCCACTGGTGGCTGTGGACAATAAGAACGATTGTTCTCGTGAACCTTTTTTGTTAGATTAGTGATATAAACACCACGAACTTACAATAATATTCCATTAACCATAAATTTAGACCTAAATTTTTCAGGGGGGTGAATTCTGGCATGCGTAAACTGTCAGATGATTTGCTGATTGAATCGTATTTTAAAGCTAGAGAACTGAAACTTAGCCCTGATTTTATCCGTCTTATTGAAAAAGAAATCCAGCGCAGGTCATTATCTCATAGAGTCAGGGCTTCTTCCTGATAAAGGCCCTGCAAGGTCCTTTCTTGGTTGAAGTTAACACAAAAAAATGGAACAGCGGCGCATGGGC
Source organism: Bacillus sp. B-jedd (assembly GCF_000821085.1). GTDB lineage: Bacteria > Bacillota > Bacilli > Bacillales > Cytobacillaceae > Bacillus_D. Next base: position 2,721,993 of record NZ_CCXR01000001.1, read on the forward strand.
GCCGCTGTTCATTTATTTTGGAATTGGCCAATCCGTTCGCCCATTTTAACGTGGTGAGGGACAGTAATATCCGGGTCAGCCATGAAACAGCCTTTCTCAAAAAGCAGGACAATAGTTGAGCCAAAGCTGAAATAGGCAATCTCCTCACCTTTTTTCAATTCAGAGCCAGTATGGGTCGTTTCAATGGAGTTGACAAACATGGCCCCTACTTTTACGATTGCAACCATTCCGCCGTCAACCCGCACTTCCGAAATCATTCGATAGTTCTTTGATAGGGTATCGACTCCGTATTTAAGGCCCCACTTATTGACTGGATATGATTTCTTGCCAAGCGTCCATTGCCTTGTAACTGTCCCGTTGACGGGACTATGGATGCGATGGTAATGGCTCGGGCTCAAGTAAAAAATCATATAAGTCCCGCCCATATACTTTTCTGCTGTCTCTTTATCGCCAAGCATGTCCACCACTGAGTATATTTTCCCTTTCACTTCCATTTCACTCAATGGGCTGATTGTACCTACATCCTCGATGACCGCGTCCACAGGGCTGACTGCGGAGCCTTCAAGAAGATCGACCTGGCGGGAACCGGGCTTTAACTTCCTGATAAATAAATCATGTAAAGTCGGAAACTCGGAAAGCTGCATTTCCATTTCCTCAGTATTCAGGCGGTAAGCCTTGGCAAAACGGTTAACCACATGCCGGCTTTTTGGCGAACGGGCGAACTTTTTCAGGAAATTGGAAGACAATCTCCCATTTGTTAATTCGATAAGAAGCCGGTAGAAAGGCTTAAACAATGTACTAACCTCCAAATAGTGTAAATATACTCTTTACGAACCGTCATAAAAGCCTTAAAATATAAGTAAGATAGGATAATGATTCTATATAAAACCATTGTAGGGTCGGATCAGGAACTTTGGCCGCTGCCTTTGTTTCTTTTAATAACGGGATTCCCTTTTTCCAACAGGGATAACCGAAAAGGAGTGATGAAATGTTTTTTTTGGACGTAGTAGACCAGACGGTAAAAAAACTTAAGACACAAACAGCCAATGTCCTGACGCTGATGAATTTGTCACTGGGCGGTTTTGCAATTATTTTTACTCTTCATGGAAATTTAAGGCTCAGTCTTCTTCTCATTTTTATCGCTGCTCTTGCTGACAGGTTCGACGGTATGGTTGCCAGAAAGTTCAACATAGAATCTGAATTGGGGAAACAATTGGATTCCATGAGTGATATTATATCATTCGGAGTTGCGCCAGCACTATTAATTTATCAGGGAATTTTATTTGAATTCGGAGGGCCAGGCTCATTCTTTACAGTATTCTTCATTGCCTGCGGCGCTTTCCGCCTCGCCCGTTTCAATATTACTGAAAGCAATGGCTATTTTACAGGGCTTCCAATCACAGCGGCTGGCTGTCTTGTTACATTAAGTTTTCTGGCCATTCCCTATATCCCGCCGCAAAGCTTCCTGTTCATTGTGATGATTTTAGCTTTTCTTATGGTCAGCCCGTTTAAACTTAAAAAAGTCTAGCCTAAAAAACACCCGGCAGAAACCTGCCGGGTGTTTCTCTTTTTATTGATATCCTTTGTGTCAGATTCCCATTGGAGTCAACAAGCATTGAATATACTACTATTTGTCTAAGGAATACCCCTCTGTCAATTCAAGGAATTCTTTTACATCTTCCGTGCATAGGTTAACCGCTTTTTCCCAGAAATCTTCTTTAGTCAAATCCTCACCCAGATGCTTGGCAGCCAAATCCTCCACAGTCATCGAAGCGGAGTCTTTCAGCAAAGCAATATACTTTTCCTCAAATCCGCTCCCTTCCTCAAGTGCCCTTGCATAAATTCCCAAAGAGAACAAGAAACCGAAGGTATACGGGAAGTTATAGAATGGAACACCTGTTATAAAGAAATGGAGCTTGGACGCCCAGAAGGAAGGATGATAATCTTCAAGTGCCCCCAGATATGCTTCTTTCTGAGCCTCTTCCATTAATTGATTCAAGCGGCCTGCGCTGACAAACCCGCTTTTCCGCTCCTCATAAAAACTTGTTTCAAACAGGAAGCGTGCATGGATATTCATCAGCAGCGCGACTGACCTTTGTAACTTTTCATCAAGGAGCGCCAGCTTTTCATCCTCAGTCTTCGCGTTCTTAACTGCCGCATCGGAAACGATCATTTCAGCAAAAGTCGAGGCAGTTTCCGCCACGTTCATCGCATAATTCCGGTTTAACAGATGAAGATCGCGCATCACATACGTATGGAATCCATGGCCAAGCTCGTGGGCAAGAGTTGATATATTGGAAGGGGTCCCTGAGTACGTCATGAATATCCTCGATTGCATCGACTCCGGAAAATAAGTGTGGAATCCGCCTGGCGCTTTGCCTGGCCGGTCCTCAGCTTCAATCCACATGTTCTCGAGTGCATGTTTGCTAAATGATGTCAGCTCCTCGCCAAATTCTGAAAATTGATTAAGAATGAACTGGGCTCCTTCCTGATAAGAAACCTTGGAATCGGCGCTTCCCACAGGGGAATCGAGGTCAAACCAACTCAACTTCTCCACACCCATCATTTTGGCGCGTCTCTCCAAATACTCGGCAAGTGGCTTTTTATTTTTCTCCACTGCCGACCACATCGCTTCCAATGTCTCCTTCTTCATCCGGTTCAAATCAAGAGGCTCTATAAGAAAATCATCCCAGCCCCTCAACTTGTATACGTTCAGGCGGAACCCTGCCAGATGATTAAGCACTTTTGCCAAATAATCGGCATGGCTGCCCCAGGCTTTTTCCCATTCTGAAAAGATATCTTCGCGAACTCCACGGTCGCTGCTCGAAAATTTGTTCGCGGCTTGGCCTACCGATAACTGTTTTATTTCCCCATTTTCAGTAAACGGGATTTTTATCTTGCCGACAATGAGGTCATACATCTGTCCCCAAGCATGATATCCGTCAATACCAAGAGAATTTACGACCCTTTCTTCATCTTCGGACAGCTTTTCTTTCATCCTTTCCCTTCGTTCCGTCAAAATAAAAGCCAAATCTTTTAGTTTCTCATCAGCCAGAATTCTTTCCCACTCGTTCTTACTAATGGCGGCAAGCTTCCCATCAAAGGATGAAAGGGCTGTTTGAAAAGAGGCGCTCAGGCCGGTTACCGTCGAGTCGAATTCCAAAGCTTTTTTGTCCTCTGTGTTTTGCGCCTTCAAGCAGGAAAGGAATGCTCCCGCTTGGCGAATATTTTTCGCCGTTTTTTCAAATGAGGAAATCAAGCCGTATAACTCGGCTGCGTTATCCTCACCTTCCTTAGGCTCCCACTTGACTATTTCAGCACTAAACGATTCAATTAAACTCTTTCCATGTTGAAGATGTTTTTTGAACTCCGGTGAGTCACTGCCACCTGGAAATATTACATCCAAATCCCAAACCTCTGAAAATGCAGTATTTGCCATTATGTATCCCCCTATGTTTGTTTGCCGGGTAAACCCTGTCGCAGGTAATATGTACATTATAATTATAGATTTATAATCTGAAAATTTCCATTTTCAGATAAAGAAGGAAGAAAGGCTGCCATCTTTGGCAGCCCAGTAAACCTTTTAACATCTTCCGTAGAAATACCACCAGCCTCCAAAAAGAAGGACGATGATGAATAAGATGATAAAAAGCGCGTATACAAACCCATATCCACCTGGCCCACACGGATAGCTATACGGATAAGGCGCATACGGATAACCATAATACATGGATATCACCCCTTTCCCTTACTACAGGGTATGTACCTACATAAGGCTCCCACATAGGCATTTTTATTATTTTTAAAAGTTGGTCTCACTAAATGCTGTATAATGAATAAAAGCAGACTTAACAAATAGGAGAGAGCGAATTGAAAAAAATCGTTCTAATAGATGATGAACAAAGAATGCTGGATTTACTCGCCTTGTATTTAGTCCCTAGAGGGTATAACTGTTTAAAATATACTTCGCCTTTATCGGCATTGGCTTATTTGGAAACAGGGAAAGCTGATTTGGTGATCCTGGATGTGATGATGCCTGAAATGGACGGGTGGGAAGTTTGCGGAGAAATCAGAAGACGGTCTGACACACCGATTATCATGCTGACTGCCAGGACACAAAAGGCCGATATTGTGAAAGGATTGAAAATCGGTGCGGATGATTATATCTCTAAGCCATTTGATGAAGAAGAATTATTGGCCAGAATTGAGGCTGTCCTAAGAAGGAAAAACCCCGAAAACGGCTGGCTCACTTTCCACGGTCTTGAACTTAATCAGACTTCCTTTGAGCTGTATTATAAAAAGCGCCCAATATCCTTGACACCGAAGGAGTTCGCGCTTCTCGGCATCTTTCTGCAAAACCGCAATAAAGTGTTTACCCGCGACCATTTGCTCTCCATCGTCTGGGGCTTTGCAGCTTCAACTGAAGACAGGACGGTCGATTCACATGTGAGAAATCTCAGGGACAAGCTCCGTAAAGCTGGCTTTCCAATTGACAGCCATTTATCAACTGTATGGGGAGTCGGCTATAAATGGACAGAATAGAGAGCAAAAGGAAAGGCAGCTGTTATGAATCAGCTGCCTTTCCTTTTTTGCGCCTGCCCTTTTCAGCTCGGTAAAATTCATGAAACATTTTCATCAGGGCCCGTTTTTCAATCCGGGAAACATAGCTCCTGGAAATCCCTAATTCCTTGGCAATCTCACGCTGGGTTTTTTCCTTCTGCATACCAAGTCCGAACCTGCTGACGATGACTTCTTTTTCTCTGGCATCAAGAACACCAATATACTGTTTTATTTTTTCAAGCTCCATATTCAGCTGAATTGTTTCAATGACATCCTCCGATTCAGACTTAAGGACATCAATTAACGATATTTCATTTCCTTCCTTATCCTGGCCGATTGGATCGTGCAAGGAAACATCCTTTTTTGTCTTCTTTAAAGCTCTTAAGTGCATGAGTATTTCATTTTCTATACAACGCGCAGCATAAGTGGCAAGCTTTGTCCCCTTCCCGTCTGAATAGCTTTCAATCGCTTTAATCAGGCCAATCGTTCCGATGGAAATCAAATCCTCGGCATCCTCGCCGGTGTTCTCGAACTTTTTGACAATATGGGCAACGAGGCGGAGATTGTGTTCAATTAGGAGATTGCGCGCATTCGAGTCACCTGCGGCCATAAGCTGGAGATATTTTTTTTCATCAGCAGAAGACAACGGTTGCGGAAATGCGTTATTCTTTACATAGGAGACAAGAAAAAGAAATTCTTTTACCAAATATCCGAGGGCGGTCAGAATACCAGACATACTTTCTCCCCGCTTTCTGCTAAGCTTATAACTAATTCCTATGTTTTATTGGGCTGGAAAGTGTCTGTCCGCTGAAAATTTCCGTATTTTGCTAAAAGAATCACTATATTGTTGAGAATTATCAACATTCTGCTTGTATTTGCAAAATGGCCTTTGGACTTTGGGAAAGCCGGACGGTACAATGTAAGCTAAGAGATAGGAAGAAAAAGGGGAGCGCCATGCCGGAAAAAGTAGTTTTGCTTTTAGTATTGATTCTTGTTATTACTGCTGCAGCTGCACAAGTCATTTTCGGGGACATCTCAGCCCCGCGGCTGATAGCGGCTGTCGCGGCTGTCCTGCTGATCGTTTATTTATGGTTCAGGCCGGGACGCCGGAGATAATTTGATGGAAAACGAAAACGGGTGCCGGAAAATCAGATAAACTGACTTCCCGGCACCCCTTTTTTTAAAACTTAATCCTCTACACTTACCTCAGCTGCAATAATACAGCCTATTACGCCAGTAAGAATAAGTGCCATTACCATTAAGAACATAACCAGCATCCCTCGCTCTGTCCATTATTCATATCTTAAGATTTATTATAGTATAAACCTTGAAAACCGTACAGTATTGTATGTTTTCGGCCTCTATTGCTTATTTTTCCGCCGAAAGATAAATGTCAGTAAAAAACAGTGGATCGGCATTTATAGTTCCTCCTTTCGGAACCCTTGAATTAACCGGTATCTGTCAAAATCCAAAGGCAACCTCTTCTTTTCTGCAATATGAATAACTTTTCCATTTATCATTACCACCCTTTCATTGATTAAAATGGCCTGTAAAGACTATACATTCGATGTTTGTTTTCTTCTTTTATCTTTCTTGTATGCTCGATGTTGATCAGTTCTTCCGGGCTGTAGTTCCTTTTTTGAATCGTAATTGTAAAAAAGAAAATATGAAGTGTCATTGTTTATCACCACCTTAAATTAGAACGGGCGGTACATTGAAAATTGGCGATCTTTGTTTTGTTCGGTAATTTTCTGAATGCTTTCCCGTCTTTTGATTTCTTCCGGGTCTATTACTCGTTTTTTGATTGTCACAGTTACAAAGAAAATGTTTAATACCATTTATGTCACCTCCTTTATTCATTTCATATCCTTTTGGGCGCAAAAAAACCGCAGGGATAAAAGAATCTCTGCGGCAGACAATCACCCTAATATAGGCCTCCTGACGTACTGGAGGGCTTTCCTATATGGGTGAGTGAATTTTAGGCACAAAAATACCGCAGGGCAAAGTTCTCCCACGGTATGGATACGGCTGATTCACATTAAAACTGTTAAGCAATCCAATCCCTGAAGGCAGAACATGCATGATTCTTATATAAAGTTTTTTGGTTGTTGTAAAACTTGATCATGGTAATGCCTCCTTTCAGGTTAGGTATTTTTTGCTTCCACAGGTAATTATAACCACTATGAATGCATTTGTAAACCCTTTTATCAGAAAATTTTTCCATCCCTACCTATTTTGCAGTCTAAAAGAATTTTAAAAGGAATACTAAGGTGTTTTTTTGGGTTATTCAGCGCGCTGCCTACGCTAACATCTAGGCCCAAGTAACAGAGGAAGGGTGCTGTCGACCTTTGATTCTGCCTTTAGTACCCGAAGCGACGTTTGGATGGTACCTTTCGGGCTCTAAGTCTTCATTTAGTGCCCGGAGAGATGATGGTCGGACGCCGTTCGGGCTCTAAATCTTCGTTTAGTGCCCGGAGGGGGAATTGCCGGGCAGGGTTCGGGCTCTAAGTCTTCGTTTAGTGCCCGGAGGGATGGATGAGGGGGGCGTTCGGGCTCTAAGTCTCCCTTTAGTTCCCGGAAGGATAATGGCCGTGGGCCGTTCGGGCTCTAAGTCTTCGTTTAGTGCCCGGAGGGATAATGGCCGGGGGCCGTTTGGGCTCTAAGTCTTCATTTAGTGCCCGGAGAGATGATGGTCGGACGCCGTTCGGGCTCTAAGTCTTCGTTTAGTGCCCGGAGGGGGAATTGCCGGGCAGGGTTCAGGCTCTAAGTCTTCGTTTAGTGCCCGGAAGGATGTTAGCCTGGTGCCGTCCGCGTTCTAAGTCTTCCTTTAGAACCCGGAAGGATGTTAGCCTGGTGCCGTCCGCGTTCTAAGTCTTCCTTTAGAACCCGGAAGGATGTTAGCCTGGTGCCGTCCGCGTTCTAAGTCTCCCTTTAGAACGCGAAGAGAGGTTAGCCTAATGCCTTCCGCGTTCTAAGTCTCCCTTTAGAACGCGAAGAGACGTTCGCCTGGTGCCGTTCGCGTTCTAAGTCTCCCTTTAGAACGCGAAGAGAGGTTAGCCTAATGCCATCCGTGTTCTAAGTCTCCCTTTAGAACGCGAAGAGAGGTTAGCCTAATGCCATCCGCGTTCTAAATCCCCTTTTAGTACACAAGGACACAAAACGGCGTTTAACTGAGGCCGCCCGGAAGCACTCCTGAACGAAGCCCGGAATTGCAGCCTAGCTGACTGGCGTACATTCCTGAAATGAAAAAAGACCATAGCCCCCCCGGCACTCCCCGGTTTGGCTACAGTCTGAAACGCCGCAACGGCGCAGAATTTATATATTAAGAGAAATACTCTTCTCCATCCTCATGTTCCAATAGCATTTCACGATATTCTTTCGATTTTTGCAAAAAGAGGATTGATGCTGCCAGGAAAACGAGTGAAGACACCGTCATGCCGATTTTATCAACGGAATCGGCCGATGGGGTGGGAAGAATCGCTCCAAGGTAAAAAAATGAGCCGGCTGCCAATAGAACGATGCCAAACCATTTGGTATCGCACATTTTTTCATATAAATCTTTTGCATGTTTTTGCATATCGCCCACCTGCTTTTCTAAAAGATTACTAAACTAATTTAACATATTTAACAGCCTAGCGAGCGATGTAATTATTAACATTGTTGGAACATTGTTTTTGTAGCCCAGTGACCCATTCGAAGTCCGTCATCCAAAAAACGGAAGAGAATTGAAAAACCGGCCCAAATGATGGACCGGCTTAATCTTGAGACTATTCTAATGCATTTTTAAGGTCTTCAATAAGGTCTTCGGCATCTTCAAGGCCGACAGAAATCCTGACAAGCCCATCGGTGATGCCCAGTTCTCCGCGCCTTTCTGCAGGGATGGAGGCATGAGTCATCCTCGCTGGCACGGAAATCAAGCTTTCCACGGCGCCAAGGCTTTCCGCAAGTGTAAAATATTTAACCTTGCTTAAAAGCTCATCGGCTTTTTCAGCACTGCCCACATCAAACGAAACCATGCCGCCGAAGCCTCTTGATTGCTTTTTGGCGATGGAGTGGTTCGGATGGTCCTCTAGGCCCGGATAGAAAACCTTTTTAACTCCCGGATGGCTCACAAGGAAATCGACAATCGCTTTTGTATTGGCCTCTGTTTCTTCCATCCGGATTCCGAGCGTCTTTATTCCCCTCATCAGCAGCCAGGAATCCTGTGGCCCCAGCACGCCTCCTGTGGAGTTTTGGACAAAATGAAGCTCCTGGGCCAGCTTTTCGCTGTTTACCACGGCAAGGCCGGCTACGACGTCACTATGGCCGCCGATATACTTTGTCGCGCTGTGCAAAACGATATCCGCACCAAGTTCAAGTGGATTTTGCCAATATGGGGTTGAGAAGGTATTATCCACAATTGTCAACAAGCCATGTTTCTTGGCCACTTTTGCCACCCCGGCGATGTCGGTGATTTTCATCAGCGGGTTCGTTGGCGTTTCAAGGTGGATCGCCTTTGTATTCGGCCTGATTTCTTTTTCAATATTATCCAAATTGCTCGTATCAACAAATGTCGTGTCAATTCCCATCCGGTTCAGTACCTTCGTCATTACCCGGAACGATCCGCCGTACACATCATCTGTCAGGATGACATGGTCCCCTGAGTTGAACATCATCATGACCGCGGTCATTGCCGCCATTCCGGAGCCGAACGCAAAGCCCGCATAGCCGCCTTCTAGATCCTTAATCAGTTCCTCGAGGGCATGCCTTGTTGGGTTTCCCGTCCTTGAATATTCAAAGCCTTTATGGCCGCCGACGCCTTCCTGTTTATACGTGCTTACCTGGTAAATCGGGAATGAGACCGCCCCTGTTTGGGGGTCGGAGGGGATTCCTCCGTGTATTAACCTTGTTTTACGTTTCATTTTTATATCCCGCCTTCATAAATCTTTTTGCTTAAGTAGCGCTCGCTGCCATCAGGAAAAATGGCCACAATATTTGTTCCGGCTGGAGCTTTTTCCGCCTCAAGGAGAGCCGCATGGAATGCTGCGCCGGATGAACTGCCGACAAGCAGCCCTTCTTTCGCAGCCAGCTCCTTCACCAGCCTGAATGCATCATCGTCCATCACTGTATGAATCGCATCAAAATAACTTTTGTCCATATACCCTGGGAGGAATTCCATACCAATCCCCTCGGTTTTATGCGGCCCTGATTCACCGCCGTTCAAAATAGAGCCTTCTGGTTCAACAATAACCGTTTTAATGCCAGGATTTTTTTCTTTCAGGTAACGGGCTGTCCCCATGAAGGTACCCCCGGTACCGGCGCCGGCAACGAACACACCAATTTTTCCATCAAGTTGATCCCAAAGTTCGGGGCCGAGAGTTTTATAATACGTCTCCGGATTTGCCGGGTTGCCGAACTGCTGGGGACAATAAGAACCCGGAATTTCCTTCAGCATTTCTTCGGCTTTCCGGATGGCGCCCTTCATACCGTCACTTGTGGGGGTATGGACAATTTTCGCCCCGAGCGCCTTCATTAGCTCTTGCTTTTCGATACTGAATTTTTCAGGTATGCAAAAAACAACCTGAATCCCTTTATTAATTGCAGCCAGCGCCAATCCAATTCCCGTATTGCCGGCGGTCGGTTCAATGATCGTCCCGCCTTCCCGCAGTTTTCCGCTTTCAAAAGCTTCGCGAAGCAATTCACGGCCGAGCCTGTCCTTTACACTGCCTCCCGGATTCATGAACTCAAGTTTCGCGAATATCCGGACCCCTTCCGGCAGAGCGAAAGAAGTTATTTCTACAACCGGGGTATTGCCAATCAATTCATGGACATTGCTGTAAACTTTCATGCTTCTCCCCCTGTTCAGTCCCGAAATTACTTATTTAGTGCCGAAACCATTTTCATGACAAGTGTTGCTGAATTATGGGCGGCTTTATCGAGGAACTGTTCAAAGGACATGCCAGATTCCTTCCCTGCAATATCGGACAGGGAGCGAATGATCACGAAGGGGACGTTGAACTGGTGAGCAACTTGTGCGATTGCTGCCGCCTCCATTTCCACCGCCTGCAGGCCCGTAAACTTGGTCCGTACATATTCGACCCTTTCCGGATCATGCATAAATGAATCCCCGGTCGCGATCATTCCTTTCACTATTTGGATTCCTTCGATGGTGGCTGCGGCATCCTCCGCAACCGTGACCAGCTTTTCATCAGGCTTGAAAGCGGCCGGAAGCTGGGGAACCTGGCCATATTCATAGCCAAACGCCGTCACATCAACGTCATGATGGCGGACTTCCGAAGAAATGACCGCGTCGCCTACTTCAAGGGACGGGTCGAAACCGCCGGCAGAGCCAGTGTTGATAATGGCATCCGGCTTGTATTTTTCAAGCAGGATTGTTGTCGACATCGCCGCATTTACCTTTCCGATGCCGGAGCGGAGCAGGATGACGTCCGCTCCCTCCATTTCACCAAATGTAAACTCACAGCCGGCCACGACTTCCCGAGTCTGGCCTTTCATATTGCTCCTCAATAATGAAACTTCTTCTTCCATTGCCCCGATAATGGCTATTTTCATTTAAATACCTCTCTCATTCGTTTTTTATTCCTTCCATCAGCCAGACAAACTCATTGCACTTTGTAAAGCTTGAGTGAAATCCGTTTTCTTCAAGCATGCGTTGCAATACTGGAATCGTTGTATAATACTCACGCTCAAGGTCGGCGGCCAGGTTATGGAAGCCTTTGCTTTTTGCTTCATTTATAGCGCTGTTGTATGCTTCCTCGCTTACATACATCGTGTCCGCAAATACTATTTTACCACCAACGGGCAAAATTTTGCCATAAAGGGCTATAGCTTCCTGTTTCTCTAAATCGGTCAAATGATGGAACGCATAAGTGCTCACGAACGAAACCGGCTGTTCAAGCTCTGGAAATTGCAGAAAATCACCATCGAGGATGGAAACCCTGCCTCCGAGCTTGTCATCAGCAATCTGTCTCATCGCAGGGGACGGTTCTATTCCGGTGACCCTGTGGCCCAGTGCCAAAAGGCGGGTGGTCAAATTGCCCGTGCCGAGGCCAAACTCAACGACATGGCCTATCGCTTTCGCCGCAACCTTATCAAGTATCGTTTCATAGCCGTTGAATACTTCCTCATACTCCCTGTCATGCCCATCAACCGTTTGATCGTACGTATCGGCCCATACTTCAAATAACTCGAGAAATTCCCTGCCCATCTATATTCACGCTCCATTTTAATTAAACTAACAATTCCTATTGATATACTATGAATTAAACAAAACCTTGACCCAAATTTATCATATAACAAAGGAATCTTCAACAGCGTAATTGCGGGAAATGGCCTGTATTCGCTACAATGAATAGGAGAAAATAGAGAGGATGACCGCTTTGAACCTGAATTTTGACTTAATCGAAGATAAAATTGAATTTTTTGATGCGACCAATTTGAAAACACTGGAGCAGAAGATCGCCTCCCAAATTGAAGTGAACAAGGCGATTATGCTTCAGGTCGAATCTGTATCACACCAGATGCATGTGAACGAAAACGGCCAGACTTATTTTACAGCAGCCGTGCATTTCAAATTAAAAAAATAGCAGGGGACAGAATCAGCCCCTGCTATCATTTATTTCTTATCATTTTCATGCAATTCTTCCACTTTGACCGGTTTATACCCCTGCCCGTCTACCCATTGAATGTAAACTCGGTATGCCTGGTCGCTGCCCTTGGCCGTTACTGTGCCAATCGCCCCTCCATCAGAGCTCCTGTCCCTTTCCAGCCACCAGGTTGTCATATTGTTTGTATCAGTCCCAATCGCTTGGGCAAGCGCGTTATGCATGTCATTCCAGTCTGGACTTCCTTTTTGAATGGTCACTTCATGAGAGCCGGACTGGCTTGTCCCGGCTGGTTTCCAGGCCGGATTCTCGATTGTCCTTTTCACATTCGGGGAACTTCCGCCGTCCGTCACAACGGCATCCGCAGAAGAGTTCTCATCCTCATTCGCTTTTTCTTCCTCTGCGCTTTCATTTTCACTCGCTTCACTATCATCCGTTACCCTTTCATCCTGGTTGTTATTTTCATCACTGGCTGCCTGCCCAGTACTCCCTCCGGAATCCGCGTCCGGCTTTTCAGCTTTCTTTCCCGCTTCAGTTTTATCCGCTTGTTTTGGGGGAGCTGCGTCATCATTTCCCGCAAAAATACTGAAGCCGACTGCAAGGATTAAAAGAACAACTATGGCAATAAGGCTATTTAATATAATATTTGTCTTTTTTCTTTTCGCACGGTATCGCGAGCGGTTTCCGCCCTGATATTGATTATCCATTGACATGGCCTCCCTAAGAAAGATTGTCATTATTCTAACATGAGAAGCCCGAAAGATGAAGGAATAACCTACTCTGCCTGCTGATCGTAAGTATATAAAAAGTTTACCATATCGGCGAATAGAGGATTGACGCCTCCTTCATCCCCCATTACGTCAAGATTGACTGTCACGAGAGCATAACGTGGTTTTCCAAAAGGAAAATAACCCGCAAACCATTTATTATGATATTGGCCGCTTTCTGAAAACCTTCCTGTTTCCGCCGTTCCCGACTTCCCGGCTGCTTCATATGGAAGGCCTGAGAACCATCTGCCTGTCCCGTTAGGGTCTGTGACCACCCTTCTTAGCATTTTTTGGAGCTCTTTGGCGGTGGATACTTCAAGCTGTGGCCCTCCGAGTGCGTTTTGTTGAAATGCATACATAGGCAATCCATCTTGATATTCGATTTCCGAAACAGCCCTGACCTGTTCTTTCAATCCATCCCTTGCAATTGTGGCCATCATATTGGCAACGGCAAGCGGAGTCGCCCGCACTTCCTTCTGGCCGATTCCAGTCAAAGCGGCATAGTTTGCATCCTTCCGCTCCTGCCCATCAAGAAATATCCTCCCTTTTTCCTCTCCAGGCAACTGCCGGAAACGAGCTTGATGAAAGACATTGCCTTCCCAGCCAACCCCATCGGTCAGTGATAATTTCGATGCATACTCCTCAATCGTTCCTGAGTCTGCCTTTTGCAATTCTTTTGCGAGCTGGGCGAAGGTATTATTGCAGCTTCTCGCAAAACTCTCTTCAAAATCGAGCATGCCGTAATGATAAACAGGATCCGGCTCCCCATTTATCTTCCTGCTGCAATCAAATAATCTTGGTGGTTTGGCAAGTCCTTTGTCAATCGCAGCGGCAGCAATCACAGTTTTAAAAACAGATCCGATGATTTGTTCCTTTAGCATTAGATTGGAAAAGCCTCCTCCGCTGAAGGGATTTTTATTATCCGGTTCCGGCCGTGATACGATGGCAAGGATACTGTTTGTTCCAATATCCAGGAGGACTAGGCCGCCTTTTTTTATGCCATGCCTGTCTGCAAGCTCTTCTGCTTTTCGCTGGATCCCCAAGTCAATTGTCAGCTTTAAGCTTGCGGGATATAAAGAGTTCTCCGGTTCTGTATACCTTGCATTAGAACCAAACAAGGGCCCTCCGCCCCCATCTACTTGAAAAACAAGCTTTGTCCCTCCTTCCCCGATCAGAAATTCATCAAAGCTTTTTTGCAGCCCTGATAAACCGATGACCGTCCTCGAAGGTATTGGTTTGTTCGGATAACGTTCTTTCGCAAGCTCCGCGTTTTCTCCCGACAAACCTATCAACTGGCTTGCCGGTACTTTTTCAAAAGGAATATTCCGTTCGGCCGCAAATACACCAGGAATCTCCAGTGCATTGATTGCTTGAATCTGCCCAAGCGTAAGCTCCTTTGGCTGCCGCCCCCCGATTGTGACCGGCTCTTTTGCCCCCTTTACGGCTTCAAGCAATTCCTCCCCGTCGTATCCTAAAATGGCGGCAATCTTTTCATAGGGCCAGTCCATTTTTTGCAAAAAAGGAAAAAGGATCAGCACAGCCTTTCTTTCGTAAGTTAGAGGGGTTCCATGCCTGTCAAGGATGGCTCCCCTGCCATCGTTAATTGATACTTCCTGGGATCGTTGTCTGACACTTTCTTCAATAAGATTAATATGCCTTGATGAAAAATTCTCCGGCTGCCAAAGCTGAAGCTGTACAAGCCGGAGCAGAAGAATAAATATACATGAAATAAAAATTACGCACATGCCAGCGGCCCGTTTTTTCCACATAAAAAACACCTCGCCATAAGCTTTGACGAGGTGCTTGTTTTTCAAACGTTGTTGCTATTATTTAATGGTGACGATTTTTACCGTCATTTCTCCGCCAGGCGTCTGCACAGAAACAGTATCGCCTACTTTTTTGCCCATAAGGCTTCTGGCAATCGGAGAATCGTTGGAAATCTTACCTTCAAAAGGATCAGCTTCCGCACTGCCCACAATTGTGTAGGATTCCTCTTCGCCATCCGGCAGCTCAACAAAAGTGACACTTCTTCCCAAAGTCACTGTATCGCCTGCCAATTCACTTTCTTGTATGATTTTCGCGTTCCTGATCATATTTTCAAGAGTGGTAATCCGGCCTTCGACGAAAGCCTGTTCTTCTTTGGCGGAATCGTACTCTGAGTTCTCGGACAAGTCCCCGAAGCTGCGGGCTATTTTGATTCTTTCAACGACCTCTTTACGCTTAACGGTTTTCAGTTGCTCAAGCTCCTGTACCAATTTATCCTTACCCGCCTGTGTCATTGGAAATACTTTTTCAGTTGCCACAATGTTCACTCCTTCTAGTCTGTACAGTCAAATGATTTTGCTATGTAGTTTGATCCCGAATACATATCTAGCGCGTCCTTTCACAGGGCGCGCATCATTGAAAATTATACGGGCAGACCTGCCTGCAAAAAGGACGGCCTGCCAATTATAAATAAAAAAGTGCTGAAGAGCTTTTCTATTTTCTATGCTATTGTTTCATAAAATAGACTTTTGTTCAAGAATAGTTTGAATTTTAGTCACCATTAAGTCAATGGCAACATAATTGTGGCCGCCTTCCGGGATGATGACATCTGCATAGCGTTTTGTCGGCTCGATAAATTGATTGTGCATCGGCCTGACCACATTGACGTACTGGTCGATGACCGATTCAACCGTCCGGCCACGGTCCCGTATATCTCTCTGAAGCCTTCTGAGAATCCTGATATCCGCATCCGTATCAACAAACAGCTTGATATCCATCAGATTGCGGAGCCGTTCATCCTCGAGGATGAGTATGCCCTCAAGGATGATGACATCCTTGGGTTCGACGTGGATAACTTCCTTCGACCTCGTATGAAGTGCATAATCATAAACAGGTTTTTCAACTGGCTCCCGGCGTAAAAGCTTTTGCAAATGGTCAATCAACAGGTCATTATCGAATGCGAGCGGATGATCATAATTCGTTTTTAGACGATCTTCAAACGGCAGGCCGCTCTGATCTTTATAATAATAATCCTGCTCAATCATCAGAATGGAATGGCCCTTGAAGCTTTCAAATATTGCCTTTGTGACTGATGTTTTGCCGGAACCGGAGCCTCCGGCTACCCCGATAACAACTGGTTTGCGTTCCATGTTATTTCTCCTTCCGCATCATGTTGTATGGGTAGACCGGCCTGTCCAGCTTGAATTTGACAATCTGTAATGGATGGCGCGCAGCGTCCAGTTCATTTCCGTCTTCATCCCAGATTTTTTCAATGATCGCATTGAAGTTGTCAATTTCGGGTCCGAAAAATTCCACTTCATCCCCAGGCTTGAAGAAATTCCTTTGCTGCAAGGTGACAATTTTTGAATTCTCGTCGTATTGCAGTACAAGCCCGACAAAATCGAAATTTGTCTTTTTGCTATGATTGCCAAACATTTGCTCTTTATACCCTGGCACTCCTTCAAAGAAGGCAGGCGCGGTTTCCCGGTTGGCGCACTTGTCGAGCTCCTCAATCCATTCAGGCTTGATCACAAAATGGTCAGGGTCGGCACAGTACGAATCAATTACTTTCCTGTATACACTGACAACCGTAGCTACATAGTGGATGGATTTCATCCTTCCCTCGATCTTCAGGCTGTCGATGCCAAGTTCGATCATTTTCGGAATCGATTGCAGAAGATTGAGATCCTTAGGGCTCATCGCAAAAGGTGAATCGCCTTCACCAAAAAGCGCATTTTCCTTGCTGCCTTCAAGCTGATACAAGTCATAATCCCAGCGGCATGACTGGCAGCACCCGCCACGGTTTGAGTCCCTTGCTGTCATATGGTTGCTCAGTGTGCATCTGCCAGAATAGGCAATACACATCGCGCCATGAATGAAGGTTTCGATTTCAATATCGGTTTTCTCTTTCATTTCCCTGATTTCTTCCGCGCTCGTTTCCCTCGCAAGCACAACGCGTTCCAGGCCCTCTTCCTGCCAGAATTGCACAGCTTTCCAGTTGGAAAGGGATTGCTGGGTGCTCAGGTGCACCTCAATTTCAGGCGCGACCTTCCTGCATGTTTCAATGATAAGCGGATCCGCTACAATAATACCGGCGACCCCGGCTTCTCTAAGCCCAATTAAATAGTCTTCAAGGCCATCGATGTTTTCATTATGGGCAAAAATATTTGTTGTTACGTAGATTCTCGCCCCACACTTCCGCGCGAACTCAACGCCTTCTTTCATTTCTTCAAAAGTGAAATTATCGGCATTTGAGCGGAGGCCATATTCCTGGCCGCCAATAAAGACAGCATCAGCGCCGTAATGGACAGCGATTTTTAGCTTTTCAAGATTACCCGCTGGTGCGAGAAGTTCGGGTTTTTTTATAATAACCCGCTTTCCGTCAATGATTTCGGATATTTTATCTTTTACTCCGTTCACAGCCAATTACCTCCTTTATCTCCCATTCAAACAGGGTTAATAAACGGTTTCCTTAAAGTAGAATCCAGTGTCAAGCGGCCTGGATGGCGGCTGGATCGCTTCTATTTTTTCAAGCA
Organism: Bacillus sp. B-jedd; assembly: GCF_000821085.1. Lineage (GTDB taxonomy): Bacteria > Bacillota > Bacilli > Bacillales > Cytobacillaceae > Bacillus_D. The sequence goes on from NZ_CCXR01000001.1 coordinate 2,739,444, forward strand.
GTTGTTCCTTCATTTCGTCATATTTGTCGGGATCCGCAGTATAAAGGTCAATGGCCTGTCTGTAAAGGCTGGTCACTTCAATGATGTATGCCGGCGATTTCATGATACCGTCAATTTTGAAGGAATCAACCCCGGCCTCAAGCATATCCTGGAGTTCATCTATGATGCAAATATCATTCGGGCTCATGATATGAGTTCCATTCGAATCTTCAAAAATAGGATATTTATTTCCACGCTCCTTATCATGAAGGAACATATCCTTTTCCAGTCGGCGGTTTTCAATTTCCATCGCTTTGCCCTGATAGAGGAAGTAGTTGCCAAGCAGAGATCGTTTCGACTGGAACATGCAGCTCATCCCATGGACCTGTACTTCAATCTCCACTTCAGCGTTTTCCTTTATTTCAATAATGGAATCCATATTTATTTCTCGAGCCAGAACAGCTCTTTTCGCGCCTTTTCTGCCCCAGTAATTACACGTGTACCAGTTTGTGCCTGTTGTTTCAGTATTCCAATGGAGCTTCAGATCGGGAGCCGCTTCACGCGCGGCCATCAGGACGGCTGGATCGCCGAATACAACTGCGTCCGCGCCAGCTTCGTACACAAAGGAAAGATAGTCCGCAAGCTCGTCCACCTTTTCATTATGGAAAAGTGCATTCATGGAAACATACACCTTTTTCCCTTTCCCGTGGGCAAGGTGGATGGCTTCCCGGACCGCCTCCCGGTTAAATTCACCCGCGAGCCTTAAAGCGTACCGTTCCTCCCCCACAATAAAAGCATCCGCCCCCGCATCGGCAAGCGTGGAAATATCTTCAATGCTTGTAGGAGTCACAAGCAATTCAGGCCTTTTCATATCCTTCACCTCTTTTTAAACTTATGGCTATTCCATCTCCAGCGGGAATGATCGTTGTCACATATTCTTTTTGGCTCATTAGCCATTGATTGTAGCCGTTTATTTTGCCAGCAAGTTTCGAAAGCCTTTTGTTCTCGATTTCTTCTCCATAAACCAGGCCTTTGAACAGAACATTGTCCGAAACCATGATTCCTCCATCCCGCAAAAAAGAGGAATATAAGGAAAAGAATTTCCTGTACTGTCCTTTCGCGGCATCGATAAAAATAGCATCGAATGGGCCATGGGAAGAGGCTTCTTCAACAGTTTCCAAAGCATCTCCATGAATAATTTGAATCCTGTCGGAAGCACCAGCTTTTTTAATATTTTTTTTCGCCTCAGTATATCGCTCCATATCCCTTTCAATAGAGACGATTCTCGATCCTGGAAGGGCAAAAGCCATCCTGAGCGCTGAATAGCCAATTGCAGTCCCGATCTCCAGAATCTTCGAAGGTTGATGGATTCGTAAAATCTGAAGGAGAAGCTCCATTCCTAATGGTTCCATAATGGGAACATTGTTTTCTTTTGCAAAAGCCTCCATTTCGGCAAAAATGCCTGGACGTGCGGGAATCAGGCTTTCCAGATAGTCTTGCAGCTCTACATTCAATAACAAGGTAATCACCTCGGAGTTTCGCTAAAATGCTTTAGACACGAAAAAATAGCGTTCACAACAATCGGACTTGTCATTCTCCATCCAATTACTGCGATTGACGCTATTGAATATAAACAGAATCTGCCTCAAGCATCCCTGTTTCTTACGTTTTCCACAAACTTCAACAAAATTTTCACCGACACGTGAAAATACTTGAATTATTTTACCATAGAAAAAGGGGAAAATCCATCGTTTTTCCCCTTCCCTACTTAATTGTTATTTGTTATATACTTTGCCTTTAAACTATTATGTTCCTGAAGTGTTTTCGAAAAATGCACAACCCCGTCTTTCGAAGCAAGAAAATAATAAAATTCCGTGTCTTCCGGATTAAGGGCCGCTTCAATGGACATATGCCCAGAATTGGCAATCGGCCCAGGAGGCATTCCTGCATACTTATACGTATTATAAGGTGACTCCACTTCCAAATCCTTATATAGAACCCTGTCTTTATGCTTTCCTTGCGCATAAAGGACCGTAGGGTCTGTCTGAAGAGGCATGCCCTTTTCAATTCGATTGTAAAAGACACTGGAAATTTTATGTCTGTCAGCTTTTTCGGTCGCTTCCTCTTCAATCAGGGAAGCCATTGTCAACAGCCTATGCATCGAAAGCTTCTTCTCAGCCAACGTTTCTTTATAAGGAGCCAGTACGGATCTTGTTTTGTTAAGCATCGCGGTTACAACTTCTTCGACCGTCGGGTTATCTTTATAAATCGGGTAGGTCGCAGGATACAGGTAACCCTCGAGTGGATATTTTATTTTTTCGTTTAAAATATCTTCTGTCAGCAAATCAGGATATTTTGCCATCATTCCTTTTACGAATTCCGCTTCATTAAGCTTTGCAAAAACCTCTTCCTCGGTCTGGCCGGTTGTTTTTGCAATAATCGCCGCGATTTCGGACAGCTGCTTACCCTCAGGAACGGTCATTTTGGATTTAGCCCTTTGCACGACCTTTCCTGTTTTAAGGCTTTTAATAATTTCTGGTATAGTCATCGCCGGAGTCATTTTGTAGTCGCCGGCCATAAAACCTGCTTCATTGTTGAATTTAACATAATACTTGAAAATCCGGGCATTTTTGATAACGCCGCTTTTCTCCAGCTCTTTCGCAATACCGGTTACCGAGGAGCCGATCGGTATGGTTACCTCTCTTGTTTCCTTGCTCTCGGGGTCTACAGGTTCCAGTGCGGATTTAACATATAAGTAGCCTCCGCCTCCAATTACCCCAGCAAGAATAATGATGGTAGCTGTTATGAGCAGGACGATTTTCCGGACAACTCTTGCCTCGCTTTGGTGCTCAATCATCTTTTGGCGGATGATTTCCTTTTTTGAATTTTTGTCGTCAGCAGACATTCTGCTTTTCCCCTCCTGTTTTTGACAGGACCTGCCTTGTCTCTATGATATGACTTTGTTTCTTGCCTATTATACAACAATATTCTGCATATTTAACAAAAAACTACGTCTTAATTTGAGCACAAGTTGAAATCGTTGTCAATTTTGCAAAAAAAAGGAGGAAGTTCTTTCCTAAAAATACAAAAAAGGGCCGCTTTGCAGCAGCCCTTTTAAATGGATTTTATTCGTAGTCTTCCTGTTCATCAAGGAATGTGTTCAGGACTTCCTCAATCATGTCCCACTCTTCATCTGTTTCAATCGGGAGCAGATCGCCAGCTTTTCCTTCAGCTCCAGGAACAAAGGAAGAGGCATGAATTTCAATTTCCTCATCTTCGCTGTCGTCGGATCCTGCGGCATAGTACAGGACATATGATTTTTCGAATTCGTCCGATTCAAATGTATAAAGGATTTCATACAATTGTTCATTTCCGTTTTCATCTACTACAACAATCTGGTTATCGCCATGTTCCATTATGGTCACCCTTTACTTTTTACTGTCTAGAAAGCCTTGCAAAATCATCGTGGCGGCCATTTTATCAATGACCTTTTTCCGTTTCTTCCGGCTGACATCCGCTTCGAGCAGAACCCTTTCGGCAGCCATTGTGCTTAGCCTTTCGTCCCAGAGAACCGCGGGGACAGAAAAGAGGTTCTCCACTTCCGCTGCATATCTCTGGCTCGCCTCCGCACGCGGGCCAAGTGTGCCATTCATATTTTTCGGCAGCCCCACTACGACGGTATCAACGCCGTACTCTTTTATTATTGACCCAAGCCGGTCAAAGCCAAACTCATTTTTTTCCTCATCGATCTTAATTGTTTCCAGACCTTGAGCAGTCCATCCAAATTCATCGCTGAGGGCGACGCCAACTGTTTTCGAGCCGACATCCAAACCCAGAATCCGCATGCATCAGCCTCCGCGCTTTTGCTTCAAATAAAATTTTACAAGTACTTCAATGATTTCATCCCGCTCCAGTTTCCTGATAATGTTGCGGGCATCCTTGTGGCGGGGAATGTATGCAGGGTCGCCCGACAGCAAATAGCCGACGATTTGATTAATCGGGTTGTACCCTTTTTCCTGAAGCGCTTCATGCACCTGGAAAAGGACTTCATCTACATCATGTTCAAAAGGCTCTTCAGGAAAATTGAACCTCATTGTTTTGTCTAATGAGCTCATTGCGCGCACCTCGCCCTTTCGTTTCCATTGAATAGAATGTAATATGTTTATTCTACACTAATTGCCATGATTATCAAATTGATTTAACCCAGTCTTCAGCAGAACGAAGCGCTTCTTCCAGCTTGGATGGATCCTTCCCGCCAGCCTGGGCCATATCCGGACGGCCTCCGCCGCTGCCTCCGCATTTTGCCGCTACTTCCTTGATCAGCTTGCCTGCATGATATCCTTTTTCAATAAGGTCTGATGTAACAGCCGCAATTAAGTTGACCTTTCCTTCATTCGCGCTTCCAAGTACAATGATGCCTGAACCAAGTTTCTGTTTAAGGTCATCCGCCATCGACCGGAGCCCGGCCATATCCTGTCCCTGTACATTTGCTGAAAGGAGTGTGACTCCATTTACTTCCTTGGCTTTTGAAGAAAGATTTGAAGCCTCAATATTTCCAAGCTTAGCAGCCAGGGATTCATTCTCCCGCTGAAGCTGCTTCATTTCGGAAAGGAGGCTGTCAATCCGCCCGGAAAGGTCTTTCGGATTGGCCTTCAGTTTTCCGGCAGCATCCTTCAAAAGGCCCACCTGGCTGTTCAACAGCTCATATGCTCCTTCACCAGTTACGGCTTCAATCCTCCGGGTTCCCGCGCCAATACCGCTTTCCCCAGCGATTTTGAATAGTCCGATGACGGATGTATTCGGAACATGGCAGCCGCCACACAGCTCCAGGCTGTAGTCTCCAACTTTGACAACCCTGACGATATCGCCGTATTTCTCCCCGAACAAGGCCATGGCACCCATTGCTTTCGCTTCGGCAATCGGTTTTAAGGAGATGTCTACAGGAATATTCCTCCAGATTTTTTCGTTAACGATTTTTTCGACCTGTTCAAGTTCTTCAGGCTTAACCTGGCCAAAATGAGAAAAGTCAAAACGGAGGCGATCAGCCTCAACCAAAGAGCCGGCCTGATTGACATGAGCTCCTAAAACATCCTTTAACGCCTGGTGTAACAGGTGGGTTGCCGTGTGGTTCTTTATGATTTTCACGCGGTTTTCCCTGTCTACTGCAGCCGCGACATTTTGTCCCTTTTCCAGTGTGCCTTCCTCAACGATAGCACGATGGAGGTTTTGCCCGTTTGGTGCTTTTTTGACGTCCTTGACAAAAACCTTCACACCTTCACCAATCAAGTACCCCTGATCGGCAATCTGGCCGCCGCTTTCAGCGTAGAACGGGGTTTGGTCAAGAATGAATTGAATTTCTTCGCCTTTTGATGCACTGTCAGCCACGGCTCCATCTTTAAGGATGACAAGGACTTCCGCCTGGGCTTCCATCTGGTCATAGCCGACAAACTGGCTTTCAACCTTGATTTCCCCAAGGACTCCGCTTTGAACCTGCATTGATTCAACGTCCTGCCTAGCAGAACGGGCCCGCTCCCGTTGGGCTTCCATTTCGTCCTCAAACCCCGAGTGGTCGACTGTCATGCCTTTTTCTTCAGCATATTCCTCGGTCAGTTCTACTGGAAATCCGTAAGTATCATAAAGCCTGAACACATCCTGGCCGGAAATCACGCTGCTGCCTTTTTCTTTTTCCTTCTTAATTACTGACTCAAGGATGGCAAGCCCCTCATGAAGAGTCTCATGGAACCGCTCTTCCTCGTTTTTGATTACCTTCTGGATAAATTCCTGGTTATCCTTTACTTCTGGATAGAAATCATGCATGATTTCCCCCACAACCGGAACCAATTCATACATGAACGGGCGCTGAATGCCGATTTGCTTTGCATACCTAACAGCACGGCGGAGCAAACGCCTGAGGACATACCCACGGCCTTCATTCGAAGGAAGCGCCCCATCACCAATGGCGAAAGCTACTGTCCTGATATGGTCTGCAATCACTTTGAATGCAACATCTGTTTCCTTGGACTCCCCATATTTCGTGCCGGAAATTTGTTCAGTTGCCCTTATAATCGGCATAAACAAATCCGTATCGAAATTCGTCGGGACATTTTGAACAACAGAAGCCATCCGTTCAAGCCCCATCCCTGTATCGATGTTCTTCTTAGGCAGCGGGGTATAAGTACCGTCCGGGTTATGATTAAACTGTGAGAAAACAAGGTTCCATACTTCCAAGTACCGATCGTTTTCCCCTCCAGGATATAACTCTGGATCGTTAGGGTCATCCCCGTATTCAGGTCCCCTGTCATAAAAGATTTCCGTGTTAGGTCCGCTCGGCCCTTCACCTATGTCCCAAAAGTTCCCTTCAAGCCGGATAATCCTCTCTGCAGGAATTCCGATTTCCTTGTACCAGTAGTCGTAGGCTTCATGATCCTCCGGATGGACAGTAACCGATAACTTTTCAGGCTCGAATCCCATCCACTTTTCTGAAGTTAGGAATTCCCAAGCCCATTCAATGGCTTCTTCCTTAAAATACTCCCCAATGGAAAAGTTCCCAAGCATTTCAAAGAACGTATGGTGCCTGGCGGTTTTTCCGACATTCTCGATATCATTTGTCCTGATTGACTTTTGGGCATTCGTGATCCTTGGATTTTCAGGGATTACCCTCCCATCGAAATACTTCTTCAGTGTCGCGACTCCGCTGTTAATCCATAATAATGATGGATCATCATGCGGTACTAGTGAAGCGCTTGGCTCCAGGTGGTGATTCTTCTCCTGGAAGAAATCAAGAAACATTTTTCTAATTTGTGAGCCTGTCAATTGTTTCATTGCGGAAACCTCCATTTAATTTCTTAATTGTTTATATAGGTTGATCATAAAATTAATATTCTAAGGGAACATTGTGGTTGATTTCCGCTCCGGGCATTTCGCTTTCCGCGGGGCATCAGTGGAGCCTCCTCGGAGCAAAGCTCCTGTGGGGTCTCCCCTTGCTGCTCTATCCCGCAGGACAACCAGCTTCTTCGAATGGGCTTTGCACGAAGGAAATGCGATAGCATTTTCGAGGAGTCTACATGCCTGAGCTCCCATCAACCAGTTTTCCAATTAGTTTCGCTTAGTATTAAGTACAACCTATATAGTTCTCACTGGAACGGATTTCTACTTCTTTCTTGATTAATGCTGCTGATAAACAGGCGATTCAACTTTCCGGAAACACAAAAAAGCCCTCATCCCTGGACAGGGACGAGAGCTTATTCTCGCGGTACCACCCTGATTATGGGCGTAAAGCCGGCGCCCATCTCTCAATATTGCCTTAACGCGGCATAACGGCAGGTATTGGCTGCACTCCGGATTAGCGTTCTGCTATTTTTCACCCCGGGCTTCTTCCAGCCATGGAAGCCCTCTCTGTCCGCCTTCAGCGGTTGGATTACGAACGGCATACTCGATCCTTCATCGTTTTTCCAAACAAAAATATTCTATAGCCGCATTATAGCGATGCGGAATCCGTTTGTCAATTTAGAAGCCGTCTGAAAATGATTTCGCTGCATTCCTCTCTTTTCACCCAGTTTTTCTTCCTTGGGCAAAAATTGCAGATGCATGGACAATAGCCACTTTTGCGACCGCCAGAATCGGTACGGCCAAAATCAAACCCGGGATTCCGCCAATTTCACTGCCGGCAACTATTGAAAACATAATTAGCAGGGGATGAAGATGGAGGCTCTTTCCGACAATATATGGCGAAAGGACATTCCCCTCAATAAATTGAAGGACGAATACGATGCCTATTGTAATGAATACAAGTTTCATTGAAGTGGCTGCGGCAATAATCACTGCGGGGATTGCCCCAAAAATTGGCCCGAAATATGGGATGACATTTGTCAGTGCAATAACCAGCCCGAGCAGTAACGGAAATCGCAAATCAAAAAGCCAGAATAAAAGGAAAGAAACAATACCGACTATCATGCAGACAATCAACTGACCTCTAATATACCCCCCAAGGGATTTATCGACGTCCCTGATGAAACGGACCCCTTGGCGGCGCCATTTTATCGGGGTCAAATACCAGGCTGTACGCTTTATCAGTTCATAATCCTTTAGCATATAAAAAGCGATGAAGGGAATGACTGCAATAATCAGAATCGAATCGGCCAGATTTGCAAGCGTGGCAAGGACCAGGTCAAAAGAACCTATCAGCTTATCTTCAACATTCGTAATCCCCCTGTCAATACGCTGCTGCAGCCCAATTGGCCAGGCCTTTGTTTTTTCCTCGAGACTTGCAATCAATCCACGATATTGCTCGGCGAAAGCGGGCGCACTGGAGGAGAGTTCCCTAATTTGTTCGATAAACGCCGGGACTCCTTTATAAATCGCAAGGCCTAGCCCTCCAAAAAACACGACATATATAAGCAGAACGGCAAGCCCGCGGTGCATGCCCCGTTCATGTAGCTTTTCGACAAGCGGGTGGAGAAGGTATGCGATAAAACCCGCCGTAAGAAACGGAACAAGAATATACCAGATTACCACCGCCACGGGAGCCCAAAATGGCTTTAGCTTCATAAGGATTAACGCTGTTGCGAGAAGCAAAAGGAAAAAACCTATCCGATAATACCATTTCATGTGGATATTCACACGCGCACCCCCTTCCCGATAGTTTTAGAGGAACGCAGTGCATTTATGCAGAACTGTTAAGGACTTTTTTCCATCCTTTCAGTTTCTTTCACGGTTGAATCGCGTAAAACAAATTTAATGATAAAAAAAACCGCGGAACCACACCGCGGCTTAGGTAAATGTTAACTTGAATAACGGCGTTCACTTTCTTCAAACAAATCATCCAGGGAACTTAGTGTCCCATCCTCTTCAACTTGATGGGTATGGATCATCCCTTTGGAAAGTGAGAGCTCGATAAAGCAATTCCAGCAATAAAACTGATTTATTCCGATTTTGCCGATATCCTTACTTTGACAGTTTGGACAACTAAACATTGGAAGGGCACCTCACGTAGTTTCAGCATTTACGATGATGGCATCCTTTCCAATTCCCAGAGACTAAGAAAGGAATCCACCCGTTGCTCGTTCTCTACGATTGTGCCCATTTACTGTCAAAAATATACGTCTACAATGTTCAGGTGCCCTTCGTGCTAGAAAAATCGGCCTGCCATTTATCCCAATTTTAAGGGCAGTGAAGACCCACTATAAGAAATCGTAAGGAGAAACGTTTTGCATCCCAATGAGCGGATCTGTTTTCAAAAGAATTTCTTCGTATGAAGGCCCTTGTGCGGACGCTGCTTCATATTGAGGCGCAGGTTCCATCACTTCCAAAGCAGGATTGCCGCCCGTTTCCAAGATGCCATTCTCCTCGCCGGCAGGATTTTCGGCTGTTTTGCCGATCGCATCCACTAATCTTTCGGCAAGGGTCGTCTGCCTCGCCTGCTCGTCATTTCGCCCGACCCCAAGCCGGAACGCGTCCTCTTCCCCACAGAGAATCAGGAATTGCCTGCTTCTTGTAATGGCTGTATAAATGAGATTTTTCCTCAGCATTCGGTAATAGCTTCGAGTGATGGGCATGATGACGATCGGAAACTCGCTTCCCTGCGCTTTATGGACCGAACAGCAATACGCATGGGTGATCTGATTTAAATCCTGCCTCGTATACGTCACTTCATTCCCATCAAATGAAACAATTGCCATATCTTGTTTTTCGGTATTCTCTTTTGCATAGAAGATCGAAACAATTTCCCCAATATCGCCGTTGAATACATTGGATTCTGGCTGATTGACCAACTGAAGGACTTTATCCCCAATCCTGTATTTCACATCGCCAAAGGCAAGTTCTTTCCTTTTTCCATCAGAATTCGGATTGAAAAGTTCCTGAAGGATGACATTCAGCCTGTCGATTCCTGCAGGGCCTTTATACATCGGGGCGAGCACCTGGATATCCCTCGCATGGTAGCCTTTTTTCCTGGCATTTGCCGCAACTTTTTCGACAACTTGGGCAAGCTGATGTCCATTGCATTTAATGAATGACCTGTCAGGCTGGGGGGCCGCCAAGTCATCCGGCAGTTTTCCGTTTTTAATGTCATGGGCAAGCCTGATGATTGAAGAACCTTCCGCCTGGCGATAAATGTCGGTCAGCCGCACAGTCGGGATCCGTTCGGATTGTAGGAGGTCTTTTAAAACCTGACCCGGACCGACTGAAGGCAGCTGGTCTTCATCGCCAACAAGGATGACCTGGATGGTATCCGGCAATGCCTTGAATAACTGGTGGGCAAGCCAGATATCGACCATCGAAGTTTCATCGACAATCAGGATTTTGCCGTTTAAAGCCGACTCTTCGTCATGGCTGAATCCCTCGCTGCCGTTATACCCAAGGAGCCTGTGTATGGTGACGGCCGGAAGACCGGTCGATTCACTCATTCTTTTTGCCGCCCTCCCAGTAGGTGCCGCAAGAAGGATTGGAAATGGTTCATCCTTTTTCATAAATTCCTTCGGATCAAGCGAACAGCCATGCAATTCGGCGTAAAGCTCAACAATCCCTTTAATGACCGTTGTCTTACCCGTTCCTGGCCCGCCTGTCAAAATCATCATCGGTGATTGGATGGCTGTCTGGATGGCTTCCTTTTGGGAAGGGGCGTATTCCACCCCGAGCCGTTCCTCGAGCTCGCCGAGAGCCAGCAAAAATTCCGATTCCGGGAACTGTGAACTGAATTCTTTTTGTTCCAGGATCCGTTTTATATTCGTCACGAGCCCTTTTTCCGAAAAATAAAGAGAAGGTAAGTAAACACGCTGCCCTTCTCCGGCTATTTTCCCTTCCTCCTCGAGCTTAATCAACTCAGCTGTGATGTCCTCATATTCAATCCTGTCACGCTGGTTCTCTTCAAGCAGAGCTTTCACCTTTTCAAGGAGGTCGCGCGCTTCAAGATAAACGTGGCCGGCCTGAATACTTTCCGCTTCTAGCGTATAAAGGCCGGCTGCCTTGATTCTGTCCGGATGGCTGCCCGAGATTCCAAGCTGGTAACCGAGTTCATCAGCCCGGCCAAAACCGATTCCTTCAATATCTTCGACAAGCTGATATGGGTTCCGCTGGATGACTTCCAGCGTTGTTTCCTTATAAACCTGATAGATCTTCATTGAAAGCTGGGGGCCGAAACCGTACTGGTTCAAAGCGACCATGACTTGCTCGAGGCCCTGATGTTCCATCAATGTGTCATACAAAAGCTTTGCTTTATCAGGAGCCAGCTTTGGGATGGAATCTAAAAGGGACGGCTGATTAAGTATTTTCGAAATGGCATTTTCACCAAGCACTTCGACGATGCTTTCGGCGGTCTTTTTTCCGATGCCTTTAAATATCTCACTAGAAAGGTAGGAAACGACCCCCTGCTTCGATTGCGGGATGTCTTTTCTGAAATGGGTGGCATGAAACTGCAGTCCGAACTTCGGATGGTCCTTGAATTCTCCGAAAAAAAGATATGTCTCTTGATCGTGCAATTTTGGGAAATATCCAGTTACAACCGCCTCTCGGTCTTCATAGGTGTCATTGGTTTCATCAACCCGGATTCTTGTGACCGTATATAAATTGGACTCATTATGAAAGATGGTTACAAACGGCCTTCCTTTCAAATACTTTCCCTGTTCCGAAAACAAGTCGAATGAATTCTGCTGGTCCATAGCCGCCCTCCTTCCCTATTCATTTCATCCCAGGGAGTACGTTCAGTCCTCCGAATCATGGGAATTATTTTTGCCAATCGCCCCAGTAAGTATATTTTTCACTTCGGCAGCCATTGTATGGGCCGGCTGGATGTTTAAGGCCTCTTCCAGCATTTCAAGTGCTTTCTCCGGCTGCTCTTTATAAGCAAAAGCAACGCCAAGATTATAGTATGCGTCGGCATGGCCAGGCAGCTGCTTAAGACAGGCTTCAAATTGAGGGATGGCCAGGTCAATCATCCCTTCCTCAGCCAGGCAGAGTCCGTAGTGGAAATGCGCGTCCCCGTCTTCGGGATCCAGCTCGGTGCTGCGCTGGAGATAAGCAAGCGCAAGCCGATTGTTTCCTAGCTGGACGAGGGACATGCCGAGCATGAAAAAGGTATCACTGCTACTTAGGCCCTTTTTCATCGCTGCCTCGAACATCGATTTCGCTTCTTTAAAATTTTCATTGTTATAATGGATGGTGCCAATACTGTAATAGGCGGCACCCGCATTTTCATCAAGCTCAAGTGCTCTGTGGAAAAACTTTAGCGCCCTGTCCTGGTCCCCTGTCGCGGCAAGCAAATTGCCGAAATTAATATATGCGACCGGATCATCCGGATTTTCTTCAATTGCTTCGCTGAATGCCGACGCGGCTTCTTCCCAGCTGCCTGCCTGCATCAATTCGATGCCCTTTATATTTTTATCCATTAAAATCACTCTCCGTCTCGTGAAAGTATACCATAATCGAGGCCGAATTTTCTCTGAATTTCACCCAATAAAGCTCTCAAAAAAACAGCCCGGCCCCCCTATAATAGGGGAACCAGGCTTCATTAATCAACACGTTATCCTACATAATCGAGCTTGTTGCCATTTCTATATACATCGTCAATCGTACCGCCGCCAAGACATTCGTCATTTTGATAAAATACGACCGCCTGTCCTGGCGTCACAGCGCGGATTGGTTCGTGGAATAGGACTTGCACCCTGTTTCCTTCTAAAATCCTGACCGTAACTTTGTTATCAGCCTGGCGGTATCTGAACTTCGCTGTGCATTCAAATTCTGTCGGCTTAGGTGTATCAGAAACCCAGCTGACATTGTCTGCAAAAATGGAGTCGGAATAAAGCAATTCATTATGAAAGCCCTGGCCAACGTATAGGACATTTTTTTTAAGATCCTTCCCAATAACGAACCACGGGTCTCCCTGCCCGCCAATGCCAAGACCATGGCGCTGGCCGATCGTGTAATACATCAGCCCGTCATGCCTGCCTTTTATTTCGCCATCCATAGTGACCATACTCCCGGGCTGGGCCGGAAGATACTGGCTAAGGAAATCCTTGAAATTCCTTTCGCCGATAAAACAGATTCCTGTGCTGTCTTTTTTTGTCGCGGTCGCCAGGCCGGCTTCTGCGGCAATCTTCCTCACATCCGACTTTTCAAGTCCGCCAATCGGGAATAGGACCCTGCTCAATTGGTCCTGGCTAAGCTGATTCAAAAAATAAGTCTGGTCCTTATTTTCATCGAGACCGCGGAGCATTTTATATCCCCCGTCCCTAAATTCCACTTGGGCATAATGGCCGGTGGCAAGATAGTCGGCCCCAAGCTTCAGGGCGTGTTCCAGAAATGCCTTGAACTTGATTTCCTTATTGCACATAACATCCGGATTAGGCGTCCTGCCTGCTTTATATTCATCAAGAAAGTACGTGAATACCTTGTCCCAGTATTGCTTTTCAAAATTGACCGCGTAATAAGGAATGCCAATCTGGTTGCAGACGCGAATGACATCATTGTAATCCTCCGTTGCCGTACAAACGCCATTTTCATCGGTGTCATCCCAGTTTTTCATGAAAATGCCGATAACATCGTAGCCTTGCTGTTTTAGCAGCAGTGCAGCGACGGAGGAGTCAACTCCGCCTGACATGCCGACAACGACTCTTGTATCTTTAGGTTCTTTCTTTTCCATGGGTTTCACCACACTTCTATATAAAAATCCGGCTAAATTCCGGTTGTAAAAGTAATGTTTGCCTATCCTCGCAGCCTTTTAACAATTTCCGCTATTTTACGGGCCGCGTAGATGACTTTTTCTTCGGTTGTCCCGAGCCCGAAACTGAAGCGAATCGAATTTAAAATCCGCTCAGAATCTTTCCCGAACATCGCTACGAGGACATGGGACGGTTCGACCGATCCGGCGGTACATGCGGAACCGCTTGAGGCGGCAATTCCGGCTAAATCAAGATTGACGAGCATCGATTCCACATCCGTACCCGGAAAGCTCAAGTTTACTATATGGGGTACAGAACCTTCAAGTGTCCCGTTCAACTGGAAGGAAACACCTTCCTCATCAAGAATGCGGATAAACTGCTTCTTCATGGCCAAATACTCTTCAGACTTTTCAGCCGCATTCTTCTTTGCTATTTTGACTGCCTCCATAAATCCCGTAATTGAGACCAGGTTTTCCGTCCCGGCGCGCCGTTTCCGTTCCTGCTCCCCGCCAAACGATCTCGGCGAAAGCTTGATTCCTTCCCTTGCAAAAAGGAACCCCGTCCCCTTTGGCCCGTTTATTTTATGGGCTGAAACGGAAAGCATGTCCACGCCTGCCTCCTTGACATCGAGTTCGAGCAGGCCGTAAGCCTGAACCGCATCGGTATGGAACAAAGCCTGATGGCTGCTTAATAATTGTCCAATTTCCTCAATTGGCTGGATTGTTCCAACTTCATTATTCGCATACATAATCGTTACCAGGATTGTATCTTCTCTTAGTGCTTCTTCAAGGCTGGCAATCGAGATCTTTCCGGTTTCATCGACCGGAAGATAGGTTACCTCAAAACCGCGTTTCTCAAGATTTTGGCAGGCATGAAGCACGGCATGATGTTCGACTGAAGACGTGATGATATGTCTGCCATTGCCGCTGTATGCCTCGGCTGCCCCGAGGATGGCCATATTATCGGCTTCGGTGCCGCCGCTCGTAAAAATGATTTCATTTGATTTTGCTCCAATGCTCGATGCAATAGCGGCCCTTGCCTCATCCAATTGGTGCCTTGCTTCCCTCCCAAAGGAATGGATGCTTGAGGGATTTCCATATAATGCGCCCATCGCCTTGGACATTTTTTCAATGACCAGGGGATGCATTGGCGAAGTCGCTGCATGGTCCAAGTAAATCCGTTCCATGTCATCACCTTTCATTCTTAAGGTCTCTTTGCAGTTTATCTTTAAATATAAAACATATAGGAATCCTGGCTGCCTTCATCAGTATGGTTCGCCAGGTCTTCAAGTGTGGTACTGTCCAGAACTTCCTTGATCGCATCGCGGATTCTGATCCACAATTCCCGCTTTGCCGGTTCTTCATCCTCTATGCCTTCTACTGGTGTAATCGGCCCCTCAAGAACGCGGATGATATCTCCGGAAGTAATTTCGCCGGGATCCTTCCCAAGGAGATAACCTCCGTATGCGCCTCGGATGCTTTTCACAAGCCCAGCATTTCTCAAAGGCGCGACAAGCTGCTCCAAGTAATGCTCCGACAAATCATTCGCCTGGGCAATCGCTTTAAGAGAAACCGGCCCTTCACCATAGTTTTTTGCCAGTTCGATCATAATGGTTAGTCCATAACGTCCTTTTGTTGATATTCTCACATTCCCGCACTCCTATCCCCCGGCACTGCGTCCGTCGTCTTTTTCGCTTTTAATTTGTCAAGAATCCAATCTGCCGCCGCGAAGCTTTGCGGCAGTGCCAGACCGGCAACTGGGCCGATCGCTGCGCAGAATGCAATCGTTCCCCAGCTGACCGGTCCGCCTAGCTTCCAGCCAATGAGGAGGACCGCCAATTCAATTGCGCCTCTAACATTGCGGACCTTCCAGCCTGTTTTTTCAATGATGACAGCCATCAGGCTGTCTCGCGGCCCGGTTCCAAGGCTGGCTGAAATATAAATGCCCATTCCATAGCCCATTAAAAGGACCCCGAAAGCGAGCATGGCCACTTCCCCGGCCAGGCTCGAGGGTTCATTTATAAATGGCATAAAGATATCAATAAATACGCCGACAAGAACCATATTTAAAAATGCCCCAATATGGGGAAATTCTCTCGCAATAATCGTAGCGGCTGTAAGGATTGCCATCCCGGCGATGATCGACCAGCTTCCTACTGTCAGGCCAAAATGCAAATAAAGGCCGACGTGGAAAACATCCCAGGGTGATGCCCCCGCCCCGCTTTTAATAAGCAGGACTATGCCAAGGGACAGGACCAGCAGACCAACCGTATAAATTGAAAATCTTGCTCCTAATTGTCCCTTTCTTTTTTTGAACATGAACAAACCCCTTCAGCCTTGCAAAAATTAAATCCATAGTAAAGTGATAGGCTTTAAAAATTATAGCACAAAGCAAGCAGGGATGCATTATCCCCAATTATTCTTGATTGGTCTCACGTAGAGAGGCATGATACACTTAAATGATAGACTTGCCAATTGGAGAGATGGAAAATGAATCAGCTTAAACCTCTGGCCTTCAGGATGCGTCCGCGCACTTTGGAAGAAGTATGCGGCCAGGAGCACCTTGTCGGTGAGGGAAAAATCATAAATCGAATGGTCAAGGCCAAACAGCTGTCTTCAATGATCCTTTATGGGCCGCCCGGAATTGGAAAGACCTCTATCGCCAGTGCGATTGCCGGCAGCACCCGGTACGCCTTCCGGACATTGAACGCTGTTACGAACAATAAAAAAGACATGGAAATCGTCGCGGCCGAGGCGAAAATGTCGGGGAAAGTCATCCTCCTGCTTGATGAGGTCCACAGGCTTGATAAAGCGAAACAGGACTTCCTGCTTCCTTATTTGGAAAATGGGATGATTACAATGATCGGCGCCACAACAAGCAATCCTTACCATAGCATCAATCCTGCCATCCGCAGCCGCTGCCAAATTTTCGAGTTGAAGCCGCTGGACCCGGATGATATCAAGAAAGCGATTTTCCACGCACTCGAAGAAGAGGAACGAGGGCTCGGCAAAATGGACATCGAGATGTACAGCGACGCACTCGAGCATTTTGCGAAGGGTTCAGGCGGGGATGTAAGAAGCGCCTTGAACGCCGTTGAACTGGCGGCACTGTCCACAGAGCCCGGAAGTGACGGGATTGTCCATATTACATTGGAGACGGCCGAGGAATGTCTGCAAAAGAAAAGCTTCGTCCATGATAAGGACGGGGACGCCCATTATGATGTCCTATCATGCTTCCAAAAATCAATCCGCGGCAGTGATGCGAATGCGGCACTCCACTATCTGGGCCGGCTGATCGAAGCGGGCGACCTCCCGAGCATCGCGCGAAGGCTGCTGGTGATTGCCTATGAAGATATCGGCCTTGCCAATCCCCAGGCGGGCTCGCGCACGCTGGCCGCAATCGAAACCGCGGAACGGATCGGTTTCCCGGAAGCAAGGATTCCACTCGCCAATGCTGTTATCGAGCTTTGCCTGTTACCGAAGTCGAACTCGGCCATCATGGCGATTGACGCGGCCCTTGCCGATATTCGCGGAGGCCTGGCCGGCGAGGTGCCAGACCACCTCAAGGATGCCCACTACAAGGGAGCGAAGGATCTCGGCCGCGGTGTCGACTATCTGTATCCTCATGATTATGAATCCGGCTGGGTCCGTCAGCAATATTTGCCTGACAGGCTGAAAAACAAAAAGTATTATGCCCCGAAAAAGAACAGTAAATTTGAACAGGCGTTTGCAGCCGTTTATGAAAAACTGAACGGAAAATAGGTGCAGATTGCTGGAGATTGAGACTGGCCAATTTTGCAATAAGGCCAGTCTGAAAAAGCAGTTCAAGACATATAGATTTCCCAACAAGAAAATCCCCTGGAGCCACTCCAGGGGATTTCGATTTTTTTACTGGCCGTCAGCGACACGGTCGATTTTAATGTCCTTCAGCATTTCACGGACAACATAGCTGGCCATGATCAGTCCGGCAACCGAAGGAACGAATGCATTGGAGGACGGAGGCATCTGCGCTTTCCGGATTTCAGCCTTGTCGTTCCCGACCACTTTCCTGACATCTTCCCTGATGACAATTGGGCTCTCATCCGAAAAGACGACCGGGATCCCTTTCTTGATGCCCTCTTTCCTCAATTTCGTCCTGATCACCTTCGCGAGTGGGTCGGTATGGGTCTTGAAAATATCGGCAATCCGGAAGCGGGTCGGATCCATTTTATTGGCCGCGCCCATGCTCGAAATCATCGGGATGCCCCTCTTCAGGCATTCCTTGATCAAATGGACTTTATAAATAATCGTATCGGACGCATCTATGACAAAATCAGGCTTATAGGCGAAAACTTCCTCGTACGTTTCTTCCGTATAAAACATTTTAAGGGAAATCACTTCGCAGTCAGGATTGATATCCGCAATCCGCTCCTTCATCAAATCAGCCTTTGGTTTTCCAACGGTGGAAAGAAGCGCGATGACCTGCCGATTCACATTCGTGATGTCAACAACATCTTTATCGATCAAAATCAGGCGTCCCACTCCTGAACGCGCCAGTGCCTCAGCAGAAAACGAGCCGACACCACCGATGCCAAGGACCATTACTGTGCTGTTTTTTAGAATATCCAGGCCTTCTTGGCCAATTGCGAGCTCATTCCGTGAAAATTGGTGCAGCATTTTACTCACTCCATTTTAGGTTTAAAACTGCATGTTGCATGTATCATTTACCCGAAAAATATATAACATACCACATTTAATAGCAAGCAATTGCTTGACGGGAGGATTTCTCACCTGATTTTCTGGGCTGGTTTTGTCCAAGGGGCGCCGTGGCATCTTACTCCAGCCGCGTTATAAGCAAATATTCTGCCTGCAACCGCTAGGTGTCCTTTTATCGGAATATTTCGGGGATATATCACTAAATTTTTAAATATAACGCAAACTTTTTTAATATATCGCTAAATTTTTTAATATATCCGAAGCTGTCAAAAATCTGTCACAAATAAGACGGTCCTCCATTAAGAATCGGCCGTGGGAAAAACACCAAAAAGCCCCCGGAATGCTTTCCGGAGGCTAAACATTATTCCTTATAGACAGACAGAAGAGTCCCAATTCGTGCCGTCGCCGATTTCCTTCGTTTTGGCCCGCATAAAGCAGGTGGGTGTCCTGTTCCCTGTCGTTGTAAGTCCCTAAAAAGGGCGTTTACGCGGCAGGAGAAACTCGGACTCCCGAAGAAAAAAATGTTCGGTCAAAACATTCAGGTAATGCAACGTACACATCAGGACTCTTCTTTAATTGACTTCATCATAACATAAATCGGCCGGCTTTTTCAACTCGGAACCCATGTGGAATTATCTTCCTCCAATGTGTTTTTCAGAGAAATTTCACAGAAGTTTCCCAAGTTTATTTAGACTTTTCTCCTAAATTCAAAGCGAGATTCAGCTCATCAAGCTGGGCCTGGCTGACCATGCCTGGAGCGTTAGTCAGGAGGTCGCTGGCCGAAGCGGTTTTCGGGAATGCAATCGTATCACGAAGATTCGTGCTGCCAGCAAGCAGCATGACCAGCCTGTCAAGGCCTAATGCAATCCCGCCGTGCGGAGGCGTTCCGTACTCGAAAGCTTCAAGAAGGAATCCGAACTGTTCTTTTGCTTCTTCCTGGCTAAAACCAAGGACTTCGAACATTTTCTCTTGAATTTCCCTTTCAAAAATCCTTAGCGATCCTCCGCCGAGCTCATAACCGTTCAGCACGAGGTCATAGGCCTGGGCGCGCACTTTGGATGGGTCTTCTTCAAGGAGAGGCAAATCTTCCCTGAAAGGCATTGTAAATGGATGGTGGGCTGCGTAGTAGCGGCCATCCTCCTCAGAATACTCAAGCAACGGCCAATCCGTGATCCAAAGGAAGTTAAATTTGGACTGGTCAATCAGGCCAAGTTCTTTCCCAAGTTTCAGCCTTAAGGCGCCAAGGGCATCCGCCACGACCGACTTTTTATCGGCAACGAAGAGCAGCAGGTCTCCAGGTTCCGCATCAACAATCGTCCCAATTGCTTCAGCTTCTTCCGCGGAAAAGAATTTTGCGATCGGGCCCTTTAATCCTTCAGCCTCGACCTTGAGCCACGCAAGCCCCTTCGCTCCATAGCGTCCGGCAAACTCGCCAAGCGCGTCAATATCCTTGCGCGAATATTTATCCGCAGCGCCTTTTACATTAAGCGCCTTAACCTGGCCGTTGTTTTCAACCGCTGCCGCGAATACTTTGAAACCGCAGCCAGCAACTGCTTCAGAAAGATCCTTCAGCTCCATCCCAAAGCGGGTATCCGGTTTATCTGAGCCGTAACGGGCCATAGCTTCCTGGTACTGCATACGGGGGAACTGGGCTGGAACGTCAATCCCCTTTACTGCCTTCATCAGCCTGCCCATCATTCTTTCCATCATCGCGATGATATCATCCTGGCTCATGAAGCTTGTTTCTATATCGATTTGCGTGAATTCCGGCTGCCTGTCCGCACGCAGGTCCTCGTCACGGAAACAGCGGGCGATCTGGTAGTAGCGCTCTACTCCGCCTACCATCAGCAACTGTTTGAACAGCTGGGGCGATTGCGGAAGGGCATAAAATTCACCGGGATGGACGCGGCTTGGGACCAAATAGTCACGCGCTCCTTCCGGGGTGCTTTTTGTCAAAATTGGCGTTTCAATATCAAGGAATCCCTCGCCATCAAGAAATTCGCGTATTGACTTGGTTACATTGTGGCGCATTTTCAGCGTTTCAAAAATGACCGGGCGGCGGAAATCCAAATACCTGTATTTCAGCCTGACATCCTCCGAAGCATCGGTCCGGTCGGAAATGACAAAGGGTGGTGTTTTCGCTTCGTTGATAATCGTTACTTCCTCGGCATGGATTTCAATTTTGCCGGTGGAAATATTCTCATTCACCGTTCCAGCTTCACGGGCAACGACCGTCCCTTTGATGTCAAGAACGTACTCATTGCGGATTTTCTCAGCAATGCTGTGCACTTCGGCTGAAAAATCAGGGTTGAAGACAACCTGGACAATGCCGGTTCGGTCACGCAGGTCGATGAAGATCAGACCACCGAGGTCGCGCCTCTTCTGTACCCACCCTTTCAAAAATACTTTTTCACCAATAGCGGTTTCTGGCACTTCACCACAAAAATAACTTCTCCCGTACATCCTGTTTCCTCCTTAACCAAGCTGTTCCCGGAACTTTTCCACGAATGAAGCCAGCTCGGCTTCTGTCTGTTCACCAGTTTCCATATTCTTAAGATTAATAACACCTTTATCTAGCTCATCCTCGCCGAGTACTGCAACAAACCTGGCGCCAAGCCGGTCAGCTGCCTTGAACTGGGCTTTCAGCTTCCTGCCAAGGTAATCACGCTCTGCAGAAATTCCTTCTTTCCGCAATTGCTGCAACAGCCCGACCGTTAAATCTTTGGCCCGATCGCCGAGTGATACGAGGTAGCAATCTATTTCCCTTTTGATTGGGAGCTCCACTTTTTCGGCTTTGAGGGCGGCTATGAAGCGCTCGATACTAAGGGCGAAACCGATTCCAGGTGTTTCAGGACCGCCCAGTTCCTCGGCCAGCCCGTTGTAACGGCCGCCGCCGCAAAGGGTTGTAATCGCCCCAAAACCTTCTGCCTCACTCATAATCTCGAAGGCAGTGTGATTGTAATAATCAAGGCCCCGGACAAGATTGGGATCCACTTCGAATGGAATATCAAGTTCCCTTAAATACTCCTGTACTTTCTCAAAATATTGCCGTGAACTTCCATTCAGATAGTCCACAATCGCAGGTGCGGTTTTCATCAGTTCGTGGTCCCTATCCTGTTTGCAATCCAAAATCCTTAATGGATTCTTTTCCAGCCGTTTTTGGCAGTCTC
Source organism: Bacillus sp. B-jedd (assembly GCF_000821085.1). Taxonomy (GTDB): domain Bacteria; phylum Bacillota; class Bacilli; order Bacillales; family Cytobacillaceae; genus Bacillus_D. Next base: position 2,760,939 of record NZ_CCXR01000001.1, read on the forward strand.
CGCAGAATTCACCAATCCTTGGCTTGAAGTGGCCGATGAGCGCATCTCTGTGCGCTTTGCGGCTTACTGCATCCCCAAGGCTGTTGATGACAAGCTTCAGTTTTTTCAGGCCAAGCTCACGATACAGAGCCATCGCTAGCGAGATGACCTCGGCGTCAATCGCTGGGTCATTGCTTCCGAGCGCCTCTACCCCGAACTGGACAAACTGGCGGAACCGCCCAGCCTGCGGACGCTCATATCGGAACATCGGCCCCATATAATAAAGCTTGACCGGCTGGCCGGGATACCCGAACATTTTCTCTTCAACGAATGACCGTACAACCGCGGCAGTTCCTTCCGGCCTCAGAGTAAGGTCCCTTCCGCCCCGGTCTTTGAAGTTATACATTTCCTTCTGGACGATGTCGGTAGAGTCACCGACTCCACGGCTGAATAATTCTGTATGTTCAAATATAGGCGTCCTGATTTCCTGATATTGATACAGCCTGCAAAGCCTTTGCGCAGCCTCTTCAATCAGCTGCCATGTTTCTACCTCTCCGGGCAAAATATCCTGTGTGCCCCTTGGAATCGAAATTGCCATGAAGATTCCTCCTTTAACTATGTATGAATTAAATATGGCATCTAAAAATTCGCACGGCAGTCGACCAGCACATCGCTGCCAAAATAAAAAAACTCCCCTCCCCTGTTTATTCCTAAACAAGGGACGAGAGTTTTGTTTCCCGTGGTGCCACCCTAATTGAAGCCTGAAAAACGAGGCTTCCTCTTTTACAGTTAACGCCTGCAACGTTCTCCCCTACTGTTGGTTCAAGGAGAAACCTACGGAGTGTTCATTCATTAATCCTTCATGCAGAATTGCTTCCAGCCCAAGGCAATCCCTCTCTGTCCATGATTTTCGGCTTAATTACTATGCTCCATCATCGGTTTTTACGGATTTGGCAGCGCCGTAGACTGGCGCCTGCGCTTTCTATTTATATTAATGAGCATATTACCCGATGTCAATAGGTGACTATGACCTTTCCAAATGTTTTTTAAGGTTTCGGACATCCCGCATCGTTAAACCGAATTCGCTCGCAAGCTCAAATGTCGTTGCCTGCCGCTCCTTTTCAATAAAGTCATGGAAATTAACACCGAACACTCCTTTTCCGCCAGAATGCGCATGCATGCCTTTATCACTGAATCTCATTTTTCCGCCCTCCAGTATTTGTTTGTTTATTTAGTTTCTCCATAAATCAGAAAATGTAACAGATTATTTCCCAACCGTTTTTATCTTGCCAAATTGAAAATTTTCAATAAACCGAATGAATCCCTTGGCCTTTTCAGTTACAATAGATGGGAAAGGGAGGGGAAGAATGAAAAAAACATACATATTACTGTTTGCCTGCTTCATATTAGCGGCAGGATCATTGCTGCCCCTGAAGGAGGCCGCTGCCGGAATGGCCGCTACTGCCGCGGTTGACAGCCTTAATATCCGCAGCGGGCCCGGCTTAAGTTACCGGGTCGTCGAAACGGCCAAGAAAGGGACACTCTTAACGGTCCTGTCAGAATCAGGTGAATGGGTCGAGGTGAAAATGCCTTCGGGTAAAACCGGATGGGCTGCCAGCTGGCTGTTAAACCGTCCAAGCCTGAGTTCAGCCGCTCTATCCTCAGTCGACAACCTCAGGATACGGAAAGGCCCTGGGCCAGGCTATGGAATTACCGGTTATCTGGCGAAAGGACAAGCAGCAACCGTCCAGGAGAGATCAGGAGAATGGACGAGAATTTCCAGTAGCTCAGGAAGCGGCTGGGTTTCCTCGCAATTCCTCGAAATGCCCCAGGCTGGCGGGAATAAACAGCCAAACGACAAAGTGCCTGCTTCAACTGCCGTCTGGAAAACTGTCAACGCGGATGTCCTTAATGTCCGGACAAGCCCTCAATCAACAGCAAGCATTGCGGGAAAACTGAACAGCGGGGCAAAGGTCGAAGTCCTCCAGGATAAAAATGGATGGTCGGAAATTTCTTTTGCCGGAAAAAAAGGCTGGGTAAGCTCGGAATTTTTATCCTCTGCAGCAGTGACAGGACAAAAACCTTCCTCTGCCGGAGGGGGAATTACCGGAACGGTGACAGCAACAGCACTAAGTGTCAGGAGCGAAGGCTCACTTAACGGAAAAATCATCTCAACCGTTAATAAGGGGCAAAAGTTCACCATTTTGGAGGAAGTGAACAGTTGGGCGAAAATACAGTATTCACCTGGTAAATATGGATGGGTCGCCGGCTGGTATCTCGAAAAGGGAACCTCTTCGAATACGAATTCGGGCCAACAGGTAAAAGAAAGCCGGGCAGTCATCCTTTATGATGCGACGAACATCCGCCAGAAGCCTTCCCTCAACTCGAAAGTGATTGAGAGGGCAAATAAGGGCGCTGAATACACGGTTAAGAACATAACCGGAAGCTGGTATGAAATTCAATTGAAAGGCGGAGCAACTGGATTTGTCGCCGGCTGGATTGTTGAGGTTTCCGGTACAGCCCCGCAAATTAATAAAGAAGGCGCAGACGCTTACTTAAAAGATAAAGTCGTCGTTCTTGATCCCGGACATGGGGGAATTGACAAAGGTACTACAGGAGCCGGGGGAACTTACGAAAAAGGGCTGACGCTCAGGACAGCAAACCTCCTGTCCGACAAACTGGCCGCGAAAGGCGCCAAAGTCATTATGACGAGGGACCGCGACACCTACCTTTCGCTTTCCTCAAGAGTCGGAGCCGCCCATTACCATGGAGCGGATGCTTTTATCAGTATCCATTACGATTCGAATTATGACCGTTCCGTCAAGGGAATGACTACGTTCTATTACCATTCCTATCAAAAAAACTTAGCTGAATCAGTCCAGGCTTCTGCCGCAAGCGCGACAAATGCCAAAAACCGCGGAGCCCGTTTCGGGGATTACCATGTCATCCGCGAAAACCGTCAGGCTGCCGCCCTGATTGAACTTGGGTATTTAAGCAATGCCCAGGAAGAAATGGCCATTCTCACAAATCATTTTCAGGATGCCGCCGCTGACGGCATCGCCAACGGGCTGGCCCGTTACTTTAAAGGGAAATAACAACAACCCCCGCCAGTCAACCGGCGGGGGTACTTTGATTCCATTAAATTAAATTAGCTAAAGGCATTACCCACGGCTGTCAAGAATGAGGGTAACCGGACCGTCATTGACCAGGCTGACATCCATCATCGCCCCGAAAACGCCCGTTTCCACTTTAATTCCCTTTTCGCGCAAAAGCTGATTGAATGTCTCATATAAAGGATTCGCCAATTCTGGCCTCGCCGCTGCCATGAAGTTTGGCCGTCTTCCCTTCCGGCAATCCCCATAAAGGGTAAATTGGGAAACAGAAAGGATCTCACCGCCCACTTCCAGCAATGAAAGATTCATCTTCCCTGATTCATCCTCATAAATTCTTAAATTGGCAATTTTATCGGCCAAAAAAGCCGCATCCGCCTCAGTATCTTCATGGGTAACCCCCAGAAGGATAACAAGCCCCCGTGAAATGGCTCCGGCAACTTCCCCATTGACCGCCACACTCGCTTCTTTGCTTCGCTGGACAACTGCTCTCATCTTTATTGCTCCTTATATTATAAAATTAGGCTCAGTTAAAGGTGAGTGTTGATTTTCAATGAAGTTGATTGGAACGGAGTGAAAATCAACAATCAAGGATAACAGGGCCAAAAATTAAAAAGCGGGCAGCCACTTTCCTGCCCGCCCAGCACTATGCCTAATTCATAATCCTTCTGACCGCGTAGATATCAGGAATTTGTTTAATCCTGTCCACTACCTTTTGAAGGTGGGTCACATTATGGATTGCAATCGCCATATTGATTGTCGCCATTTTATTACGGTCGGACCGCCCTGAAACAGCTGTAATATCTGTTTTCGTTTCGTTGACGGCCTGAAGGACCTCGTTCAATAAGCCTCGCCTGTCATATCCATTTATTTCAATTTCAACATTATATTCTTTTCTATCATTGAAAGAGGATTCCCATTCAACTGGAATGAGACGGGACTGATCTTCAGTTGTATCAATATTCGGGCAATCCTTCCTGTGGACAGAAACGCCCCGGCCTTTTGTGATAAAGCCGATGATTTCATCCCCCGGTACAGGATTACAGCATTTTGACAGCCTGATCAGCAGGTTGTCAATACCGGCGACACGTACGCCAGAATCCCTCTTTTTAACAGTGGGATGCGGGGTCTTCAGTTCGGTCAGAGCGTTAGCGATGCTTGCCTCCTGCTCCTGGTCCCTCTTCTTCCGCCATTTTTCTGTCAGTCGGTTGGCTACCTGAAGGGCGGTGATCCCGTTATAACCGACCGCGGCGAACATATCCTCTTCATTCATAAAATTGAATTTTTCAGCAACTTTACGGATGTTTTCCCCAGTGAGGATTTCTTTCAGCTCAAAATTCATGGCGCGGATTTCTTTTTCTATCAATTCGCGGCCCTTATCGATGTTTTCATCGCGCCGCTGTTTTTTAAAGAACTGGCGGATTTTATTTTTTGCCTGCGAAGTCTGGGCAAGCTTTAGCCAGTCCTGGCTCGGCCCATAGGAATGCTTAGAAGTCATTATTTCGACTATGTCTCCGGTCTTCAGCTTGTAATCAAGCGTGACCATCTTCCCATTCACTTTCGCCCCGATTGTTTTGTTCCCTATCTCCGAGTGGATCCGGTAGGCAAAATCAATTGGAACGGATCCCGATGGCAATTCAATTACATCGCCCTTAGGGGTAAAGACGAACACCATATCGGAAAACAAATCTATCTTGAGCGATTCCATAAACTCTTCGGCATTTGCGGTGTCATTCTGGAATTCAAGGATATTTCTGAACCATGTCAGCTTTTGTTCAAAGGATGAACTTTCGCTTAAGTTTTTTCCTTCCTTATATGCCCAGTGGGCCGCAATCCCGAACTCGGCAATTCTGTGCATTTCCACTGTCCTGATTTGAACTTCGAGGGGATCCCCTTTCGGTCCGATTACGGTCGTATGGAGGGACTGGTACATATTTGGCTTCGGCATGGCAATATAGTCTTTGAAGCGCCCTGGCATCGGTTTCCAGCAAGTATGGATGATTCCGAGAACCGCGTAGCAATCCTTGATGCTGTTCACAACAATCCTGACTGCCAGCAAATCATATATTTCACTGAATTGCTTGTTCTGGAGAACCATCTTTCTGTAAATGCTGTAAATGTGTTTAGGGCGGCCGGAAATTTCCGCCTTTATAGAAACCTCGCCGACCCTTTCCTTGACTTCTTCAATCACATCTTCAAGATACTGCTCGCGTTCAGCACGTTTCTTTTTCATCAGATTGACAATCCGGTAATATTGCTGCGGATTCAAATAACGTAACGCAGTGTCCTCGAGCTCCCATTTAATTTTCGAAATCCCGAGCCTGTGGGCAAGCGGCGCGAAAATTTCCAAAGTTTCATTGGCAATCCTCTGCTGCTTCTCGAAAGGAAGGTGCTTAAGAGTCCTCATATTATGCAGGCGATCCGCCAGTTTAATCAGGATGACCCTGATATCCTGGGCCATCGCAACAAACATTTTCCGGTGATTTTCCGCCTGCTGTTCCTCATGCGATTTATATTTAATTTTGCCCAGTTTCGTTACGCCATCAACAAGCATGGCCACTTCGCCATTGAATTCTGTCTCAATATCCTTAAGGGTAACGGACGTATCTTCAACGACATCATGGAGGAAACCAGCTGCAACCGTGGCAGGGTCCATCTCCAGGTCAGCAAGGATTCCCGCAACCTGAATCGGATGGATTATATACGGTTCGCCGGACTTCCGGAATTGGTCACGATGGGCCCAGGCCGCATATTCGTAAGCTTTCCTTACAATAGCAACATGCTCATCGTTCAAATAGGCCTTTGTCCTGTCGATGACTTGTTCGGCGGTCAGCACCTGATCGTTCGCCATAAAATCACCTTTATTTCGTATTGGATAAAATCGCCGGCCCACCACAAGCCTGTCTGAAAAAGGACTCTTGTGTTCCGGTTATCGTGTTAGTCTTTACAATTTACCTGTTGTTTTCGAACTTTCAAAATTTCAACAGAATGTTTCATTATGCCATTCAATTTGGAATGATTGTTACTATTATCGAGAAAAAAGCAGAAGATGTAAAGTGATTGGAAGGGATTTTTCAGGGATTCCGAAAATTGTGTCGAAAATTCTTTTCAAAATCCATATTTTAACCATTATTCCCCTTTTCTGTCTGTCCTATAAGGAGAAATGAAATCGTGTCAGTACAAACTCACTTCAATAATTTAGAATGTAAGACGAATAAAATCAAGAGAGCACCCGGTTGAGTGCTCCCTTGCCTAATAACGCATCAATGTCTGAATGTCGTAACCTTCAAGTTTTTTGCGTCCATCTAGATAAGTCAGTTCTATTAAGAATGCGATTCCCGCTACAATTCCGCCAAGGCCTTCTACCAGCTTGACAGTTGCTTCAATTGTGCCTCCTGTTGCCAAAAGGTCATCGGTAATCAGGACGCGCTGCCCGGGTTTGATTGCATCCTTGTGGATAGTCAGAACATCCTTGCCATATTCCAGCCCGTAGCTGACTTTAATGGTTTCACGCGGCAGTTTGCCTTCCTTGCGGACAGGCGCGAAGCCCACTCCCAAAGAATACGCAACCGGGCACCCAATGATGAATCCTCGGGCTTCAGGACCGACGACAAGGTCGATTTCTTTCGCGCGTGCGTATTCAACAATTTGATCTGTCGCATATTTATAGGCATCCCCGTTATCCATCAGGGTAGTGATATCTTTAAAGTTTATGCCTGGCTTTGGCCAATCGGGAACGATTGTCACATATTTTTTTAAGTCCATTCTTTTAGTGCCTCCTCATTTTCAACAGGCTCCTGGAGGATTTGGCTGAGAAATTCAGTCAGCTGCTCATAAGACGAATAGAGCAGTTCCTTTTCAAGAGCAATTTGCGAATGCTTTTCTTGATAGATTTTAGACTCGGACAGGTCACGTTTAGATGCCGGTTTTCTAATTGATATCAATCCATTGTTTATTGTAACAAACTCCAGCTCAAAAAACACCTCGGACATAAAATCTATCGTTTCTTTAGACCAGCCCCTCCGTTTTGCAAGCTGGCTGCCATATCGCTCATAATCAAATGGCGCGTTTTTAAGAAGAAAGCCATAAAACCACTTAAAATGATCCCTGCTGGGGATTGTGCTGAAAAAGTCACTCGTCTCTTTAAAAAACACGGCATACACCCTGGCAGGATTTTTTTCTTTCAGAAGTGCTTCAAGGATCTCGCGGGATTGAGGCATATCAACGAGGACAGCATTTTCCCCATCCAGCAACGCCTCACCGGCTTCGGTTTGATTCCGGACAAGCAATACATCATCTGTTCCCTGGCCGGCGATCTCATTCAGTGCTTCCTCATTAAAAAGGATATATTTTTTCTTCACTGCCGGCAGTTTCCCAGGAAGCGAGTGAAGTGTCCGTATTCCCCGAAAATCAAATAATTGCCAGCTTCTCACCGCGATATCTTGGACCATTATTTGAGGTTTTCTTATATTATTCCATTCATTGATGGATAACTCACCTGCGACAGACAGTCTTGATGATGGTGAAATATGATCAAAAAGAGAGCCTAGGCCAAATCCGATCCCATCAAGTGAAGCACCTTCATCCTTCAAAGTCAGTTTTAAATGGCTGTTATCACTGCCAATCCTGCGCAGAGTGGAAATGGCCGCTCCTTCAATCGCAAATCTCGGCTTCGGGTTATCGATGCCGAAAGGGGAAAGCTTTTGTAAATCCTCCAGGACTGCAAGATTAATTTCATCAATTGAAATTTTCGCGTCCAGCTGAAGGACAGGAATAAAGTCTTCAGGTTTCATTTTTTCATTGGCCAGTAGATTCAGCCGATGACGAAGCTCCCCAACATCCTTAAGCTGAAGTGTCATTCCTGCTGCCATCGGATGCCCGCCAAAATGGGGAAGGATGTCCCGGCACTCAGAAAGGTTCCTGTATAAATCAAAGCCTGGTATACTTCTGGCCGATCCTTTTGCAAGTCCCTTCTCATTGTCAAAACTAAGAACGATGACGGGCCTGTAAAACTTTTCAACCAGTCTCGAGGCTACAATACCGATAACACCAGCATTCCAGCCCTCCTGCCCTACGACGAGTACCCGGTTCGATTCTGGCGGGAAGTCGCTTTCCACCTGACTGATGGCTTCAGCGGTAATTTCCTGGACGATAGCCTGCCTCTCTTTATTCAGCCCGTCCATTTCCATGGCGAGCTCTTCCGCTTCGGAATGGTCTTCCGTCAGCAGCAGCTTGACCGCCATGCTCGCGTGTTCAAGCCTGCCAACGGCGTTAATCCTTGGTGCAAGTGAGAAGCCAATCGTCTCCTCATTAGCTGTACGAGGTTCCACTCCTGCATGCCTGAATATTGCCCGTATGCCAATGTTTCCAGTGGCCTGCAGTTTTTCAATTCCCCGTTTGGCAATCAGCCTGTTTTCCCCAGTTAGTGAAACGAGATCGGCAATTGTACCAATGACGGCGATTTCAAGCAAATGTTCAGGTACAGAGCCATAAAGGGCATGGGCAAGTTTAAATGCCACTCCCACACCGGCAAGCTCACGAAACGGGTAAACACTATCCGGCAGCTTCGGATGGATAATCGCCAATGCTTCTGGCAAAATCGGCCCCGGTTCATGGTGGTCGGTTATAATCAAGTCCATCCCCGCCACACGCGCGACTTCAGCTTCATGCACGCCTGAAATGCCTGTATCAACAGTAATAATTAATTTTATTCCACGTTCAGCCGCTTTTTTAAAAGCAGCTTCGTTCGGTCCATAACCTTCGGTAAACCGATCGGGTATGTAATAATCCACATCCGCTCCAAGGTCGCGCAGTGTCATCATCAGGACCGTCGTGCTGCTGACCCCGTCAGCATCATAGTCCCCATATATTAAAATCGGTTCTTCTGCAGCAATAGCCTTTTTTATCCGTTCAACCGCGATATCCATGCCCTTAAGCAAAAAAGGGTCATGAAACCCGCCTCCGGCAAATAAAAAAGACCGTGCGGCCTCCGCTGTGTCCAGCCCCCGGTTAACGAGCATCAATGAAACAAGGCGGGAAATATCCAGTTCCGCCGCCAAGCGTTCTGCAAGAACTTCGTCGGATTCTCGAACAATCCATCTTGTTTTCGAGTTTAACAACACGTTCACCCCTCAACTTTTCCATTATACAGGACAGCGAAAACGAGTACAACGAAAATAACAAAATGCGCAAGCGCCTTCGTGACAGGCAACAACCGCCTGTCCCTGCGAGGACTATTCACAGGAGCTTTCCTTTGTGGTCAGCCCCGATATAGGAAGACTTGGGTTTGCGACAGCAAAACCTTAGTCGCCCTTAATGCGAGCGAAGCGTAGCGCAGCATAAGACGGAGCCCGGAGGACACTGAAAGGCATCCACGAAGGAAATGCGGGCATTTCCGAGGACGGGCCTGCCCTCCGGAGGGATATGGCTTATGACCTCGAGGGGCTAGGCGCTCCTCGGAAAAGGAAAACACTTTTCCTTCGTGCGATGCTATGCTGCCGCAGCCTTCCATGTGGAGCTGGATTATAACAACTTGTTTCGAGTTACCCACAGAGACATATTTATTTAATACTTTCGAAACAAAGAAAAACCGCAGAAGGATCTGCGGTTAAACTTGAGGCTGGTCATTGTAGCGTTTCTTTTCTTTATACGTAATCAGCACGCCTTTTTTCTTCAGTTCTTTCTTCTTCCATTCCACCCAAATCTGGGCAGCAATGAAAATAGAAGAATAAGTACCGATGAGAAGGCCGATGAGCAGGGCAAGCGAGAAGCTCCTAATCGATTCGCTGCCAAGGACAAGCAAGGCAACTACGGTAAAGGCGACTGTCATGACTGTGTTGACAGAACGGCCGAGTGTCTGCCGAATGCTTGTATTAACAACATCGTAAATATCCTCTGGCGTCTTCAGCCTGCGGCGCTTCTGCATGTTTTCCCTCATCCGGTCAAAGGTGACAATCGTATCGTTGATGGCATAACCGACAACTGTCAGGACGGCCGCGATAAAGGTGATATCCACTTCCCATCTAATTATACTGAAGACCGGGAAGATGAAGAATGCAGCGAAAAGGAGCGCGATGATGGCCGAAACCCCCATCGGAAGCTCGAATCGGAAAGCAACGAACACAATCAGCCCAAGTGATGCAATCAACAGGGCAATCATTGCATTTTTCGCAAGCTCCTTGCCGACCGTTGGAGAAACGCTGTTTACTGTCGGGTCTTCCCCGAAAGTCTTATGCATTTCTGTTTTAAGCTTCGTTACCTCTTCTTTCGAAAAATCTTCTTTGAACCTGGCGACGCCAATATTTTTCTTATCTCCTGAGATAACGATATCGTCCGTTTCAAAACCGGCCTTTTTCAGCTCGCTAGAAACCTTTTCCGACGTTAAAGGGCTTTTTGACAGGATTTCCACTCTTGTTCCACTCGTGAAGTCAATGCCGAGATTCATCCGAAGGACAAGAAGGATGATGATTCCTACCGCAACGATTGCAGCGGAGGCGGTGAAAAACGCTCGGCGTTTCTTAACAAAATCGAAACGGTCGAACTTAGTAGGCAGATCCAATGTATCCTTATTATCGGCAAGGCTGTAAATTTGATCCTTTTTCACGCCGAACCAGCCTGACTTCTTGTTCAGGAAGCCGCTGTTTACCCAAAGGCCGAGCAACCATCTTGATACATAAACATTCGTAAAGAAGCTTCCGAGAATACCGATAATCAAGCTTGTCGCAAACCCTTTAACCGAGCTTGTCCCGTAAAAGAACAGGACTGCGGCGGCAAGCAGGGTTGTCAGGTTGGCATCCGTAATCGCGGATAGTGAGTTTTCGTTTCCGGCCTTGAACGCGGCCTTGATCGATTTCCCAACCTTTATCTCTTCCTTGATCCGTTCATAGGTGATGATATTGGCGTCTACCGCCATCCCGACACCAAGGATGAGGGCTGCTATACCAGGAAGCGTGAGTACCACATTCAGCCAATCAAATATCAGTAAAGTCAGGAACATATAAATTGTCAATGTAATTGTTGCAATGAAGCCCGGGAACCTGTAGTAGCCGATCATGAAAGCAAAAATTGCAAAAATCCCGACGAGCCCGGCAAAAATGGTCTTGTCCATTGCCTGCTCCCCGAATTTCGCGCCGACAGAGGTTGAATAAATTTCAGTCAACTTGACAGGCAGCGCGCCAGCATTCAGCAGGTTCGCAAGTGTCGTAGCTTCTTCCGGAGTAAACTTACCCGTAATCTGGACTGAATTAGTATTCAATACTTTCGAAACGCTCGGAGCCGAAAGGAAGCCCGGTTCTGGTTTCGTTACTTCTTCTTTGAATGAGTCTTTTCCTTCTTCAAAATCAAGCCAAATAACTAATACGTTATTAGGTGCATTATTAAGGATTTCCTCTGTTACCTGGCGGAATTTATCCGCGCTTTTCAATTTCAGGGAAACGCTCGGATTGCCATTTTCGTCAAAAGACTGCTTCGCGCCTCCTTGGACAAGGTCAGTCCCATCCAGCATAACTTTATCGTTATAATCCCTGAAGCTTAAGTTGGCTTCCGTTGAAAGAATCTCACGGGCTTTAGCCTGGTCGGTCACCCCCGCAAGCTGGACCCTGATCCTGTCTTTCCCTTCAATCTGGATATTCGGCTCGCTGACGCCCAGCACGTTGATCCTTTTGTCAAGCGCTTCAGCCGTGCTTGCCAGCGCGTTCTGGTCGATTTTCTGGCCTTTCTTAGCCGGTTCGACTTTATAAAGAATTTCAAACCCGCCCTGAAGATCGAGGCCTAGTTTGATATCGTTCAAGATATTTTTCGATGTGGCCCCAATCAGGCCTCCGACTATGAGGATTATTAGAAAAAATGCCACGATCCTGTTGCGCTTAACCATTCTGCCGTTCCTCCTTCAATTCCTGAAAACTATACCAATGATTCAATAAGTCCAATATTCTCATTATGAATTATCAAGAAATTCCTGTCAATTTGTGATTGGTAACATTTTTGCCTCCTGCCGAATATAAAAGGCCCCGCCTTGAAAGCGGAGCCGGAAGAAACGGTACTACTTCAGCAGCTCTTTCCAATCTTCTTCATTATCAAAAGAAAAAGGAGATTCCTTGTAAGTTTCGATTGTTGCATAGCTGATGAAATCACTCATTTTTACAGACAGGACATCCTGCACGATTTCATGGAGCTGTTGTTCCTCTTTGATCTTCCTCCATTTTTTATTAATAAGATAACCCCAAAGCTCATCACTGGAAATGGAATTATTCCCGAGCAGGCGAAATTCCTCCAGTTTGCTTTGGAGGGCTGGCGCAAGTGTTCCGCGGTACTGTTCATATGTATGCCCGTTTACCATTTTGCCCCTCCAGTTACAGTTTGTCTTTTTTTAATCGGCCCTGGTGTCTGTTTGTCCATCTCGATGCATATAGTTAATTGTATATGAAATCCGCAATTTTGAGAAGGTGGGAAACGGATGTCGAAGTTTTTAAAAGGGACAGCGATCCTGCTCCTCGCAGGCTTCATAACGAGAATCCTCGGCTTTATAAACCGTATTGCGATCGCGAGATTTATAGGGGAAGAAGGGGTCGGCCTTTATATGATGGCCTACCCGTCCCTTGTCCTGGTCATCACCATCACCCAATTCGGCCTGCCGGTTGCAATATCCAAGAACATTGCCGAAGCTGAGGCGCGCGGCGAGTATGGCAAGATCAAAAAGATCCTCGTCGTCTCCCTCGCGACTACATTGACTTTATCGGCGATTTTCACACCCGCGCTCATCCTTCTCGCCCCATGGCTTTCGGAAACCCTGTTTACAGATAACCGGACTTATTACCCATTAATCGCCATTGCTCCGGTTGTGCCTGTTATCGCTGTTTCTTCCGTCCTGAGGGGGTACTTCCAGGGAAGGCAAAACATGAAACCGGCCGCCTATTCCCAAATCCTTGAGCAGTTTTTCAGGATTATCCTGATCGCAGTCATGACAAAAGCGTTTTTGCCTTACGGAATCGAATACGCGGCAGCCGGAGCAATGCTGTCGGCTGTAATTGGCGAAATAGTTTCGTTCATTTATTTGCTAACAGCTTTCAAGCTAAAGAAAAAATTCCGCCTGAGAAAGGACTTTTTTAAATTTGTCCGCTCTGGAAAACAGCCTTTCCGGGAATTAATGAATGTGGCTGTACCGACAACTGGCAGCAGGATGATCGGTTCGATTTCCTGGTTTTTCGAACCGATTGTCGTGTCACACAGCCTCGGGCTCGCAGGAGTGGCGGCTACAATTGCAACAAAGCAATATGGCGCGCTCACTGGTTTTGCAATGCCGTTGCTGCTCCTTCCTTCTTTCATTACCTATTCGCTCGCTACCTCCCTAGTTCCGGCGATCAGTGAAGCAAACTCGAAAAATGATGGAAGATTGATTGAACACCGGCTGCAGCAATCTTTAAGGCTGTCTTTTTTGACAGGCGGGATTTCTGTGGCAGTTCTCTATGTCCTTGCGGAACCTTTAATGCTCTTGATGTACGGCTCCGAAAATGGCGCGCATTTCATTCGGATCATGGCACCTTTCTTTTTGTTTTATTATTATCAAGGCCCCCTTCAGGCAGCCTTGCAGGCATTGAATCTCGCCCGGGCGGCAATGTTCAACAGCCTAATCGGTTCTGTTGTCAAAACGGCGGTGATATTTGCCCTCGCCTCCCAGCCGGCATTCGGGATAAACGGAGCCGCACTAGGAATTATTACCGGCTTCGTCCTCGTGACAATGCTCCATTTTGCGACAGTCTTAAAAAGGATTTCGTTCACTTTTTATTTTATGGAATATGCCAAAGCTTTCATGGCAATCATCGCAGCCGGCCTCTGCGGCTCTTTCCTTTATACTGGCATGCCGTCCTCTATTCCCCTGTTAAACAGGGTAGTGCTGGCTATTCTTTGCATGATGGCTGTTTATACAGTTCTTATTTTATTTCTAAAGCTCATTAAACAGGGGGAACTGAAAAAAATCCCGCTAGTAGGAGGATTTTTGGCAAAATTGGCCTTCAGGTAAGAGTGGGCAATCAATTGGGAACTTTCACTTTGCCATAAAGTTAAAGCAAAATTAGGCTGGCAGAAAACACTGCCAGCCCTTTACTCGGTGCTATTCTTATCAAAGTAAATTTCCCCCTGGTCATAACTGCAAAAGGAAATGTCCCTTATTTCAGGCGCGTCGATCTTCTTTAACTCGCTTTTCAGCCAATCCGCTGTTTTATTGATCCTCTGCAGATTTTCCTCCTGGATAACTCCGTCAACGATGAGCGGCATGGTGATATCCCCTTGGACCTGCTTTTTATTTTTCTTTTTCTTAGGTTCCTTTTTAAAGACGGAAAGCTTTCCGGTTGATTCCAGAATGGCAAATTCGACATCTGAAATATTTCTTATATCCTTCTCACGCAGCTGTACAAGGAGATCATCAAAATTGTACCGCTGCTTTTTCATCGCCTTTTCATCAATTTTTCCTTTGTTGATGATGATAGTGGGCCTGCCGTCAATCATATCTCTGAACCTTTTACTTTTAAGGGATATGTAAGAAAAGATGATTTGCAGGACGACAATCGCGATGATTGGAATCAAGGTATGGAAAAGATGATCTTGGGTGTTTTCAATTGCCATTGAGGCAATTTCAGCCAGCATGATTGTCACGACAAGGTCAAAAACACTTAGCTCCCCTACTTCCCTTTTACCCATTAATCGAAAGGTAACGATCATGAGAATATACACAAGTATTGTCCGAAAGAGTATTTCCCAATGATGAGCCATAGTGCCGCCTCCCGGAAATCGATATCCTTTAGTGTCTGCCTGATTCGATTAATAAATACGGTACTTTTTCCCATTCACCAAAAAGAAATACATTCTAAAAACTCGTTTAGCGAATATGCTTGTACTAGGGAACTATCGCTAAAAACAGGTGCGGGCGGAAAGGAGAGGGTTATGATCGAGACAAGAAGCATTGGGAGGGGCATCCTCTATGGGCTGATTTTCATTTTTGCATTCGCAATCATCAACTCGCTGATTTTTTCATTAATTTTGCGATTCACATCAGTCAGGGAACTGTCGCTGGAGTACATTATCACAGCAATGTCCTTTATCGGGCTTTTTGGAGGCGGCTTTCTAGCAGGGGGCAAAGTAGGGGAAAGAGGCTGGCTTCTGGGTGGCCTTACCGGGCTGCTTTATTCATCGATTGTCTTTTTGTTTCAATTTCTTGGGTACGACAGATTGTTTGATGGCGAACAGATTGTTTATCATATATGTTATATCCTCATTTCCATGATGGGCGGCATACTGGGCGTCAATATTGCGTCGCCGAAAAGGATTCCTTCTTAAATTCAGTTTTAATACGGCAAAAGGCATTCCACTTTTCAGCGGAATGCCTTTTTTCGCAGCTTATTATGCGTTAGAAGTTTCAGAAGCAACAACATCGCGAATCGCCGCGCGATCATATGTAAGTCTGCTTCCATCTCCACAGCGGATGACAACTTTGTTTTCATCCAGTGAATCCACAAAGCCATGAAGGCCGCCGATCGTTACGACGCGGTCCCCCTTTTTCAGTTCACTTTGCATATTCTGAACTGCTTTCTGGCGTTTCTGCTGCGGACGGATCAATAGAAAATAAAATAGGACGAACATTAGGATTAATGGCCCTATTGTATTAAGTAGATTTCCACCACCCATTTCATAACCTCCTTTCCAGTACACTCTATTTAGAAATTTTTCGCGTCCGGCTTATTAAAGCCATAACGTTCAAAATATTCTTCTCTGAAGTCCCCCAGACGGTCTTCCCTGATTGCCTGTCTGACTTGCTCCATTAATTCTATCAGAAAATGCAAATTATGATAAGATGTAAGTCGAATTCCGAAAGTTTCGTCACTTTTTATCAGATGCCTGATATATGCTCGGCTGTAATTGCGGCAAGTATAGCAGCTGCAATTTTCATCGATAGGACCGAAATCACGGGCATATTTGGCGTTTTTCACTACAAGCCTTCCATTGCTTGTCATTAGTGTTCCGTTGCGGGCAATCCTTGTCGGCAATACGCAGTCAAACATGTCGACCCCGCGGATCGCTCCATCAATAAGTGAATCTGGGGAACCGACTCCCATTAGGTATCTCGGCTTGTTGGCTGGCAAAAGCGGAGTCGTGAATTCAAGTACCCGATTCATTACATCCTTTGGTTCACCGACAGAAAGGCCACCAATTGCGTAGCCAGGAAAATCAAGGCTGACGAGATCCCTGGCGCTCTGTTTCCGGAATTCTTCGTACTCTCCTCCCTGGACAATGCCGAACAGCCCCTGGTCTTCAGGGCGCTTGTGAGCTTTCAGGCACCTTTCAGCCCAGCGGGACGTCCTTTCAACCGACCTTTTCATATATTCAGGGGTTGCCGGGAACGGTGGGCACTCGTCGAAAGCCATCATAATATCAGGCCCGAGCGCATTTTGGATTTCCATTGCCTTTTCCGGTGATAGGAAGAGTTTATCCCCATTCAGATGGTTGCGGAAATGGACGCCTTCCTCCTCGATTTTCCTGAATTCACTTAAGCTGAAAACCTGGAAACCGCCAGAGTCAGTCAGGATCGCCCTGTCCCAATTCATGAATTTATGGAGGCCCCCTGCTTCTCTGATGATTTCATGGCCCGGTCTGAGCCAGAGATGGTACGTATTACTCAGGATGATTTTCGCACCCATTTCCTTCAGTTCTTCAGGCGACATCGTTTTTACAGTCGCAAGAGTCCCGACCGGCATGAAAATGGGAGTTTCGAAACTTCCGTGCGGTGTATGGACTCTCCCAAGCCTTGCGCCGGTTTGTTTGCATGTTTTAATTAATTCATAACGAATGGCAGCCATTGCCTCTCTCCTCCTAAATAATCAGCATTGCATCGCCGAAACTGAAAAAACGGTACTGTTCCCTAACCGCCGTTTCGTATGCGTGCAGGACATGTTCCCTGCCCGCCAGCGCGCTCACAAGCATGATCAGTGTTGATTTTGGCAAATGAAAATTGGTAACCATCCCGTCAATCCCTTTAAATTCATAACCTGGATAGATGAAAATGCTTGTCCATCCCGAATCTTCCCTGAATCGGCCGCCATTTGCCGATGCGACCGTCTCCAAAGTCCTTGTCGATGTTGTGCCGACTGTGATGATCCTGCCCCCGTTTTCCCTCGTTTCATTAAGGAGCCTTGCCGTGCCTTCAGATACCATATAAAATTCTGCATGCATATCATGCTCATGAATATCGTCGACACTGACCGGCCGGAATGTCCCAAGGCCTACATGGAGGGTGATGAACGCAGTGTTGACGCCCATCGCTCGGATTTCTTCAAGCAATTCCTCAGTGAAATGAAGGCCAGCCGTCGGAGCGGCAGCCGAACCCCTTTCTTTTGCAAAAACGGTCTGGTACCTGTCCTTATCATCAAGCTGTTCCTTTATATAAGGAGGTAGAGGCATTTCGCCCAGAGTATCAAGGATTTCATAAAAGATGCCATCATAGCTGAATTCCAGCACTCGCCCGCCATGGTCGGCTTCTTCAACGCAAACCGCCTTCAAAAGGCCTTCCCCAAATTCAATCTCCGTTCCGGCCTTTACCCTTTTGGCAGGCTTAACTAGCGTTTCCCACTTGTCGCCTTCTATCTGCTTCAGCAGCAGGATTTCCAATTTTGCGCCGGTATCCTTTTTTGCCCCGTAAAGCCTGGCGGGCAGGACCCTTGTATCGTTCAGGACAAGGCAGTCCCCTTCACGGAGATATTCCTTTATATTCTTGAATATTTCATGCCTGATCTCGCCCGTTTCCTTATCAAGAACCATCAGCCTGCTGTCAGATCTGTTTTCGAGCGGCGTCTGGGCGATTAAATCTTCGGGCAGATGAAAATCAAATAAATCTACTTTCACTTTTTCCGCATCCTAACGTTATTTACTGGTTGGAAACCGGAAAACCAACCGCGATCAGCGAAACTTTCCGATTACCATGAAAATAAGTGACAGCACAATACTGATAACAATCGAAGTGACAACCGGAAAATAAAAAGTTGTATTTCCCTTCTTGATCAAAATATCCCCCGGCAATTTCCCAAGGTTGAAAATCGGCATCAGCAGCCCGATCAGAAAAATAATCGCGCCGATTGCCATCAGCATTTTAGATAAGCCTGTCATCTTTTCGGCACCTCCATATGGAAATGGCGATAAACAAGGTCAGTGACAACCCTGCCCCTCGGCGTCCGCTGCAGAAAGCCAATCTGCAGCAGATATGGTTCATATACATCCTCAATCGTATCCGATTCTTCACCAATTGAGGCCGCTATCGTATCAAGGCCTACCGGACCGCCGCGGAACTTCTCGATAATCGCTGTCAGCAGCTTATGGTCTATGTGATCAAGTCCAAGCCTGTCAACCTGGAGAAGTTCCAAGGCCTCATCCGCCATCGCAAGGTCTATCTCCCCGTTTCCTCTTACCTGGGCAAAATCGCGGACCCTGCGCAGCAGCCTGTTCGCAATCCTTGGGGTTCCCCGCGACCGTCTGGCGATTTCTGCCGCTGCTGTCCCGCTGATTTCCGTCGTCAGGATTTCAGCCGTCCTCTCGATGATTTCCTTTAATTGCTCTTCCTTATAATACTCAAGACGGGATAAAACGCCAAATCTGTCCCTCAGAGGAGCGGAAATGGCACCCGCCCTCGTGGTCGCTCCCACCAAGGTGAAGGGCGGCAGGTCAAGCCGGACGGAGCGGGCTTCTGGTCCTTTGCCGATCACGATATCCAGGCAAAAATCCTCCATGGCAGGGTAGAGGACCTCCTCAATCGATCGCGGAAGACGATGGATTTCATCGATAAACAAAACATCACCAGGCTCCAAGGACGACAATATCGCCGCGAGGTCGCCTGGCCGCTCTATCGCAGGGCCTGACGTTGTCCTTAGGTTAACGCCCATTTCGTTTGCAATAATGGCCGCAAGAGTAGTTTTTCCCAAACCGGGTGGCCCGTATAACAATACATGGTCCAATGTTTCCTTGCGCATCAGGGCAGCCTGGATAAACACCTCCAGATTAGCCTTTACTTTGTCCTGGCCGATATACTGGCTAAGCGTCTGGGGCCTCAGGCTTGTCTCAAAGACAATATCCTGCTGGTCCGCTTCACTTGAAATGACTCTATCTTCCATTACGATCAACCTACTTTAAAAGCCGCTGCAGGGCTTTTTTGATATATTGGTCCGTTGACAAGGTTTCTTTTCGCAGCTCGGCGGAAATTTTATTGATTTCCCTTTCTGAATATCCGAGTGCCTTCAAAGCCAATACAGCTTCCTCGAATTCCTTCGTGCCGCTCTGCGCGGCAGGCATCCCGTCATCTTGATTGAACAGGTCAGGGAACAAATTCGGAGTAATATGCTGGAGCTTCCCTTTTAGGTCGAGGATCATCTGGCGCGCGGTTTTTTTCCCGACGCCCGGAAATTTGACTAGGAATGCCTCATCTTCATTTTCAATCGCCGTTACAACCTGCTTTGGCTCGCCAAAAGCAAGAATCGCCAGCGCACCTTTAGGCCCGATGCCGGAAACACTAAGCAGTTTCGTGAAAAGGGTTTTTTCCTCCCTTGTCGCGAATCCGAACAGCCCCATAACATCCTGCCTGACATAATGATACACATATACAGTGACTTCAGTACCGGTTTTGCCGGCATAAGCAAAGGGATTTGGCGTCGCAATCTGCCAGCCGATGCCCGAATTTTCGACTACTATGTACTCCGGACCTACAAAATCCACTTTCCCCCTAATAAATTCAAACAATATCCTCTCTCCTCTTTCTTGCTGTATCTCATTCTACCATACTATTTTTATTTGTTTGAAGAAAATAGTTGCTTTTACCAGTCTCCATTCCTTATAATTAGAAAGGTTTTAATATTCAGATTGGGGGTTTTTGGAAATGAAGAAATTATTCGCATTGCTTGCAGTTTTCACTTTGGCGTTTGCGGTAATCGGCTGTTCCAACAAGGAAGAGTCAAAAGGCGCCGATGATACAAAGAAAGAAGAAAACAAAGCAGAGCTCACTGATCAAGTGAAATCAAAAATGTACAACGCGGTCCGCATGGCAGAAAATAAAGTCAACACAGTTTATGCCCATGACACGGATGAAGATGGCGAAACACCGCTCTTAAATGCAACTTTTGCAGACGAAGCCGCTGCTGAGACATTCCTTACGAAGTATTACAGCGAAGATGTGGCTAAGAAAATTTCCAGCCACTATTCCACTGGAGAAAAAAACAAAGACGGCAGGCCAATCGAAAAAGCCGACCCGTTCTTTGCAAAGCCAATCTCCGATACAACCCAGGACGAAGTAACAATTGAAGGCGACGCAAACAAAGGCACAGTTAAAACAAAAGACAACGTTACATACACTGTTGAGCTGAAAGACGGCCAATACGTTGTAACAGGCGTTGAAAGCTAATAAACCGCAAGAAGACCAGGCTGATGGCAGCCTGGTCTTTATTTTTGGAATGCAGCAATGCTGCTAATCAGTCAATTCCGGCTTTCGTCACAGGCCGAATAAGGCTTGAAACTCTCGAGTACTTCCATATAACGGTCCCTCGTTCTGATTGGAATGCCTTTTTGCAGCTCAACCTGCTTCCGGCTTTCCAGCTTTTTTACATCAATTTGAAAAAAAGATTGAATGATTTGTGAATAGGGTGGTTTGCCGTTAAAAATCGCAAGGACTCCTTCATCATTAAGCCCGAAATAGCCATTTGCCTTAAGGAGAGGGGAAATATCCTCAACATGTTTCCTCAGCACAACCGACTCCCTGCCCACGTCGACAGCCGACCAATCTTTATATCGAGCCCAAAACTCCTCCCAGGAAGCAGCCGATACATCAGAATGCTCCTGACTGACCTCCCCGTCCACATACACCTTCTCTAGGGTGACCTTCAAACGAAGAGGATCCATCTGTCCGCCAGCATCCATCGCTGACCCGCACACAACCACCTCCGCGCCAAACAGAAAAATGAAGAACACAGCTCCCAAAACCGCCGCCTTACGCTTCATCCAAACCACCTCTTCCACAAAAAATTAACCACCCCATCAAACCCATTCATAGCATTTCCCGAAATTGCCTAATTATGTGAAGCAGGGGATGGTTCCAGTGTATCTTTCGCACCCTAAATAATTGCGGGGAGAATCGCTATTAAGCAGAAAGACGGGAAACCATGACCATATAAGGAAACACCCGGCGGTCTTCTAAATTATGCACCTTTCACCGTTGGCCTCGGAATAAAAAAAAGGCCCCAAACGGCCCATTAAAAAAACAGTCTCCTCGCAAAGGAAAGGAGCATGATAAAAGCTACTATGAACATCAAAATAACAAGGTTCCGTTCCTGCCGATCTTCTTTCTTCAAACCATTCACCCTTCTAGGGGCAAAGCCGGACATTCGGCGCCCATTTTTATTCGCTTCACCCCGATTTTACCATATTGCCGATTTTCTTGATAAACTGGTGTCTGGCGAAAAACTGTCTCTCTGTCCATTTTTTCATCTGCATGATTGTATTAATGTCAGGTTCATCCTCATTTTTAAAAATCCGATTCCATTCCCTCAACAGATCCGCCGGGTACGCAAGCGCGAATAAAAACCCTTTTTCATTCATGAAAGCCGACAACTGCCTGTATTTTGCCAATTCATTGATCGACCAGTTGAGAAACGGCAAAATCCTGTTTCCATATTGAAGATAATCAATAACGGGAGGCCCTATGCTGATTAAATCAAAGTCGATTAAATAAATTTTCCCGTTCCACGCACGGAGAAAATTATGATGGGCGACATCACCATGCAATATTGCCTCCACCTCTCCAGTGAAAAACCCCTCGCACCTCCTCATACCTTCTAGTGCAAATGAAGCCCATCCACTGATTTCATCCATCATTTCACTGTTAACAAAATAGCTGATCACAGGTTTATTAGCCTCAAACCGATCCTGGCGCTGCTCCCATTTTTCGATAAGCCTGGCGGGTGGGATAAGAGTTTTGTACCTTTGCACTATTTTTTCAGTGACGGAATGATAGTTTTGCAAAAGGTTGAGGCCTGCTAGACGGTCTGTATCCAGATGATAAGAAAATGAATGAAGATGGGGGAGGATAAATTCTATAATCCCTAGATAGACTCCATCAAGATAATAAGGCTCCCGCCTCCCCGGGCGTAAATAGCTATAAGCCGACGTAAATCCTTCCTTTTTGAGAGTCGCTGTAAAGGCCTCCTGAAGCTTCAGCCTGTTATAGGAGGAATAACACTTAATAATATAATCCCCTATTGAAGAATTCAAAAGAAAGACAGTCGGCCTGATCATATCCAGTTTAATTATATTGCCTGGAAATACTTTCTTTAAATAAGAGAGGAGACGATAATGGAAATTGTCGTCTCCTTGGTGGTTTTTCAGGCTAATCGGCGCTTTCATCGACGTTTCCATAATATGGGCCAGAAAGCCCGTAAGGATGCAAGAGCGGAGGCTGGGCAAAAGGCAGCGGCGGTGTGAAAATTTTAGGAATCGAAGGCGTAAATTCCCGTTCCGGCGGTTCTCCCCGCATTTGGCTGGTTTGCTCCTCTTGCGCCTGGCTGCCCAACTGTGGCATTTGCTGTTCACCATATGGCATCTGGCCGCCAAGAGTTGGAAGCTGCGTACCGTATTGGCCCATCATAGGCATCTGCTGGCCCATCTGCGGCTGAGCACCTCCAAACTGTCCGTAAGGCTGCATTCCGCCAGGATATGGTTGCTCCATCGGCATCCCCCCCCCGCCGTATGGCTGCTGGCCATACATCGGCTGGCCCATTCCACCCGGATATGGCTGACCCATTGGCATACCCGCTCCGGCAAACGGCTGCTGGCCGTACATCGGCTGGCCCATCCCACCCGGATATGGCTGCCCCATTGGCATACCCGCTCCTGCGAACGGCTGCTGGCCATACATCGGCTGCTCCATTCCCATAGGGTACGGCTGGGACATTGGCATTCCACCCGGGCTTAGCGGCTGCTGGCTGTATATCGGCTGGCCCATGCCAGGATTGGTCTGTTCCATGGGCATACCTGCACCTGCTACTGGCTGCTGGCCATACATTGGCTGCTCCATCCCCATCTGGTATGGCTGCCCAAATGGCTGCATCCCTTCTACTGGCTGCTGGCCGTACATTGGCTGTCCCATCCCACTAGGATTTGGCTGTCCCATTGGCATACCAGCGCCAGTCATTGGCTGTTGGCCATACATCGGCTGCTCCATCGGCATACCAGCGCCTGCCAATGGCTGTTGGCCATACATCGGCTGCCCCATTGGCATACCAGCGCCTGCTATTGGCTGTTGGCCATACATCGGCTGCTGAGCCCCATATGCGAACTGCGGATATGGATTTCCTGTATAGCCAATAGGCGATTCATCCCCTGACTCCCCAGCAAAAGCAACCTGGGAACCGTATGGATTCTGGATACCCCCTTGCATTGGCTGAGTCAAGTATGGATTGGCATAAGAACCCTGACCGATTGGGGCGGGATCATCATGCATGGATAGCTGTTGACCCCCATAAGGCATGCCCATATGGACTTGCTGCTGCCCATCTGCCATCATCGCTGCTTGATAAGGCGATGTAGCTCCGGAAACACCGCCATACTGGCCATGGCCCATTTGGTGCATATATAGCATTGAAGAGGAGGAAGAAGAAGACTCAACTTCATCATAATGGACATGCATCGTTCCAGCAGTTCCCGGCATCATATTTTCCATTCCGGCAACCATTTGAGGCTGTGGATAACAAGGATCAGGCTGGAACATCGCCGCTTCAACCTGAGGGACAGGGTAACACGGGTCTGCAGCCATCATGCCTCCCACCATCGGATAAGGCGGACATATCGCTTCAGGAATCATCGCCTGGTGAACCGGCGGGTACGGCACTGGGCAAGGATAACAGACACCGGGCATGACTGGTGTCACTGGTAAATAATATTCCTCACATACAACTGGCTGTTCCACACACACAGGAGCTGGCGCCGGGGGTGGTGACTGGATCGGCATTTCCTTTACTGGCTTGACGGGCATTTCCTTCACTGGCTTGACCGGCATTTCCTTCACTGGCTTGACCGGCATTTCCTTCACTGGCTTCACAGGAACTTCCTTTATCGGAGGCAACGGTGGCGGAGCCGGCACCTGTTTCACAGGTACAATAGGTTTCTCCTTCACAGGCTTAATTGGTACTTCTTTGACTGGCATGATTGGAACTTCCTTTTTTGGAGGAAGCGGCATTTCTTTTTTCGGAGCGATTGGCATTTCTTTTTTCGGAGCGATTGGCATTTCTTTTTTCACCTGGATCGGCATTTCCTTTTTCGGTGGCACAGGAAATTCTTTATTTGGTGCGACATTTACATTGGACATATTCATCAGATAATAATTTTCGATGTCCACTTCCTGGATGGGCTGCTGTGGAGCAAATGGCGTGACTGGAGCTTCTAAATTTATTGGCTGGGCAGGAACCGGCACATCCGGAGTTTCCTGCGTCTGCAGTTTCTTTAAATTCGCAAAAGGATGCTCAGCTGTTGGTACTTCCTTTTTTCCCCCGATATTTATGGCCGCCCCCGGATTTGTTCCGCCGGCGGATGCGCCTTTCTTCACGCTGCCCCCCGCCGACGGGACCTTCACTTTCATACCGGGCATAATCATATCAGGGTTGCTGAGCTGTGAATTCATCTTTTTCAGCTCTTCAAAATTCACGCCGTACTTCTTGGCGATCTTCCAAAGAGTATCCCCTTTCTGTACGATATGGATTTTCACTCTGATTTCCCTCCTATGGCATAAGTCCATATAGTGTATGTTGGTGTGGGCAAAATGCTAACAATCTACATAAAAAGTTATGCAAGTGCCTTTTCTTTTATGATGGCTCTGATATCCTTGATTGTTGATTTCCACTCCAGGGACATGCTTTCCGCGGGGCGAAGCACCTACCTGTATTTACTTCAAGAGAAACATCCATGAATTGGCTTCGTGCAGCTTTGCGACGAGCTGAAGGTTCACTCCAACGAATAGTCTGTGGCGCAGGAGCATTCTTTTATGGAGCCTCCTCGGCGTCCTAGACGCATGTTTGTCCAGCTGCAGCGCCTAGCCCCTCGAGGTCGCTTCGGTCCCGAAGGAAAAGTCAAAGAACGACTTCCCCTTCTGGCCCTCCAGCGCTTGGCTACGCTTCGCTCGCATTAAGGGCGACTAGGATTTTGCTTCGCAAAACCAAGTCTGCGAATAGTCATCGCAGGGACACAAAGGAAAGCTTCCATGAAAGATCATCGCAGAGACAGGCGAACTTGCCTGGCGCGAGGCGGTTTTTGCCTGTCACGAAGGCGCTTTCGCTTTTCGAGGGGTCTCCACGTGCCGCTTCATCCCGCAGGAGTCAGTCCCCTCCGTTCCAATCAACTTCATTGAAAATCAACAATCACCTTTAACTATGCCTTTATGATTGTAGCCAGTCCGCTAGAGCTGGTGCCTTAATCGTATAGCACTTCTGCAGACCGGCTGGATGTTATGATAAAATAGAGTGAATCGTTAATTAGGAGAAATTATGTTTTTGGGAGTGGTATTATGGGTGAGGACAAGAAGCTGTATGGGGAAGAACGGAGGCTCAGCCTTCTGACACTTTTGAAAAACAGCCCTTCGCCGATTACAGGAAGCGAACTGGCCGCTTATGCAAAAGTAAGCCGGCAGATTATTGTAGGGGATATAACCCTGCTGAAGGCTAAAGGCGAACCAATCATCGCTACAAGCCAAGGTTATCTATACTTCAGCCATTCGCCAAACATCCCTGTTTTCGAAAAAATAATCGCTTGCTCCCATGCGCCCGGACAGACAGAGGAAGAGCTGTTGCTGATTGTTAACGAAGGGGTGACCGTGAAGGATGTTAAGATTGAGCACCCCGTGTATGGCGATCTTACCGCATCGATCATGGTTTCGAACCCTATGGAGGTCAGCCAATTTATGCAAAAAATCATGACAACGAAAGCAGCCTTTTTATCGGAGCTGACAGGCGGATATCATTTGCATACTTTATCGGCTTCTTCAGAGCAAGCACTAGCCAGAGCAGAAAAGGCACTGGACGAAGCAGGGTTCCTGATAGAAAATAGCTAAAACAGCAAAAGCGTCTGTTCCTCAAATGAACAGACGCTTTTCTATTCTTATATTTGTCTGGCAGTTCTTCAAAACCCAATCACCATTATGCCCCGGTGCCGAGAACCTCGACTTTCTCAACAAAATCCAGTCCCCTCAACCTTTCCAGCAAGTCCTCCATTTCTCCCTGCATCTGTGTTGTATTCATGGACAGGGTCACATTCGCCCGTCCCTGCAGCGGAATTGTCTGGTGGATGGTCAGGACATTACATCCGGCATCTGCTACAAGGCCAAGCAGGCGGGACAATACTCCGGATCGGTCTTCAAGGTGAAAAATGACGGTAATCAGATTTTCTTTCACAATGGAGGAAAACGGAAAAACAGTTTCCCTGTATTTATAATAGGCGCTCCTGCTCAAATCAACTTGGGCAGTCGCTTCACCGATGGACTCGGCTTTTCCCCGGTCAATCAATTCCTTAGCTTCCAATGTTTTTTTCATCACATCTGGAAGGACATCTTCCCTTACCAAATAGAACTTTTTATCAAACCGGCTGGATTTCATCATGCCACCTCTTCACACGGAACATTACTCTACAAATTCAAACTCAAATTCAAGAAGCCGTACCGTATCGCCGTCCTTGGCCCCTCTTTCCCTTAGTGCATCATCGACACCCATCCCGCGCAGCTGGCGGGCAAAGCGGCGTACAGATTCATCACGGGAAAAATCAGTCATTTTAAACAGGCGTTCTAAACTGTCACCGGAAATGACATAAGCCCCATCCGGATCCCGCGTAATTTTGAAATCCTGTTCTTCCTTTTCATGCTTATAAACAACCCTGTTCACACTTGTATCCTCGAGCGCCTCTTCATGCAGAGGGAATTCCGGAGTTTCGGCAATTTTATCAGCAATCGCAAACAACAGGTCCCTCAGCCCCTGCCTCGTTACCGCGGAGATCGGGAAAACTGGGAAATCTTCCTGAAGCTGTTCTTTAAATCTCGCCAGGTTTTCCTCAGCTTCCGGCATATCCATTTTATTGGCGACGATGATTTGCGGCCTCTCCGTCAACCGCAGGTTATACTGCTGTAGCTCTGTATTGATTTTTTGGTAATCCTCAAAAGGGTCGCGGCCTTCCGTTGCCGCCATATCGATGACATGGACGATGACGCGCGTCCTTTCGATATGCCTTAAAAACTGGTGGCCAAGGCCTACTCCCTGATGGGCGCCTTCAATCAAACCGGGAAGGTCCGCCATAACAAAACTGCGTCCGTCCTCTGTTTCGACAACCCCCAAATTCGGAACAATCGTTGTAAAATGGTATTCGGCAATTTTTGGCTTAGCCGAAGAAACAACCGAAAGCAGAGTCGATTTACCGACACTTGGGAACCCGACAAGCCCGACATCCGCGAGAAGTTTCAGCTCGAGGACAATATTCCGTTCATGTCCTGGTTCCCCTTTTTCGGAAAGCTCCGGCGCCGGGTTTGCAGGGGTAGCGAACCTCGAATTGCCCCTGCCGCCACGGCCGCCGCGGGCGATGATGGCCCTTTGCCCATGTTCAACCAAATCGGCTATAATTTCGTTTGTTTCTTGATCATATACAACTGTTCCGGGTGGCACTTTAACAATCATATCCTTAGCATTTTTCCCATGCTGGTTCTTGGACATGCCGTGCTCGCCCCGTGGTGCTTTAAAATGGCGCTGATAGCGGAAGTCCATAAGCGTGCTAAGGCCTTCTTCAACCTCGAATACAACGTTCGCGCCAGAACCGCCGTCACCGCCTGCCGGCCCGCCATTCGGCACATATTTCTCACGGCGGAACGCAACCATCCCGTCGCCACCGTCGCCGCCTTTTACATAAATTTTCACCTGATCAACAAACATATTATTATTTCCTCCCGTCTTGCAATTACGATAAATAAAATGACTTGGTGAGATTGTTCCCCTTCTTTAGCGAAACGGCATGAAAATTTTCACTGTCAGCTCATGGTCATTAAAATCGCCGACCGTCATATCGATATTATTCCGTTCCTCAAGGAAAGTATTGATTAGCTTTGTCCTTACTATCATTCCGCTAAATTCGAAAAAGAAACAAATCCCATCCTTCACCTGATTAATGCAGATGGAGAGGTTGTTTTCCTGGAATTCCTCTACGGCAAAATCAAGCACGGAAAAAAAAGCCGCTGTCCACTTCGTAAGGGCTTTTTCATCTACCGGTCCCGTTTCGTTTTCATGAAGCACTTCATATTCGAGGTGAAAATGATGCCCTTCCCAATTTGCTTTTAAAAGCAGCGAAGCAAACAGGGGCATTTTTAAATTCGATAGTTTTGATTCCTGCTGCGTTTCAATAATAATATCATCAATTACGGCTTTTGCCCGGTCCACCTTGTCCATATCAAGATTCCCTTTTATGAGCTGCAGCCTATTCAGCCAGTCATGCCGGGAATGCCTGAGCACTTCGACAATATCCCAATTCTTCTCCATACTCTACTCCTTGTTTCCTGCGCTGTTTGCCCATAGTATAACAAAAAATGAAAGCCGCGTAAGCAAATATGAACTCTAAAGGAAAAATCCAGTACAGATAAAAAAAGACTCCGGCCTTGAGGCCAGAGTCTCCGTTGTTTATAACTTAAACTTAAGCTTCCTGAGCTGCTGGATAAACACTTACTTTTTTGCGGTCACGGCCCATACGTTCGAACTTTACAACGCCGTCAACTTTTGCAAAAAGAGTGTCGTCTCCGCCGCGGCCTACGTTTTCACCTGGATAGATCTTTGTTCCGCGTTGGCGGTACAGGATTGATCCACCTGTGACGAACTGGCCATCCGCACGCTTCGCGCCAAGGCGTTTCGCGATGGAGTCACGGCCGTTCTTCGTAGAACCTACTCCCTTTTTGGAAGCAAACAATTGAAGATCCAATTTCAATAACATTTATTCCACCTCCTGTTTTTTGAAGGTAATTCGTATGTGACGCCCGTATTCTTCCTCGATCGTCTTCAGCTGAAAGTACATCCCGTTCAGAAGGACCTGAATTTTTTCCTGCTCCTGTGCCGGAAGATTTTCCGGTATCACACAGCGGAGCAAGCCTTCTTCATAGTCGATCTCTGTTTCGGGAACGACTCCCGTCATTTCATGGATTGCATTTATCGCACCGACCGAAATGGCGGACGCGCCTGCGCAGACGATGTCCTTGCCCCTATCGGCAAATAATGCATGGCCTGAAATTGAAAACGAATGGATCAGACCGGCCTCATTTCTTGAGATCGTTACATCAATCATAAAATCACGCCTTACGCGTTGATTTTGTCGATGACAACTTTAGTGTACGGCTGGCGATGGCCTTGCTTCTTACGATAGTTTTTCTTCGCCTTGTACTTGAAAACAATGATTTTCTTCGCACGGCCCTGCTTTTCAACAGTAGCTGTTACAGAAGCGCCTTCAACAACCGGGCTTCCAACTTTCACGTCTTCTCCGCCTACGAAAAGAACTTTGTCAAAAGTAACTGTTTCGCCTGCTTCTGCGTTAAGCTTTTCGATGTAGATGGCTTGGCCTTCTTCAACACGGATTTGCTTACCGCCAGTTTCGATAATTGCGTACATGAACTTGCACCTCCTCTAAGTCTAAGACTCGCCATCACAGGCGTTTTGCCGGGGCAAAAGCTTATGGCCTGGTCCTGAGCGGTTGTAGCACGGGTGCGCTACAAACATAACATGAAAATACTATCACAAAAGGCAAGACAGTGTCAATACGTATTGTCCGCTTTCTTCCTCAGTTCGCCGGCCGTTCCGAATTGTTTCACTGCGTAGAAATTCACGGCGTTTTCCACCGGCTTTATAATGATCAACATGCCAAGCGCTTCCTGCAGCCGTTTCAGGTGGATTCCAGCCTCGCCTTCGAATACTTTCTTCACGGAGGGGGACGCTTCAACCAGGACCGCTTCTTCAACAGATCCCCTGTGCTCCCACAATTCACGTTCCAATTTAAACGCCTCTGTCTCCGGGCTGGAAATGCGACCGGTCCCGCCGCAGGAAGGGCATTTCACAGTGAGCGTTTCGGAAAGGGAAGGCCCCAGCCTTTTCCTCGTCAGCTGAAAAATGCCAAGCGCCGTAAAGCCCGCATTCCGTGTCCGGCGATTATCCTTGCGCAGCTCCGCATCCATTTTTGCCGATACCCTGCTCCGTTCCTCATCTGTTTTCATTTCAATGAAATCGACTAGGATCATCCCAGCAAGGTCCCTGAGGCGGATCTGCCTCGCAATTTCCTCCGCCGCCAGCAAATTCGTTTTTAAAACGGTATCCTGGAGACTGTTTTTGCCGGAAAACTTCCCGGTATTCACATCAATCGCTGTCAGCGTCTCCGTTTCTTCTATTAGAAGATAGGCGCCATTTTCCAGCCAGACGACCCGCTTTAAAAGTTTCTCAAGCTCCGCTTCAACACCATGGGCAGCTAAAATATTCTCTTTTCCTGAATAAAAGCTGAAAACCAGCTCCTTTTTTATCCCGCCAAATCGCATTTTAAGCTCGCTCAAAAGTCCTGAGTCATCCGCGGCCACTTCACCGGATTCCATCCTTTCAATGATCGGCAGCAGCTTATCTACGAACACATCCGCCTGCGCAACAAGCCCTGGTTTCTTCATTTCCGCGGCTTTTTGCAAAAGTCCTTCCGCTTCGCGCCGCAGCCTGTCGATTTCACTAACAATCTCCTCATCTACCGCACCGCCCGCGGAGGTTCGGAAAATCAGTCCTTCCCCCTCTAGCCTGGCCTCCCTCCCAAGTACACGGAGTTCTTCCCGCCGGCCGGAATCGGAAATCTTTTTTGACACAGCGAGATAATTTCCCGCTGGCATATACACAAGATGGGTTCCCGGCACTTCGATGATGCCTGTCACTTTGGCCCCTTTTGTTCCAACCGGGTCTTTTTCGACCTGGACAAGAAGGCGTTCTCCCTGGCGGACGAATGCCGAGATGCTTTTCCTCTCCCTTTCCTCATTGGGCAGGCCTGACTGAACATATTCAGCCAGTGAGTCCCGGTGGAGGTATGCATTCTTATCCGTGCCGATATCAATAAAGGCGGCATTCATCCCAGGCAGGACTTTTGTGACGATTCCTAGGAAAATCCCACCCACAAGAGACCTTGTTTCCTCCCGGCCAATTTCAATTTGACCTGCCTTGCCGTTATGGATGAAAGCGGCCCGTTTTTCCCTGCCGCTGCAGTTAATAATCAGTTTATCCACTTGCATTCCCCGCTTCTAAAAATTCCTTCCTCCATTATAACGCAAAAAAAAGCATTCGCCAGGAGCCCCCTGGGAATGCTTTACGTCTGATTAATAGGCATAAATCAAGTCGCCAACTTTGCCATCCGGCCTTTTTTCGGCAAAAACATGATGGAGCACTTCATTTTCATCCAGCATACCTTTTTCCTTACCTCCACTCTCAACTAAAATGGAATGCTTGCAGCCGCGTCGGAATTTCGCCAGCACCTTCATAACCGCTTCACCTTCATCCGCCCTGATCGGTTTCAAAACAGAAGGCACGCTTTCTTTATTTCCATAATAACGCTCTAGCAAAAACCGCAAAAAGACAAAATGGCGCTGCTTCCATTCAAAAAACAAGCTGAAGTAAAGGAATCCCGCAATCAGCCAGCTATTTAAGTGAAAAGGAGAAACGATAAGCGTAATAGCAGTAAAAACGGTCAGAAATGCGAATGAACTGATGAGCATCCATTCGTACGCATCGGGAAATGGCTTCCATAGTGAAAGTAAGAGAAAAAGGAGCTTGCCCCCGTCAAGAGGCCAAATGGGAAAAAGATTGAATACTAAAATCATCAGATTGTATTTTACAAACAAAAAATAGGCGTACTCAGGAATAACGCCATTTTCATACATGAGAAAGGCCGCACCCATGAGCCATAAATGCTGGGCAGGCCCGGCAAGTATGACAATCAATTCTTCCTTCACCGGCCTGTTCCCATGCTCATCCATTTCCGCGACCCCGCCAAACGGCAACAGAGTGATACTCTTAATCCGCCAAGAGAAAGACAAGGCCGCAGCGGCATGGCCCACCTCGTGGATGAGAATAATCGCGAAGAGCATGCACAACTCAAGGAAATGTCCAGTCAGTGCGGCGGCCGCAGCCGCCATCCACAGCAAGGGATGGATGCGGATGAGCGTCAGCATCGTGGCGGCTCTATTCAAAGCGGATCACCTGAATCGGGTCAATAAACGCTTCACCCTTTTTGATGGCAAAATAAAACTCTCCTTTTGCCTCGTCTGCGCCAGATCCCACTGTACCGATTTTCTGTTCCTTGGAAACAAACTGATAGAGTGTCACTTCAATCGCATCAAGGTGGCCATACCATGATTCCGTCTTGTCGCTGTGCTGGATGATGACAGTTTTGCCAAGCCCTTCCTTCACTCCCGCGAACATGATCCAGCCTTCATTAACCGCTTCAACAGGCGCGCTTTTATCCGTTTCAATCATGATTCCCTGTCCATTCTTTTCGAAGTGCTCAAGGATTTTTCCGGAAGTCGGAATAGAAAAATCGGTGTTATGGTCTTCTTTCACTTTCGGTTCAGGCAGGAGCGCTAATGGCTTTCCGAATTTTTCCTCATACCACTTTCCGACAGCAGCAAATTGGAAATCCTGGCTGAATCCTTTTTGCACCAGATCCTTTGCCGGCTCTAAAGCAGGCGCCTCGTTCTTAAAAAGAATCGCGATGACCAGAAAAAGGATGGCCGAACATAATACTTTGAAGAAAAATACCTCTTTCCTGAAAAGCGGATGATCCCCTTCACCCGGGCCCGTCTCATAGGAGACAAGCTCATCAAATCCATATTTATCGTCATTAAAAAGCAAGCCAGGCGAACTTGACTCTTTTTTGGCACTATATTGCCGGTACAACTTTTTCTGGCTGTTCCGCTCCTTTTTCCGCCTGGCGATCCGCTTGCGGATTTCGTCCCTGTTTGGTTGCATGTTCCCACCAGCCTTTTTATCCCTTTTAGTAGTACAAGTCTATGAGGGACCTGTCCGATGTATGCCATTGGCTTGAAGCAGGCGAGGTTAAGTTAGATGCCAATTGGATTTCTGAATAATTAGATAGGTTAGATATTCGAAAATAATCGATGATATATTAAAAAAATCGATGATATTCTCCAAAAATAGCCGATATATTGACATAATCGCTGATATCCCGGAAAGGGTCTCCCCCTTTTCCCCTTCGGACGGAAAACCTTCCAGAAAACAGCATAAAAATGCCCCGCAGGTTTCTTCTCGCCTGCGGGGCATTCTCTTAACCTATATAGCAATAAACCTATGAACGGACTCCGAAGAATTTCTTGATTTTCGCAAAAACTCCCGGATTATCTTCTTCCAGCTGCTGGAGTGGGATCGATTCACCGAGGATCCGCCTTGCAATATTGCGGTAAGCAAGAGACGCTTTACTGTTTGGGTTCAAAGCGATCGGTTCACCGTAATGGGAAGCCTTGATGACTTCATCATCATCCGCGACGATCCCGAGCAAGTCGATTGACAAATGGTGGGTGATTTCATCGACATCCATCGTTTCGCCATTTCTCATCATATGCGGGCGAATCCGGTTGATAATCAGCTTCGGCGCTTCAACATTTTCTTCCTTTTCCAAAAGGCCGATAATTCGGTCCGCGTCCCGGACAGCCGATTTTTCCGGCGTGGTGACGACAATCGCTCTATCGGCACCAGCTACCGCATTCCTGTAGCCATGCTCAATTCCTGCGGGGCAGTCAATAATAATATAGTCAAATTCTTGCTTTAATTTTTCCACCAGGTCTTTCATCTGTTCTGGTGTGACAGCCGTTTTATCCTCTGTTTGCGCAGCCGGAAGCAAAAAGAGCAGCCCGTCGAACCTTTTATCTTTCACGAGCGCCTGATGCATTTTACAGCGGCCCAACGCCACATCCACTAGGTCATAGATAATCCTATTTTCAAGCCCCATGACGACATCAAGATTCCGGAGGCCGATATCCGTATCTACAAGGCACACCTTTTTCCCTTGCAGGGCAAGGGCTGTACCTAAATTCGCGGAAGTCGTCGTTTTCCCGACGCCTCCTTTTCCGGATGTGATAACGATTGCTTCTCCCACATTAACGCCCTCCTTCAAATCTAGTTAATCCAGGCCTTATGCTAGCAAGGGTCTGGAGCCTGTCTATAATCATCTCATTCTCTTCATTTATGTACGCGCATTCCATTTCACCCGGATTTGCTCCGCTGCCCGGATTTTCGGGCGACGTCCTCAGGAAATGGCTGATCCTAAGCTGGGTCGGCAGCATCCCGGAAGCGGCAATAATGGCGTCCTGGTCGCCGAAGCAGCCGGCATGAGCGATTCCCTTCAGGACGCCCATCACGAAAATATTCCCGCCAGCCATCACCATACCGCCGGGATTGACATCACCAATCAGGAGCAGGTCGCCAGGCACCTTAAGCACCTGCCCGGAACGGACCATTCTCGCCACGGTTGCTACCGATTCCTTATCCTTTAACTCTTCTGCTTGCTGCTTTGTAAGCACATTCGATTCAAGCGAGGCAACGGCGAGATTTTTATGACGGAGGATAAGCTCCTTTAGCTCTTCCTGCTGCTCGAATGTTAAATACCGATTTCCGGTATGCACCTTCACGTTAAGGAGCTGCGCTTCGCCATCCCTTGGCTGCTGCGAGGAAAGCTTTCCCGACAGGTCCTTTTTCAATTCTTCATATGAACAAAGGTCGTCCAGAAACAGTGTCAGACCGTCCTTAGTTCCTTTTATAATAACATTTTGCAATTTGTTCATGGCCGTACTTCACCTCGATCGTCAGAAACACACAGATAGACCATTGAATTCCCGGCTTTACCGGGATGGGCAATCTTCACCTACAACCATTTCGACATCCGCTGCCAAAATTCCTTTATAATAACGAATCCTGCCCGCCCAATTTTTCAAAATACCGCTTCAGAGGGTAATATGCCAAAACAAGAAAGATCAGGTTCAGGCAAAGGGACGGAAGCAGCCGCATCTGGGCAAATTCTGAAAAAGTAAGGTCCGTCAGATGAATGAAATGGTTCAATTTGTAAATGACCGCCTCCAACAAGGATATACCGGTCATAATAATAATCATAACAACCAGCGCATTTGCCATGAGAACCTTCATTGCTTTCATAACAAGGTAGATTGTCAGGGGAAAGAGAAATAAATAGACTCCAATAATTTCAGTATACACGATGTCGAATAACAGACCGAATACAAATCCGTATATAATCGCAATTTTTGGCGCATTGTAGATGGCCAGCAGCATCAGAGCCATGATCAGGAACCTTGGTACGAGAATCCATTTCCCATAAAAATATTCCGAGGGAAGCAGCTGGACAAAGACACTCTCAATCGTAAAAAAAAGGAACAATAAAAGAGGAAGAAAGAACCGGTTCACAATTCTTCCTCCTTTTCGTCCACCATTTCTTTTTTATCAGGTTTCATTATTAGTCTTTTAACAACCATAACCTCACGAATCCCATAGAAATCCGCTTCAGGTTTTACAAGCGCGATTTGGTTCAGCCCATATTGGTCTGGCTGCACTTCGACAACCTTGCCGACAAGCAGCCCCTCTGGAAAGACACCGCCAAGGCCGGAAGTAATGACGGTCTGCCCCTTTTTCACTTTCGCCTCATAAGGGATCTTCTTCACTTTCAAAAGCTTTTTCTCTTCGTCGAAGCCTTCAACGAATCCAAAGACTTCGCTGTCCCCCTGGGTAACGACGGAAATCCGGTTTTTAGGATCCATCGCGCTCAATAGCTGGACCGTTGAAGAAAAATCGTTTGCGGTTTTAATTTTGCCGATCAGCCCTTTGGAAGTGATGACGGCCATATTTTTTTTAATCTTGTCTGACGTTCCTTTATTGATAATAATCTGTTCATTCCATCGGTCCGGATTACGGCCGATGACCGATGAGTGGATTAATTCAGATTCGCTGAGCGACTCACTTTTCTGGAGAATTTCGCGAAGTTCTTTATTTTCCCTCTTCAGCCTGGCTACATCCGATTCAAGCTCAGCGATGTATTCGACTCGGGATTTAAGCTCCTTATTTTCACTGTATGTATCTTGAAGGTCACCTACATTTTCAATAAAACCGGCCACATATTGGACTGGCGTGGATACAAGCGATTGAAGCCAGCCGGTGCTGTCCTTGACGAACTGCTCCGGCCATGTAAGCTTCTCCCGCTCCCTTAATGAAAATCCAATCAAAGCCACCAGAATGATGATACTTACGAGCAAAATAATGAGGCGTTTATTCAAAAAGAATTGCGGCATGATTTTACACCTCTGTTTTCAAACATTTAACGGGATTCCCTCGGCCTGTTTTTAAACAAGTTGATATGGTCGAGCGCCTTCCCTGTACCGATTGCCACACAGTCCAGCGGATCCTCAGCGATCAACACCGGCATATTCGTTTCCTTGCCAATTACTTTATCAATATTGCGCAGGAGCGCGCCGCCGCCTGTCAGGACGATTCCTCGGTCCATGATATCCGCAGCAAGCTCTGGCGGAGTCTTCTCAAGTGTATTCTTGACTGCATCGACAATCGCGTAAACTGTATCATGAAGCGCGCCGGCAATTTCCGCCGCGGTAATTTCAATCGTTTTTGGCAGGCCGGTCAGAAGGTCGCGGCCGCGGATTTCCATATTTTCAATGTCTTCTGTCCCGCCAGCTGAACCAACTTCCATCTTGATAGCTTCAGCTGTCCGGTCTCCGATCATCAGGTTATATGTTTTACGGATGTATTGGATGATAGCTTCATCCATTTCATCGCCTGCAATCCTGATTGACTGGCTTGTCACAATTCCGCCCAGGGAAATGATCGCCACTTCGGTTGTACCGCCGCCGATATCGACGACCATGCTTCCGGTCGGCTCCCAGACAGGAAGATTCGCACCGATTGCCGCGGCAAACGGCTCTTCAATCGGGAACGCATCCCTTGCGCCGGCCTGTTTTGTCGCATCGATTACCGCGCGCTGCTCAACAGCGGTAATCCCGGAAGGAACACAGACCATGATATACGGCTTGCTGTTTTTGAAAAAGCCGGTATTCTTGGACGCCTGCTTGATATAGTATTTCATCATCGTCGCCGTTGTTTCGTAATCGGCGATGACACCGTCCTTCATTGGCCTCAAGGCAACAATATTGCCTGGTGTGCGGCCGATCATATTTTTCGCATCATTCCCGACAGCGACAATCTGCTTCGTATCGTTCTGGAACGCAACGACAGACGGCTCCCTTAAAACAATTCCTTTTCCTTTAACGTATATAAGTGTATTGGCAGTCCCCAAATCGATGCCAAGATCTTTGCTCCCAAATCCAAACATGTGTGTATCTCCCTTTCCCTCGCAAAAATGCAGTCATTTTAGCCGAATTCATTTTTATCAAAAATTGTAGATTAATGTGTTATTGTTTCGCTTTTTGTTCGGGCTTGCCCGCCAAAAATCATAAACAATATTATAACGCAACGTCAAATAAAAACATAGTGTCACAAATACCCTTTTTCTTTCAGACTGATGAATTTATTTTCTCCGATGATCAAGTGGTCCAGGACATCGATCCCAATAATTTTCCCGCATTCCGCGAGGCGCTTTGTCACCTCGATATCCTCCCTGCTCGGGGTCGGATCGCCGGAAGGGTGGTTATGGAGGCAAATAATGGAGGCTGCCGAGCGCCGGAACGCTTCTTTGAAAACCTCGCGCGGATGGACGATTGAGGCATTCAGGCTTCCAATGAAAATGGTCTGTTTATGCAGAACCTGGTTCTTCGTGTTCAGATAAAGACACACGAAATGCTCCTGGCTCAGGAAACGCATTTCATTCATCACGTAGTTTGCCCCATCCTCCGGGGAACGGATCACATATCTATCATTGTTTGTCAGATTAGCCACCCTGCCGCCCAACTCCAGGGCCGCCATCAGCTGGATCGCCTTTGCTTTCCCGATCCCCTTGATTGTGGTGATTTCTTCGAGCGAGGCCGCCTTAAGAAGCCTCAAGCCTTCAAAATGGGAAAGGAGCCGGTTGGACAGCTGCAGGACAGATTCATCCTTCGTCCCTGTCCGGAGCAAAAGGGCAATTAGTTCGTGGTTTGACAGGCTTGCCGGACCGCCCGCAATGAAGCGTTCGCGCGGCCTTTCTTCCTGGGGGTAATCACGGATCATCAATGTATTGGCAGTCAAATAAAAATCCTCCCTTTTATAAAGGGAGCCCGGATAGGGAAACGGCCAGCCGCCGCCCTATAAGAAACTTATCATAATAAGGACGACCCAAAGCCATTTGAAGTTTCAACCTTCATGCCGGGTGTTTTCCAGGCTGGCCCATTAAAAAGGCAGCGGCCAGCCTGCCTTCCTCAGTTCCCTGACAGTCATGGAAACCGGAAGGCCCATTACAGCGAAATAATCGCCGTCAATTTTTTTGACAAGCATGCTGCCGAGTCCCTGGATGCCATAGCCGCCCGCCTTGTCAAAAGGCTCGCCGCTGTTCACGTAGTACTCGATTTCCCTGTCCGTCAACTCCCAGAAATGCACTTTGGTTTTTTCAAAAAAACGGACTTCATTCCCCGGGCTGATAATTGAAACCCCGGTATAGACTTCATGGGCCTGTCCAGACAAAAGCCGCAGCATTCCGACAGCTTCCTCGTGGCCCGTAGGCTTGCCAAGGATGGCACCGTCGAAAACGACAACGGTATCGGAGCCAATGATAAAATCATTGGGATGTTTTGAAAAAACAGCTCTTGCTTTTCTTTCAGCAAGGCCCATGACAACTTCCTCCGGGGAGGTACCAGGTTCAAAGCTTTCGTCGATATCAGAGCTGTAAATGTGGAAATTCAGATGGAGATTTTCCAGAAGTTCTTTTCGCCGTGGAGAAGAAGAGGCTAAAATGAGGTTCGGCATGCAATCACCTTTCTTTTTGTTCGGTTTGGGGAGATACAGATTCATCGTATCAAACTTCGCCACCGCAAACAATTTATAATGGTTAAAGTGGCAAAACTTTTTGCTTCTTATGCAGGTTCTCTGGTTTTCCAGCCAAATGAAAAAAACCCGGACCTAATGCCCGGGTGCTTTTCCGTGATATCTTTACTAACACTGCGGTTCCTCTCCTTGCCTGTCCCGCTGTTAAAACGATTGAGATTGTTCGAGGAAGTTCAATAAATGCTGCTGGGCGCTGAGCGAGTCCTTTGATGCACCATTCTTTTCAAAAGCGGCCAGGCTGCCAGCCGCCTTTTCCAATTCGTTATAAAGAGCTGCGATCTTGTCGTTCGCAAACTTCGCGCCATCCATCTCTTTAAGAAATCCTGCCTCTTTTTCGATGGATGGGGCATTTTTACCCGAATAGGCTGCTGCCGCGGCAGCGCTTAACACATCGTATATTTCAGGGGCCTTTGCAAGAAAATCTTTTTCGGAGGCCGTGGCTTTTCCCGCTTTCCGCTCCGCCAGCCCTATTTCTTTCGCATAAAAGTCGATGCCTTTCGCTTTCATGGAAGCCCCAATTTCTTTAGCCTCCTCCAGAGTGCCTGCCAGCCCGATCAAAAGCATGTATTTTCCGTCCATTTCGAGAATGGCTGCCGGTACATCCTTAGCTTCGAGACCCGTTTTTACTTGTGCAGCGGCTTCCTTCGTCGAATAGACACCTTCCTGGACAACAAAGGCGGTAACAGGCGGAAGTTTAGCCGCAGCTGCTACTGCGGTTTTTCCCGGTTTCTCTTTTCCAGAGGATTCTCCAGCCGCCTTTTCCCCAAGCTGTGGATCAGCCGACGTCACAACGGGCTTGTCAGTGAGAACAAGCTTAAGCATCACCGCTCCAAACGTCAATCCAATCAGCACGGCAAAGGCAACCGTAAAAAAAATCGGCTTTATAGGCCCTTTCTTCTTTTTTGAAAGTGATTGGGTTTGTTTTGGGTAGATCGCTGCCGTATTCACCGCTTCATTTATAATGAACTCTTCCGGCTCTGCAGGCTCCTGTTCAGGTAGGATCCACTCAAAGTGTTCTTCCTCCGCTTCAAGTCCGGCGGCCTGCTCTTCCATAGAACCCGAATCTTCTTTGACGATTTCTTTTTCGCCCCCGGGCTTGTCCTGTACTGGCTGATATGTATGGGCCTCACCATTCATTTTAATCGTAATGGTATTGTTTTTTCGCTTGTCCACAAAGAGCTCTTCCTTTCTGCCGCCGGCCGGTTTTTTCCATCCTAACACAGCGGCAAAAAAAAATAACAAGGATTTTGTCGCCTTGTTATAAGATGCTTTCGCCAATTAATGATTTAATTTTCCGTTGTTTCACTCTTCTCTTTTTCCCCGCTGACTCTGAAAGAGCTAAGCGGATTCCGCTTTTTCGCCGGCTCCGGTGCGCCCACGTCAGGCAGCTGCTGGATGAGGTCCTTTAATTCCGGCATATAAAAGGCCGAAAGGGTTACCGTAAATTTCAATGGCTCGTTTTTTTGTTGAAGCGCAATAATTTCTGCCCCGCCAGTATAGTCGATTGACTCGACAATCGCAATCCGCTTCAGGCCCTCCAGTGCGGCAACGAACTTCTCAAGTTCTTCATAGCCTGGAGATTCCACCGACAACTGGACAGTCACCTTCCTGACTCCTTCGGGAACTTCCAATACCGATACAGGCTTAGGGGCAGCCTCGCTCTTTTCGCCAGCTTCCCCAGGATCCCCAGAAGGATTTTCAGAATCATTATTGACGGTTTCACCGGCAGCTTCTGTGGACTCGCCCTCTGATGCTGCTTCCTGTTCATCTTCTGTTTGCTCTGGAACGGAAATCTCGCCATCTTTTGCAAAATTCATTGATAGAACCTTTGAGCCGGAAACAGTTTCAGCCTTCTCGAAGTCAAGAATGAGTTGTTCCACCAGCGGTTTCACTGGTATTTTGAACTGCATTTGGGTTGTACTCACCGAAGTAAATTCTTCTGTTTTCTTTTCCTTCTCCTGAAGGATCGACAGAAGCTGTTCTTCTGTTTTCAGGCTTGCCTTCTTCGTTTCAAGATCGGTTTTTAGCGGCTGGACAACAAAGAAATAAATCCCGGCGAAAATCAGCACTAGGATACCGGCAAGGACGATTACGGTGAGTTGCTCTTTTTTGGACATGTTCAGCTTCATATCCCGCCAGCTCCTTCCCCGTCCTGACTTTGCACGAAGTCTTTGACAGTCTGCTTATTCAGGGTGATTTGAAACTGGCCCGTATAGCGAGGCAAGTATTCTTTTTCTTTCTCAGCTTTTTCAATGTCTGCCGCGCCAGCCTGCTGGTCAGCCTGGGCTGCGGACAGACTCGTAAGGCTCGCCTCTTTTACCCACGCTGATTTATTGAGGCTGTTCAGGAAATAAGCCGCTTCCCTGCTTGAATCAAATTGTACCGTGAGGGCAAGTTCACCTAATTCCTGATAAGCGAAGGACAGAATAAAGCCGCGTTCCGGCAAAAGGGAAGAGAATTCCTGCATGACAGGAACGGATGGGATGGTGTATTCCTCCGCCCAGGCAATAGTATTCTCAAGCTTCTCCGCTGAGTCGGCCGCGGTCAAATCGCCCGCCTTTTTTTCTTCTAGCTCGGCGATTTTTTTCGTTGTTTCAATCCGGTTATCTACTGAAGCAATATCGGTATTAAGCGAGGATATTTGCCAGAAGAAAAAACCTCCGCCACATAACAGCAAAACGGCCAACAGCATTGATGCAAAAATAATGCTTGAGCTTTTTCGCTCCTTTTTCGGGAGCAGGTTAATTTCAATCAGCATTATTTCACCTCTTTCAAGCCTAGCCCGAGGGCAAGTGCATAGCTTTCAGGCAGCACCTTGTTCCTGCCGTTTTGAACCGCATCCGCCGGTAGAATGGTAATCGGCAGATCAAATTGCTTTTTCATTTCCTCAAGAATCGTCAGGCGCAATGGATGGTCACCGTCCAGGAGGATTTTTGTAACTTCCGCATTTTCGCGTCCTGAGGAATAGCGATAGAAATCCATCAATTTGCCCATTTCCGAATACACCATCGAGAACTGGTCGTCAAGCTGCAGTGGATCCCCTCTATAACTGTATTCGCAGACGCCTGAACCATCCCTTCTGATCTCCCATTTCTCTTCTTCGAAATCGAGC
The DNA here is from genome assembly GCF_000821085.1 of Bacillus sp. B-jedd. GTDB lineage: Bacteria > Bacillota > Bacilli > Bacillales > Cytobacillaceae > Bacillus_D. The sequence continues at coordinate 2,803,235 of NZ_CCXR01000001.1, forward strand.
GGGAACTGCCTCATAAAGTACGGAATGTGTCCTTCGAAAATACACATACTTACACTGGTCAAATTGATTTGGACAGCGAACAGGCTCTCCTCTGGCTGCACTCCGTCCATAGAGTGGTAGAGCCTGTAAAGGGCAAGGGGGGAAATATCCGCAGCCATCGGGACAAGCTTGAGGCCTGACAGAAGCTCTGAATATTCCATGACGTACCTTTCCGGAGACGAAAACAAGAGAAGTTCCTTCTTGCCGTTCTTTTGCCCCAGAGGATGCACGTCAAAAACAGGGTCCTCAAAAGGTAGATGAATGCTTGCGCCTAGCTCCATATACAAGTGGCTTTTTACTTCATCCTCAAGCACATCGGCAGGAATCGAGATTTTCCGGATTATTACAAGCGGATCCGGCACAATAAAATTCACTTGGCGCCGCCCGATTTTCCACTCCTCCACACATTCTTCAAGAATCGTCGAAAGCGTCTCAAAATCAAAAATCTTCCCATCCTCAATAATCCCCGCGGGCAAATCACGTTCCCCCCATCGCAAAGCAACAGGAGGATCCGCCGACTTCAACTCAAGAAACCGCACAGCATGATCACAAAAAACTAAATTAACAGGACGCTTACTTCCAAAAGAAAACGAAAAGGCCATAAAAATCACCCCTTAAACTGAAGCAGGGGACGGTTCTGCTGCTTCATCAAAATTGGCCGCCACGTTAGCATCTAATGCCAATTACGGGCGCCTCATGGATTCCCCTGCAATTCAGCCTTGGCATTGCAGAGTTATCATTAACAAGAAGTTATAAATTCAAGATATTTTTCAATTAATTGTGTACCGAAGAAGTAAGCAGTGAGCGTGCCGAGGGCGATGAACGGTCCGAATGGGATCGGCTGCCGCCTTTTGACAAGTTTCAGTGCCATGGCGAGGATTCCAAAGAAAGCTCCGAAAAAAGTCGATAGCATAAAAGATAAAAGCATCAGTTTCCATCCAAGGACAAAACCAATGACCGCAAACAGCTTCACATCACCGCCGCCCATGCCTCCCTTGCTAACATAAGCTATCAAAAGAAGAAGCAGGAAGCCGGCTGCCGCCCCAAGGAGTGAGTCCCACCACGGCGTAAGCGGCCAAATAATCCGTTCCAACAAAAAAATCCCTGCAAAGAACAACAAAATTTTATCAGGGATGACCATATAATGAATGTCGCTGACGAATATTATCATAAAGAGGGAAATCAGCGTCCAGGCAATGACGAGTTCCCACGTCCAGCCAAGCAGCACCGGCGCGAGTGCAAACAGGATTCCGGTCAACAGCTCCGTTATTGGATAAACAGGGGAAATCCGCGACCCACAGCCACGGCATTTCCCCTTGAGTAATACGTATGAAAAAACCGGAATCAATTCCCACCACCGCAATTCATGCCTGCATGACGGGCAGGCCGAGCGCGGTTTGACAATTGATTGCCCCTCCGGCACCCTTAGACCGACAACGTTAAAGAATGAGCCGAAGGTGATGCCGTATAAAAAACATAGTGCTAGAATCATAAAATTAGCTTATTTCTCTTCATCTTCAGTTGGCTTTTTACCGTATTCTAACAATTGCTTTTCTGTTACTGTGGTAGCATTTGTAGTTATGAGTCCTGCAGAATCATGTCCATCCAAGGTGTATTCTCCTCCACCAGTTTGTGTTCTAGTGACCTTGTTGAATTTCAAGTCTCCGCCTTTTTCTAAGTAACTAGCAAGAATATCTTTATTTACTTCCTTTTCCTCTGGGTGCTCGGCAAAATACAATTTCGCAGAACTTATTATTTGCAATCCTTCTGATACAGTAGCTTTATTTCTGGTATTATCAATTAGATTTGAAATCGCCGGCACAGCAATTGCAGCAATAATCCCCAAAATTACAATAACAGCAAGCAGTTCAATTAGCGTCAGTCCACGTTGGTCATTCATTTTTTTCTTTAATGATTTGAACATGTTTTCCTCTCCCTCTTTAGGTATTAAAACCTATGATATTAGTACTCTTTCAGTATACACCATCAAACGCTGTCAATCCTACTAGATTTTGGTAGAAATTCGTCTGTTTCTAGTATTTCTTATCAAACTGGTTAAACATTTCGAACATCGGGACCATGATACTCGTGACGATGGTTCCGACAAGCGCCGCCAGTACGACTATCATTAGGGGCTCTATGAGCGATTTGAGTTTATCGGTACCAATGTCGACTTCTTTTTCATAAAACTCGGCGACTTTTGCAAGCATGGAATCGAGCGATCCGGTTTGTTCGCCAATTGAAACCATTTGAGTGACGAGCGGAGGAAATGCCCAATGGTTTTGCATCGGAATGGTCATCGATTGTCCTTTTTCGAGTGAATCGCGGGACTTTCGGACCACCCTGGCAATGACTTCATTTTCAACGACGTTTTCAACAATCGACATCGCCTGCAGGATGGGAACCGAGCTGGAAAACAGGGAACTTAATGTCCTTGTCATCCTTGCGAGGACAGCTTTTTGCAAAAGCTTTCCGAAAATCGGCATCCGTAAAAGCGCATAGTCGAGATAATACTTTGTTTCTTGATTCTTCCGGATCATCACAACGCCCATTGCGGTCATCAAGCCAATTAGGGCGAGCAGCCACCACCAGCCCTGGACAAATGCACTTGCCCCCATCACAAATTGGGTGATAGCCGGCAATTCGCCGCCAAGGTCATCGAACATCGTCACAAAGGTCGGGACAATGGAGGTCAAGAGAAAGATCACGACGCCGATTGCGATGACGCCAATGACAGCTGGATACGTCAATGCCGAAATGATTTTTTGCTTTGTGTGATGCTGCTTTTCAAAATGGTCAGCCAGCCGTTCAAGCGCCCCATCCAGATTTCCTCCAACTTCACCCGCCCTGACCATATTGATGAACATCGGCGTAAAAATCTTCTTATGCTTTGTAACCGCAAGCGATAGCGGATTCCCTTCGCGCAACTCCGACTCTATGGCGACTAGCGCTTTTTTTAGGTGCTTGCTTTCCGTCTGGGTCGCAAGGATAGAAGTCGCGTCAACGACAGTGACGCCCGCTTTTAAGAGCGTGGCGAATTGCCGAATATAGATGACAAAATGCTCAAGCTTGACCGGATTACCGATTGAAATATCTTTTGTCAGGAAGGTTTCCGGGACTTCATTAATATCCACGACACGGATCCCGTCTTCCTTCAACTTCAAAAGCGCTTCGCGTTTTGATACTGCGTTGATCGTCCCCTGCCTTGTTCCCTTCCTGTCCCGTCCTGCATATTTGAATCTGGCCATTATGTCACCAGCTCCTGCAGATACGGCTCTGCCACCTCTTTTTGGATGAATCCTTTTTCAATCAATTCCTTAATGTTTGAATCAAGCGTATGCATGCCCTGTGCGCGCGACGTCTGCATGATGCTTGCGATTTGATGAATCTTTTCGCTACGGATAAGGTTGGCGATGGCCGCATTATTTATCATGATTTCAGTCGCCGCCTTCCGTCCTTTTTTGTCAGCTGTCGGAAACAACCTCTGGGATATAATTCCCACCAGAACCGAAGCTAGTTGAATACGGATTTGCGGCTGCTGGGCCGGCGGGAATACATCAATAATCCTGTTTATCGTCGCCGGCGCGCTTGAAGTATGCAAAGTGCCCAACACCAGATGCCCCGTTTCAGCGGCGGTGATGGCGGTCTGTATCGTTTCCAAATCCCGCATTTCCCCGACAAGGATGACATCCGGATCCTGTCTTAAAGCAGCCCGGAGCCCATTAGCGAAATTCCCGGTGTCCATTCCGATTTCCCGCTGATCAATAATCGAATTGCCATGCCTGTGCAAATACTCTATCGGATCCTCGAGCGTAATAATATGCTTCCGCATCGTTTGGTTCATAAAGTGAATCATTGAGGCAAGCGTCGTCGATTTTCCGCTGCCTGTCGGGCCTGTCACTAGGACAAGGCCTTGGGGCTTTTCGGCGAGCTTCAACAGTATATCAGGCATGCCAAGTTCGGCAATCGTTGGAACTTTTGAAGGGACCGTTCTGAGAGCCATGGCGATGCAGTTTCGTTGATGATAGGTGTTAACCCTAAAACGGGCCAATCCCGGCACACTGTAGGAAAGGTCAAGTTCTCCCTTTTCCTTGAAAATCCGCCACTTTTCTTCGGGTATAATTGCTTTTGCCATGCCGGCGGTATCATCGGGGCGGAGCGGTTCTTTTCCGTATCTTCGCAAATCCCCGTTAATCCGCATGACAGGCGGGACACCGACTGTCAGGTGGATGTCGGATGCGTTATGCTCAAAAGCCGCCTTTAAAATCAGGTCAATTTTTTCTTTCATCATAAGCCGATCTCCTATTCAAGAATCGCTACTCGCAAAACTTCTTCCGTTGTGGTCAGCCCTTGTTTGATTTTCAGCAGGCCGTCATCAATAAGGAAAATCGTCCTGTTTTTGACAGCCAGCTCCCTCATTGCCTGGAAGGTTTCCCCGTCCATAATCAGCCTTCGAAGGTCATCATTGATAACGAGGACTTCATGGAGGGCGATCCTGCCTTTATAGCCGGTCATATTGCAAGAGGAGCAGCCCCGTCCTCGCGGCACTTTTTCAATTCTAATCCCGCGCCGTGCAAAAATCTCCTTTTCACGCTTGGAAGGTTCCTCGAATTCCGCACAGTCACGGCATACTTTCCGGACAAGCCGCTGGGCAACAATTCCGCTCAGGGCAGATGCGACCATGAACGGTTCAACGCCCATGTCAATCAGCCTTGTAATCGTCCCGAGAGAATCGTTGGTATGAAGGGTACTTAAGACTAGATGGCCAGTGAGTGAAGCTATGATTGCGACATCAACAGTTTCTTTATCGCGTATTTCCCCGACCATGACGATATTCGGGTCCTGACGGAGGATAGAACGGAGCCCGGTCGCAAATGTCATTCCCACGTTCTGATTAACTTGGATTTGATTGATTCCTTCAAGTTGGTATTCCACTGGGTCTTCAATCGTAATGATATTGACCGCTTCGCTATTTAGTCTGTTGAGTGCTGCATAAAGCGTTGACGATTTCCCCGAACCGGTCGGACCAGTAATCAAGACGATTCCGGTTGGTTTTTCAATCATTTCCGTGAACCGTTTGAAGTTCAGCTGATTGAAGCCGAGCTTCGTTAAATCGTTCAATGTACTTCCCATATCGAGGAGGCGCATGACGATTTTTTCCCCGAAAACGGTTGGCAGTGTCGATACCCGTAAATCAATCGGATGGAAATCCAAATTGAGCTTGATTCGGCCGTCCTGCGGGATCCGGTATTCGGTAATATCCAAATTAGCCATAATTTTAATCCGTGCCGCAAGTACATTTTGCATACTTTTAGGCAAAACCCGTTCAACCCGAAGAACGCCGTCGATCCTGTACCTGACAACAATTTTCGTCTCTTGCGGATCAATGTGGATATCACTCGCCCGCTGGACCGCCGCATTGGAAAGGAGCATGTTGACTAGCCTTACTACCGGTGAATCAAGGTCCGTTACATCATCTTCCCTGGCTGCCTCCCTGACTGGAAGGTCGCCCAGGAACTCCTCGAGCCCTTCATCACTGTTGTAGTATTTATTGATCGCGCGCAATACATCGTCTTTTGTCGCGATGGCCACTTCAATTTGAAAACCTGTCGAAAGCCTCAGATCATCAATGGCGAGAAAATCCATCGGATCGGAAAGGGCGACGAAAAGCTTGTCCCCTTCTTTTTTGAGCGGAACAACCTGGTGCCTCCTAGCCATTTCTTTAGGGATGAGTGTTAATAAATTTTTATCAAACGGATAGCTGAACAGACTGATGTGGGGAATCCCTAGTTGGATTTCCAGCACCTCGATCAGCTGCTGTTCGGTAATCACTCCCCGTTCGACCAGCGCTTCGCCAAGGCGCTTTTTAGGCCCTTTATCCTGTAAGGCGGCTTCGAGCTGTTCACCTGTAATCAAGCCCGCCTCAATGAGGAGGTCTCCAAGCCTTTTCTTTGTTCTGACCATTTAAATCCCTGCTATCTGGTTATTATTTAGGAATTTCGTTCGGCTTGCCCCATAGGCCGCCATCATCATAGTTATCGCCGCCCGGTGTTTCCCCTGGCTGGCTAACAGTCTGATCTTCACTCGGTCCTAACGGATTGCTTCCGCCTGGATCCGGATTTGTTGGAGCAATGGGGGTTTCAGGTGCCTCCCCAGTATTGCCATCCTGAGATCCGAATGGATTTTGCCCATCCGTTTGAACTTGCCCTTCATTTGGCTGGGATGCAGGCAGGGCATGGACTTCCACCCTGTGGACTGGCGGATAATAATCTTCTGACATGACAATCGTATCAAGCAGATTTCCCTGGCTATAAATCTCCCGATAAATTTTGATAATGGCTCCTTCTTTGCCCTCTTCGACAATGTTCACTTGCCTATTTTTCAAGAGCGGGCTGAATTGCTTGATCGTCTTAGGCTTGAATAAGGCCTTTCCATCAGCAACCATTTTATACTCATATAAAAACTTCGTGCCGGAAATGCTTGCAGCCAGCTTCCCGCCTGAGTAAGTGAAGGATAATTCATACTTGTCTTTGTTTGGATTGGCAAAAACAAAATCTTTGCCGGTAGCGGAACTAATGAATACTTCAGAACCAAGCTTCGCATAATCCGGAAGCTCCTTGCTGATATTTCGTTCCAATATTTCAAAATTCGTTTGAAGCACAGCGATATACGTTGCTGTCGCCATCATGCTCAAAGCTTCATTCGATACATTTTCAAGACCCTTTTCTTTGACAAGCCGGTTAAATGAGAATTCCGTTCCGCCTTCAATAGTGACTGAAGCGAACTCTCTAACTGCCAGGTCTAAATCAGAGGATGGTTCCTCTACGTCAACGGTTCCTTCGGAAATGACGCCCTCGTCAGCCTCATTTTTCGGCATGAATTTCTCAAGGCCGACTGTAAAATCCCCTGTTTTCAGGATGGCGGCAGGCTCTGCGAGTTTTGCAGAAAGGTCCTTTAAATTTATTTCCTCGCCAATCAGCTGAAGGGATATCGAGCCAATCCAGTCAACCAGGACCGATTCATCAAGTGATACACCCATCGCGTTTTTGCGTCCATCGGCCAGGGAAGATATTGTCTCCTCGGGGTCAAAGACGAATTGTTCCGTTTCAAGGGTGATTGTTTTTTCTTTATAGTGGAGTTTCAATGTGGAGTTTGCATACCAATCAGCTGCCGCAGCCTTCAGCAGTTCAAGTGCCTCCTGGGCTGATTTCCCCTCAAGATTCACCGACCCCACAGTTGTTCCTGAAGAGTAGGTTTCATCTCCTGCGAACATCGGCCCAAGAGCCCTGGCGCCATACTGGGAAAAACCATATACATAAGCGGTGCTAAGGATAAGGACAAGAAAGACTTTTAAAAATTGCTGGTATTTTTTCATGCGATACAACCCTTTCCAGCAGTCCAGCAGAATGTTTTAACCATTTCTTGCTCCCTCCGCCTTCACGAAATCTTCCTCTTCCTGCTCGACGGCAACCGCCGCTTCAATCAATGCGGTAAAATAATCTTCTTCGGCGGTGTCATCCATTTCTAAAACTGGAGCAGCAATAATGAAAGGTTCAAGAACTTCAAGTTCACTGGAATCAAGATCGAAAAGCGACAGTTCCGAATCTTCCAATACAGAATGATTTATTTGATTTATTTGATTTTTTTCTTCCGCTAGATCCTCCACATGAGCCGTACCTATTTCAGCCGCAGAAACGGGTATTGGATCGAGATCATCAAAGAATGATAGACCGCTTAGTTCATCCTCTGTTTCTATCATTTTATCTTCCAGCAAACCAGGAGAATCACCATTCAAAGTTGATACATCCCCGCTTTTTGCAAAATCCGCAATATGGTTCTCTCCTTTGGATAAAACGGCAACCGGGACAGCAGGCAAGACAACCGCTTTTTCCACGCTTTTTTGCCCAATTAAAACGTCTTCGCCGTTATCCATCTGCGCATGACGCGGCTCTTCCGTATAAAGGATACGGCCAAACTTTCGATCAAATATGTATGCAACCGTTCCAATTAGCAAAATTAATATAAGAGCCATTTGACCTAGGTTAAAAAGCCCATTTCCGTAACCGCCCGCTATCGCGAAAACGCCCGCTGCTACAGCAATTATATTCTTGCCTTGTCGTGAAATCCCGAGGGGAAGAAAATATAAAACAGGAACCAGAAGGACGAATGATGCCAGCGCGTAAACTAGTATTTCCACATAAAACCCTCCATTTCCCCTTAATCTCTTAATCTTTTTTCAAGATCATTGAAAATCCACGCATTTAGGCTAAAAATTGACAGTCATCATCTGCTATTTATTGTATAATAAAGTTGGCAATTTAAAAAGAGGGGGGACGGACTTACATGGTTGAAAAATTCCAGAAGCAAGAAGGATTCACATTAATCGAGGTCCTTCTCTCCATTGTTTTGCTCTCCATCATCCTGACTTCCTTCCTAGGCTTTTTTACTCAGTCGGCGATTTTCACTAATAAAAATCAAGAGAAACTTAGTGCCGGACAATCTGCCCAAAAAGTTGTTTCTTTAGTAGAGATCAATACAACAAAGGCCCAGCTTCGGTCAAAAAATATTATCAATGATAGCGGAAAAGTGATTTCCCCTGGGATGGTTTATAATGATAAAAGCAAGTTTGAAGAATTATTTAAATTTAAAATAGATACGCCTTTTAAAGTGGAACTTAAGTTCTCTGACGGACCGCCAGACAGCAAATTAATTCAATGCAAAGTTTCCATTTTCGAGGACTCCGCACCAGGAGCAAGCAAATCTGAAACATTTACATATATAAGGTGAACAGGATGAAGAATCAAAAAGGTATAACGCTTATTGAAGTACTGGGGACGCTTGCTATCCTAACAATTGTATCAGGGCTCGTTTATGGCGTACTGATTGGAACGACAAATAACTATAACAGGCTTTCGGCAAAAGCCGATTTAAGCAGGGAAGCGAATTTAATTCTAGCAACTATTAAAAACTATCATGAAAAGACAGAAAAAACCGCTGGGAATCCGAGGGCGGAATACGAAATAGATTACCTTTCAGGGCAATATTTTATCGGGGCAAAAAATGCTGCTACCAACCAGCTTTATTCAAAAAATTTCATGGTTGAAGTGATAAAAGATGGGGTTTTAGTAGATAGCAAAATAAAAATTCCGTCAACAGAACCACTCAAGCTGAAAGTAATTGTCAAAAATTCAAAAGGCCAGTTTTATGAAACCGATACGATAATAAAAAAATATTAAGGAGGCGATACCGATTCGAAATGAACGGGGGTATACTTTACTGATTGTCATGGTCATTATTACACTGACAGTCCTGTTTGCCTTGGGACTCAGCGGAATGGCAATGAACACCAGCCTTCAAATTAATAAAACTGAAAAAATCAATAAAGCGACTGACCTGGCAGAAATGGGCATTACCTACTATAAACAAAAAGTAGATTCGATCATGGTTAATGCTTTTTCAGGCAAAATTATCACAAATCAATCTGAACTAAAAACTGTAATGACACAAATAAAAAATGATATGAATAAGATTCCAACGGATCAGCCAAAGATAAATGTATCTGGCAATGAAATATCCTATGCGATTAAGGATCTGGCTGTAGATATTAGCAATCCGGCCAGTATCTTGGTGAATTTCAAAACTGTAGGGACTTCAGATACCGAAAACCGCGAAATCTCCTACAAAATAAACTATACGATCAACCAAGGAAAGCCACTCCCGGTTTATAACATAACCGACCCAGGGACATTCAGTTCCAGCAGCGATGAATGCTATAAAACTAATAAAATAGACTATCAAAAGTGTTTTTATAGCCCCAGGCAAACTGTCCCCGACGTAAAAATTGAGAATTCCATTATCAAAGTTGGTGGAAATGGGGATTTAGGCCATTTTAATAATGTAACTTCGTCGCAAATCTACATTTCCGGTGATATCCTATTCTCTAAAGTAAACAACATCACCAACTTAAGATTGCATGTTGAAGGAGATTTATTGAAGGGCAGCGAATTACTAGATTTCACAAATTTCAAAGGGAATACCAGATTAGAAATACAAGGGAATGCCAGTATTAGTAAATTGAATAATATTAGGGAAAACTTCGAGCTGCTCATTGGAAAGAATCTTACCTTGGACGAATTGAGCAGTAATACAAATGGGAATATCATCGTTTACGGAGATGCAAGCATAAAGGCTCTTTCAAATAACAGCAATATGAATGTATGTATATTCGGAAAGTACAATGGCCCAGACCCAAAACCTTCTTATGTGCGTGTGTATGGTGAAACCGGTTTTGAAAGCGATCCGGTTTGCGGGCCATATGCTACTGCAAGAGTTCCATTTGTACTCGAAAGCGACCCAGAAGAAAATGTTTCCTATAAATAATAAGGAAAGCCGGATCTCAAATGAGAACCGGCTTTTTAAAATGCCATTTTCTATTGTTATTTCACATACGCTGCAACCCGGTTCCTTCCAGCCCGCTTTGCCCCGACATAAAGGGCCCTGTCGGCATGGCGGATTAGAGCCAGTGCGTCTTCCGCATCCTCAGGCGCGACTGCGATGCCGAAGGATGCAGTGATTTTAATCGAAAGCTGCGGCGAGTTGCCATCCATATGTTCCGATAGGAGGAATGGCCAGTTGGCAATCGATTGCCTGATCAATTCCGCCATATTATAAGCTTCCCTGCTAGTTGCCTCAGGCAGAAGGATGACAAATTCCTCTCCTCCATAGCGGGCGACCGTGCCGGTATCCCCGACAATATTCCTGATCCGCGCCGATAGCTCCCTTAGGACTTCATTTCCGCTTTGATGGCCATATGTGTCGTTCACGGCTTTGAAATGATCAATATCGAGAATGATCAGCGCAAGACGTTCACGCCCTTGTTTCTCGAGCAGGCTGAATTCCCTCGTCAGCATCTTTTCAAAATACCGATAGTTATGAAGCTTGGTCAGGGAACAGCGCTCGCTTTCTTCTTTTGCCTGTTCATAATGCCTTGCATTTTCAATGGCGATGGCATAGTGGGAGCAAAGAATATCAACGATCATAAGCTGCGACTTTTCAAAAGCCCGTTTCTTTTTTGAGGCAAGGACGACAACCCCGACATGGCGGCCGCTTTTCATCATCGGAATGCCCAGGACGCTTTCTGCTTCATCAGGAAGATTGCCGCCAACAATATGGCGCCACTCTTTCCGAGTCCCGAACAAAACCGGTTTGCCGGTTCCCCATACGGTTCCGCTTATTCCCTGATATTTCTTAACCGGTATCTTGCTATTCGGCAGGACGACGCCATTTTCAATCCGCCTCGCCATGACCGTTTCATCATTATCCTCAATTTCAATGACATATGCATAGTCGACCGGCAGCATATCGGAAAGCTTTTGCAAAAACAGTTCCGCCACTTCGTCCACCTTAATCCGCTCGGCAAGCTGGTGGCCTATTTCAGCCGCTTTATGGAGATTTTCATTAATCTGTTGGCTTGAAGAAAACATTTTGACAATGAGCGAGACACTGACAAATGGGGCGCCGATCAGCAAAACTGCGAGGGAGCCGAGTTCCAAATGCAGCATGTACAGAACAAATGCCAGCGGGAAGGTGATGACTGTCGTTAAGGATTCCCATATGAAATCCTTTCCGAAATAAGTTTCTGTACTTTTATAAATAAACCGCTGGTTCAGCATGACACTCAGCTGGTTCAGAACGTAATAAAAGACTGCATAGGCTGTGCCGAGCAGGAATGCCTCAGGGCCCGCACCCATGTCTGGGAGGATCGTTCCGCCAATGCGGAAATAAACAACCCCGCTTACAAGCGATACAGCGAAAAACATCAAGGAATTCAAAGGAAGCCGGAACATCCCTTCTTTGGGAAGACGGAGTTTCGTAAGGAGAACCAGCACAGCAATCTGCACAGTAATCATTTCAATGAACAATCCATAACGGAGGAATACAGCGATGGACACCCATTGAATCAGGAAGATTGGCGTCCCGTTAATAATCATTGGCATGGCCGCAACAATTGAAGCTAGAAGAAGGAAAACGAGAAAATCCAATATATTCAGTTCAGCCGGAGGAGGCGCGAACATGTATGTAAGCACAAGGCCAGGAGGGACTAGCAGAAGCCAAATAAAAAAGATTATTTTTTTGGTACCCGGCGTTACATTCAAGGCCACCCCTCCTCTGGGACAATAGTCGCAATTTTTAAATTTATTCTAACAAAGATTCAGCCTCTTGTCACACATTCGAACTAATTTTCTGAAATATTTTCCAACACACGGCTCCTTGCTTCCGAGATGAAATAAAGGGAGCCGGTAATTACCATCATCCAGCCTGGAGGAACAGACTTTATGGCCTCATCAAGGAATTGTATCCAGTCATCTGCCGCTTCACTTTTATCACTTTTGCTTAAAGCGGCAAGCTCCCCAGCAGTAGCGGCGCGTGGAAAATCAAACGAGACGAACGTCATCCGGTCAGCCACGGCTTCAAGTGAGGAAATCATGCTGTCTAGCGGCTTGTCCTTCAGAGCAGCAAAAACGATATGGATATTCTTATCGGTGAATCGGGTTTGAAGTTCTTGAACGAGTGAAGCGACTCCTTCAGTGTTATGCGCTCCATCGAGAATGACAAGCGGATTCTCCGAAACGATTTCAAGCCTTCCAGGCCAGAACGCATCCTTTAGGCCTTTCCTGATTTCTTCTTCCCCGGCTTTAATGATTCCAGTCTTGATTAAGTAACCTGCGGCCGAGGCAGCAAGAGCTGCATTCATGGTTTGGTGGCCGCCAATCATCGAAACTTCAAGTCCTGCCCATTCGCCGAATGGGGAAGCTACTGTGAATTTTTCTCCTTTTGCTGTTTTTGAATGGCTGCTGATTCGAATCTCACTCCCTAATGTAGAAAGTGGCGAATTCTTCACTGCTGCCTGCTCTTCAATGACGGTGTGTGCTTCGCGGTTTTGCGTGCCGGTCAGGACAGGAATTCCTTCCTTAATAATTCCGGCTTTTTCAAAAGCAATTTCCGCATAGGTGTCGCCAAGGATCGAGATATGGTCCAGTCCAACATTCGTAATAATCGAAATTAGCGGGTTAAGAATATTCGTTGAGTCGAACCTTCCTCCAAGCCCGACTTCATAAACAGCAAAATCCACAGGATGGATTTCTGCAAAATAAACAAACGACATAGCTGTAATGACCTCAAACTCGGTCGGACCGCCCAGTTCGGTCTGGTCCAGTTCATCCGACAGCGGCTTGATTTTGTTTGCAAGCTCTATTATTTCCCGGTCTGACACTGGCTGGCCGTTAACACTGATTCGCTCATTAAAATGTTCAATATAAGGAGAAGTGAATGTCCCGACGGAATATCCGGCCGCCTCAAGGATTGACCTTAAAAACGTGACGGTCGATCCTTTTCCGTTCGTACCGCCAATATGGACAGCGTGCAATTTTTTCTCAGGATGGCCAAGCCGGCCCATCATCCACTCCATCCTCTTCAGGCCTGGCTTTATCCCAAGCCTAAGCCTGCCGTGTATCCAATTAAGCGCTTCTTCGTAAGTCTGAAACATGGTAAGCCTCCAATAGAACAGGAGGAAGACGAACCCGAAACGAGCCCGCCTTCCACCGCAGAATATCTTTCTTTATCCTCTTAACTCTTTAATCCTTGCTTCGACGATTGCCCTCTTTTCGGAATAATCGCGTTCTTTAGCACGTTCTTCCTCAATGACATGCGCCGGAGCTTTTTTGACAAAGCCCTCATTGCCTAGCTTCTTCTGTACCCGCTCTACTTCTTTATCGAGACGGCCCTTCTCCTTTTCGAGTCGGGCGATTTCTTCCTCAATATTAATAAGGCCTTCGAGCGGCAGAATAATTTCCACCCCAGTCAGGACAGCTGTAATGGCTTTCTCAGGCATTTCAATCGCCGTGCCCATCAACAGTTCTTCTGGATTGCAGAACCGTTCAATATACGCCTGGTTCTTTTCAATCATCCCAAGATAAGTTTCGTCTTTCGCCTTAACAAGCATTTTAATCTTTTTGCTTAGCGGCGTGTTTACTTCAGCCCGGATGTTGCGGACTGAACGGATCATTTCAACGAGCAGCTTCATTTCCGAAGCCGCCGCTTCATCACTTAGCGAAGCATCCGCTTTTGGCCACTCGGAAATAGTGATCGACTCGCCCTCGTGAGGCAGGTGCTGCCAAATCTCTTCCGTAATGAATGGCATGAATGGATGCATTAATCTCATTGTGTTATCGAGGACATAAGCAAGGATTGACCTTGTTGTCCTTTTTGCGGCTTCATCTTCTCCGTAGAGCGGAAGCTTCGCCATTTCAATATACCAGTCACATAGGTCATCCCAGATGAAATTGTATAGTGCGCGGCCGACTTCGCCGAATTCATAGCGATCAGACAGTCGGGTAACGGTCTCAATCGTCTCATTGAGCCTTGTCAAAATCCACTTGTCTGCTGTTGATTTCTCGCCGCTCAAATCGATTTCTTCTACTTTCAGGCCATTCATGTTCATCAAGGCGAATCTGGAAGCGTTCCAGATTTTGTTCGCAAAGTTCCATGTCGCCTCGACCTTCTCGGTGCTATAGCGAAGATCCTGGCCCGGTGAGCTTCCTGTTGACAGGAAGTATCTTAATGAGTCGGCTCCATAGTTTGCAATGACATCCATCGGATCGACTCCGTTACCGAGCGACTTGCTCATTTTGCGGCCTTCTGCATCCCTGACAAGCCCATGGATGAGGACATCCTTGAACGGGCGCTCCCCTGTAAACTCAAGGCTTTGGAAAATCATCCGGGATACCCAGAAGCCGATAATGTCGTAGCCAGTTACGAGAACATCCGTCGGGAAGTATCGCTTGAAGTCGGCTGCTTCCGTGTCCGGCCAGCCCATTGTTGAAAACGGCCAAAGAGCCGAGCTGAACCATGTATCAAGGACGTCTTTGTCCTGCGTCCAGTTTTCTTCATCAGCAGGCGGCTTTACATCTACATGAATTTCACCTGTCTGCTTATGGTACCAGGCGGGAATCCTGTGACCCCACCAAAGCTGCCTGGAAATGCACCAGTCGCGGGTGTTTTCCATCCAGCGCAGATAGTTTGTTTCGAAACGGTCTGGTACGAAGTTTACTTTATTATCTTTCTGCTGAAGAGCGATTGCTTCATCGGCAAGCGGCTGCATTTTAACAAACCATTGCGTAGACAAATATGGTTCGACAACTGCCCCGCTTCGTTCGGAATGGCCGACCGAGTGGAGATGGTCTTCAATTTTGAAAAGAACGCCCTGCTCTTGAAGGTCTTTAACGATCTGCTTGCGGCACTCGAACCGGTCCATGCCGCTGTATTTGCCAGCACGCTCGTTCATCGATCCGTCCTCATTCATGACGAGGATCCGCTCAAGGTTATGCCTGTTGCCAATTTCAAAGTCATTTGGGTCATGGGCCGGCGTGATTTTTACGGCTCCCGAACCGAACTCCATATCAACATAGTCATCACCGACAATCGGAATCTCGCGGCCGACAATCGGCAAAATAACCTTCTTTCCAATCAGATGCTTATAGCGGTCATCTTCCGGGTGGACGGCGACCCCTGTATCACCGAGCATGGTTTCCGGGCGGGTTGTCGCAATCTCAATATATCCAGAGCCATCGGCAAGCGGATATTTCATATGATAAAATGCGCCCTGGACATCTTTATGGATAACCTCAATGTCGGAAAGCGCCGTCTTCGTGGCCGGATCCCAGTTGATAATGTATTCGCCTCGGTAGATAAGGCCTTTTTTATAAAGAGTCACAAATACTTCTTTTACTGCATCGGAAAGCCCTTCATCAAGCGTAAACCGCTCCCGGCTGTAATCGAGGCCGAGGCCAACCTTCGCCCACTGATTACGGATATGGCCGGCATATTCTTCCTTCCAGCGCCATGTTTCCTCAACAAATTTTTCACGGCCAAGGTCATAGCGGGTCTTTCCTTCATGGCGAAGCTTCTCTTCGACCTTCGCCTGGGTCGCGATGCCGGCATGGTCCATCCCTGGCAGCCAGAGTACATCATACCCCTGCATCCTCTTCATTCTAGTAATGATGTCTTGGAGCGTTGTATCCCAGGCATGGCCAAGGTGGAGCTTTCCGGTAACGTTCGGCGGCGGAATGACAACCGTATAAGGCTTCTTCGTTTCGTCATCCTTCGCTTCAAAAAACTTCCCGCTCACCCACCAGTCATAACGCCCCTGCTCAATCGACTGCGGGTCGTATTTCGTTGGCATGCTGATTTCATTTTGATCCATTGTGATTCCTCCTTGATTCTGGTTTCCACATTGTGTAACCTTCGCTTTTCCATTGTCTAGCTCCGGCGAGCAACGCCTAGTGTACTTCGGTCCCCTCGCTACGATAAGTCAACATGCTTTTCCTTGTCCGGCTGCGGCGCCTAGCCCCTCGAGGTCGCTTCGGTCCCGAAGGGGAAGTCAAAGAACGACTTCCCCTTCTGGCCCTCCAGCGCTTGACGGGGTTGACCAGGCGCCTCCGCTTTTCATAAAAAAAACTCCATTCATCCTAATAAAAGGACGAATGGAGTGCGCTCGCGGTACCACCTTTTTTCCGGCGAAAAAATGCCGGCTCTTAAATCGGATAACGGATTTGATCCGTCTTCCACTACCGGGCACGCGCCTTTGGCGGAAGATGCTCGAGGGTGACGTTCCAATGGGCTGCATGGGAAATCTTTCAGCTGGCAAATTTCCCTCTCTGTAAAGCAGGTTGGCATTGTACTCTTCCCTGTCTGTGCATTTTGCTATTGATTCATTATTATATTATATACTATCGAAAATTACGTCTCTACGTCAATCAGGATGGACGAATTTTTTATTTTTAAACGCTATTTTTAAAAAATAGGCGTTCACCTATAGCGCTGTTCACGCATATAGTATTGTAACATGCAAAAGGGGGGATGTTGTTTGAAGAGGAGGTTCAATATTTATTCGTATCCTCATTGGCTGAGGACAATTCGAGGAGTGGCCGCGCAGTTCTGCATCCCGTTCTGTATTTTCCAAGGTA
This sequence comes from Bacillus sp. B-jedd, assembly GCF_000821085.1. Classification (GTDB taxonomy): domain Bacteria; phylum Bacillota; class Bacilli; order Bacillales; family Cytobacillaceae; genus Bacillus_D. The sequence goes on from NZ_CCXR01000001.1 coordinate 2,820,298, forward strand.
TTCGTACCATCTTTTTCCCGACGGTCTTTGATGTATTATTACTCTTGGCACTTATTATCATTGCGATTTCCATATATCTTGAACTTATTTAAGGAGCCCGTGCGGATAGTCACTGGGCTCCTTCTTTTGCAGCTTCCTGTTGCCTGTCAATTTCCGTCAGGCGCATGACTACGTATTCCGTATTTTTCAGCCGCCAATATTCCTTTAGAAGTTTCCTTGATAATTTGTATTCATGTTTAACGCCTTTTTTGGCAAAATAGCCTTCCGCAATCCGGATAATTTGTAAAGGATGAGATAGATAGCTGTAAAAAAGCTGCTTCTCGTCCGGCTTGAACGGGAAGTATTGAAAATAGTGCGTCACCCAGTCAACAGCTTCCTCATTCCTCTTTGGCCGGGTATCCAGCATCCTAGCTAAAAATGGAAGGAGGTCGTGGGTCGGTGAGCCATACCCCGCCTGTTCAAAATTGATGAAATAACCTTGGCCGGTTTCATTGTACACAAAGTGTTCAGGTGACATTTTTCCATGAATGACGACCATCCTGGCTTTTTCAAGATCCTTGCTTTTTTCAAGCCAGGTCTCCAAACGTTCTTTCGAGAACTTGAGCGCCTGGGAGATTTCACTGTAATACAGGCAAAATTGCAACTCGAACGGCGACATATATGTCTTCTTTTCACAACTTTCAATAAAGCCGTCGATGAATTCCTGATTTTTTTCATATTGCAGGCTCATCTTGTCAAAATGGTCCTGCCGGTCATCCTTCTCGACTTTCACTTCTTTCGCAGTCAATGTGTGCAGCCGTGCCAATTCCCGGACCATTTGCTTGTTTCTGTCGGTAATCCCGGCAATCGGCTCATTCCCAAGCCAGGGCATCAGATAATAAAGGTTCTGGCCGTCAAGAATTGCATACCGGCCGTCAAGCGCGGGATAAATGGGGACAATCCGGTTATAGCCGCGCTGGTACAAATAATGGACATGGCGTATAAAATCGATGCCTGTATGGGCATCAATCGATTTTAACGCAAACGTACCTTTATTGCTGAATACTTTCTTTATTTTGCCATAATCCTCGACGTAGTAAGGTTGGATTGCATAGGGCTGAAGAATCTGGGCGAATTCCTTCAGGTGGTTCGGTTCATTCATGGAAATCCAGCTCTCTTCATCTGAGTTTTTCATGTCAAAACAAACAGTGAGCGAGTCAGGGCCCGCTCAACTGTATGACAACTTCTATTTCTTTGCATAGGCTGCAGGAATATAGAGCACTTGGCCCTCATATACATCCTGGCTCATTTCGAGCTGATTATAACGAAGTAGATTCTGTATAGGGACATCATATCTATCGGAAATGCGATCAAGCGTGTCGCCTTTTTGGACAATGCATACCTTTAGCCTTGCCTGTTCCTCGCTTTCGTCTTTTCTCGCAAAGAACTCAGTAAGGGACATACTCTTTTTCTTCGACTTTTTCTTTTTTGCCAACTCAGGCGATGAGGAGGACTCTTCCTGGACGAGAGAAGATGATTCTTCTTTCTGTACTACAACCGCTGGTGCCTCGTTTACCTCAACCTCGATTGTCTGTTCCACCTGGACCGGTGCCTGCTGGTGGGCTGGAGCAGGTTCGAAAGCCACTGCTTCAGTCAGCTCCTGTGGTGTAGTTTCGCTTCTTGGTGATACCGTAGGCAAAACTCCATGCAGCTGATTCCAATATGAGTTAAACGGGAAAGTTGAAAAAGAAGCCGGATTGTCTACTGGCTCTTCCTCTGGAATCCGCCTTGCTTCCGCCTCGAAGATTAACTCTTCTTCATATTCTTCTTCGGCCTGCACTGATTCATCTTCCCCAGCAACATTGTCCGCATCTCCCACGGCGTACAGTTCTTCGTTTCTGTCTTCAAGGAAGTATTCTTCGTTCCGGTCTTGCAAAAAGATTTCTTCAGGTTCCGCTTCATGATCTTCAACTGCGAACTCGCCGGCCGTATTGCCGTCATAAAGGCCGCTAATAATCAAATCCGCGGTGAGCCTCATGCAGCTTCTTTCCGAGAAAGCATAATCAAATGAATCAACAATCACATCAATATCATAAATGCTTGATATTCGATTGACGGGAATCGTAATATCGACCGGAAAACGATGGGTAAACTCACACAGTCCTTCTTCGGTCTGTGAGATGGACTGGACATATCTTAAGCCGGGAGTTCCCTCTTCCGCAGCCTTACTGCCATCCGGATTGGTTGTGTATTCCCCGCTTAAATCCAACACGCCCCGGATGCTGACATACTGATCGTTTTCCTGGATGGTAATATCCGGGCTTAATGAAATTGAGATCAACTCATCGACTTCCTGTCCTTTCCGGAACCATAAGGATTCCTCTAAAGAAAATCGTAAAGACGATTGGTTCCCCTGAGACAAAGCGACTCCTCCTTTCATCTCCTTCTTAAAATCACTGTGTCACTTACACTTTATGAATTTTAAGAAGGCTTTATGATAAAAATTGGGTTCCAATGCAGCAATCTCCAATTGTGACCATTGTCACACTTTTGCCAAGAAGCTTTGTCTAATTATTGAATATACTGGAAATCCCCTACCGTAATATTGGAAACCGGATTATGATAACAGTGTAAACAACGTATTTAAATTCAAAACGAAAAGGGGAATTATCCATGTTTAACAAATTCTTAAGAGAAAACAAAATCGCTGCCGCTCTTCTCGCCGTCCTTCGGATCTATCTCGGGTATGCCTGGCTGACTGCCGGCTACCACAAAATCACTGGAGGATTTGATGCTGCCGGCTTCCTGAAAGGCGCCGCCGCCAACCCAGTAGCGGGTCCGGATGGAATCGTCTACGGCTGGTATGTTAACTTCCTGAACGCCTTCGCTATTCCGAATGTCGAACTGTTCAACGTCCTGATTCCTTGGGGTGAATTCCTTGTCGGCCTTGGCCTGATTCTCGGCTGCCTGACTAGCGCGGCCATGTTCTTCGGACTTGTGATGAACTTCAGCTTCATGCTTGCCGGTACTGTGAGCCATAACCCGACTGACATCCTGATGGGCTTCATCATCCTAGTCGCAGGTGCCAATGCTGGTAAATACGGTCTTGACCGCTACGTCCTTCCGTTCATCACTAAAACAGTATTTAAAAAAGAAAAGCAATTCCAGCAGTAATAGAAAAATGGGCTCTTCCTCTGGGAAGGGCCTTTTTCCATGCTATTAACAGGGATTTCATCATTGCTTATCCACTCCTGGAAAACCGCTGTGAACTGCCATCGTGTTGGCAACATTGTTGAACGGATCGCCAAATAACCAGCAATCAACACAGGGGCAAAGAATTGAAGGACGGTCGCCGCCGCAACAATCGAGTGGCCAATCGTAGCGAAATAAGTGTATTGGACGGCCAGCAACCCAAGAATACTGAACAAGAGCAAGCTGACAGTGCCATGTTTCGTTTTCCAAATATTTTTTTTGGTTCCTCATTTCCGCTATGACCAGCAAGATGGAACCTGAGATCAAAAGCCGGATGTCGACTAGCCTTTACGACGCGAAGGACCGGCTGGACAACGCCGTTTACTTCCTAAGTCGGCGTTTACGACGCGAAGGACCGGCTGGACAATGCCGTTCGCGTTCTAAGTCGGCGTTTACGACGCGGAGGACCGGCTGGTCAACGTCGTTCGCGTTCTAAGTCGGCGTTTACGACGCGGAGGACTGCTGGTCAACGCCGTTCGCGTTCTAAGTCGGCGTTTACGACGCGAAGGACCGGCTGGACAACACCGTTCGCGTTCTAAGTCGGCGTTTACGACGCGGAGGACCGGCTGGTCAACGCCGTTCGCGTTCTAAGTCGGCGTTTACGACGCGGAGGACCGGCTGGTCAACGCCGTTCGCGTTCTAAGTCGGGGCGGGCTTTTAGTGCCCGAAGGAACTTCCTACGACTGCCGTTCGGGCACTAAATAAGCCTTTAATGCCCGAAGGAACTTCCTACGACCGCCGTTCGGGCGCTAAATAAGCCTTTAGTGCCCGAAGGAACTTCCGACAACTGCCGTTCGGGCGCTAAATAAGCCTTTAGTGCCCGAAGGAACTTCCGACAACTGCCATTCGGGCGCTAAATAAGCCTTTAGTGCCCGAAGGAACTTCCGACAACAGCCATTCGGGCGCTAAATAAGCCTTTAGTGCCCGAAGGAACTTCCGACGACCGCCGTTCGGGCACTAAATAAGCCTTTAGTGCCCGAAGGAACTTCCGACAACTGCCATTCGGGCGCTAAATAAGCCTTTAGTGCCCGAAGGAACTACCCGACGACCGCCGTTCGGGCGCTAAACCATCCTTTAGAATCCGAAGAAACCAAAGCCCACCAGTACAATCGCTCTAAATCTTAAAGAAAGGCTGAAAAATGAATCCCAGAGCAATAAAGGGTGGGCACATAAATTCTGATATTATAAAAAAGCACCTTCCTCAAATTGGAAGGTGCTTGTGCGACATGCAATCTATTTATTTCAGTCTTGAAAAGGCGGTTTCCGCAGCTTTGATTGTTTTTTCGATATCTTCGTCTGTATGGGCAGTTGACAGGAACAATCCCTCGAACTGTGATGGCGGGAGGAAAACCCCCTGGTTAGCCATTTCCCTGTAGTATTGGCCGAAAAATTCCAGATTGGATGTTTTCGCGCTTTCATAGTCTTTCACTACTTCATTCGTGAAGAAGATGCCGATCATCGAGCCGGCGCGATTGATGCGGTGTGGGATCTCATATTTCAAAGCGGCTTCTTTCAAGCCTTTTTCCAGAAGGTCGGCTTTGCGGCCAAACTCTTTATAATCTTCTGGAGAAAGCTGGCTTAAAGTTTCATACCCAGCGGTCATAGCAAGCGGGTTGCCTGATAATGTCCCTGCCTGATAAATCGGGCCGCTCGGAGCAATTTGCTCCATAATTTCAGCGCGGCCGCCATATGCTCCAACAGGCAGGCCACCACCAATGACCTTACCAAGGCAGGTAATATCCGGCGTTACTCCGAAATAACCTTGGGCACAATTGTAGCCAACGCGGAATCCAGTCATAACTTCATCAAAAATCAACAGCGCACCATATTCCGAAGTAACCTCACGCAGTCCCTCAAGGAAGCCTGGAAGCGGAGGAACGACTCCCATGTTTCCAGCAACAGGCTCTACGATGACTCCGGCAATATCTTCGCCAAATTCTTTGAATGCATAACGCACACTGTCGAGATCGTTGTAAGGGACAGTGATCGTGTTTTTCGCAACGCCTTCAGGCACGCCCGGGCTGTCCGGCAGGCCAAGGGTTGCCACACCTGATCCTGCTTTGATAAGCAGCGAATCGCCATGGCCATGGTAGCAGCCTTCGAATTTCAGGATTTTATTCCTTCCGGTAAAGCCCCTTGCAAGGCGGAGTGCACTCATGGTCGCCTCAGTACCTGAAGAGACCATCCTGATGACTTCAATGGAAGGAACGCGGTCGATGACCAATTTTGCAAGCTCGTTTTCCATTAGTGTCGGCGCACCATAACTTGTCCCAAGCTCGGCCACTTTTTTGATGGCTTCCACCACTCGGTCATTTGTATGTCCAAGGATTAACGGTCCCCAGGAAAGGACATAGTCAATGTATTCATTACCGTCAATATCATAAATTTTCGAACCTTTGCCCCGTGCCATGAAAATCGGGTCCATGTCCACTGATTTAAAGGCGCGGACAGGGCTGTTCACCCCGCCTGGCATGAGCTTTTTCGCTTCTTTGAACGCCTCGATCGATTTATCATAAGAACGCATGAGCTTACCCTCTTCCTTTATTTATATATGTAGCAAAAAAGATTGGTATCATTCGAGAACGAGGTGGTTGATTTCCGCTCTCGGCATTTCGCTTTCCGCGGGGCATCAGTGGAGCCTCCTCGGAGCAAAGCTCCTGCGGGGTCTCCCCTTGCTGCTCTATCCCGCAGGACAAATGGCCTCCTCGAATCGGCTTTGCACGAAGGAAACGCGGCAGCGTTTTCGAGGAGTCTACATGCCTTAGCTCCAATCACCCAGCTCTTCAATTTATAATGTAATTATTAAATTCAGCCTATATATATTTTTTCCGTCCTTAGCTCTTTCCCGCTTTCATTACAGAGGAAAGAATTATTGCTCTTTCAGCCAGCGGGCCGCATCTTTTGCAAAATAGGTGATGATCAAATCGGCTCCTGCGCGCTTCATGCCCGTCAGCATTTCAAGGACGACTGCTTTTTCGTCAATCCAGCCGTTTTGGGCGGCACCTTTGACCATTGCATATTCACCGCTCACATTGTAAATGACGACCGGCAAATTAAAATTGTTTTTGACATCGCGGACAATATCAAGGTATGGAAGTCCAGGCTTGACGATTAGGAAGTCGGCGCCTTCAAGGACATCTGATTCAGCCTCGCGCATTGCTTCCAATCGGTTTGCAGGATCCATTTGATATGTTTTCCGGTCACCGAATTGAGGCGTGCTGTCTGCCGCATCACGGAATGGCCCGTAGAAGGCTGAAGAATATTTAACGGCATAGCTCATGACAGGCACTTCTTTAAAGCCTGCTTCGTCAAGGCCGGCGCGGATTGCCGCAACGAATCCGTCCATCATATTGGATGGGGCGATAATATCGGCCCCTGCTTTTGCCTGGCTGACAGCTGTCTGGACCAATAGCTCAAGCGATGGATCGTTCAGGACGCGGTTGCCTTCTACAACGCCGCAATGGCCATGGCTTGTATACTCGCAAAGGCAAGTATCAGCGACAACAATCAGTTCGGAATGGCGTTCTTTTATTAAGCGGGTCGCCACCTGGACGATACCGTGATCATGGTAGGCACCGGAACCGCATTCGTCTTTTGTGGCCGGTACGCCGAACAGAATGACTGACTTAATGCCAAGGGATACGATTTCATCGATTTCCGGCCCAAGCAGGTCCATGGAAATCTGGAAAACTCCCGGCATGGACGGAACCTCATTTTTGATATTCTCCCCTTCAATGATGAATAGAGGATAAATAAAATCCTCCGCATGAAGATGGGTTTCCCTGACTAATGCCCTCATATTTGCGCTTGTGCGCAGGCGGCGATGACGTGAAAATTGAAGTTCCATTCTGTTAACCTCCGGACTTTTTCTGGCAAAACCAGTTTTCTTTTTTCTATAGTTTATCGTTTTTATGGATGCTTTCCAAATATTCAATTGTACTTTCCACCATGTGCTCAACTGTATATTGCTCCGGACATGCATGGACTGGAATCCCCAGTGACTGGAGTTTTTTTAAAGTGACCGGGCCTATGCAGGCAACAGTGCAGCGGCGCGCCTGCTCTAACAGCCCATTCTCTCCCGCGGCTTCAATAAAATGATCGACAGTAGAAGGGCTTGTGAACATCAGGATATCAAGCTCCCGATTTTCAAGCATTTCATGCAGCTTCTGTTTGCTCTCATCGGGCATATATGTTTGATAGACGATGGCTTCATCAGCAAAAGAGCCATGTTCCTTCAACTGATTCGCTATATGTTCCCTGGCCAGATTTCCCTTCGGAATAAGGACCCTGGTTCCTTTTTTAATATGTGCGATAAATTCATCAGCAAATACCTCAGCCACATATTTGGAAGGGATGAACTCCGGCTCATAGCCTCTTTCACGCAGGAAATGGCCTGTTCTCTCACCAATGACAGCGATTTTCGGGAGTACCGCAGGTTTGCCCTCCGGAAAAAAGGACAGAAACGTCTCAACCGTCACATTGCTAGTAAATATTATCCAGTCATATGTTTCGAGTTTACCCAGCACATCCATTAGGGAGCCGTCCAGCACTGCTGGTTTAAAGGAAATAAGAGGGATTTCGACCGGAATCCCTCCATGTTTTTCAATGAGCCTGGAAAATGATTTGGCCTGGCCCGCTCCCCTTGGTACTAGCACTTTTTTATTGCTTAGGGGCAGCGGCGTTGTCATTCATTCTCCAACTCCTCTTTCACCCTGTCAATCAGCTGCTTGGCGCCTTTTTCAGTAAGCAGGTCAGCCGCTTCGATACCAAGCTTTTCAGGGTCGGTCCCATTAACTGTTTCTTTATAAACTTCCTTCCCGTCCGGCGAAGCGACGAGCACGTTTAATGTAATCTGTCCGCCTTCTTCAGCAGTGGCGAAACCGGCAATCGGCACTTGGCAGCCGCCTTCCATTTTTTGCAGGAAGGACCGTTCGGCCCTGACGGCGACAGCCGTTTTTTTGCAAGTGAATTTCTCAAAAAGCTCCAGAAGTTCCTTGTCATCCTCGCGGCATTCTATTGCCAGCGCTCCCTGGCCGACAGCCGGGATGCACATGTCGGCATCTATGAATTCAGTGACAACTTCCTTTGCCCAGCCAAGGCGTGAAAGGCCCGCGGCGGCAAGGATAATCGCATCATATTCGCCATTATTCAGCTTTTCAAGGCGAGTATCGACATTTCCGCGGATCCATTTAATTTCAAGGTCGGGCCGCTTAAGCAAAAGCTGGGAGCTGCGGCGGAGGCTGCTCGTTCCAATAACCGCACCGGCAGGCAGATCGGCCAGCTTTACATGGTCTCTGGAAATCAGTGCGTCACGATGGTCCTCACGGAACGGGATGCAGCCTATTGTAAGCCCTTCAGGCAGAACAGCAGGCATGTCCTTCATACTGTGGACGGCCATATCGATTTCCTTATCCATCATCGCCTGTTCGATTTCTTTAACAAAAAGGCCTTTACCGCCTACTTTTGATAACGTAACATCAAGGATCCGGTCCCCTTTCGTTACAATTTCCTTCACTTCGAAGTCAAAGGAAGGACCGGCAATGCTTTTCAATTGCTCAATAACCCAGTTCGTCTGTGTCAAAGCCAATTTGCTCCGTCTGGAACCTACAATAATTTTTCTCATGATAAGCCTCCTAATTTACGAATACCAAAAGTGAAATGACGATAACTTGCCAAATAAAAAGAAATTAATCAACACGATCAGAAATGAAGCGACATTCCAAAGAGCCAGCGATTTTCCCGCCATGCCCTTTACAATCCTTAAGTATAAATAAATGCTGTAGAACGCCAGCAGCAGAAAAGAGCCGACAACCTTCATATCGTACCAGGGCATTTCAGGAACTTTTATAAATGCCCATTGCATTCCTAATATGAGGCTTAACAGCAGCATCGGCACACCAATGACGACATGCAGATAGGAAAACTGTTCAAGCCTTGGCAAATCGGCGATCCTCACAAGCCTCGTCCCCCACTTCTTCCTTTTCAGCAGGTCATACTGAAGCAAATAAAGAAGGGAAAACACGAATGACATCGAAAACGCCCCGTAAGATAAAATCGCCATGGTGATATGAATCAGCAGCAGTTCGGAAATAAGCTGCTCACCGATGACATGTGATTCATACTGGAGCGGCGCGAAAATATGGATGGCCATGACAATGAATCCAAGTATATTCGTGAAAAAGACGATAAAATCCATTTTTAACAAATGATTGATTCCCAGGGACAGGCCGACCAGAATCCAGGCATAAAAATAAAGGCCTTCCATAATCGTCAGGACTGGAAATCGTCCGGTATTAACCATATAAAGGACGAGGAACGCCGTTTGCAAAATCCATACAAATGCAAGTAACCAGAAGGCAACACGGTTCGCCTTCCGGTTATGGTGGATAAAATCAAAGAAATATAACAGCACACTTAAGGCATAAATAATGACCGTCAATTCGTGCAATCGCGTCATATGGATGTCAAACATAGACATTACCCCTCTTATGACTGAAAGGAAGCCTGCGGTGCATGAACCAACTCTTTCTTGGTATCGGCTGCTTTCGTTTGTTGTTGCTCTTCGACAAGCTCTTTAATATCAAAGATTGTCATAAACAAGTCCAGCGCCTCTTCGGCATCAGGGCGTGCAGCCAGTTCTTTCGCCTGGAGGATCGGATCTTTCAGCAGCTGATTAATTATGCTCTTTGTATGCTTATTCAATACCTTCTTATCCCGCTCGGAAAGGTGTGGAAGTTTCCGTTCAATGCTCTGCATCGTTCCTGACTGGATTTCATTCGCCTTTTCCCGGAGAGCCGAGATGACCGGAATGACCCCAAGCAGGCCAAGCCATTGTTTAAAATCGACAATTTCCTTTTCAATCATCATCATGATAACCGCGGCGGCTTTTTTCCGTTCCTGCAGATTCGCTTCGACTATGCCTTCGAGGTCGTCGATATCATAAAGGAAAACGTTTTTCAGTTCGGAAATCCGCGGGTCAAGGTCGCGCGGCACGGCAATATCGACCATGAACAAAGGCTTTCCTTTACGGAGCTTCTCAACGTTCTCCATCGTTTCCTTTGTAATCACAAATTGGTCGGAACCCGTCGAGCTGATCACAATATCCGCTTCGATGAGCGAGCACTGCAGTTCGGAGAGCATCTTTGCCTTTCCTCCAAACCTGTCAGCAAGCTGCTCGGCCTTTTCAAAAGTCCGGTTGATGACTGTAACGCTGCCGACTCCGTTTCCATGAAGGTTCTGGGCGGCAAGCTCACCCATTTTCCCCGCACCAAAAATTAGTACATGCTTATCTTCAAGCGATCCGAAGATTTTTTTAGCAAGCTCAACAGCCGCATAGCTGACGGAAACGGCATTGGCGCCGATTTCTGTTTCGGCATGGCCGCGTTTTGCCAGGGTAATCGCCTGTTTGAATAGATGATTAAATACTGTTCCAGTCGTCCCTTCTTCCTGGGAAAGAAAGAAGCTTGAGCGAACCTGGCCTAGAATCTGCGTTTCCCCGAGGATCATCGAATTCAATCCGCAGGAAACATTGAGCAAATGCTCTACCGCGCCGTCACCCTCGTAAATGAAAAGAAACGGCGAGAACTCCTTTTGCTCAAGGCCGAACCAATCAGCCAGGAATTCCTTCATATAATAACGGCCAGTATGAATCTGGTCGACAACTGCATAAATTTCCGTCCTGTTGCAAGTCGACAGAATAACGTTCTCCAGAATGGCCTTTTTTCCATGCAGCGTCCTTGCTGCCTCCCGAAGTTCATCCTGCTTAAATGTAAGCCGCTCACGGATTTCAACTGGGGCGGTTTTGTAATTAAGTCCTGCCACTAAAATATGCATCTAGTAAATAACACCCCCAACGTAATCACGTCACTAACTACTCAGATTATATCACGGGCCAATTGCGGGTTTGCCCAAAAAATGTGAACAGAAACCGAAACTCTATGGTAGAATAAAAGCGCAGAAGCTGGCCACAGGAGCTGGCTATCAATAAATGCGGCTTCGGCGCTAATTTCGCGCTTTTCATTTTAGAATCATTTTAAATACTCGTCCTTATGTACCTTATCAAATAACCAGCAATTGTTCAAGAGAACCTTACTGGAAGCGGAGGTAACCATGAAAAACAGACAGCTATTTCCCGGAATTGTCCTGATTGGATTCGGGGCTTATTTTTTTCTGGAGCAATCCGGCATCGAGCTCCTCAAAAAATATTATACATGGCCGACCCTACTCCTGATCGTCGGCATCGCGTTCCTGTGCCAGGGATATTTAACTAGGGATCACGACTCCATCCTTCCCGGCACCATCCTGACAGGCCTGGGTACGCATTTCCATATTGCCGAAAAAGTGCAATCCTGGCCGCCTGATACCGGAACATTCATGGGCTTTATCGCTCTCGGATTTCTGCTCCGCTATCAAAAAACAGGAACCGGGCTTTTCCATGGCCTTCTTTTCCTCGCCGTCGCTATCATGCTTATTTTCACGGATAAAGTACGAGCGCTTTTCGGACAGGCCGGGGACAGCATGGCGCTCATATGGAAATTCTGGCCGGCCATCCTGCTTGCCATCGGGGCATGGCTTGTTTTTGCAAAAAGAAGATAACTAGGCTCCCGGCCACACAATAAGCAGCATTAAAAAGCCTGGCATTCGTTGAAGCTTCAACTTATTGCCAGGCTTTTCTATATATATGCTCGTTTACCTATCCATATATTCCTGGAACAGCGCCCAAACCTTATCTTTTCCTTCGCCAGTTTCTGAAGAAAAAACCACAATATGGTCTAGAGGATCCAAATCCAATGTTTCTTTCGTTATTTTCAGGTGCTTCTGCCATTTGCCCCTAGGAATCTTATCGGCTTTTGTCGCAATAATGATTGAAGGGATTTCATAATGCTTCAGAAACCCGTACATCATGCGGTCGTCAGCAGTCGGCGGATGGCGTAAATCCGTAATGAGCACGGCCGCTTTCAGTGACTCACGTGTCGTAAAATACGTCTCGATCATCCGGCCCCATGCCTCACGTTCTGATTTTGAAACCTTCGCATAACCATATCCAGGCACATCGACGAAATGCAGCATTTCATTCACAAGGTAAAAATTCAATGTCTGCGTTTTGCCAGGCTTTGACGATGTCCGCGCAAGGCTCCTTCGGTTCAGCATTTTGTTTATGAAAGAAGACTTGCCGACATTTGACCGCCCGGCAAGGGCAAACTCCGGAAGCCCGCCTTCGGGATATTGTTCCGGCTTTACTGCGCTAATAACTATTTCTGCACTTGTTACCTTCATGAAGCTCCTCCATCCGACAGTGCGTGCTTAAGAACTTCATCGACATGGGAAACAAGGACGAATTGCAGTTCATTGCGGACACTTTCTGGTATATCATCTATATCTTTTTCATTATCTTTTGGCAAAATCACTTTTGTGAGCCCCGCCCGGTGCGCACTCAGTGTTTTTTCCTTTAACCCGCCAATAGGCAGAACACGCCCGCGCAGCGTAATTTCGCCTGTCATCCCGACCTCACGGCGGATCGGCTTGCCGGACAGTGCCGATACAAGCGCAGTCGCAATCGTAATTCCAGCGGATGGCCCATCCTTTGGAACGGCTCCTTCCGGTACGTGGATATGAATATCGTACTTTTCATGGAAATCCCGTTCAATCCCAAGCTCTTCCGCTTTAGAGCGAATATAGCTGAACGCAGCCTGAGCTGATTCCTTCATGACATCGCCAAGCTTTCCGGTCAGCACAAGCTTACCTTTCCCCGGGGAGATGGACACTTCAATTTGCAGCGTATCACCGCCGACTGTTGTGTAAGCAAGCCCGGTTGCCACTCCTACCTGATCTTCAAGCTCAGCCTGGCCATAGCGGAACTTCGGCTTCCCAAGGAATTCTTCAAGATTCCGCTCGGTCACCACAACCTTTTTCTTATCACCGGCCACGATGATTTTTGCTGTTTTCCTGCAGATAGTGGCCATTTGCCTCTCAAGGCTCCGGACTCCCGCTTCACGGGTGTAATAACGGACTGTTTTCAAGATGGCGTCTTCACGCACCTGAAGCGTTCCTTTTGAAAGGCCGTTCTCCTTTATCTGTTTAGGAAGCAGGTGGTCTTTTGTAATATGGACCTTCTCAATTTCCGTATAACCGGCAATTGTAATGATCTCCATCCGGTCACGCAAAGGCCCCGGAATGGTTGCCAGATTATTGGCTGTTGCGATGAACATGACTTTTGAAAGGTCATAGGCTTCCTCTATATAATGGTCGCTGAAATTATGGTTCTGTTCAGGATCAAGGACTTCAAGCATGGCTGCTGAAGGGTCGCCTCGGAAGTCACTCGACATTTTATCAATTTCATCGAGAAGGAAAACCGGGTTGATGGTTCCCGCCTTTTTCATGCCCTGGATGATCCGGCCTGGCATCGCTCCGACATACGTCCTTCGGTGGCCGCGGATTTCCGATTCATCACGGACGCCACCAAGGGAAACGCGGATGAAATTTCGGTTCAGGGACCTGGCAATCGATCTGGCCAGGCTTGTTTTACCGACTCCCGGAGGCCCTGCAAGGCAAAGGATTGGCCCTTTCAGGGAGTTGGTCAGTTTTTGGACAGCGAGATATTCAAGAACGCGTTCCTTAACTTTTTCAAGGCCGTAATGATCTTCGTTTAGAATTTTCTCCGCGCGTTCAATATCAAGGTCATCATCCGTCCTCTTAACCCACGGAATGGAAACAAGCCAGTCAATGTAGTTACGGATTACGGCGCTTTCGGCAGAACTTGCCGGTACCTTTTCATAGCGGTCCAGCTCACGCATGGCCGTTTCTTTTACATGTTCCGGCATACCCGACAGCTCGATTTTCTCTGTCAGTTCGGTAATTTCACCTGTTTTGCCTTCTTTTTCCCCTAGTTCCTTTTGGATGGCCTTCATTTGCTCACGCAGGTAATATTCCTTTTGGGTCCTCTCCATGGAACGTTTGACACGCTGGCCAATTTTCTTTTCAAGATTCAGGACTTCCTTTTCATTATGGATGATGTCAATGACCTTTGACATCCTGTCCTTTACATCAATTGTTTCGAGGATTTCCTGCTTGTCCTTCAATTTCAGCGGCAGATGGGAGGAAATGATATCCGCCATCCTGCCAGGCTCCTCGATATCAGCTACTGAAGAATATGTTTCAGCGGAAATTTTTTTCGACATCTTTATGTATTGCTCGAAATACTCCAGCATCGTCCTCATTAAAGCCTGGTCTTCGACATCTTTCGTTTCCTTGTCTTCGAACAGCTCGACAGTGACTGAAAAATAATCATCCATGTCTTGAAACGATTGGATGCGGGCTCTTTTGAGACCTTCAACAAGAACGCGAATCGTGCCGTTTGGAAGCTTCAGCATCTGCTTGACCTTCGTCAGTGTGCCGATGCTGTACAAATCTTCCTCATCAGGCTCATCTATTGAGACATCTTTTTGGGTTGTTAAAAAAATCAGGTGGTCATCGACCATTGCTTTTTCGAGTGCCTGGACTGATTTATCCCTGCCCACATCCAAATGGAGCACCATTGTCGGATAGACCAGCAAACCCCGAAGTGGCAGGAGGGGGACGATTTTATCACTCGTTTCCGGCATAACCCTTGCACCTCCAAAATACTTTCAATTATCCCTTTTAAAGGATTTGTCTTTGTACAATTCTATCTTATTTAAGAAAGTGTGTCTAATATATCGAAACTATTTCAATCTTTTAAAAGTCCGTCATGTTGCTGATTATCCGCGCCTTTCGAGCAGCCAAAGATGCTTTTACACCTGCCTAAAAAAGAAACTCCGGCCCATCCTGGCAACCGAAGTTTCTTTAATAATGTTAGCCATCGCCGCTTGGATTGATCCCGCTTTCCTTAAATCGATTCTTTCTCGGAATGCTGATTGGCTGCTGTAATCACTTTTCCATTGACCGAATCAGGCATGATATTGGCCATCCCTTTAAGCGGACCGAACCCTTTTACTGACTCTTCCTTCAGCGCAACATCGATCACTTCGCTAAAATGGCTGACAGGAATAATTTGAATTCCACTTATTTCTTTTAAAATTGACTGCATATTCTCAGCTGGAACAATCACTTTTTCTGCCCCCGCCATTTTAGCGGCTGTTACTTTTGCGAAAACGCCGCCAATCGGCTTTACATTTCCGTGGATTGAGATTTCACCTGTCATCGCGACTTTGTTGTCGACAGGAACCTGATAGATTGCCGAGTATATTCCTGTTGCCATTGCGATACCGGCAGAAGGGCCGTCAATCGGGATTCCTCCCGGGAAATTGACGTGGATATCGTACTCATCAGCAGGAACCCCCATCGCGCGCAAAACAGTAATGACATTCTCAATCGAGCCGCGCGCCATACTCTTCCGACGGATGGATTTCCCCTGGCCGCCTATGCTTTCTTCTTCGACGATTCCAGTAATATTGATTGTCCCCTTTTCCTTAGTGGGGATCACGGTAACTTCTATTTCCAAAAGCGCCCCTGAATTCGGCCCATATACCGCCAATCCATTCACTAGCCCGATACATGGCAGGTCATTGATTTTCCGTTCCATTCTTGGGGTGGCCTGGCTGGAGTGGATGACCCACTCGATGTCAGAATCTTGAATCGTTAATCGATCTTCGGTGATGGCAAGTCCTGCGGCAGTTTGGACCATATTGACAGCCTCTCGCCCATTTCTTGCATAGTTTGAAAGAATTTGCAGGGCGGACTCTGGCATCGTCATACCGACCTTCTGGCTGGCATTTTTTGCAACCGCACTGATTTCTTCCTGTGACAGTTCCCTGAAAAACACTTCCATGCAGCGTGATCGAATGGCAGGCGGTATTTCATTAGGCGTCCTTGTCGTCGCTCCAATCAGCCGGAAATCCGCCGGCAGCCCATTTTTAAAAATATCGTGAATATGGGTAGGAATGGAACTATTCTCTTCATTATAATAAGCACTTTCCAAATAGACTTTCCTATCCTCGAGGACTTTGAGCAATTTGTTCATTTGAATGGAATGGAGCTCGCCAATTTCATCAATGAACAATACCCCACCATGGGCATTCGTTACGGCACCTTGTTTCGGCTGCGGGATGCCGGCTTGCCCCATCGCTCCTGCCCCCTGGTAAATTGGGTCATGGACTGAGCCGATAAGGGGGTCCGCAATTCCTCTTTCATCAAAGCGGGCAGTCGTCGCATCCAGTTCAACGAAAACGGAAGACTGTTTAAAAGGAGATTTGTCATTTTTCTTAGCTTCTTCAAGCACAAGTCTCGCTGCCGCAGTCTTACCGACGCCAGGAGGCCCGTAAATAATCACATGCTGGGGGTTTGGACCGCAAAGAGCTGCCCTTAACGCCTTAATTCCGTCCTTTTGTCCGACAATATCATCAAAGCTAGCCGGCCTTACCTTCTCGGCAAGCGGTTCAGAAAGCGAAACCGATCTCATTTTTCTGAGCTGTTCCATTTCCTTCCTTGATTCCTTATCGATCGAAACTTTTTGAGTCCGTTGATTCCTTAATAAGTTCCAAAAATACAACCCGATAATGATACCAAAGAAGAGTTGTATAAATAGAGCAATCCCGGTCCAACTCATCCTTTTCCCTCCCGAAGATACGTAATACTGATATAAGATAGTATTTCCGTTGAAGGGAATCACTAAACAAAAAAAGCAAAGAATCCCGAAATGGAGTGGAGATGCTTTAACAGGGCAGCAATAAGAAACACACTTTTATTAAAAACTGTCAGAACTCAACTTTGCCAATACATAAAAAACCGCCCCGCGTAAAGTATGTCCCGGAGTGGAAATCAACAATCAAGTATAACATAGCCAAAATAAAAAACTGCCTGGCGGATGCCAGGCAGTTGGAGTTAAGTTATCAGGCTGAATTGCGCTCTTCTTCAATGACAGTCCCGTCTTCAAGTATCAATTTCGGGATGCTATTTTCAGCGACCGTTTCTTTCGTAATAATGCACTTTGTAATGTCATCACGGGATGGAAGGTCGAACATGACATCGAGCATGATGCCTTCGATAATGGAACGGAGGCCACGCGCGCCTGTCTTGCGCTCGATTGCTTTCTTCGCGATTTCATTCAGGGCGCCTTCCTCAAATTCAAGCTCGACATTATCAAGCTGGAGCATTTTCTGATATTGCTTGACCAAAGCATTTTTCGGCTTTGTCAGAATTTCGATCAATGCGTTTTCATCAAGCTGCTCAAGGCTTGCAATGACCGGCAGACGGCCAATGAACTCAGGGATGAGCCCGAATTTAAGTAAGTCTTCAGGAAGGACTTTTGAAAGAAGTTCCTTCTTGCTTACTTCTTCTTGCTTCACATCGGAACCGAAGCCAATGACTTTCTGGCCGAGCCGGCGCTTGATGATCGGTTCGATTCCGTCAAAAGCACCGCCGCAGATGAACAGGATGTTTGTTGTATCAATCTGGATGAATTCCTGATGAGGATGTTTGCGTCCGCCCTGTGGAGGAACGCTTGCAACAGTACCTTCAAGAATTTTCAATAGTGCCTGCTGGACACCTTCACCGGAAACATCCCTTGTAATTGAAGGGTTTTCTGATTTGCGGGCGATTTTATCAATTTCATCAATATAAATGATCCCTTTTTCTGCCTTTTCAACATCATAATCGGCAGCCTGAATCAATTTCAGGAGGATGTTTTCAACGTCTTCACCAACATAGCCTGCTTCAGTAAGAGAAGTGGCATCCGCAATGGCGAATGGGACATTCAAAATACGTGCAAGAGTTTGGGCAAGGAGTGTCTTTCCGCTTCCTGTAGGCCCGATCATGCAGATATTACTTTTTGAAAGTTCCACATCGTCGATTTTGCTATTGGAATTGATCCTTTTATAATGGTTGTAAACTGCGACAGAAAGCGATCTCTTCGCTTTATCCTGGCCAATTACATACTCATCAAGGATTTCACAGATTTCCCTTGGTTTCGGGACATCCTTGAACTCAACTTCTTCCTCGGAACCGAGTTCTTCCTCAACGATTTCAGTACATAATTCGATACACTCGTCACATATATATACACCAGGCCCGGCAACCAGTTTCCTTACCTGATCCTGTGTTTTTCCACAGAAGGAGCACTTTAATTGCCCTTTTTCATCATTAAATTTGAACAAACCTTTCACCCCTTAAAGAACGGATTAGACTTATTTGAACACTGCTTTCAGGCAGGTTATTTAGGAAATAATCGGTTCATAACTTTAAAATTTGAAGCGCTATGTATTGCATTGTACCACATTTTGTATGCTTACTGGAAATAAAAACTCTTTCAAAACCATTGCTTTCGAACCCATTTTTCCTTTGGCTGTGCCGGCACTTTTTATGTGGAGGAACGATCTACTCTCTAAAGCTTATCCAATTTCACCTGTAAATAAGCCTGTTTTTATCGATTCCCCCGAAATTTCTATTATGTATTTATTAACATTATAATATGTATCCGTTTAAATGTATAAAACAAGGCACGATAAATCGTGCCTTGTTTGGCTTTTGTCCTTATTTCGCAACAGTTTTGCTGTTTTCAACAAGGAAGTCTACCGCTTTATTCTTCTCGATGTCAGATTTCAGCACTTCCGTTCCTCCAAGAGCATTTACAATGTTCTCTGGAGTCATATTGTACATTTCCGCCATTTTCTCGAGCTCGGCATTGATATCCTCTTCAGTCACTTCAATATTTTCTGCCTTCGCAATTGCTTCAAGTGCAAGATTGACGCGTACACGCTTTTCAGCGTCGCCTTTCATTTGCTCGCGAAGAGCTTCTTCATCTTGGCCTGAGAATTGGAAATAAAGGTCAAGATTCATGCCCTGCATTTGAAGGCGTTGTTCGAATTCCTGCATCATCCGGTCTGTCTCGCTTTGAACCATGACAGCTGGAAGTTCAACTTCTGTATTTGCTGCAGCTTTCTCGATTACGGAATCACGTACGTGATGCTCTTTTTGGTGATTTTTATCATGCTCAAGGCGTGATTTGATTTTATTCTTCAGCTCATCAAGAGTTTCGACTTCATCATCTACGTCCTTAGCGAACTCATCATCTAGCTCAGGAAGTTCTTTTCCTTTGATTTCATGGACAGTCACCTTGAAAGTAGCAGGCTTACCGGCAAGTTCGGCTGCATGGTACTCTTCAGGGAAGGAAACTTCTACATCCTTTGATTCGCCAGCAGCAACACCTACAAGCTGCTCTTCGAAGCCAGGAATGAATGAACCTGAACCAAGCTCAAGAGAGTAGTTTTCTGACTCGCCGCCTTCAAACGCTTCGCCGTCAACAAAGCCTTTGAAATCGAGGACGACAGTATCGCCGTTTTCAGCTGTTCCTTCTTCTTTTACAACAAGCTCTGCATGGCGTTCGCGAAGAGTGTCAATTTCTTTGTTGACATCTTCATCAGTAACAGTTGTATCGAACTCTTCAACTTCAAGGCCTTTGTATTCGCCAAGCTTCACTTCGGGCTTTACTTCAACAGTTGCTTTGAAAACAAAGTTGGAGCCTCTTTTGAATTTTTCAACATCGATTTCAGGGCGGTCGATTGGCTCGATCCCAGTTTCATCGATTGCATTACCATATGCTTCTGGAAGAAGGTAATCGATTGCGTCCTGGTACAATGCTTCGACGCCGTACATTTTTTCAAAGATCGGGCGTGGCATTTTTCCTTTACGGAAGCCAGGGGCATTCACTTTCTTAACAACTTTTTTGAATGCGAAATCAAGGGCTTCTTTAACCTTTTCTTCGCCAACTTCTACAGTAAGAACCCCGCGGTTCCCTTCTAATTTTTCCCATGTAGCAGACATTTTTGTTCCCTCCAACTATCTATTCTCCTATTTTATCAATGGTGGAATAGCACTATTTATGTAAAGCATTATACGTTTACATATTGCAACCACTACATTATAACACACGATTTTGTTCTTTCAACTCTGGCGGCTAAATTATCGGGTAAGAAATTTCCTCCACTTTTTCAATCCATTTCACCGCTTTCCTGACATCCTCCTCCTCTGCCTGATAAATTCGCGCGATGGCATCCATTTCAGGTGCTGAACCAAGATAAGCCAATGCAGTAAAATGGAAGGCCGCGGCCCAAGCAGCTGGGCTGCAGGGCTCCAAATCAAAAGGATAGACTGCCATATAATGCCTGTGCACAAGGCTCAGGACACTTTCGAGCAGGACAGGTTCGCTATGCGCAAGTTCCTCTTCAAGAAGGCGGACCGTTTTAACCTCTATCGGAATTAAATGAAGTTCTGGAAGTTCAGCGGGAACCACTAGCATATTCTCCCCGAATTTCTTGACAGTCAGTGGATTGTCTAACTGCTGCTCTTTTAAAACATTAAGGAGCATCGTCTTCAGGAATGGATGTCCTGTTGCCGCTTCAAGAAAGGCGGTAATTTCGGGCAGCAAAGGCCCAACAGGCTGGCTGGCAAGCTTCCCCGCTATTACAACCTGTTCCTTCAGATCTATTATGTTGAAAAAATCAAGTTCTCCCGGAAAAATTTCTATTGATTGCTCTACTTCCGGTTGGGCATCAGCTTGTTCAAAGACATAGTTTTGCGCTGGTTCATTTTCAGCCATTCTTTTGCAAAATTGCAGGATTGTCTGGAAGTGCTCCCTTTTCGCTTCAGGCACCTCCTTTTCCTCAAACAGCGCCTCAAGTACGTCGGTAATTTCCTTATACTCATGAAGCTGGATCAGGATGGTCAAGTACATTTCCGTCAGCTGGAAATAATCCCCCGCGCCTATCAAAATCATTTCACGGCACAGTTCCTTCGCCTTCCTATAGGCGCCAGCCTCAAAATAGGCGAGGACAAGCGCGGCCATGACATCACTGTTGGCTGGATCCAATTCATAGGCCTGCTCAAGGAGCTCTGCAGCTTCTCGGTAATTCTTCCCTTGAAGTGCCTCAATCCCCTTTTCAGCCAGCCTACGCTCTACGTTGGGAAAAAATATAATTTTTTCGTCGCCATTTTTCTTCATTGTTGTTCTTCCTTCTTTCGTAGTTGAAAAAAGTGTAGCATGGCGCTGTGTAAAATACAATTTGGAGGGTGGTGAGGAAGCATTTCTCCACAAAAAAACCGGCCACCTCTAAACGAGATGGCCGATTCTTCACTTTTCAGCGTCCCAGGAGGACGTATAATATATGTAGGGAAACAGTGATATATGGGGAGTTTATGTAGGTGATGTGTAAAATTTGTGTAAAATATTATGAGGCTCTTAAATCAACGTATCGATTACATCTTGTGCACTGATATAGACTAGGTTGCAACTCACGATGCTTTTTCAGCTTGCGGCAAGTCTGACACGAAAGCGTGACAAGTCTTCCGGAAAAACCATTTATCTCTATTTCATTTTCAAAGACTTCCTCTCCATCTTCTTCTATATTATAGGTAAACAAATTATATGCAAAAATAGTAACAAGCACTCCGCTCATAAAACTTATCCAACTCACCTAAAATCCTCCCTTCGATTATCGTTTAGTAAATAAACCAATTCATTGCCTTTTTTAACAGGCATGATTTTATAGGCAGAGTGGAGGCAGTACTCCTTCTGCAGGTCCGCGATTACGTCTGCTGAGTCTAGGCATCTTTCAACCAGCACCCCTGCCAAGGTGGTCGGTCGCATATTGCAAGCTGTGGCCAGTTGGGTCAATTTTCGGTTAAATGAATTGGATAAAGATACGTTTACTCGGTTCACTTTCTTGCCGCCTAACCCCTTCCCTTCGATCATGAGCAGGCCTCCCTTTTTAAATTGTCTTACCAATTGACAGTGTCAACCACGTTACACTGTTACAGTAGATGGCGGTTGAGGAGGGCGGTATTACCTCCCAACCACAATCTTTATTCCTCCCTCTTCAGTCCTATGGACGACTTTTAGAGACGATTCCCGACCCTGCATATCTGCATGGATGAGTTCCTTTACATATCCGCTGAAATTCTTTCCATCCAAGTACTCGAGCATTTTGATATCCTGTTCATTTGTCTTATTAAAGGAGACTGGCTTCGTGTATTTATTTTTACTCACATCACTCCTCCTCCCAGCCTGTCTTACTATATGGTATTACCGGTAATACCACTTCATTACTAAAATTTTCATTTACAAAATTTAGGGAACTTGTTAGTCTGAAAATAGGAATAAATAGAGGGGGGCTTATTAGGATGGCTTTTATTGGGGTTTTATTATTTATAGCAAGTATTAGTTTTATCATTCTCGGTTCACTTGCTTCAGTCAGAAAAACTGGCCAAGCAAAAAGGATGTTCACTTTTGCGTTTGCTGCATTGTTTTTCTTCGTTTTGATTAGTATATTATCGAATTTAGACGGCGCTGAAACGGCGAGCAAAGGGAAGACGACTGAACCCAAAAATGAGGTTGCTGGTGCCATTGAATCCAAAGGCACTCCAAGTGAAGCTGATACCGAAACAGATGTTGAAACGGAAGCTGATTCGGAAACTGCAGTTGAAGATCCTCCTGATGAGTTATCTCTACAGGAGCAAATGACTGAAAAATTAGCTGGGTTAATAGGGACGAACCAAGTCTTTGATACAGGATCTTATATTAAAGGGGATATACCAACTGGCGAATATGCCTTTGTTACTTTTGATGGTAGTGGTGAATACTATGTCGAAAAGGACGCAGCAGGCAATATAATCGATAATGAGAACTTCGAAAGCTTTGGGTATGTCTACGTGCATGGCGCCGGAAATTTAGAAACAAAAGGGGTCTTGATCAGTCCCTCCGCGTTTGAAGCTTTGGAGGTAACAAACACTAAACAGATTTATGAAGCTTTAAATGATGTTCAAAACTATAAAGATTCTGCTTGGTATAAAGTTGGGACGGATATACAGCCTGGCACCTACGTTATTGAAAGTTACGGGTCAGGATATGTGGCCGTTATGTCCGGCCCTGTTGGCAAAGGCGACATTATCGATAATGAAAACTTTAATGGTAAATACCAGGTGACTGTAAAACCCGGACAATATTTAAAAATATCCAGAGGCTTTATTTCTCAATAAGTAAATGGGGTTTCGAGATGAACGTGACGATTAAGATAGATTATTACGCAAGTATGAACGTTTCGATGGCAGGTAATTTTCCGCTACAAGGAAAGTCGCCTGTTACGATTGCTTGGCAATGGTGGCGAGAAATTAAAAAGAACTCACACAATGCCAAAATAATAAAAGTGACAGTAAACGATACCGAGGACATCACGGATCTGATTAAGTCCTTTGAAGCTGCTCCTTTGCCTGCCGAAAATTTGCCCTTTTGATTGGAGTTAATTATGTTAGAAATAAAAATTGATGAACACGAAGTTAAACAAATTCTTGAGGATAAAATACATGAAGCTGTTAAAAGAGCTGAAAAAGAAACGGTTTTTTGGGATTTTAAAGAATTAATAAGACAAACTAGAATGAGCAGAAATACAATTATTGAACAGTTTTTTTATGAAACCGAGTTTCCTAAATTCAAAATAGGAACAAAGTGGTATTTCCCGGCTAAGGAAACTAGAGAATTCTTATTAAAGTGGTTAAAAGAAGCCCCTATCAAAAAGTGAGAAGGGCTTTACTCATTTTATCTTTTACAATCACCGCGTTAAACTTTTTAGTCTGCCTTCTTGGCAGGCTTTTTTCTTTGTCGTTAAATGTCGACAAAAAGCAAGGAAAATATTGTTAGTTGAATGCTATGATTGGATAAAAAGGGTGAGAAAATGAGGAAGGTATGGTTGTTGTTGGCTCTTCTTTTTATAACCGCGTGCTCAAACGAAGCTGAAGGCATTACAAAGGACGATGCTGATTGCGAAAACCCTCGTATCAAGGGAAATTTGACTACATACAATGGAGAAAAAATTTATCATGTGCCTGGGGGCCAGTTTTACGGAGTTACAGATGCGGAGGAAATGTTCTGTACCGAAGAGGATGCGGAAGCTGCAGGCTACAGAAAGAGCCAAAGATGAAAAACATTTTCCTTTTAATTTTAATACTACTATTAGCATCCTGTTCTACATACGATGAATCTTACTATGAATCTGAATACCGATTAGATGATATCGAATCTATTATCGTGGAACTTGAATCCAGGATTACGGATCTTGAAAATGACCTATCAGCAATGGAAGAAGAAAATGAAGAATTAGCAAGTGAGTTGGAAGAAGTAAGTGGTACGCTTGATGAATTATTGGACGAAAAATATTAAGTAGTAAAAAAGCCCCTCCCGAATGCCGGGAAGGGCTTTTTCATTTCAGTTATTTCACTCTAATTTTTTGACCAGTCACAATGACGTATTTATCATTGAGATTGTTCCATGCCTTAATCTGAGCGATCGTGCTGCCGTAACGCTTGGCAAGAGCGGACACTGTGTCACCTTTTACGACTGGGTGATACTTTGCCCCGGCGCTTTCAGATGGCACTTTAAGCACCTGTCCTGCCTTGATTAGGTCTTTATTCTTGATCCCGTTAAGTTTAGCCAGTTCATCCACAGTGGTATTGTACCTCTTGGCAATTGCCGTGAGTGTGTCTCCAGATTTAACTTTGTACGTTCCGGCTGCATCAATAGCTGCAGCCTGCTTTGTTTCAGGCTTAGGCTCTAGATAGTATCCTTTAAGATATTCTGTCGGGTCCAGGCAGTTTGTTACGCGGTTGGCAGTCCATCCATAGCTTGGTGAAGTGCTTTTCCGGACTTCGTAATGCAAATGGGATCCAGTGGAGCGGCCAGTTGTCCCTTGCTTCCCGACCTCCTGCCCTTTTTTAACGCTTTGCCCCGTCATGACCGATACGCTATCCAGATGGGCATAGAGTTGACCTCTGCCGTTCTTGTCCCTGATTAGGACAACATTGCCATATCCACCAAGTCCAGTGCCGGTCTTGCCCTCGCCCGCGTAAACGACCGTACCCTCCGTAAATGCGTGAATAGGAGCCTTATGGCTCTTAACAAGGTCAATGCCAGTGTGAAACTCTTTTCCTCCACCAAATGGATTGTTCCTATATCCAAAACCTGACGTAATGCGATAGCCTGTAAAAGGCATATTGTTCATCTCCTTTTCAAAATAAAAAAGCCGAGCACTATGCTCCGCTTACAAATACTTGCTATCATCCTTTGGCTCGTCGTACCCTTGGGCCCGTTTGCTATCCTTAAAACCCCATGTGGTTGGGTCGATAACTCCGCCAATTCCAAGGAAAGTAATTGCAACAAAGTTTACAATGCCCATTAGACCAATCACAGCATCATCCGAAATGCTAAAGCCAGTTGGATAGATAAACTGATTAAAAAATGCCAGCACCATTTGGGCCAGCAAAATTACTCCTGGGATAAAAACTGTGATAACCCATGTCGGATTCTTAAACCTTACTTTCCAGTTAATCATTTCATTTTACCTCCTTATAATTTAAAGCCTGCATAAATCCCAAGTACCGCGATGACGATGCCTGATAATACCTGAAGAACAGATACAGTCAATTGCTTTCTTGATTCCCTTCGCTTGTCGGAGTTTATGAAGTCATCTATTTTTTTGTTCTGTTCATTCACTACTCCGATGAAGCTGTTCATCATCTCCTTTACTTCGCTAACCGTGTCCTTTACATAGGCCATAGTAATATTGAGCGTGTCTGTTGTCCGACCGGCCCGTTCAATTTCTTTCTCGAGCTCCTTGATTTCTTCACGGTTAATTTTTTTGTAATCCTGTAATTCTTTCCTCAACTGCTTGATCTGTTCTGCCAATACCGCGTTTGGCGGCTCTGTCATATCGAATCACCTCTTTTGCCGTCAGCAAACATAACACTGCAATGCCAGAGTAAGCGATGAAGCCTGTGTTCAGCCGGATTGTGTCCTGGGCAAGTAAAAAGCCAGCTGCCATGATCACCCACAGCACGGTTGACATCATCAGCCCGAGCCAGCGCAACCGATAATGATGAAGTGCCATGCCAATGATTTTGACAATGGCGCAAATTAGGGCCACAAGCCCGACCGCCCACTCGTATTTTGCTATTTCTCTTATCGTGTTAAAGTTTGCCGACATTTCAAAAAGGCCGGGTCTCGTGATTAACACGTAAGCCCAGCCTAAACTAATGTATGTGACCACTGCTTCTACAGGTTTCAATGCTGATTCCTCCCTACATTGACCCCCATTTTCCCCTTCTTTATCTACTTCCTGACCTCGCCGCCTACTTGGGCAAGTTCCTGTTTTATTTTTTTTATGAGCGTAGGCCTGCTTTGTCCAAAGACAGCCTCTAATTTAAAGCCACTCCGCTCATAAATTTCTTGAATTTCTGTAATTCGGGCATCTAAGGTAACTCCCCAACTTTTATTCTGGACGGTTACGATGTCACCAAGGTCATAATCAACCTCATACTTGAACGGAGAATGTGTTAGGATTTGTCCTTCAAGATATTCTTCTTGTAAGAACTCCTGCATTTTCTGATAGCCTCGATCAGTCAGGGCCTGGACAATTTGCGATTCAGGTATCGGGTTTTCGTTTTCGTCTACCTCTTCAACGTCCCTGGCATCAATAAATACTTCATGCCTGGCTAAACCCTTTGCATTCCCTAATATTATTACTCGCCTGTCCACTCCCTCCCCCTGGCCGGCAACATAGGCAATGTTTTTATAATCTAAATCGCTATCAGAGTATTGGAGTTCTTTAATCGCATCAAACTGCGGGCTGAAAATGACAGGGGGTAGGAAGTCTTGTCCAGCGGTCAAATTCCTGCCTGCTGAACAGTCTAAAATCCATTTTTTCGCGTGAAAGTCTAAATTAATGTCCCACCCTAATCCACTTACCATTGATATATCAGCAAGTTCTTCAGCAAGATTCTTAAAGCGGGATTGCCAGGAAACCGAAGGTCCCCGGTTTAAATTTTGGGCTATCATCAAATCAGAGTAGTTTCTGGATGTATCAATAGCATTGGTTAGATTATTTTTGACATAGTGCTTCATAACGGTTTCAGCATTACTCTGGCGGTTATCGTAGGCTGTGTGAAGAGGCGGAAGGGTAATCCGTTGGCCTGTAATAGATTTTAGCGCCAGTCCTTTTATGACCCAGTTCTCTGTAATTCTCCCCTTTTCATCAAGTCCAATTTCCCTGTGCCTGATGATAAAGGCCTTTTTGGGCCCAATTCGTATAATATTCCCTCGCGTCAAATGCTCTGTATGTTTTTTATATCGATTTATCTTGAGTTCCAACTGGCCGATTCCGTGCCATGAACGGGTAAACATCAAGGATTCATAATCGTCGATTTCGGCAAGAAGTTCAAAATTAGGATTTATTATTCGAATTGATTTCAAAAAAAAAAACCCTCCTTTCCGAGTGTTTTTAATAATTAGGATATTTTTAGTGTATTAATTTTGTCGGGTTTTCTAGTTGAAATTCTTCTCCCTAAACTAACTGATGGAATCTCTATATATTTGTATGAAAGATAAGATACGACGAAGGTTAAAATATATGACAGAACGTATACCAAAAAGTCAGGAAGTTTATCATGTAACAAGTAAATAGTACTTAGAAAAATTGGAACATGTGAAAGATATAAACTATAAGACATTCGCCCAGTAAGATTCAAAAATCGATTGGATAGAATTCTTTTCATTTTACTGCTTGATATTACCGTTACAATAAACATTAATGACCCTAATGCAACCCATATTTCCGTAAAGATATCCATCCTTGCAGGTAAGGACACATTAAAGTATTTAATGAAATTCGGAAGAAACTTAGAGTTTGTAAACAATATAATTGAAAACAATAAAAATGCTACCTTATAAGTGACTGACAGACTTTGAAATCTCTGATTTAATGTGTCCATGTGTTTCGCTGCCACTGCTCCTAAAATAAACATGAAGGTATACTCCAAAGTATTAAAAAAACTTGTATTGTATCCAATCGAGGGCTGTATAGGAATAAAATAGTTTAATCTTCCTATGCCATAAAGAATTAAACCAACCACAATACTAACTTTCCAATTATTTCTAATTACTAGAAGCATAATCAGAGGGAAAATTATTGAAATCCTCAATTCGTGGACTAAGGACCATATGACAGGGTTAAATGTAGTGGTTGAGAAATCACCTAATAAAAATATATGCTCCAATAAAATTTTTGGATTTACAGGCACAGTCCATTTTGCCTGGAACCAGGTACTTAAATCTTTAACTGTACTAATATCAAAGGCTTCACTAAGTGAAAAAGTTATTAAGATCCAAAATAGATAAGGGATGTATATCCGGAAGAACCTTCTAGTCAAAAAACCGGCATATGGGACCACAGTTTTGTTTAAAAAAGGAAAAGACATCACAAAACCACTTAATACAAAAAAAAGAACAACCGCTTCGCTCCCAGCAAAAAAGATATATATTGGTTTCGACATAATCAGTGAATTTATACTCGCTATTATTACATATGTCATGAGAAAAAAGTGCCAGTTGACAACCATTAATGCTGCTAATCCTCTTAAAGTGTCTAATTCATCTATTCTCTTCAACAGTAATCCCCCTCTACAAAGATTATAACAAATACCATTAGTCTTGTAGAGGGAGTATTTTTTTGTCATTCCATGTCATAAGTTGATAGATTGCACAAAAACTCCTCATTTTATATATCATCTAGCGGTGAATCAGGAGTCCTATAAGCAATAGATTCTTCGTATTCGTACTGAGTAATCCAAGTCTGAGCTTGTGCTCTCTCCGTTTCGAACAATGTGAAATTTTTAGATGCATACTCCTTAACCGGTTCATTATACTCTTCTGGAATTCCACTGAAGCCGTCCCGGGTAGTGAACCGCTGCTTTCCATACAAATAAATATCTCTTGCATAAGGACCGATTCGAAAGGAATAAACCGCCATTTTATAGCACCCCACTTTCAATCAATGCGTCCATAAGCCCAGCAATGTCAGCATTGATTTGTTCGTTTTGTGCCTGAAGGCGCCTGATTTCACGGTCTTTTTCAGCGAGTTGTTCTTCAATAGATGGTGGCGGTGAAGGAATGAATGGATTCTTCTCTTCCTCTGTGGCGGTTTCAACCCATTTGCCATTCATAAAAACAGGCCTCCAGCATGGCTGGGGGATTTCAGCGAATGTAAAGCCATGAGGGATCTTTCCTTTTTCCGGGAATAAAGCGTCAAACCCGGGCATCCATTCTCCGGCTTCATTATATGCGTGTGCTAATTTCATACAGATTCACTCCTATCCTGCTACGAAAGCGCAATTAACCCAAACTGACATTGCTGATACTGATTTTCCGTGTAATGTCATAACTCCTGTCGATGGATTTATGCCTATTTTTGCAAGGTGTAAATTAATCGAGTTATCAGTCGTCAGGTACATTAGAGTAGTTATTGGTCTATAACCAGCAAAGAGCGTTGCAAAATTAGTCCCTGCAGCGGTAGCCGCATCTAACTGCCCCCGAATAATTACAATAGGGCCTATTTTTGTAACATACAACAAATGACCGGGAACAGCTACTGCACCGTTTTGCAATGGAATGTTTATCCAGGTCGGCGGTTCGTCCGTGATAATTTTTCTCCATGGCTCCCAAACGCCATTATTCTTGTTTCGATAATAGGCGGCGTTAACTCCATCCCTTAAAGCAAGTTGTGTTTGGTAGTTTACATTATTCCCGGGAAGGTGCAATAATTGCCCCCCACCTAATGTAGTAGGTGCCCCTATACTTGCAGCGCTCCAAGAGTTAAGACCGCCTTGAGTTATAGTGTCAAGATTGTTAGTTATATTAACAACACTGTTACCAATTCCAAACTTTTTCACCCATTCATAAGTAGCCGAATCTCGTTCCAACGTACTTATCCTGCTCCCATCCGTAAACGGGTCCACAAAATCAGGGTTTCGCCTGTCTGTTATTTCAGCATCGTCAATCGTTGACTTCGCTCTAATAACACGAACCTCGGCAAGCGGAATTTCTTTAATAAATGTATTGTCGACCGGCACAGGGGAAACCGGATTCTCAGCTGCTGTCCCTTTAACCACAAACGCTTTTATATATCGGTTTTGCTCGGTCATATCCAACCTCAAGACTACTAAATCGATACGATCAAGGGAAGCTTCCGCGGCATCAATCCTCAGTTCTAACGGCTCGGAATTCTCATACATCCTGCCTTCGATAAAAGCTACTCCTGCACCGACAGTGACTGCCATTTTTGTACCATCAGCAGTGACTGCCAGGTTGTCAGCTTCATTATATATTCCTGATTCTAGGAATTTTGAAAGAACTTTTGACCAATCAGCAGCCGAGTATAACCTTCGGTCACCAATAGCTAAGTTCGAGTCGAAAAAATAATAATTTTCCACCTTATCACCGCCTATACGCCGATGTAGCGTTTTTTGTATTTAATGAGGGCCGAGCCCGGATTTTCAATATCTTCGGATGCAAAGAACAATGCATTTTTGCCAGGGGCCAACTGAAAAAATTCTGAATCAGGATCGATGTAGTTGAATACGTTTTGCCTTAATCCATCCGGCTTAATAATCTCTACGGTTTTGTTACCGAACTCCGTATTCACTTCCAGTACTTCCCCTGAAGCAAGAACACGGTTTACTTTAATGGTTTCACCGGTTGTTTCATTTGTGATAGACGGGCTAGTTGCAGGCCCGTAAAATACAATAACAACAGGGGTTTTCTCGTCACCATCATTTGAAAGAATTGCTCGGTTCGCCCTTGTCCCAAATTCAATCGGAAACGAAAAAGGGAACTCGAAGGTTCCCTCCCAAGATGAAAGCGATTCGGAATATTCATCCGCGCTTTGCCAGTATGGATTAGGACATTTTAAATTTATAAAGGAAACCTGATATCTTGATTTGCGTGAATTTGGAGGGAATTTCGGTACATGCTCACAGATTGCCCCAATAATTCTAGTGACTAAACCATTTTCATATTTTAAGTAACCTTCACCATTTTTAGGATTTAATAATCTTGTAAGTAATTGACGATTTTGTGATAAGTCATTCTGGTGTTTCGCTACAATAGAAATTTCCATACTAATATATCGCGGTTCTAATTGGGAATTAATATAAGTGTCTCCATCTTGTCCATAAGCTTGTTGACTTTGAACAGATGCCTCCACATCACCAAGACCATCGATTTTAGATAAGATAAAAGGCGGACGATGAGAAAACTCGATTGTTTCACCACGAGTATTAATATAGGTTACCTTTTCCATTTTCTCACCATCCTAGCGCCATTTCTTGTAATGCTCTCTTATTTAATCTAGCAGTGTCTGAAGGACTTAAAGGAGATGGACTGTTAATGGTTATATGTTGTGTAATGCTAGCATTTTTTGTTCCATTAATTCCATTTAGATCTACGATTTCACGACCGCGTTCTCCAACATATGCAAGGCCGGAGTTAAGCACTGTTCCGCCGGTCGCCATGAAAGGCACGTTCCATTTTCTTAGAATGGCTTCCGTGTCACGATTCGGAATCACCTTGGCACCTGTAGGAAGATTCACTAAGCTAGGACTATTAGCTAAATATAATCCGCCGCCGATACTCATTAATTCCCGGCCTGCCTCCCCGACCACTGCAAGCCCTCCTGGCGCGAACCTTGTTCCCTTAGCAAAAAAGTTTGGGAGTGCTGCTTTCAATCCAGCTTTAATGCCTTGCCATGTCGCGCTCAATGTAACCTTTTTTATTATCGCTTTGCTGACTTTGGTATTTAAATCATCAGCCTTTCCTTTATCGTCCACATCGACATTCTTAGTGACGCCTTTTCCCAGCTCTTTGGTCATTGCAGCCGCTTTTCCAGTACCCTCATCAATGCGTTTATTCACCGTTGATTGCTCGCCTTGAATTTTTTGGATTTCTCCTTTGGCATTTCGATAAAGACCCAGTGACTTAAGTAGATTATCCAGCTCTTTTTGCTGCTCTGTATTTAGGCCACCTTGGGCATTTTTGACGTTATTCAATTCATTAATACGCGTCTTTGTTTTGGAGATAGCATTATCGAGCTGCTTGATCCCCTCCTGGCCTGTTTGGTTAATGCCCACATGAGCCAGTTGCAGGTTGATCATCTTATTGTACAGTTCCTGCGTTTTCTTGATTTCCTGCTCTGATTTCTCGAGACTTTTTTGTTTTTGGCTTACCTCATCAGCTAGGGCACTGACTTTTTCGTTCTGCTTATTCAGTGCGATTCCCTGATTGGCAATCTCATCGACTAACATATCGGCTTCTTCAACTTTTCCTTGGTTGATAAGTTGCTGTGCCTCTGCCATGAGTTTGGCATGAGTTTTTTCAATCTCATTCCTAGTTTTAACTGCCTTATCCCTTTCTTGCTCTTTTGCTTTCAGTTCTTCCAGGGCAGTTATATAATTTCTTATGCTTTCATCGAGTCTGGCTTCCGCTTTGATTCGCTGGTTTTCCAACTCAAGTCGGATATTTTCCCTCAGCTTTTCGTTTGCTTTTCCTATTGCATTGGTATTGCCGAGAATGACGTTCCCATGATCCGACAAAACCTTGTCCACATTTGGAACCTTGCCAATTAATTGATCATTAAGAGTCAGCATTTCAGTAAGTTTTTCGTTTGATAAGCCAGATTTTTTTTGCAAGGCATTTTGTTCATCCGTCAATTTCTTGACTTCTTCAGCCGTGGCAGCGAACTTCAGTTCATCCTGGATGTCAAGATACCTGAGCAGCTCATCATTGGATAGCTTATTTTTAGCTTTTAAGCTATTGTATTTATCAGCAAGTCCTTCTAATTCTTGCTGTTCTGTCATTAGGGACTCAGCGTGTTCAAGGTTTATCTCCGCTGCTTTTTTAACAGATTCATTCTTACTGTCGATCATCTTTTTAACGCCAATAGTCGCTCCCGCTAACAGAGTAAATCCGCCGATTGCCCAGCCTACCGGTCCAGCTAAAACGCCCAAAGCAGCTGTGAGGCCGCCCGCTCCACCGATTGCACCAGATAAGCCTGCCACTGCTGTAATAGTGCCGCCTATACCACTCAGAATAGATCCGCCAATTACAAGCAAAGGCCCTGCTGCGGCAACCAGTCCGCCAATGGTAATAATCATCTTTTTCGTTTTATCATCAGCTTCGCCAAAAGATTTCACCAAGGGCTTTAGTTTATCTATGCCATCTTTCACTATTGGGATGAAATGACCACCCATTTGAATACCAAGATCTTTCACGTTATTCCACATGATTTTTATCTGGGAAGCTGTTGTCTTATAGCGTTGTTGCGCTTCATTTGTTAATGCTGAATTTTCCTTCCAAGCATCAGATGATATTGAAACAGACTTGGCTAACAAATCACCCGCTCCGGCAAGTCGTAGCATGGTATCTTGTTCACGGATTCCCTTAATGCCTAGGTAACCGAGTATTTCGGCTAAATTTTTACCCTCTTTTCCGGATTTACCTAAGCCCTGCACAAACATATCCATAGCTTTAACCGGCTCGTCCTTCCAGGCTTTTGCAAATACTTTTGAAGATACTCCCGCCTCTTTTGCAAACAGATCAAGCTTCTTGTCTCCATCCATGACCGCAGTATTGATTTTTTTCATGACCATGGACATCGCTGTTCCACCCGCTTCCGCTTCAATACCAACGGAAGACATGGCCCCAGCAAGCGCCATTATATCGGATTCCGTCATTCCAACTTGCGCGCCTACCCCGGCAAGCCTCATGCCCATGGACACAATCTCTGCCTCTGTAGTAGCCAAATTGTTCCCGAGCGCAACAACGGAACTTCCTAATTTATCAAAACTATTTTGAGGCATTTGCACGATGTTAGCGAACCTGGCAAACTCTGTTGCCGCCTGTTCACGTGCTAAGTTTGTGGATTCGCCTAAATCGATGATTGTACGGGAAAAGCTTAAAATATTCTCTTCCGCGATTCCCAACTGCCCTGCTGATTCTGCAACAGCCGCAATTTCTTCCGCACTGGTTGGCAATTCCTTGGCCATGCCCCTTATGCCTTTTTCAAGCTTTTTGAAACCTTCTTCGCTAGTATCAACCGTCTTTCTAACGCCAGCAAAAGCACTTTCAAAATCAACGGCAGTTTTAAAGGCTGCAGTTCCTAATGCAATAATCGGAGCTGTAACCTTCATGGATAAATCCTTGCCTATTGATGTCATCTTATCGCCAACAGCCGTAAACTTGGCGCCTACCGGTGCTAACTTTTCCGAAAACTGTGTCCAGGATGAGGACTGGATCTTCAGTGCGGCATCTACCTCTTTCAACTCGGCTTCCAACTTGTTAAATTGCGCCTGGGCATCGTTGACCTTTTTGGCCTGCCTTTCCAGTTGGGCTTCATTTGCCTTTCCGCTTTCGACCATCTCATCATATTTTTTACGGGTTTCGGTCAATTTGATTTTCGATGCTTCAAGCGATCGGGACAGAATATCCTTCTTTGATTTCAAACCATCGAGGCTTTTCCCATAATCCGCGCCCTTTACCTTGACCGCCTTTAGCTCAGAGCCCATCGACCTCAGATTCCGGTCTACCTGGGATATGCTACCGTTGAAATTCGAAGCATCCAAGGATAAAGATACCGATAAACTGCCGATTTCAGCCATTTCACTCACCCGCCTTTTACAGCCAATCTAAATCATCCGCTGTGATATATTCCGTTTCAATTATGTTCAATTCAAGCCAGAATTTTATGTCCAATTCATCGATTTCGGGAAGTTTATACCCTTCACGCATACGCTCGCGATACCAGTCCTTTATCCAAGCGTATCCGTCAAAGTCCGTTACTTCCCCGGTGCGTTTCCCTCATCACTTTCAATCTGCAAGCCACCTAGACTCAAAACCTCGTTAAAAATCCTCATAGCTTCGGACTGTAGGTTGGCGACCGCCAGACCATCCCATACCTCATCAACAGTAAATTGTCTGTCAAAGGCAACAACCACAAATTCAACGAGTTTATCGAATAGTTCCTCGGATATTTCGTTGATCGTTTTCATTTCTTTATTTAACTTGAGCGCGTTCTTAAAAATACGAGCTTTTACAAAATCATTGGTATATGTTTTTTCCTTGCCATCGATAATCAATGTGATCTGCATTCTTTTCCCTCCAACTGGTAATCAAATTAAAAAAGGAGGTACTGGACCTCCTTCTCTTTAAGGTGCTGGAACAGTATTCGGCTTTTTGACAGATGCGAAGAAGGAACTAGCTGTTTCTGTTACTCCCTCATCATCGGTGCGAACAGAGTATTTTAACAATCCATCTTCCAGTGGGATTGCCTCCCCGCTGAAGCCGGATTGTTTGTAAGTGATTTCCCCTTTTCGCTTTGTGGCATTTGCTTCTTCAGTCGGCTTGAATTTTGCTTTGTAAAGCCATACAAGCTTCGAGCCGCTTTCAAAGCCTACTGCAAGGTAATTGGGATTGTCATTGACGTTTACAATAAGGCCTTTTTCTGCTGATAGTTCATGACCGTACCAATCCGCCTGTACTTCCGTTGGCAGGTCTGCGACTGAGCCCGCTATAGTGATAGTATCGAACTGAACTTCATTCGCAACAACCTGATCGCCGGCATCAAACGAAGCTTCAGAAAAGTTTGGCGTTAATGTCAGTTCAATTGGCATTGTGAGGGTTTTAACCTCACCGTGAGTCTCGGTAGCCTCGTCGGTCATAACCGCATAGTGTAGTCGTTTCAGACTTACTTTTTGCACTTTTTCTTTTACTGGATTCATTATTGTACCTCCTTAGTACTCATCAATATATCTGAACCTTAGAACTTTATTAAAATGGGAATCTCCATCCGTGTAGGGACCGTCATATTCAGATGTCCGTTCAAATCCTGCTTGTTCCAAAGTTGTCCTCACCTTGTTGACAAGCTGTGTATAATTCCCTTTTGACCATATGTTTACCTGAATCAGCCTTTCAGTTGTCAATTCTTTGTCGGCTGCTTCCATCTCTGGCCCTGTATGGTACTCCAAAAAGGTAACGTACTGGCTTGGGGGAGTCGCCCCCGCTGGATAAGCTTGAAAGACTACAGGAACGCCCACACTTGAAAGCGTAGAGGTAACATACTCAACTATATCCCTCACAGTCCCAGCCCCTTCTTCAGCTCGTCAGCCATCGCCTGCTGCGCTTCATCTTTGCTCTTTTCATATCCGCGACTAAAAAAGGGGTTCGGTGCTGTGGGGCCCCATTTCACGATTCGTCCATTTCTCATTACTGTGGAGCCGCCACTTCTCCCGAACTCTACCAAGTGTCCGTGATAAGCCCTACCCGTGTGGACATGGGCTTCACCATTCTTCGGTCGCTTCAGTTTTATTTGACTTTTGAGTGAACTTTTGTGTTCCCCTCGTCCAACTGGTGCTTCCTCTTGCACGGCTTCCTGGACGACCTTTCCCGCCTTTGTCAGTGCTTTGTTTTCAATTGACTCATCCACATTCAACTGCGCCATGTTGCGTAGTAAATCCTCGAGCCCAGATATATCAACCTGCATTCAAAGCACCTCCCTGGCAAGGATGGTATACCATTCATTGTTTTCATCATCGTTGGACATGGAGAAAATATCGTAGTCCTGGCCTTTATGACGAATGCGCATCGAATCATTCAAGTCGGCGCGATATCGGATACTGATTTTCTTCAAGTCCTGCATCTGAACCGCCGCAGCTTCAAAAACTCGTCTGCCCTTTTGGGTTTCAATACCGGCCCATACGGTGACATATTCCGTCCATTCGGTCGTTGGCCATCCGCCGACAATTTCACCGGGAGGTTTCAAAAAAGTGACCCGATGCTTTAATAAGCCCGTGTTCTTCTTGGGTTTATATTTAAGAGGATGCATTCGGATCACCCTCTATGGCTTCCAGTGCCTTTGCTATGCCCAGGCTGTTAATACGGGTTAGAAAATTAGTTTCGAAGAATTCAAGAGCGTCATTGTAAACGTACCTGGACCGTTCAAAAACAAGTTCCTTGAATTCCTCATCTTCGTTTATGTCATAATCTCCACATACTCGGGTAAGAGACTTCACAGACGCAGAAAGGATGCGCTGGAGGTTATCATCTTCATCATCCCCCAAGCGCATCCTATCCTTGAATTGTTTAAGGATTTCAGGAGTGACGCTCACTTACATCACTCCTTGTCCTTTTCGACCTTTTCAATAAATGCCACCTTGTACTTCGAGTGAACTTGTGACAGTTCTTCCAGTCGTTTTTTTGTCCCTTTGCCACTTTTCGGATAAGGTTTTCCTACCTTGTACACATGGCCGTCAGTATCTTTGAACTCATTGATTACTTTGTAAGCCAACTTTATCCCCTCCTATTATGGTGTTGGAACTGCTGCATCAAAAGAGATGTTCAAATCATAGACGAGGGCTGCCTTGTTGTCTTTTGGCTTGCCGTTCGCAAACTGTTTCATTGTGTATAAACGAGCGTCCTCGATGGCCAGTGTCTCGTCAAATTTGTTGATTTTGTAGCCACCTGCAATGGCAGCCAGGTACGCACCTTTAACAAAGAATAGCGCTTTCCCTTCCGGTACTTCTTCAGATTCAATCGGAGAAATGTTGTAAGGTAGGTTTGTAACCCATTGGCCGTTTTGAGTCTGAATAGTGTTTCCGATCTGAACCTTGATTGCATCTACAGGGTTTACAACCATAACAATTTTATTGGCAACTTTACGAGATTTATCTTTGCCATCTTTCGATAGGGCAATAACAACGCCGCCTAATTCATTGGCAACTGTTTCCCCTCGCTCAGATTTGGCAAAAGTTAATGTGCCGGATGAAGTTTTTTCTGTTACTGCGCCATTCTCAGCAACATCTTTCATCAAACCAATTGGTTCATTCTGTGCTGGGCCACGTCCGTTCACAAGACCATATTCCAATCCAACTGAGTAGGCTTCTACTAGTACAGTACGGACATACCGCTCAACCCACTCAGGACCAAGCTCAAGCATGTCTTTGGGAATAACCGCAAAGGCAGTAAGCTTCAATTGTCCAATTTTTTCTTCACGGAATGCAGCGGAAATTTGACCTTTGATTTCTCCGAAAAGAGCTCCCCATGCATAAGCCTTATTAGCGTCAGAATATATAAACCGAGTTACAGCTCCTAGATCCTGCAGTCCAATAGCATCAAGAAGAGGATGTTCAGTAACAAGATCTTCGAAAACTCGTTCCTGTGTAGTAACAGGTAGAATCGTATCTTCAGCGAATCCTCCGCTGGCGATTACTTCATTGAAGAACTTACGCTCAGTGGAAGTAAGGACATTTTGACCGCGAGCAGCAAGAATCTGTGCATCGTGAACTTCATTGCGAGCCTCGGCTGTAATTTTTTCAGTCAGATCGCTTTGCAGGGCAGCAAACATGTCGCTGAATGCTGATTCCAACTGTTCAGGAGTAGAATCCTCCGCTTTCATCAAGTTCATATAAGACTGTTTTTTTGTTTCAAAGTTTTCGAGTGTGTTTTTGAATTTCATAACCATTATTTGATTACCTCCATTTTTTAAGGAAATTAATAGAACCGTTCTTCTTGTCCGCATTTATTGCAGATGGAGACGGTTCATCAGCCTGATTATGAGTTTTTAAAAGAGTATTTAATTCGTTCATAATCTGACGTTTCTGTTCTTCGCCAAGGACTGAATTACTAGGATTGTTGTCATTGTCTGATTCTGTACCTTCGGCTTTAGTAGCAAAGCCAATTTCCACAGCTTTTTTTGCACTAAACCAAGTTTCAGCATCAACCTTTTCGCGGATTTCTTCACGGCTAACTTTCGCTTTGGTCATATAGATGTCGATAATGCCTTCTTCTAGTTCCTCTAAAACTTCAGCTTCTTTACGCATTTCAGCTTTTGTTCCCCAAACAATAGAAGAGGCTTGGTGAATCATTATCATAGAACCAATTCCCATGATAGTTTCATCTGCAGCTGCTGGAAACAAGGATGCTGCCGAACATGCCCAACCATCCACATGGACAGTCACTTTACCTTCATGACGTTTCAAACGATTGTAAATCGCAATGCCGGCAAAAGCATCACCGCCAGGGCTATTCAAGTTGATTACAATGTCATTATCCCCAGCTTCGTTCAAAGCATTGTCAATATCAGTTGCAGAAAAACTTTCACCCCACCATGAATAGCCAATAACGCCATATATAGTTATATTGGTAGTTTTGGTTTCCTCATCATGAACAACATTGAATTTTTGCGGGATGCTCATTAATTGATCAACATAAGATTGATTCTTAAACTGTTTGAAAAAATCTTCTTTTGTCATCATTCTCACTCATTCTCACCCCCTTCAGTAGTTCCCACTTCCTGATAGTTTTTCGTAATAACATACTTGTCCAACTCTGGATCATCCACTGGATCATCACCGGCCATAACTCGAATTTCATTTCGGTTCCAACCACCGGAAGCAATGAGCTTATCAATACTTGTAGCCAAGTCGAATATCGTTTGATAGGATAACGGCTTAACTTCAAGGCACACTCCGTTCAAATAATCTTCCGGCTCGAAAAATTTGAAGTTCCCTTCATCCCTTATCTTTTTAAGCAAAGGATTGACGCAAAATAACATATAATTCTTTGTCTGTTTTTCAACATCCGCCATTTCTCCATGCAGTAGACCAGGCGGAATGCCGATTGCCTTTGCGACTTGATCTAAAAAGCCATCAGTGACTTTATTAATTTCTTCAACTGTTGGTCCATTTCCACTGCCGGTATTATTATTTTTTTCTTCGTATTTGATTCCTTTTTGTTGAGGGACAATGGCAACGTCTTTTTCGCTGATTGCTTTATACATGTTGTCGATAAACTCTTGCAGTTTAGCAATCTGCGCTTCGCTTTTGGCTCCAATCATATCCATATCCACAGTTCCACGAATTTGATTTTTGCGTTTCTGTGCGCTTAAGATTCGCCCAAACAGTTCTCCATAATCGTCAAACAATCCGTCAATGAGTGGCATGAGGTTTTCATTTTTATATCTAAGATGAAAAACTTCACTTTGCTTGAATGACCTCTTAAACTCGTAATCCTTCACTACCACCTTGGAAAAAGTATCTTCCCATACGGCGTACTGGTTATGATCGAAGCTGTCGGCAATCAACAAATCAAGGTCATCCGACTGGATAATCAGGCATTCGTTGTCATAGATAAGCTTTTCAATGACTGTTTGCCAAAAGGTGCTGGCAGTCATATTTTTGTTTGGTCGAACATTCAACTTGTAATAAAGGTCGTCCTTTACATAGTTTTTGCCACTCTTCACTCTGAATTCCGCTTGGCTGATGGTACGTCCGAGGAAAGACGCACAAGTGTCTATCGCCAGCTTTTTCATATGCAATCTTTTTCGAGTGTCTTTCAGCAACTCGACATCGAACATAAAGCCAAGTTCGCTGTTTCGCTTAAAAAGCGTGTCTAAAAACCCAATTTCCTTCACCCCCTTTAATTTCTTCCTAGAATTTTATATCAGCCAGGAAGAAATCCACTTCCTCATCCAATAATTCATCCGCTTTCCACAGAGCATGAATAAAGGCCTGGAACCCATCCGTCTTGCGCCTAAATTCATCCTTTTTCAAATACTCTTTGTTTCCGTCCTTTTTGATATGGACGTACACGTTGTTCGTATACCAGCGCATTAAGGGGTTGTCTCCAAAGATTATTTTCCGCTTGGCAAATATCGTCTCTACCCTCGGCGCTAAGAGGGAGTGGATCGCCCTTGGATTTCGGATGTATTCAATTTCAAACCCTTCCGCTTCAAGCGCTGTTTTCACTAGGTCAAGGCGGAAAGTATCGGCGACTATTTTCGTGATTCCGTAGGATTCCCGCATGGATACAAACCAGTCCACTATATAGCGTATGTCGATGACCGGCCCGTCCACAATGGTCAGCAGTCCATCTCGCTCCCATTCCTTGATTGGCACTTTGAGCGTCACTTTCTCCAAAAAACCCTTTCGGACAAACGAGTGAGTCATCCATACGTAATCCTCCCCAACTTTAAATAGTAGTCCGACCGCCGCAAAGTCCTTGATACTGGCATAGTCAAGTCCGCCGATACAAGTCCTGTGTTTGAGGTCAGGGATGCTTCTCAATACTTGTTGATGTTTCGGTACAAGAGGCCCCGTTTCAAAACCTGTCCGCCAAATATCTTCCCAACTGGCAACTGTTTTTGTTAAGTCGGTCTCGGGGTAGTTCATTCGCTTTGTCATAAAAGCAGTTCGACCGCCTGGGTTGTTTTCCAAAGCGATGAATTGTTTCCGAACTTTATTCATCAACCGTTTTGCCCTTAACGTCATGGGTTTTTCAAAAGCCGGGTTTGCTTTTTCCCACATAGCTTCATCGTCTACTTCGGAAGCATCGTCCAGTTTGCAAATAAATGGGAAGATTCGATCATGCTCACTTTCGCCATTTAACACGGCCAAGCTTCGTTCCATCAACTTGTCATAAAAGCCCTCACGAACAAAGCCATTCGTTCCAATAAAAAATTCCCTGGGATGTGGGACTTTTCCCAAACCACCAGAGAATACGTCAATGACTTCTCGGCCTTCCATTTCATGTATCTCATCGTAAATAACGCAACCTTCCCGGCCGCCGTCTTTAGTGCTGGCGTTAGAGGTACGGAAACGGAATACGCTTTGTGTAATTTTGTTCGTTATTTTTATTTTGGTTACTACTGAATATTTTTTAAGTTTAGGATGTTTTTCTTTTACGTTATACACTTCTTTGAAGCTAGTTTCAGCCTGGTCCTCTGAGTTAGCAACGACAGATACATCATAATTGTCTATCCCATGGAATTGACTCGTGAAATAATCGGATAAGGTACTGATAAATCCATTTTTCCCGCCGCCTCGGCCCATTGTGATGAAAAATTCCTCATAGAATAATTCATCGTCATCTTTAAATTTCAGAAAGATAAACGGAGCAATGAACTTCTCCCACGGATCTAAAGGGAAATACCACTTTTCGCTGTAGGCAATGTAATTCTCAATTTGTTCTTCATCAAAATAGATATCATCTCTTGATAGGACATCCCTCTCAAGATATTCGATCAACAATATGCGCTCTTTGTTTAGTAGGATCTTGCCGGTTTTCCACCGGTGGATATATTCATCAACGTACTTGTTACTAATCACAATAGGTCACTGCCGTCTAACATGTCATCCTCATTCACAAAAATAAAAGAGCGCTCGATTGAAAGTATTTGTGCATTTATCCTGTTCTTCTCCTGAATGGCAGGGTTCGGTTTTAAAAATCTCTGCGATCCATTTTCGGTTAAGACCATAGCCCCGTCACGTTCAATACTTTCATCCAGGTCGTAAAACAATTTAACCAGGTTGATATAACGTTTCACTTTTTCAAGTTCTTTCTGGCTGCCAGTATCAATCTTGGACAGCAGCTCTTTTTCCAATTTCTTTATGTTGGATTTTTTCATCCCCTCCCCCTCCCCCCTTCATGAATTTTTAGGATAAATCTGCGAAATCGACTCCCCCAACCGGTGCCAAGGAGCTTTGAAAAGTCCAAAATTTTTGACCGGGGGGTGCTGTTTTCAGAATTATTTATGATTTTGACACAATTTATTGAGGAAATAAAATAGGACCCAAACCAATGACTATGCCTACCACTAGACCCACCAAGAACATGTTTCGTGCTTTAGTATCCTTCATGGCTACCACCTTTCATCATCCCACTTCTGTTCCTTTGCACTGAAGTCCCTGCCATGCTCTTTGTTATGGCATTCAACACAAACGGTCTCAAGGTTATCCTCAGTCAATGCAAGTTCCGGATGCTTCTCAAGCTCCTGGATATGGTGAACGACCAGAGCAATCTTCTTCCGCTTCGCTCGCTCACTGTATTCATTCATATCCACAGAGACTCTTCCCTGCCGTTTGCATTCCTGACATTCATAATTGTCTCGCTTTCTTATGTGTTCCCTCAATTGCTTCCATTCCTTGCTGTCATAAAACTTTCGTTTCTGCTGGCGAGTTTTATATTCTGACATATTTTCACCTCCTCTTTGAAGGAGTTTGGTTTATAGTTGGCGAATATTGTAAAAAAGGAGGTGAGAAAATGACAATAGGAACTAACGAAAAGAGACCTGCTGTTTCTCAAACAAACCATAATAAAATGGTTAAATATATCGCTGAAAGCTTATCTACAGCAGGTTATTATGTTCTGGCTGACCATATTGGTTGGGAAGCAGGATGTCCAAGCGAGATTAACAACTATATTCCAGATATAGTTGCATCTAAACCTGCAACAGCAACTAAGGCAGCTCAGAAGTTTATTTTCGAAGTCGAAACATGTCCTACCTATATGGACGAGCACACTAGAGCTCAGTTGTCTGCGTTTAGTACTGCCAGTGGTATTACCTACATCATGTTACCCCATTCTTGTCAAAGAAATGGAAAGGTTTATGATCATATTACTGAGATGAAACAACTATTGGTTAAGTGGAATTTGACCTCGGTAAAGATTGGAACTTGTAATTTCAATAATGGGGAAATTAAATACAATGTATAAGTTAAGAAGAGCCTAGAAATTAATTAGGCTCTTTTTCGATAACTTTTGTTCTTCAGCACAACTCCAGTTATTAATGATTAACAAACAATCTTCCAATTCTTAGTCCTCAAAGGATCATTACAAATGCCAGGTTGAGTGTTAAATAGTAGAATCAGAAATGACAACGCAATTATCTTCCAGGCTTGCATCGAACTCACCCTTTATATTTGTTGATACATTTACTTCCTCACAAACAAAATCATGACTTAGCACCATTACTCCCAATTCCAAGGATTTCTTTGCTTCACGTAGTATTTTCTGTTTCGCTTCATCAGTTAATTTAATGCCAGGCTTAGGCTTGATCACAAGTACCTTCTTAGATGTGATATCATCAACATCTTTTAATGCCGCTGTAGCTTTCTTGGCTTCCCTCGTTACGGCTTTTAAGCCAGTAAGTGCATCAGATACATCTGCTTTCAATGTAATTGTTAAAGCGGAATTATCTTTTCTTCCAGATAAATCAATCCCTACAAAATAAGAAAACATTAAAGCTCCTCCGCAATGACTGCAAGACCTGCCATCAGTACGAGGATTGTTTGCCAATATTACTTCTCTTCTTTCACACTTCACACATTCATACAACATACCTTCGTTTGACTCGCGCTTTTCAGCCATGTCACAACACTCCATTCATCTAATTTTTATTGTTAGCCTTGGTAGGCAGCTTACCTTGAACACAATTATGAAACGGACAGAAAATCACCTTGCCATCTTCTCTTACCGCCCATATACAGTTCTGACATT
The DNA here is from genome assembly GCF_000821085.1 of Bacillus sp. B-jedd. Lineage (GTDB taxonomy): Bacteria > Bacillota > Bacilli > Bacillales > Cytobacillaceae > Bacillus_D. The sequence continues at coordinate 2,864,699 of NZ_CCXR01000001.1, forward strand.
TCTTCATATCCATTCACCCAAAAAATAAAAAGCACCTCGGATATTTTCCAAGAGTGCTTTCATCTTCACTTATTCATAATTTCTTCTTTTAGTTTCTTCATCCGCTCATTTATCTGGAGCTGCATTGCTGCTCGAATAGGATTGTATGCCATCGGCTTAATATCCTTTTGCATCTTTCTTACTTCCGGATCTGTGGCAAAACAAGTGTAATGATGTTTACAGTGCGGACATTTAAAATAAGTCTCAATGACTTTCTGCGGATGATGTTTGGTTCTCATTTTTACATTGAAGACTTCGCCGCAATGGTCACAGGTTCCTTGAATCTTAATCAGCTCCTGTCGTTGGTTATTGATGCTATTATTATAAACCAAGTTGGTGATAGCTTAAAATTTATAAAGCCATCTTTACTCAGGCAGATGGCTTGCCCCTGCGATCCATACCTTTGCCGCTGCAGTCACGGTCGTCAGGAGGTAACGGGATTGCTGGACTGGCCCGATGGCTAGTGAGATGGATAAACCAATCCGCAACAGGTATGGAGTAACAATATATAAACTTATTATAAATAGTATAGTTAATAAGTTTTACTTATCATATATTACGGGCTTTCGTATAGGGAAATAAAGACAGATTGGGTTATCCTATTTTGCTACTTAACCAATCTAAAATTTTTCTTGCTACCTTGAAAAATCCCAATCTGCCGAGCAATACAACTAGCGTTCTCTCTAATCGTTTTGCTTGAAAGTGATAAGTATCGCGCATTTAATTTCCTCCTTTCATCTCACTCCTTTAAACCATTATCCCACACAGAACAAGCTTCCTTCAATCCGCTTCGCTATCTTACCTTCCGCCCGCCTTATGCTATCCTGCACCGCGCTCTTGCTCACTTTTAAGTACCTGGCAATCTGCGAATAACTTAATCCGATTTCCTTTGCCATGAGATAGACTTCCTTTTCCCTTGGTGTGAGAACGGATAAAGCATCCTCTATCCGCTCACGATCCCATCCTGAGGTTGAATCCTCCTGGTTATGTTCATCCCAGCTGTATAGATTGTCATCCATGCTACGGAAATGCTGTTGCATGATCAATGGGTCAAACGGCTTTTCCCGCTCGTATGCTGCCCTCCGTTCGATTCCTCTACGATTGCCTGGCTGCTTGGCTGTCAGCATCCATTCGAGCGCATATTCGAGGTCTGATGCCATCCCTCCGAGCAGTTTACTGTCTTCCTCGTTAGCGGTCTTTTTTAATCGCTCAACATCTGCCAACGCTTGTTTATACTGGATTATAAGGTCTAGCATCAGCACCCCCTCCCTTTTACAATGGAGATTTCTTTCTCTTTTTCCGGCCCATATCTTTTAGATGAACTTCTTTCTTATTCCGTTTTGTTGGTTTAATAGGATGTTTTTTAATGTAAGCCAACCGCTCTTCCTCGGTCATATACCAAACCTTTACTTCTCCGTGGAGCATTGTACTCACTCCTTTTATATATTTAGCACGAGCCCTATAATAAACAGCATGAACGCAACTCCTGACAATGCGAATAGAGCATCTGATTTACTCATGTGCATTCCTCCTAATCATCCAGGTCCATGTAAGGTGGTTTCTGTTCTTCAAACTGGTGCATGACTAGCCCGTTGATCCGCTCCTGCTTGGATTGAATCCGATTTTCCTGCGTATCAATGATGGCTTGTTGTTGTTTAAATATCTCCGATGCCTTACCGGTTATTACCTCACCAGAATGAGAATACTCGTAGAGATCCGTGCTGCAATCTGTATATGGACAAACAGCAATCTCAGAATCTTTTTCAACCACAATTGCCCTGCCGCATCCATCACAGCTGTAAATATCAACTGGCATACCTACTATTAGGTTTTTTACTTGGCTTCCTCCCTGGCTGTATGGAGCTGATGGCCGAGGACTAGCACCCTTTTTGCTCAAGATTTCCCCCTCCTTCTTTCAAAAAACTAAATTTAACTCTAGATACATCAGAAAGCCTTATAAAACTGGCCACTTTTTCACCATCGCCAACTGTTAGGTTACCGCCTTCATCTTTTTGCATAGATTCCTCAATTCTTTGATTAATTGCCATTACCGCTTTCATCTCTTTTTCCTCTACTGGGACCTCTATTAAATCAAGATGACCATTTTTATATAGAACTTCATAAATGACTTTCACTATTTTTCCTCCTTTTTAATGACAACAGAACTATCATTGTGTCGCCATAGAACCGAACTGTGCAAAATAAAAAGCCACCAACAATTTATTTGTCAGTGGCTTTCTGGTGATCTTCTTGTAACCATCTCAATAAAGGGATTCCATCTAGCGTTCCATCACTGATCTATCATTGTGTCGCCATAGAACCGAACTGTGCAAAATAAAAAGCCACCAACAATTTATTTGTCAGTGGCTTTCTGGTGATCTTCTTGTAACCATCTCAATAAAGGGATTCCATCTAGCGTTCCATCACCTTTAATGATTTCACTATAGCGTGTAGAAAGGACATACATTATTAAATCAGTCATTTCATACTCGCTATCCAGTGATTTCAAGCGTTCAAAGTTCGTCATTAAACTCACCCCTATAATCGAACTTTACCACTAACAGTATTCAGTTTTCAATTTAATTTAAGGAAGTTTTACCGTCCTTTCTTATGTCACGTTTTTGGTCAATCCTCCTTCTCCTTGTATTCGTAAGCTTCCTGGACAGTCTCAAATTGCTCTTGAGGCAAAACATCTTTAGCAACCTGGCACCAGTATCCTAAATCCCGGACAGCCTCCACCAGCTCCCCGATCGCATCTTCTTCCGGGATTTCTTTGCTATCCAGAAACCATCTTCCGTTTGATTGTCGTTCCAGTGTATGAGCGCCTTTTTTGTGCAAACAAACCCTCAGTTCCTTTACCTCTGTTTCAAGTAAATCTGAAACCGCATGTAGCCTGTGTTCCACGGTATTTATTGCGACGCCAAGAGTATGGTTTTCATCATCCACACTTTTGATTTTTGTTTGTAACTGCTGCAAATCGATAATTGAATCTACCAAAAGCCCGCCAATATCTTTAATCTCGTATACTTTTTTTGTCATTTTCGTTTTCCTCTTTTCTTTACACTCGTAACAAGTTCCCTTGTAACCTAATACCTTCCTACAACTATCGCACCTATACCGATAAGACGAAGCGTTAATTACTCTGTCAGCTTCAATTAACTTATTAAAATTCACCTTACTTCCTCCTTCGAAGTTTACGTCAAAACTGTCCTTGGTAGATTCCGAACGGCAATGTCATTCCTTCCGGCAGTACCCAAAGGTGATACATGTTAGCTTCGTCCACCAGCTCACTTTCTTTCGGGAAAACCTCAATCGCTATTCGTTCCGGCCCGAAAATCTCATTCTTTATCCGCTGTTTCTCGGCCCAAGTAATATCTGAACTTGCTACATTACGAATGGCTGCATGTTCGACCGGACCCCACTCTGTATCTGCCGTGCGAATCAATACGGCATATTCACGGTTGCTGTAGACTCGCTCCACCTCTGCAAACCAACCGTTGGCTAATAACTGTATGCTTGGTGTCGCATGCTTGATCCAAGGCGGGCCCGGTTCAAATCTACGAGCCGCCCTTCTTCGTTCTGCCCTATTCAAAAGCGTTCCTCCTTAGTGACATACTTGCTAAAAGGTTAGTTTAATCTTGCAACCCACATTTTGCGCAATAAGTAATTTCAAATTCATCACCAGCTTGTTCAATAGTAGACCACTGATGATCGCAATCCTTTTCAGCCTTATTATTTTTATCGGCTTCGTGTATAGCATTAGCAAATGCCTTTGCTAGCGGAAATCGTTCAAAAACCTCTTTATCACTTAATTTTTCAGCCATTCTCTTTCCTCCTTTTTAAAAATTGCTTTTCGTATACGGCCAATAATTTTTAAATGTACTTTCATACATTTTTTTCGCCTTATGATAGTGAATAGAATATTCAGAGTACCAACGCATTTTTGCTAATGCTTTCTGTCTCTTTTTTCTTTTGCCTAATTTAGTTGCCTTTCTCAATTTTCTTCCTCCTATCTAACAAAATGCTTACTTTGTCGCCATCGGCTTAAGCAGTAAGAATGTACTTATCCTTGATCCGCTTCTCCCATTTGCTACGCCAAACTAAAAATTCACTTTCATAAGCTGATGACAGAGTGCTGTATTCATCCGGATAAACATCCTCTAAAGGAATCCGCTTCTCATGCAGGTAAGGTATGCTGCGCATGTTTTTCTTACCTGTCTTTATCTCATAACCTGTCAAACATGGTTTAGTCCAGCTCTTCTTAATTGCCAAGGCATCCATGATTGCAAGTTCTTTTCCCATCCAAGTTGAGCCGTTTTTCACTTCAGTAAGAAAGAAATCCTGACTGTGTTTCTGACTTAACACATGCTTCACTTCACTGGCAGTAATTTTCACTTTGAACCTCCTTATGACGACACAATACAAAACGTGTTACTAAGCTTTGACCAGCTCTTTCTTGTCTTCTTCCAAAAGTTTTTGGTTCAAAGCTTCCTTCCAGCAATGTTCACAAAGATATTTTTGATATACCGGGACATGTCCTCCACACTCAACGCATCTATTTGCCTTTGCCATTCAAACCAACTCCCTGATTTATAGACTGAAATCATCAATCGCTTCGTCCATCAGGTCTTGGTTGATCCCGATATATCGTAAGGTAACTGACGGACTGCTATGGTTAAATATTTCTTGCAAAAGCGCTACATCTTTTGTTTTTTGATAAAAATGGTACCCAAATGTTTTTCGTAGGGTATGGGTACCAATTTCACTCAGTCCTATTTCCTTTGCTGCATCATTCAGTATCTTCCAGGCATGACATCGACCTATATGTTTGGCACGTCTTTTAGACTTAAACAGATAGCAATCGTCGGTCATTTTTACGGTATATTGCCGAATCTCTTTCTGGAGGGATCCATTAATTTTGAACCGCTTCACTTTCTTAGTTTTCTTTTCAGTGAGGATGATATGGCTTTTATCCTTAACATCAATTACTTTAAGTCGAATCAAATCACTGATCCGCAAACCAGTATTAATCCCCATTACAAGCAGAAAATAGTTACGATAACTTTGTTGAAGCAATACACGCTTCATTTCAGCAATCATTACTAAATCACGTATGGGCTGAACGGTGTTCAAAATTATCACCTTTCTCAAGAAATCATTTTCCACCCTTTTCGAATCCGGCTTTGCAGTTCGTATTTTTTAAGCGGCTCATAAACATGTACATAATCATCGCCCTCCCGGCGATACAGCAGATACCACCGGGCGGCACGCTTACGCTTGGACATCTTTCTTCAACTTCAGATATGCAAGCTTTCTCACTAAATCAAATTCCTCTTTCATGGCGGTAAAGTTGTTTAATAGTTCACTGTACATTCGTCTGCTTTGTTCTCTAAGTTGCTCTGCCGAATCGAGGCGGTCCTGGAGTTCATTGTTTTCTCGACGAAGGCGATCATTGGCGGCCATTGCCTCATTGAATGTTTCATCAGTTGTTTCAACCGCAGCAGCTGTTTCTTCCCATTTCAGCGCATTTTCCTTCCAAAAGTCGCGATCCTTTCGCAATTCAGCAATCTGTTCATCCTTATCTTTAAGAACGCCTTGTAAATCGTGCTTAAATTCCTCTTTAATGTCTTTTAATTGTTCGCTGCTATCTTTAGCTGGAACCTTCACTGTTGTCATATTCTCGAGCACTTCACGCGATTTTCCAGGAGATTTGAGGGGCTCACCCTTCCAAACCTTCAGCCGATTGTAAAGAGTGGCTATGCTGAAACCAAATTCCTTCGCGATTTCTTTATCGGACATTCCTTGTTCTTTCTTTTTCTTGTAATCTTCATAAGTAACCATCTTGCGGCCTCCTTTTTCTCCATTTCGGTATTTCTCTAGTTCTTCTGGCGACAACTTTGATGTTTTGACTGTGTTATCCCATTTGCCACCCATGCCGTTTTTGCCTACGATAGGCGCTAGCGGATGATGAATTGTGATGGCAGCCATCATGTCACCTCGCATGTTTTAAAGTTCTAAAATTCTAATATGCACCCGTGGATTTTCGCTGTAATATTTGCCGACATAAAGATCCACTACCTGGCTGTCATCGTTCCAAATTACTTTATTACAAGCATCCTTAACAGCTTTCACATAATTATCAACGTCTGGCTTTGTAATAGGCCTAAGTTCTCCCTGTTCAGCGGCCGCCAATTTCTTTTTTGAAAACTTTCTTAGTGTTGGTCTGTAAATTGTGACAAAAAGCTTTAATGGTCCTTGGAGTAATTTCACAGGCCGGTGCTGAGAAGCTACAAGCCTCACATATTTCTTAAAATCACGTGATTTTGCAGGATCATATACTCTGGTGATTCCACCATGACTACTGAAGCGGGGCCGGCCTTGTGCGACCGGCTCACCGTAAACTGTAAACTCAATCATTCTTAATCACCCGTCTTAACTTCGCCTTCCAACAGCTACTCGGCGTATTTTCAACGAAAATTCTTCTTCCAAATGAATCAGTCTTCCACTTCTTGCCGTCACTCGAAAATTGAGTAAGTGGAAAAACAATTTCATAACCTCTGGTAATTAAATCATTTACTGCCTGACGTGCTTCCTTTTCCGATTTCCGGCAAACATTGGTTTCCTGAACCTTGGCCGTGGCAGTCAATAGCCTGTCTCCAGTCTTCGAATGTTTTCATTATTTTTAGCAATGTATGCCTCGCATAATTGGGCCCATTTAAATCCAAGCATGTCAATCAGCCCAAGAAATAATCTCCATGTCCAATGCCAATTCTCCGGATGGTATATTGTACGTGCATGGTCGAATAACTCGAGAAACTGTTCTTCCAATGACATTTTCCGAAGTACCGAAAGACCGGCATCTTTTATCTTCAAGTCATTGGCGATTAGAAGCAGAAAATGCATGACATCTGCGGATTCTTCCAAAGTTGGATTTTTGCATTTTGAACCCCACATCGCGGAAAATGCCTGCATCCTTGGTTTTTGATCATGGCTCCAATATTTAAAAACTCTTACTTCGTTTGCCAGTTCACCGAGTTCTACAAAAAGGGCAAGCTGTCTTTTTACCCTCCTGTCCTCCCCCGGCTTAAGCGGATGCTTAGATTCAATCCGATCATCCAATTGTTTTTGAATTAAAAGCAGCTCAGCTACCTTCATTTCCGTCCCCTTTCAGGCCGCCTTTTCGCCTAGTTATTTTATAATTCCGCGCTAGATAGATGATGGCCAAAAGTATTTCATCGGGATCCCGACCAAAATACTCTGCCGACTCTTCCACACTGACTCCTGCATTCCATTGCCTGACGAGTATTTTTAAATCCGGTTCGTCCCAGACGAAATCTAAATCTTCGAGAACAACGACTCTATTCTTTCTGGCTTCTATGAGGGGGCGGCCTCCGAAGAATGGATTCCTGCCCTCTTGTTTCAAAACCATTTGGCAGCATCCGTTTCGTTGTCAATCTTCAAAAGTTCCGCCAAAACTAATTCTTCTTTTAACCGTTCATAGTCCAGCGTGTGAATCGAAACTCCATTCTTCAGATGAGTAATCCCTAATTCTCGCAACCTTTCAATCACAAAATTCCGCTTTAGTTCGGCTTTCATCTGCATTTTTCCTGTAGCCCGTTGCAACTCGACGGCGTTTTTAAGGATGCCCATCAGGCCTGCACCATCTGATGCTTTGCCAGTTTCGCTTCTGCCTTTTCTAATTGATCCTGTAAGGTTGCATTCAGTTCGATAAGGTTAAGGTTCTCCTGGAGGACTGACATGTAACGTCTAAAACGTCGGTCTTGCCGGATGATGCGGTTTTCTTCCTTCAACCGTTCTACTTCGTCAAGTGCCCATTTAATGTCCAAAATCGACATGCATCCGCGCTTATAATCGGCTTTTAATTGTCCGAGCTTGTCCATCCTACTACCTCCTGAATTGTTTTAGCATTTCTTCCATTTCCGCTTTTCGCGCTTCGATTACTTCCGGTGACTCTTCTACTTCTTGTTTCTTGTCAAACCACTCAGGTATGTGTTCCTGGCGGATAGGTTTCTTTCCGTAACCACGCCTGGCTTGAGGATTTTGTGGCGCCTGTGCTTGAGCATGCTTATTGAGAATCACGGTCGCGCAATAACCAAAACTATTAATCTTGTCTCTGCTGTGTTTAGGTTTGTATTCCTGGAAACACTCCTCAAGATATTTCATGGCATCTACAGGAAGGATGCCACTTTCGACCACTTGCCTTACAGCAGTCTTTTGATACTCAGGAATATCAAAACCGGGAATGGCAGCCAGTTGCATGTATTTTGCAATGAGTTCTTGCTCGAATGATGATTGCTGTTTTGGCTCCTCGAGGACGTCATCATCATTAGATAAATCCTTATTATCTTTATTAACATTATTATTGTTCTCGGACTGTTCTCGGACTGTTCTCGAACCGTTCTCGGACTGTTCTCGGTTCTGTTTCTTATAATGTTCAAAACCTTGATACATTGCGTAATTGACCACAGTGAAAAGTGTTCCCAGTTCGGTCTCTTCGATTTCCAACCGTTCTTCCTTCACCAATTGATCGACCTTCTTCTTTATGACAGATATTGAGTACTTTTTTAAAGATTTGTTATCAAGATACTCAAGGTCTGCAGCAAGATTTCGATAGGATCGTAAAAACTGTCCGCGTTTTATCAGGATGTTCCCTTGCTTTACTCCCTCGTCGGAAAATACGGCGTTTCCAACAATGTAAAAGAAGAGCCGAAACTTGATGACGTCCTGCCATATTGGATTGTTAAAGATCTCTCTACTTGTTTGGAAAGCCCCGCCCATTTTATCCCTTCTTTATGAACTCAATGACTTCGTCTAACACTGTTTCAGCTTCTTCCGTCAGGTCTGAATGGCCGTAAAGCTTTGAAAGCAGTTCCTGTTTTTCCGCGTCCTTGCCAAAAGGCTTAATTATTAGCGCATCTCCATCCGTGAACATTTCAAGCGGCTGCTTCGTTTCCCAGCCCTGTGTGCGCCTTACTTCAATCGGGATTACAATCCGGCCAAGATCATCCATCTTCCTTACGACGCCGAGCGATTTCATTCCCATATTTAGTTCCTCCAATATTTTTATAGTTTTTTAGTATTAAAGTTTGTCCAAAGTGATATAATGGTCTAAAGATAATTTTCAATGAGTCTGACGTTGCCGCGTCAGGCTTTTTTTTGCTCCAAAAACTTATTAATAAAATAAATCTGACCCTTACCTGTTACCTTAGGAGTCCGAGTAGTTCTCGATGATCCATCAGGATTATTGATGGTTCTCTTTTTAATTTCAAAGAGCTTTAAATCCATCGCGTACTGGGTCGGCAAGTTATAGCTTTCTCCATGCTTGCGAATTAGAAAGCTGTTTTCCCTAAGCCACTGGAATAGTCTGTTTTGTCCAATGGGGATGCCATTTTGTTTTAGCAGCTTCGCCAACTCACCAATTAGGATTGAGGATTTGGAGGTTTCCAACGCTTCCGCGAATAGTACCTTTGGTTTTTGCTCGGTCAATTGGACTTGAAGCGCTTTCACTTGCTTATCCGCGAATTCAAGCGCCCGCTTCATAATCATCTCCGGGCTGTTCCACATTTTTTCAAGTTGAATGAAATACTGTCGAGCCTGTTTCCCTTTTTCAGAACGTTGGAGCATTGCTATTTCTTTTGCCATGTCCAACTTAATAAGATGATCTTGCTTTGGTCGTCCTCCAGTACTTTCTAACATTTTTGTTATAAAGTCCTGATTCTCGGTGAAACCATAATCAGCCATTCTGTCGAACCACATGGTGTAAGGAGTAGGCACTCCCAAAAAATCATATAACTCTCGAGCGCTAACAATTATTTCACCATTGTCACTTTGAGTAGTTGTAATCAACTCTTGCACGTTATCCCTCCTAATCCATAAACCCTGTAATGGCACAGACTCCGACAAAACAAACGATAAACAGTGAGCAAATCACAATCATCGCTAGTACTCCTATGGATATCGCCTCCTTAAATTGACAGGTTAATTCTTCAGGATTTTTCATCAGTATTTTTAGACGGCATATTCACCGCCGTAACCCGGTAAGCGACAACATTTTTCGCAAGTATGGCCAAAAAAGGAAGCCGGTTAAGGCTCTATTTATTCTTGTTTAATTCATCCATAATCTGTATAGCGATTTTTGCATCAACGCGACCGATAATTGTTTTTTCATCTACAGTTCCAATCTGCGGAAAAACATCATATGATTTGAAATAACTTTCTGTTATGAAAAGCAACTGGAAATAACGGCTATCCGATTTAAGATGTACCCTGTAAGCTATACCGTAACTGAGACAGCTTTCGATCTCACGAGCAATTAATTCCGCAAATTTTTCCCCGTATTTCTCCCCGACCTCACTGATTTCAACATCTACCTCTTTGAGTTTACTCATCGCTTATATCCCGCCTCCTCTATTTGTTGGTGCAGCAAGGCTTTGTACAAGAACAATCGACTACTGCGATATTTGTACCTGGCAGGTAAGGCTTTTGATGGGTGAATGGCATATAGCTCCGCGACTTTCTTTGTGTAAAAAGCGACACGGCGATCAAGTTTTCTAACCAACTTCATCCCTCCTAAATATTAGGGAGAAATTATTATCCAAGAATGCGGCCATTTTAGAAGCATGAAAACTCCAGGTTTGTCCTTTGTTTTTTGGATAATAAACAAACCCGCCAATCTCACAATCTAGTATTTTTCTGAATCGTGTTGGGTATAAAATGTTCTCTTTAATCCATTCGGACTTTTTGTTTATCCGTTTCTCCAAGTCTTGCATAGACCAATAAACGCCAGTCAGTGATTGCTCCTTCAATTCTTTTAATTCGACTTTTTTTATAAGCACCGTGTCATCTGGGATCGGAACAGTAATCGATACCTCCAGTTGTTGCATCAGATATCACCGCCTTAGGAAATATTTCTCTTTCTGTGTTCCTTTTCAGGAACAGAAGGTTCAAAAAAATAAGCGACTGGTACGCCTAATTTGAAATGTAACAATTTTGCATCGCTGAGTGAAAAATCTCCACCGAATCCGTTCAACTTCTTGCTTACTGTGTTTGGCGTTAATTTCAACAATTTTGCAACTTCTTTATGTTTGATGCCTTTTTCAACTAGAAAAGCTTTAATCTTGTTGTAAGGTGCCCTACTTCTTGTATCCATCCTTTCACCCCCACTCGTTCCTTTTTAGGAACAACTCCAATATAAAACACATTTTTTCCCCTGTCAACAATTATAATTCCTTTTTAGGAATATTTTTACGACGAAATGTTGCATAATAGGAACGAATATAATAGAATATTCCTATAAGAGGAATATTCGATAGGGGAGTAGGAGACATGAATACGTTTGGCGATAGGTTAAAAGTACTTAGGGGGAAAATGAGTCTCGATGAACTAGTCACTCAATTAAAGAAAAAATACGACACAAAAATAAGTAAAAGTATGCTATCGAGATATGAAAGCGGAGATGCCGATCCAAAGCTGGAGAATGTCCGAATACTAGCAGATTTTTTTAATGTATCTTCTGATTTTTTAGCAGGAATAACAGATGAACCATCCACTCCTTTTAAACCAGAGCTAACCAAAAAGGATGAAAGAGATATCGAAAGAGAATTAAAAAAGATGATTGAGGGTTTAAACAATAAAAATTCCTATGCTGCATTTGATGGTCAAACATTAGATGAAATGGATGATGAAGATCGCGAACTGTTAATTGCCTCATTAGAAAATTCTTTGCGCCTAGCAAAAAGACTTGCTAAAGAGAAATTCACCCCTAAAAAATACAGAAAATAGGAGTGACTCATCGTGGGGTCCATAAAGAAGAAGGTTCATTTTCTTGTAAAAAAGTATGGCACGAATTGCCCATTCAAAATAGCACAGCATCTAGGCATCCTTGTTCATTTTGAAAACTTGGGCAATACTTTGGGATATTACAGTAAGCAATTTAGAATCCAGATTATACATATAAATGAGACAGTAGAGAATCGGAAACAAGAATATATTTGTTCACATGAATTAGGTCACGCCATTTTGCATCCTGAGGCTAATACCCCTTTTCTAAAAAAGAATACCTTTTTTTCTACCGATCAAATTGAAATCGAGGCTAATACATTTGCAATTGAATTATTGTTCTCTAATGATTCCATGGATGGAGTGACAATAAATGAGGCAATAGAGGACTATGGCATACCAAAACAGTTGGCTCTTTTGAAGTCATATTAAATTTTTTTATCCTAAAAACAGAACATACATTCTACTTTTGAGGAGGTTTTTATTTCAATGGCTAGTTTTATAAAGCGCGGGAAGACTTGGCAATACACGGTAAGTGCCAAACCTAAACCGATTAGGAAGGGGGGGTTTGCAACTAAAAAAGAGGCAATGGTTGCAGCAGCTGAAATCGAGGCTAATCTCCAAAAAGGAATGGTTTCATTAAGATTTAAAAAAATCCCTTTTGATGAATACTTTGAGTCGTGGTTGAATCTTTATAAGCCTGACATAGGATTAAATACACGTGAACGTTATCTAGTGACCTTAGAAACGATTAAAAAGGATTTTGGCGGTATTGCCATTCAAGATATTACTAAACGCTACTACCAGGCATTTTTGAATGAATACGGGTCATCTAGGGGGTTGGCTACCTCCAAAAAGATAAACACTCATATCCGGGCGTGTGTCAAAGAGGCAATAGACGAAGGTTTGATTAAAACAGATTTCACTCGAGGTGTAAAGCTTACAGGGAAGGCAGCAAAAAGACCAGAAGAGAAACACATGGATTATCTAGAAAGCAAGAGGCTTCTTAAAAGACTTTATCAGACTATTGAAGAAGGTGCAGCAACAATTGCAACTTATCTTCTTCTTTTGGGTCTAACATCTGGCATGCGTTTTGCGGAAATGGTGGGATTAACTCGAAACGATTTTGATTTTGATGATAATACAATTTCAATTACAAAGACATGGGGTTACACAAAAAAGATGCACGTTGGATGGGGACCAACAAAAAACGACCAATCAGTTCGCAAAATAAAAATGGATAGCAGGACGATGAGGGCTTTTAAAGCTCTGTTTGATTCCACTCCAGACAATATTACAAGATTGGTCTTTTATAGCCCTCAATCAAAGTACAGGGTTTTCAGTAATGGTGGAGCTAATAAGGCTCTTGTTGGGATCCTAAAGGAACTAAAAATCGAGCCGATCAATATACACGGCCTCAGACACACTCATGCAAGCGTATTGCTCTATAAGCGAGTATCTATCTACTATGTTGCCGAACGACTTGGACACGCTGATACAACGGTCACACAAAGCACATACGCACACATCGTAAAAGAACTAAGAAAAGAAGATGAACAAAAGACTGTGACTGTTTTTGAAAAGATGGTGGGATAGCTTGTGTAAAAAATGTGTAAAAATTTTTAAATACACATCCTTTCTTATCGCCTACCCTTCCTTCCCTCTTCAATAAAAAATGCTCTAAAACATTGAGTTAACAACATTTTAGAGCACTTCCCACATCAACCTACATAAACTCCGGTTGACCTACTGACGTCCCAGGAGAGATTCGAACTCCCGACCGTACGCTTAGAAGGCGTATGCTCTATCCGGCTGAGCTACTGGGACATAATAAGAATAAGAAATATACCTTGTTCTTAAGAACATTTCTTATTATAGTAGCCAAGCAATTACTTGTCAATCAAATAATTAGTTATTTAGTCAGGCAGCGGGCAAGCCCGCCGCCTCTCTCAACCCATTACAGTAAATACCCGCTGCAATTCAGGAATTTCGCCATTATCCAAATCGTATACCCGGACTTCCACCTCATCCGGGCCAAGCCCAATGATGAGATAGGTCCGTTCCCGCCGCCCTCTTGGCAGCCTGATGCTGCCTGGATTTAGGAATAGGATCCCTCCAGACATTTCAGCCCCGAGCAGATGCGAGTGGCCAAAGCAGGCAATGTCAGCACCGAGCTGTTCAGCTTTGTACTGTAGATTCATCAGTGTCGACTTGACAGAATAACGATGGCCATGGGTGACAAATATTTTTTTGCCGGCAATTTCAATTAGTTCATCATCCGGAAAGCCCGGATAAAAATCGCAATTTCCTCCGACCGGCACATAACCCTCAAGCGAGGCATCTTCCCTTGGCAATTCGGAGTCACCGCAGTGAATGAACAAACTGACTTCCGGATGCCTTTCCCGGATGTCCTGGAGCGGCTTCGTCAATCCGTGGCTGTCACTGGCGATAAGGATTCTTTTCATAGGCCCGCTCCCGCCCCTCCGGCATCAAGCAATGCTTCAAGCTTTTTAAGCGCATTTGCGCGGTGGCTGATGGCATTTTTTTCTTCCTTTTCAAGTTCCGCCATTGTCCGCCCAAGCTCGGGCACATAAAAGATCGGGTCATAGCCAAAGCCATTTGTACCCCGGCGTTCAGGCAAAATAATTCCTTCACATGAACCTTCGACAATGATTGTTTCCTTACCTGGAACGGCCATTGCTAAAGCGCAATGAAATTTCGCGGTCCGTTCCTCGTCCGGCGTATCCAGCAATTCCGCAAGCACTTTATCAATATTTGCTTCATCGTCTTTCTGCTCACCGGCATAGCGCGCCGAATAGATGCCCGGCCTGCCCTCGAGCGCATCGACAGCCAGGCCTGAATCATCCCCTATAACCGCTGTCCCAAGTTTGCGGGAAATCTCTTCCGCCTTTAAAACCGCGTTTTCCGCAAAGCTTGTCCCCGTTTCCTCCACGTCTGGTGCGCCAGGAAAATCGAGCAGCGTCAGTACCTTTATGCCTCTTTTGGCAAAAATGGCTTCAAACTCTTTTGCTTTTCCTCGATTCTTTGTCGCGATTAGTACTTCCTTCAAGGTTTTCCGCCTCCCTTCGGCTAGTTCCTCCGTTTGGCCTCTATTTTACCTGAAATAACTTCTCCAAGCGCGTTTTTTTGCTTTTCAAAAAGTTCAACAAGTCCGACCTCTGCCGCTTCAAGCATCTGAGCAAGCTGGCTTCTTGAGAATGTCGATTCTTCCCCCGTGCCCTGCAGTTCGACGAATTCACCATTGCCGGTCATGACGACATTCATATCGACCGCCGCACTTGAATCCTCAACATAATTTAAGTCGAGGACCGCCTGCCCATCTCCCAGGATGCCGACACTAGTGGCCGCAAGGAAATCCGTTACCGGAAAAGAGGACATTGCCTTTTTCTCAACAAGACCGTTCAACGCGAGGGCCATAGCCACGAATGCCCCAGTAATGGAAGCGGTTCTTGTGCCCCCGTCCGCCTGGATGACATCACAGTCGATCCATACGGTCCGTTCGCCGATCGCTTCGAGATTGACGACTGCGCGCAAGGCCCTGCCGATCAGCCTTTGGATTTCCATCGTCCGGCCTGAAACCTTCCCCTTGGAGGATTCCCTGATGTTCCGCTGCTCGGTCGCCCTTGGCAGCATGGAGTACTCGGCTGTAATCCAGCCCTTTCCTTCCCCTCTCATGAAAGGCGGGACTCTGTCTTCAATGCTGGCAGTACAAATGACCTTTGTATCCCCTACAGAAATAAGCACTGAGCCTTCGGGATGTTTCAAATAATTAGTTTCTATATGTATCGGCCTTAACTGCAGCGGTTCCCTGCCATCATAACGCATTTTTACTTCCTCCCTGTAATCCGGTTTTAGTTTGCAAACAATAAAGAAGAGGCGGCCGTAATGCCAACCACCTCTCTTTTCCCTATATAGTATATCAAAAAATGATTTTTAAAAACTGCCCGTATTAACTTTTTGCGGGCGGGTGACCGGCTCGGTCAGCTTTTTCCCGTCCTCTTTTACAAGCTCAGCTTTGCCGTTTACCTGTATCGAAACCTTATCGATTCCTTCCTGCTCGGTCAAGGTAAGGACAAGCGCATCAAGGAGATGCTGGGAGATGACCTTCTCCTCTTCTTTGTAACTTCCGTAGACTGCGTCATTGAAATTCAGGACGGCAGTTCCGTTTTCAACTTTCGGTTTATCGACAAGTTGGACCTTGCTTAAAAAGTCGCTGTCAAGACTTGAAGAGGAAGGACCTTTCGCAAGCTCCATGACAGCCGCTTCGATATTCGTTTCAACTGTATTGCTTACCCGGCGTGTGACCGGCACATAGTAGTAGGCTCCTTCGTCCCCGCCAATGTAATAAACGGTGACTGGCCGTGTGTTCATAATATCCATTACATTTGTGGTATCCATATTGATCCCTGAAGTCCGGGAGAGATTTTCACTGATAGGCGTACCATTAACAGGCATCTCGTTCAGTTCGTGGCCGTTCATTTTTAATTTTACTTTTTTGATCGAGTCGAACTGGGTCAAAGTCCAGGTAACCGCGTCAAGGATGCGCTGCTCATCCTCAGGCTGATAATTTTTGAATTCCTTTGAAAAATTCACTACTGCTGTCCCATCTTTTTTCATATCCACCGAAACCTCAGTATCTGCAGGAAGGACGGCCCGGAAACCGTTCGGGAGCATTTCTGATACCGGCCCGTTTTCCACGAGATGCTCCAAGGCTTGTTTAGCCACTGCGGTTTTCTTTGGAAGGCTGAGTGTTTGGGAAACTACATAGCCGTTTTTATCAATTAGATAAAGTTCAGTCTTCACAGTGCCTTCCGTTTCAGTTGCCTCTTTATCTTGAGTGGAACTGGCAAGGCCGCTGTCCTTCGTATACGCTGTACTTTTGGGCGGGTCGATTTTTTTTACGGTTTCCGTTCCGAACAGGCCGCATCCTGAAAGCAGAACAGCTGATACGAGAACAACGGATCCGAGCACTCCCTTTTTATTTGTGGACATGAAAATCCCTCCTGAGACAGTTTGTACTACATGTATACGAGCCTCCGGGAAATTTAGACCAGCTTGTTTCAAATGGAAGAATTTTTTTGCAAAAATAAAAAAGCCCCAAAAGGAGCTTTGCGGCTTAATCGAGTGTAATGGTCTTTACATTTTTAACATCATATCCAAGCCATTTAGAGGCGATCCCGGCAAAAATCACATCTGAACCGGTTGTGTAAAATTCGTGTTCAGGCTTCCGGTTCCTGTGTGCAAGCATGCCTTTATAATCGAGAATGGTGCTTGCTTCCCGGGCAGTTTCATCCCCAGAGCTGATTACTTTGACCTTTTCTCCCATGACCGCCTTAATGAGAGGCTCAAGGAGAGGATAATGGGTGCACCCAAGAATGAGTGTATCGAGCTTTTCACCAACGAAAGGTTCAAGTGATTCCACTACCATCCTTTCGGCAAGTTCGCCTTCCACCTCGCCACTTTCCACAAGAGGTACGAATTTCGGGCATGCCAGGCTTTTTACGGATACCCTGCTGACGAGTGACTTCAATGCTCTTTCATAGGCACCGCTCTTAACGGTTCCTATTGTACCAATGACCCCAATATGATAGTTATTCGTATTTTTAATGGCAGCCCTGGCACCTGGATAAATGACGCCGATCACCGGGATTTTCAACTCGCTGCGTATATCATCCAGAACCGCGGCTGTCGCGGTATTGCAGGCAATGATAAGCATTTTTATTTTCTTTTTCAATAAAAAGCGTGTCAATTGCCATGTAAATTTCTTAACTTCACCGACCGGGCGTGGTCCATATGGGCATCTTTTCGTATCACCAAGATAGATAATTTTTTCGTTCGGAAGCTGCTTCATCACTTCCCTGGCGACAGTCAGCCCCCCTACGCCCGAATCAATGATTCCGATTGGCTGTTTCAAACATCTCGCCTCATTTTTCTCGCATTTCATGATGCAGTTTAGTCATGTTGCTATGCAAAACCCTGATTTCCTCGGAGGAAAAGTTCTTTAAAATATCCTGCAGATATTCCTGCCGCTTTTTGATTACCTCATCGATAATCCTTCCGCCTTCTTCAAGAAGATGGATTCTGACGACCCTGCGGTCTTTTGGGTCTTTTACCCTCATGACAAGATTGCTTTTTTCCATCCTGTCAACGAGGTCTGTCGTGGTGCTGCAGGCAAGGTACATTTTTGACGATAACTCGCCAATAGTCATATCGCCTTCCTCAAACAGCCATTGCAGGGCAACGAATTGAGGAGGAGTTATTGTATAATCACTAAGCAGTTCCCTGCCCTTTTGTTTAATAATACCTGAGATATAACGAAGATCTTTTTCTATATTCGCGACTATATCCACATCGATTTTTTCAATCTCGGTCTGTTCCATATCCACCACTCCCATCCTGCTTGACCTTATTTTCGCCTTTTTTACGTAAAAGTTCAAGGGAAAAACAAAAAGCCGCAGGGACTGGCGGCCTTCTAGACTAAAAACTTTGCAAATTCTAACAAAATTCAGGAAAATGACAGTAAAAAAACGGGACCGGCGCCCGAAATGGCTGCCGGTCAAGATTACAGTTCTAGCTCTCCCATGCGCAGGAGTTCAACAACTGCCTGGGAACGCCCTTTTACACCAAGCTTTTGCATGGCATTCGAAATATGGTTCCGAACCGTTTTTTCGCTTATATATAGATCACCAGCGATTTCCTTGGTTGTTTTGTCCTGTACCAGCAGTTCGAAAACTTCTCTTTCCCGTTTGGTGAGTAATGGTTTATGGCTGAATCCGTTGTCCTTCAAGTATTGTAACCCTCCTTGCCTTCGCCAGTTGTGAACCGTGGGATGGGTATATATTTAGTCACGATTATCTTATGTCGGCGGTGCCGTATAAGTGACTGTTTTTACTTGAAGAATAAGGGTTTCAACGGGCTTCCAGAAGTTTTCTCATTGAATCCGTCCAAGGCACTCCCTTACCGGTTTCCTTCGAAATCTGCACCATTGTCCCCCTGCCGGTAAAACAGGCATGGCCAGCCTCATTCACGCCTAAATAATGCAGGTCGACTGACGATGTGCCAACCCCGTTGGCCTTCACATGAATCTTAAGTTCCTCGTCGAAAAAAACCTGTATCAAAAAGTCGCACTGCAAATCAGCGACAACAGGAATCGTTTCATTTTCCGGTTTTACCCAATCCTGCATAAAACCAATATGTTTAAAAAACTCGATCCTCGCCATTTCGAAATATGTAAATGGAACCGTATTGTTCAAGTGGCCAAACATATCCGTTTCTGAAAACCGGACCTTTACAGGATAAAAAAAGTCGAAGTCCTTTTTCCATTCATTCAAGTCCTCGATATAACCGATTCGTCCCATTTTCTTCCCTCCCAACAAAAATGAATACCTATTCATTTTTATTATATTATACTAGCGGAAAGATTGACATGTTTTTGCCTTGCCCAAAGCCTATTCTATTCAGCAATTTAAAAACGGGTCCATTTTTGGATCCCGTCAGTTTGATTGCTTTGGTTTTGCATAAATAATATATCGGTCGGGTGCGTTGCCTACATATCTAAAAGGGTAACAGGTAGTTACAATCAGTTCTTCCTCTTCATTTTGCAAAGTAATGATGGAACGGTCGTCGGCATCGACAATTTTCGTTCCGGTTATTTCATAATCATAGTCACCTGCAGGCATTCTCATTTTCAGTGTATCACCTTTTTCAAGCTCGCCTAAGCGGCGAAACACCGTATCCCTGTGGCCAGATAAAACGATTTGCCCGTTTTCCCCCGGGAAAAAGGAGCCTTCATAGTGGCCCACACCCTTTTTTAGGTCATTCGGGTCGGTCCCTTCCACGATGGCAAGTTCAGATTTAATTTTCGGTATTTCCAATAGCCCGGCAATTTCTCCAAAGTCCGGTTTTGTCTTTTCCTGAGGTTCATCAGCGTCTGCCTTCCCTGAATTCCCTTGTGCACTGACTAGTTTCTTGGCTTCTTCAAGGGATTGTTCGCCTTTCAATTTGACCTCAATCAGCTGGTATCCTCCAACGGCCAAGGCGGCAGTCCCAGCAAGAATTAATAACATGGATAATATTTTAGTGAACTTCAAGACGTTCCCTCGCTTCGCGGGTCGTTTTTTACAATTATAGCAAAATTCTTTACAGCTAACATAAATTTCTGGGGAAAAGGTTCTTCTTAAGAACAGCTGGTGAACGAATTTAATATCAACCATTATAAAAACAACTTTAACAGCCCGAAGGAACGCATGCCAAGTGCCGTTCGCGTTCTAAGTGTTCATTTAGAACGTGAAAGCCCAGATGCCAGTTTCCTGTCCGCGTTCTAAGTCTTCGTTTAGAACGCGAAGGACCTGTCGCCGGATACCGTTCGCGTTCTAAGTCTTCGTTTAGAACGTGAAAACCCTGCTGCATGTTGCTGTCCGCGTTCTAAGTCACCGTTTAGAACGCGAAGGACCTCCTGCCTGTTGCTGTCCGCGTTCTAAGTTACCGTTTAGAACGTGAAAACCCTGCTGCCTGTTGCTGTTCGCGTTCTAAGTCTTCGTTTAGAACGCGAAGGACCTGTCGCCGGATACCGTTCGCGTTCTAAGTCTTCGTTTAGAACGCGAAAACCCCGCTGCATGTTGCTGTCCGCG
Source organism: Bacillus sp. B-jedd (assembly GCF_000821085.1). Taxonomy (GTDB): domain Bacteria; phylum Bacillota; class Bacilli; order Bacillales; family Cytobacillaceae; genus Bacillus_D. Next base: position 2,885,188 of record NZ_CCXR01000001.1, read on the forward strand.
TTCTAAGTCACCGTTTAGAACGCGAAGGACCTCCTGCCAGTTGCTGTCCGCGTTCTAAGTCTTCGTTTAGAACGTGAAAGCCCAGATGCCAGTTGCTGTCCGCGTTCTAAGTCTTCGTTTAGAACGCGAAGGCTCAGCTTCGTGGTGCTGTCCACGTTCTAAGTCACCATTTACTGCCCGAAGCTCCTCCTCCTAAAAGCCGTTCGGGCTCTAAATCACCGTTTACTCCCCAAGCCCCTCCTACCAAAAGCCGTTCGGGCTCTAAATCACCATTTACTGCCCGAAGCTCCTCCTCCTAAAAGCCGTTCGGGCTCTAAATCACCATTTACTGCCCGAAGCCCCTCCTACCAAAAGCCGTTCGGGCTCTAAATCACCGTTTACTGCCCGAAGCCCCTCCTACCAAAAGCCGTTCGGGCTCTAAATCACCGTTTACTGCCCAAAGCCCCTCCTACCAAAAGCCGTTCGGGCTCTAAATCACCATTTACTGCCCGAAGCCCCTCCTACCAAAAGCCGTTCGGGCTCTAAATCACCGTTTACTGCCCGAAGCTCCTCCTACTAAAAGCCGTTCGGGCTCTAAATCACCATTTACTGCCCGAAGCCCCTCCTACTAAAAGCCGTTCGGGCTCTAAATCACCGTTTACTGCCCAAAGCCCCTCCTACCAAAAGCCGTTCGGGCTCTAAATCACCGTTTACTGCCCAAAGCCCCTTCTGCCAAAAGCCATTCGGGCTCTAAGTCTTCATTTAGGAGCAGATACAAACCGGTATCTCCAAACAAAAAAAGCTGCCCCAATTCAGTTGAACGGGACAGCCTTTGTTCAATTATACACGGTCGCTTCCGAAGAAATTCCGGAACGATTGGAACGTGGTTTCGCGGTTCAAGGCAGCGATTGAGGTCGTCAATGGAATGCCTTTCGGACAGGACTGGACGCAGTTCTGCGAGTTTCCGCAGTTCGAAAGGCCACCGTCTCCCATAATCGCATTCAAGCGTTCCGCCTTGTTCATCTCTCCTGTTGGATGGGCGTTAAACAGTCGTACCTGGGAAAGCGGTGCCGGTCCGATGAAGTCGGATTTGCTGTTGACGTTCGGGCACGCTTCAAGGCATACGCCGCAAGTCATGCATTTTGATAGTTCATATGCCCATTGGCGCTTTGTCTCAGGCATGCGCGGACCAGGTCCAAGGTCATAAGTGCCATCAATTGGAATCCATGCTTTGACCTTTTTCAATGAGTCAAACATCCTGCTCCGGTCAACCTGTAGGTCGCGGACAATCGGGAAGGTTTTCATTGGAGCCAGCCGAATCGGCTGCTCGAGCTGGTCAACTAACGCTGTGCAGGATTGGCGCGGCTTGCCATTGATGATCATCGAGCAGGCGCCGCAAACTTCTTCAAGGCAGTTCATTTCCCAAGTAATCGGGGTAGTCTTTTTCCCTTCCACATTAACTGGGTTCCTACGGATTTCCATCAATGCGGAAATGACATTCATATTCGGTCTGTATGGCAGGACAAATGTTTCTTCATAGGAGGTGGAATCAGGTGTGTCCTGGCGCGTGATGATAAACTTGACTGTTTTGGTTGCAGCCGCTTTTTCAGTAGCAGCCTGTTCAGCCATTGTTGTTTCAGCCATGCTTTTCTACTCCCCCTTCTTTTTCGAGTAGTCGCGCTTACGCGGCTTGATCAATGAAGTATCGACCTCTTCATAATGGAATGCCGGCGCAGACTTTTGGCCGGTAAATTTGGCCATTGTCGTTTTAAGGAATTTTTCATCGTCACGTTCAGGGAAATCAGGCTTATAATGCGCGCCCCTGCTCTCATCCCGGTTCAATGCTCCTAGTGTAATGACGCGAGCAAGCTGCAGCATGTGCTGAAGCTGACGAGTAAAGGCTGCGCCCTGGTTGCTCCAGCGGGCAGTGTCATTGATATTGATATTGTCATATCGCTCAAGCAATTCCTGAATCTTTTCGTCAGTCTCACGAAGCTTGTCATTATAACGGACAACTGTGACGTTATCAGTCATCCATTCTCCAAGCTCCTTATGGATGACATAGGCGTTTTCCGTGCCATCCATTGACATGATGTGGTTCCATTTAGCCTCTTCTTCCATAACATGGTTTTCAAATAGAGAAGGATCAAGCGTATCCGCGCTATTCTCGAGGCCGTTAATATAGCGGACAGCGCTCGGTCCTGCCACCATCCCTCCGTAAACGGCGGAAAGAAGCGAGTTTGCTCCAAGGCGGTTTGCCCCGTGCTGGGAATAATCACATTCACCTGCCGCAAAAAGGCCGGGAATGTTTGTCATTTGATCATAATCTACCCACAGGCCCCCCATTGAGTAGTGGACTGCCGGGAATATTTTCATCGGAACCTTACGCGGATCGTCACCCATGAATTTCTCATATATTTCAATGATTCCGCCAAGCTTGACGTCAAGCTCGTGCGGATCTTTATGGGAAAGGTCGAGATAGACCATGTTTTCTCCGTTAATGCCCAGCTTTTGGTTCACACACACATCAAAGATTTCACGTGTGGCGATATCCCTCGGCACAAGGTTTCCATAAGCAGGATACTTTTCTTCAAGGAAGTACCACGGCTTGCCATCTTTGTACGTCCAGATACGGCCACCTTCTCCGCGCGCCGATTCACTCATCAGGCGCAGTTTATCGTCACCAGGGATCGCGGTTGGGTGAATTTGGATGAATTCCCCATTCGCGTAATAGGCTCCTTGCTGATAAACGATAGATGCAGCTGACCCTGTGTTGATAATTGAATTCGTTGATTTCCCAAAAATGATTCCGGGTCCGCCTGTCGCCATGATGACAGCATCGGCTGGGAATGCTTTAATGTCCATCGAAGTGAGATGCTGGGCGGTGATTCCCCGGCATACCCCATCTTCATCGACGACAGCTCCGAGGAACTCCCATCCTTCATACTTCGTTACAAGCCCGGCCACTTCGAAACGGCGAACCTGTTCATCCAATGCATATAGAAGCTGCTGGCCTGTTGTGGCTCCCGCGAATGCCGTACGGTGGTGCTGGGTTCCGCCAAACCGGCGGAAATCCAGGAGACCTTCAGGCGTCCTGTTGAACATAACACCCATGCGGTCAAACAAGTGGATAATGCCAGGCGCTGCCTCACACATCGCTTTTACTGGAGGCTGATTCGCAAGGAAGTCGCCACCGTAAACCGTATCGTCAAAGTGCTCCCAAGGGGAATCACCTTCACCTTTCGTATTGACGGCTCCGTTAATGCCGCCCTGTGCGCAAACGGAGTGTGAACGTTTGACCGGGACAAGTGAAAAAAGTTCAACCTGCGACCCGGCTTCCGCTGCCTTGATGGTTGCCATCAACCCGGCGAGTCCGCCTCCGACAATAATAATCTTACCTTTAGCCATTTGACTCACTCCCTAATTAATTCCAAATCTATCAGGTCCGACCTAATCTTTTAAAATTACATAAATGCTAGCAAGGCGCGAATCCCGACAAAGGAAAGGGCAAAAAAGACGCCGATTGTAAAATAAGTTGAGATTCTTTGTGAACGTGGAGTTACAGTAATGCCCCAGCTGACAAAGAATGACCAAAGCCCATTCGCGAAGTGGAAAATAGTTGAAATTACACCGACGAAATAAAACACAACCATGAATGGATTGCTAAGGATATCCTCCATCATGTTGAAGTTCACCGTCGCGCCAAATGCGGCGGCAATCCTTGTTTCCCAAACATGCCAGCTGACAAAAATCAATGTGATGATTCCGGAAATCCGCTGGAGAGTGAACATCCAGTTACGGAAATAGCTGTATCTGCTTGGGTTGTTGTCTGCTGTAAAAGCGATATAAAGTCCATAAATTGCATGATAAAGCAAAGGCAGAAAGATCACTACCGTTTCAAGGACAAGCCGGAATGGAAGATTTCCCATGAAGTCCGCTGCCTTATTGAAGGACTCGGCCCCTCCTGTTGCCGTATGGTTCACGAGCAGGTGCTGAATGAGGAAAACCCCGACCGGGATGACGCCCAGAAGTGAATGCAGCCTGCGGTTAAAAAACTCTCTGTTACCCGCCATATTCATACCCCCTAAGTAATGTGATGATGGTCCCCCATTAAACTTTAAACCTATCATCATTGTGAAAAAGTTATGAATCTTTCTTTACAATCCTGTGACATGTCCATTTTACTCCCACTAAAGAAGAGCGTCAAGGAAACGATTACACAAACAACCCAGTAAACGAAATTTTAAAAATATACTGATATAGATAATAGTTTTCATATCCTTTGATATTTTTGATTCCTTCCAACTACTTGTGGAATATCTATCCAATATCCGAATTAAATCGTTTTATGCTTTTAGCCGGAGGAATTATGGCTATAATAGAATAATAGAAAGAGGGGAGTCCTTTGAACGAAAAAACAGCAATCGATTTACAATCCACTGATACAGTCAGCAAATTTGGCTATGAACTGCTCAGGGAAGTCCTCTTACCGGAACTCCTGGGGAAAGATGGCCCGGAAATTCTTTATTGGGCCGGTAAAATCCTCGCCAGGAAGTACCCCCTGGAAACCATTGAAGAGGTCATCAATTTTTTCTCCCGTGCTTCTTGGGGAGAACTTTCCATCCGCAAACAATCGAAAAACGAAATTGAATTTGAATTGGCCACTGTACTTCTCGCTTCCAGGGTTACGTCCAAGGCGGAGACATACTTCCAGCTAGAAGCCGGATTCCTGGCCCAGCAGATTGAGATGCAAAAAGGTGTGACAGCGGAAGCGTTCGAGCACCCGGTCAAACGTACCAAGCTTGCCTCATTTACCGTTAAATGGGACAGCAAAGATCCGATTGGCGGCTGACCAATAGAAAAAGCCTCTTTCCTGTAATAAAGGAGAAGGAGGCTTTTTCTTTTTTATTGAGACTTTGCGTGGACCTGATTGACTGAGAGAGCGAATGCATCATGCAGCGCTTCGACGGCATCAACCATATGAATGTCTTCGACAACAACAGAGACTTTGATCTCCGAAGTACTGACCATCTTCACCTGTATCCCATTATCTGCGAGTACACTGAACATCTGGGCGGCGACTCCGGGATTGGATACCATGCCTGATCCGACAATCGATACTTTCGAAAGGCCTGATTCGGTTTCAATCCGCTCATAGCCGGCGAGTTTCCGGCAACCTTCAAGCACGCGAATTGTCTTTTCAAGATCTTCGGTTTTAATGGAAAATGACAAATTCGCACTACCATCCGCTGTTATATTTTGAATAATGATATCGACATTGATGCTGTTTTTTGCGAGCGCTGCAAAAATGGACGGCAGGCCATTTAATGATTCCGCAAGCCCAATCACTGAAACCCTTGTGATTCTGTCTTCAAAAGCAACTCCCCTGACAATCAGGTTCTCTTCCATTGAACTTTCCTCCCCAATTATTGTCCCTTCTTCTTGTTCCATGCTGGAGCGTACAACAAGGGGAACAGAATAGTTTTTGGCAAATTCGACTGCTCTCGGATGAAGGACCCCGGCCCCGAGATTCGCCAGTTCAAGCATTTCATCATACGAAATCGATAACAGCTTCCTCGCATCTTTTACAAATCGGGGATCTGTCGTAAAGACGCCCGTAACATCGGTGAAAATATCGCACCTGCTTGCTTTTAGCGCGGAAGCAAGCGCAACGGCTGTCGTATCGGAGCCACCCCTGCCAAGTGTGGTGATTCCCCCTTGTTCCGTGATCCCCTGGAAACCAGCAACAACTGCTACCTTTCCTTCCTCCAAAACACTTGAAACGGGCCTCGGATCAATATCTGTTATCCTTGCGTTCCCGTGGGTTGGTTCAGTTTTTATTCCCGCCTGCCAGCCGGTGAACGAAACAGCCTCCTGCCCCAGGGATTCAAGAGCCATCGCCAACAACGAAATCGTCACTTGCTCACCTGTTGCAAGCAGCATGTCCATCTCCCTGCTTGAAGGAGCGGCATGGATTTCTTTTGCCAGGGAAACGAGTGAATCGGTTGTTTTTCCCATCGCAGAGACAACCACGACAACACTGTTTCCTTTATTCCGTTCTTCTAATACCCTGCCTGCAACGTTTCTGATCCGTTCAGGACTTCCAACTGATGTTCCGCCAAATTTCTGGACGATGATTGCCAACGCTTCCCCTTCTCTCTGTCTTAAATTATCCCATTAAGTTATCTGCACAATAAAAAAGGACAATGAGAGTCATCTCATTGCCCGGATACGCCGAATAGAATCTACGCATCTATGTGAGATAGCCCTCCAGGGTGGTGTACCCTGACAATCCTGCATTTATTCAATACAGGACCAGCAAGTGGATGGAATGGGCCATTCACTGCTTCGGCGGTATCCCCTTTCAAAATCCATCGTCGAATCCATTATTCTCCGGATTTTTACTCATGAAGCCCGCGCCTCTACCTACACTTTAGAAATTAAAGTGATAGTATGATTAAATTTTCATCATTATAACACAGGAAATTTTCTTAATGCAATCTAAGTGTTCAGTTTTTTCAGAAGTTCTTCTGCAATAGGCCCTGGAATGCCGATAGCCGCAAATTCCTCCGGGCTCGCTTCTTTCATCTTCTTGACTGATCCGAAGCTTTTCAGGAGGAGCTTTTTCCGCTTTTCCCCAATTCCTGGAATGGAATCCAGGATGGACTGGAATGCGCTTTTTCCCCTCAACTGTCTGTGGAAAGTGATCGCAAAACGGTGGACTTCATCCTGAATCCTCTGCAGAAGGTAAAACTCCTGGCTGTTCCGCGGCAACGCCACAACCTCAAGCGGATTCCCGAATAACAGCTGGGAGGTTTTATGCTTATCGTCTTTCGCTAGACCTCCAAGGGGAATATCGAGGCCGAGTTCATTCTCAAGTACATCCCTCACCGCTTCGATGTGCCCTTTCCCTCCGTCAATGATAATCATATCCGGCAGCGGCAGCCCCTCTTTCAATGCCCTTGAATATCTTCTCCTCGCAACTTCCCTCATCGATTCGTAATCATCGGGCCCTTTTACCGTCTTGATTTTATATTTACGGTATTCCTTTTTATAAGGCTTCCCGTCCATAAAAACGACCATTGCCGAGACGGGATCCGTTCCCTGGATATTGGAGTTATCAAAGGCTTCAATCCGGTTTGGCGTATGGATGCCAAGCAGAGCGCCAAGATTTTCGACCGCTTTGATGGTCCGGCTTTCATCCCGCTCAATGAGTGAGAACTTTTCATGCAAGGCGATTTGCGCATTTTTTACCGCGAGATTGACAAGGTCCTTCTTTTGGCCGCGCTGTGGCTGCAAGACCTTTACATCAAGAAGCTGCTCGGCCATGCCGCAATCAACTTGATTTTGTATAAGTACTTCCCTCGGCTTAAAGTGGTTCGCCTTCGTATAAAATTGGCCAAGGAATGTGAGCATTTCCTCCTCAGGCTCGCCGTAAATTGGAAACAGGGAAACGTCCCTTTCAATGAGCTTTCCCTGGCGGACAAAGAACACCTGGACACACATCCAGCCTTTATCGACGGCATAGCCGAATACATCCCTGTCGGTAAAGTCGGTCATTGTCATTTTCTGCTTTTCCATCGTCGCTTCAATATGGGCAATTTTATCCCTGAATTCCTTTGCCCTTTCAAAATCAAGCTGCTCGGCGGCCTCTGTCATTTTTACAGTCAGGTCTTTTTTAATTTCCTTATAGCCGCCATTCAGGAACCTGGTGATTTCATCAGTCATCCTTTTATATTCGGATTCAGGAACTTCTTTCACACAAGGTGCCAGACACTGGCCCAAGTGGTAATACAGGCACACGCGGTCCGGCAATGTCGAGCATTTCCGCAGCGGATAAATCCTGTCCAGGAGCTTCTTTGTTTCATTGGCGGCCTGGACGTTGGGATACGGTCCAAAGTACTTTCCCTTGTCACGTTTTACTTTCCGGGTGATGATGAGCTTCGGATGCCGTTCGGCCGTCAGCTTGATGAACGGATACGTTTTGTCATCCTTCAGCATGATATTATATTTCGGGTCGTATTTCTTGATCAGATTCAGCTCTAGAATGAGCGCTTCGATATCTGAGGAAGTGACGATATATTCAAAGTCCTCGATTTCCCCGACTAACCGCTGTGTTTTTGCGTCATGCGAGCCGGAAAAATAGGATCTTACTCTGTTTTTCAACACTTTTGCCTTGCCCACATAGATGATGGTTCCCTGCCTGTCCTTCATTAAGTAACAGCCTGGCTGATCCGGCAGCAGGGTCAGTTTTTGCTTGATTATTTCGTTCATTGGCCATCACCTCCTGCTATCTCTTTCAAAATTAAGGCCAATTTTGAAAAGGAAAATGGCTAATACCTTTTCCGCTTCACCAATTTTATCATGAATGAGTCCGGATTGCTTATGGAAGCGTCTGTTAATCATCTAAAATAGCTTCTGGAAACTGGGGGTTGGTTTTTCATTGAAAAACCCCCGCCGTGATTGGCAGGGGTTAAGGTTTAAATGTGCTTTTCGAGAAGATTGACCAGATTTTCTTTCGGCTGGTAACCGACAACCTTATCAACCTGTTCGCCATCCTTGAAAACAAGGAGAGTCGGAATGCTCATAACTCCATATTTCGCGGAAGTCTCAGGGTTTTCGTCTACATCAAGCTTTACGATTTTCACCTTGTCTCCCATTTCGGAATCTACTTCCTCAAGTACCGGAGCGATCATTTTGCATGGTCCGCACCATGGTGCCCAGAAATCTACAAGAACGACGCCTGTACCGATCTCACCGGCGAAATTCTGATCAGTTGCATGTGAAATTGCCATTATAAAAGCCTCCTAATTTCTTTCTAAATCTACGGAAAGTATACCACCATTCGAAAACGCATGCTAATTATTTGTTTCAGTGTTAAAATCCCCTACTTGAGATGAAGATATTCGAGACAATCCCGTTTTGGTAACAGAGAAAGAGCGGATTACACCGCTCCTCCGGACAATTTATGAATGGACTTTCAGCTTCCTGAATTCTTCTGTCAAAAGGGGAACAACCTCGAAAAGGTCTCCTACAATTCCGTAATCCGCCACTTTGAAAATATTCGCCTCAGGATCCTTATTGATCGCCACAATGACTTTTGAGTTCGACATGCCCGCCAAGTGCTGGATGGCGCCCGAGATTCCACAGGCAATATAAAGGTCCGGAGTGACAACTTTTCCTGTCTGCCCAATCTGGAGGGAATAATCGCAATAATCGGCGTCGCAGGCTCCCCTAGAAGCCCCTACCGCGCCCCCTAGCACATTTGCAAGCTCCTTCAGCGGCTCAAAGCCATCGGCGCTCTTTACCCCGCGGCCCCCGGCGACCACGACCTTCGCTTCGGACAAATCCACACCTTCAGTCGCTTTCCGGATGACTTCTTTCACCACTGTCCGCAAATCTTTAATTTCAGCTGTTACAGCGGCCACAGTACCGCTAGCAGCATCATTTTTCTCAAGCGGAGCGATATTGTTCGGGCGGATGGTCGCAAAGATCAGGCCATCTGTAATGATTTTTTTCTCAAAAGCTTTTCCAGAATAAATCGGTCTTGTGAACACCAGATTCCCCCCGGCTGCCTCAACCTCCGTCACATCCGAGACAAGCCCGCTGCCGAGTTTGGCGGCGATTTTTGGAGCGAGATCTTTTCCAAGGGCTGTATGGCCGAAAACAAGGCCTTCAGGATCTTCAGATTCAATTACCGCCATCAAGGCTTGTGAATAACCATCTGGCGTGTAATTCTTCAGTTTTTCATCCTCCACCGCGATGACGCGATCGGCACCGTACTGGTATAGCTCGGTTCCTAAAGCGCTTACACTTCCACCAATAAGAACCCCGACTACTTCCCCGCCCTCGGCAATCGTCTTTGCCGCGGCAATCGCTTCAAATGATACGTTTCTTAAAGCATCATCACGCACTTCACTCAATACCAACACTTTTCTTGCCATATCCTCTACCTCCTGCGCTTTATCAGCTATCAAGATGTTCTCTTTGCCTGTTTTAAAAATGGATTTTGCCAGTGTCTGGTGATTCGGTCCAGACTAGATTACCTTCGCTTCCGTATGGAGCAAGTTGACAAGCTCCTTCACCTGGTCCGCTATATCGCCCTGCAAAACTCTGCCTGCTTCCTTTTTCGGCGGCAGGAAAATTTCAGTCGACTTCGTCTTCGGCTCCACGTCGTCCTCTTCAAGGCCAAGGTCATCCAGCTCCAGTTCCTCGAGCGGCTTCTTTTTTGCCTTCATGATTCCAGGAAGTGATGGGTAGCGAGGATCATTCAGCCCTTGCTGTGCAGTGATAAGCAGCGGCAGTGAAGCCTCAATTACTTCCGAATCTCCTTCAATATCGCGGACGATGCTTGCTTTGCCGCCGTCAATATCCAGTTTCGTAATCGTTGTCACGTATGGCATGTCAAGGAGTTCGGCCACACGCGGACCAACCTGCCCTGAACCGCCATCGATAGCGACGTTTCCGCCAAGGATTAAATCAGCTTCTTTATCCTTCAGGTATTCGGCAAGGATTTTGGCGGTAGTAAACTGGTCGCCATTTTGGATATCGTCTTCGGTATTGATCAGGACCGCTTTATCAGCGCCCATTGCCAATGCTGTGCGGAGCTGTTTTTCCGCTTCCTCTGTCCCGACTGTCATGACCGTTACTTCCCCGCCTTGAGCATCACGGACCCTGATGGCTTCCTCGACAGCATATTCATCGTACGGGTTAATAATGAATTCCGCCCCGTCTTCATTAATTTTGCCGCCTGAAAGTGTAATTTTTTCTTCTGTATCAAATGTTCTCTTCATCAATACAAATATGTTCATGTACGTTCCCTCCCGATTGACAATAGTTTGCTATATATACTGAACTGTTTTTTAAAATATAGATAGATTTGCGCTCCACCAAGGAAGGCATCCGTGAACTTACAACGCAGGGACAGGCTGCTTTTTTGCCTGTCCCGAGGCACTTCGCTTTCCGCGGGGCGCCAGTGGAGCCTCCTCGGCGCTTGCGCCTGTGGGGTCTCCACTTGCCGCTGCATCCCACAGGAGTCTACGTGCCTTCCACTCCAATAAACTTGGCGTAAATCTATTAGTCCAATTTATATAGAAGAAATGACACAGGTTACCCTTCAATCAAGTTTTTTTGAAATCTTTGAATCTATTATTCCCCTTTGAATTCGGGTTCGCGTTTTTCAATGAATGCTTTGATGCCTTCCTGCCCATCGGCGGACATGAAGACTTCCCCGAATAGTTCCGCTTCCCGTTTTACTCCTTCATAAAATTCGCCCGACTTTGAATAATTAAGCAGTTCGATGGCAGCTTTCAAAGAGCCCGAACTTTTTTTGGCGATTTTTTTTGCAAAAGTAAAAGCATGTTCCATTAACTCTTCTTCCGGATACACATGGTTGGCCAACCCAAATTGAACCGCTTCCATTCCTGTGATCGGCTCTGATGTGAACAGCATTTCAGCCGCTCTAGCTGAACCGACATACTTTGAAAGGCGCTGGGAGCCGGCAAACCCAGGGACGAGCCCTAGCTGGAGTTCCGGAAGCCCAAGCTTCGCCGTTTCGCTTACAAGGCGGAAGTGGCAGGCCATGGCCAGCTCGAGCCCCCCGCCAAGCGCCGCGCCGTGGATGGCAGCAATGATTGGCTTCGGAAACTTCTCCATCCGCTCAAACAGATTTTGCCCGAGACGGGCCAGCTTCGAAAAGTCCTCGGCGGAATCAATGGTTGTAAACTCCTTAATATCCGCTCCAGCCGAGAAAAATCGGCCTTCCCCATGCAGCAGGAGCACTTTAATCCCCTTTTGCACTTCGATCTCATCAAGGACAGCAGAAAGTTCTTTTAAAAGCCCTGAAGAAAGTGCGTTTGCCGGCGGCCTTTTGATCGTGATTTCCGCAATTCCGCCCTCATCTGTCCAACTTAGAAATTCCAACTTGCTCCCCCCTTAATCAATTTTGCCTTTAGAAGTCCTTGCCTCCGCATGCGCTCCGCATCCATTTAGTAAAAGTGCATGGACAGGCGCGCTGAGCGTGGCCAAATCGTACTTATGTTCATTCATGATCCAGGTTGTGACTGTCTCGTCAATCGTCCCGAAAATCATCTGCCGCGCGAGGCGGGTATCGAGTGTTGCCGAGAACTCCCCATTCTGTTTTCCTTCAAGGAGAATTTTATCAATCACTTTTAAGTACCCTTTCAGCACCTCATTAATTCTTAGGCGCAGCTCCTTATTTGACTGCCTTAATTCAAGCTGGGTGACAATCGCAAGGCTCCGGTTCTCCGAGAGCATCTTGAAATGGGATTCTATCAACAGTAATAACTTCTCTGCCGCCGTCTCTTTTCCTGCAATTGCACCCTCGATTTTTTCAATAAAGGCACCCATTTTTTCCTCAAAGAGGGAAATAAGAATGTCTTCCTTGTTTTTGAAATATAAATAAATGGTTCCGTCAGCGACCCCAGCCTGTCTGGCAATCCTGGAAACCTGCGCCTGATGATAACCATTTTCCGCAATTACCGTTACGGCCGCTTCGATGATTTGCATGTATTTAGGCCTGCTTTTCTTCATTCCCGCACCCCCTTCAAAGAAAACCACAAGGTTAATGAATGAACAGTCATTCATAAACTTATCATATGATTTTCATCGTTTCACTGTCAAGCGCGCAGTCTGGGCTTGGCCTAAGTGTTGAATTAATAATAGATTATTCGTCTAAATACAAGGTTGAGTGACCGATTCTGGTGTTCATTTGGACTCTTACAGTCAAATACCCTAGTTAAGAGTCCGAAACATCCAGTCAGCAAAAACACAAAAAGGACAGCCAACGCGGCTGTCCTCCCTCACTTATGCATGTTTTTGCTCTTCTTCTTCTTTCATTCTTCTCTTTTCCTCGTCTACCAAGACGCGCCTCAGGATTTTACCGACCGCGGTTTTCGGCAATTCTTCCCTGAATTCATAGATTCTCGGAACCTTGAAGGAAGCAAGTTGCTGCCTGGCAAACTCATCGAGGTCCTTTTCGCTCACCTCGGCGCCTTCTTTTACAACGACATAGGCTTTTACCGTTTCCCCTCTGTATGGATCGGGCACCCCGGCTGCCACTACTTCCTGGATGGCTGGATGCTCATAAAGAACCTCTTCGATTTCCCGTGGATAAATATTGAATCCGCCTGCGATAATCATGTCTTTTTTCCGGTCGACGACATAAAAATAACCGTCATCATCCATATAACCCAGATCACCTGTCAAAAGCCAGCCATCCCTGAAAGTCATCGCAGTATCCTCTGGCCGGTTCCAGTACCCCTTCATGACCTGCGGGCCCTTTACGGCAATTTCACCAACCTCCCCAGGCGGCAGGCGTTCCCCGCTTTCCAGCGATAAAATTGCTGCATCCGTATCCGGCCACGGGACCCCGATACTTCCCTTGATCCTCGGGCGGTCCCAAAGGAAATTAGAGTGTGTGACGGGAGATGTTTCCGTTAGCCCATACCCTTCCACAAGCTTGCCGCCGGTTATTTCTTCGAATTTTTGCTGGACCTCGACCGGGAGCGGAGCCGAACCGCTTATGCACGAATCGATGGATGACAGGTCGTATTTTTTTAAATCCGGATGGTTCAGGAGGCCGATATAAATAGTTGGTGCACCGGGAAAAAGTGTCGGCTTTTGCTTCTGGATTGTTTTTAACGTCGTTTCAGGGTCGAATTTCGGCAAAAGAATCATGGTATGGCCCTGCATAATCGACAGGATCATGACAGTGGTCATGCCGTATACATGGAAAAACGGGAGGATGCCAAGAACTCTTTCCTGTCCTCGCTTGCATTTATACATCCAGTTGTTGCAGGCTATAACATTGGCAACAAGGTTTTTATGAGTGAGCATGACGCCTTTCGGGAAGCCGGTCGTCCCGCCTGTATATTGGAGGAGAGCCAGGTCCTCATCGAAGTCGATTGAATGCTCCACAAGTGGACCCCTAGGCGCTTTCAAAATTTCATTGAGCAGATGTGTATTGCCTTCATGTTTTACTTTTACAACGATCCCATATTGCTTTTTCTGGATGAATGGATAGACCAAGTTCTTAGGGAATGGGAGTGCATCTTTGATAGCGGTTACAATTATGTGCTTCAAATCTGTCTTTTGAATCACTTTTGAAACACGTGGATATAAGATATCGAGGGTGACTATGGCAACGGCTCCGGAATCCTTCATTTGGTATTCAAGTTCGCGCTCCGTATAGAGTGGATTTGTGGGAACGACAATCCCGCCTGCCAACAGGATGCCAAAAAAGCTGATCACCGCCTGTGGGGTGTTCGGCAGGAAGACCGCGACCCGGTCGTCTTTTCCAATGCCGAGTTTTTGCAAATAAGCGGCAAACTGAAGGGCGGAATCTTTAACTTCCCGGTACGTCAATTCCTTCCCCATAAAGTGGATGGCGGATTTTTCGGGAAATTCTTCGACTGCTTTCAATAAATAACTGTGCAAAGATGCTGATGGGTACTCGAGAGTGGCCGGTATTTCTTCCGGGTAATGTTTGAGCCAAGGCTTGATCTCAACCATGGGTACCTCCTTGTACAGAAGTTTTTTAAAAATTCTTTCTATTTATCCCATTATAATCCATATGTCCTTATTCCACAAACAGAATACACTCATTTCGAACTATATCCAATAAAGTGCTGTTTGCACCATTATCCGCTAGAATTTCCAAGTCATGCAAAAGGCCGCTGCGATTGCAAGCGGCCCCCTCTATCAAGCAAAAAACACCATATAGATAATCCCGATAAGCATAAACAGGCCACAGAGGCCTAAAAGCACTTTTGCCAACGTTTCCACGTATTTTCCTCCGCCTTAGATTCCGGCTCCGACAATATAAGATAAGCCGATTGATATGACCATTGAAATAAATCCGACAGCGCGGTTATCTCTTTCTATTTCCGCATCGACATTAAACTTTGGGGTCAAGAATTCAAATATGAAATAACCACAGATCAAAAGGATAAAACCGAATACCCCCCAGCCGATCATCGCAAGAACAGAGGTGTGTTCCTGGATAGCATGCCTGAATATATTGGCGATACCGAAGATTTTTCCTCCGGTTGCCATGGCAACAGCCACATTTCCTTTCTTGATTTCTTCCCAATTATTATATTTCGTGACTAATTCAAAGGCAGCCAGGAAGACGACAAGACAAAGGATGACTAAACTATAGTAGGCCGCTATCTGAATGAATTCATTTTTCCAGAAACTTTCCATACCCTTAGCTCCCCAACTTTATTTGAATTCGGCAATCGTAACGCCGGTTCCGCCTTCGCCCGCATCACCAAAGCGGATTTTCTTGACGGACCTGTGGTTCCGCAAATAATCCTGTACCCCCTGCCTCAGAGCCCCGGTGCCTTTGCCGTGGATGATGGATACACGCGGATAGCCTGCCAGGAGCGCGTCATCAAGATATTTTTCCACCTTCATAAGCGCATCCTCAAACCGTTCGCCACGCAAGTCGAGCTCAAGTCCTACATGGGCATCTCTTCCCCGGACGATGGCCATTGGCTTTACTTCCTTCTGCTTTGGCGGCTTGATATATTCCATGTCCTTTTCAGAGACTTTCATTTTTATAATTCCAATCTGGACTTGCCATTCGCAGTCGGCTGTTTTTTCAAGAAGTGTGCCTTTCTGTCCGAATGTAAGGACCGTTACCTCATCACCCGGCTTAAAGGTATGCCCAGCGGCTTTCTTCGCTGCCGGTTTTTCTGTTCTTTCCACGGTCGGGGCCGCGCCGGCAAGCCGCTGCCTTGCCTCGATCAATTCATGTTCCTTAATTTCCGCGTTTTTCTCGAGCCTCAGCTTCCTTAGGTCACTGATGATTTCCTCAGCTTCTTCTGTCGCCTTTTCAACAAGCTTACCGGCCTTTTCGGCTGCCTTTTCCATCAGTGAATCACGCTGCTCGTAAAATTCAATGACCTGCTTTTGCAAATCGGCATGCAGCTTTTCTGCCTGTTTCAGTAAGTCATGGGCTTCGGCGAGTTCATTTTCCGCGTCCCGCCTGCTCGTTTCAAGTTTAGAGATCATCGTATCGATCTGTGAACTGTCTTCGCTGACATGCGATCTTGCATTGGAAATTATCCTCTCGCCAAGGCCAAGGCGCCGCGAGATTTCGAAAGCGTTGCTCCGCCCCGGAACCCCTAAAAGAAGCCTGTATGTCGGGCTCAGCGTTTCCACGTCGAATTCGACACTCGCATTCATGACACCTTCCCGGTTATAGCCATAAGCCTTCAGTTCCGGGTAATGGGTCGTCGCAATGACCCTGGCTCCACGATTATACACTTCATCGAGAATGGAAATGGCCAGGGCTGCGCCTTCCTGCGGATCTGTCCCTGCCCCAAGCTCATCAAACATGACAAAGCTGTTATGGTCAGCTTTATTGAGGATGTCGACAATATTAACCATATGGGAAGAGAATGTACTTAAGCTCTGTTCAATCGACTGCTCATCACCAATATCGGCATACACCGCATCAAAGACTGCCAGCTCCGAACCGTCGAGCGCCGGAATCTGAAGCCCTGACTGAGCCATGAGGGTACACAGGCCCACCGTCTTCAATGTGACGGTCTTTCCGCCTGTATTCGGTCCAGTGATGACGATTGTCGTATAGTCCTTGCCGAGCAAAATGTCATTCGGTACGACTTCGTCCATTGGAATCAGGGGATGGCGCGCCTTGTAAAGGGCGATTCTTCCTTCGTTATTCATCGTCGGCCTGGAGGCCTTTATTGTCCTTCCATAGCGCGCTTTTGCAAAAATAAAATCCAGTTCCCCCAGGACATCTGTGATTACCTCAAGCTCAAAGCTATGCTCGGCAGCCGTCGCCGAAAGTTCGGCAAGGATCCGTTCAATCTCCACCTGCTCCTTGACCCTGATTTCCTGGACCTGGTTATTCAGCTGGACAATCGATTGCGGTTCAATGAACAGCGTCTGTCCAGAGGAACTTTGATCATGGATGATACCGCCATAATGGCCTCTGTACTCCTGCTTGACCGGGATGACAAATCTGTCGTTCCTAATCGTAATGATTGCATCTGAAAGCATTTTTTGGGCACTTGAAGAACGGATCATACTCTCAAGCTTTTCCCTCACCCTTGATTCATTCGACCTTAACTGCTGGCGGAGCGACCGAAGGGTATCACTGGCCGTGTCGAGCACTTCCCCGCTTTCATCGATGGCCATTTTAATCGTCTGTTCAAGATTTGTGAGCGGGATAATTTTGCCGGTATACTCAAAAAGAAGCGGCAGTTTGCTGTTTTCTTCATGAACTCCTTCGATGAATCGCTTGATTTGCCTGCTCGCCGAGATGGTGCTGGCAATCTGGACAAGCTCAGCGGGGCTCAATGTCCCGCCAATGACGGCCCGCTTAATATGGGCGCGTATATCATGGATGCCGGATAATGGCACATTCCCTTTTAATCGGAGCGTTGTTGCCGCCTCGTCCGTCTCCTCCTGGAGCCTGTTCACCTCTTCAAAATCAGATGAAGGGACTAGCTTGGAAATTTTGTCGCGTCCAAGCGCGGATGAGGCATGCCCGAATAGCTGTTCCCTTACCTTGAAAAATTCAAGGACTTTCAATGTTCTTTCCTGCATGGAGAAACCTCTCCTTTTTGCCTAAATGATTTGTCAGTTTCTGTGGTGCAAAAATTGGAGCAAATCCTCCAATTCGTATGTGTTCAAAACAGAACTGCTTTTGATCCAGCCTTTCCTGGCTGCCGCGACGCCGATGCCCATATGGCTGAGCATGGTCATTTTATGCGCGTCTGTATTAATGGCGATTTTCACTCCCGCTTCCTGGGCTTTCTTTAGATGTACATAAGAAAGGTCCAGGCGATGGGGATTTGCATTCAGTTCGAGAGCGGTGTTCGTTTCTTTTGCCATGGCAATCAACATATCAATATCTACATCATAACCATCCCGGCGGCCAATCAGCCGTCCTGTCGGATGGGCGATGATGTCGACATGCGGGTTTTCCAGTGCTGTCCTGAGCCGCCTCATGATTTTTTCGCGCGGCTGCGAGAATGCGGAGTGGATTGATGCGATAACGATGTCGAGTTCCTTGAGGATTTCGTCATCATAATCGAGTGTCCCATCAGGGAGAATATCCATTTCAACGCCTGAAAGGATTTTAAAATCTGTGTATTTATCATTAAGACGCCTGATTTCCTCATGTTGCTCCATGAGCCTTTCAGGCGTGAGGCCGTTTGCCACCTTCAGGAATTGGGAATGGTCAGTAATCGCGATATGGGTATAGCCCATTGCCCTACAGGCTTCTGCCATTTCCTCAATTGTATGGGCTCCATCACTCCAGGTGGAGTGCATATGGAGGTCCGCTTTCATATCTTCTATGCCGACAAGGCCCATATCAGGAGAGTAAATCTCGACTTCGCGTCCATCCTCGCGTATTTCCGGCGGAATGAAAGGCAGGCCGAAATGGGCATAAAACTCTTCCTCTGTTGCAAAAGTTTGCATGCCTGCCTCGTATTCCACTCCATATTCGCTGATTTTTTCGCCACGTTCTTTTGCAAGCTGCCTCATCCGTACGTTGTGATCCTTGGAACCGGTAAAATGGTGGAGCGCGGTTGCGAATTCATCGCTGCTGACAAGCCGGAAATCGGCTGAGATATCGTAATCAAAACCAAAGGTAACGGATACTTTCGTATCACCTGCCCCGATGACTTCCTTTATATCAGGAAGGGAAAGAAGCTGCTCTTTGACAGACTCATGATTGGAGGTGGCGATAATGAAATCCAGGTCCTTCACGGTTTCCGCCCATCTCCTGATGCTCCCTGCCTGTGAAAACTTCTCGATATCTTTCATTTGAGCCAGCTGACCTTCAATTTTTGCCGCTATAGGAAGCATGTAGGCAAGCGGCAGCCGCTCCGGACGCTCCCCAGCTTTTTCAATCGCGGCGAGAATTTTCTCTTGCGATTTTTTCCCGAAACCGGGCAGTCCCTCAATCTTGCCCATCCTGCACGCTTCTTCCAAATCTGTTATATCTTCAATGCCTAACAGTTCATGAAGTTTCGCGAGCTTCTTCCCTCCAAGCCCCGGGAGTTTGAGAAGGGGGACGAGGCCGGCTGGCACCTCTTCCTGGAGTTCTTTCAGGACTGATGATTGGCCTTCCTGGATATACTCTTCTATGACCGCAGCCGTCCCTTTGCCGATTCCTGATATTGCGGTAAAGTCGGTGATGCCGCTCAAGCTCCTGTTATCTGTTTCGAGTGCAAACGC
Organism: Bacillus sp. B-jedd; assembly: GCF_000821085.1. Taxonomy (GTDB): domain Bacteria; phylum Bacillota; class Bacilli; order Bacillales; family Cytobacillaceae; genus Bacillus_D. The sequence continues at coordinate 2,904,409 of NZ_CCXR01000001.1, forward strand.
AGCCTTGCGGAAGGCTGATACCTTAAACGGATTTTCCCCCTTGATCTCAAGATAAATGGCAATGGTCTCAAGAAGAGAAATAACATCCTTTTTATTCTTTTCCATCGTCAAAAGCACCTGCCTTGTCTATTCTATACATTTACGGTTAACTCGCATGAAAGTTCCCTTAAAGAAAGAAGAACTTCTCTGCTGTCAGAGAAGTTCAAGCAGCCACATATTCAATCCATAATTCCTTCAACTGCTCCGAAATGACCGGCGTGTGCTTGACAATCGCTTCTGCTATAACCGAACTTTCAAGCGGTTTTTGGATTGCCTCAACCGGCAGCAGCGCAGAGATATACAATAATAATAGCAGAATGAGATAAACTTCCATAAACCCAAGAATACCTCCCGCCCAGACGTTCAGCGTCCTGAGGATTGGCAAATGGGCGATAAAATCAAACATCGAGCCGATAATCTGGACAATCACCTTGACCACAAAGAAAATCGCCACAAAGGCGAATGCCCTGTAAAAAGCATCCTCCAGACCGGTGGAAGAGGCGAACATCGACAATGTTGATGTGTCTCCCATCGTGGGATAAGGAACCCACAGCTTTAGCTTCGGAGCCAGAATATCATAGTACTTATAAGCAACAATGTAGGAAATGATGAATCCCGCCAGATGAAGAAGCTGCAGGATAAATCCCCGTTTCAGGCCGATAAAAAAACCTATAATGAATAAAAGAATAATCGCTAAATCAAGCATCCCCGTTTTTCCCTATTCCCTTTCCATTTCTGATTTCAGCTTTTCCAGCTGGTCTCTAATTTTAATAAAGTCATTCACTGCGTTCACTGCGGTAAGGACGGCCAATTTATTCACATCTAACGAAGGATTCTTGGAACTGATTTCCCGCATTTTATCGTCGACAAGCGATGCCACAAGCCTGACATGGCTCGAGCTTTCCTGCCCGATTATGACATATTGCTGGCCATAAATATCGACCGTTGTCCGATTTTTATTCACATTCGACACGTAGTTGCCTCCATTCAAAGAATCCTATTCACTATCATACCACGAACAGGCTTTTCTGGAAAAGCGAAAGTATGCAAAGCGGCTTTAACCGCTGCTTTTATTGGCTATTTTCCTTTTGCAAGCTGGCAAAAACGGCATATCCGCAATTGGATAATACAATGGCCAAACTCGCTAATACAACCCGTAAATTGGATAATAAAACATGAAATTTGGATAATATAACCTGCAAATTCGATAATAAAGCATGAAATTTGGATAATACAAGCGTTAAATCGGATAATACAACGGCAAAACTCGATAATAAAACATGAAATTTGGATAATAAACGAGGAAAACAGGAGAATATGCGAAATACAATACGGGGAAGAATCTCATTTCCATTGAGGAATTATGATAAAATAAGCAGACAACGAATATAAGGAGTGCTCTATTTTGGGCCATGCAGTCATAATAGTGCCGACAGAACAAATCGCCGGCTTGAAAAACCATTATTCACGCTTTTTAATTGATAAAATTCCGCCAGGTGGTATTTTTGCGGCAAAAACACCCGCCTGCATGATTACAGCCTATAAATCCGGCAAAGTGCTTTTTCAGGGACCATCGGCCGAAAGTGAAGCCGCCCAATGGAGCGGGATTTCATCATCCGCGCCGGCGGTTTCCAAAAAAACAGCTTCCAAACCGGTTCCTGGTTCCCATCTTCCCGCCAATTTCGCGCAATTGTCGGTAATTGGCTCGGACGAGGTTGGAACTGGGGATTATTTCGGACCGATCACGGTAGTCGCCGCTTATGTCCGGGAACAGGACATGCCACTTCTTAAAGAGCTGGGCGTCAGGGATTCCAAGGATTTGAACGATGACAAAATTACCGCTATTGCAAAGAATATTAAGGATGTCATCCCATACAGTTTATTAACCTTACATAATGAAAAATACAACCAACTTCAGCAATCAGGCATGTCCCAGGGGAAAATAAAGGCAATTCTCCACAATCAGGCGCTCACCCATGTCCTTGGCAAAATAGCCCCTGAGAAACCCGACGCCATCCTGGTCGACCAATTCGCCGAACCCGGCATTTACTTCAACCATCTGCGGGGACAGCGGACCATTATTAGGGAAAATGTCCATTTCAGCACAAAAGCAGAAGGACTGCATCTATCAGTTGCCGCAGCATCAATTCTTGCAAGATATGCATTTATCCGCCATTTTGACAAGTTAAGCGAAGAAGCAGGGTTCACTATTCCAAAGGGAGCCGGCTCGAAGGTTGACGAAGCGGCCGCGAAGCTGATTCTGGCAAAAGGGCAGGCTGTCCTGCCTCATTTCGTCAAATACCATTTTGCCAACACGCAAAAAGCGATCAATCTGGTTACCAAAAAAAGACGGAATAACTAAGCCCACCAATGCGCGCTCCGTTATTCCGAACAAATATAAAAAGAGTTGGACCCGCCAAGGATCCAACTCTTTTTTAGAAATATCCGCTTACCCTCTCAGGACTGCTCCTGCTTTTTCCTTCAGTGCCGCCAATACCTTTTCATGCACCTTGGTGACTTCCTCATCTGTTAAAGTCCGCTCAGGATCCATATATTTAAGCGAGAAAGCAATCGACTTCTTGCCCTCTTCCATATTGGCCCCTTCATACAAATCAAACACCGCGGCTTCCTTCAACAACGGGCTGCCGGCTTCAACGATGATAGCACGGAGTGCCCCAGCTGGCGTATCCTTGTCGGCAACAAGGGCGATATCCCGTGTGATGGACGGGAATCTTGGAATCGATTCGTAATGAAGCGGCTCTGTCCCGGCTTCAAGTAACTCGTTAAGCTTCAATTCAAATACGTATGTGTCTTTCAAATCAAGTTCCTTTTGCCTTGATGGGTGAACTTGCCCTGCGAAACCGATCCGCTTGCCATCCAAAAGGATCTCCGCAGTCCTGCCCGGATGCATGCCGTCAACCTGTGCCTGGACATAGTCCACCCGCCCGGTGAGACCGAGTTTTTCAGTGAGACCCTCTATAATTCCTTTCAGGACATAGAAATCGACCGGCTTCTTCTCGCCTTGCCACGGGTTCGAAACCCAAAGACCTGTTATCGCAGCAGCGAGATGCTCTTCCTCGACAGGAAGCTCTTCCCCTTTAGCAAGGAATACAGCCCCGGTTTCATAAACAGCCAGGCTGTCCGCCTGCCTCGCGCCATTATATTTCAGGACTTCAAGAAGCTGCGGGATGATGCTCAAGCGCAGCTGGCTACGCTCTTCGCTCATCGGCATTGCAAGCTTTATTGGCTCTGCCTTCTCTAGTGCGTATTGGGAAACCTTTTCTTCGCTTGTCAGGGAATAGGTGACCGCCTGATAAAGTCCGGCTCCTTCCAGGAAGCGGCGGACGACACGGCGCTTCGCCTGGTATGGCGACAGCTTTCCTGCAGTCTGCTCTCCAGCCGGCAATGTTTTCGGGATGTTATCATAGCCGTACAGACGGGCGACTTCTTCAATCAAGTCTTCTTCTATGGTGATGTCCCCGCGTCGGGTCGGCACAGTGACAGTAACGGTCTCCCCGTCAACCGATGTCTCGAATTTAAGCTTCGCAAAAATATCTGTGACTTCGTTAATGGACAAGCTCATGCCAAGGAACGTATTCAGCTTTTCCAACGTAATCGAAACAACTGCCGGCTCAGCCTTCATCGTATCGACCTCAACCGTTCCTTCAAGCACTTCGCCACCTGCATATTCCGCCATCAAGGCAGCGGCACGTTCACCTGCTTCACGGACGCGGTTCGGATCGACGCCTTTTTCAAAACGGGCACTCGCTTCACTGCGCAGTCCATGGTCCTTCGATGCTTTCCTGATTGTCCCCCCCGTAAAATAAGCCGCTTCGAGAAGTACAGTAGTGGTATCGGAATCAACTTCGGAGTTTGCGCCACCCATGACCCCTGCAATCGCGACTGGTTCTGTTCCATTCGTAATGACAAGGTGGTCCGGCGTAAGCGTTCTTTTCGCATCATCGAGCGTTACAATGGTTTCGCCTTCTTTTGCACGGCGGACAAGGATTTCCTTAGAGCCTAATTTTTCATAATCGAACGCATGGAGCGGCTGGCCATACTCCAACAGTATATAGTTTGTAATATCGACAACATTGTTGTGCGGGCGGATGCCCGCTGCCATAAGGCGCGTTTGCATCCAAAGCGGCGATGGGCCGATTTTGACATTCTTAATCACTTTTGCGGCATACAGAGGATTGTCTTCGTGTGCATCGACCGATATTTTAATATAATCGGAAGCTTTTTCATTTGATGCATACAGATGAATGTCAGGGAATTTCACGTCCCTTCCTAAAATCGCCCCGACTTCATATGCAACTCCAAGCATGCTCAGGCAGTCGGCCCTGTTCGGAGTAAGGCCAAGCTCAAGCACCTTGTCATCCCTGTTCAGCGCTTCAATTGCGTCTTCGCCAGGTGTTACGTTGTCCGGGAATACAAAGATTCCTTCCGCATATTCCTTAGGAACGGTTTTCCCTTCCATTCCAAGCTCCTGGAGCGAGCAAATCATCCCATTCGATTCTTCGCCGCGAAGTTTCGCTTTCTTAATTTTGAAATTGCCAGGCAAAACAGCGCCGGTTTTCGCAACGGCCACTTTCTGCCCTTTAGCGACGTTCGGAGCCCCGCAAATGATTTGCACCGGCGACTCTTCTCCAATATCAACTAGGCATTTGCTTAGTTTGTCGGCATTCGGATGCTGCTCACGCTCGAGCACATGGCCGATGACGACACCTTTGATTCCCTCGTTAAGCGTCTCGACTCCTTCAACCTCAATCCCGCTTTTCGTGATTTTTTCCGCAAGTTCCTCCGCTGTCACTCCGGATAAATCCACATAATCCTGGAGCCATTTATATGAAACAAACATGTTTAAAGCCTCCCACTTTCAAAATTAAGGTCTATTCCTGTCTCGAAAACTGTTTCAGGAACCGGATATCATTCGTATAGAAATGGCGGATGTCATCGATCCCGTATTTCAGCATCGCGATCCTTTCAGGCCCCATTCCAAATGCAAAACCGGTGTATTTTTTCGAATCATAGCCAGCCATTTCAAGGACATTCGGGTGGACCATTCCGGCGCCAAGAATTTCGATCCAGCCAGTCCCCTTGCAGACGCTGCAGCCGTTTCCGCCGCAAATTTTGCAAGAAATGTCCATTTCGACAGATGGCTCTGTGAAAGGGAAGAAGCTAGGGCGCAGCCTGATTTCACGGTCTTCGCCGAACATTTTTTTCGCGAACTCAGCAAGCGTCCCCTTCAGGTCGCTCATGCGGATGTTCTCACCGACAACGAGCCCTTCGATTTGCATGAACTGGTGGGAATGCGTCGCATCATCATTATCGCGGCGATACACTTTTCCAGGGCAAATGATCCGGATCGGGCCTTTGCCGCCCTGTTTTTCCATCGTCCTTGCCTGGACCGGCGATGTATGGGTCCGAAGCAGAGTTTCCTCTGTAATATAGAAGGAATCCTGCATATCGCGTGCTGGATGGCCTTTTGGCAAGTTAAGGGCTTCAAAGTTGTAATAATCTTTTTCTACTTCCGGGCCTTCGGCAATCTCATAGCCCATTCCGATGAAAAGATCCTCAATTTCTTCGATGATTTTCGTGAGCGGATGGTGGCTTCCAGCTTTGACAGTCCTTCCAGGCAACGTTACATCGATTGTTTCCGAAGCGAGACGCTCATTGACCGCTGCTTCTTCAAGCTCTGTTTGCTTCACGGAAATTTCCGCTTCAATTGCCTGTCGCACTTCATTGACAAGTGCGCCCATTTTCGGGCGTTCTTCTGCGGACAACTTGCCCATTCCACGCAAAACCTCCGTGATTGGCCCCTTTTTGCCAAGATAGGCGACACGGACATCATTCAATTCTTTCAGGCTCCCAGCCTGGCCCACTTTTTCAAGGGCTTCTTTTTGCAATTCAGTCAATCTTTCCTGCATGGGATGTATCCTCCTTTTAAAGTTCCGGATGTTCCGGTACACATGGCTGGACTGGCAAATATGCTCTTTTCCATATAAAAAAGCCCCATCCCAAATAAGGGACGAGGCTTGTGTTCGCGGTACCACCCTTGTAAACACGCATGTTTCCTTCCATTCGTGTTCGCTTCATTGAGATAACGGCTTCTGCCGGCGCACCTTTACATCCGTTTCAAAGCGAATGGTCCCGGTGCCAACTCAGGAGGTGAACTTCGCCTGCTTCCGCCTTAAAAGTGCTTTCAGTCCAGGGCACTTTCTCCCTAACAAGGCTTTGGCCAGGTTACTTTTCTCCGTCATTGTTTTTCATGTATGAATTTAGTAGCTATTATAGCTTATTTTTCCGGCTGTTTCAAACCTAAGTGGAAACATTTATCGAAATCATGCTCAGTCGCCTCGCAACCTGCCATACTTATTGCTGGCCGCTTCCTGACCGCAAATGGTATAAAAGCACTCCAGCTGCAATCGCGACATTCAGTGATTCGCTTTTTCCGTAAATAGGCACATAAAGGTTTTCAGACGTTTTTGCCAAAAGCTCCTTCGAAACGCCGCTTCCTTCATTCCCGACAATGAGCGCGAAGTGTCCCGCGGGAGAAATTTCCCGATAGTCTCTGGCTCCTTCCAGGGCAGTTCCGTAAACAGGTACCCCTTTTTCCATCAGCCCTGGAATCCATTCGCCCAAATCCGCCGCAACGACCGGCAAATGAAAATGGCTCCCCTGCGCCGAACGGAGCACTTTCGGATTATAAATATCGACACTGCCCGTCCCGGCAATAACTGCGTCTATTCCAGCCGCATCCGCAGTCCTGATCATCGTTCCGAGATTTCCCGGGTCTTGCACGGCATCGAGCAGCAAAAATGTTCTTGCCCCCTCAAGCGCCATTTGATCGGAACTTTGCCGGCAAACCGCCAAGATGCCTTGTGGCGTTTCTGTCTCGGACAGGGTTTTGAAAATATCCTTCGGCACGGCCGTAATCGGAATGTCCTTATAGTCAAGTCGGTGAGGAATATCGGTTCCTTCTGCAATGACAATTTCCGAGACTGCCCCCTCACTTTTTAATGCTTCCTCGACAAGATGGAAGCCTTCCGCAATAAAGAGGCCAGTGCGCTCACGTTCCTTCTTCATCGCAAGCTTCTTCCACTGCTTTACTTGAGGGTTCTGTGCTGACTGAATAAACTTCATTGCAGCCGCCCCTTTCTGATTCACTGATTTTTCTATTATAGCTTAAGAGCTGTACATATTAAAACCTCGAATAGAAAAAGATAGTAGTGAATGAACTTGAAAAAAGGAGGAAAAATTCATGGATTTGAATCTGCGTGCGGCTGTTATCCATAACATCGCCGACAATACCCAGCAGGAACTTGAGGACACAATTGTCGACGCCATCCAGAATGGCGAAGAAAAAATGCTTCCGGGACTAGGCGTCTTGTTTGAAATCATCTGGAATAATTCTTCGGAAAACGAGAAAAAAGAAATGCTCCAAGCCCTTGAAGGCGGGCTGAAAAAATAGCTTCCTTCTTCATAGATTTGCAAAAAAGCTCCCCGTGACCATTGGTCCGGGGAGCTTCATTATTAACCTAACTTAATTTTCTCAACTGCTTCCGAATCAAGACGCTTAATGACCTCAACAATCAGCTTGACCGTGTTTTCGTAATCATCGCGGTGAAGCATAGCCGCATGCGAATGGATATAGCGGGTCGCAATCGTGATGGCAAGTGCCGGGACGCCATTATGGGATAAATGAATCGCACCTGCATCAGTTCCGCCGCCTGGTACTGTATCAAATTGATAAGGGATGTTCAACTCATCCGCGGTATCGGTGACGAAATCGCGCAGTCCTTTGTGGGAGACCATGGATGCATCATAAAGGATGATTTGCGGCCCGTTACCCATTTTGCCAAGAGCTTCCTTCTCCGTTACACCAGGAGTATCGCCAGCAATACCGACATCGACGCCAAAACCGATATCTGGCTCAATTTTGGCTGCGGCAGTCCTTGCCCCGCGGAGACCCACTTCTTCCTGGATCGTACCGACGCCATAAACGACGTTCGGATGTTCAGCATCTTTCAACTGCTTCAGGACATCGATTGCGATGGCGCAGCCAATTCGGTTGTCCCACGCTTTCGCAAGCAGCATTTTCTCGTTTTTCATGACTGTGAATTCGAAATAAGGAACGATCATGTCGCCGGGGCGCACTCCCCATTCCTTTGCTTCGTCCCTGTTTGAAGCGCCGATGTCAATGAACATATCCTTGATTTCGACCGGTTTCTTCCTGGCTTCTGCAGTCAGTATGTGCGGAGGCTTCGAACCAATAACCCCAGTTACATCACCTTTACGAGTGACGACGGTAACGCGCTGGGCAAGCATGACCTGATTCCACCAGCCGCCGACAGGCTGAAAACGGATAAAACCTTTTTCATCAATTTGCGTGACCATGAAGCCTACCTCGTCAAGATGGCCGGCCACCATGATTTTCGGTCCGCCTTCCTTGCCTGTTTTCTTGGCAATCAGGCTGCCGAGTCCGTCAGTGGACACTTCATCGGCATAAGGTGCTATGTATTCTTTCATTACTTCGCGGACTTCCCGCTCATTTCCAGGAATTCCTTTTGCATCTGTCAAGGCTTTCAGCATTTGCAATGTTTCATCAAGTTGTGCCATTCGAAAGACTCCCTTTTTATAGTATTTACCCGCAGTCAATTATACAAAAAGATGGAGCTTTTGTAAAAATATTCTGCTAATAGTTGTTCTGCTGCCTCTCATAATTTACTTCATTTTTTCTGAAGTATGCTTGTTCGATATCTGCTTCCGTAAATCCAAGCTTGCTTCCGAGCTCTAAATACGATTGGAACACCTCGTAATAATCTGCTTCCGAGCGGCTTTTACGGAAGGCGGCAATAGAACTGAAGACGTCGAGGAATTGGCCGGTAACCGTTGCTTCTGTTTCCTTAACAGGCTGCAAGCGAGGGATGAACCCACATTCAATGCCAAGCGACAGGACAAAATGGATGCCATCCACATATTCCTCCAGGATAATTTCCCGTTCGGATGACGGCTTTTGACTCCAAAATTTAAAACAGCGGGTTTCATTTGCCAATTCGCCCGCCTCAACAAGCAAGGCGAGTATTTTCTTGTCAATAAGATCATCCTGCTCAAGCCCATGCTTCCGTTCAATATGGGTGTCGAGCGACATTTGCATTTCTGTTAACTTTTCAATATTCATAAGCTGCCTCCCTATATTGCAAATATATGGAACCTTTTTCCCTAAGTGTCGTATATAGAAAGAAGGGCCGGGTTACTTTCTCCTGGCCGCTGATCATTCGGCAAAAGTGGAGCCGTTGCCTGGAGGCCGTTATCATGATTGAATTGTTGCGTCTCATCGGAATTATTTTGGCCGGATTTTTCATTTATAAGATCGGGAAATATTATTTTAGCATCCCCAGAAAACTGGAGGCTGCCAGGATCCAGGGGCGCTTCCTGCTTCTGGATGATCCGAATGTCCCGAGAAAAAATTTCCTCCTGACCTTTAAAGGAGCAGTGTTCGAAGGCGAAAAATACTTGGGCCTGACAGATGACTCATTCGCCGTCATTTCCATCTCGATTTGGCTGAAGGATATTCCCCGCCCCGAAGAACTGTCCCGGAAAGATTTTATCTTTATCCAGAACGAACTGCTGAAATCCTATCCAAAGGCTGACATTGAATGGGCAGGAACGGCAAAAGGTGTTCTGCTGCAAGAGGTCTCCACTAGAAAATTACCCGGTACATAAAGAGGCCAATCTCAATGACTGCGAGCAGCGGCATCCCTGCCTTAAACGCTGTATGCTTAGTTTTATGGCGGAAAGCATTCATGCCAAGCAACGCTCCTGGAGCTCCACCCAGGAATGCGGACAGCCATAGAGATCTTTCGCTGATTCTGTAAACTTGTTTCCTGGCCCGTTTTTTATCGATTCCCATCAGTGTAAACGCGTAGATATTTATTAACGCCAAATATGTATACAGAAACAGCTCCATTCCTTCTCCCCCTTGGACAAATAGCAGAAAAGCCATTCCCGCAATCGGGAAATGGCTTTTTTATCTTAATTATTGGTTAAGCTGTTGCTTTGCTGCGTCTGCAAGTTGCGCGAAGCCTTGAGCATCGCTAACTGCAAGCTCGGCAAGCATTTTGCGGTTTACTTCGATGCCGGCAAGCTTAAGGCCGTGCATTAAACGGCTGTAAGATAGGCCGTTGATGCGGGCAGCCGCATTGATACGGGTAATCCATAGCTTACGGAAGTCGCGCTTTTTCTGGCGACGGTCACGGTATGCATATTGCAGTGACTTCATGACCTGCTGATTGGCAACTTTGTATAATGTATGTTTTGAACCGAAATAACCTTTTGCTAATTTAAGAACTTTTTTACGACGCTTGCGCGTAACAGTACCGCCTTTTACACGTGGCATGTTATTTCCCTCCTATTGGATCGATCGAGATTACTTAAGATTGTCAAGCAATTGACGGATGCGTTTGAAATCACCTTTGGAAACAAGTGCGGATTTGCGAAGCTTTCGCTTTGCTTTCGTAGACTTGTTCGCGAACAAGTGGCTTGTATAAGCGTGGTCACGCTTCAGCTGACCAGAACCGGTTTTTTTGAAACGCTTGGCAGCGCCGCGGTGAGTTTTCATTTTTGGCATTGGGATATCCTCCTTGTTACTTGTCGTTTTTAGGTGCTAATACCAGGAACATGCTCCGGCCGTCCATCCTTGGATGGGACTCAATCGTAGCAACTTCCTTGCACGCTTCGGAAAAACGGTCCAAAACACGCTGGCCGATTTCCTTATGGGTGATTGCACGCCCTTTAAAGCGGATTGATGCTTTAACCTTATCGCCTTTTTCAAGGAACTTAATCGCATTGCGAAGTTTTGTGTTAAAGTCATGCTCATCAATGGTCGGGCTGAGGCGTACTTCTTTGGTTGTAATGATTTTCTGGTTCTTGCGCGCCTCTTTATCCTTCTTTTGCTGCTCGAACTTGAATTTTCCGTAGTCCATGATCCGGGCTACCGGAGGCTTTGCGTTTGGTGCGACCAGCACCAAATCAAGATTTACACGGCCGGCAATTTCAAGCGCCTCAAATTTCGTTTTAATTCCGAGCTGCTCGCCGTTTTGGTCAATCAAGCGGACTTCACGGGCGCGAATACCTTCGTTCAACAACATGTCTTTGCTAATAGTTAGCCACCTCCATGGTTTAATAACGAATACGTTGTCCGGGACAACCACCTTGCTTGCCGGCCGGACAGGTTTTTTACAATAAAAAAGTGCGGGTGCATACACCCACACTTACGTACATAAAAAAGGTTCAAGACAAACCATTTACGTAAAACCTGTCAACAGCAGACCGCGTCAACCAGGTGAGAAGCGGGTGCTTCTTCTTCCCTATCGATTCGTATTCAATTACACTCAGTAACTATAACATACACCATCATAAGGTGTCAAACATGCTGTATTTAATGGCAACGATAATCAGTTTATCAGAGTCTCCCGCAATTATCAATACTCTTTTTGCAAAAATGGTCGAATTCTTTTTCCAAAAAATGTTCTATCTTCCAAACATCCCGTGTTTTCTTCCTTTCTAAAGGGGGAAAAGCCTTCATACGTCCGTTAGAAAGGACGATTAAAATGATTCCAGGAGGCCGATGAACATGGGTAAAAGAGTAGTTGGTGTATATAATACAGAAGAAGAATTGATTGAAGCCATTGAACGTTATCAAAACGAAGGTAATACACTAAGCAATTTATCCGTTTACGGAAATACCGGCGGAACAATGTCCCGACTCGGGAATTTAACAGGCGTGACGGAAGAAACTCTTCCTGAAGAAAGAACAACAAAGAATCGAGGGTTTTTCGAGAGCATTGCCTCGGCGTTTGAAGGATCCGACAACACGGGTGAATCTTCCTATTACGATAACCTCGTCGGCATGGGACTTGGAGATAGTGAAGCACGGGAATATGCAGGGGATCTGGAATCAGGCAGGATTATCCTGTTTGAAGATACAGCGGGAGCAACCGGAACTTATGGATACAGCGGAGCATCAATTTCAAATACAAACAATAATTTAGATACGGATACTCGCGCAGGCCTGTCAGGCCAGACACTGGATACTGATGATGAGCGTACATTGGAATTGCGTGAAGAAGAGCTTAATGTGAACAAGGAACGTGTCCAGACAGGGGAAGTTGAAATCCATAAGGACGTCGTTGAAGAACAGAAGACGATTGATGTTCCAGTTTCCCGCCAGGAGGTTTATGTTGACCGCCGTCCGGTTGACGGAGTAAGAGCTGACGCAGGAACAATCGGGGATGATGAAACAATTAGGGTGCCAATTGTCGAGGAGAAAGTGGAAGTAACGAAGAAACCAGTAGTCAATGAAGAACTGGTCATTGGCAAAAAAGAAGTACAGTCAACCGAGCAGGTTGTCGAAAATGTAAAGCGTGAGGAAGCGCATATCGAATCTGACGGTGACGTTGACATTGATGATGATAAGCGTAATGACAGATTCTAATCTAAAAAGCTGCCGGAACAGTATCCGGCAGCTTTTTCTTGTTATTTTTTCACATCAGCGTTCAACTTGGACAGGAATTCTTCAAACGGCATCGTCTCCGATTTTTGCTCGCCGTATTTGCGGACGTTGACTGCTTCCTCCTCAACTTCCTTATCTCCTACCACGAGCATATAAGGAATCTTCTGCATTTGCGCTTCCCGGATCTTATAGCCGATTTTTTCGTCACGATTATCCAGTTCGACACGAAAGCCTTCCATTTGGAGCTGTTCCTGAACCTTCCGCGCGTATTCATAATGGGCCGCCGGCGAAACAGGGATCACCTGAACTTGGACCGGAGCGAGCCAGACCGGGAATGCTCCTTTGTATTCCTCGATCAGGAATGCTACAAACCGTTCCATAGTTGAAACGACTCCACGGTGGATTACAACCGGACGGTGGTGCTTTCCGTCTTCACCGATATAAGTGAGGTCGAATCGCTCAGGCAGGAGGAAATCAAGCTGGACAGTAGACAAAGTCTCTTCTTTTCCGAGCGCTGTCTTCACCTGGACGTCGAGTTTCGGACCATAGAAAGCCGCTTCCCCTTCTGCCTCAAAGTAATCAAGGCCAAGCTCATCCATTGTTTCCTTCAGCATTGATTGGGCTTTTTCCCACATTTCATCATCATCGAAATACTTTTCTGTGTTTTCAGGATCCCGGTACGAGAGGCGGAAGGAATAGTCTTTAATATCGAAATCCTTGTATACCTCAAGAACAAGATTAACGACTCGCTTGAATTCTTCCTTAATTTGATCCGGACGGACAAAGATATGGGCGTCATTCAGCGTCATTCCCCTTACCCTCTGCAATCCTGAAAGGGCCCCGGACATTTCATAACGGTGCATCAGGCCAAGCTCCGCAATCCGGATTGGCAGTTCCCGGTAGCTATGCATTGAATTTTTATATACCATCATATGGTGCGGGCAATTCATTGGGCGGAGGACCAACTGTTCATTATCCATTTCCATAACCGGGAACATATCTTCCTGGTAATGGTCCCAGTGTCCGGAAGTTTTGTATAATTCTACACTTCCCATCACTGGAGTATAGACGTGGTCATAGCCGAGACGAGTTTCCTTATCAACAATGTAGCGCTCAATTATTCGGCGGATCGTCGCACCCTTCGGCAGCCAGATTGGAAGCCCCTGGCCAACCTTTTGGGCGTGTGTGAACAGATCAAGTTCCTTGCCAATTTTCCGGTGATCGCGCTCTTTCGCTTCTTCAAGGAGGCGCAGGTGCTCGGCGAGGTCTTCTTTCTTAAAGAACGCAGTGCCATAAATCCTCTGGAGCATCTTGTTGTCGCTGTCCCCGCGCCAATAGGCGCCAGCAATGCTCAGCAGCTTGAATTCCTTGATTTTGCCCGTTGATGGCACATGGACACCGCGGCAAAGGTCGGAAAACTCGCCCTGGTCATAGATCGTTACAGTTTCGCCTTGTGGGATGGCTTCAATCAATTCAATTTTGTATTCATCGCCGATTTTTTTAAAGAAAGCAACCGCTTCGTCACGGCTCACTTCCCTCCGGACAACGTCAAGATTTTCATTGACGATTTTGGCCATTTCTTTTTCAATCGCCGGCAAGTCTTCCGGAGTGAGTGATACAGGAAGGTCCACATCATAGTAAAAACCACCTTCAATGACCGGCCCGACGCCAAACTTTGCCTCTGGATAAAGGCGTTTGATTGCCTGGGCCATCAAGTGTGCCGTACTATGGCGCAACACCTCTAGCGCATCTGCAGAATCCTGTGTAACAATCTCGATGGAAGCATCTTCCTCTATCGGTCTGCGCAGGTCATAGATGTTACCATTCACTTTCCCGGCAATGGCTTTCTTTTTCAGTCCCGGACTGATGGATGCAGCGATATCTTCAGTTGTCGTGCCTTTCGGAAACTCCTTCACAGCTCCGTCAGGAAACGTAATTTTCAAGTCTGACATACCTTTTCCTCCTTCTTCGCAGCATCGGAAAACAGCCGGCTGCAAAATTTTAATATAAGGCTCAGTTAAAGATGAGTGTTGATTTTCAATGAAGTTAATTGGAACGGAGGGGACTGACTCCGGCGGGATGCAGCGGCACGTGGAGACCTCACAGGCGTCTATGACGCCAAGGAGGCTCCAAAAAGACTGCTCCAGCGCCACAGACTACTCGGGGAAGCGAACCTTCAGCTCGTCGCAAAGCTGCACGAAGCCAATTCATGGATGTTTCTCATGAAGTAAATACTAGTAGATGCTTCGCCCCGCGGAAAGCATGTCCCTGGAGTGGAAATCAACAATCATAAAAGAGCCAAAAATAAAAAAGCCCGTCCCTGGAAAAGGGACGAGCTGTTACACACGTGGTTCCACCCAATTTTTCATTTAAACAGGCAAATTGGCCCGTTCGAAAAAATGACTTTAATCTGATAACGGCAGTGGCCGCCAGCCATTACTCAATTCCATTTTCACGGCTGGAGTTCAAAGGTGGTAAGCATTCCTCTCGTGCTGGGAAGTTTTCACCCTCCTTCCCTCTCTGGAAACCGTAAAGAAATACCCATGTCCTTATCATTACTTTTTCTTCAATATTTTGCTATGTACGTTATTATAGAATTTTGCAAAAGAAAAAGCAAGCGGTCAGGGTTTTCTTCACTAAAATTCCCTCGGAAAATCCTTTATTTGGCAGAATTCAACTCTTTCCTCGAAAATATTTTTTATCGTTCTGATCAGCGGATCTTCAGGGTTGTCTGTATATAGGTAGATCACGGCCGGGGAAATGGATAACAGCGGGGCTATCGAATAGGAATCAACATAAACAGGATGGTTGATTAAAAGCTTCCGGTCAATCATTTTCGCCAGCTCCACCCTTTTGACTTCCTCCATGTTATCGTCAAAAAAGGTGATCGCCTCCCCGGCGAGAACATGGAGACGTTCCATTTTCGCCTCCCTGCCGCGCAGAAATCCCCTCAAGGATTCAATGAACATTTGGTATTCCTGTTCCAGCTTATATTCATCAATCGACATGGCCGCCAAGGCTTCCAATCTTTCAAATAAGGATCGGAGCCTGAATTTGCAGAACGAATCAAAAGAAAAGGTCTTTCCCGGCCGGAGCATCTGTCCGAGTGAATCCTTGATTCTCTCTTCAAGCTCGCCTGGTCCCGGAAGCGGTGAGAGGCCCCGCCTGCTCCCTTCCATGATTGAATGCATCATGTCTGTTATTTGCTGCTGCTCCTCGGTATCCTGAAAAAAGTAAGTATGGCAAAGTACATCCCGGAACCATTCATCCCATTTTACATGGCTAATGAATTCCCAAAAGGCCTGCTTGACTTTATCGACCACTTCCCCTGAAAGGGATCTGAATTTTATTTTTACTGAATCCTTTTCTTCCTCAAGAAGAAAGATTTTTTCAACGGCTGATTTTTCCCATTTGCTGTTAAGGTGCCTGCTGAAATGCCAGCCGTCAGCTTTTTTTTGAAAGATGATTTCCGCCAACCATATCCCCCCTCGCTTGCCAGGTTTGTATAGTTATATATATGGGGGGCGTTGGGCGAATAGAAGTACAGGCTATATTCCTTCATTCAACATTCTTAACGGCATGCATTTAAGAAAAAAAACTGCCGGTTCGGCAGTTTTTTGTCAGTTTCTTCTGTTAGGCCCATCCAGTTTGACAGGTTCGCTTAAATAGCGAATCCGCTCCATGATTCTTCGGGCTTTCATTTTTTCTTCCTCACCGCGTTGGCTATAAGTCAGATGGTGTTCAAGCCCATGGAAATCGAAGTTGGACGAAAAAAATGTTGGCAGGTTCTCAAGCATCCTGAACTGGAGAATCGGACCAAGCACCTCATCCCGCGTCCAACTAGACATGGCTTCCGCGCCGATATCATCGAGCATCAGGACCGGTTCCCTTTTTAACGCATCGATTTTCTCATTAAGACTATTGTCGGCAATCGAGCTTTTCATTTCTCTTAAAAGTTCCGGCACATACACAATCATGGACGAAATTTTCTTACTTGCGAGCTCATTGGCGATCGCTCCTAGCAAATAGGACTTTCCTACACCGAATTCTCCAAACAAATAAAGTCCTTTCGGCTTCGTGTCCCCTTCATAATTCATGACAAATGAAGCCGCCTTTTTCATCGCGGCCGTTCTGCCGGGCAACCCATCTATATCAAGGGTCGCGAATGACGCGTTGAGTATATCCCTCGGGACATGCAAGCTTCTGATCAACTTCTCATTTTTCCGTTTTTCATCCGCCATGACTTTCCTCGGGCAACGTTCATACTGGATATCAATCGAATTTCTCTGAAGTACTAGTTCAGGATGGAAACCTTGCATAATATTTATGCATTTATCGAGACTTTCACATTCCTGGCAGTGCTTACTTTGATTCGTATATTCGTAAAGCTTGACGAGGCTCCGGTCAATTACCCCCTGGTCAACAGACTGGCTGTTTTTCATGATGAATGCCTGAACATCCCTGTTGGCCATGATCTCTTCCTTCATTTGATCATACCGCTTCATAAAGTTCTCATTTGAAGCGAGCCTCTTCAATGTCTGATTGATCCTCTCCATTCCAGTTCCCTCCCTTCTATTTACGGAAAGCTTTCAGCAATTCTTCCACTTCTTTTTTCCTTGCCTCAATTTCCTCCGGACTTTCTATCTTCTCGCTTGTTCCGGATGGATTTTCTTTATCAAACCAGTCAGGAAGCATTTCGGTGCGGACAGCTTTCTTTTTTGCCTGCCGCTGCCCTGAGGTTTTTTTCGTTGTCCCGGCACTCCACTCCAAGTACTGGGCGTGCTCTTTTCTCGATATATCCATTGCCTCTGTAACTGTTTTTATTTGTTTCCTTGCCCAGTGGCCTGCAATCCGCTCTACATAGCCTTTCGTCATTTTCATGTCTGTTTTCAGCATGACATACTGTATGAGTACATTAACAACTCCAGGCAAAAGCTTCTGGCTAAACATGATACCTTCAATAATTTGCATGTCAGAGGATGAAGGTTCAACGCCTCCCGACAAATCCCTTAACACCTGCAGCGGTGAGGCGGTTTCCAAATACCTGATCAATTTTTCTTCCTGGGTCTCCGGTTCCTTGTGCTGCACCCTGTCCGCGGCAGGCTGTGTCCTTTCAATCAGGCTCGGCAGCTTGTCATAATGAACAAACTGATACCAATCCCTTGCGGCTTTCCGAAGTTCGTCAACATCAATTTCGTCCTTCTCATTTACCGCGCTCAGGACAATATTTTTCATTTGGATCGCATCAATCCCATACAAGAAAGCAAGATTGCTAATCGCATCCTTGACCTTGGGAGAAAGAGCTTTTTTAGGCAAAAGCGATTCGCCCAACCCTGAGATAAGCAGCTGGAAATTAAACGATTCATGCGGAAGCTGTACCAATTCCGCTTCTGTTCTTCCTAGGAATTTTTGCGCATCAAGAGCTTCAAAATCGCCAGAATAGTCCTGCATGTATTGGAGGGTTTCCGGGGTCGCCGATACGAAGATGTCCTGAAAACCTTTCGTCACATCCTCATACTCTCCGTTTGCAGGTATTTTTCTGTCACAGAAGAATCGTTTCAGCCTAGAAAAATGGTTTTTACCGATTTTCCTGTACAAGTATACGTTCAGCATGCCATCCAGGAAAAACTGTTCCGGACTGAGCGGGGGCTGAAGCTCGTACACAAATGAGCGGACATCATCCTCATTTTTGACAAACGTTTTCAACAGGCCAATTCCTTCCAGCTTAAGCCTCGCTTCATATATTTCTTTCAGATTCATTCCGCACACGTTCATTAAAAAATGGTGGGAAGAAGCTTCGGACCAAAGACGGTTTTCCTCCAGTTCACTCCATAAAGTCATGTAGACACTGAAACAGTCAGGCCCGATAAGAGGCTGATAGAGAAAGGAAAGTATTTTTCTATCATAGTCATGGAGCAGTCCATTAGAGGCGACAATATACCGATCGACAGGAACAATCTCCTGCCAGTGCTGAGCCATATCCTTCCCCCCTCTCTTCAAAAAACGGCAGAACCACGAAGCTCCCGGCCAGCCAGAAAAACGAGGCATCCGCTCATCTTAAGCGAATGCCTGCCGGCCTGACCTATGTAACGGAAACTTCCTTCAATTCGATTCTTTTTTTATTAGTTCCTTTAATTCCTCTATAAATACATTGATGTCTTTGAACTGCCTGTATACGGAAGCAAATCTGACATAAGCCACTTCGTCTACCGCCGACAGCCTGTCCATAACCATCCTGCCAATGACATCACTATTGATCTCGGATGTCCCCTGGCTGCGCAATTCCTTTTCAACATCACCGGTAATATCCTCAAGTTCTTTCAATGACACCGGGCGTTTTTCGCATGCCTTAATCAAGCCGCGCAAAATCTTGTCACGGCTGAACTCTTCTCTTGTTCCTTCTTTTTTCACGACGATAAGCGGAATTTCCTCAACTTTTTCAAAAGTTGTGAAGCGATAGCCGCATTCCTCGCACTCACGCCTCCGCCTTGTGGAGCGTCCTTCATCCACTGGCCTGGAATCAAGGACTCGTGTTCCATTATTCTGGCAAGCTGGGCATTTCATCTCGATCAACTCCATTTACTACCGGCTATCCTAAACCGTCGATACCGGGGTGAAATCGTATTCCCATCTCATTTAATCTTATATAAAAGCATGTCTTTACACAAGGATTATTCGCTGTTTCGGCCGGAACCAATAAATGTATTTGACTTATCGAGTTCCTGGTAAAGCCTGATGATTTCACGCTTCAGGCCTGAATAGTTTCCCATGATGGCTGGGCGTTCTGTCGAAAGATGGAAATCAACAGCTGTTTCAAAGGGCCGGACCGTTACAATTGTGGCAATAAGAAAGCATGGAACCGGTTTTTTGATGTCACAGGCAATCTCCCCGCGCTCCTTTGAGGAATCCACCACCGTATAGCCGGGGCGATTTTTAAGGATTTCTCCCAAGTTCCTGAAGATGGTATCCTTGTTGGCTCGGTAATAATGGGATTTCAGCTCACTATCGGGATGCCCCTCTTTCGTTTCACAAACATTACTAAAACGCTTAAATAAATTTTTCAGCAAGATTCTTCCTCCATTGGCTTTTACTGTGCCGCCCGTTTCTTCAACAGGCCATTTATCATTAATTTTAGTTTACATCTTTATCGCAAAAATAAAAAGAGGCGGTAATCCGCCTCTGGTTTTTTCATTCATTTAATTTTATAGTGCTTGTGACTGTTTTACCCGGACAGGTCCCATACCGCGCGGAAGTTCAATATTCTCGCGTGTTTCGGCATTCAATGCTTCAGCAATATAATCTGCCGCGACATTTGGATTCAAATCGCCGCATGTGTAAACATCGATGCTCGCATAACCATGTTCAGGAAAGCTGTGGATGGTTAGGTGGGATTCAGAAATAATGACTACCCCGCTAACTCCCTGTGGTGCAAATTTGTGAAATGCCACTTCCCGGATTTCAGCTCCAGATTTCAATGCAGCATCTACGAAAGTTCTTTCAATAAATTCCATGTTATTCAGCTTTTCAAAGTCGCATCCCCACAGTTCGGAGATCACGTGGCGTCCCATTGTTTCCATATTTAATTATCCCCCTCTAACGTTTTCGTTTCATCCCTGAAACCATGAATTGACGGTATGCAGTCATTACCACGGGGGAAAGTTAGTCCAGAGAGGTCCTAACCCTTTAAGTAATCAGCTGCACCCTAATTTCAAGAAGTTCACGATGACTAGTATACGATGTTTATATATTTTTTGCAACCTATCAAAAATAAATTAATATTTGTTTTGCATGATTGGTTATATGGCTGACTTCCATCTCTGTTATTGTCTAGCCGATTGAAGTGGAACTTGTTATTGCCCAAATAAAAAACTGCCATGGCGGCAGTTTTATTATTACCCTACTTTAACTTTTGAAGCGGATCCGATTTGATTTGCTACGTGAAGCACCAAGTCTACCACTCTCGAAGAATAGCCCCACTCATTATCATACCAGGCAAGGACTTTGACTTTCCTTTTGCCCATCACCATCGTTGATAGACCATCAATGATGGCGGAATGAGTATTAGTATTGAAATCAACAGAAACGAGCGGCTCATCTGTGTAATCAACGATTCCTTTCATTTCCCCACGTGATGCTTCAATAAACAAAGAGTTAATCTCTTCTAGCGTCACATCGGTTTTCAAGTCAACAACAAGGTCGACGAGGGAGACATTCGGCGTCGGGACCCTCAGTGACATGCCATGAAGCTTTCCTTTCAATTGAGGCAGCACGAGAGCGAGTGCTTTTGCTGCTCCTGTGGTCGTTGGGATGATTGACTGGCCGCAAGCCCTTGCACGCCTTAAATCCTTATGGGGATTGTCGATGTTTTTCTGGTCATTAGTATACGCATGCACTGTCGTCATCAACCCGTTTTCAATACCGAATTTATTATCGAGCAACTTAGCGACAGGAGCAAGGCAGTTAGTTGTACACGAAGCATTTGAAATGACGTGATGTTCTTCAATATTTAAAGCATCTTCATTTACTCCCATGACAATCGTAATATCTTCATCTTTTCCAGGCGCGGTAATAATAACTTTCTTTGCGCCTGCTTCCAGATGAAGCGCTGCCTTGTCACGAGAATTGAATTTTCCGGTTGCTTCAATCGCTATGTCAATATTTAGTTCTTTCCATGGCAGTTGTTCGGGATTTCGGTTGCTCAGCAGCTTAACACGCTTCCCGTTGACAATCAGTTCATGATCCAGAGCAATGACATCCCCCTGAAACGGTCCATGGGTTGTATCATATTTAATCATGTGTGCCAATGTTTCCGCAGGATAACTGGCATTGATAGCCACTACTTCAATATTTTCTTCAGAGATGGCTTTTCTGAAAACCATTCTTCCAATTCGTCCAAAACCATTAATCGCGACTCTCGCCTTCATAAAACGGCTCCTTCCACACTATGTTATACTTTTGTATGCCCTTTCATGTAATTAGTATAACATAATTGACGAGAACTGTGAGAAATAATATCTCGGTTTTTGCAACTTTTCTTATGAAATTTCTCTTTATGAGTCTAGCAGAAAATTATATGTCTGAACGCGTTGTACTCCCGTTGTTCATCAGACAGATCACGGGGGAAAGGTTAGGCGGCTTTCCCTGCATTCGCCCACCTCACAATTAATCCCACACAAAAAAAGGCTCCCTCTCTGGAAGCCTTTCTCTCTTTTAATTTACAACTCGGCGCCCCATTTATACAAAATCTCAACCAATTGTTTTTTTGTTTCCTCTAAAGGGCCGTTATTGTTAATGACGGCATCGGCGAGTGCCGCTTTTTTGTATAAAGGCATTTGCGAAGAAATCCTCGCCTCCGCCTCTTCTTTTGAAAAGTCATTTCTCGCCATCAGCCTACTAAGCTGGATTTCCCTGTCAACAGTGACAACTAATGTTTTATCAGCTAGATGGACAAGATTCGATTCGAATAGCAGTGGAATATCGAGGATGACTATATGAGCCCCGGCTTCCACTGCGGCCTTTTGCTTTTCAGCCATCCGCCGCCGCACTTGCGGATGGACAATCGAATTCAATAATCGCCTCTTGGCCTCATCATTAAAAATGATTGCTCCTAGCGCGGGCCTGTCAATACCCCCATCCGGCAATAGAAGCCCCTTGCCGAATGCTGCGACAATTTCCTTGTAGGCCTGCTCCCCTGGTTCAACGGCAAGCCGGGCTTCCTGATCGGCGTCAATGACCGGTATACCCATTTCTTTGCACATATTTGAAACAGTGCTTTTGCCGCTTGCAATTCCGCCTGTCAATCCTATAATGAGTGCCATATCTTTTTACCTCGATCGTTATAATTTCCAGATTCCGATTACGATGAGCAGCATGCCTGGAAGAAAGGCGATTTTCTCGCACCAGCGCCATTTTGAAAAATAAGCGCCGCATTTTATTCCCGCGTACACAAAACCAGAGCTCATCACCGCTGCCGCTAATGAAAGGACAACCGGCGGCAAACCGATCATGGCCGCTCCTATCCCCGCTCCAAACGAATCCAGTGACAGTGCGAGCCCCAACAGGATTGCTTCAATACCTGTAATGGTTCCCGAAAGGTCGAAGTCTGCAGAAAGAGGCTTCTTTAAAATCTTAATAACCAGGCCCAAAGAACGGATTTCATAATTGACAATCGTTCTCTCTTCATTGCCTGATTGGCTTTCCTTTGATGGCCTGAAAAATTGATAGAGGACCCATGCCCCCAGCAAAATGAGGATTAATCCACCAGCCATCTCCGCCACCCAGCCAGGCAGCCAGGCGCTAGCCAGCTTTCCCGCCGCTACCGCGGTAAACATCGACAGCGCGGAACAACAGGCAATGATTAAAGCAGATTTCCAAGGAAGAGCCATTTTCCGCAAACCATACGTAAACCCTACACTGAAACTATCCATACTGACTGCAAATGCGAGCAGAAATACCGGAAAGTAACCCATAGCCTGACTCCTTCCTGCCAAATACTACGATAGTATATGGAAGGAAGCAGTCCCATGTTAATGCTATAGGCAACGGACTTTTATTCAAACCGAATCCAGGTTTCCCGATAAAGCCTGCTACATAAAGAAACACTTGCCCACAAACCAAAATAACAAGCTGGCGGCTTAAAGCTTTTGGCAGTTAGGGCAATAGTGGGTGCCGCGTCCTCCCACTACACCTTTGGAGAGGGGGCCGCCGCATTTTTTGCATTCCTCGCCCTTACGTCCGTAAACAAGCAGGTCAAGCTGGAACATACCGATCTGCCCCTGCGAATTCACATAGGAACGGATCGTGCTTCCGCCCTTTTCCACGGCCTCGCCGAGTGTCGAGACAATTTCACTATATAATTTTGCGATCTCTTTCTCGTTAAGCGAATTAGCCAGCCGCTCGGGATGGATGCCGGACCTGAACAGTGCCTCATCTACATAGATATTCCCAAGCCCGACTAAAATCTTCTGATCCAAGAGGGCGGTCTTCACTTTCCGGTTGGTCCTGCCAAGCCGTTCTGCTAGATGCGCTACCGTAAACTCCTCCGAGAACGGTTCAGGGCCCAAGCCAAAGAGAGGCGGCTGTTCAAATTCCGTACCCTTCAAAAATAAATGCAATGTCCCAAACTTGCGGACGTCCCGATATCTTAATTCCGTTCCGTCCTCAAATTTGAAGATCGCATGTGTATGCTTGTCCACCGGATCAGCTGCATCGGATACCGAATATTTTCCTTCCATGCGCAGATGGGAAATGAGGGCAAAATCCTCGGTATAAAAAATGAGGAATTTCCCCCGCCTCCCAATTGCCAGGAAACTTTGTCCCTTCAACGCATCGGTAAACTGGGCTGTATCAACCGGATTTTTCACCATTTTTGGCCAAAAGACCGATACGCTGCTGATTCTTTTTCCAATGAGGAGCTGCTCAAGTGTCCTTCTTACCGTTTCTACCTCAGGAAGTTCCGGCATAGCCAGCCCCCCTTTCTAATCAAAAATAAACTATTTTGCGTCGTACCACGTTGGTCCGTACGAGTAATCAACCATTAATGGAACCTTTAATTCAAGCGCATTTTCCATTATTTCAGGAACAAGCTTTTCCAGCTTCTCCACTTCATCCTTCGGCGCTTCAAAAATCAGTTCATCATGCACCTGAAGAAGAAGCCTTGAACGCAATCCGTTGCTTTTCAATGCATCGGCCATATCAATCATTGCCTTTTTGATAATATCCGCCGCGCTTCCCTGGATTGGCGTATTCATCGCTGTCCGCTCGGCAAAGCTTCGCAAGTTAAAGTTTCTGCTTGTAATTTCCGGGATGTATCTTCTTCTTTGCATCAGGGTTGTCACAAATCCCTGCTGCTTGGCGACCTTAATAATATCATCCATATAATCCTTCACGCCCGGATAGCTGTCCAGGTATCTTTCAATAAATCGGCCAGCCTCCTTCCTGGTGATGCCAAGGCTTTGAGAAAGCCCGAAATCGCTTATTCCATATACAATCCCGAAATTAACTGCCTTTGCATGGCGCCTCATATTTGAGGTGACCTCATCGGCATCAACGTGGAAGACTGCCATTGCCGTTTTTGTATGGATATCCTCACCTTCGCGGAAAGCCTCTATCAATTTTTCATCATTGGCAATATGGGCAAGTACCCTTAATTCAATCTGCGAGTAGTCGGCAGCGAAAATGACCCAGTCCTCTTCCGAAGGGATGAAGGCTTGTCTAATTTTCCGGCCTTCCTCCAGTCTGATGGGGATATTCTGGAGATTTGGATCAGTTGAACTGAGCCGCCCTGTCGCGGTGAGCGCCTGGTTGAATCTCGTGTGCACTTTATCCGTTTCCGGATCCACAACCTTCAGCAGCCCTTCGATATAGGTGGATTGCAGTTTTCCGAGCTGTCTGTAGTCCAGAATCAAACGGATAATTTCGTGGTCATCCGCAAGTTTTTCAAGGACATCAGCCGAAGTGGAATAACCTGTTTTCGTCTTCTTGCCGGAGGGCAGCCCCAATTTCTCAAAAAGGATGGCCCCAAGCTGTTTCGGTGAATTTATATTGAACTTTTCGCCAGCTTTTTCATGGATTTGCTCTTCAATTATGGCAAGCTTCTCTTGAAGCTCGCTCCCCATTGTTTTCAGCCGCTGGATATCCACTTTAATTCCGGTGGATTCCATATCGGCCAGCACGAGCGTTAATGGCATTTCCAGCTCTGTAAACAGCTCAAATTGGCTGTTTTCCCGTAGATCTTTTTCAAGAAGGGGCTTTAACTCACTGATTGAAATAGCCTTCCTGACAAGATGCCTTCCCAACTCGGGCTCTGCAGGTACCTTTCTCTTGGCCCCGCGTCCATAAAACGCATCGTCCGCTTGGACATTCCGGAGCCCATATTTTTTTTCTATTGTTGAAAGGTCATCTATATTGGCTGCGGGATCAATAATATAGGATGCGATAAATACATCAAATGAAACCCCTGCCAAATGGATGCCGCGCCTTCTTAAGGCAACCTCGGAGGCTTTTGCATCATAAACAACCTTTTCTTTCGTTTCATCCTCAGCCCACTTTTTGAAAGCATCCGATTCAAGTGCGAGCGATACAGGGAAGTAGTACTGCCCCTTTTCGCTCACAACCGCAAATCCGATTATGTCTGCGTAATAATAATTATCCTCCAAAATCTCAACATAGAGGGATGTCTCGCCGCTAAACATTTCCTCCGTAATTTCCTCAGGTACACTAAACTCAATATCATCGAGTTCTGTTTCTGTTTCTGGAGAAGGCCCATCACCGCCAAATTTATCGAGCAGGGAGTTGAAGCCTAGCTCCTTAAAGAGCGAAAGGACTTTCTCCCTGTCGAACCCTTCATAGGAAATATTGCCGAGGTCCACCTCAATAGGCGCTTCCCTTGTAATCGTTGCAAGCTCCTTGCTCATGACTGCCTGTTCCTTGAACTGCTCGAGTTTTTCCCGAAGCTTCTGTCCGCTTACTTTATCGGTTGATTGGAGAAGATTCTCGAGTGTCTCGAACTCTTTCAAAAGCTTGATCGCCGTTTTCTCACCAACCCCCGGAACTCCGGGGATATTATCGGACGCATCCCCCATCAAGCCTTTCATATCAATGATTTGCCATGGTTCCAGTCCATACTTTTCCTTTATATGTTCAGGGGTGTACTCCTCAATGTCAGTAATACCTTTCCTTGTGATCCCCACAGTAGTCCTGTCGGAGGAAAGCTGCGTCAAATCCTTATCACCGGAAATGACCCTCACCTCAAAGCCGTCTTTTTCGGCCTGGAGGGACAGGGTGCCAATTATGTCATCCGCTTCATAATTTTCAAGTTCGTATCTAGGAATTTGATATGCATCCAATAGTTCGCGAATGAAAGGGAACTGCTCAGACAATTCGGGCGGAGTTTTTTGCCTTCCCCCTTTATACTCACTGAATGTCTTATGCCTGAACGTTGTTTTTCCGGCGTCGAATGCAACCAGCATATGAGTCGGTTTTTCATCCTCAAGAATCCTCATCAGCATCATCGTAAAACCGTAAACGGCATTCGTATGGATGCCTTTATCATTGTTGAGGAGCGGCAGGGCAAAGAAAGCGCGGTAGGCAATACTGTTCCCGTCTATTAACACAAGCTTTTTCTTTTCCAAATTTCATCCTCCTGTTCTTTGCAAAACCAGGCCGGTTCCGGTCATACAGCTTTTGCAGAAGTGTTCTTAAAAGCGATTTTTAGGCTTCCCCCGAAAGGATTTCCTGAATTCGAGGATGAACTCGGTTCCTTCACCCGGGGTGCTCTTCACTTTAATTTTGCCTCGGTGGGCCTCGACTATATGCTTCACAATCGCGAGGCCAAGTCCCGTTCCTCCTGAGTTCCTGCTGCGGGCCTTATCAACGCGGTAAAAGCGCTCAAAAATCCTCGGAAGCTCTTCTTTCTCTATTCCAATCCCCGTATCTTTCACTGAAACACGGATGCGTTTTCCGGCATCCTTCATTTTCAGTGTCACCTTGCCACCGACAGGTGTATAGGCAATCGCATTGGTTAGCAAGTTTAGGACAACCTGCCTTAGCCTGAATGAGTCTCCTTCCATCTCAAGATGATCAGAATCGGATTCAAGTTCGAGAAGGATATTCTTCTCTGTAGCTTTTCCATCCACGATTTTTACAAGTTCCTTGAGCATCGCGGATAAATCGAAGTGAGAAATATCAAGCCTGAAATTCTGCTGTTCGATCTTTGAGAGCTCGAGGAGATCTTGAATGAGCCTTTGCAGCCTGTCACTTTCTTTCAAAATGATAGTCAGGAACTCTGTCAAAGCCTCCTCATCCTTCATCGCTCCATCCAGCAATGTTTCTGCGAATCCTTTAATGGAGGTGACAGGCGTTTTTAGTTCGTGCGATACATTCGCAACAAAATCCTTCCTGACCTGTTCCAGTTTTTTTAGTTCGGTTATATCGTGGAAAACTAGCAAAACACCTTTCCACACATTATTTGTTCCAATAATCGGTAAAGTTGAAACATCAAAATATCTGCGCTCGTAGGAAACTGGCAGGATGAGCTGTTTCCGCTGCTTTTGTTCGGTCATGAATATTTCTTCAATCATTTCCCTTACTTCAAGAAACGGAATCGCTTCATAATATGGCTTATCCAAAAGGTCGTCTGAATCTATCTCGAACAATTCCTTATAGCCTTTATTAATCAAATTGATATAGCCGCGGCTGTCAATAAGTGCCAGTCCGCTACCGATGTTCTCGATTAACGCGGCAAGCCGTTCCTGTTGCACATCACGGGTTTTCTCCAGCTCCTCTAAATTCCTGGCGAGCGTATTGATGGAAGTGCTTAAAAGCCCGGTTTCATCCCTTCGGTCGGTCACATACGTACGAGCCCGGTAATTGCCTTTTGCCAATTCAAGCGCAACATTTGCTGCCGATTCAATAGGTTTCGCATAACGCCCTGTAATCCGCATGCTAATCAGGATAATAATGCCAAGGGCTAATCCAAGGCTGATGAAAAGGAGCCACCAAATTTTCTTATACGCATCTTTAATCTGGCTTGATGTCAGACTTAAAAATAAATAGCCTTCTATCTCCCCGTCTTTCTTGATTTCAGTCCAGTAATAATGGACTTCCTGCCCATCCCCCAATTTAAAAATCCGCTTTTTCTTGCCGGAAGCCAGTTCAGATTTCAAATCGACTGGGTCTCCCAGCCTTTCCTGAGTGGAGTATTGGATAGTCCCATTTGTATCAGCCAAAATGATTCCCGCCCCAAGACGCTGGCTGAACTTTCCGAGTTCTACCCGGTCAGCTTCCGCCAGCCCGCCATAATCCTCGATGTACATTCGGATCAGGCTGCTTTCTTTTTCCAGCCTCTCATAAAAGGAGTCTAGATAATAATTTTTAAAAAGCTGACCGAGAAGGATGCCAAGTCCAAGCAGGACGCCGACAATGAGGAGAACCATGGCGATTAGGAGCCTTGTCCTGTATTTTGTCATTCCCCTTTTGGATCCTCCATTTTATAGCCCAATCCGCGGATGGTTTTTATATAATCGGGTTTTTTTGTATCCTGTTCAATTTTTTCTCTTAAATGGGATATATGTACATCAACAATCCTTGTATCGCCTGCAAAATCATAATTCCATACCGTGCTGAGAAGCTGGTCCCTTGTCAGTACACGGTTTTTGTTTTGCGCAAGGCAATTCAGAAGTTCAAATTCCTTTAATGTTAACGTAAGGAGTCCGCCTTTAAAGAATGCTTCGAATCTTTCGGGATAAATCCTTAAGTCTCCGATGACGATCGCTTCTTCTTCCTCCGGCTCAACAAGCTGCTTTTCCTGGTATTGTTCCGTCCTGCGGAGAATCGCCTTTACCCGGGCGAGTACCTCACGCGGGCTAAACGGCTTAACCATATAATCATCGGCACCAAGCTCGAGCCCTAATATTTTATCGAGTTCGTCATCCTTTGCTGTAAGCATCAGAATCGGAATCATGACCTTTTGCTGGCGGAGCCGCTTGCAAACTTCGATGCCGTCAATACCTGGAAGCATGAGATCCAGAATGATCATATCAGGGCTCTCATCGATTGCCCTCCTCTTCCCTTCCTCACCATCCATCGCGGTAAGGACTTCATAACCGCCCTGCTCCAGATTATACTTCAGCAAGGTTACAATCGATTGTTCATCATCCACTACAAGAACTTTTTTCTTCATACCAGACCTCCGGAAATAAGTTGAACCCCACGTTTTATTGCTCCCCTATCTATACTATAGCATACTATTTTTGCCTTCAAGAATAGAAGAAGGGCAGCCGAAGCTGCCCCTAAAAGTTTTCAAGTGCACTGCCATCCATTTCTTTAAGCCGATGGGGAGGACAGACCTTCAATTTTCCGCTGACGACGATTTGTCCGTTTCCTTCTGTTCCTTCGACAGCGATAAAAACAGCGTGGTTTTTCTTGTCCACTTCTATCACTTCGAGGAGGAAATCCACTGTCCCATAATGGTAAACGGGTTTCGGGAATTCAAGATCCTGTGCCATCACATGGCTGCCGGGCCCCGGGAGGTATTTTGAAATGGCGGAAGTGATGATGCCCACTAGCATGAACGAAGGGACAACAGGTTTTCCAAATGGGGTTTGCGAAGCGTAATCATGCTGGATATACAATGGATTCGCATCATTGGTCAGTCCAAGATACAGCAATAAATCCCTGTCTTCGATTTTCTCGGTCAGGGCCAGTTTTTCCCCCACCGAAATTTCCTCTATCCTTCTGCCTAGCTTTCTTTTTTTTCCTAAAAGCATGGTCTGCACCCCCTGCATAGCCTTTTATTATAAGGCTTTGTTATCCTTGATTGCTGATTTCCACTCCGGGGACATGCTTTCCGCGGGGCGGACCGTGGAGCCTCCTCGGCGTCCTAGACGCCTGCGGGGTCTCCACGTGCCGCTTCATCCCGCCGGAGTCAGTCCCCTCCGTTCCAATCAGCTTCATTGATAATCAAAAATTAGCTTTAACTGAGCCTATTATAAAAAAATGGATATAGGCAAAAATTCGGGGGATATTCCCCCGAATTTTTCCTGGCTTTTATGCGAGTACTGCCATTACGCTGCGGACTGATTCGGCAGACCTGTCAAGGGCAGCTTTTTCATCCTCTCTCAATTCTAGCTCAATGATCTTTTCAATACCATTGGCCCCCAGAATAGTCGGAACCCCCAGATAGATGCCTTCATAGCCATATTCACCTTCGAGATAGGCAATTGACGGCAGGACTCGACGCTGGTCCTTCAGGATGGCTTCACACATTTGGACAAGAGACGCTGCAGGCGCATAATAGGCGCTGCCATTGCCAAGCAGGTTGACAATTTCGCCTCCGCCTTTTCGTGTGCGCTCAACAATTGCTTCAAGGCGGTCCTTTGGGAGGAGGGCCTCTAGCGGAATCCCTCCGGCATAGGAATAGCGTATAAGTGGAACCATGTCATCCCCATGTCCGCCAAGTACGAAACCGGTAATGTCTTTAACAGACAAATTCAATTCCTGTGCAATAAATGTACGGAACCTTGCCGTATCAAGGACCCCTGATTGGCCGATGACACGGTTTTTAGGAAATCCGCTTTCTTTGAAAACCGTATACGTCATTGCGTCCACCGGATTTGTCAGGACAACAATGAAGCAGTCGGGGGAATACTTTACAACTTCTTGTGCAACACTCTTCATGATTTTCTGGTTAGTCTGGACAAGGTCATCCCGGCTCATCCCCGGTTTGCGGGCGATGCCCGCTGTAATAACGATAATATCGGAGTCCTTCGTATCCTCATAACTGGCTGTACCCGTCACATTGGCATCGAATCCCTGTACAGGACCTGCCTGAAGCATGTCGAGGGCTTTCCCTTTAGTCGGATTTTCCATTTGCGGTATATCGACAAGTACGACGTCCCCTAGCTCTTTCTGGGCAAGAAGGAAAGCGGTGGTCGCACCCGTGAATCCTCCGCCAATCACTGAAATTTTTTTGCGCTTCAAAGTCATTGCTGGTTCCCCCCTGGGTTTGGATTTCAATTTAGCACGCCTTTATTACTCCATGTTCTTAATCAGTTCATCACCGAATTCGGAGGTTTTCACTTCTTTAGCGCCATCCATCAGGCGGGCGAAGTCATATGTCACAACCTTGGAAGCAATTGTTTTTTCCATTGATTTTACAATCATGTTCGCGGCTTCATTCCAGCCCAGGTGCTCAAGCATGAGAACGCCCGACAGAATGACCGAAGATGGGTTCACTTTATCAAGACCCGCGTATTTCGGAGCTGTACCATGTGTGGCTTCGAAAATAGCATGTCCTGTTTCATAATTGATATTGGCGCCTGGCGCGATCCCGATACCGCCGACCTGTGCAGCCAATGCGTCAGAAATGTAATCGCCATTCAAGTTCATCGTTGCGACAACATCAAACTCTTTAGGACGTGTCAGGATTTGCTGAAGGAAGATATCTGCGATGGCGTCCTTCACAATGATTTTTCCGGCCGCTTCTGCATCTGCCTGAGCTTTATTCGCTGCATCGGTGCCTTCTTCATCTTTGATGCGGTCATACTGGGCCCAAGTGAAGACTTTATCGCTGAATTCTTTTTCAGCAAGCTCATAGCCCCAGTTTTTAAATGCGCCTTCAGTGTATTTCATGATGTTTCCTTTATGTACGAGCGTCAGCGATTTGCGGCCTTCCTTGATCGCATAATTGATGGCTGCGCGTACTAACCGGGAAGTTCCTTCTTCCGAGACAGGCTTAATGCCGATTCCTGATGTTTCCGGGAAACGGATTTTATTGACTCCCATTTCTGTTTGAAGGAAGTTAATCAGCTTTTTCGCTTCATCGGATCCTTTTTGATATTCAATTCCCGCATAAATATCTTCAGTATTTTCACGGAAAATAACCATGTCTGTGTCCTGTGGCCTTTTAACTGGTGAAGGCACGCCTTCGAACCATCTTACTGGGCGCAGGCAGACGAAAAGATCAAGAACCTGGCGTAACGCAACATTCAGAGAGCGGATTCCTCCGCCAACAGGAGTTGTCAAAGGCCCCTTAATCGCAATCAAATATTCATTGATGACATCAAGGGTTTCTTGTGGAAGCCACTCCCCTGTCTGGTCAAACGCTTTTTGTCCGGCGAGGACTTCCTTCCAGGCGATTTTTTTCTCGCCCTTGTAGGCTTTTTCAACTGCTGCATCAAGAACTCTTACAGATGCGGCCCAGATGTCAGGACCCGTTCCGTCTCCCTCGATAAAAGGAACAACAGGATTGTTTGGTACATTTAATACTCCATTTTGAACCGTAATTTTTTCACCTTGCATTGTCGATTCTCCCTCCACTGTTCAAACATAAAGGTTAGAAGGCGGCCTCCTAACCTTTCAAATATCGGAACCGGCTGGCCAGCCCCGGAATTTCCATTGCATACTTATTACAACAATTTTTCCGGCAAAAGTAAACTAATCCGCTAAGGATCAGCGCATACCAATCGGAACGTATTTTTGCATACCCGGGCCGTTGTACTCTGCGCGCGGACGAATAAGCCTATTATTGTCATATTGCTCAAGAATATGGGCGAGCCAGCCGGAAACACGGCTAATGGCAAAAATCGGTGTAAATAAATCATGGTCGATGCCAAGGCTGTGATAGACAGAAGCAGAGTAGAAATCAACGTTTGGCGGCAAGTTCTTCTCGCCAGTGACAATTTCCTCTATCTTTGTTGACATCTCATACCAATGAGGCTCCCCTGTCAGAGTCGTCAATTTTCTGGACATTTCCCTTAAATGCTTCGCGCGGGGATCGCCTTTCCGATAAACCCTGTGCCCAAATCCCATGATCTTTTCTTTTCTGTCCAGCTTTTCCCTAACATAGGTTTCAGCATTTTCAAGTGAACCGATTTCGGTCAGCATTCTCATGACTGCTTCATTCGCTCCCCCATGCAGAGGGCCCTTTAGCGCGCCAATGGCGGCAGTGACGCCGGAATAGACATCCGAAAGCGTCGCCACACATACCCTGGCTGTGAAAGTGGAAGCATTCAATTCATGATCGGCATGCAGGACAAGCGCCTTATCAAACGCTTCGATTTCAATTTCATCAGGATCCTTGCCTGTCAGCATGTACAGGAAATTGGCCGCGAAGCCAAGATCTTTCTTAGGAGCTATAGGCTCAAGCCCTTTTCTCACTCTCGCAAAAGCAGTCACCAATGCTGGCATCTTCGCCTGGAGCCGGACCGCTTTCCGGAAATTGGCTTCTTCGCTCATGACATCGGCTTCATCATCGTAAAGGCCAAGGAGCGAGACAGCCGTCCTTAAAGCTGCCATAGGATGGACATCTTTTATCGGATACATTTTGAAATGGTCCAGAACTTCTTTCGGAAGCTCAGCTTCCGCGGTCAGCTGTTCTTTCAATTCATTCAGTTCAGCCTCCGTCGGCAGCTTTCGGTGCCATAATAGATAAATGATTTCTTCGAAACTAGCATTTTCCGCAAGATCATCAATATCATAGCCAACATACGTTAATGTATCATCGATGATCGAGCTGATGGAGGATGTTGTTGCCACAACCCCTTCAAGTCCACGTGTTACTGACATGCCAAATCTCTCCTTTGCAATCTGTAATTTCTCTGCCATACCTTCATAGTGCATCTGGCCGGGAATGTTCCTTCCAATCTATCGGATATGAGCGCTTGCTCGGAATCAGCCCAAAAAACAGCATCTGCCCCATCCAGGCAAATGCAAATTTCCTGCCAGGCACAAAATTAACCGATGGCAGCAAAATATTCCAACCATTTACACTATATACAATTATTTAATCATAATAATAAGACATATGTAAAAAAGATTACGCTTTCACAAACTATTATAACCAATTGTCAGATTTTTGTGAACGAAAAGGAAACATAAAAATTAAAAATATTATATTAAAAGAAAATACCAAACCTTCATTTAACGGCAAATCCCCCTAAAACAGAGCATGTTGGCGCATTAAAAAAACCTTGCGGCCCAATCCACCAGTTTCATTGCAGCATAGGCAATGCCTGCGCCAATTAACGGACCGACGGCGACACCATTGAATAGGGATACCGCGAAGATGGTACCTAGCACAAGGGCTGTAGTAATTTGAGGATCTTCGGCAAGAAGGGTAACGCCTCCTTTCGCCAGTAGGGCTACCGCCACCCCAGATAATAGTGCTATCCACGCGTATGGCGATTTAAATGATCCTCCCAGGTCCTTAAATCCGATATCCCCGCTTGCAATCGGCGCCAAAACAGCTATCGTAATAATCGTTACTCCCCAGTTGATTCCCCGGGTTTGGAGGAAAGCGAACCCTTTCCCGTCGACACCGGAAATCTTCAGCAAAAATAAAAAAGCAACGGCAATCAACAGTGATTGGTTTTTAGCAGCAAATCCAATCACAAGCAGTAAAGCGAGAAAAATATAAGGCTGAATCATAGTTCCGGCACTCCTAACTTTTAATCAATATTAATGCTGTTCCTCTACAATCGTGTTGGCTAAACTTTTGCCTTTATGAACCGTTTTATTCATTAAAGCTTTTAACCATGTGTTAATGCATAAACCAACTTGAAATGGTAAACTATTACTATCTTAAAGAGTTGACCAACAAAGGGGGTAAACCAAATTTGAATCCAGTTTACGTTTCACGGACCATCAGGCTGCTCGCTGTTATCGCGATGGTCATTGGGGCGTTCATTGCCTTTTATTACATATCGAAAGTCACTTATCCGTTCCTCATTGCTTTTGTCATCGCTTTTTTGATTAACCCACTCGTCAATTTTTTTGAAAAGAAAGGAAAAATGCCCAGGGTCCTTGCAGTTGTCATTACATTGATTATTATTATTGCCGTTTTTGCGGCACTAATAACACTTCTAGTAGCTGAAATTGTGAGCGGAGCCACATATCTGGCAGATGTGCTGCCCAAGCATCTGAACACACTGATTCGTTACAGTGAAGGATTGTTCGCCTCCCAAATTATCCCGCTCTATAATCAAATCACCGGAATGTTTGATAATCTTGATGCGGGCCAGCAGGAAACGATAATGGCCAATATCCAAAGCGTGGGTCAAAAAGTCGGAACGACAGTCGGAGATTTTCTAAAAGGTTTTTTCGGCAATATTCCACTGATTTTATCTTGGTTTCCGAATGCTGCAACAGTGTTGATCTTTTCCATGCTCGCTACCTTTTTTATTAGTAAAGATTGGTATCGGCTTTCCGAGATGGGTGGCAGGCTCATGCCTCTTAAAGCAAAGAAAAGCGGCAGAACAGTGTTCGCTGATCTGAAAAAGGCCCTTTTTGGATTTATTAAAGCCCAATTGACACTTATCTCAATCACAACGGTGATTATCCTGATCGGTCTCCTAATCCTGCGAGTAGACTATGCCATCACAATCGCTTTTGTCGCCGGTATTGTCGATATTATCCCTTACCTCGGTACTGGCACAGTGTTTGTTCCGTGGATCTTGTATGAAGCCATTGCTGGAGATATGGGACTGGCGATCGGGCTTGGCGTCCTGTATATCATCGTATTGGTGCAGCGGCAGATTATGGAGCCAAAAATTCTTTCCTCAAGTATAGGGCTTGATCCGCTTGCCACATTGATCGCCCTATTCGCAGGCTTTAAATTATTAGGTTTCCTCGGCCTGATTGCGGGACCGGTTACCCTAGTCATCTTTAATACATTGAAACGAGCAAACGTATTTGAAGATATTTGGGCATTCATTAAAGGAAACGAAAAAAAAGTATAAGGAAAACGCCGGCATATTCCCAGCCGGCGTTTTTTCATCTGATGATTCTGATATTCCCCTTATTGATCCATCGCCTGAAGTAAAGTCCAAGCCACTTCTTGAAAACTTTTCTTGTCGGCGGAAGAAGAAGAAGGGTCCCCATAATATCGGTAACAAAGCCAGGAGTGAGAAGGAGTACCCCTCCGGTTAGAACGCATATGCCATCCAGAACCGCTTCTCCCGGCATTTGTCCCCTGCTGATTTGCTGCCTTGCCTGATTCAGGACTTTCATTCCCTGGGTCCTGGCAAGATAGGTTCCGAGCACGCCTGTCAAAATGATCAGGGCGAGGGTTGGAAATAATCCTAGTGTTTTTCCTGACCATAGCAGAATACCTATTTCAGCAGCAGGAACCAGTACGACTAGCAGAAAAAAGTATATACGAAACATCACCGGCTCCCCTCCGTTCCAATCAACTCACTAAATATAAATTTCAATCTGGATATAGCATTAAGATTAAAAAGGGGGCAAGCCCCCTTTTTTTGTGGCGGATTTAGAGGACACTTGCATGTCCGTTGTAGATGACGCCCCTGGTTGCATCTACGGTAATTTCCTGGCCGTCCTTCATTTTGGCTGTAGCATTTTCAACGCCTACGACAACCGGGATGCCGAGATTTAATCCGACTACAGCAGCATGGCTTGTCAAACCGCCTTCTTCAGCGATGAGCGCACTGCATTTTTCGATTGCTGGAACCATTTCCCTGTCAGAACCAATCGTAACAAGTACATCTCCATGCCTTACTTTTGCATTCGCTTCCTCCGCGTCGAGAGCAACGACCACTCTTCCGTAAGCAGATTTCTTGCCGATGCCTTGGCCCTTTGCGAGGATATCGCCAACGATATGGATTTTCATCAGGTTAGTAGTACCCGCTTCGGCAACCGGTACTCCCGCTGTAATAATAACAAGGTCTCCATGCTGTACAATCCCGCTATTCAAGCTTTCCCCTACCGCATTATCCATCATTTCATCGATTGTCTTTACGGTTCTTCCGAGTTGAGGATAAACTCCCCACACAAGGGCGAGCCTTCTTCTTACCCCAGCATCGGATGTAACGGCAACAATTGGTGCCTTCGTGCGGTATTTTGAAATCATCCTTGCTGAATGGCCGCTGACTGTAGGAGTGATAATCGCGCTAACCGCCAAATTGAGCGCCGTATGGGCTACTGACTGGCCAATTGCGTCCGTTGTATTCGTTTCCGCATCCCTGCTCCTAGCCTGAAGAATTGCCTTATGGTTCAATGCTTCTTCAGCTCTCGATGCGATGTTATGCATAGTCTGTACAGCTTCCACTGGGTAAAGGCCGGCCGCTGTTTCGCCAGATAGCATAATGGCATCAGTACCATCAAAAATCGCATTCGCGACGTCGCTTGCTTCCGCTCTTGTCGGCCTTGGATTACGCTGCATGGAATCCAGCATTTGCGTCGCTGTAATAACAGGCTTGCCCTCTGAATTACATTTTTTAATGAGCAGCTTCTGAACAAGCGGCACTTCCTCCGCGGGTATCTCAACACCAAGGTCACCCCGGGCTACCATCAACCCGTCTGATACTTCAAGAATCTCGTCGATATTGTCGACACCTTCCTGGTTTTCTATTTTAGGAATGATATGGATATGTCCGGCTTCATTTTCTTCAAGCAGCTGACGGATTTCGAGGACATCCTTTGCCCTCCTGACAAATGATGCTGCAATAAAATCAATCCCCTGGCCGATACCAAAAAGAATATCATTCCGATCCTTGTCCGTAATTCCCGGAAGATTTACCGATACACCAGGAACGTTGACGCCTTTTTTGTTCTTAAGAATGCCTGTGTTCAGGATCTTTGTTTCAATTATTTGATTAATTTTATCAATATTTGTAACCTCCAGGCCGATCAAACCGTCATCCAGCAGGATTCTTGATCCTGTATGGACGTCCTCGATCAGACCCGGATATGTAATGGAAAACATCTCAGTCGTGCCTTCGACTTCGTTCATTGATACTTTGATGGACTCTCCGGCCTTCAGTTCGATTGCTCCATCCTTCATATTGTTGGTCCGAATTTCCGGTCCTTTTGTATCAAGCAATATAGCGATATTCGATCCTGTCGATTCCGCGGCCTTACGGATGTTGGCAATCCTGGCGCCGTGTTCTTCGTAGTCTCCATGGGAAAAATTCAACCTTGCAACATTCATTCCGGCCTTCATCAAGTCAGTCAGTTTCTCAATACTTTCACTGGCAGGGCCAATGGTACAGACAATTTTCGTTTTACGCATTGTGTTTTTCCTCCTGTTTAAACTTTAAATGGATAATTCCTGAGACAGCTTGTATAAATCCAGGTCCAGCATATGCCTTTTTTCATTCAGCGCTTCGACGATATCATAATCTACAAGCTTGTTTTGCTCAATGCCGACCGCGCGTCCGCCTTTTCCTTCCAGCAAAAGCTCTACAGCCTTCGCGCCGAGGCGGCTGGCAAGCACTCTGTCCGCGGCTGTAGGGGAGCCCCCGCGCTGCATATGGCCAAGGACTGAGACCCTCGTATCAAAATTAGTCGTTTCTTTTAACTGGCGGCCAAATTCAATACCACTGCCAACACCTTCGGCAATGACAATGATACTGTGTTTTTTCCCCCGTTCATTCCCGCGGCGGAGTTTGTCCGCAATATCTTCCATATCATAATTTTCCTCAGGGATCAGGATGGTTTCAGCTCCTCCAGCCAAGCCTGCCCATAGGGCGATATCCCCTGCGTCCCTTCCCATTACTTCAATGATAAATGTCCGCTCATGTGAGCTTGCGGTATCGCGGATTTTGTCAATTGCATCAATGACAGTGTTCAAGGCTGTATCAAAGCCAATAGTGAATTCGGTGCCAGGGATGTCATTATCGATTGTTCCTGGAACGCCGACACATGGGAAACCCATTTTGGTAAGGGCCTCCGCACCGCGGTAGGAACCGTCTCCTCCTATGACAACAAGGCCTTCGATACCGAAATTTCGCAGCTGGTCAATTCCTTTTTGTTGTCCTTCCCTCGTTTTAAACTCGGGACAGCGCGCCGATTGGAGCATCGTTCCGCCTCTATGTATAATATCTCCGACTGAGCCCAATTCAAGTTTTTTTATATTTCCTGATATTAGCCCCGCGTAACCTCCGTAAATTCCGTACACATCAATCTCATGGAAGATCGCCTTCCTGACTACCGCCCTGATGGCGGCGTTCATTCCAGGGGAATCTCCGCCACTTGTCAAAACACCAATTTTCTTCATTCCAAACTCACCTCGTGTCTTTTTTAGCGTCCGGCATTGTTACTAAATTAACAAACGTTCAGTATTAAAATACCACTAAGGAAGAGGTCTAACAACTTAATCGAGTATAAAAACTTTAAAAAAGAAATAACTATCAATTGTAAGCGCTTAAAGCGAAAACCATTATCAATAAGGCTAATTATAAAAGAAAACGTGCTTTTAAAAGCACGTCTTTAATTTACCCCTATATAGTCATTTAAAAACGAATATTCTCCGATTGCTTTATACTTGTCGTACCTCTGTTCCTTTAATTCATTCCCCGAAAGTCTTGAAAGTTCTTTCAATGACCGGAACAGGGCTTTTTCAATTTCATGCGCCTGCGCCTGGACATCCCTGTGCGCGCCTCCCCGTACTTCAGGTATGATCGCATCAATGATTCCAAGTTCCTTCAGGTCTGGTGCCGTAATCTTCATGGACTCGGCCGCCCGCTTCGCCTGCGATGCATCCTTCCATAGAAGCGCCGCTGCCCCCTCAGGTGAAATAACCGAATAGGTGGAGTTTTCCAGCATAAGAATATGGTTGCCGACTCCGAGGGCAAGTGCCCCTCCGCTTCCTCCTTCACCGATGACAATACAAACCACTGGTACTTCGAGGCTGGCCATTTCAAAAAGATTCCGGGCAATCGCTTCACTCTGTCCGCGTTCTTCAGCCGCTTTTCCTGGATACGCTCCCTTTGTATCGATAAAACATACTATTGGCCTTCTGAACTTATCAGCCTGTTTCATTAGTCTAAGGGCTTTCCTGTAGCCTTCGGGATGTGGCATCCCAAAATTACGCCTAATATTTTCTTTCGTATCTTTTCCGCGCTGATGGCCAATGACAGTGATGGGCATTCCTTTAAACTTGGCTATGCCGCCGACAATAGCTTCGTCATCACCATAAGCCCTGTCCCCATGGCACTCAAAAAAGTGGTCGAATAAATGGTTTATATAATCCAGGGTTGTCGGCCTTCCAGGATGCCGGGCAATCTGGACGCGGTCCCATGGTTTGATATTGCTGTAAATATCCGCTTCAAGCTTTTCCAACCGGGCCGAAAGCTTTTCAATTTCGGCTGTCAGGTCAACATCTGTTTTGTTTGTATATTCTTTTAGTTCACTAATTTTCTTTCGTAATTCTATAATCGGTTTTTCAAATTCCAGTTCGCCTACCAAGCAAGCTCACCTCCGCGTTGATGAAGATCCAGTATAGTGCCGATTTTCTCTTTAAGGTCATGTCTGGATATGACTGCATCCAGTTGGCCATGCTTCATTAAAAACTCAGCCGTCTGGAAATCTTCGGGAAGCTCTTCCCGTATTGTCTGTTCAATGATCCTTCTACCGGCAAAACCTATCAGAGCGCCTGGTTCAGCGATATTATAATCCCCAAGCGAGGCGAAACTGGCGGATACACCGCCTGTTGTCGGGTGTGTCATAATGGAGATAATCAGCCCTCCATTATCACTGAACCTCTTCAGGGCAACACTTGTTTTGGCCATCTGCATGAGGCTTAAAACTCCCTCCTGCATACGGGCACCCCCGGAAGCAGTAAAAATGACAAACGGAATTTCCAGTTCTCCAGCTCTTTCTACCGCGCGGGTTATTTTCTCCCCAACGACAGAACCCATGCTGCCCATCCGGAAGGTCGAATCCATGATGGCTATGGAAATTTTATTTCCGTTCACAGTCCCGGTACCTGTTACGACGGCTTCATTAATATGTGTTTTCTTCCTGTCCTTTTCCAGCTTTTCAAGATATTCAGGAAAGCCGAGTGGATTTTGGGAAATCATCCCTGCGTCCGTTTCTTCAAAGCTGCCTTCATCAAGGAAGCTGTGGATTCTTTCCTTCGCATTCATAGGGTAATGCCTTCCGCAATGAAAACAAACTTTCAAGTTTTTAGCCAGTTCCCTGGTATAGATTATTTTTTTGCAGCCCGGGCATTTTGTCATGATTCCTTCAGGGACGTCCTGTTTCGCCGCTTCTGAAGGTATCTCGGCATATTTCTTTTTCTTCGATTTAGTAAATAGCTCTTTTAACAAGGTTGTACCTCCCCAATGTTAGAAAATGGAAGCGGATTGCCGTATAGATAACCTGGACCGGCTGTTGCCAGCAAGCAGAATATCTTCCTCGTCAAATCCGCTATTGTGGAGGAATACCTCCGGTTAGAAATGGCGGATTTCAACTCATAACAAGTACATGAATATCCGGTGGCCAGACCACCATGCCAGTAAAAACAGCCTGGCGCCGCCAAGTCATGAGCCTGTCCCTACTATAGGGGTGTTTTTCTAAAAAAGATGCTGCATTTTGTCAGCCTGGATTAGACAATTTCCTTAACTTCCTGTATGCGCGAAGCATTCCTTGCTCATCTCCGGAACGAATTGCCTCAAGGATCGATTGATAGTCCTCAGGCTTCCCCTTTTCGGCAACAAAACCCTGGGAGTTATAATAATCTTTCAATATTACCCAGATTCTCATAAACAGATGGTTATCCGCAAGGCATATGAGCTGAAGAAAAAACTCGTCATCATCCACCACAGGTTTTTCGGCGAGTTCAACCAACTTCACGGTAGGCTGTCCGCCTTTTCGCAAAAGGATTTTCAGGCAGTCTTTTTCGATATAGTATTTTGTTTCCTTAACGTCCTGTTTCGCTTTTTCATCCTGAAGAATAAAAGTGCTTAAAAGCTGGACCAATTGATTACCCTTGAAATCACGTATATAGGTCCCTTCTCCTCTTCTAGTCTCAATCAGGCCAAGAAGTTCTAGAGCCCTTAGCGCCTCCCGGACAGAGGAGCGCCCAACGTTTAGGCGCTCAGTCAGTTCCCGTTCGGAAGGGATCTTATCCCCAGTTTTCAAGCCATCTGCGGTAATCATTTCCCTTAGCTGTCTCACAATTTCTATATAAACCTTCGAGTTTTCCTTTTGTCTCTTAGCTGTTTCCATTACTGGCCTTTCCCAATCTGTGAAAGCCGTTCTGTCTTCTCTTTTATGTCTTCCGGGTTTACTTTTTTCCTCGCGACACCAGTTTCCATTGCAGCCCTTGCGACAGCGGAAGCAACCGCGGGTGCTACACGGGGATCGAAAGGCCCCGGAATAACGTAATCAGCACTCAGTTCATCCTCACTAATAAGGCCTGCGATGGCTTCGACTGCCGCAACTTTCATTTTTTCGTTAATTTGTGTGGCCCTTACATCAAGTGCGCCGCGAAAAATGCCCGGAAATGCGAGAACATTATTTACTTGGTTCGGAAAATCGGATCGGCCTGTGCCAATTACCCTCGCACCCGCCTCTTTTGCTTCATCCGGCATGATTTCCGGAGTCGGATTCGCCATTGCAAAAATAACCGGGTCTTCATTCATTGACACTACCATCTCTTTTGTCAGGGAGCCTGCCGCAGAGACACCTATAAACACATCCGCGCCTTTAATGACATCCTCAAGCCCGCCTTGAAGTCTGTCCCTGTTCGTAAAACGGGCTACTTCATCCTTGATGGCATTCATGCCTGTAGGACGGCCTTCATAAATTGCGCCTTTTGTATCGCACATAATAATATCACGAACACCATAGCTGTAAAGCAGTTTAATAATGGCAATGCCGGCAGCTCCAGCACCATTTGCAACCACTTTTATTTCATTCATTTTTTTGCCAGTAATTTTCAGTGCATTGACCAATCCGGCGACCGTTACAATAGCAGTACCATGCTGGTCATCATGGAAAATGGGAATATCGGTTTCCTTTTTAAGCCTCTCCTCTATTTCAAAACATTTGGGAGCTGCGATATCTTCAAGGTTCACACCGCCGAATGTAGGCTCAAGATACTTAACGGTTTCTATTATTTTTTCCACATCATTTGTATTCAGGCAAATCGGAAATGCATCTACCCCTGCGAAGCTTTTGAAAAGGACAGCTTTTCCCTCCATGACTGGAAGGGCTGCCTCCGGCCCGATATTACCGAGCCCCAAAACAGCGGTCCCGTCAGAAACAACTGCGACCATGTTTCCCTTCATGGTGTAATCATAGACTGTTTCCGGCTTATCATATATCTCCTTGCAAGGCTCGGCAACCCCAGGGGAATAAGCAAGGCTCAAGTCCCGGGCATTCCTTACCTCTACTTTCGATTTAGATTCCAATTTCCCTTGATGAAGGCGGTGCATATGCAAAGCTTCTTCTCGCAGCGTCAAGGCTTTTCACTCCTTTAGATATGGAAGGAATTCGTTCCCATCCCTGTTTCCGGTGGTCAGACCACACTTTCTTTTACCACTATATCACAACTTTTTTCGATGTAAAGAGAGAACTTTTGACTGATTATTTCAAAACAACATTGTTTTTTCCAAGCAAATTGCTTAGTTGGCTGATTAGGGATTCGGAGGTCTTCACTCCGTATTCCTCTCCCAGCCGAATTGTTTTATTTACCCCCTCATAATGAAGGACCACTTCTGTTTTCCCTCTGCTGGCAGAAAGAAGTGTTTCCAATTTGGCCAGGCACTCAGGTTCCTGATTTTCATGCAAAAGCTTTAAATAAAGGCGCTCCTTGTGCCGTCCCTTTATCCAGTCGCCTATTTGCTCAGCTTTCCGGATAATGAATTGGTTTTTTTCGTCCCGACTTTCCACTTTCCCCTCAAAAACAGTCATTGACCCCTGGCTGACCAGGCCGGAGTATTTCTTGTAAATCTCCGGGAAAGCGATCGCTTCCATCTCGCCGCTCGAATCACTGATTGTCAGGAATGCCATCGGATCGCCTTTTTTCGTACGGATTTTTTTTACGCCCGTTATATATACTCCAACGGCTTGCTGTCCGGGACCTGGAGTTATTTCCGCAATTGGTATGGCCCCTCTTTCATGAAGTGTGTTTTCATGGATGGAGAGGGGATGGCTGGATAAATAGAAACCGAGCACTTCCTTTTCATAAGCAAGCTTATGTTCAAGGGTGAGCGGGTCAACCTCCATATACTTCGGTTTCGGCATCAAGTCGTCCGCTGTGAACAGCGCCCCCTGGCCATCCTCCTCCGGCCTCATCAATTGGGCATGTTCAATGGCAATATCGAGACTGG
Source organism: Bacillus sp. B-jedd (assembly GCF_000821085.1). Lineage (GTDB taxonomy): Bacteria > Bacillota > Bacilli > Bacillales > Cytobacillaceae > Bacillus_D. The sequence goes on from NZ_CCXR01000001.1 coordinate 2,948,542, forward strand.
CGAGCAAAGTGGCACGATCCTTGCCGAATTCATCAAGGCTCCCCGAATGGATCAGGGATTCAAGTGTTTTTCTATTAGCAGTCTTCTTCGATAGCCGGATGCAAAAGTCAAAAAGATCGCCGAAAGGCTTTTTCCTTCTTTCACTGACAATTTCCCTAATAGCAGGCCCGCCGAGACCTTTAATAGCACCAAGGCCAAAACGGATGCCGCCTTTTTCCCCATGAAAGGAATACCGGCTCCGATTTATGGATGGCGGGAATACCGCTATCCCCATTGTTTTTAACTCACGGATATATTGGGCGATTTTCAAGTCGTTACCGATTACCGATGTCAGGAGACCCGCCATGAAATGTGCCGGATAATGGGCCTTCAAATAGGCAAGCTGGCAGGAAATAACGCTGTAAGCAACTGCATGGCTTTTATTAAAACCGTAGTTCGCGAACCGGACAATTAAATCATACACCTCATTGGCGGCCGCTGCCCCGTAACCTTTCTTTAGGGCTCCATTGACAAAGTGTTCCCTTTCTTTGTCAAGGACGTCTTTTTTCTTTTTGCCCACCGCTCTTCTTAAAAGGTCGGCCTCTCCCAATGAGAAGCCCGCCATTATGGATGCGACCTGCATGATCTGTTCCTGGTAAACGATTACTCCATATGTATTTTCCAGGATGGACTTTAAATCTTCATGGGGATAGGTAATACTTTCCCGCCCATGCTTCCTGTCGATGAAAAGAGGAATGTTTTCCATCGGGCCAGGCCTGTAAAGCGCATTGACCGCGACAATATCCTCAAACCGTGTCGGCCTCAGACGGGTAAGGACCTTTCTCATCCCTTCAGATTCAAGCTGAAAGATGCCTGTTGTCTCCCCTCTGGCCAATAATTCAAAGGTTTGTCTGTCATTAAGAGGAATTGAGCGGACATCTAATTTCCGGTTTTGCTCACGCTGGATTGAAGAAACGATCCCCTCAATGAGCGAAAGATTCCGTAAGCCAAGAAAGTCCATTTTCAACAGACCGATTTCTTCCAAATACTCCATTGAATACTGAGTCAAATAAATACCATTATGGCCATTTTGTATGGGAATCAAATCCACGAGCGGCCGACCGCTAATCACAACACCGGCGGCATGGGTGGACGTATGCCTCGGCAGTCCTTCTAGTTTCATGGCAGTTTGGAACAGCCTTTCATTAAACGGACTTTCCGCTGCCAAGTCCCTAAGTTTTTTCGATTCACGATATGCATCTTCAAGCGTGATTCCAATCCGGGAAGGAATCGCTTTTGACCAGGTATCCAACTCTTTCGAATTGAGGCCAAAAGCCCTGCCGACATCGCGTATGGACGCTTTAGCGGCCAGGGTCCCAAAGGTCGCGATTTGAGCGACATGAAGCTCCCCATATTTTCGGGCGACGTATTCTATCATTTCATCCCGCCGGTGGTCCGGAAAATCGATATCGATATCCGGCATTGTCACCCGCTCAGGATTTAGGAACCTTTCAAAAAGCAAACCATGCTCTAGCGGATCTACATCAGTAATAAATAGCGCGTAGGCAACAAGGGAGCCCGCAGCCGATCCCCTGCCTGGCCCTGTTAAAATGCCCTTTTCACGTGCATATTTCATAAAATCCCAAACAATCAGGAAATAGTCTTCATATTTCATATTTTTAATGACAGAAAGTTCAAATCGGAGCCTATCATCATATACGGGTGAGTAATTTGGGACACGCCTCTCCAGCCCTTCAAAACATTGCTGTTCAAGCACTTCCCCCGGGGTTTTCCCTATTCCAAGGGGATAACTAGGCATATGCAAATAGCCAAATTCTATCGTAACATCACATTGTCCGGCAATGACCAATGTATTTTCAAGCGCGTCCGGACGGTCTGCAAAGAGTTCCGCCATTTGGGCGGCGTCCTTCAAATAATACTCCTCACCATCGAGCCGGCTTCTTCCTTCATCCTGAAGTTTCATCCCGTCCCTTATCGCCAGCAGGCATTCATGGGCAAGTGAATCTTCTTTTTCAAGATAATGGACCGCATTGGCTGCGACCGTCTCTAAACCGAGATTTGTCGCCAGTCGGGCAAGCAGGCCTTCAAGCTGCCGCTCACTTTCAAGGCCATGACGATGGAGCGACAGGAAAAAACTCCCCTTGAATATGTCCGAATAAGTCCTTGCAGCATTGGAGGCTTCTTCCTCTTTCCCTTCAAGGAGCAAATTTTCTATTTTCCCTTCCGGACCCGGTGTCAGGGCAAAGAGGCCCTCGGCATAATGGCGGAGCCATTTCAGCGGCAGACCATCACGGGCCTTTGTCTGGATAGCGCTTGAGATTTTAAGGAGGTTATGAAAGCCCTTCTCATTTTTTGCAAGCAAGACAAGGGGAAAAGCATTGTCTTCCCCTTCCTCGGAGCTGATATCAGCTGTCAGTCCGAGAATCGGCTGAATTCCCTGTTTCCTGCATTCCTTATAAAATTCAATCGCCCCGTACATGACGTTCCTGTCTGTCAGTGCAAGCGCCTTAAACCCCTTTTGTTTCGCGGTTAAGACAAGATTTTTTACGGAAGCGGTGCTGCTTAGGAGGCTGTAGGCACTATATGTATGAAGGTGAATGAAAGACATTTTTTCACAACCTTTTAACTCATCTTATTTCTATTATAGAACTTCATATGGCAAAAGGAAAATATGTTCCCATTTATTCCCCTTCAACTTCCCGGATGGATTCCGTACTTAAAAAGGTCCCCGGGAACATATTCCTACCAGGTTGTCCATATGATTGAAGTAAGGGACTATTCCGAAAGAGAAGGATGGATTCGATGAATCAGGCAGGATTTATTACCACGTTCATACAAAGTTATTTTATTGCACTTGGGGTTTTACTAGGGGGAGCCTTAATAGGCGGGATTGCTTCCTTTATGACAGGGCAGCCGGTGTTGACGACCATCGCGAGGCTGTCATCTTCCTTAAGGATATGGGCAATTGTCGCAGCCATTGGCGGGACATTTGATCCAATCTATCAAATTGAGAGAGGAATTTTCGATGGGCAAACAAAGGACATTGTCAAACAGATCCTTTTCATCCTTTCGGCTCTCGGCGGGGCCCAGACAGGCGCTTTGCTGATTAACTGGTTTACCCAGGAGTTCATCCCGTCATGAGAGTCCCTCCGTATTATAAAGATCGATCATGGCAGCGTTTTTTTGTAGGGCTGGCTTTAGGCGGCGTTGTCAGCTGGCTTTTATTTCTTTATATGCATGGCATTCTTCAGGAAAGGCAAACGCTGCTCATAAAAAAACAACAGGATGAAATCCAGGACCTTAAGGATGACATTATCATTTGGCAGGAAGAATTTAAGAATCTGAACAAAGAAAATATCGAGAAACTGCTTGTCCAAAACATTACAGTCAAAATTTCTAACTTTAAAAGATACAATCTCGATCTCCTTAGCGTGGCACAAACGGAGGAAGCGGTTGTCGAGGATCTTAAAACACTGAAAGCAAAGGATATAGAAACCGTTTATAAAAATAAGGATTTAATAAAAAGAGTAATAGAAAACAGGCTTGTTACTATTAATGGCAAAAAATACAGACTGGAAGTGGATGAACTGATCGTTTTTACCAATGTATATATCCAGCTAAAAATAAATTTGGCCAAATAACCCTCCTTTTTAATAGTATTTTGCACGAATGATTCAAATAAAGCCGGCCATATCATTTGGCCGGCCTTTTTTCGTTTATACTGTTTTACAAACCTCATTCATTTCATAAAGTACCTTGTCTTTTTCCTTCCATGAATAAATCGAGGCTCCGGCTGCAAGCGGATGGCCGCCGCCATCGAAATTCCTGGCGACTCCATTAATGACAGGCCCTTTAGAACGGAGCCTAACTCTGATTTGATCATCTTCCTCTATGAAAAACACCCATGCCTTAATTCCCTTTACACTGCCAAGGGTACTGACAAGGAGGGATGCTTCGGATGCTTTCGCATCAAATTCCCGAAGGAGTTCCTTTGTCAAAACCACAGAAGCTACCCCATTTTCAAGCATCTCGAAGTTTTGCAGAATATAGCCATTCAGTTTAATAATATTGGCGTCCAGTTCATACATTTTGTCATAAAGCTCGGTCCTGGAGAAGTTGTAATGGATGAGCTCGCCGGCGTAGGCAAATGTTTTGTCAGTTGTGCTAGGGTAAAGGAAACGGCCGGTATCCCCGACAATTCCGGCATATAAAAGCCTGGCCGCTTCATCCGTCATTATGAGCCCCCGGTCTTTTCCGGCGAGATATAATTCATAAATCATTTCGCTGGTGGAACTCGCATCGGTATCCACCCACATCATATCTCCATATGCATCTTCATTTGGATGGTGGTCTATTTTTATCAGCTTTTGCCCGAGGGTATATCGGGTATCACAAATTCGCTCAGTATTGGCCGTATCACATACAATGACTAACGCGCCGCTAAAGACATCATCGGCTATATCGTCCATCTTCTTTAGATAGGAGAGAGTTTCCTCGTCTTTTCCGACTGTGTAGACGGCTTTTACCGGATAGGAAGCCTTTATGATTTCCGCGAGCCCGCATTGTGATCCATAAGCGTCGGGGTCTGGCCTGACATGCCGGTGAATGATGATCGTATTGTATTCCTCTATCATTTGCAATATGTTGGTAATCATATATTTACTCCTTCAATTCAAATCGTTTTCTTGGCATTTGGGCCTGGCTCTGGAAATTCCCCTGAAATGGGGATACAATACAGTATAGAAACAAAGTTTTTCATTCGGAGGTTCAGACATGCCAGCACTAGTTATTGTTATCGTCATCTCACTGGCTTTTTATGTATTCTATAAGATTAAGTATGTGAGGTGCAGTCGGCCGGCCGAAAAAAAATGGCTATCCGCGAAATCCGGTATCGCCCTTGGCGCATTTGTCTCGGTTTTCGGGATCAATCAGCTGTTTTTAACGCAATCGGCTGTTACTTATATTGTTGCAGCTGTCTTCATCCTGCTTGGCGCTATCAATATTCTGTCAGGAATCAAGGCATATAAATTTTATCTGCCGCATGCCATCAAGGAAGCGGAAGGCAATAGTTAAAAATGCGCCCGCCAAAGGCGCATTTTTTTTGCCCATGCTAGAAACTTGTGTCCGCACCCTCTACTGCCTGTCCATCAGCTGGCACATCATCATCGCCTTGCCTACCATCGAACCCTCGCTGAAAGCCTCAACGTCCACTTTACCGAACTTCCTGCCTACCTCCAGCACTTTTGGATGGATCTCCAGTACGCTGTCAATCTGGACCGGTTTTAAAAAGTATATAGTCATATTTTCTACAACCAGGTCCCCTTTTTTATAGCCCCTCAGCACCCTGCTAGCGGCTTCCGAAACGATTGTCGTAAATACCCCGTATGAAATAGTGCCCAGGTGGTTTGTCATTTGAGGAGTCACATTTATGCTGTAATAATCCTCTCCCTTTGTTTTTCCCTGGGAAAGAACCATTTGGCTCGTAACGATATCATCAAGTGTTTCTCCGACCTGCGGCTGCCGCTGGATCATCTGCAGAGCTTTAAGGACATCCTGGCGGCTGATGATGCCGATGAGCCTGTTGGCATCATCGACGACGGGCAAAAGCTCGATTCCCTCCCACACCATCATATGCGAAGCTGAGGCCACACTTGTTTTCCCGCTGACCACCATAGGATGCTTTGTCATGACTTTTTCAATAGGAGTATTTATTTCCTGTCCGACAATATCTTTTGGTGTCACAATACCGAGCACTTTCATTGACTGGTCCACGACCGGATATCTGCCATGCTTTGTTTCCCGGTTATGGTGATGCCACTGGCTCACTGAATCGGATAAAGTTAAATAGACCGTTTCATCCAAGGGTGTCTGGATATCCTCCACTAGGGTGATTTCCTTCTTGATGAGCTGGTCGTAAATGGCCCGGTTGATCATAGTCGCGACCGTGAACGTATCATAGCTTGTTGAAATAATCGGCAGCTGAAGCTTGTCGGCAAGCTTTTTTACATGCTCATCCGTATCAAAGCCACCGGTTATAAGCACAGATGCGCCAGCTTTCAAAGCATATTCCTGTGCTTTTGTCCGGTTTCCGATGATAAGGAGATTGCCTGCGCCGGTATAGCGCATCATTGCATCAAGCTTCATCGCGCCGATCAGAAACTTATTTAAAGTTTTATGGAGCCCTGCTTTCCCGCCGATAACTTGTCCCTCAACAATGTTGACGATTTCGGCGTAAGTCAGTTTTTCAATGTTCTCTTTCTTTTTCCGTTCAATCCTGATTGTACCGACCCGTTCGATCGTACTTACATAACCTTTATTTTCAGCATCTTTAATTGCCCGATATGCCGTGCCTTCACTTACATTCATCGCCTTGGCGATTTGGCGGACGGAGATCTTCTCCCCAATCGTCAGTTCATCTATATAACGCAGAATTTGTTCATGCTTTGTTGCCAAGCCCTTCACCCTTTTGCCAAAATTTCCGCCGTTCTCGCGGCGGAATGAATATAAGTCTATTATAGAGATAATAGATTGCTGATTCAATGAAGGTTGGCCGTAATATTAGTAATGCCTGGACCGGACTTGCTTTTTTTGCCTTTCCCTTGCCTGGGTTAAGCCTTCTGAAGCCTGTTTCCTAACCATCCCCACAACATTTCCGGCTGCCGTAAGGATGGCGAAGGAAGTCCACGCGACAGCAAACAAGCCCGCCATACCGTCATCAACCACTAGACGCGGCCCTGCATAATAAGCCAGAAGCAATGTAAATAGAAAGCAAAGCAAATACCTCTTCTTTCTCAAAAAGAATCCCCCCTTTTTACGCTTGTTTCATCTTTATGCGTAAAAGAGGGGAAAAAGTATAGGACAAAAGGAAGCTTCAGCGTTATATTTCAATGAAGTCGCCTGGCTCCATTACCCTGCCGCTTCCATCTTCAACCATATCAATAAAGGCGTGGGGATCCTGCCTGATTGGCGGGAATGTATTGTAATGGACAGGTACCGTTATCTTTGCACTTAGCAGTTTCGCAGCATATGCGGCGTCTTCCGGTCCCATTGTAAAGTTGTCGCCTATCGGAAGGAAAGCCACATCGATTGGATGCCTTTCGCCAATCAGCTTCATATCCGAGAACAATCCCGTATCCCCTGCGTGGTAAATGGTTTTGCCTTCAGCCATGAAGAGTACTCCCGCGGGCATACCGCAATAAATGACCTGCCCATCATCTGTTTCATAGCTTGACCCGTGAAATGCCTGCGTTAATTTCACTTTGCCGAAGTCAAATTGATACGATCCGCCAATATGCATCCCATGAGTTCTTAGCCCCTGCTCCGCGAGGAAGTTCGCCGTTTCAAAATTTGCGATCACGAGCGAATCATTCCTTCTTGCCAGGCTGACTGTATCTCCGACATGGTCATTATGTCCATGAGTAACAATAATGACATCGGGCTTTTCATTTTCTTCCTTCAAATCCGTCAATCCATTTCCATTAATAAATGGATCGATGAGGATCGTTGTTTCCCCAGTAATGATTTTTACAACAGAATGTCCGTGATAAGAAATCTTCATTTCGCATACCCCTTTCAAAAATCAATCTAATAATAGGTTCCATTCTTGTACTATATTTCCTGCTTTAATATCATTTTAACGTGATTTTAAAGCATAATTGCCTATAAATGAGAATGAATATTGTTATAATAAGACTGTTAATATAGGTTGAAATAAAGATTGGTTTTCAAATGTGAACAGGGTGGTTGATTTCCGCTCCGGGCATTTCGCTTTCCGCGGGGCATCAGTGGAGCCTCCTCGGAGCAAGCTCCTGTGGGGTCTCCCCTTGCTGCTCTATCCCGCAGGAGTCTACATGCCTGAGCTCCAATCAACCAGCTATTCAACTTAGAGGGTGTAATTATTATGTCAACCTATATAGTATTCAAAGTAACAGGAGGATTATCCTATGAATGAAAGATTGAAGAAGCTGTCTGCCTGGATGAAAGAGCAGGATGTCAGCGTATGTTTTTTGAGCTCTCCCGATAATGTATTTTATTTGAGCGGCTTTTACACCGACCCGCATGAACGGTTATTAGGCCTTGCAGTATTCCAAGAGGAAGAACCATTCCTTGTTTGTCCTGCAATGGAAAAAAATGATGCCCGGAATGCCGGCTGGGAGTTTGAAATTGTCGGTTTCAAGGACACAGAAAACCCTTGGGAAATGGTACATAGTTCTATTTCAAAGCGGCTCCCGAAAGCCGCCCAAAAGATTGCCATAGAAAAAGAACACTTGAATGTGGAGCGTTACGAGGAACTAAAGCGCATATTCCCCGACGCGCTCCAATTCGTTTCAGCTGAAGAAAAAATGAGGTCTCTCAGGCTGATTAAAGATGAGCGCGAACTCAAGGCACTGCGCGAGGCGGCTGTTCTGGCTGATTATGCGATTGAAGTGGGTGCCAGCGAAATCAAAGAAGGAAAGTCAGAGCTTGAAGTCCTTGCTGCGATTGAATTCGAGTTAAAGAAAAAAGGCGTCGAGCAAATGTCCTTCAGCACGATGGTTTTGGCCGGGGAGAACGCGGCATCGCCTCATGGAAATCCTGGGCAGACAAAGATTAAAAAAGGTGACTTTGTCCTTTTCGACCTTGGTGTCGTAGTCGACAGATATTGTTCCGACATCACCCGGACACTTGCATATGGGGATATCAGTGATAAACAAAAGGAAATTTATGATACGGTCCTTAAAGCCCAGCTTGCTGCAATTGAAGCAGGCAAGCCGGGAACTGCTTGTTCCGTTGTCGACCTTGCGGCAAGGGATGTAATCTCCGCTGCAGGTTATGGAGAATATTTCCCGCACAGGCTCGGCCACGGACTGGGAATCAATGTCCACGAATATCCTTCCATCATGGAGACGAACCATATGCCGCTTGAGGAAGGCATGGTGTTTACGATTGAACCAGGCATTTATGTTCCAGACGTGGCAGGCGTCAGAATTGAAGACGATGTCCATGTTACATCAGCAGGCCTTGAAGTGCTGACAAAATATCCAAAAGAACTGCAAATTATTAAATAATGCAAAAAGCAGGCATGGCGGGAATACCGCTTGCCTGCTTTTTATATTATTCTTTTTCCAACAATGATTTCGCGTCAACATGCTCAAGGCCCTGTGCTTCAGCAACAGCTTTATACGTCACATGCCCCTCGAGCGTGTTGATACCTTTCAGCAAAGCTCCATTCTCCAGACATGCCTTTTTATAGCCTTTGTTGGCAATTTGAACGGCATACGGAACAGTTCCATTCGTCAGGGCAATTGTCGAAGTTCTCGGCACCGCCCCAGGCATATTAGCGACAGCATAATGAACCACATCATGTTTCACATAAGTCGGATTGTCGTGGGTGGTGATCCTGTCGGTCGTTTCAAAAATACCACCCTGATCGATGGCAATATCAACAACGACACTGCCTGGCTTCATTGATTTAATCATGTCTTCTGTAACAAGCTTGGGAGCTTTTGCTCCCGGGATTAAAACAGCACCAATAACCAGATCGGATTCCTTTACAGCTTCCGCGATATTATACGGATTTGACATTAAAGTTGAAACACTGGAACCAAATATATCATCCAGCTGGCGGAGCCTTTCCGGATTCAGGTCGATTATAGTCACCTTTGCGCCCAGGCCGATCGCCATTTTAGCCGCATTCGTACCGGCAACCCCTCCGCCGATGATGGTAACTGCGCCTCTTGTGACCCCAGGTACACCTGACAGGAGAATGCCTTTGCCCCCGTGAACCTTTTCAAGGAACTGGGCACCAATTTGTGCCGCCATCCTCCCAGCGACTTCGCTCATTGGAGTCAAAAGTGGGAGCGCACCGTTTTGAAGCTGCACCGTTTCATAGGCAATGCCTGTAACCTTCTTATCAGTCAGCGCTTTTGTCAGCTCAGCTTCTGGAGCAAGATGTAGATATGTAAACAAAATCAGGCCTTCATAGAAGTATTTGTATTCCTCTGGAAGCGGCTCTTTTACTTTCATCACCATATCCTTGTCCCATGCCTCCGCAGCAGACTGGACAATATTGGCACCCGCCGACTTGTAGTCCTCATCAGAAAATCCCGATCCAAGCCCCGCACCGGATTCAATATAAACTTCATGTCCGAATTTCAGGAGGTTTACTACTCCCGCGGGGGTCATTGCCACCCGGTTTTCATTGTTCTTAATTTCTGCTGGTACCCCTATCCTCATTTGTCTGTGCCTCCTACTAAAATATTCTATGGGCTGTACTATAACGCAAGCAATTTCATTTTACCAAAAGAACCTTTGAACAGTAAGTTTTTTCTCTTCTTTCCGGAATAAGCGTCCGCGCAAAAGCGGAGTGCCCGCATTCACCTGGCACTCCACGGTAAATAATGTAGTTTTTTAGAAATAAGGAATCGTCCGGGTCAAAATGGATTTCTTAATAATCATTGCTGCTTTCTTCAGGAGGATATTTATCCCTTTTTTCCAAAGCCTCGCTCTCTCCCATGAATCCGCTATTATAAGAATTCATGATTTGCATACTTACCGCTTCAGTTCCTTTTTCATCATATTCATATCTGGGTTGGTTCTTTTTGGCCACTTGCACCGTCTCCAATCGTCCAAAATTTGCTTTCATTGTTTACTGTTTTAGTTTTCGCCACTTGTTTGTCCCTATACATGAAGGTTTTCCTGTATACTTCTAATTAACAGGAGGTGTCGCTATGGTAAATCACTATCGGAAGATTATGGTGGCGGTTGATGGATCAAAAGAAGCAGAGCTAGCCTTCAGGAAAGCGCTCGGAATCGCTTCAAGAAATGGAGCCGGGCTCTTACTCGTCCATGTGATTGATACAAGAACTTTTGCCATCGTCGAGGCTTATGACCAATCTGTTGCTGACAGGGCTGATCAATACGCATACGAACTGCTTGAACAGTATAAAACCCAAGCGTCAGCTTACGGATTGAAAGACGTTAATTGCATCGTTGAATTCGGCTCTCCTAAATTGAGAATTCCGAAAGATATAGCAAAGGACCATAACATCGACCTTATTGTTTGTGGAGCAACCGGCCTGAACGCTGTTGAAAGGTTTTTAATCGGCAGTGTATCTGAGCATATTACCCGCCACGCTCCTTGTGATGTATTAATCGTACGGTCTGAAAAAGAATTTTCTTAAAGGCTCAGTTAAAGGGAGTATTGATTTTCTATAGGTTGATTGGAACGGAGGGGACTGACTCCGGCGGGATGCAGCGGCACGTGGAGACCCCTCGAAAAGTGGAAGCGCCTTCGTGACAGGCAAAAACCGCCTGTCCCTGCGATGACTATTCGCAGAAGCTTTCCTTTGTGGGCAGCCCCGATATAGGAAGACTTGGTTTTGCGAAGCAAAATCCTAGTCGCCCTTAATGCGAGCGAAGCGTAGCCAAGCGCTGGAGGGCCAGAAGGGGAAGTCGTTCTTTGACTTCACATACGGGACCGAAGCGACCTCGAGGGGCTGGCGCTGTAGCTGGACAAACAGGCGACTGAGACGCCGAGGAGGCTCCACGGTCCACCCCGCGGAAAGCATGTCCCCGGAGTGGAAATCAACAATCAAGGATAATTCATGGAGGTAACATATGGAGCAGTTTTTTTCTTATAACAGCCGCCTCGGCATACCAGTACCTGAACTGGTGAAAGAGTGGGATTCCTACAGCGTGGAAATGCAGGAGAAAATCCTTTTTTCTTGGGAACAGATACGCGGGTCAATTCCAGATAGAATCAAGGAACTTGAAAACCAAATCAACGAGCGCCAAGCCGAGCTCTCAAATGAAAGCAATTTTGCCCGTTCGTGCGATTTGAACTCGGAAATCGCTGAATTGGCATCGATTATAAATGATCTATGGCTTTGGTACAGAGCCGGGGGTACAGTCCTTGATGAGAAACCGCATGATTAAAATAACGTGAGAACCATTTTCCACAAATAAGATGCCATAAAAAAAGCTCCCGTCCGGGAGCTTTTTTGCAATCTAGCTTCAAGTCAAATCTTTTTTCAGCTCCCTGACTACATGTCCGATTTCAGGAAGAATCAATTTATTCATGGCCAGTCTGACAGCACCGGACGATCCTGGTATCGAAAAAACGGCGCGGTTATTCACTACTCCTGCAATCGCTCTGGACATGAGGGCGGCGGACCCGATATCCTCCTGATAACTCAGCATCCGGAACAATTCGCCGAAACCGGTGATTTCCTTATCAAAAAGCTTTGCCACAGTCTCAATCGTTACATCACGCATGGCGATTCCTGTGCCGCCGTTCGTAATGACTACTTCTACTTCTGGATTGGCGGTACCGCTCTGGACCTCCGCTTTAATTAATTCACTCTCATCTTTGACTATGACATAGTCAGCAAGTTTATGGCCGTGCGATTCAAGCAGCTCCATAATCAATTTACCGCTTTTATCCGTAGTTTCATCACGGGTATCACTTACCGTGATGATTTTGCAGGCTACCGAGTGTGGCGCCTGCTTCTTATGCTCCTGGACACTCATCAGTGTTCCCCCTTATCCATTAAATAGCGAAGCCGGTAATAGTTATGGGAAAAATCGGTCACCCTTCTTGTCAATTGATAATTCGAAATAGATCCCACAGCCATACTGACAAGCGGAATTCCCTGAATCATTTTTTTACGGAACAAGGCAATGACCATCGCCTTGAAAAGCTGACGGATCGGTTGTTCCAACCAAGTCGAGTCAGTCAGCTTATCATTGCCTTCGTAAAAATATCTGTCCCTTTCACCTTCAAGCTCTCCCATGAGCACTGACCAGCTTCCCGCCTGCATCCGTGGAGGGAGTGTGGAAGTATGGAAGACTTTCAGGGACGCCATCATTTCGAACGGTGAATTGACTTCGTAGCCATACGTCATGGCAAGCAGCTGCACCGCTCGTAGGTTAATGACGGCCATTGCCGGAATATCCATTCCCAGAAGCAGGGCGCCCCCTGTTCCTGACAGCCCCCCCTGGGCAAAAGAATAAAAACGATGCCTGGCAATTGTATGCTGGGCAATATAATTAAGTTGATCAATATTTAAAGTCCTCAAATCTTCCACCCTGTTAATGTCTTCCCGGAAGATCCGCGCCGAAGCTAGAATTCGCTCTTTCGCGTCAAGCTGAAATTGTGCTCCCTGGATCATTGCATTCAAATGGAACAGCCAATTATCGACCAGCGAATAAAACTGGCCGCGGACATTCTCGGGCAGCATTGAAAAACCGGTTTCCAAATACTTTTCGTATGTAATTTGAAAATCGTTTGGTTCATATTCGAATAGCTTTGTTTCCCAATCCTTGATTTCTGCCAGGATACTATTTTCCCTTTCTGTAAGCGGCATAATTGGCCCTCCTATCGTGGACTTTTCTTCAGTATAGCATATCCGGGCCAGCGGACTGGAAAATAAAGCCGCCGGCTTTTTTCTCAGCCTTTCTGCAAAAAAACAGCTGAAACAGTGAAAAAAGGCCGCACCTTGTCCAAGGTGCAGCCAAATAAATTATCCAATATTTCCAAAGCGCATGACATCACGCGCAATCATGACTTCTTCATTTGTCGGGATGACAATGACTTTTACAGGTGAATGAGGGTAGTTGATGAATGTTTCCTGGCCTCTTACCTTATTCAGAGCCGGATCCCAGTATACGCCCATGAATTCAAGGCCATGCAGAACCCGGGCGCGGATTACATCACTATTCTCACCAATGCCCGCTGTAAAAATGATCGCATCGACGCCAGACATACGTGCCGCATAGGAGCCAATGTATTTATGGATCCGGTTGGCAAATACCTCCAGCGCGAGTTCAGCACGCTCATTTCCCTGGGACGCCTGGATTTCAATGTCTCTTAGATCGCTTGAGAATCCAGAGACTCCCAGCATCCCGCTCTTTTTATTCAAAACGTCCAGGACACCGTCAGCGGTCATTCCCGTTTTCTCCATAATAAACGGAATAAGCGCAGGGTCAATGTTGCCCGAACGAGTTCCCATCGTCACACCGGCAAGCGGAGTAAAGCCCATGGAAGTGTCAAGCGAATTGCCGCCTTCAATGGCTGCGATGCTTGCCCCGTTTCCAAGATGGCATGATAAAAGCCTTAATTGTTCCACTGGGCGGCCCAGAAGCTCCGCAGCGCGCCGGGATACATACTTATGGGATGTCCCATGGAATCCATACTTCCTAATTCCGTATTTTGTATAGTAATCATATGGAAGACTGTACAGGAAAGAGCTTTCCGGCATTGTCTGATGAAAAGCCGTATCGAATACAGCCACAGCCGGAATGTCCGGCAAAACCTGGTTGAAGGCAAGAATCCCTGTCAGGTTCGCGGGGTTGTGAAGCGGAGCAAGCTCCGATAATTCATCAATCTTCCTAATAACTTCATCGTCAATCAGAACCGAATCATTGAAAGCCTCACCGCCATGCACGACACGGTGGCCCGTCCCTGAGATTTCATCAAGCGACTTGATAGTCCCTGTTGAAGTCAATTTATCAAGAAGGATTTTTACAGCGGCTTCGTGGTCAGGAATCCTTGTTACTTCCTTAAGCTTTTCCTCGCCAACAGTCATATTGAAAACAGCATCTTCAAATCCAATCCGTTCAATTAAACCTTTTGTAATGACCTTTTCGCTGGGCATCTCAAAAAGTTGAAATTTCAGCGAAGAACTCCCGGCATTGATCGCGATAATTTTTGCCATAACAAAACGCTCCTTTTTTAAGCTCCAGCCATCACAGGAACAGATATCAATATGGGTGAAGGCTGATTCTTTCAGTCACTTTTCAGTTTACCCACTCATTCAAGTACATTTCAAGGATTAACATTCATTTAACCGCTTTCAGCAAAATGTTGTTCTATTCAGTATTTTTCCATTACGTGATGAAGCAAATAAAAAAGCAGCCTAAAGCATAATAGGCTGCTCCTGTCTTAATTATTTATTCTCGGATATCCACTCGTTTATTCTTGCGAGTATTTTTTCCGTTCCGGAAAGATTTGATAACGAAGGCAACTTAACAAGCAAGGCTTCCTTTGGGGCAGCCGTTCCTTCGCCGGCCTTTTGCAAAATCAAAATGCTCTTGGCCGCTTTTTCTGTTTTAAACATAGTAAGAGGCAGCTGGAGGATTCCCTGGATATATGCTGTTTCTTTTAAGTATTCTCGAAGCTTTGGCGCCTCCTGGCTTTCAAACATGCCGTTAGGGATTACAAAAAAGAGATATCCCCCGGGCTTGACGGCATTCATGCTTTGCTCAATGAAAAGGTGGTGTGAATAGGAATGTCCTTCAGAAGCAGCGAGTTGGTAATCAGCGGCCCTGACATCATCAGGATAATATCCTATCGGAAGGTCGGCAACTACCGCATCCATGGGATCAATGAAAATTTGCTGCAGGCTGTCCTGGTTGAATAACTGAACCGGCTGCTCCTGTAAATTGGCATTTACATAGGCAAGCTTGATAAGGACATCATCGATTTCCATCCCGATTCCTTCCACCTGTTTCCCGACTTGCTGATTCATGACTGCTGTCAGCAGATTTCCCGTGCCAACAGCTGGATCCATCAGACGGAAGGCAGGCTTCCTGACAAACTTAAGTACCAAATAGCCAATCAGCATCCCGACGGAATCCGGTGTCATTTGATGATGGGGCTGGACGTTTTCTTTCATGCCCTTCAAGATGGCCAACTGGAACGCCTTCCTGATGTCCTCTTTTGCATAAGCGGACAGGTTTAAATTTTCATAGCTCTTTTTAAGCCGTTTCTCATTGATTTCACTTACTTCATCTTGCAAAACTGAACCGTGGAATAGGTTTTCACCTGTTTCGGCCAGTGCTTCAAGGTATGTACAGGACAGCTCTTCCTGAAGGATGGAAGATGTCTCGTTAAAAACGGTAAACAGATGTTCCACCGGAGATAATTTCATCATGTCGCCTCCGCCTTTCAAATTCTCATTTATCATTCTAGCTTCATTTTATTCCTCCGGCAAGCTAAGAAACAAAGAAAAGCCCCGGAGGAAAAGTCCGGAGCCCTATTCTTTACTTTACTCTGCTTTTTTAGCAGCTTCAATCGCCGCTTCATAATCAGGATGGTTTGTTGCCTCACTTACATATTCCACATATGTGACTTTATCATTGGAGTCGACTACAAACACGGCCCTCGCAAGCAGCCTCAACTCCTGGATGCCAACCCCGTAGGCTTCGCCGAAAGAAAGGTCGCGGTGGTCGGAAAGAGTCTGGACGTTTTCGATGCCGTTCGCTCCGCACCAGCGCTTCTGGGCAAATGGAAGATCGACGCTGACTGTCAGGATCTTTACATTGTCCAGCTTGGCTGCCTCTTCATTGAAACGGCGTGTCTGGGCATCACAAACCCCAGTATCTAGTGATGGAACAACAGAAATTAATCTTACCTGCCCCTTAGAATCCTCGAGTGTCACCTCTGATAGATCATTTGCAAGAACCGTAAAAGAAGGGGCTTTGTCACCTACTTTTACTTCATTGCCAAGCAATGTAACCGGATTACCTTTAAATGTAATAGAAGCCATTTCCAGTTTCCTCCTTTGTTCACTATGTACAGTGTTAATATAACTTTTCACTAGTCCTTTTGCAAAAGATAAACCCTGTAATTGATACCGTTCTAAAAATATGAAGATACCTGCTGATTTCATTTTGCTGATATTCTGTGTATCCTTTAGTTAATTCACCAAAAAAAGGGGGATTCCAATGTCAAATATAAAACTGGATCATGCTGTCCATTATGCAAACGATTTAGATGACTGCATAAAGCTTTTTAAAGAAAAAGGATTGACGGCTTTCAGGGGCGGCTCCCATACGAAATGGGGAACCTATAATGCACTTAGTTATTTCGGTCTTTTTTACGTTGAATTTCTGGGCATAGAGGATCTCGAACTTGCGAAAAACCCAGAGGAGGACAATCTGCTTGTTGATGATGCCCAGAAATTCCTGCCAGGAAATGAAGCCTTCGGCCGTGTCGCCCTCCGGACTAATGATATTGAAGGTGTCCGGGCGAGACTGCTACACAAAGGGGCAAAAGCATCCGAGATTATCGCAGGAAAACGAATGAACGCAGAGGGCCAATTGATCCAATGGAGGATGATGATGATAGATGGCGACTTTAACGGCCTTCCCTATCCATTCTTCATTCAGTGGAACAGCCCTGATGAAGAAAGGTTCCGGACGATGACAGAGACAGGCGTCATCCGCCCACATCCCGCCGGAGAGGTCAAGATTGATTCCGTCTGGTTCACTGTTTCCGATCCTAGCTCGGCTGCGGCCCACTGGCAGGAATACTTTGATTTCGTTCCGGAAAAACCAAGTGCAAATAATACCGCTGCCCTTTCAATTGGCAGCCAAAAGTTCGTTTTTGAAAAAGGGAATAAAAATGGTTTATCAAAACTTGTTTTTCGCACAAATTCGCAGGCCCTTCAAGGAAATTCTTTTGGGATCGGCCAAGGCGAATACAAATTTATCCCGGACATGGAAAGGGACAAGCTTTGAAAAAAGCTTGCCCTTTTTCCTTTGATCAAATATCAAAATCGGTCTTGCTGCTATTCCGTTCATTTTTTTCCGAGTCTTGATTGGAATTGCTGCCTTTTCCATTCTCATTCCCCTGGTTCTTATCTTTTCCTTTGTTATTGCCGTCGGAATCATCGTTACTTTTGCCGGCAGAACTATTGCCTTTTGAAAGCATTTGCTGTACCTTTTCCACTGCCTGGGGGGCGGTTTCAAGGATACGTTCCAGCAGATGGGTGCTTTCATCCAAGTGAAGCATTTTTACCCCCTGGGAATTGACAATTAAAAAGGCAATCGGCGTAATTGAAACCCCGCCGCCGCTTCCCCCTCCAAAAGGATGTTTGCTCCCGGAATCTTGTCCGCCTTCACTTTTGAACTCCGTTCCTCCAGCCGCGAAGCCGAAGCCAACTTTCGAGACAGTAAGGATGACGCTCCCATCAGGGGTTTCAACCGGGTCTCCAATGATTGTATTTACATCAATCATTTGTTTCAGACTTTCCATAGCCGTCGTCATTAAACCCTGGATTGGATGGTCAGACATTATTATTCCTCCTTAATAAGACCGGCCTTCTTCGCCCTGGAGTGCCGGCAAATTATGCGTTCCATGCCGCCTATCAATTTTCACATTTCTATAAAATCTGATTCCTGCTGCAATAGCTTTCCCCGCTCGAAATGTAATCATACATCTCAGTGATGTGGCGGCCACCCTGAATTGAAAATACGGAATGACTTCAACAATGGGATGTGCCTTGAATTTTGTATGCTCCTCTAGCAATTTTATTATCCCGGCCTTTATCCCCCATATCGAACCGGCAACCATCCCGGTCATGGCCGCGTCCCCGGTGCCGGCCGCCGTTCTCCATTCGAATCTCTTTATGGTTGTACTGAGCAGAAATTTATTTAAAACCCCCTGGGTACGCAGGAATATATCTGCCGCCTCTTTTAGGTTATTTAATTTTTCAGGCCAGTCCTCAGTCCGTATCGCTTCCTTCCATAGAGGGGATGGTTTTCCTTCCGTAGGATCAGATGGGTTATTCGCTTTATTGATAAATTCAGGAACTGGAATCTCCATGTCTATCAGGCCAAAAAGGAAGGCAATGCGGATGTTCAGTTCATGCCTGCTTCCCTGGTATGTGTATTGGACCGTTAAAGTCACTTTTATAAACAATAACAGGACGATGAATAATCCAATAAGCAATAAAGCCACCAGCAACCATCCCATTTGCCTCACTCCTTTCAGCCGGTTAGTATGCGCAAAAACAAAAAAAATAAACCTGCACCAATAGGCGCAGGTTCCCTCAATTAACTCTCCGTATGGATGACCGCGGTATCCGCAAATATATCATGCAAGGCCTGCTTTTTCGGATGAAAAGCTGGAATCAGATACAGAATCAGCAGCCAAGAAGAAATGAATCTGCCAATCCATTCCCTGATGAGGACATCCATCCAAGATAAACTGCCATCCTTCATATCAATAACCGAAAGGCCAAATACCATTTTCCCAAGCGTCTGATGAAAGAATTTTGTCATCAGGACAAAATAAACATAAAAAATAACAGCCGAGACAATCGCATCAGGGGAAAATAATCCACCTGAAGATTGTATATCCAGGAATATGAACACAGGCTTGGCAATGAGCCTGAAAATGCTGCCAACTACAATCAAATCGAGCAAATAGGCCCAGAACCTCATCCAAAAACCGGCAAATCTGACGTTAGCAGCCGGTGTCCCACCGGGTAAGGTAATCCACTGCCGTTCGCCGATTCCCTCAAAATGGGCTTCCCCTGGCCCGTACCCTCCCGAAGGAGACGCGTTATCCAATCCAGTGCTGTTTACAGTGGCGCCCTGGATTTCGTTCGATCTTTCAAATCCTTTTTCCTGATCCGGATGAAAATTTATCGTCCCGTTCCTTGCACCATTGTTTTCAGGGGTCAGGCGTTGTTCATCTGTATTTTCATTGCGATCCATCCTGCTTTCCCCCTCACTCGGAATATAAGTACATGAGACGCGGCGAGTTGGTTCGCCCTAGCACTTGAAGAAGCCCTTGTATTTCAGAATCGCCGCTCAGAATGCTTTTTGCTTTCATACTGAAAAGTGAACCGAATCCCATTCCGTCAGTGTAGCGGACGACAGTTGCATCACCAAGCTTTTTATCTTTTTTCATTAGTGAAATGACGTCATCAAGATAGCCGAATCCATCTATCAATCCCAGTTCTTTTGCCTGGCGGCCATCATAGATCCTTCCATCTGCCAGTTTCCTGACCTGCTCGGCAGGCATTTTCCGTCCGTCGGCAATAACCTTTACAAAGCCTTGATAGGAGTTGTTGATCATATCTTGGAGAATCTTTTTTTCGTCATCGGTCATTTCCCTTGTTGGACTCATGATATCTTTATATGGACCGCTTTTAATCGTCATAAACTCCACACCATATTTTTTCGCGAGTCCTTCATAATTGACTCCCTGCATAATGACTCCAAGAGATCCTGTCAGTGTCTCGGGACTTGCGTAAATTTTGTCAGCCGGAGCGGAAATATAATATCCTCCCGAGGCCGCCATTGATCCCATTGAAACAAAGATAGGCTTTTTCGTTTTCTTTTTAATTTCAACGATTTTATCATGGATTTCTGCGCTTTCAACCACTCCGCCACCAGGGGAATTTACTCTGATCACAATACCTTTCACACTTGCATCCCCGCCGGCGCCTTCCAGTTTATCCATAAAGATTTTGTGGTTATATGTCGGGCTTTCAAGAAAAGAGGCTTCACCGGTATCCTGGATCACTCCATCCACATCTAGAACCACGATTTTTTTCAGTGGATTTCCTTCTTCCATCATTTCCTCAGTATAATTTGGCCCAGCAGCGAAAAAGTCGCTAAAATCGCTCTCAATTCCATTCTTGGCAAAAATCGATAGAAAATTGATGACCACCGAAACAAAGAATAAGCCGATGGCGATACCGAGCGCCGCCCATCTTTTTCCATTCATCTTCCAAATCCCCCTTTATGTATACAATACCGCAAATGATTTCAAAAAGTAGAAAGAAATGCTAAACTTGATAGAGAAACAATACCAGTTTATCAAATGATTGTGATAATGAATACCAATAACTTTTTTGCCGCCTGAGGAGGAATTATATTGGTTAACCGCAAGAATTTGTTTTTTTACCATAAGCAGGATGAAGAGTTGCTGAAAAAGGCCGCCCCTCTTTATGAGCTTGCAGGTCAGTATGGATTTACACTCGTCAAAGATTACCGGGACGCGAATATCATCACAAGCATTGGGGGAGAAGGCACTTTTCTTCAAGCTGTAAGGAAGACCGGTTTCCGTGATGATTGTCTATACGCAGGTATTTCTACCTCGGACTCCTTGAGCATGTATTGCGATTTTCATGTCGATGATATCGAAAAAATGATTGAGGCAATTTCAAATGAAAAAATTGAAGTTCGCCGCTATCCGACCATAGATGTGACCGTTGACGGGGAAACAAGTTTCCAATGTCTGAATGAGTTCAGCATCAGATCGGCAATCATTAAAACCTTTGTCCTGGATGTTTTTATTGACGATCTTTATTTTGAAACATTCCGCGGAGATGGAATGATCGTCGCGACCCCTACGGGGAGCACTGCATATAATAAATCCGTCAAAGGGGCGATCGTCGATCCGCTTCTGCCTTGCATGCAGGTCAGTGAGCTTGCCTCGGTCAACAACAACAGATTCCGTACCCTTGGGTCTTCATTCATTTTAAGCGGCGACCGGACCCTCACTCTTAAGGTAGTCCAGAACGGGAATGATTATCCTACGATGGGGATGGACAATGAGGCCCTCAGCATTCAGCATGTGGAAAAAGTCGAAATCAAGTTGAGCGACAAAATTATTAAAACAGTCAAGTTGAAGGATAATTCCTTTTGGGAAAAAGTCCAGCGCACCTTTTTATAAAAGAGAGAAAAGGCATTCACGTCAAAAATCGCGTGAATGCCTTTTTACTATCAATGATTACGCATTTTCATGCCAAAGGAAGTGAAAATCTTTGTTTTAGAAAGCGAATAAATCGTAAGCGCGGACCAAATGAAAATGAATGCAAGTAGCTGGAGCCCACTGAAATGTTCCCCATAAACAAAAATTCCAAGCATGAGCGACAAGGTCGGAGCAATATACTGAAGGAATCCTAGCATGGATAAAGGTATTTTCTGCGCACCGCTTGCAAAAAACAAAAGTGGCAGCGCGGTTGCGACTCCCGCTCCGGCAAGGAGAAAATGTGTTCCAATGCCGGTATGAAAATAGGCGGATGTCCCATTTACCAGCATGTATACAAGATATCCAAGCGCAATCGGGGTCACGGCCATCGTTTCCAGCGTCAAACCAATGGCTGAGTCTACTTTAATCAGCTTTTTTGCAAGGCCATAAAACCCGAATGAGAAGGCAAGTGTCAGTGCAATCCATGGGAAACGCCCATAAGACATTGAAATGATGATGACGCCGGTAAAAGCGAGCGCAAATGAAAGGTATTGCGCCTTTGACAGCTTTTCCTTCAAGACGGCCATGCCTAAAAGGACACTGACAAGCGGATTGATGTAGTAGCCCATGCTTGCCTCAACCATTTGGCCGCTATTTACCGCCCATATATAGACACCCCAGTTCACACTAATCAGTACCGACGCGATCGATAAGGCGTACAGCTGTTTTCTTTTAGCCTGGAAATCCCTTAATACGTTGAAAAATGCTTGTTGTTTTCTTGTGAACAACAATAGTATTAGCATAAAGACAAAGGACCAGAAGACGCGATTGGCGAGAATTTCAACAGCATTAACCTCACCTAGAAGCTTCCAATAAATCGGCAGGAGCCCCCATAATAAATATGAAAATCCAGCCTGAAATACCCCGTTTTTTATTTCTTTGTTCCCCATTGTTTCGCGCCTCAATTCTTTCTAGTTTCGAAGTATTTCACAATTATACATGTTATCGCCTATTAAGGTAAGAGGTTTTTTGCTCATCAAGGGGTTTCGGTAAATAATCAAGGTTCCTGTCAGGTTATTTTCTTATAAAAACAATTTCCTCTCCGATTACTGTCATTACTGCTTCGGTTTTGCCAATGGTTTCTCTTGGAATGGAAAAGATGTCCCTGTCCAGGATGGTAAAGTCGGCTATGGCTCCTTCTCTTATTTCACCTCTGTCATTCTTATGGCCTGAAGCATAGGCGCCTCCTTTTGTATATAAAGAAACAGCTTGGAATACGGTCAGGGCTTCCTCAGGATTATAAACAATACCCTGGACTGTCCTGTTTACCGCAGCATCAATGCCAAGGAAGGGATTCGGAATCTCAATAGGCGCGTCCGAGCCCCCTGTGCAAGGGATGCCCTTATCAATCAACGTCTTCCAGGCGTATGCGTACTTCATTCTCGTATTGCCAATCCTGTCTATTACCCAAGGAAAGTCAGATAACATGAACACCGGTTGCAAATCGAGCACAATTGGAAGGTTTGAGGCCCGTTCAATTAAGTCCTTGCGGAGAATCTGCGCATGGATAAGCCGGTCCCTTCCCTGTCCGCCATGCGGATTTTCCTCCAAAGCATCAAGGCAGTACTCAAACGCCAGGTCGCCAATCGCATGGATAGCGACAGGCATACTATGCTTCCTCGCTTCACCAACCAGCCTCGACAGTTCCTCCCTGCTAAAAATGGCTACTCCCGCTGTTTCTGGTGAATCGTTGTATGGTTCACTCAGAAGGGCAGTCCTTCCCCCGAGGGCTCCGTCCGAGAATATTTTCATAGCCCCGAACTCTATCCATTCACTCCCGGATAAATAGGAATGGCCACCAGCCACAAAATCGTCAAGAACGCCATGATGGACCAGAAGGTGGGCCCTGAATTTCAATCCGTCTTCTTCGATCGCACGCTTAAACACGTTATAGGTTTTGGCAAAGGCACCGTAGTAATTTAAATCCTCGGTATGGACCCCTGTAATCCCCAGACTGTACAAGTCCCGGATCGATGCCTTGATTGCTTTCTGTAAATAAGCTTCCGACGCTTCCGGCAAAATGGAATAGACCAGTTCCTGGGCACTATCCTTTAAGACCCCCGTCACAATCCCTTCCGCGTCCTTATCAATCCAGCCTCCTGAAGGGTGACCTGTATTCTCTTCAACTCCCGCCATTTTCAAGGCGGTTGAGTTGGCCACACTTGCATGCCTGCAAATTCTTTTTAAAAGAACCGGCCTGTCAGGCGCAATTTCATCCAGTTCGCTTTTATGTAATGGCATACTGTCTTCCCAGAGGTTTTCATTCCAGCCCTCACCAATAATCCATTCGTCCTTACCTGTATTGAGGGCGTAATTCCTCACCGCATCGAGAACCTCTTTTCTCGTTGTACAGGCTGATAAATCCAGCCTGATCAGCCTTTCTCCATGTCCGATGAGATGGATATGGCTGTCGACGAGTCCTGGAACCATTGTGCATCCCTTTAAATCAATCCGATTATCAATTCTCCCCTTGAAACGGCCTTCAAGCACTGAAACGGAACCTGTTGCGGCAATCATCCCATTCTCGGTCACGACCGCCTCAACTGTTTCCCCGTCCCGGCTCATCGTATAAATTGGTCCACCATACCAAAGTGTAGGCATCTGTATAGCTCCTTTTTCTCTTTTGTTATCCTGATGTACATAGCTTTTTTCTAGTATTCCTCCGGCACTCCTAGGCTCGCCTTTCAAGAATCATGCAGCCACAATTCCTGCTGACTGCCCCAAATCGCAAAGCAGGCGGTAACCCGCCTGCTTTCTACTGTCCAGCTTAAATTCCAGGCATGTCGGAAACCGGCTATTTTCTGCCGGAGGATGCCATCTCCTTCTGCCGCAGTTCGATTCTGCGAATTTTTCCCGATGTTGTTTTTGGCAATTCATCAATAAAATCTATTTTCCGGGGATACTTATAGGGAGCTGTCAGATTTTTAACATGCTCCTGCAGTTCCTTGACAAGTTCGGCTTCATCCATGTCAGGCTGCTCCTTCAGGACTACAAACGCCTTGACAATATTTCCTCTTATTTCATCAGGACTCGCGACTACCGCACATTCCCTGACAAGCGGATGCTTCACGAGCGCATCCTCGACTTCAAACGGCCCGATTGTATATCCTGAACTGATGATAATATCATCGCCCCGTCCTTCAAACCAAAAGTAACCTTCTTCATCCTTTTTAGCTTTATCTCCTGTTATATAATAATCTCCCCTGAATTGCATGGATGTCCGCTCGGGGTCTTTATAATAGTTTTTGAAAAGAGCCGGGGATTCAATATGCACAGCAATGTCACCTACTTCGCCAGGTTCGCAAATTTCACCTTGCTCATTGACAATTTCAACTTTATTGCCAGGCGTAGGCTTGCCCATGGATCCGGGCCTAAGCTCCATATCCCTTGTAATCCCGACAAGCAGCGTATTTTCTGTCTGTCCATATCCATCCCTTACATCAATATCAAAGAACTTTTTAAACGTATCAATGACTTCCCGGTTCAGCGGCTCCCCAGCGGAAACGGCACTACGCAGCTCAGGCAGCTTGTAGTCCTCGAGATTATCCGCTTTGGCCATGATCCTGTATTCAGTCGGGGTGCAGCATAAAACATTTACTTCATATTTCTCAAGAAGCCGCAAATATTTTTGGGGATCAAATTTCCCATTGTAAACAAGTCCTGTCGCACCAGAGCCGAGAACAGACAGGAACGGGCTCCAAATCCATTTTTGCCAGCCGGGGCCTGCAGTTGCCCAGACTGTGTCCTCTTCCTTGATGCAGAGCCAGTTTGGCGCGGCAGTCCTTAAGTGTGCGTAGGCCCACCCGTGAGTATGGACCACGCCTTTTGGGTTCCCGGTTGTTCCTGACGTATAAGATAAAAAGGCCATATCATCGCGGCTCGTTGCAGCCGGTTCCATCTGCGCAGAAGCTTTTTCCATTGCTTCATCAAGGTATTCCCATCCATCCAGGCGCTTTCCAACAGAAAATTTCAACAGGCCTTCCTTACTGATGTTTTCAAATTCTGCCGCAAATGTGTGAAAGCATACGACAGCTTTTACATCACCGTGTGAAATCCTGTACTGAAGATCCTTTTCACGAAGCATCTCCGAACTAGGGATAACTGCCAGGCCTGCTTTGAGCGCGGCGAGATATACAACATATGCCTCAATCAGGCGGGGGATGACAACAAGCAATTTGTCCCCTTTTTCAAGGCCTGACTTTAGAAGGACATTTCCAGCCCTGTTTACTTCCTGCATTAATTTCCTGTATGTAATATTCTTCGTCTCTCCGGTTTCATTTTCCCATAAAAGTGCGAGCTTTTTTTCATCGGATGCAAAGCGTTCTACTTCGGTTGCTAAGTTGTATTGCTGCGGAGCGATCAGGTCATTGCGGTTCATTTATTTCCCCTCCCCAAAATTTACTTCCGTCTTCATTATATAAAATTTTTTTAAAATTATAAATTTTTAATAACAAACAGAAAAAAGGAGCGGTTTTACCCGCTCCCTGTAGCCATATTATTTGATTTTGTTACCTAGAGTAACCGCCGCCAAGTTGTTGTTGAGCCATAGAAACGAGGCGCTTAGTGATTTCACCACCGACAGATCCGTTAGCGCGAGAAGTAGTTTCTGCACCAAGGTTTACGCCGAATTCAGATGCGATTTCAACTTTCATTTGTTGAAGAGCTTGTTCAGCTCCTGGAACTAGAAGTTGGTTGCTGTTGTTGTTAGCCATGTGATTTCACCTCCTTGTGAGTATAGATTGTGTAAACCCACAAAGGTTCATTCAACATGAAAGCTGGTAAATGTTCACAAATCAATCACAAATTTTGGCACGGGAATCGAAACTAAAAAAGATTATTTATCCCTGCATAATAACTGCTGTAACCCGGGGAAATCCTAATCGTTTCCGTTCCTTCAACTGCGCTTTCCATAAGTGGGCCAAAATCATGAAAACTTTCATAATACTGTACTTTTTCTAATTTAGGTTTTGTTTTTGGGGATGACGGGACAAACACTGTGCAGCAATCCTCATATGGCAGGATTGATATATCGTAGGTTCCCAACTGTGTTGCCAATTCAATGATTTCAGTCTTGTCCATCGTAATCAGCGGCCTTAATACCGGCGTATTCGTAACTTCATTGATTGCATACATGCTCTCAAGCGTCTGGCTGGCGACCTGCCCAAGGCTTTCTCCTGTAATAATGGCAAGGCCGCCCTGCCTTTCGCGTATCTGGTCTGCAATCCTCAGCATTGCCCTTCTGGTTGCAGTCATGGAATAGTTTTCTGGGATTTGACTCCGGATCGCCTGTTGGATCTCTGTAAAAGGAACAATATGCAGACGAATGCTCCCGCTCACTTCTGAAAGCTTTTCTGCAAGATCGATCACTTTTTGCTTCGCCCGCTCGCTCGTGAATGGCGGGCTATGGAAATGGATTGCCTCCAGCTCCACGCCGCGCTTCATTGCCAAATAGCCGGCTACCGGACTGTCAATGCCTCCCGATATCATGAGCATCCCTTTTCCGCCGGTTCCGATTGGAAGGCCGCCTGCTCCCCTTATGGTTTCACAGGAAAGGTAAGCCGCATCCTTCCTCACTTCAATCGTCAGGTTGATATCAGGTTTTTTTACATTCACCTTGATATCAGGAAAGTTTTTAAGGATAAAAGCCCCAAATAATTGATTGATCCCGTCTGTGTCCAATTCAAAGGTCTTATCAGAACGTTTAGCGGTAATTTTAAAGGTCTTTCCTTCCGAATAGAAAGATTTCATTAAGGTCAGCGCGGCTTCCTTCATTGAAGGAAGCTCCCTCTCGGCTCGGATAGCAGGGCTCAATGAGTGGATGCCAAAAACTTTTTCTAGTTTTTCTATGACAGGGCCGCTCGGCTCACCATTTAACAAAACATACATCCTGTCTCTTTCCGCTTCTATTTTGATTGAAGGATGGCCTGCAAGGGAATATTTAATTCCCTTCCTAAGTTTTTCTACAAATTTGCCGCGGTTACGCTTTTTGGTGGAAATTTCTCCATATCTGATTAAAATTCTGTCATATTGCATTTAGTTCAAAACCTTTCCCAGCTTGGCAACTGTTTTTTCAATTGTTTTTAAGACAACTTCTGCTTCTTCCAATGTATTTTCAAAGGACAGGCTGATTCTGACGGCGCTTTCAGCCAAATCATCATCCACTCCCATTGCCTGCAGTGTTTTACTTGCGGATTTCTTTTTAGAAGAACATGCGCTAGTAGTTGAAACATAAATTTCATGTTCTTCAAGGCTGTGGACAAATGTCTCAGCTTTAATGCCAGGGACGGAAAAGTTGATAATGTGAGGGGCAGCTCCGTTCATCGGTGTATTAATAAAAAGTCCGTTGATTTTCCCAAGGCCGTCCATCAATTTCCCCCTAATTTCCTCAACAACCTTCAGCTTTTCAGTCCGCCTTTCAAGTGACATTCTTAATGCCTTTGCCATCGCTGCCGCACCGGCGGGGTTTTCTGTCCCTCCCCGGCGGAGGTTCTCCTGGCTTCCTCCTGAGAGGAGCGGCTCAAGCTTGATTCCTTTTTTTGCAAAAAGGCCCCCGTTCCCTTTCAGTCCATGGAATTTATGAGCCGAAAAGGAATACAAGTCAACTCCAGCCTCTTTTAAATTTAGCGGAAGTTTACCGGCGCCCTGCACTCCATCCACATGAAATAAAACTTTCGGGAAGGAACGGAGCATTTCACCGATTTCCTTTATTGGCTGGATAGTTCCAACTTCGTTATTCACCTGCATGACTGAAACGAGGATTGTGTCTTCGTTTATTGCCTTCCTGATATCATCCGGAGAAACTCTCCCTTCGCTGTCGACAGGTAAAAAGGTAATTTCGTAACCACGTTTTTCCAGTTGAAATAAAGATTCACGGACAGATGCATGCTCCACCGCCGTGGAAATTAAATGGTTCCCCCTGTTTCGATAGGCGGCGGCCGCACCCTTGAGTGCGAGATTATTGCTTTCGGTTCCCCCTGAAGTAAAGCAAATTTCCTCCGCTTCAACCTCTAGCAGCCCGGCAATTTGTATTCTTGCCTGACTGAGCAATTTTTCAGCAACTGCCCCAATCCCATGGAGGGAAGAAGGATTGCCAAAAAAATCAGTAGATACCTTTAAAAACGATTCAAGAACCTCTTTATATGGTTTTGTCGTCGCGCTATTGTCGAAATAAATCATCGTTTTGCCCCCGTATAGAAAAATCGCCTTTTATTATAATGTAATCCCAGGAATCCGTAATATCCAGCAAAAGAAGAGAAAAGGACCGATCAGCCTGTTTGCTGGCGCATCGGTCCTTGGATATTAATCATTTTCGATGAAGGTTTCAATCTTTTTGATTGCTCCCGGATCAATTTCTTCTATCGATGTGGCAGCCTGTTCCAGGGCTTTCTGATAATCGAAATTCCTGAATGATTTTTCTGCCTCTGATAAGCCTTTTGCAACAGATGGGTATTTGCTCCGGTATCGATTCCCGTACTGGATGACCCGCTCTGCAAGAATTACATTTTCCACCATCTCTTCCGTAGTGCCCACTAGCTTCTCAATAGTCAGTTCGGCAATTTCAAGATGCTTTTTAACCGCATCCATATCAAGAGGTTTTTCCTCAAGTTTTCCCATAACATTCCGGATACTGTCGTCCCCATCCTCCAGCAGATAAGTGTACTCTTCCGGGAGGCCGGGGATGTTGCTCCTTGCGACAAGCCTAGAGGTATCGGAAATTTTCATTATCAATTCCCGAACTGTTTCTTTTGCTTCCATCTCATCTTTACGGAGATCGCTCAGTTTTTTTGAGAAACTCAATTGGTCTTCACGGAAAGCTTCCAAGTCCACCCTAATCTCTTCCAGTTCGGAGCTGAGGGAAGTCTGGGCCGTTTCATTCATTTTTATTTTCTCTTCGAGAATTTCATACCTTGTCACAAGGTCAGTTAATTTCTTTTCAAGCTTTCTTTGGAACGACAAATCGTTTTCGGATAAATGATATGTCTCTTGGACATGGGAAACCTCGGCTCTCAGCTTCTCATTGGCATCCCGGATATTACTAAGCACTTCGGCCGATGCATCCTTTTTTTCAAGTATAAAGTGTTTCGCATGAACTTCTTTTTCAAGAAGATCCAGAAGTCCCTCAATCCGTTCCCGCAGGCTTATCGTGCCTTCCTCAACTTTCTCGATCTGTACATCTTCAATTAAAGATAAGTAAACGCGAAGTTCTTTTTCCAGTTTTTCCGCTTCGGCTTCCAGTTCGAGGTGCTCCAGATAATATCCCTGCCCAGCCATTTCCCGCTGGCCGGCCTTTAATTCAGCTATTTGGGAAGGCAGAAGGGACTGGCATTCGATGAGCATCTGTGGAATTCGGTCCATTTGCATGCTTACGTCTTCAAGCTGTTTCCGAAGCCCCAGAACAATCTCCCTGGCCTGCAAATAATCGCCATGGTCAGTTCTCTCTTCAAACTCCTTGAAGCCAGCCATGGCATCATCAAGAATTTCTTCAAGTTTTTTCTCGGCATTCCCGTAACTGTGCCTGTGGGCAAGCAAAGTCTTTCTTGATTCCCTGTACATTTCCTTCAGTTCCTCAATCTCAACCTTGTTCTTTTCTTCGCTTCCGACAAGCTCAGTCAGTTCGGATAGGATCCGTTTAATCCACTCCTCAGTCTCTTCGAGTTTTGCCTGGATTGCCCTCTGTACCTCTTTTGCCTTGCCAAATCTATATTTATCTATGTACTCTTCTCCATCAAACAGCAATTCTTCGACATCAGGCAGCATGACAGTGACAACTTCATCCCACTCGCTTCTCCACCGCTCGAACATTTCCTCTGTCTGGCCGGTCATATTGAGCTGTTTAACTCTTGACATTTCGGCCAGGACTGGCCTGTCCATAATATTCAGCTTCCAGGCTTCAAGCCTGTCGATTTCTTTAAAGTGCTTTCTTTTTATAAAATAGCCTATTATAAATAGTGCAATAACCAGGAAAATAAATCCGATAATGAGTTCCATACTATCCCCCTGTTTCCTATGTCAACGAACAAAATTCGATTTTATGTTCAAAAGTAAGTGAATTCCTTATTCTGATTGCCTTTATGATAACATGGAAACGACATTTTTTGACTATTATTTTCATATTTTTTTGAAATACTGCTAAATTGGCGGCAAGCTTGCCGGAACATGGCCAATAAGCGTTAAAAGCTAAGTTCCATTCAACTACATTGATTGATGAATTGCAAACATTTCAGTCGCCTTCAACAGGTATATTTGTGAGATTAAAAATGCGGCACGTCGCCCGAATTGACAATCATTCAGGCAACCGCCGCAAGATTAAGCGTACTTTTAAATAAAGGCTGTTAAATGGCAAATGACGGCATCCCAAATTGAGTATTCAAGAGTGTCCCATCAAGCCACAATAAAATCTGTTCCAAATATTTCTCAACAAAATATCGTTCATACGGAAAGACATGGAGCACTTCCGTAATATAATGAGGATTCAAAAAAGGCATAGTCAGAAGGCCCTTCAACTGGATGATTGCATAATCAGGAGAATGTTTCCTGAATTCGCCCGTTCTCATTCCAGTCTCCAGTACTTCCTGGAAATAGAATTTCTCTTTTTGATAATAGGTTGACATGATTTCCCTTACAACCTGGGAATCAAGCGACATCTCCCTTACAATGAACCTGGACATATGAATGTTTGCGCATTGGAAATATAAGATATTTTCCAACGTTTTTTTCAGGCAGGCGGCGGCTCCTGACTCAAGTAAAGGAAGCGCCTCCTCGATCAGCACCAAGTAACGTTCAAAGTAATCGGTAAAGCAATATTCCAGCAACCCCTGTTTACTATCAAAATAATAACTAATATTGGACGGGTTTACGCCTGCTCTCGCGGCGATATCACGTATCGAAGTTCCTGAGTAACCCTTTGTATTGAATAGCCCTATAGCCGCAGAGACTATCGCTTCCTTAGAATTTTTCCGCATACGCCACCTCCCGGCTCGCGCCATTCAAAATAAAAGTGCCTTTCTAACACTTCTCGGCCGGCCCCCGCGAATCCTTTATGAAATAGTCGACATTTTCTCCCCTTTTCACTCATTTTTTGTTAAAATAAACAGAAAAACTTTGGAATGTAAGGTGGGATAAGATGTTTAATGTCGAAATGTATAAAGGCAGCAGGGAAGAAAACTATTCCCTTGTCATAAAGCAGCTCCATTCTCTGCTTGATGGGGAGAAAAACGCCATAGCCAATCTAAGCAATGCTTCCGCCCTTCTCAACCAGTTCCTCGACCGGATCAACTGGGTCGGGTTTTACCTTGTCGAAGGGGAGAGTGAACTTGTCCTCGGCCCTTTCCAAGGACTTCCCGCCTGTGTAAGGATTCCGTTTGGCAGGGGAGTTTGCGGGACTTCAGCCGTGAAACTAGAAACAATCCGGGTTGAAGATGTCCATCTTTTCCCTGGCCATATCGCCTGTGATGCAGCTTCGCAGTCGGAAATTGTTATTCCTTTAGTGAAGGAAAGCCGCCTTCTGGGCGTACTTGATATCGATTCGCCAGAGAAAAACAGATTTGATGAACTCGACCAGGAAAAACTCGAGGAATTCGCAGCTGCCCTTGTAAAATATCTATAATATAACTAATAAAGGCGAAGGAGCCCTAATATGGCCCTTCGCCTTTCATTATTTTCACTTATATTTTTTCCAGTGCCTGCTCCAGGTCGTCGCGAATGTCCTCCCAGGCTTCCAATCCAATCGACAGCCGGATAAGTGAATCAGAAATCCCCATTTTCTCCCGGTCCTCCTCCGCAACTCCCGAATGGGTCATTGTTGCCGGATGTTGGACAAGTGTCTCTGCATCCCCGAGGCTTACCGCGATTTTGATTAATTGTAACTCATTCATAAATTTCCGGGCAGTTTCCATCGTTCCTTTCACCTCGAAAGAGATAAGGCCTCCGTGTTGCCTCATTTGTTTTTTAGCAATATGATATTCTCTATTTTCCGGATCGCCAGGATAATAAATAGTGCCTACTTTCGGATGAGCCTTTAAATAATTGAAAATCTTTTCTGCGTTCTCACAGTGCCGATCCATCCTGACAGCCAACGTTTTCATGCCCCTCAACAAAAGCCAGGCATCAAAAGGAGAAATAACTCCGCCCATATCCTTTTGCGCCGACATCGCGACCTTTTTCATAAAATCCGCTTTTCCGACGGCTGCTCCGGCAACGACATCACCATGGCCGCAAATATACTTTGTGGCACTATGCAATGATATGTCACACCCCAACTCGATCGGTTTTTGCAAATAAGGTGAACAAAAGGTGTTATCAACCACTACGGGGATTCCTTTTTCCGAGGCAACTTCAGCCACCATTTTCAAGTCCACCAAATTCATGGTTGGATTGATTGGAGTTTCAATGAAAATAAAGCAAGTTTGATCCTGAATACCTTCCCTAACTTCTTCCGCAGTTTCCATAGAAGAAAAACTGTGTGTGATTCCGAAATTTTCCTGCATCAATTTTAACAAGCCATACGTACAGCCATAGACTCCCTGTGAACAAAGGATATGTCCGCCTGTTTTTGCCAATGAGAAAAAAATTGCAGATACCGCAGCCATTCCTGATGAAAAAGCAAGCGCAGCCTCAGCCCCTTCGAGTTCCGCTATTCTGTCTTCAAACGCCTTAACAGTCGGATTTCCCAGGCGGGTATATATATATCCTTCTTCTTCACCGGCAAATCTGTTTCCCCCCTGCTCGGCACTGTCGAATACAAAGGTTGATGTTTGAAATAGCGGTGGAACCAAGCTTCCCTTATAGTCTTCTGGTGAGTAGCCTGAGTGAATCATTCGTGTTTCCAATTTTAATTCTTTATCTGGCACATAAACCCCTCCTTGTATTGCAAGCGCTTTCAAACCATCTTGTTTTTAGGATAAGGCAAATCTGGAAAAGATGAAAGGAAAATGATGAGTATACATAGAAATGAAACTAGCCCTTGACTAAAGGCTGTTAAAAATTATATAATACTCTTTGTGTAAAATATCGCAGCCTATGTGAACACAATATGGATCTCATTTTGTTCCTCACACTAGTGATGGTGCATCTTGTAACCCTATGCTGCTGGGGCGAGGGTGCATGAAAACAAAATGGCCCATACTGACGATTCATACGGTTTTTATTTTACAAAATAAAAACACAAGGAGGAGTCTCTCATGGCTCGTTATACCGGCCCAAGCTGGAAAATTTCCCGCCGTCTTGGAATTTCACTAAGCGGTACAGGAAAAGAACTAGAAAAGCGTCCATACGCACCAGGACAACATGGTCCTAACCAACGCAAGAAGCTTTCCGAATACGGATTGCAGCTTCAAGAAAAGCAAAAGCTTCGTCACATGTACGGAGTGAACGAGCGCCAATTCCGCACTTTGTTTGACAGAGCCGGAAAAATGGCTGGAGTTCATGGCGAAAACTTCATGATTCTTCTTGAATCACGCCTTGACAACGTTGTTTATCGTTTAGGCCTTGCTCGCACTCGCCGTGCAGCACGCCAATTGGTAAACCACGGCCACATCCTTGTGGACGGTTCCCGCGTTGACATTCCGTCATACCGCGTAGCGCCAGGCCAAACAATCAGCCTGCGTGAAAAATCCCGCAATCTTGATGTTGTTAAAGAATCTTTGTCTGTGAACAGCTTTGTTCCTGACTACTTGACTTTCGATGCAGACAAGCTAGAGGGCACATTTACTCGCCTTCCTGAGCGTTCAGAGCTTCCTGCTGAAATCAACGAAACATTCATCGTCGAGTTCTATTCACGTTAATAGGAACTTCGAGCAAAACCCCTGTCCATGCCGGACAGGGGTTTTTTTGGCTCTATTAAATTGGTGGTTGAATTCCAATCAACTAAACTGCAAACAACTTTCCTCTTCTTTATAGAGCCTTTTATTTCTTCAGGCTTGCCGGCCCGCTAATTTTTTCGAAAAACTATTTTTTTGTAGAGAATGGACAGGAAGACATAAATGGCAATGACAACTGCGGCTGTTAAAATCCGTTCCTTAAGGACTCCGTCAGCCATAAGGACAGGCCCGAGGCCAAAAAACGTGACAAGGGCAAAAAGTGAAATAAAGAAAATATTCCATAGCATCTTCAACCTAATCACCCCTTTTACATAGTAGACGCTGCTATGCCTGTACTTGTTTCTGTCTGGCAAGCCCATTCTCCCTACAAAAAAACGCCGCAAACGATTGTTTGCGGCATAATTCCCAAAAACCATTCAAAATTAGTATTTAATTAAATGGTACTTTTTCTTCCCTCTTCTGATAATAGTAAATTGTCCCTCTATCCTGTCTTCTGCAGTGAGAGCATGGGCTGAATCCGTCACCTTTTCTCCGTTCACTGAAACGGCGCCATTTGTGATATCCTCACGCGCCTGGCGTTTTGATGGTGAAATCTTCGCCGCGACTAACAGGTCGACGAGATTTTCTTCACCTGAGAACTGGTAGGAAGGGACATCCTTAAAGCCTTGCTGTATTTCCGAAGCCGTTAAATTTTTCACATCGCCGCTGAATAATGCAGCGGTGATTTTAATCGCTTGATCAAGCGATGCCTGGCCATGGATTAGGCGGGTCATTTCTTCGGCAAGAGCTTTTTGCGCCTTGCGGAGATGAGGCTCGTTCTGTACCGATTGCTCCAGCTCTTCAATTGCCTCATGATGCAGGAATGTAAAGTACTTCAAGTATTTCACAACATCTGCGTCCGCTGTATTGATCCAGAATTGGTAGAACTCGTAAGGCGTTGTCTTTTCAGGATCGAGCCAGATGGCGCCGCCCTCCGTTTTCCCAAACTTTGTGCCATCCGCTTTGGTCACAAGCGGAATTGTAAGGCCGAATGCCTTCGGGCCATCAGGAACCATTTTACGGATCAATTCCAATCCGGTCGTAATATTGCCCCACTGGTCGCTTCCGCCGATTTGCAGGCGGCATTGATGATTCTCATATAAATGTTTAAAATCCATGCCTTGCAAAATGGTGTACGTAAACTCAGTAAACGATATGCCTGTTTCAAGCCTGTTTGCAATCGTGTCTTTGGCAAGCATGTAGTTAATGCCGACGTGTTTCCCATAATCCCTGAGGAATGTGATAATATCAAGATCCTTTGTCCACTCATAGTTATTGACCATGACCGCGCCATTCTCGCCTTCAAAGTCAAAAATCATTTTTAACTGGGATGTTAGGCACTCCACATTATGCTGTACCTTCTCAATTGTCTGCAACTGCCTCTCCTCTGATGGCTTTGGATCGCCAATCAGTCCAGTCGCCCCACCCACGAGGACAATCGGCTTATGCCCTTGTTCCTGGAATCTCCTCAATGTTAAGAACGGCAGCAAATGGCCGATATGCATGCTGTCCCCAGTCGGATCCATCCCGCAATACAGAGATATTTTCTCTTTTTCAAGCGTTTCTTTTATACCTTCTTCATCTGTCTGCTGGTAAATGATACCTCTCCACTGCAAATCCTCCAATAAACCCATGACAATTCCTCCTGTTTTTTGCAAAAATAAAACGCCCCTGCAGTAAATGCAGGGACGCGTATAGATCGCGCGGTACCACCCGGCTTGAGGAAACACCGTTCCTCCAACTCATGAAATAACGGCTCATCACCGCTGCCAATTAAAAATAATCAGCAAAAGCTCCGGGCTGTAATTCATTTTTCCATTTGGACTGCCTTTCACCAGCCGACAGTTCTCTTTAACCAGGGATGGAAAAATTACTTGTTCCTTTCATAGCCTTGATTACTATATGATTTATATTCCTTTTTACCACACTGGGATATTTTTTGTCAAATGCCCTTTGTATTTTTCGGAAATTTCCAGAAGAAACACATTTTTTACACATTGTTTATGCTATAATGATTGTGATTTTGGAGGGATTAAATGAATGGATAATAAGAAACAGCGTTTTGTAAAGAAAGCAAAATCCGTGTTTACAAATAAAAAAACCGCCAAGCGGGCGAGAATTGCTTACGGGGTAGCCTGGAATCTTTTTCTCTTATTTCTGACCATTGGCATCGCCGGCGGCGTGTTCGCGGCAGGAGCAGGCGCCGGTTACTTCGCTTCGCTTGTAAAGGATGAGCCTGTCCGTAGTTATGACAGCATGAAAAAAGATATCTACAACTATACGGAAACATCCGATGTCTATTTTGCCAATGATGTTTTCCTGGGAAAGCTGCGAAGCGATCTGGACCGTGAAAAAGTGAAGCTTCCCGATGTTTCCAAGCATTTGATTAACGCCGTCATTGCCACGGAGGATGAATACTTTTATGAGCATAACGGTGTTGTTCCAAAGGCAATCATGAGGGCTGTGCTGCAGGAAGTAACCAATTCCCCAATCCAATCAGGGGGAAGCACACTGACGCAGCAGCTTATCAAAAACCAAATTTTAACGAATGAAGTTTCTTTTGAAAGGAAAGCAAAGGAAATCCTCCTTGCTCTCAGGTTAGAATGTTTTTTTGAAAAGGATGAAATCTTGGAGGCCTATCTCAATATGGCAACCTTCGGACGGAATGCGTCCGGACGGAATATCGCTGGTGTCCAGTCGGCCGCCAAGGGGATATTTGGTGTCTATGCAAGCAAGCTAAACCTTGCACAGTCGGCTTTTATTGCGGGCCTGCCTCAAAGCCCGTTCGGCTACACGCCTTTTACTAGGGACAAGCAGGTGAAGGAAAATCTCCAGCCAGGTCTTGATAGGATGAAGATTGTCCTGAAACGGATGTACAATGGCGGATATATTACCGAGCAGGAGTATAAGGACGCGCTTGCCTATGATATTACCAAGGATTTCGCAAAGCCGGCAGCTGACCCGCTTGAAAAGTACCCATATGTCATGGTCGAAGCAGAGCAGCGCGCAGTCGAGCTCCTCACTAAATTGCTTGCCGAAAAGGCGGGAGTGACCGAAAAACAATTAAAAGAAAGCGATGAACTTTATAATAAGTATTATATTCTTGCTGACCGTGAGTTGAAACAGAACGGCTACAGCATCCATACAACGATTGACAAAGAACTATATGACGCGATGGAACAGGCGAAGAACAAGTATCCTTACTACGGACCGGATAAGCCGCAAACTAAGATCGACCCGGAAACAAAGAAGGAAATCACGGTCATGGAGCCTGTAGAAGTCGGTGCGATCATGATTGAAAACAAGACCGGGAAAATCCTCAGTTTCGTTGGCGGTCGTGACTTTAAAAAACAGGAGCTGAACCACGCAACCCGGGCCATCCGTAACAACGGATCCACCATGAAGCCCCTGCTGGTTTACGGGCCAGCCTTTGAACTAGGCGCCGCCGCACCCGGAACAATCCTTCCGGACGTGCCGCTTCGTTTGAATCCAAGTGCCCCAGGCAAGATTTGGCCAACGAATTACGGTGGCGGATACAGCGGTTTGGCAACGGCCCGCTACGCGTTTGCAAAATCGTATAACATACCAGCGGTAAAGCTATATACAAAGATTGAGAATAAGAACCCTGCCCAGTTCCTTGAAAAAATGGGCTTCAGCACACTTCTAAAAGATGATTATACGAACCGGTCCGCAGCAATCGGCGCTATGCAAAATGGTGTAACAGTCGAAGAAAACACAAATGCCTTTACCACTTTTGCAAATAACGGTAAATTCATCGATGCGTACATGATTGAAAAGATTACCGATAAAGATGGCAATGTCATCTATCAGCATGAGTCAAAGCCTGTCAATGTTTTCAGTCCACAAACAGCCTACCTGACAGTTGATATCATGCGCGATGTGTTCAAGTATGGCACAGCCGCGGGTGTCAAGAGCAAGCTGAAATTCAGTGCTGATTGGGCAGGCAAAACTGGAACAGGTAACAACTATTATGATTCCTGGCTTATTGGTTCAAACCCGAATATTACATTCGGAATCTGGACAGGGTACGATACCCAAAAATCCCTTCAGGCACGAAGCAGCCTGTCATACAGCCAGCGGACAAATTTCCTTTGGGCATCGCTGCTGAACGCGGCCTACGATAAAAAACCGGCCGTTGTAGCACCTAAGAGTTCATTTAAAATGCCAGGCGGAATTGTCCGTAGATCATTCTGCGCAGTATCCGGCTCGCTTCCATCCGAAGCTTGCGCGAAAGCCGGCCTTGTCGAGACTGATTTATTCAATGTGAAGTACCTTCCGAGCAAGGTGGACAACAGCCTTGGCACAGGCAAGTTCGTCAAGATCGGTGATAAGAACTATTTGGCACTTGACTCGACACCGAGTGATTTTGCCGAGACAGGTCTTGTCCTTAATCCGGAATTCATTAAAGCCCTAACCGGGACCAATTTAAGGGATAATTCAGCCATCGTGCCTAAGCTGAAGAGATGGTCGAATCTGCTCGTTCCGGATGCGAAGCTCCCTGAAAACGGAAAGACCCCAGCTTCCGTCACCTTAAGGGCCTCTGGCAGCACATTGGCCTGGGGGGCCGTCAACGAAAGCGACATTATCGGCTACAGGGTCTATACGGAAGGCGGATCCAAGGTCGCCAGCATTCGTGCCGGGACCGGGCTTTCCTATCCGGCCAAAAACGGGACCTATTATGTTACAGCTGTCGATATAGCTGGAAAGGAATCGGCTCCGTCGAACAAGATCACGATTGGCCCGAAAAAAGAAGAAGCAAAACCTGAATCAGATTCAGAATCTGATGAAGAATAAGAAACCGCTCCGGGAAATTTCCCGGAGCGGTTTTTCGTGTTTTATGCTGTTACTCAAATCATTGTTATTAATCTTCCATTGTGGACAGGTCGCCAGTCGGCAAATCGAGTTCCCACGCCTTAAGGACACGTCTCATGATTTTCCCGCTTCGTGTTTTTGGCAGTTTATCCCGGAAATCAATCTCACGCGGTGCGGCATGTGCAGCGAGTCCCTTTTTGACAAATTGCTTGATTTCTTCCTTTAATTCATCAGTTGCCTCATAGCCATCCCTCAAGGCGACAAAGGCTTTGATGATTTCCCCTCGGACAGGATCCGGTTTTCCAATGACACCGGCTTCTGCAATGGCAGGATGCTCAACCAGCTTGCTTTCAACCTCGAAAGGCCCTACCCTCTCTCCTGATGTCATAATGACATCATCTACCCGGCCTTGGAACCAGAAATATCCATCCTCATCCATATAAGCGGAATCTCCTGTCAAATACCAGCCGCCCGGCATAAAGTAGGATTCGTATTTTTCACGATTATTCCAAATGGTATGCATCATTGCAGGCCAGCCTTTTTGGATGGCCAGATTGCCCATTCTGTACGGAGGAAGTTCTTCACCGCGGTCATCGACAATGGCTGCTTTGACCCCTGGTATAGCCTTGCCCATTGAACCTGGCTTGATAGGCATACAAGGGAAATTACAAATAAGCTGGGCCCCCGTCTCAGTCATCCAGTAGGTGTCATGGATGCGTTTATTGAAGACTTTCATACCCCATTTGACAACTTCCGGGTTAAGAGGTTCCCCAACACTCAAGACATGTCGCAGGCTGCTAAGATCGTATTTTTTAACGATTTCATCGCCAGCTCCCATCAACATCCTGAATGCCGTCGGGGCGCTGTACCAGACGGTGACGCCAAACTCTTCAATAACACTGTACCAGGCTTCAGGAGAGAAACGGCCTCCGACGATGACATTCGACCCGCCTAGAAGCCAAGGACCGAAAATACCATAGGATGTACCTGTCACCCATCCAGGATCCGCGGTGCACCAGTAAATGTCCTCCTCCTGCAGGTCAAGCACCCACTTTGCCGTCTGATGGTGCTGGATCATCGCATTGTGGACATGGAGGACTCCTTTCGGCTTACCTGTTGAACCGGAAGTATAGTGGAGGATCAGACCATCCTGTCTATCAACCCATTCAACTTTCAGTTTATTGTCAGCGTTTTCAAATTTACTTTTAAAATCAATGATCGTGCCGTCTTCTTCCACGTTATCGCCGACAACGAATATGTATTTTAAATCAGGAAGATCCCTTGGCACCCTTTCAAGCAACTCAGGTGTAGTAACGATGACTTTTGCTCCGCTATCTTCAAGACGGTCCCTTACTGCGCCTTCCATGAATGCTTCAAACAATGGTCCGACGATTGCCCCCAATTTGATAGTGCCAAGAACAGCGAAATACAATTCAGGTGAGCGCGGCATGAAAATAAAGACACGGTCCCCTTTTTCGACATCCCCATAACTTTTAAGGACGTTCGCAGCCTTGTTTGACAGTTCTTTCATCTCTTTGAAAGTGTATTTTTCATTTCTGTTTTTGTCCTTGTAGTAAAGCGCCACCTTGTTTTTGCGGAAGGTTTCGGCATGGCGGTCGATTGCCTCATACGCGGCGTTTACAAGCCCGGTTGTATGCCAGCTGAAATCCTTTTCAACATCCTTCCAGTCAAAAGAAGCACGGACATCCTCGTAATTCTCCAGATTGTGATTTCCTTCAATGACTGGCAAAGATTCTATTTTCATTTGTTCTCCCCCTTTTCAAAGTTTATATTATTATAGTATAAATTAAAGCTATTCACAATTTTTAAAATATTGATTGTAAAATTAAGCTGTCAAAGTAGTAATTTTCCAGAAAATTAAGTGAAAG
Source organism: Bacillus sp. B-jedd (assembly GCF_000821085.1). Taxonomy (GTDB): domain Bacteria; phylum Bacillota; class Bacilli; order Bacillales; family Cytobacillaceae; genus Bacillus_D. The sequence continues at coordinate 2,989,653 of NZ_CCXR01000001.1, forward strand.
CGCTTCATCTATTCTGTTTTTATGTATAATAGATGTAGGATCGATAGCATTTGCAGGTGGTGAACTTGTGGAACATAAAAAAACGTATAATGCGAAAGAATTGAAAACCCCTAATGGCAACTTAATTATTGAAGGGCCTATTTCCCCTGAAAAACTGGCAAGCTACGATTTTCATGAAGATTTGACAGCTTTCCGTCAGCCTCCCCAGCAGCATAAGGCGTTAATCGGAATAGCCGGGTTGCCTGAAGGCCGAATCATTATTGCCAGAAGACTCCATATGATCGTCGGGTATGTAACCTATCTTTATCCCGATCCGCTTGAACGCTGGTCGGAGGGGAAAATGGAGGATTTGATAGAACTCGGCGCGATTGAAGTCATACCTGAATTCAGGGGGTTCTCTGTTGGAAAAAACCTCTTAAAGGTTTCGATGATGGATGATGCTATGGAAGACTATATCACGATAACAACAGAATATTATTGGCATTGGGATTTAAAAGGCACCGGCCTGAACGTATGGGAATACCGAAAAGTAATGGAAAAAATGATGAATGCCGGCGGCCTTGAATGGTACGCTACGGATGACCCGGAAATAAGTTCCCATCCGGCTAACTGCCTGATGGCGAGGATTGGCAAAAGAGTACGTACCGAATCCATTCAAAAATTTGATCAACTCCGGTTTAAAAACCGCTTTATGTACTGAGGGGGATTGGGCATGATCATTGAAGAAATCATGAAGAAAAATGTCGCCACTCTTAAGCCTTCCAATTCAATAGAAGAGGCAATCCGTCTGATGGAAAATCTGAAAATACGCCACATCCCAATTATCAACGAGGAAAGCCGCGTCGTCGGGCTGGTCACGGATAGAGATATTAAAGAGGCCGCACCTTCCATTTTCCGCAGGGAAGAACATGCGGAAGATTTACAGAAACCGTTGGAATCCATCATGAAGAAAGAGGTCATCACCGGCCATCCACTTGACTTCGTGGAAGAAACCGCGGCGCTTTTCTATGAGCAAAAGATCAGCTGCCTTCCAGTGGTGCAGGAAAAACGCCTTGTAGGCATTGTAACGGAAACAGACCTGCTTTATACACTTGTCGAGTTGACCGGCGCGCACCAGCCTGGCTCACAGATTGAAATAAAAGTGCCCAACAAAACCGGCACTCTTTGGGAAATCGCAAATGTGGTCCGCAATCGTAAAGCCAATATACAAAGTGTCCTTGTTTACCCTGATAAACAGGACGAAGCATATAAAATTCTGGTCATCAGAGTACAAACCATGAATCCCGTAGGCCTCATCCATGATTTAAAGGCGGCAGGCCATCACGTACTCTGGCCGAATATTCCAGGGATGCCTATATGAATGATCCCTGCGTTTTTGTCTATTCGGATGAACTGCTTTCCTATAATTTCGGAAGCCAGCATCCCTTTAATCAATTCAGGATTAAACTGACGATGGATCTGCTCAAGCAAGCAGGTGCACTTGATGAATCCGAAATAATCCATCCAAGGCGGGCAACCGATGAAGAATTAACCCTTATTCATGACCCATCCTTTATCCAGGCTGTGAAACAGGCGGGAAACGGGATGCTTGGCAGTGATACAGCGGAAAATTACGGTTTGGGAACGGAAGATACTCCTATTTTTCCCGGAATGCATGAAGCTGGTTCAATGCTGGTGGGCGGAACACTCACAGCAGTTGATGAAGTGATGAGCGGGAAAGCCTTGCATGCCCTCCATCTTGGAGGAGGGCTGCACCATGGTTTCCGGGGGAAGGCATCCGGTTTTTGTATATATAATGATAGCTCGGTCGCTATAAAGTATCTTCAGGAAAAATACAAAGCCAGGGTTTTGTATGTCGATACCGATGCCCATCATGGAGATGGAGTCCAGTGGTCTTTTTATGACGATCCGGAAGTTTGCACGTTATCGCTCCATGAAACCGGCCGTTATTTGTTCCCAGGTACCGGGAATATTAATGAACGCGGTCAAGGAAAGGGGTACGGTTATTCCTTCAATGTCCCTTTGGACGCATTTACAGAGGATGAATCCTGGCTTCACGCCTACTCTACAGCCTTAAATGAAGTAGCAGATTTTTTCAGGCCGGATGTCATTCTGACACAAAACGGCGCTGATGCGCATTACTTCGATCCGCTTACACACTTATATGGAACGATGAGAATTTTCCGGGAAATACCGAGGCTTGCCCATGAAATTGCCCATCGCTACTGTGAGGGCCGTTGGATTGCGGTTGGCGGCGGAGGCTATGATATATGGAGGGTTGTTCCAAGGGCCTGGTCGCTTATTTGGATGGAGATGACCGGCAAGGGGCACGGAAACGGCAAGCTCCCGCAGTCATGGCTGGAAAGTTGGCAAAAAAACGCACCTGTGAACCTACCTGAAACATGGGAAGACCCGCCGGATATGTATAAACCAATCCCGAGGAAAGCAGAAATTACCGAAAAAAATCTACTTACACTAGATAAAGCCCTTTATCCCATTCGTACCAGCACTAATACATGACTCGTTCATCTTGTAAATCACTTTCCTTGGCAGCGGGCAATCCATGCCGAGGTTCATATCAAAAAGGCCCGGGACAAGCCCGGGCCTTTGATTTATTTTGTTGATTTGCGGGTGTCAATCCTGTGCGGCAGGACAACAATATGCTCATCCACTTTTTCTTTATTCATATATTTTGTCAGCAGTCTCATGGCAACAGCGCCGATATCATACAAAGGCTGTACCACTGTTGTCAACTGAGGGCGGACCATCAAGGAAAGCCTTGTGTTGTCAAGAGTAATTACCTCATAATCGCCGGGGATGTCAAACCCATTATCCTGCCCGCCGTGAATGACTCCAAGAGCCATTTCATCCGAACCGACCATGATTGCGGTCGGGCGTGTCTCTAATGACATCAGCTTATGAATCGCTTCAATGCCGGAATCATATGTATAATCCCCTTCCACAACTAGCTCTTCATTATACGAAAGACCCGCTTCTTCTAAAGCGCGTTTATAGCCCTGCAGTTCAAGTTCACTATTTTTCGGCTCATGGAGAGGCCCGATTACATATGCAATATTTTTATGGCCCCTGTCGGTAAATTCCTTCACACTGTCGTATACAGCCTGCTCGTAGTCAATATTGACCGATGGAATTTCCCTCGTCTGCTCAATCGAACCGGCAAGCACGATAGGAACAGGGGACTTTTTAAACTCTTCAACATGATCAGAAGTAATGTTTCCACCCATGAAGACGAGCCCGTCAACCTGCTTTCCAAGCATCGTGTTCAGCAAATGAAGCTCTTTGTCTTTATTCTGGTCTGAATTACTCAGAATGATATTGTATTTATACATCGTCGCGATATCTTCTATTCCCCTTGCTAGTTCCGCAAAGAAAATGCTTGAAATATCGGGGATGATGACACCGACTGTCGTCGTCTTTTTGCTTGCCAGTCCCCTCGCTACCGCGTTCGGTCTGTAGCCCAGCCTATCAATCACTTCCATTACTTTTTTCCTGGTAGCAGGCTTAACATTAGGGTTACCGTTCACTACCCTTGATACCGTTGCCATTGATACGTTCGCTTCCCTGGCAACATCATAAATTGTGATATTCATCCACCAAACACTCCTTAAAAACAAGCCATTTTATTTATTTTGCTGCAAAATAACACTTACTACTCATTTTGCTTGTGAGTCCGTAAACATACTTATTGATTTTAATCATACGACAAGCGGAGAAAAGCTGCAATTATTCGGACATAAAGAACCATCAGAAATGCCTTCTGTTCCTGGAACAGAAGGCAAGGACAACAAAATTATGAACGGACAAAGCTGGAAACAGTAATTTCGTTAAGGAACTGGTCAAATTGCTCTAGATTCATCTGCTGGGCAGAATCGGAAAGAGCGACAGCCGGATCAGGATGGACCTCAGCCATGACTCCATCGGCTCCAATCGCAAGCGCAGCTTTCGCGGCCGGGATGAGAAGATCTCTTCTACCAGTTGAGTGTGTCACATCTACCATGACAGGAAGATGGGTTTCCTGTTTAAGGATAGGAACAGCTGTTATGTCCAATGTATTCCTTGTTGCTTTTTCATACGTTCTGATTCCACGTTCGCAAAGAATGATATTCCCGTTCCCCTGCGACATGATGTATTCTGCAGCATTGATGAATTCCTCGATTGTGGCTGCAATGCCCCTCTTTAACAAAATAGGCTTGCTCGCCTGACCAGCAGCCTTTAGCAATTCAAAGTTCTGCATGTTTCTTGCTCCAATTTGAATTACATCAAGATATTGTTCGGCCATTTCAATGTCGGCGGGATTGACGATTTCACTGATTACCGCCAAATTGTACTCCTGGGCAACTTTCTTTAAAATTTTCAAGCCTTCCACGCCAAGCCCTTGGAAATCATAAGGAGATGTACGCGGTTTGTAGGCGCCGCCACGCAAGAGCTTCAGCCCCTTTTGCTGCATATGCCTCGCTACTTCAGCCACTTGTTCATAGGACTCGACAGCGCATGGGCCAAATACGAAATGCGGCATGCCGTCCCCTATTTTTTCGCCGTTTACCTCGACGATTGTATTTTCAGGATGTTTTTTCCTTGAAACAAGCAGAGCTTTGCTGTGATCATCTTTTTGCAATTCCAGGCTTGCTTTGAAAATCTCCTTAAAAATATGTTCAATCGTGGAGTCTTCAAACGGCCCTTCATTTTTCTGTTTAATAATATCGAGCATCTTTCTTTCACGGACAGGATCGAATCGGTAAACTCCCTGATTTTCTTTTACCCGGCCGATTTCCTGTGCAAGCCTTCCGCGCTCATTAATAATATTCAGCAGTTCCATGTTCAGTTCATCAATACGGGAGCGCAGTTTTTCTAATTCATTCATTCTTTTCCATCCTTTCCCAATCAGGCTTACCCGCCTGGCGTCTGTGGCTCTTTTGCTGATTTTTTGCCCAGGAAGCAGGCTTCTTGCCGCTTCTCTCTATAATAGGGTTTATTATACTTTATTGCGAAAACTTTGTCACCCTATTTTCTTTAATAATTAAACGCTTTTAAGCACTAAAGCAAAAAGAAGATTATTTACTATATATTAATCTGCAACACAAAGTGGAACAAAAATTAAAAAGGCTTCTCAAAAAGAGAGCCTTTTAACTTGATACAGCTTCATTTAATGAACGCTTTGTAATTTTCCAGTGTGAGGCATTCCAAACAGGCTTTCCGTCTACGAACAGAATGGCCTGAGGCGATTCATGCTGAATCCCGTACGTTTCGGCGATATAATTCGAGAGCGGCCGGGATTCCTGTACAATCAACATCCACGCCGGAACTTCTTCCTGCCCCGCAAAGTCGCCGTACTCTTCGAAAGCGGCATGTGAGATCGGGCATGTACTGCTATGCTTCAAAATCATAACTTTCTTTTCTTCTGTTATTATTTTTTCAAGCTGCTCAATTGATTCAAGCGTGTTGATCATTTGGACTAATCTCTCCTTACTGTATTTTACTGCTAAACGCAAAACGGTGAAGCAATCGTATCACTTCACCGCTTCTCCGCGCAAATTATTGGCTCGGAAGAACCATTAGCTATTGTATTTGCTTTCTTCCTCATCTAACGTGTCTTTGATGTCCTCAAGCTTCTCCCGGACTTCTGCATCATCGGCAAGCGTCAATTCCTCAAATGGCTTGTTGGACGTTTCCAGAGGGATGTATTCCGTTTCTTCCCCCACCGCATCCGCTCCTTGCCCATCCTCATTTGCCGAAGTGCCTTTCACCTTCTCCATCAGGTTCGAAGTTTGCTGGGTGACCGCTTGAGTAAGAGAAGAGGTCTTTTCTTTTGTCATACTTGTAAGTTCATTCGTTTTCTCCATCATGGTGTCCTTCATCTGGGCTGTTCTTTCTTTCAGGGCCACTGCCTGCCCAGATACGGTTTCCCGCATTTCACGTCCCGATTTCGGTGCCAGGAAGAGTGCTGCGGCGGCGCCAATCAAACCTCCGATAACAGCGCCTGTCACAAAATCCTTTGACGTCACATTCCGATCCTCATAATCCCTCATATCATTGTCTCTTGCCATGACAAATAGCCTCCTTATTATAATTTAGCCCTTTGGTTCTTGGGCTCGATTAATTCCCGCTTTACATCAGCCGCGGCTGCAGCCTGCTTCCTTGCATTCCATTTATCCTTCAATTCGAGAAGCACATTGCTCCATTGGACAATCTGGGAAATTTTTTCTTTGTTCTGGTCAATCTGCCTGTCAACCGACCCAACAATCGTCTGTACGGAATTATTGAATTTGTTGACAGACTCCCCTACTCCCTTGACTGCGTCCACCACCGTATTCAGGCTTTCCGATTTCCTGTGTATATCATCCGCAAGTGCATTCGTTTTATGCAAAAGCACTGCTGTCTCCTTCGTGACGCCATCAAGCTGCCCTTCAAGCCCCACAAGAGTCTTTGAAACACTTTCGAGAGTAATCTGGAGTGATTTCAATGTTTTCGATAAGTATATTACCAATACGAGAAACGCAATGGCGATCACTGCCACACTTAAATAAAGAATAATTTCCATATGTTACACCTCCATTTATCTACACTTACTTTTACCCGTACCCCTTCTCAATAAACAGGCACCTTTAATATTATTTCCATAAAACTATTTTATTTCCTTCTTAATTTCAGGAAATGTTTTCGGCAAAAAAAGACCATTTAATCAACATTCTTATTCGTTTCGGTTAAACTAAAAGAGATTGTTTTTGATTTTTGCTAAAGGCACTTCACTTTCCACGGGACTGCATTTGCTACTGCATCCCACCGGAGTCTGCGTGCCTTCCGATCCAATCAACTTTGCTTATTTTTTTCAAAAATCAATTAAAATGGAGGCACTGAAATGAAGAATCCACGTATTTCAACGTTAGCTAAGAATTTGATCAATTATTCGGTACAACTGCAAAAGGGCGAAAAAGTACTAATCGAGAACTTCGGGCTTCAGCGTGAACTTGTGGCGGCGCTTGTTAAGGAAGCGTACGAGGCCGGAGGATATCCATTTGTCCTATTAAAGGACCATCAAGTTGACCGCGCCTTGCTGATGGGAGCCAAGGAGGAACAATATTCAATGATGGCGGATTTTGAAGCGGCTGTCATGAAAGAGATGGATGGTTATATAGGTCTTCGTTCTGGCGATAACATTAACGAACATGCAGATGTCCCCGATGATAAGATGAAAATACACGGAAAGACCATCGGCAAGAAGGTCCATCGTGATATCAGGGTGCCAAAGACGAAATGGGTTGTCCTTCGCTACCCGACTTCTTCGATGGCCCAGCTTGCAAAAATGAGCACAGAGGCGTTTGAAGATTTTTATTTTGACGTATGCAACCTTGATTACAGCAAAATGGATTCAGCCATGGACAGCCTTGTCAACTTGATGGACAAAACAGATAAAGTGCGGATTACCGGTCCCGGAACCGACCTCTCCTTCTCAATCAAGGACATTCCCGCCATCAAGTGCGCCGGCCGGCTGAATATTCCTGATGGCGAGGTTTATACGGCCCCTGTCCGTGATTCTGTAAACGGAGTAATTACCTACAATACACCTTCGCCTTACCAGGGCTTTACTTTCGAAAATGTGAAGCTAACATTCAAGGACGGGAAGATTGTAGGAGCGGAATCGAATGACTCCGACCGGATCAACAAGGTGTTTGACACAGATGAAGGCGCCCGTTACATCGGCGAATTTGCGATTGGGGTCAATCCGTATATCCAGCATCCGATGCAGGATATTTTGTTTGACGAAAAAATAGATGGAAGCTTCCACTTCACCCCTGGTCAGTGTTATGATGACGCGTTCAATGGCAACCATTCAAACATCCACTGGGATATGGTCAATATCCAGCGTCCTGAATACGGCGGCGGTGAAATATATTTTGATGACGTCCTCATCCGCAAGGACGGGAAGTTTGTCGTGCCGGAGCTAGAAAAATTAAACCCTGAAAACCTAAAGTAAATTTCAATACTCGAGTAGAGCCACATAGCAAAAGGATGCAGGTCCCGCCTGCATCCTTTTCCATTTACGCGCTATATGCTTTTTCGTATGCTTCCTGGAATTTTTGGATATCACCAGCGCCCATGAAAATAATGACGCTTCCCTGGTGGCCCTGGAGGATTTTTGTACTCTCCTCTGAAATTACTTCCGCACCGCCAATCTTCTCTTCCAAATCCTTAATTGTCAGTTTTCCATGGTTTTCACGTGCTGACCCGAAAATGTCGCAAAGATAAACTTTATCCGCTTTACTCAGACTGTCAGCGAATTCCTGTAGAAATGCCTGTGTCCTTGTGAACGTATGCGGCTGGAAAACAGCGACAATTTCTCTGTGAGGATATTTTTGTCTGGCCGCATCCAGGGTTGCCTTGATTTCGGTCGGATGGTGCGCATAGTCATCGATAACTGTCTGGTCGCCCAACTGTTTTTCAGAGAATCTGCGCTTAACCCCTTCGAAACTCAGCAATTGCTCCTTCACAATCTGGACATCGATCCCTTCATAATGGCACAAGGCAATGACAGACAGCGAATTCAGGATATTGTGATCCCCGTAGGTAGGGATTGAAAAAGTATCAAAGTAAGTATTCCGGACAAAAACATCAAAAGTTGTCCCATCCGGGCTCTTGTTTATATTTCTTGCCTGGAAGTCATTGTCTTCTCCAAAGCCATAGAATAGGACAGGAACTTTTGCTTGTATTTTTTGGAGCTGTTCATCATCCCCGCAAGCAAAAATCCCTTTTTTGACCTGAAGTGCCATTTCCTGAAACGCGGAAAAGACATCTTCAATATTTGCGAAATAATCAGGATGGTCGAAATCAATATTCGTCATGATTGCATAATCCGGAAAGTATGAGAGGAAATGCCTTCTGTACTCACATGCTTCAAATACAAAATAGGCGGCATCCTTTTCACCTTTCCCAGTCCCATCACCAATCAGATAAGAGGTAGGCTTAGCCCCTTTCATGACATGCGCCAGCAGTCCGGTTGTCGATGTCTTCCCATGAGCGCCGGTAATTCCCACACTTATAAAGTTTTGCATAAATTCGCCTAAAAATCTGTGGTAGCGGATGACTTGCAACCCTATCCTCAATGCTTCCTGGATTTCCTCATGCGTGTCAGGAAAGGCATTGCCGGCAATGACAACCATGCCTGGTTTAATATTTTCTTTTTGAAATGGAAGGATCTTTATTCCAGCTTGTTCAAGAGCCTGTTGGGTAAAAAATCGCTTTTCGACATCGGAGCCCTGCACTTCGAAATGCATATCATGGAGTACATGTGCAAGTGCACTCATTCCGGATCCCTTGATCCCCACCAAATGGTAAATAGTCATATAAAGAACCTCCAACAAACTTCTTTCTGTAAATCAGTATATGACAGGATGCGGCGATTGCTAATTGGAAAAACCTGCCGCAGTCATGCTTCCTGAAACGATATTATTGAATTATATCATGTTTGCATTGTAAACACGAACTACTATTATTTACAGTATCCTCCAGAAAACGGATATCATACTAATCAATAGTGCGCCATGCTGGCTTCTTGGAATGATTCCAAGTCGGCCTCGGAAATCAGCACATCCCTCGGCTTGCTGCCTCTGGCGCCTGAAATGAACCCGGCTTCTTCCATCATATCAATCAGTCTCGCCGCACGGTTATAGCCGACCTTGAAACGCCGTTGCAGGCTTGAGGTCGAAGCACCGCCCTGTTCAATGACAAACTCGCACGCCTCGTAAAAAAGCTCATCTTCTTCTTCGGTTACTTGCGCTTTTTTCAGAAGTTCTTCTTGTTCAAATAAATAGTCAGGTTCCCTCTGCTCTCTCGCAAAAGAAACAACCTGATCGATTTCAGAGTCAGAAACAAAGGTGCCCTGCAGCCTGACCGGCTTTGAGGACCCATTTTCAAGGAACAGCATGTCTCCGCGCCCAAGAAGCCGCTCTGCTCCAGATATATCAATGATTGTCCTTGAGTCCACCTGTGAAGAAACAGAAAATGCTATCCTTGTCGGCACATTCGCTTTAATCAATCCTGTGATAACGTCAACAGAGGGCCGCTGGGTGGCAATAATTAAATGAATGCCGCATGCCCTTGCTTTTTGAGCAATTCGGCAAATAGCCTCTTCAACGTCAGCCGGCGACATCATCATCAAGTCCGCCAACTCATCAATAATGATGACAAGATACGGCAGCTTATCCGAATATCGCTTCGTTTCTAGAGCAAGTTCATTGAAACGGTTAATATCACGGACACCGGCATGAGCGAACAGTTCATACCTCCGTTCCATTTCATCCACCGCCCATTTTAGTGCTGCAGTGGCAGCCTTTACGTCTGTAATGACTGGGCTGACGAGATGGGGAATCCTGTTATAGGGCGCCAATTCAACCATTTTAGGGTCAATGAGCAACAGCTTCAAGTCTTCCGGACTTGCTTTATAAAGCAGGCTGACGAGGATCGAGTTGATGCAGACACTCTTTCCTGACCCGGTGGCCCCTGCAATAAGGCCATGGGGCATTTTCTTAAGATCGGTGACAATCGGATTTCCGGAAATATCAAGCCCAAGGACAGCCGTTAATGGAGATGAGCTTTCCTCGAAAGGGCTGCTGCCGATAATTTCACTAATGAGCACAGGCCGTGATTTCGGGTTCGGCACTTCAATCCCGATAGTATGTTTACCGGGTATCGGCGCTTCAATGCGGATATCACGGGCAGCCAGGCTCAATTTAATATCATCAGATAAATTCGTTACTTTATTCACTTTTACGCCCGGTTCTGGATGAACCTCGAACCTTGTAACTGATGGCCCCTGGGTAACATTGACAACTTTTGCGCCGACATTGAAATTAAACAACGTCTCGTCGAGCATCCGCTTCCGCTCCTCCAGCCAGGCGGGATCTCCTTCGGCCTTTATTGGCGGTTTAAGAAGCTCAACCCCGGGGAACTGATAGTCGTCGTCCCGGTCAAGTCCAACTTCTGGCGCGCTGGTTTCCTGTACCTTCGGCGCTTCTTTTTGGACACTGTTGAAGCGAGGCGGGTTTTCCCATGCTTTCTTTTGTTCGAGCTTCCTCTTATCCTGCTTCAGCATAAGGACGTTGAAAGGGAGGTGGGAACGTTCCTTTTGAACGCTGGCAGTTGTAGCCTCTGCAGCTGGTTCCTCAACAACTGCAAGCTCATCCATTTCAGGGGAGCCCTCCATTATTTTTTCCAGGGCTCCCGTCAGGATTTCATCATCCCTTTCGGATTCCTCCACTGTTACATCTGCTACGATAGCATCCACTTGCACGGAATCAGGACCATTATCCTCGCTTATTAGTCCGTTTTCGATATGAAAAAGAGGTTCTTCCGAAACGGAATGAATATCCTCCACGGCTGAGATATGTAGTTCCACCTGCCGCCCTGCCTCCAGAACTTCTTTTTCACCGACGGCCATTTCATTGCCTTCATTCAAATGAACAAAGGATGGAGTTGGCAGGTCATATTGTTCCTGAATCGTTTCCTGAAATGTGCCCTGAACCTTATCCAGAATCGGTTCAGGAAGAAGGTCTGTCTGGATATCCTGTCGGGATGTTTCCTCATCCACATTTGGAATATCAATTACACTTACTGGTTCTGCTGCGATCGGATCGGTTGGCTCTAAGGTGTCGGCTCCCATAAACCCGCTCAATTCATATTCAACATCTTCAACTTTTTTTATTTTAGCAAAGCCATAAACGGGGGACGGTATGTCGGTTGGTGTGAACGGCCTGACTTTCTTGGCGGGCCGTTCATCTTTCTTATGATTGTGTTCGCTCCTCCGGGGATCAAGAGGTTTATGCTTCTTCTCCGGGACGGCATTCCTCTGTTCTCGCCGCGGTATTGCTTCATCCGGAATGAGCGGGAAACGGAAATTTCCTTTGGGATACTCATAAGCAACCCTGACATCTAGTTCTTTATTGGATCCTCTTTCCCTTTCACGGGGCGCGGACTCTATTTCAACCTCATAATCTTGTTCAGTGCCTTTCAGCAGTTTTTGGTACAAACTCTTAAAAAAACTCAAATCTATCACTCTTTCCCAAAACTTCTTCTATCTATTTTATCAGTAATTCGCAAAACTTCGACAGGATTCATCGAATTTTAATAAAAAAATACGCGAATAGTCCATTGGTCACATATTTGGGGAAGAGGCAATTTTACTAGGTTAGGTTAATGGGCGCCTGGGCCTTTTGACCGGTTTGTTTTTGCCAAGAATAAAGATGGGCTCCAACTCGCCATTTTCAAACAGGAAGGACAGGGCTGTTACCGGCACTTTCCCATCCGCAAAAAAACTCATCGCCATCTGTGCAAGCACATCATATCCTGTATCGTTGCGGATATCAGCAATGATCAATACGTCCTGGTGCGGGATCGCTAATGCCATCGTTCCTGTAATACGGTCCTGCATTTCCATCAGGAACCCTTTGTTCAGGACCCGGCTGGCATCATAGCCGTCCTTTGTGTTAAGAAAATAAAAGACATTTCCTGCCACAGAATCCTCTTTAACAGGCGTAGGAAGCGACCTGACATTAAACATTGCCATCTCCCTTACCTGCTCCGGACTCCAACCTTCTTTTTGCAAAAGCCTGGAATCAATCAATCTATAGGATTTACCCATATCATACGCATAATATATCCGAGTTTCCGCGGTGTGTTCGTCTGTCAGGAACGGATTCCCCTCTTCTGGCTCAACCGGAAAAGACGCGGAACGGATGATCGGGAAAATTTTCTTTTCCCCGCCAGCCATCATCGGCTCGCTGTCCATCGCCTCCAGTCCCTCTTCTATGTAATAAACTATTTCGTCAATCGCTTTCTCTTTATGTTGGTGCCACCTTGCGACAATTCCTGCCAGTGACAAAGTTATGCCTTTATTGGTTGCTTCGCTTTCAATCCTCAACTCATCTTTATCACGGTTATAGGAGAATGTCCGGCCTGGCTTCGAAAGTCTTTCTTCAAGAGTTATTCTCATCTTCCGGCTATCCATTTTCATTTTACTGTCCTCCAATATATCATTTGCCTTTCCCGCTTAAATACATTACAAAAAAACTCCATCTCCGTAAAGAGATGGAGAGTGAAGCATTTAACGAAGGCCTGTCATAAAACCCGCGATTTCTTCAGGAGTCTTCCTGTCCTTGCTGACAAACCGCCCGAGCTCTTTCCCGTTTTCAAAACCAATGAAGCTTGGGATTCCAAATACATCCAGCTGTTGGCAAAGGTCAATGAACTTGTCCCTGTCCACGTAAACAAACGTAAACTCTTTGAATTTTTCTTCAATATCGGGTATGACTGGTTCAATCACTCTGCAGTCCGGGCACCAGTCAGCCGAAAACATGAATACATGTTTCCCCGACTCTTTCATTTCCTCAAATTGTTCGATGGACTCTAATTGTTTCATCTATATTCCTCCCGTTTCACTAGATCGCATCTATCATTTCTAATCATATCAAGCCGGATTCAGCTGGTCTAATTCTACGTTCTCAATACACATTATATACTTCCCCAGATTGGAAAAAACCAAACAGAAAAGCGGAAGGCCTTGGCCGCCATTCCGCCTTCATTCTTTATTTTTTGAATTCAACCGAGCTCGCAATTTGCATTAAAGTTTTCGCTTCTTCATCCAGGCTGCCCGTCTTTGTTTCTGTGGTAACTTTTACCCCTCCGACTCCCGCCGTAAGGATGTTCATATCATCTTCAAGCCTTTCGATGAGGAGGTAGCCCAGTTTTCCATTGCCTTTGAACTGTTCATTTGTTTCCAGTTCTTCGTATTGGGCAACAGAAGCTTCATAGACAACCTCACTATCTTTCTTCTCATTCTGGTTGTAAAAAAGAATGTATTTTTTTGATCCATTCTTTAATATCAGATTGTTCGGCTTCTCGTCTTTAATTTCAAAGCCAAAAGGCAAGTAAAATTCGATTTCTTTAGTATTTTTGTTAGTTTCCTGTTTCTTGTCTTCAAAAGATGCTTTTGTTGCTTCGACTGCTTTCCTGCTTTCATCCTCAAAGGACACTTTGCCACACCCTCCAAGTATAAGGGCTGAAAGCAACAGGACTAAAGACCCCTTCAAAACGCGTTTCATCATTTTCCCTCCCGGCGGTATCCGCAAAATCGATATGCCCGCCAGGTTAGCAGAGCAGGATGAAGAAGGTGTCGAATTTTGCGATACAGACGACAAAATTTTTAGTCTCTTCTTCTATCATACTCCCGCGCGAGTGGACTGACAACCCTTCTTTTTGCCAGCGATTGGTGGAATTCAGAGGGTAAATCGGTTATTTTTTCTATATTCATATTGGCCGGTTAAAAGCTTCGTCACATGGGTAAACATCTCAGCCCTGCTGATTTTCCCATTTGTAAATACTCCTATTGCCCCTTCTGTTTTACGAATATTCTTCCTTTCGGTAAAATCATCCATTACAGGACCAAGTTCCCTTCCTGCCAATAGCTTGCCGGCTATTTCATCAGGAAGCGGGATTCTCGCCCCGCCCGCGATTATTGGCGGAAAACCTTCCTCGACGAGCGCTCCCCAGTTACAAAGAAACAGGCCGTGCTTTGTGGCATGCACGCCTCCTTCAAGGCCGATTCCAATATCTCCATTCCCTTCCTCGAGTGCCGCCCGGGCCCTGTTTATCGCGCCTGCAATCGCTTCTTCATCCGAAAAAGGCTGGGCGGAAACTCCCGAAGGAACATCCAATGAGATAAATTCGATTGTTTCCTCTGTTTCTAAAGCATCCTTCACCGCAGATATCTTTGCAGGATTTTTAGATCCGATTACCACTTTCATACTGAACCTCCGATAACATCATGATGTAGTTTCCCAGAATATAAAGCTTGGCAAAACACATGAGGCCTTCGCGATTGTTTGCGAAGGCCCCTAATTAATGCGTTACCCAACAATATCTGACCTTGCGATTCCATCCTTAGCTGCTGGATTTAATCGTTTCTACTGTTGTCTTGTCAAATGCCTTGACGAGTTTTATAACCAATTCCTTCGCGGCCGCGTAATCATCCACGTGCATGATGGATGCATGTGTATGGATATAGCGGGCACAAATCCCAATCACAGCGCTTGGTATGCCTTCAAGTGATGTATGCACCCGGCCGGCATCGGTTCCGCCCGGTGATACGAAAAATTGATATGGTATATCGTTGGTTTCAGCCGTATCGAGAATGAATTCCCTCATACCGCGGTGTGTGACCATTGTTCGGTCCAGAATCCGTAAAAGAGTCCCTTTCCCGAGCTGTCCGAACTCCTCTTTATTCCCTGCCGCGTCATTGGCCGGGCTGGCATCAAGTGCCAGGAAAAGATCCGGCCTGATCAGGTTGGCCGCTGTCTGCGCGCCGCGAAGGCCGACTTCCTCCTGGACTGTCGCACCTGAAAAAAGTGTATTCGGAAGTTCAGTTCCATGGACCTCCTCAAGCAATTCGATAGCAAGTCCGCATCCATAGCGGTTGTCCCATGCTTTTGCCAAAATCTTTTTCGGGTTGGCCATCGGGGTGAACGGGCAGATTGGGAGGATTTGCTGGCCGGGCCGGATGCCGGCCTTTACGGCATCTTCCTTATCATCTGCACCAATATCGATCAGCATATTTTTAATTTCCATCGGCTTATTCCGTTTCGTTTCATCCAATAGATGAGGCGGTATGGAACCAATCACGCCTGTCACCGGGCCTTTTTCAGTGATAATCTGGACCCGCTGGGCAAGCAGCACCTGGCTCCACCAGCCGCCAAGAGGCTGGAAGCGAATCATTCCGTTTGAAGTGATTTGTGTAACCATGAAGCCGACTTCATCCATATGCCCCGCTACCATGATTTTAGGATCGTCGGCTTTACCTTTTCTTACACCGAATATACCGCCCAGATTATCCTGGATCAATTCATCGGATACAGGCGCAAGCCGCTCCCTCATATACTCTCTTACGGCGTGCTCATTTCCCGGAGCGCCAGGCAGTTCGGTCAAATTTTTGAAAAGATCTAATGTTTTTTCGTTCATCGTACCTCTCCCTTGTCTGTAAATGAATCAAATTTATGTACATGATTATAGTTTACAGAACTTTGATGTTTGTTGCCAATCTGTAAAACGAATCATTACGACATCGTGTAAAATCTGGGATATACTATACTAGAAGAGATCGTTAAACCTCATTTAAAGGGGCGGATGTAATGAATTGGAAAGCATTTTGGCTAGGCGCTGCAGCGGGGGCGGCGGGGGCTTACGCGGTAAATACAGTGGTTTCCAATAATCGGGATGTTCCTGCCCAGAAAGTGTTGAACCATGCAAAGGAGCAATTTCGGCTTTCCGGCCCTGTTAATGGCTCCTGGATTCACATGGAAGCTGTGCCGTACGATAAAAATGGCATTCAGTACCGGGTTTACAGGGGAGGCATCACCAGGACTTCACCGAACCTCGAAGATTCAGGCGAGCAATATGAATTTGTTGCTGACGCCACCACCGGCACCATTCTTGATGTTTATCGATTATAACAGGAAAGTGAAAGGAGACTGCCTTATGCGCCAGTCTCCTTTCACTTTACCTGATGCGTTTTACACTTTCAGAAATCTGCCCCTGATTGTCCCATTTCACGGCCCGGTAGAAGGCATCGTGATAAAATGTAAACCAGGCTTCCTTATGCATCCCATTGTTGATCCATTTCTGTTTGGCGAAAATGGAATCCATCGGGTAATCGTCATATGCCAGGACCCAAAGCGGATTCAAGTGGGCATGCGTCGGCATCAGGTCGGCCATATGGACGGCCATTTCCCCGCTATCCTCAATCACGATGATAGAATGTCCATCACTGTGCCCGCCGGTATGAATCATTGTAAACGGTCCTTGCTTCCATTCTGTTTCAAACGTTTCGACTTGTCCCTCAATCGCTTCCCAGTTCTCTTTCCAGTATGTATTTCTTGAGCGGATATTCGGATTCTTCATTTCCTCCCATTCAATTTTGGAGGCGATAATTTTCGCATTCGGGAACACGGATGAATAAGTCCCCTCCCGATCAGGCTTCGTCAGCCCGCATGCATGGTCAAAATGAAGATGGGTCATCAGGACAAAGTCAATATCTGCCGGAGCCAGATTATATTTCTTAAGACATACCTCCAGCTCGGATTCCTCCGTTGCCCCATAATTCCTTATTTGCTTTTCCGTCAGTTTGCCGTTCCCCATACCTGATTCAATCAAATAGTTTTTCCCGCCATGCTGGATCAAAATGGGGTCCGACCGCAGTTCTATTTGATTTCTTTCATTGCACGGATATTTTTTCTCCCATAATGGCTTTGGCACAACACCGAACATTGCCCCGCCATCCATATGGGTTACCCCTCCCTTTAGCCAGACAAGCTCAAAGCTGCCGATTTTCAACCGCTCCATTAACATCCCTCCTCTTCTTGCTTTTTCCATATTACCACTAATGAAAGCCGATTTCCGTTTTCATACTCATATAAAAAAGGCATTCACCCGTAGATGAATGCCTTTTACTTAAGTTCTGTATTTCACTTCACATCTGTATATTCGGTTCCCTTTCCCAGAGAATTTCTCCTCATACTCAGTCATGATATTCCCTTCAACTTCGCTGTTGTGGAGATCCAGGCTTACGTCCTTGAGCAGCATCCCGTACTCGGAGAAACTAACTAGCGAGTATTCAAACAGTCCTTGGTTATCAGTCTTGAAATGTATTTCCCCGCCATCGGCCATGATTTGCTCATACAGAGACAAAAAGCTTTTATAAGTTAGCCGCCGTTTTTCATGCCTCGTTTTCGGCCACGGATCAGAGAAGTTCAAAAAAAGCCGGCTGACATCATTTTTTGCAAAATAAGAAAGTAGGTCTGCCGCATTGGCGTTCAAAAGCTTTACATTTGGCAATTCGGCGTCGATTAGCCGGTCAAGGGCTGATGCAAGGACCCCCTGATGCAGTTCTATGCCCAAATAATTGATGCCTGGATTTGCTTCTGCCATTCCGGTAATGAATCTGCCCTTTCCGGTACCTACTTCAATATGGAGAGGATTGTTATTCCCAAACACTTCATTCCATTTGCCTTTATGCTCTTCCGGGGATGCGACCACATATTGTGGATATTGCCGGATTTTCTCGCCGGCCCATGGTTTATTGCGAAATCTCATCAGTGACACTCCTATTTTCAAATATAAAAGCCTGGATGCCGTTTATCGCAGCGGCTCCCGAAGCAGAATAATTCCCATTTAAACACTTTCTTAGTTTTAGCACGAACTCTCTGCTCTTGCAACCCGTCCGCGCAAATTCCTTTGAATAAACAACAAAGGGAATCCATAACCTAGACATGGATTCCCACTTTTACAGTATAGGAAGAAAGGATTGAAAAACGATGCCATTAAGTACCCGCGACCAGGCAGCCGTCCTGAAAGATATTTTAACGAATCATCTGGATGACTGCTGCGGCTCGGTTGCCGAATGCGAACAGTTGGAAAGGCTTGTCAAATCGCTGATGGTCAACACCGGCATAAACGAAAATGTCAAAGGGATTCTTCAGGAAATCTATCATTACGGCCAGCGTGGCGCCCAAAGCGCCGACTTGGACGCGCATATTGAATCCCATCAGGGTCATCTGACAAATTGGGTCAATGATATTGGCCAATTGACATCTGAACTATAAAAGGCCGGCTAAAAAGCGGTCCCACTTTTCCATTTCCTTCTCTCGGCCTTTCAACATATGCCATTGCACGGATTCGACTGTCTGGGCGGCGACATGCCATTTCATCCGAAGTCTCAGCGAACTGGTCAGTTTAATGCCATAACGGCCCAGCCAGCCTTCCCAGTTGTCCTCAGGAATGTACCAGTTCAGGAGCATCCCTAGGTCAATTGCTGGATCCCCGACCATCGCGCCGTCCCAGTCAATTAAATATAGCCGGCTATCTTCACCAAGAAGCCAGTTATTATGATTGAGGTCACAATGGCAGACTACCTGCTCGCCACAATGCACATTCCCTGCTTCCTTCTCCAAAAAAAGAAGCGCCTCCCTGACCGAGGGAAGTTCAGCCACCCGCGAATCCAGGCCTTCCTTAAGCTTTTGCAGCATTTTTTCAGGCTGGACAGGCGTTTTGCCCATTCGCAAAAGCATTGACAGAAGCGGTTTGGATCTATGGATTTTTTTCAGGAGCTTCGCTACACGCTCATCACACATTTCCGCCGGCTGGAGCTCCCGACCGCGCTTCCATTGCTGGGCGGTAATGACATCGCCGTTCTCAAGCCTTTTTGTCCAAACAAGTTTTGGAACAATTCCTTCAGCAGATAATACAGCCAGAAAAGGCGAAGAATTCCTTTTCAAAAAAAGCTGCTGCTCATGATGCCTCGCAAAAAAAGCTTTTCCCGTGGCTCCCCCGGCGGGGGTTATTTCCCAATCTTCCCCTAATATATAGTCCAAAGTAAGTCACCTACATTATGTCCGGCCGCCATCGGTCTTTGTTTCCGGATCTATTTTGCCAAAGTCATAGTTGATATGAGAAAAGTCGAAGCGCCCGTTTAGCGCATAAGGACCGAAGTACACTAAGCGCTGGGCGCCAGAGATGAATTGCAAAAACTTGTTTAGAGTTATCACAAAGTTCTACTTTATAATTTGGTAAGAAAATAAAAGACAGCTATTGTCAGTTTCTATCCAATAGCCATCTTTTAAATTTTAGCTTCTTTCGCCAATTTTCGTCAAGGGGATGCGGGAAGAAAAACAAGATATTGGATTATTTTTTCACGAGCACCATAAGACTTACAGGTTCGGAGACAGCCTTTTCTCCATTTTGGACGGCTCTTAGCGGTACAGACCCGGCCTGAATGTCATCGGCAATGACTTCCCAATCACCAGGCGGAAGCTGGATGTAATGGATAAAGGCAGTAGGATTGACCAGCAGCAGCACCTCGCTGTTGTGGCCGCTATTTTGATAGGAAAGCCCCACCAAAGGATGTTCAAGGCCCATATCCTTTATACCCGCCTTTATACTGCTCGCTGTCCTCATCCGGAAGCACGGGTACGCTTGGCGTATTTCAATGATTCCTTTAATATATCGGACATTTTCCGGAAAGGAGGCCTTCCTTTCCCAATCAAGCATGTTCACACTGTCAGGGGACTTGTAACTGTTTCCGTCCCCTCCTTTTGTACGGAAGAATTCCTGGCCGCTATGGAGGAAAGGTATGCCCTGGGAGAGAATGACTAGGCTTGTGGCGAGACGGTGGCATTTCATTTTCAAAAGCTCGCCCGAATCCCCGAGGCATGCCTCAAGTTTATCCCAAAGCGTATGGTTGTCATGCGCTTCCACATAATTGACAGACTGGCCTGGTTCGCTGAACAGTCCAGTTCCGAATTGGAATCCAATGCTGCCTGCAATGGCCTCTTTCGCCTGCTCCGTGTATGTCCCATTTCCAAGGGCATAGCCCCGTTCATATAAATTGAATGTACTTCCTTTAATGGAATCCCTGAATCGGTCGTTGAATTGTCCTATTTCCGGAAGCCGGTCTTGGTTGCGGAGTGTCGCTTTTTCCCCCTGCGGCAGCGGGGTATTCAACTCCCAGCCTTCGCCGATGATGATCATTCCAGGCTTTAACGAATCGCAAATAGCCCGAACTTCATTTACTGTTTTTACATCCAGGATTCCCATTAAATCAAAGCGAAAGCCATCAATATTGTATTCCTCTATCCAGAAACGGATGGAATCAAGTAGGAACTTCCTTGCCATTAGACGCTCGGAGGCAATATCATTCCCGACTCCTGTTCCATCGGACGGCTTGCCAGCATCATCATAACGGAAGTAATAGCCAGGGACTATTTTTTCAAAAGAGGATTTTTCACGTATGTAAACGTGGTTGTACACGACATCCATGATCACTCTCATGCCGTTTTGGTGTATGGCTTCAATCATCGTTTTCAATTCGCGGATCCTCACGTACGGTTCGGCGGGATCGCTTGAAAAGCTTCCTTCCGGGACATTGAAATTCAAGGGGTTATAACCCCAATTGTATTCCTCATCCCTCCTGGTTTCATCAACACCTGCAAAATCATTGAAGGGAAGAAATTCGATATGCGTGATCCCCAGGTCCTTTACATAGGAAATTCCGGTCGGCTTTCCATCAGGGCCAACCGTATCCGTTTCCGCCGCTCCGATGTATTGCCCCTTGCTTTCGGCGCCGCTAGCCGGATGAATCGTAAAGTCCCTCATATGGGTCTCATAAATGACCGCATCAGCAGGATGGCTGAAAGGAGGCATGTCGATTCGCCGGACATAAGTATTTTCCAGTTTCGCTACTACGGCCTGAGCACCATTCGCCGTCACAGCGACCGCGTAGGGGTCGACTGCTTCCCGCCAATTTTGGTCAATGGATACCATATACGTATATCTGAATCCTTCAAGTTCACGGTCCATTTCAACTGACCAGACGCCTTTTTCCTTTCTGCCCATTTTAATGAGCTCGAAATGTTTGGCTCCCGGGGGAAACAGCTTCAGCTTGACCAGCGTAGCGGTCGGAGCCCATACGTTAAACGTTGTCCCCCCATCCTTGCAAACCGCACCCAAATCATTGCCGTTATAAAAAAAATGACTGTCAAATTCAGCGGTCCGGACGACTTCTCTGATTTGCACCTCAGCCCTGCTCCCGCTGCTGCTGATTACCCAATGCTCAGTCCCGAATAAATAGTCACCGGCAAACCCGCACTTCAGCTTAAGGCATCCATCTTCGGGGTGCCGATCCTTGATTTCAAGCATCGCCTCACCTAATTTATTGTGCAAGGTGAAATCAATCTCATCTGCCAGATCCATGGTGAGGGGAATCTGTAAAGTGATGGCGTTCATTCCATCAAGATATGCTTGAAATTTTGCGTGTTTATCAGCCATTCGCCTCACCCCTCATCTGTGTATTTTCATTCATCAGCCTTTTCGACAAAACTCCCACGGATCCAGGAATAGCCTTTATCTTTTCCCGGGAACTCATGCCTAGGTATTCACCATCCGCATGTATATGCAAAAGCGGAGATGAGGTAAACGTAATTTCTTTTCCCTTGAAAGTTCTGACTTCTTTGAAGTATATATGTTTCCCTCCGAAAACACTCATAAACACGAGCAGGAGCTTGGCTTTGGACAGTTTGTGGACAACCGTTATATCCAGTTCCCCATCATTCGGTGACGCTTCCGGGGAAATGATCATCCCGCCGCCATAGTAAGGCTGGTTCGACATGGTCACAAACCAAACCTTTTCAAAAACATGGCGCTTCCCATCGATTGTTAATTCAATCGTACTGCGTTTATATGTAAACAGTTCTTTAAGCAATATATAGACATAGACCAGCTTGCCGAGCGAGAGCTTGTTGAAGAATCCCTTCATTACGGACTCGTTGGCCTTTTTTGAAACGAGTGCGTCAAACCCGATGCCAGCGCTATTGATGAACAAACGGCTGCCGCCATTAATTGAGATGCTCCCACAATCAACATATGCGGGTTTTGCTTCTACTAAACCGAGCATTTCAACAAGTGCATCATTGGCGCGCGGCGGCAAGCGGAATCCTCTGGAAAAGTCATTGCCCGAACCGCCAGGAATGAATGCAAAGGAAATATTTCTTTTATCGCCAATCCCGTTCAATACTTCATGGGCTGTGCCGTCCCCGCCTACCGCTACAATGACCGCCGGCCTGCCGGCTGCCAATTCCACCGCTCTCAGCGCAAGCACCGCACCATGGCCCGGATAATCCGTAAAAAAAGCTTCATAGGAGATTCCCAGCCCGGCAAGCTGTTCGTCAACTTCCTTCCAAATCCTCCGGCATTTTCCATTCCCTGCCTTGGGATTAACAATAATATAAATAAGTTTCATGCGCCAACCCCGTTCCCCCGATGTTCTTTCTCTATATTATTTCCACACTCAAAGCCTGAACTGCTTCACTGGATCATACTTTGGGACCCTGTCCATATTAGTCCGATAAAGGACAACCTCATCCAGCAAAAAGCGACGCAATTTCAGCATGTCGTTTGATGAACCATCAAAAGGCTCTTCTCCCTGCCAATTCCTCGCCAGAGTCAAATGCGGCGCAAACGGCCGCGTCTCCAACTGAAAACCGGCTTTTTCACATGCCTGAAATACCCGTGCCCTGAGGTTGTTTAATTCTTCGCTTTTGTTCAGCCCTGCCCAAAAAACTCTTGGCTGCTCTTTGCGGCCGAACGTCCCGAGCCCCGTTATTTCCATCTCGAACGGAGCATAGCCATGGATGGCCTCGCCTACAAGCCGGCAAGCCATATCAAGTTTTTCCTCCGGCGCTGCTCCCAGGAAAGCGAGGGTAATATGGAGATCCTCATGGTGCACCCAGCGACGGAAAGGAAATTGCTGCTTCAGTTCTTCCATGTTATCTTTCATTGCTGCCTTTATTTCATCCGGAATGGCCGCTGCAAAAAAGTAATGGCTCATCGTATCATCCTTTTACACTATTTTAGCAAAACATCCTTTTCTTAGAAGGTTTATTTCCATCTTATCAAAAATAATGGCTGCCCATACAAGTACGGGTAGCCACAACAAAGTTTATATATTTTACAATCGATAGCAGCCTACCTGCTGAACGCCAGTTTTCCGCATTGCCTTTCGATTTCTTCATCAAACAATTTTTGAAGCTGTCTTGTCACTGGTCCCGGTTTTCCGTCCGCGACAGGCTTCCCTTCAAGTTCCACAATCGGGGTCACTTCGGATATGGTGCTGAGAACGATGACTTCATCAGCACTTTCCAGTTCAGCTAAAGTGAATTCCTTTTCGATAAACGGAATGTCATTCGCTTCGCATAATTGCGCCAACATCTGCCTCGTAATACCGTTCAGGATGAAATTGTTTGCAGGATGTGTAATGACCGAACTGTCCTTGACGATGGCAATATTCGAGGAGCTTCCCTCGGTCACTCTTTCATCCCTGTGAAGGATGGCCTCGTAGCAGCCCGCTTCGGCGGCTTTTTGTTTTGCCATGATATTCCCTAGAAGGTTCAAGCTCTTAATGTCGCAGCGGAGCCAGCGGATGTCATCGGTCAGGATGGTTTTCACGCCGGACTCGAAGTTCGCCTCAGGCCGTGGCATGTCCCTGGTGTAGGCAACGAGTGTCTGGGCTGTGCCTTCTGGCGGGTATGCATGGTTCCGCGGCGAGACGCCCCTTGTTACTTGCATATAGATGATGCCAGTCTCAAGGTTGTTTTTTTCAATAAGTTTCGCAAATAGCTCATCTAGCTCCTGGATGGTCCATCCTAGTTTAATACCAATTTTTTCGGCGCTTGCTTCGAGTCTTTCAAGATGTTCTTTAGCTGTGAACATTTTTCCGTTATAGACGCGGATGACTTCGTAGACGCCATCGCCAAATTGGTAACCCCTGTCTTCTACATCGATGCTTGCTTGTTGGCGGGAAATGAATTCCCCGTTTAAGATTACGTATTCCATTTATTTACCTCCGTCTATTCTTCCCTGGCAAGTTCATAGATTGCCTGGGCGTAAATTGCTGCTGATCTAAGAAGATCGTCGATAAACATGTATTCGTCCTTTTGGTGGGCGACATCTGGGCGGCCCGGGAAAAGCGGCCCGAAAGCGACGCCTGATTTAAGGGACCTGGCGTAGGTACCGCCGCCGATAGCGAGCAGTTCCGCCTTTTCGCCAGTTTGTTCTTCGTAGACTTTCTTCAATGTTTGGATGAGAAAATCACTTTCATCGACATGATGCGGATCCGAGTTTGTGAATTTGCCAATCTGGAAGCCATTTTCGTTTATGGACGGCATCAATTTCTCTTTTATTTCGTCAATCGTTGCTGAAAATGGATAACGAAGGTTCAAGCCAAGCAAGCCGCCTTGTTCCTTTGAATACGCAAGCCTTCCGACATTAATGGTCAAGTCGCCGGCGTTTTCATCGCGACAGGCAACTCCCAGGCTGTTTCCGCGTGAATCCTTGAAGAAATAGCGGGTTGCGAATTTGAAATACCTAGCGGCTTTTTGATCAGTTTCTAGCGTTGAGATAAACTCGGCTAGATAAAGGCCGGCATTTTTTCCATGTTCGGGCTCCATGCCGTGGGCGGAAACTCCCTTGACTTCAAATACAGTGTTTCCGGCATCGACATAGACATTTTTTTCGAGGCCATGCTCGTCCATGCAATCCATGAACTTTTGCATGATTTCCGTTTCTCCGCTATGTAAAAGAATTTCTGCCCTTGCATAATCGGGAACCATATTGTATCTTCGGCCGGATTGGAATTGAAGCACCTCTACTTGAGGCTGGCCATTGTCTTCTGGCTGGGATGGATCCTGAGTAAGATCAAAGTCGGCAATGCCCTTTTCCGCATAAATTATAGGGAAATCCGCATCAGGAGCAAAACCAAGGCTTGGCATTTCCTCTGTTTCGAAATACCGGTCCACACAGCGCCAGTTGCTTTCCTCATCTGTCCCAATGATCATCCGGACGCGTTTTTTTAGTGGCAGGCCAAGTTCGCTGATGATTTTCATCGCATAATAGGCGGCCATTGTCGGACCTTTGTCATCCAGCGAGCCGCGGGCAAAAATCTTTCCATCGCGGATTTCGGCGGAGTATGGATCGCTTGTCCATCCATCGCCTTCAGGGACTACATCCACATGGCAGAGAATGCCGAGGAGTTTTTCTCCTTCGCCCATTTCAATATGGCCGGCGAGGTTATCGGTGTTTTTTACCGCAAAACCATCTTTTTCACCCAGATTAAGCATAAAATCAAGGGCTTCCTTAATTCCTTCTCCAAGCGGGGCTTCTGCTGAAACCTCTTCTTCATCAAGGACACTTTTGATCTGCAAAAGCTTCTGGGTATCCTCGATCAGCTCGGTCTTTCTTTTTTCCACTTCTTCAAGCCAATTAATCTTTTCCACAAGAAAACCTCCCATTTTAGTATATGGGAACTTCCCATCATCACAGATTTTCTGTATGGGATTAATCTTACCAGTATTTTTTTGAAAAACGAAGTGTTTAGAAAAAAAGTTTATGCCTAAAGTGTAAATATACGGAAAATTGAATTTAATTGGCATATTCTTTTAAAATTGGTGAATAGATTAGATAAACAGTATATTTTTATAGGAAATCCGAATATTTGTCACATAAATATGGTTAATATTTTGTAAATTTTATAAATAGTATGGAATTCTTCGGAAGTTAGGGATACAATTAGTACAAATAGTTTACAGTAAGGATTGAAAGGGGTAGCCAAGGGAAAGATTTTTTGAATCCAACCAGCCGCTGTCAGCAGGATATGCCATTGGTTTGAAAACTGGATAGGGAGTGGTTTTGTGAAACCTTCAACTAACCGTATGTTAAACCGCATCAAATGCATCTACTTGTTCATCTCCAAAAATGGAACCGTGTCAACTCAGGACCTAGTAGAGGAATTCGGCATCACTCCTCGTACCATTCAACGCGACCTAAACGTCCTGGCCTATAATGACCTTGTCAAAAGCACAAGCCGTGGCAAATGGACCACCACACAAAAGAAAGTAAAACTAACCTCCTAAAAACAAACCGCGCACCTCAACCGCGCTCCACAAAAAGCAAACAACTTTGCCGCCCGTGAATGGGCGGCATTTTTATTTTTTGGGGACAGAGTGTTGCCAGGTCAAGGCAGGGGGACGGTTCAGGCGCTTCTTCCGAGAGCCGAAGAAGCAGGGAACGGTCCCCCTGCTTCTTTTGTAAGGCAAAATATGATGATAATGATTTTAAGACCCATCATTCCTTCTCAAAGTATTCATGATCGAGTGAATCAATAATTGACTCCAAGGAGTAAAAGTTTTCAATTTTCATTTTTTCATCCGTACCGGGTTCTGTGTAATTTTTCTCTATGTATGCGAGCCACTCGGCTTCCAACTCGTTTACATTTTTGCCATAAACCTCGTGCAGCCTTTCTTCAAGGCTATCCTTGTTAAAAATCTTTTCGAATTTTTCCAAGCCATATTTATCAATCAGATGTGTTACGAAAGAGCCGGCTTGATAATAACTCAATTGCATAAGAGCAAAATTAGCTCGTGGATTCGGACCCGCCGGCCTGAAGAATTCAACATCTGTCTCTCGGTCCGTCAGCTTCTTTAATGGAATCGTCTTGGATTTTCCTATAAAATACTTCATCATTTTATGGGCGGGAAAATTGTCTTTTCCCCATTTATTTTCCATGTAGACTCCAAACCCTTCCTGGGTCAGAAAGCCTCTGCTTACATCGAAATTATCCCCGTAACCCAATAAAGTGTGCGTCATTTCATGGACAAGAGGATACTTGCCGTACCGGACCCCGTATAATTTTATTTTATCCCTGAACCCCCATGAGTAATCCTTGCCTGGGAAAAGAATGATTTCAATCTCATTCGATGGAATATAATCCGTTTTTATAGATTGCTGAATTACTTTATAGGCGTTTGATATCTCCTCTTCAAGCATCTTCACCTGAGTTTGGGGCACGTTGGCATTATTTATGATTTTGAAAGTCACTATACCATCATCTGAAACAACCAAATTTTCCACGTTCTCTTCCTCGGCTTTTACCTTGGCTGGCTTTTCATTCATTTGGTCGTCGGTAAAGCCCGCGACCAAAAAGGCAAGCAAAGCTGTGCAGAAAACATTTTGCCTAATCGCATTCTCCCCCTCTAATAACAATTTACATATTATTACAGTTAATGTTATCGAAGACTTTTCATTCGGGCAAGGTAATTGAGCATTATTACTGGGAATATTACTAAAACCCCTCTCGCCCTTTATCCGGGAACACAAATCCAACAGTCAACGTCCGCCAAAATAAAAAAGCCGGTGGAAGCACACGCCTTCCCCGGCCGTTTCACGTTATGGTTGATAATCCATTAGCATTTCGATTTCTTCTTCCGTCAGCTCGCGGTACTCGCCCAGCTCAAGTGTTTCATCGAGCTGTAGCGGCCCCATTGTCATCCTCTTCAGGTAGACGACCCGCTTGCCGACCGCCTGGAACATTCTTTTCACCTGATGGAATTTACCTTCAGTAATCGTCAATTCTATATCTGACATCAATCCTGATTTGAGGATGTTCAATTCCCCCGGCTTTGTATGATAGCCGTCATCAAGGGTGACCCCTTCCCGAAATGCTTCAACATCAGCATTCGTTACTTCGCCCTCGATGACAGCGAAATACGTTTTCGGCACATGTTTTTTCGGTGAGAGCAGCCTGTGGGCCAGCTGGCCATCGTTTGTAATGAGCAGCAGCCCTTCTGTGTCCTTATCGAGCCTGCCAACCGGAAATGGCTCATAAACCTGGTCGTCGATCTCGAGCAAATCAATGACCGTTTCATCCCGGTTGTCTTCCGTCGCGGACAGGACGCCGGGCGGTTTGTTCATCATCAAATAAATGAATTCCTTGTATTCAATAACATCGCCGTTCAAGGTGACGACATCCTTTTCAGGGTCGACATGCTGCTTCGGATCCTTGACGAGCTTTTCATTCACTTTGACCGCACCGACTTTCAGGAGCTTCTTCACTTCTTTCCTGCTCCCAAAGCCCAGATTGGCCAGCATTTTATCAATTCTCAAATCGTCCCCTCCTGTTTCAGGGATATTTTTGCAAAATACAGTGAAGCTTCAATCAGTGGAGGTTTACCACTGATTGTTAGTCGCAATTCAACTGCGCAATCTCAGTTTGCCCAGCAGACGGTCTACCTTTTCTCCAAACAAAAAATAAATGAGCTTTGTTTTAAATGAAAAGTAGAAATACACTGCTCCGCCGGCAAGAGCGCTCACCAGAATGATGATCAGAGACTGAAATTCTTTCGTTGGTGATAGAAACCCTGTCAGCAACTTGTACACACCAGCCGAAGCCGCAAGCATTAACCCGCCGAATATAACGATGAGCAAACTCCTTCGGACAACAAGCCGGAACTTATATTTAGAGAATACTTTAATGACAATTAAATTGATGAGAATTGCTGCCCCGTACCCAAGTGAAGTCGCTAATATTGCACCATCCGTTTGCAACAGCTTAATCAAAGGGATATTCAGCACCAGTTTTACTAGAAGACCCGTCAACAGGCTGAGGATGGTCCACTTTTGCTGATTAATGCCCTGCAAAATGGCAGCCGTGACCGAGTAGAGCGCAAAGAGAATTGCGACTGGCGCGTACATGCGCAGCACTTCCGTCCCCAGGTCCATAGGGCCGTAGAAAACCGTATAAAATGGTTCAGCCAACAGGGAAAGGCCGGCCGCAGCAGGCAACGTCAAGAACAGGAGCACCTGGAATGTTTGGTTCAGCTGCCTGTTCAGGCTCTTCCGGTCATTTTCCACAAACGCCTTTGTAATACTTGGGACCAGTGTAAGGGAAAAAGCCGTTGCCAATGAAACGGGAATGATGACAAGCTTGTGAGATTGGAAATTCAGGATTGAAAAGGCATCACTAGCAGCCTTTTTGCTTGTCCCGATTGCAGTCATCGCCCGCTCAAAGGTTAGCTGATCAATGAACTGGAATAGGGGATTGGCAATACCAACCAGTACAAAAGGTGCAGCGTAAATCAATATTTCTTTGTACATGTCTTTCAGGGAGATATCTACTGTCCCTTTGTCATTTTCCAAAAGTTCATCAAGTCCCGGTTTTCTCTTAAACCAGTACCAGCCGAGGACAATCAGCCCTCCAATTGCACCTATAAACGCAGCAAATGTTGCGACCCTTACTGCATCTACCGTGTTACCATCAAGAATATTTAAAATAATATAGGCTCCGGCTATGACAAAAACAATCCTGACAATCTGCTCGACAACCTGAGAAACCGCTGAAGGCCCCATTGATTGGTGGCCCTGGAAAAAGCCGCGGATCATACTCATAAAAGGAACGACTATTAGGGCAAAAGAAACTGCGCGTATGACAGTTGTGATATCTTCTGCAGGTAGATCCTTCCCAGTCGAAAGCAGCGGTGCTGAAAAATAAAGGACCAGGAAGGCAATGATTCCTGTGCACATCATCACAACAAGACCAGACTTAAACAGCTTTCTGCCGACTGCATATTCTTCAAGCGCGTTATATTTGGCGATGAATTTCGACACTGCCAGTGGAATCCCCGCTGTGGCAATGCTGATAAATATTGTATAAGGTATATAAGAATACTGGTAGAGCGTTGTTCCTTCAAGTCCGACGATCCTTGTAAACGGAATAACATAAAATAAGCCAAGCATTTTGGAAATCATCGTACCGAGAGTGAGGATAAACGTTCCCCTAATTAGCTGCTTTGATGACATAATATCCCTTCTTCTTTCAACAATATATGTTTACTCGCCCAGTCAAAAGGCAAGCAATTTTTGAAAACGCAAGCTTGAAGCCAAAGCGCGCAGTGTCAGGCCAATTGAGTGAGGCACTGGAACCGTCACATGTTCCATGCACCTCCGCGCACTAATTAGTAGTGTACCTTTCTTTTCCCCGTTTCGCTACTGGGACTCCTGTGTTTTCGATTTTTTTCGTGTTTGTTCCCTTTCTTCCCATGGCGGCAGTAAAATGTTTATAATAAGACAATAAGTTTACCACAAATTTTGTCTAATAAAGTTGGTGTTTTTAATGAATTATGATGTGATTGTCATCGGAGGCGGTCCGTCGGGGCTAATGGCGGCCGCGGCTGCCGGGGAGAAAGGCGCACGTGTCCTTTTGATCGATAAGGGCGACAAGCTTGGCAGGAAGCTTGCCATTTCTGGCGGCGGCCGCTGCAATGTAACGAACAGGCTGCCCGTTGACGAAATCATTAAGCATATACCTGGAAACGGCCGGTTTTTATTCAGTGGCTTCTCCATTTTCAGCAACGAGGACATTATCGCCTTTTTTGAAAGTCTGGGAATCCAGCTTAAAGAGGAAGACCATGGCAGGATGTTCCCTGTCACCGACAAAGCGCAGTCTGTTGTCGATGCCCTGCTCGGAAAGCTGGAGAAGCTGAACGTAAAAACCGTTACAAACTCGCCAGTTAAGGAATTAATTTTCGAGGATGGCCGTGTAAAAGGCGTGCTTCTTGCGAACGGAAAAGAGATAACAGGAGGTGCGGTCGTTGTCGCTGTCGGCGGGAAGTCCGTGCCGCATACCGGCTCGACCGGGGACGGGTATGCCTGGGCTGAAAAAGCCGGCCATACAATCACCGACCTTTATCCTACTGAAGTTCCAGTCACCTCTACCGAAGGCTTTGTCAAAAAGAAGGTACTTCAAGGGCTTTCGCTACGGGATGTGGCTGTCAGCGTTTTGAATCCAAAAGGCAAGCCGCTCATCACCCATCGGATGGATATGCTTTTCACCCATTTTGGCGTAAGCGGTCCTGCTGTCCTTCGTTGCAGCCAGTTCGTTGTAAAAGCGTTGAAGAAGGGGAAAGAAGTCTCGATGCAAATCGATGCATTGCCGGAAAAAAACGGTGAAACTCTCTTCCAGGAAACGCTGGCGTCCATAAAAGCCGAGCCCAAAAAAGCAATGAAGAACTTGTTGAAGGGCCTTTTGCCGGAAAGATATCTTTTATTCCTGCTTGAGCAATCTGATATTGATCCTGGTGCTGCCGCCACTGAAATATCCCACGAGAGGATCCGGGCTTTTTGCCAGCTGTGCAAGGGGTTTACCTTTAAGGTGAACGGCACATTGCCGCTTGAAAAAGCTTTCGTCACCGGCGGCGGGGTCTCCGTAAAGGAAGTTGAACCTCAAACGATGGCCTCGAAAAAGATGGACGGGCTATATTTCTGCGGGGAGATTCTTGATATCCATGGCTACACAGGCGGCTACAACATAACCGCTGCTTTTGTTACCGGAAGACTTGCTGGCGGAAGCGCGGCGGAATATGCCGCCAGTAGCCGCTGAGTTCATAATTAAAAAAGGAGCATCCAATTTTTAATGGTGGATAGCTCCTTTTATTATTCAAAATAGAATTCACGCCCTATAAATGACCATCGCCGAAAAACAATAAATCTGTTCGTCTTCATCTTCCTGCATGGCTGCGACGTTGTATTTAATATCCAGCAGCTTCTTTTCGTCAAGCTCTTTCAAAAATTTATTCATATCGGTCTCTAGATCGGCTTCATGCTCTTTATCGAAAAGTTTAACTTGAATCATCTGCTCAACCTCCTCTTCACTCGAACAGTTTTGCCAAAATTCCAACTCTTTAAAACAAGTTCGTTGGATAAGCGTTTATTTTTGAGGGAACCTAAGCAAAAAAGGAGGCTGTCAGCATGGCGAGACGCAATAAAATTCTGGTGCCGGAAGCAAGGCAGGGGCTTGATGAGTTGAAGGCAAAAGTAGTTGGCGCAAGCCGCCCTGAAGAGGCCAAGTTCGAAGCCGCGAAGGAAGTCGGCGTTCCCCTTGAACGCGGCTACAACGGCCGGATTGCCGCGGAAGATGCCGGCAAGGTCGGCGGCAGGCTTGGCGGAAGCATGGTGAAGGAAATGGTAAGGATGGCAATGGAAAATATGAAGAAAAATTAATATAAAGACCTCCGCCAACAAAACGAGGCGGAGGTCTTTTGGCTATTCTATTCGCCCGCACGACGAGTTTTTCACTCATAAGGTCGTTGAGAACGTTCCTATTCGACCGGACGATGAATTTTTCGCTCTTACGGGCGTTGAGAACGTTTCTATTCGATCGCACGAAGGATTTTTTACGCTTACGGGCGTTGAGAACGTTCCTATTCGACCGCAGAACGATTTTTTCCGCGCTGCGGTCGAATAGAACGCCAGCAGTTCTTCCCTAATCTAGAAATTTACCTCCACATCGCCTTCCCACTCGAGCATGCCGCCTTCCATGTTCGTCACCTTGTAGCCATGCTGCTTCAGGTAATGGCAGACATTGAAGCTGCGGCCTCCGGAGCGGCAGATGAAGATATATTCCTTGTCACTGTCCAACTCATCAAGCCTGGCTGGAATGTCATTCATTTTAATATGCTTCGCTCCGGGAATCATCCCGTAAGCGACTTCCTCATCTTCCCTAACATCAATCAGCTCGAGTTTTTCACCTGCATCAAGCTTTTGCTTCAATTCATCAGTAGTAATCGTTTTAATATCTCCCATACGTCCACCCCTTTGTCAAAAACATCCTCCGGTTGCCCGGAGGATGCTGGATTGTTTTTCAAAATTAGTTTCCCATATTCGATGGTTTTCAGCCAGGAATTTGTGCTGATGAACTTTAACCCTTGGCGACCGTATCTAATAAAAAATAGTTGCGCGGGCGTCAATAGTCTTTCTTAACGACCGTATCAAATAAAAATCAGTTGCGCGGGCGCCAATAGACTTTCTTGGCGACCGTATCAAATAAAAATCAGTCCCACGGGCGCCAATAGACTTTCTTGGCGACCGTATCAAATAAAAATCAGTCGCACGGGCGTCAATAGTCTTTCTTAACGACCGTATCAAAATAAAAATCAGTTGCACGGGCGCCAATAGTCTTTCTTGGCGACCGTATCAAATAAAAATCAGTCGCACGGGCGCCAACGGACTTTCTTGGCGACCGTATCAAATAAAAATCAGTCGCACGGGCGCCAACGGACTTTCTTGGCGACCGTATCAAATAAAAACCAGTTGCACGGGCGCCAACGGACTTTCTTGGCGACCGTATCAACTAAAAACCAGTTGCACAGGCGCCAATAGCCTTTCTTGGCAATTAGGACGGGGAAAATTGACACAAATATATCGAACTTGATGGGTAAAGCTTAATTCGCCACCACATTAACCAGCTTGCCAGGCACTGCGATAACTTTCCGGATTGTCTTGCCCTCTAGCTCGGCGCTGATTTCCTGCATTGCAAGCTCTTCCATCGATTCCTTCGATGCATCTTTCGGAATCATCAGCTTCTTTTTCAGTTTGCCGTTAACTTGGACGACGATTTCCACTTCATCCTCGACAAGCTTGGACTCGTCGAATGTCGGCCATGGCACATAGGCAATCGTTCCGCTGTGGCCAAGCTTTTCCCAAAGTTCTTCCGCAACGTGCGGCGCGACTGGGGACAGGAGCTGGACGAAGCCTTCCATATACTCCTTCGGCAGAACGTCAGATTTATAAGCTTCGTTAATGAATACCATCAGCTGGGAAATACCCGTGTTGAAACGGAGCCCCTCATAGTCTTCGGTAACCTTTTTGACCGTCTGGTGGTATACCCGTTCAAGATTTTCCGCTTTCGCGCCTTCCTGGATTTTCGGGTTGACCGAACCAGTCGTATCGATGAACAGACGCCAGATGCGATCCAGGAACCTGCGGGCGCCGTCCAGGCCGTTTGTTGACCATGCGACAGATGCATCAAGCGGTCCCATGAACATTTCATATAGTCTTAATGTGTCCGCGCCATGGCTTTCGACGATATGGTCAGGGTTTACTACATTGCCCTTTGATTTACTCATTTTTTCGTTGTTTTCGCCAAGGATCATCCCTTGGTTGAACAGTTTTTGGAACGGTTCCTTTGTCGGTACGACGCCGATGTCGTAAAGGAACTTATGCCAGAAGCGCGCGTAAAGCAGGTGCAAGACCGCGTGCTCCGCACCGCCGATATAAATATCGACCGGAAGCCATTCCTTCAGTTTCTCAGGATCGGCCAGCTGCTCATCATTATGCGGGTCGATGTAGCGTAAATAGTACCAGCAGCTGCCGCCCCATTGCGGCATGGTGTTCGTTTCGCGCCGGCCCTTTTTGCCCGTTTCTGGATCGACAACGTTCACCCAGTCCTCCAGGTTGGCCAGCGGCGATTCGCCTGTTCCTGACGGCTTGATGTCTTTTGTTTTAGGCAAAACGAGTGGAAGCTGGTCTTCCTGAACCGCTGTGCTTGTGCCATCTTCCCAATGGATGATCGGAATCGGCTCGCCCCAATAACGTTGGCGGCTGAACAGCCAATCGCGCAGACGGTAAGTGACCTTCTTCGTACCGATACCTTTTTCCTCAAGCCAGGCAATCATTTTACGGATGGCATCCGTTTTGTTCATCCCATCGAGGAAACCTGAATTGACGTGATCGCCGTCGCCTGTATAGGCCTCTTTTTCAATATCTCCGCCGGCCACAACTTCGACAATCGGCAGCCCGAATTCCTTCGCGAATTCATAATCGCGCTCGTCATGCCCAGGAACGGCCATAATGGCACCTGTTCCGTAGCTGGCCAGTACATAGTCTGCAATCCAGATAGGCATCTTTTCGCCATTTGCCGGGTTGATCGCATAGGCTCCTGTGAAAACGCCGGTCTTTTCTTTTGCAAGATCAGTCCGCTCAAGATCGCTCTTGCTTTTAATTTTTTCAATATAAGTGTCAACCGCTTCCTTTTGGCCGGCAGTCGTGATTTTGCTGACAAGCGCATGTTCCGGGGCCAAGACAGCATACGTTGCGCCGAACAATGTATCCGGGCGGGTTGTAAACGCCTTGAAGGTTTCGTCATGTCCATCGATGCTGAAAGTGATTTCCGCGCCTTCGGAACGTCCGATCCAGTTGCGCTGCATATCCTTCAAGCTTTCAGGCCAGTCAAGCTCTTCAAGATCTTCAAGCAGGCGGTCCGCATAGGCAGTAATCTTCAGTACCCACTGTTTCATCGGGCGGCGTTCAACCGGGTGGCCGCCGCGCTCGCTCTTGCCGTCGATTACTTCTTCATTGGCAAGGACTGTACCCAACGCTGGGCACCAGTTGACGGACACTTCATCTATATAGGCAAGGCCGTGTTCGTACAGCTTCAGGAAAATCCACTGCGTCCACTTATAATAGTGGGGATCGGTTGTGTTGACTTCACGGTCCCAGTCGTAAGAGAAACCAAGCTCCTTGATTTGGCGGCGGAATGTATTAATGTTCCGCTCCGTAAATTCGGCAGGATCATTCCCTGTATCAAGCGCATATTGCTCGGCTGGCAGCCCGAAAGCATCCCATCCCATTGGATGGAGGACATTGTAACCCTGCATCCGCTTCATACGCGACAAGATGTCTGTCGCCGTATAGCCTTCCGGATGGCCGACGTGCAGCCCTGCCCCTGACGGATACGGGAACATATCAAGCGCATAGTACTTCGGCTTGCCCGGCTCCTCGGTCGTTTTAAATATTTTCTCTGTTTCCCACTTCTTTTGCCACTTCTTTTCAATTTCCATGTGGTTGAAGTTCATCTGGATTTCCTCCCTCAATCTTAATCAGGCAGCTGCCCATTCTTCCGGGCTTTCTCCCCTGCCGCTTTCCTTTTCGCAAAAATCAACACGCCCTGGAACTCCATCTTCCTATTATGCCCAGATAAGTGCTCCTGCGGCTTGTTCTTTTGCAAAAAAGGGGTTCCGCAAATGGTTATGCGAACGGGATTTATTAAAAATAAAAAATCCCCTCATCCCATATAAAGGGACGAGAGGATTGAGATCTTCCCGCGGTACCACCCAAATTAGTGTGTAAACACTCGCTTCATTCATCCTTAACGCGGAAAACGGCAGGCATTACTGGCACTTCACGCCTGCGACTCAAAGGCGAGTTCATGATGGTCCCGGCCGGCTTGCACCAACCGCCAGCTCTCTTGTTGGCGGGACTAAAATCACTACTGCTCCTTCTCACAGTCACTAAATTATTTACATAGTGCTATTTTATATAATTTTGCGAGAGGATGCAAGCGGGTCAGGCACTTTCGGGCTTTTCGGCAAAAAAACCCGCGCCAGCCCGGGCGCGGGAGTTTATGCACGCAGCGTTTCCTTGTTATTCCTCATGCCGCGGTCGTAGATGACTGTTGTCCCGATGGAAATGAAGAAAAGGACGATCAGGATGATGAACAACATCGACATGCCGTACAGGTCGACAAGGATGCCGCCGAGAAGCGGTCCGATCATCCTGCCGCCTGTCGCGGTGCTGTTGACGATTCCCTGGTAGAACCCTTCCCTGCCCCGCGGTGCGAGTTCGCTGGCGATGGTCGGGACCGCCGGCCAGATGAGCATTTCTCCTGCTGTCAAAATAATCATTCCCGCCATGAAGCCGGTGAAGCTGCCAGCATTTGCGGCAACGATGAATGCGACAACAAAGATGAGCATCCCAAGAATCATCTGCGATTTTAACGAACGGCCAAAGCGCTTAAGAAATCCATTTAGGACCGGCTGACCGAGGACGATAAGAGCTCCGTTCACTGCCCAGAGCATGCTGTACTGCGTAAGCGTGATATTGATTTCCTGTGTGTACGAAGCGATTGTCGTCTGCCACTGCACATAGGCGACCCAACAAAGCAAGTAGCCGATACAGAGGATGAGCAGCGCTTTTAATTTCTTGCTCATTCCGGTAGATGGATTTTCCTGCAAAATGGAGGTCTGGACTCCATCGCGGTCGGCTATGTTTTTATAGCCAAAAAAGGCAATCGCCATAAAAACGATGTACATGATCAGGTTGGCGACAAAAATCAATTGGAAGGAGTAATCGGCCACGATGCCGCCAAGCGCCGCCCCGACTGCGACACCAAGGTTCTGGGCGACATAGATGGCATTGAACGCACGCCTTCCACCATCCTTCCACACCGCACCCGACATGGCATACATCGCCGGGAATATAATTCCTGAGCCAAAGCCGGCAATAGTCAAGAAAATTCCGTACGGGATAAAACTGTTCCAGAATGTAAGGCCTAGGACCGCCGTCAACGCGATGCCAATCCCGAGTAAAATCGATTTATAGCCGCCAAAGCGGTCGAATAGGCTGCCGCCTGCAAGATTGCCGGCAACGCTCGCCGCCGCGTTCAGCATTAAAATAAATCCCGCTGTGGAAAGAGATTTTCCCAAATGGTCGTGGATATAAATTGTATTTAAAGGCCACAGGAAGGATGAGCCCGTAACATTGACAACCATGCCAATGATTAAAAGCCATAAGGAACGAGGCATCCGAATTCCCCCTTTTTCGCAAAATAACAAAGCCTCATTTTTAAGCACAATGGATATTCTAGTCCTTTTCCCGCGACTCTGCAATGGTTTTTGTTTGAATAAGCGAAAAGCACTGTACCCAATTGGATACAGTGCTTTCATTCGGACTATTCTTTTTCCAAACTGCTGGGAGCGGTGCGCGCTGCGCCTTCCCGCCAATCAGTTTATTTCTTAGGAACTGCCGGAACAACAGGCTGCTGGGCCGGGAATTCCTCATTAATGGCGTGCGTTTTCTTTTGGAAGTTATCCTTTTCGCTTGTGACAGCTTTCTTCGCTTTTTCAATTTCCGCTTTCAGCTTGTCGATATTAACGCCTTTTTTGACAAGTTCTTCAGTTGCGATCTGAATGGCCTGGTTGGATTCTTCAATGGACACTGCCAATGAATCCATCGCTCCTTGCGGATTGTGGAAGCCAGCGGAGCTTTCCGCTGCGACGATATCCCAGAACCACTGGCTTTTGCGGATATGTTCCTGCGCGGCCTTGATTTTGTCATTGCTGACGCCAGTTGTAATCATTTTATTCACATAATAGTGAGAGTTGATTGAAACCTCTTCTGCTTTATGAAGCTGTTTCATATGAGTATCCTGGATTTCGATGACCCGTGCTTCAAGCTTATCAATGTCACGGTCGCCGTGGCATGTGCCGCAGGATGCCTTCATTGTCTTAAGCGGTGAAGTCCACCAGTGGGAAGAGATTTTCCTTTTTCCATCTACACGCTCATATGGCATATGGCAGTCCGCACAGGCGACGCCTGCCTTCCCATGCGTTCCTTCCGTGAATGTTTCATAGTCAGGATGCTGTGCTTTCAGCATTGGTGTTCCGGAAATATTGTGTACCCAATCTTTCTCGAATCCTTTTTCTTTCGCAATGGAAGAGTAGTATTCATACATTTCTTCCGGTTTGAAGCCTTTATCCCACGGGAACGTAACTTCGCTAGTAGTAGCGTCGAAGTAATATTCTACGTGGCACTGGCCGCATACATAGCTGCGCATATCATTTTTAGTAGCCTTGGAAACATCAATGCCCTTCCGCTCCATCGCTTTTACGAAGCTTGGACGGGTGACACGGAGGTCCATATTCTGTGGGTCATGGCAGTCAGAGCATCCGATTGGCGAATGGCCCATTGCTTCCCCTTTAGGGAAAATTTCAGTCTTGAAGTTGGCGCTCCAGTATTTCTCGCCCATTTCATCGATCATTTTCGGAACGGCGGTTGATTTACAAGTGTAGCAGGACCCGACGGATTTATCGGTGATCCGGGCTACATTTTTAATATCTTCGAGTGCGTATACGTGGCCGCGGTCTTCATTATACTCTGTCGCAAAACCATAGCCGTTGAACAGAATCGGCAAATATGGTTCTTTGTCGGCGTCATATTTGGAACGTTTAACCGAGCCGCTGTATTTCGTATCAGACATTTTCTCATTTTTCTTATAGCTGTTGTATTGAAGCGGGAACATGTCCTTGAACGCTTCATTTGAAATTTCATCTTTTGATAGGCCGGTTGTTTTCTGATTGGCGGCAGCTGCTTGTTCGCTGGAGGAACTGCAGCCCGTAATAATCAGAATCAAGGCCAGGAGCATCATATACGCTCCTAAACGGAACTTTGACATCCTTAAAATCCTCCCTTGTTTTCAAGCAGCTCGCCTGATTTTGGCGGCATATTGAATTCTTTTGTTTTAAAGTTCTTTCCGTGCGGCACAGTGCGATGGCAAGTTGTGCAGCTTTCCTTCGCGTCATGCTCGATGTTTGTCAGTGTACTTTCATGGCAAGTGATACAATTTTCCTCGACAACCTTCTCTGTTTTTTCGGTTGCATGAAGTTCGTTCGGGATTTTGTCAGTACCGAGCGTATTGTAATACATATGCCCCATTCCGGCCTTTCCCTTGAAT
Organism: Bacillus sp. B-jedd; assembly: GCF_000821085.1. GTDB lineage: Bacteria > Bacillota > Bacilli > Bacillales > Cytobacillaceae > Bacillus_D. Next base: position 3,029,380 of record NZ_CCXR01000001.1, read on the forward strand.
ACCAGCTTCTTCGCCACACTATCATGCGGCAGATGGCAGGCATTGCAGGATAAAGTCGAATGTGTTGAATCCGTAAAGGATCCATACGCAGAGTCCATGATGTGGCAGCTCTGGCAGAAATTTGGCGAGTCCGTGTAGGCCATCGTTTTTACCGTCACGACGGACAGGACAATCCCCGCGAACAGCGCGGTGAAAATTAGTATTTTTTTATCGATCGCCAAGATTTTCTTAAACATTCTTTCACCTCCCCAGGTAAATGTTTATCTATTAAAACACTTCTGTGTTCTAATCAATGTCATAGTTCCTACAGGCTAGGCCTGTTCCATTCGCCCCGCATTCCGCTAATCAACCGGAAGTTCCGTTTTACGTGCGCGGATTGACTCGAGCGCTGCCTGAATGTCATCATCAACCCCGGCCTCTTTCTGGACTGAATCGGCGGCAAGGTGATAATAAGACTTTTTCAGACTGTCAAAATCTTCGCGAGAAATCTTGCCCATTAGGACATCCATTTCAAGCTCATTCACTGCTTCGTAGACTGTTTCAAGTTCAACCTTTTCCCCGGTGCTTTCCGGGAGGGTGGTTTGCCCTTTTGCAAAAAAAGGGCGAAGGATGAAGAAGAGGCAAGCCGACACCAGCAATGCGCATAAAAAGATGATTATTAGCAACCGTACCGCCTCCTTTACAAATTTCCGGGGGTGAGTCCCACCCTAAATTCCTAGTGCCCTTATGTCAGAAATGTTTTTTCCTTTCGGTTTCGAACACTTCTTCAAAGCTGCTGTTATCCATATCCGGCTGCATTGCCTGGCGTTCATTCCCCATTGCAGCAGGCTTTTTGGCGGCAGTTATCTTTCTAATAGCAACCACCGCAATCACTCCACCAGCTGCTGCGGCCACAGCCGGCATAAGCCAAGCGAACAGGCCGCTTCCGCCCTTATCAGGAGCTTTCAGGGCAGATGGGCCAAGCACATCCGTATAATGACTAATAATTTCATCAGGTCCGAGCCCCTCCTCGAGCATTTCAAGCACTTCACTTGTATAGAGCTTCCTAACCTTGCACGTTGTGATATCATGTTCGGCATGGCCATCCATGTAAAGCTGGTCAGCCACCGCTTTAAACTCAGGCGAATTGGCTGTAAAAGAGGCGAATGCCACAGCAGGCAGCAGTGAAAGAAAAAGCATCAACAGTAGAACCGTTTTTCTCATCACCGGACATCCCCCTCTTTTGTGACATCATGCACAATCGGTCTGCCACCAAGTCGCTTTTTACTGGATAATGCAACCAGGATGCCTGCAAGCATTATATAGCCCCCCGTCCAAATCCAACTGATGAACGGATTTACTCTCGCCAGGACTGTTATCTTATTTTTCGTTTCCCAGGAGCTGAGGACAACGTATAGATCTTCATTCCAGCGGCTCATTACCGCCACTTCAGTGGAAGGTTCGGCCCAGTTGTCATAATAAATTTTTTCCGGCTTCACAGGATCGAGAATCCTGCCTTTATACTCCACTCCCATTTCGGCGAAAATCACATCCCTGTCAGCCAGCTTTACCTTATTGAAGCTTTTGAACGTAAGGTGATACCCGCCGATTTGGAAGCTCTCGCCCTTTTCAACCGTCTTGATGACCTCAAGCGGATATGCCTGCGAGCAAATAATCCCAACCGCCAGCACCCCAATCCCAATATGGACGAGATAGCCGCCATAGCGCCTTTTATTTTTGGCAAAAAGCTTCGCTGTGGCAGCCGCGGTGTTTTCTGCGGTTGCTTTTTTCCGTGCCTGGACGGCCCTGGCAATTTCAGCGGCATGGGTGGCCAGCATGAACATACAGGCCGAAATCCCGATTATCGCAAACATCCCTTCAACGCCGGAACCGATCAGGATAGCAGCGAATACGGCAGAGACGGTTAGCGGCCAGCGGATTTGTTTAATGAATCGGGCAAGATTTGCTTTTTGCCAAGGTATGACCGGACAAACAGCCATGAGCAAAATGAGGGCGAGCAGGATTGGCGCCATCACTTTATTGAAGTACGGGGCACCAGTATTGATTTTCGTCCCTATAAAAGTCTCGGAGATGAGCGGAAAAACCGTCCCCCAGAAAACAGCGAACGCCGCTGCCAGCAAAATATAATTATTAAGCAGGAAACTGCTTTCTTTCGAAAAGTAAGCGGTTACCGGCACACTTTCACGGCGGATCAGCCTATATCTTGAGACGACGAGATACGAAGCGAATAAAACCATGAATGCCAGGAAGATGAAAAAATATGTTCCTAGGCTGCTGTCGGCAAAGGCATGGACGCTTGTCAGGATTCCGCTCCGGACTAGGAAGGTTCCAAAAAGCGTCAGGCCGTATGACAGGATGACGAGAAATAGGTTCCATTTCCGGAGCATGTTTTTCCGTTCCTGGATCATCACTGAATGCAGTAGCGCCGAAACGGTAAGCCAAGGCATGAAGGAGGCGTTCTCGACCGGATCCCACGCCCAGTAGCCGCCCCATCCGAGTTCAACGTATGCCCACCAGGCTCCAATCAAGTTCCCGGCTGTTAAAAACATCCACGCTGTCAGCGTCCATTTCCTGGTCAGTCTCAGCCACTCAGTGTCCATGTTTTTCAGCATAAGCGAGGCCATCGCATACGCGAATGGAACCGCCAGGCCGACGTACCCAAGGTAAAGAGTGACCGGGTGGATGACCATTCCCGGATTCTGGAGCATCGGGTTCAATCCGTTCCCATCCGCGGGGATTGTTTCCGATAGTTCAAACGGGTTTGCCATCGTGATCATGACAGCAAAAAAGAAAAGCAGATTCAGCGCAAGTACTGCCAGCGTATAAGGCGTATAGGGACTCCTTTTTCCAAAAGCAATAATAGCAGTGTAGAAAGAAAGGAGCAGCGTCCAGAAAAGGAGCGAGCCTGCGTTGCCGGCCCAAAAGGCGGACAGCTTATAAATAAGCGGAAGCGCCCGGTTCGTATAGGAAAACACATATGTGTATTCAAAATGCCCTGTGCCTAGAAGATACAGCAGCAAAGCCGAGGCTCCTAAGGCAGAAATGAGTGTGCCGATGATTGCGCCTCTGGCGCTTTCCAGCCATTGCAGGCTTTTTTTCCGGATTCCGGAAATCGTTGCGGCCAGCGTGTAGGCCGACAAAAGGATGCCAAGAATCAGTGATAGATTTCCAATGATGTACATCCTGCCGGCCCCCATTTCGTTGGTGTCTTTACTGTTTTTTACTGGTTGAACTTTTTGAGCAATTCGCTGTATTCCGTTTCGGTTATTGACCCATCGACAAGCATTTTCCGGAGCTGGGCTCTCTTTTCAGATCCAATTCCCGGATTGGCCGTAGCGGGCTCGATTGTTTGCCGCTGCCTTTTCTTAAGGAAAAGGATCAACAGTCCGGCTGCGAGCAGGCTTGCCGCGCTAATGCCGGCAATGGTCAGCCCTAGAGGGGCTTTTTCCGTTTTGACCGCCTTGGCCGGAACCGATTGGCCGTTAACTTCTTCCATCAGCTCGCTCGTTGTTTTCGTTTCCTTCCGGTTATAAGTTAACGAAAAGTTCTTCTCTTCTCCGGCCTTCATTCCTTTCATTTGATACGTATGCATTTTTAAGCCATATGGGTTTTCATGAGGGGCTTCCGTAGCCGGCGGGCTCAGTTTTACATTTGAACTCTTCATCGGCTCAAGGACGGTCACATTGACGAGCGTGATATCAGCAAAGCTTTTAAAAGAATAATCCAATGTTTTCGTTTCGTTTTTGACATTTATGGCGTCAGTGTAAAATTCAATGACAAATTTATATTGGTCGTTCGGTTCAATCTGTCTGCTCGTTTCCCATGAGATTGTACCTTTCTTTAGGTCGAGCTCATATTCAATTTCATACATTTGAGACAGGTCGCTTGAATAGTCCGCTGCGAAGCCAATCCTGAAATTCTCCTCGTTTACTGGCAGCGGGATTTCTATTTTGCCGGTTTGTGCGTTTGGGGATTGATTGATCAAACTGCCTTGGTAGCCAATTAAGAGCGGCGGCTGTTCTGCTTTCTTGTCATTCGGATGATTTGCAAATTCAGGCATAACCTGGACATTCAGTTCTTCAAGCTTCAGTATGCTGCTATCCTTTTCTTCTGCTAGAGCCGCGGCTGGCAGCATCAGTACGAAGTATAGAAGTGCAGCAGTCAGTTTTTTTCCCATTGTTTATCTTCCTTTCATGGGGATGTTTTTTTAGCGGGATTTATATCGTTGGGACTTTTGTATTCCAATGGCAGGACAGGAAGAATTCGTAAGTTTCTACCTTATTTAAACCACGGATCAGAAGGCCATTCTGTGACCTACATCACAAAATTTTCACTGTCCTTTTCCAAATTGTGAACGGCCAGTTTGCTGAAAAATACGGAAATACTCGAAAATAGCCATCAGACTGGTTTTTAACTTTTGAAGGGGTTGTGGAGAAATTATGAAGAATTTATGAACTTATACAAAGGATTAAAGAATAGGATTCGGAACGGTGAGGAAAATTGTTGCCAATTAGTATTTACTGGGAGAACTTTTTTGGCGGAGATTTTTTTTCGGCAAATAAAGGATTGAAAAAGCAGCGCCAGGGGGCACTGCTTTTCAAAGGATAATTATGCTAATCATACTTATGATTTTCCACATGCATTTTCGACTTGGCCTTTTGGCCTCCTGTTTCTTCATAAGCTTTCTTGGCCCGGTCAATTAGATTAAATTCACTTCCTGCTTCTACATCGTGGCTGTTGCGGCCATTGCGGGTTTTCTGTTCCGGATTATTTTTCTTGGACCTTTTTTTCATTTGTCCTGATCCCTCCTAATACCTCTGCAGGATGAGGTCATTCTGTATTCCCTGTAGCTGCAGCCTCATCCGATTAAGGCGTTCCCTTTGCTGGGAATTGGCACTTAAGGCTAGCGCTGTCATTTCATTGTACGCATCTTCCAATGCTTGCAGCGCTTCTGTATGTCCCTTGGCGTTGTAATGCTCTTGCATGGCCGTATGGTTATACTGTTCCTGGGCATATTCAATCGTCTGCTCACATTTGCTGATAAAGTCTTCGATGGATTTTCGGGTTGCCAAAAAAGTCCCCCCTTACACTGTTGATTCGGCCTTTTGAAACTGGCTGGCCGGAACCTGCATAAGCAGTTTCATTCTTATTGTGTTCACCCCGCCGCCATCTATCACCCCGGTTTGCTGATAAATACTGCCAGGAAATGAAATAGCTTAGTTCGCCCGTTCATGTTAAAATTCAGGAGGAAAAGCCAGAAATCAATGGGGTGACCAATAATATGAAGCAAACAAACCCTTTTCCGTTTGCAACGGATGATAAAAGATATCATACATGGAACTACCATTTGCGCGGCCACTTTGGCCACAAGGTGTTTAAGGTGGCGCTCGATGGCGGTTTCGACTGCCCGAACCGCGACGGGACGGTTGCCCATGGCGGCTGCACCTTTTGCAGCGCCGCCGGTTCAGGTGATTTTGCCGGGAAACGAGCCGACGATTTGGAGAAACAGTTCCATGAAATTAGAGAAAAAATGCATACGAAATGGAAAGACGGCAAGTATATGGCCTATTTTCAAGCCTTTACGAATACACATGCCCCAGTCGGAGAATTGCGTGAGAAGTATGAAGCTGTCCTGAAACAAGATGATGTTGTCGGGCTTTCAATTGCGACTAGGCCGGACTGCCTGCCTGACGATGTGATCGATTATCTCGCTGAATTAAACGAGAGAACGTATCTTTGGGTGGAGCTTGGGCTGCAGACGGTCCATGAGACTACAGCGCAGCTAGTTAACCGCGCCCATGATTTCCAGTGTTATGTTGAGGGAGTGGAAAAGCTCAGGAAGCACGGAATTCGGATCTGTACCCACATCATTAACGGACTTCCGCTCGAAACAACGGATATGATGCTTGAAACCGCCAGGCAAGTAGCCATGCTGGACGTCCAGGGAATAAAAATCCATCTCCTTCACTTACTGAAAGGCACTCCGATGGTAAAGCAATACGAAAAAGGCCTAGTGGAATTCCTGTCATTTGACAATTATGTCAGCCTCGTATGCGACCAGCTTGAAATTTTGCCGCCGGAGATGATCGTTCACCGGATTACCGGTGACGGGCCAATTAATCTAATGATCGGGCCGATGTGGAGTGTCAACAAGTGGGAAGTGTTAAATGCGATTGATGCAGAAATGAGGCGCCGGGATAGCTGGCAGGGCAAATTTTTCAATAGTGGCCACCCGGTTAGTGCGTTTGAAGGTGAGATTAAGTTATGATTGAGGGGTTTTCGTTATGAAGCTGGACGGAGTCCTTCCATTCGCCAGGAATCTGCTTGAAAAAGCTGTGGGCGAAGGCGGAGCAGCTGTTGATGCGACAATGGGAAATGGGCATGACACGCTATTCCTCGCCAAGCTTGTCGGCAGTAATGGCCACGTATTCGCATTCGACGTCCAGGCTGGGGCGTTGGATGCCACCCGGAAGAGATTGGAAGAGCATGACGCCGAAAAACAGGCAACTCTTCTTCTCGCGGGCCATGAACAGGCCGCATCGCTCATCCCTAAAAACCTTCATGGCAAAATCAATGGGGCAATTTTTAATCTTGGCTACCTTCCAGGCAGTGATAAGAGTGTCATTACAAAACCGGGTACTACCATTTCTGCGGTACAACAGCTGCTTGAAATGCTTGCGCCAAAAGGAATTATAGTACTCGTTGTGTACCATGGGCACGAAGGTGGCGCGGACGAGCGTGACAGCCTGCTTGAATATGTGCGAGGAATTGACCAAAAGTCAGCGCACGTCCTTCAGTACCAGTTCATTAATCAACTAAACAATCCGCCGTTTATCATTGCGATCGAAAAACGGTAATACACAATAATTTTAACCTAAAACAGGCCCCCGCAAATCAATAGCGGAGGCCTGTTTTCTAGTTTGGCATTACTCTTTGGAAAAGGCGATAGGCTATGCCGTTCATGTAAAAGAAACGGCTGACCGGCCCGCCGTATTTGATGATTTTTTTTGCCAGCCTTCTGACTCCGGCTTGGCTGCGGACTTTTTCGTCCGAAAGGTAAATCCCAAGCAGTCCGCGGTTAATCAGCTGATGGAACTGCTGATTCGGCAGCCCTTCGGTATGCCTGTCCGCTTCCTCAATGAAATGCATAAGCCGATTGAATAGCTCTTCCTGATTTTGATAATAAAAGCAAAAATTCAAATCTCCGCCTTCCCTATCCTCTTCCTGGTCGATCAAGTAATCAAGCAGAATGTGAAGCCCCTGGATATACGGGAAATAGCCATTGACGATCCTTTCGGCATCCTCCTTGCAAAAGTCGGATCCCAAGGCATAAGAGACGAGGCAGAAGATACCCAGTGTTGAACCGGAACATGCGGAAAATTCATACCATTCCATTTCGGGCAGCCGCTTTTTGTGTCTAGCAAACCACTCCTTCAGCCTGTTCTCCCGTTCTTCGGGAGTTACATGCTTATGTACCTGTAATTCACTGTAAAAACCACACAGATCAATTAAATGGTCTTTTATGACCGGATATCTTTCCATCGAACCAAGCACTGATTTGCATGTATTGACAAGCGCCGCCAAGTATCCCCCATCATCGCGGTCTTCCCGTTTGCAATAGTAATCCCCGTACCTTGGTCCTGGCAAGAGCGCATCAAACATCGCATCATGAAGGCTTGAAAAATCATCCGGATCAAGGGATGTGCTCCTGTCACAGAGATTATCGAGATAATCGCTGATCGTTTGGTAGGCGACAATGAATTTGATCGCGGTCCGATATTCATCTTTTGCAATAAGAGCGAGGATGGCCCCGCCTTCACAATGGAACGTTTTCGTATCGATGCTTGCCAGCGCCTGTTTCCGCAGTTCCCCATTCGGAATGGCTTCAGCCCTTGTCTTCCAGAAAGAAAGCTCATCCCTGACTGCCGGCAGGATTTTTTTATATGTGTTTGCCATTAAGCTGGCCGGTTTAACCGGGATTGCCATTCTCATCACCTATTCAGTCTATTACATAGCCAAGCGAGCGCAACTGGCCGTGGACGAAATCGCGCGCATACTCGAATACATTCGCGCGTTCCGGTTCGTTAAATATTTCATGGTACAGGCCTGGCCACTCTTTATATCTCTTTTCTGAAAGAGGCGCATGATTAAACCAGGTGCTGACCGCCTTTTTATTCACAATCCTGTCGTCTCCTGCCTGCATGACCAGTGCGGGGACGTCCTGGGTTTCACGGAGGTCTTCAAACGCTTCCTTCATCGCATCCTGCAGCTCACGGTACCACCTGACTGACACCTTTGTCACATAAAGCGTGTCATTTAAATCGAATTCCTGGACTTCCTTATTACTCGTGGCCATGTTCACGGTGATGCCCGAGTTCATTTTGAAAGAAGGAAACACCGTATTTAAACCGTAGGAGAGCGTATTGATGAATTTTGATGGCTGATGGACAAGGCCCAGGCACGGCGAAGACAATATGACTCCCGCCAATGTCATTTTCTCTTTCTGCAAAAGCCGGATCGCAATCAGCCCGCCCATGCTGTGGCCTAGCAAAAACACAGGCAACCCATACGTATAGGCAGCCTCAAGCCACTCCTTCACTTCATCGAGATATTCATCAAATGAATCAATGTGGCCGCGGCTGGCACGCGTTGTCAACCCCTGGCCAGGCAGATCGCCCATGATGACATGAAATCCTGATGTTCGCCACATTTCAATAAGCCAGCTATAGCGGCGGTGGTGCTCCATCGCGCCGTGCACCATCACAATTACGGCTTTCGCGCCGCCATCTGCTTCCCATTTCCACATAAACTGCTCCTCCTAAGCTTGCCTAAACTCACGTTAAAAGTACTATACCACAGAAATCGGTTCGAATAAGCCAATATGCTTTGCAAGTTTCAAACCTTATCTGTACACTTTCAAGTGAAGGACCATGGCAAAGGGGAGTAATAAATTGATCTATCCGTATAAAGGCAAGTATCCGCAAATCGATGAAACAGCATTCATCGCAGATTTTGTCACTATTACCGGCGACGTGGAAATCGGCCCGGAATCCAGCATCTGGTATAATACCGTCATCCGCGGCGACATTGCGCCTACGATCATTGGCAAAAAAGTCAACATCCAGGACAACTCCGTCCTCCATCAAAGCCCGGGCAACCCGCTCATACTAGAGGATGAAGTAACAATCGGCCACCAATGCACGCTGCACAGCTGCATTGTGAGAAAGAATGCCCTTGTAGGTATGGGATCGATCATCCTTGACCGCGCCGAAATCGGCGAAGGCTCGTTTATAGGCGCAGGGAGCCTTGTCCCTCCCGGCAAAAAAATCCCGCCGGGCACTCTGGCACTCGGCAGGCCGGCAAAAGTCGTCCGCACCCTGACAATCGAAGACATCCAGGAAATGGAGCGAATCACAAAAGAATACGCCGAAAAAGCCCAATACTACAAAACCCTTACCCCGGTAATGGATGTATAAATTTTTGAGGAAACTTTTATTTTGGCAAAAACCAGTTGATTGAAGCGCAAGGCCGTAGACTCCTACGGGGTGAAGCGGCAAGTGGAGACTCCACAGGCGGCAAAGCGCCGAGGAGGCTCCTCTGTCGCTCCGTGGAAAGCGAAGTGCCGTGAGCGAAAATCAACCGCTTCGTACAGATACAAAAAAAATAATAGATTTACCTTATATAACCACACAACTCAAAAAGCTCCCCGGAAGAAACATAACCGGGGAGCTTTTCTAATAGCTTAATTCATCGCTTGAAAAGACTTTTCCGTTCCAAACGAATATTTCTCTTCCACATAAACCTGATGCCAAACCATAAACATCAGCACAGTCCAAATCTTACGGCTATTATCCGCCTTGCCGAGGCAATGCTCATCCAGCAATTTCAGCAAATACTGCTTATTGAACAGATGATCCGTATTGCTTTCGCGGATGATATCTTTTGCCCACGTATTCATTTCGTCCTTTAGCCAGTGGCGGATCGGAACAGGGAATCCGAGCTTTTTCCTGTCCAGGACATGCGCAGGGACAAAGCTTTCAGCTGCTTTCCGCAAAATATACTTCGTTGTTCCGTTGGCCGTCTTCAAATCGGACGGGATTCTGGATGCAACCGAGAACACTTCCTTATCAAGGAACGGAACTCGGAGCTCAAGCGAGTGGGCCATCGTCATCTTATCTGCTTTCAGAAGGATATCGCCCCGCATCCACGTATGGATATCAATGTACTGCATCCGGTCGACTGGGTTATAGCCTTCACTTTCGGCATAGAGTTTTTTCGTGATATCTGTGAAATCCAGGCCTTCCCTATAAACATTCAACAGCTCGCGCTTTTCTTCTTCGGTATACATTTTTGCATTCCCGATATAGCGTTCCTCCATCGGTGTGACTCCGCGCTCAATGAAGCTCTTTCCCTTCGTGCCCTCCGGCATCATGCCGGCAATCCCCTTCAAAAGGACCTTCCCGACCCGAGGGATTTTATTGAACATCTTTAGGTCGCCTGGTTCGCGGTAAATGTTATAACCGCCGAATAGCTCATCGGCGCCTTCACCTGAGAGGACGACTGTAACATGCTTCCTGGCTTCGCGCGCGACGAAGTATAAAGGCACGCAAGCCGGGTCTGCGAGCGGGTCATCCATATGCCATATAATTTTCGGAACTTCCGCCATATATTCTTCAGGAGTAATTACGTAGCTGATGTTTTCAACGCCAAGCTTGTCGGCGGTTTCTTTTGCCACATCAATTTCACTGAATCCATTCCGTTCAAAACCGACGGAGAATGTTTTGATGGATGGATGAAATTCTTTGGCGATCGAAGCGATAATCGAAGAATCGATGCCGCCTGAAAGGAAAGAACCGACCGGTACATCGCTTCGCATATGAATTTTGACAGAATCGAATAAAACGTCCCTGATTTCTTTGACGAATTCATCCTCAGACCTTAACACAGGAGAGAAATTCGCTTTCCAGTAACGCTTGATTTCCATTTTCCCGCCGGCTTTTTTCGTAAAGTAATGGCCAGGCTCAAGCTTATGGATGCCCTCGGTCATCGTTTCCGGCTCGGGAACGAATTGATACGTCAAATAATGCTGCAGGGAATCATAATTGAGTTCATCCTTGTCTATTGCCATCAGGATACTCTTTTTCTCCGAAGCGAAGAAAGTCCGGCCTTCATTTTCATAATAGAAAAATGGCTTAATTCCGAAATGGTCACGGGCGCCAAACAATGTTTTTTCTTGCTTATCCCAAATAACGAACGCGAACATGCCGCGCAGTTTTGTAACCGCCTTTTCCTTCAGGTGGCTATATAGGGCGATAATTACTTCGGTATCAGAGCTTGTCGCAAAAGTAAGGCCCTCTTTCAGGAGTTCCTCGCGGAGCTCTACATAGTTGTAGACCTCGCCGTTAAAGATGATCCAATAACGCTCATTTTCGTATGTGAGCGGCTGGGAGCCGCATTCAAGGTCAATGATGCTCAAACGCCTGAATCCAAATTGGACATGCTCGTCATAATAATAGCCCGCATCATCCGGGCCACGGTGGGTGATAATATCATTCATGCTTGTAAAAAGCTGTTTATCTTCGTCTTTAAAGTTCTTTTTCTCTTCATGCACACAGCCAATAAAACCGCACATTTAGTCGTTCACCTACTCCGATCATTGCTATTTAAAGTCTATTTTTGGCAAAGCTTCCACCATCCAAAACTTGCACCATTTTATACTACCATTTTTCTATAGGAAATTGCACTTTGAGCTATAGGAAAATTCATCCTCCAGATGAATTTTGTGCAAATCCGCCCTGTTGATTATCCATTCCTTACAATATGACGGAAAAAGAAAACGGGAGTTACATTATAAAATGCAACTCCCGTGTCCGATTATTGTTTTGCCTGGCTTTTAAGGGCTTCAGCTTTATCAGTACGTTCCCATGGAAGGTCGACATCGATGCGGCCGAAGTGGCCATAGGCCGCTGTTGCCCTGTAAATAGGGCGGCGGAGGCCAAGCATGTTAATGATGCCTGCTGGGCGAAGGTCAAAGTTATTCTCAATCAGTTCAACCAGAACCTCTTCGCTCACAGTTCCTGTTCCAAATGTATCAACAGAGATGGATACCGGGCGGGCGACACCGATTGCATAGGCAAGCTGGACTTCAACTTTATCAGCGAGGCCTGCGGCAACGATGTTTTTCGCCACATAACGCGCCGCATAGGCTGCGGAACGGTCAACCTTAGTCGGATCTTTTCCGGAGAAAGCGCCGCCGCCATGGCGCGCATAGCCGCCATAAGTATCAACGATGATTTTGCGGCCAGTCAAGCCCGCATCCCCCTGCGGTCCGCCGATGACGAAACGGCCCGTCGGGTTGATGAAATATTTCGTCTTATCATCAATCAGCTCCTTTGGTACTACCGGGCCGATGACGTGTTCTTTCAGATCGCTCTGGATTTGCTCAAGTGTCGCTTCAGGACCATGCTGGGTAGAAATAACGATTGTATCAATCCGGACAGGCTTATTGTTTTCATCATATTCTACCGTCACCTGTGTTTTTCCATCCGGGCGAAGGTATGGGAGTGTTTCATTCTTGCGTACTTCTGTCAGCCTGCGGGCAAGCTTGTGAGCCAGTGAAATTGGAAGAGGCATCAGCTCCTCGGTTTCATTGCAGGCAAAGCCGAACATCAAGCCTTGGTCTCCCGCGCCGATTGCTTCAATTTCCTCATCGGACATGCTTCCTTCACGGGCTTCGAGCGCCTGGTCGACACCCATTGCGATATCCGCTGATTGCTCGTCAATTGACGTAAGTACTGCGCATGTGTCTGCATCAAAACCGTATTTTGCACGTGTATATCCAATCTCACGGATTGTCTCACGGACAATTTTCGGAATGTCAACATAAGTTGAAGTCGTAATTTCTCCCGCAACAAGCACAAGCCCTGTCGTTACGGAAGTTTCTGCCGCGACACGGGCATTAGCGTCCTGCGCCAGGATGGCATCTAAAATTGAATCAGAAATTTGGTCACAGATTTTATCTGGATGACCTTCGGTTACCGATTCAGAAGTGAACAAACGGCGTTTTGATGGCATCTGAATTCCTCCTGTTATCTTTATAAATGAGGCGGGCTTCCTGGTTCTTTTCCGTCCTGCCGCCAACCTCGGTTTCACGGTACTCATTTCCCTAAGTAGTATGAAGTAAACATTAGGTTTTTATGAATGGCTCATCACTGACCATGCTGATTAGTAAGGCGTTGCAGCCAGATAAAAAACCTTTCCTGCCTGAGGAAAGGTTTGTCTTTTTGCTTCCGCCTTTCGCTCTTATCGTTCAAGGCTAACGCCTTGCGTCAGGTTTGGCACCTTTGCCCAGGAAAATTCCTGTAAAGCAGGTTGCCGGGTTTCATAGGGCCTGTCCCTCCACCGGCTCAGGATAAGAGAGTATCCGTTCAAGGTAAAATCATACCATACTGCGGATGCATGTCAATGAATTTTTTTCGCACAAATAAATCAGCTTTCATACCATTTTGCCCATGCTTTTATGGGTGCTATAATTAAACCGCAAATCTTAAATCAATTGGTTCGGTTCCACTGGATCTGCTTAAAGGGAGCAGCTGCCATTTGTACATTCCCTGCCCATCCATTTGAATCGGTTCCTTGCGACCCAGCGGTAAAAAGGATTGCCAAGATAACCGGCAAACGGCAGGTGCAGCAATAGGGCCGGCAGGAATGTGAGCGGGAACTGAAGGAGCAATTTCCTCATTGCATAAAACCCTTTAAAAACCCGGCCTTGTTCATCTAGCAGGTGTAATTCCCTGCGGAGGTCGGCAGCCCTGAAGGAAGGCTTTCTCCCTTCATGTTCATATTGCTGCAATGATATCCAGCTGACTCTATTCAACCAGTCCAGTTTTTGTGACTTCGCTTTAGATTTCAGGCAAAGGACACAATTGCCATCATAAAGGGCTACATACTTCATTGGCCGTCCCTCCAAAAAAAAGTGAGATTTGCAGGTTATTAGTATAGACCAATTGAACGATTGTGCTATACTATTTAAGAATGTAATACGGATGAAAAAACAAAGGATAAAGGGGAAATCATTACATGCATGGCGTTCATAATCCAGATGCTCCGATTAAACTTTTAAATGAAGGCGCTTTAAAAATTCAGCTGTCCGTACCGCAATTGGTTGAAAAGGTGTTAAGCCGCGGCGAAGGGCTGCTGACCTCGACAGGCGCGGTCAGCGTTTCCACTGGAAAATATACTGGCCGTTCCCCGGAAGATAAATTCATTGTCGATGAAGCTTCATCAAGGGATAAAATCGACTGGGGCAAAATTAACCGGCCGATTTCCGAAAAAGCATTTTCTACTCTCTATAATAAAGTAATTGATTATTTAAAACAAAAAAATGAAGTCTTCGTTTTTAATGGATTCGCTGGCGCGGATAAACGATACCAGCTGCCGATTCAAGTAATTAATGAATTTGCCTGGCACAATCTTTTTGCCCAACAGCTGTTCATCCGTCCTGATGAAAGCCAACTCGCGGGCCACAATCCCGAATTTACAATTATCTCGGCACCCGGCTTCAAGGCGGATCCTGAAACAGACGGGACGCATTCGGAAACGTTCATCATCATTTCTTTTGAAAAAAGGACGGTTCTGATTGGCGGCACAGAATATGCGGGAGAAATGAAAAAATCGATCTTCTCTGTTATGAACTACCTGCTGCCGGAGTCTGGCATTATGCCAATGCATTGTTCCGCGAATGTGGGGGCTGAAGGGGATGTCGCCCTGTTCTTCGGCTTGTCGGGAACCGGAAAAACGACCTTATCCGCCGACCCGAACCGCCGTCTTATCGGCGATGATGAACATGGCTGGTCAGCAAACGGTGTTTTCAATATCGAGGGTGGATGCTATGCAAAAACCATCAGCCTCAGCAGGGAAAAGGAACCACAAATTTTCGATGCCATTTGCTTCGGCTCAGTGCTGGAAAATGTCGCGGTCGATACGGACACACGGCTTGCCGATTATGATGACGGTGAATTAACTGAAAACACGCGCGCCGCTTATCCGCTTGAGGCAATAAAGAACATCGTGATGCCGAGTGTCGCTGGACACCCGAATACCATTGTGTTTTTGACAGCGGATGCTTTCGGCGTTTTACCGCCTATAGCAAAATTGACGAAGGAACAAGCCATGTATCATTTCCTGAGCGGCTACACATCGAAGCTTGCTGGGACTGAGCGGGGCATCACTTCTCCGCAGGCCACTTTCTCAACCTGCTTTGGCGCGCCATTCTTGCCGCTGCCAGCAAACCGCTACGCCGAAATGCTCGGTGAAAAGATCCTGGAACACAATGTACGCGTTTTTCTCGTCAATACTGGCTGGACTGGCGGGGAATACGGAACAGGCAGCAGGATGAAACTGTCTTATACAAGAGCAATGGTCCAGGCAGCGCTTGAAGGTGAATTGAACAATATCGAAACAGTCCGGGACGAAATCTTCGGCCTGCATGTGCCTTTGCATGTGCCGGGTGTACCAGATGAAGTCCTTCAGCCGGAAAAAACGTGGGACAACGTGGACGCATACAGGCAAAAGGCGCACGAGCTTGCTTCCCAATTCCGAGAGAATTTTAAAAAGTTTGCGGGTGCCAATCCGGAAATTGCCGAAAAAGGCGGACCCATCGGCCTCAGGTGATTTTGCTTTTCGGAGAAAAATTGCAAATAATAAGAACCCCCGGCTATTCAACCTTCGCCGGGGGTTCTTATCCTTTTCATCAATTTGGTGAATACAAGGAAATGAGTTCATAGGTGATCCTCGTGGTGCTTCCTTCCCATTCCACTTTCATGATTTTCGCTGTTCCACTGGAATCAGCGTCGATTGTTCTCCTGATATCGATTGGGATATCAATCGGATAAAGGCGGTAGCCTTCCTTTTCCAGCAGGAATAAGTTTTCTTCCAGGCGCTGTTCCCTTCCTTTTGTCACAATCATCGTATTCAATTCAAGAGGCATGCCCATTCTTGCCTTTCCCCCTTAGAGTTTATTCACTACATAGGTTGTAATTAAGATTAGTTACAAACGAGTACGAGGTGGGTTGATTTCCGCTCCGGGCATTCGCTTTCCGCGGGGCATCAGTGGAGCCTCCTCGTCGCATTGCTCCTGTGGGGTCTCCACTTGCTGCTCTGTCCCGCAGGAGTCTACATGCCTGAGCTCCAATCAACCAGCTTTTTATATTAAATGGTGCGGTAATTAAGATCAACCTATATAACGATTTTTCTTGTCTCCATTCTAACATTTCCCCGATAAGTTTTTCATCCACTTCGTTAAATCGGAAACCACTTTCCGGTTGATCCTTGGCGGGAAGTAATGCGTATAATCGCCGAAGTACCAGCTTTCCACTGGCTTCCCGAGGTCCTTCAGCCTCTTTTCGAGCCTGTAGGAGTGCTCAGGGGAAACGTTGTCATCTTTGGAACCATGGATAATTAAGACAGGAACGTCGAGGTGCTCAAGTTCATACAGCGGAGTCCTGTATTCATATCTGTCTGGATATTTCAATGGAGTTCCGCCAATGACCCGCTTCATCATCCGCCGCAAATCCTCCCTTTCCATATAAGTAAGAGCCATATCGCTGACACCGCCCCATGTAACCATGGATGCGGCATCCGGAAATTCAAGCGCTGTTAGAAGCGCCATGACACCGCCGCGGGAAAATCCGAAAATATGCATGTTCTGTATGCCTGGCAGGGCCTTTAACAGCTGATAGGCGGCGAAGGCATCATTCCTGTCCTCCCCGGCAAAATCCTCTTCCCCCTCCCCGCCCTGGTTACCACGGTAAAAAGGGGCAAAAACAGTGAACCCTTCCGATGCGAACTGGGCGATACGGGCCGGCCTCACTTTGCCGACATTTTTAATTCCGCCGCGCAAGTAGAGAAAGCCGTCAGCTGGATCATAATGGGCAGGTTTTGCAAGCATACCCTTTACCTTGAGACCATTCGACATGTACGTGACCAGATATAGACTGACGTCTGGGTTGGGCGATGGAAATGCCTGTTTCTCAAGGATTTGTCCATTTGAAGCTTCCATCAATCTTCCTCCAAACTTTATTTTTTCCGGTTGGGCATTCACACAATCACCCCTTCCTCATACGATATCACAGGAACAATTAGCCCAATTTTATTGCCCGGGAGGTAATGATATGAAAAAACGGTTCAGGGCGGCATTCATGCTGCTGGCAGGCGCCATGCTGCTCCTATCCGCCTGTAGTGAGAAACAGGCAGAGAAAAAACTTGAAAAAGTCAGGGTTGCGGAAGTCACCAGGTCGATCTTTTACGCGCCCGAATATGTTGCACTTGCAAAAGGCTTCTTTAAAGAAGAAGGTCTCGATGTCGAATTGACAACAACATGGGGCGGCGACAAAACGATGACAGCCCTCCTTTCCAATGGTGCCGACATCGCCCTGGTAGGTTCGGAAACATCCATTTATGTGCATGCACAGGGCTCGAATGACCCGGTCATCAATTTTGCCCAATTGACACAGACGGATGGTACCTTTCTTGTATCAAGAACGAAAATAGACAATTTCACCTGGGATATGCTCAAGGGAAAAACGTTCCTTGGACAGCGCAAAGGCGGAATGCCACAGATGGCCGGTGAATTCGTCCTTAAAAAGCACGGAATTGATCCTCACAAGGATTTAAATCTGATTCAAAACGTCGACTTCGCCAATATAGCCAATGCCTTTGCTGGCGGGACGGGCGAGTTTGTCCAATTATTCGAACCAACGGCAAGCATTTTTGAAAAAGAGGGAAAAGGACACATTGTCGCATCCTTTGGGACTGAATCCGGGCATATACCTTATACCACTTTCATGGCGAAAGAAAGCTATATGAAAAAGAACAACGCCACTGTGGAAAAATTCACAAAAGCTATTTTTAAAGCCCAGCAGTGGGTTGAAAAAACCGGGTCCAAAGAAATCGCCAAGGCGATCGCCCCTTATTTCAAGGACACTGAAGCAGATATCATTGAAACCGTTGTTGACCGCTATAAGAGCCAGGGCTCTTTCGCGACAGATCCCATTCTCGATGAAGAGGAATGGAACAACCTTCAGGATATCATGGATGAGGCCGGCGAACTTCCGCAGCGGATTGATTACAAAACACTCGTAAACACGGATTTTGCCAAGAAGGCAAAGTAATCGCTAAAAGGAGGCCGCCGCATGAGTTTCCTGAAAATAGAAGGAATCCATCATACGTATTTTACGAAAACGAACGCAGTCACTGCGCTCAAGGATATCGGCATTTCTGTTGAGGAAGGGGAATTCATCTCCTTCCTCGGCCCAAGCGGCTGCGGCAAAACAACACTTCTATCGATTATTGCCGGTTTGGTCGAGCCTACAGAAGGCAAGGTGCTCCTCGGAGGCAGTCCAGTCACCTCCGCAGAACGGGAGATTGGCTATATGCTCCAACAGGATTACCTTTTTCCCTGGAAGACAATTGAGGAAAATGTCCTGATTGGCCTGAAGGTTGCAGGCACCCTTTCACCAGAAAGAAAAAGACAGGCATTGCAGCTTCTGTCAGACATAGGATTGCCGGGGGTGGAAAAAAAACTGCCCAAGCAGTTGTCCGGCGGCATGCGGCAGCGGGCAGCCCTCGCAAGGACGCTTGCGGCGGAACCTAAAGTCCTTTTGCTTGACGAGCCCTTTTCGGCACTTGATTACCAAACGAAACTTAAATTAGAGGACCTTGTTTCAGCCACTCTGAAAGGTCTCGGAAAAACAGCTGTACTAGTCACGCACGATATCGGCGAAGCAATTGCAATGAGTGACAGAGTTTTTTTATTTTCTTCAAGCCCGGGGCGAGTTCACCGGATTTTTCAAGTTCCTAAGGAATTAAGAGCGCTATCCCCCTTTGAAGCAAGGCACCATGAATCCTATGGGAAATTATTTAATGAAATATGGAAGGAGCTAGAATCCCTTGAACGATAACGGTCTTGTCAGCTCCCACCACGCGGCATACCTTCTTTTCGTAAAAAAAGAGAAAAGAACGGTGTTATTGTTTCAATCTCTCATTTTCCTGGCTTTTTTTTCGGCCTGGGAGATTTGCAGCCGTCAGCAATGGGTCGATCCGCTCATTTTCAGTTCACCATCGAAAATTTGGCGGCTTTTTCTGGAAAAGAGTGCTGACGGAACACTATTATCGAATCTCTCCGTTACCCTGACTGAAACAATCGCGGGCTTTATCCTCGGCACCTTGCTTGGCACCTTGATCGCTGCGGTCTTATGGTGGTCTCCGCTTTTATCGAAGATCCTCGATCCCTATCTCGTTGTCCTGAACGCCATGCCAAAAGTCGCCCTTGGCCCTATCCTGATTGTCGCCTTGGGCCCCGGATATATTTCGATCATTTCGATGGGAGCCATCATTTCGATCATTATTACGACAATCGTGGTATACACCTCATTCAGGGAAGTAGATCCGAATTATCTAAAGGTTTTACAGACTTTTGGTGCCAGCCGTTTCCAATGTTTTAAGGAAGCAATCTTGCCCGCTTCTTTCCCGACCATTATTTCCACACTGAAAGTTAATGTGGGGCTGTCGTGGGTCGGGGTCATTGTCGGTGAATTCCTTGTTTCCTCTAAAGGGCTTGGTTATATGATTATTTATGGATTCCAGGTATTCAATTTTACTCTTGTACTTTTGTCATTATTGGTGATTGCTGTGTTCGCGACGGTTATGTACCAAGTTGTCGCATTGATTGAGAAGAAGTTGGTTAAGGAATGAAAAGTCAGTGGCTGGTGCGTCTGTACCGGCCACTATTTATTATTTTTTGTCTCTTCTATTCTCTTTAAGCATTCCCCGATGACTTCGTCTTTCATGATGAAGCTGAATTTTTCTGAAAAGCGCTTTGTTGTGAGGCTTCCTTCAATTAGTTCAGGGCCTTCTGTTTCATGGTAGGTTTGCTGCCGTTCCACCCTTTCGGCTTCTGCGAGGAATACAGTTTTGACGAATGGGCCCTCAGGTGCCGCGACCCGGTATTCCGCCAGCCATTCCAAGCGTGATACCTCCGCCCCTGTTTCCTCGAATACTTCCCTCCTGGCCGCTTCCTCCAGCGTTTCTTCCTGTTCCATTTTACCGCCGGGAAATTCCAGTCCGCGTTCCCTATGCCTTGTCAGCAGCCACTTACCTTCGTAAGTACAAATTACCAGTACATGGCCATGCTTCCCCGGAAAGGCATTTTTGCAAAATGAAAGTTCGACATCGTTCCCGTTCATATCCTGAAATATTCTCATATTGGCCCCCATTGAAAAGTATCTGATTCCATTTATCCCTATAGTAGCCCGGTTTTCAGCCGCTTACAATTAAGAAGTGAATTTTTTGCTGAAATGTGTTTCACTCCTGCCTGATAGGCTAAATGAATGGTAAAACTACGAGGCGATTTTTTTGGGAGGGCGAAGTGTATTTTGCAAAAATCAGCTCTTGCATTAATCTATTTGATGACTGCCCTATTACTGATCTCCTGCAGTAAGGAGAATAGTACGGATGGAGAAAAACCGGGAAAGAAGATGAAAGATGGTTATACCCCTGAACAAGTCCTCGAAAAAGCCGAAAAGGCATTCGGGAAGCTTGATAGCCTGACTGTCGATTTGGAGATTTCACAGACACTTAAAGGAAGCCAAGCCGAAAAAAACGTGCATCTCCAAACAAATGCAAGAACTGATATGCTTACAGACCCGGTTGCATTCCACCAAAAATCCGAAATAAAAATGGCGGGGACAGACCAAAACATTGAATCTGAAGCATACTATACTGAAGAAGGCATGTATGTTTACGAAGGAAATCAAAAGCAGTGGGTAAAGTATCCTCCCGAGAAGGCTTCCATTGCAATCTCCTCTTCCCCTCAAGTGAACCCAGCGGGCGAGCTTAAAAAAGCGGCAGGAGTGGAAGGTTCTCTTATCTTGGCGGAAAATGCTGATGAATACCTAGTCTCAATAACATCGAAAAACGCTGAAAATTCCAGGGAAATCAAGGAAATGATTACGGAAAGCATGCCCTCTCAAATCAAGGAGAACAATGCTGTAATGGATAAGCTCTCCATCCACTCATTTCATTATGAACTGGCAATAACGAAAAAAGACTTTTACCCATCAAGAATGACAGCAAAAGCCGAAATGGAGCTTTTAAATGCCGGAAAGTCTGTTAAAATGAAACAGGAGATGTATGGAACATACTCGAACTTCAATCACATCGGCAGCATATCCGTTCCTGATTCGATAAAAGCCGCCACAGCAAATAAAGATTAACTTCCCTGATTTTCTTCAGGGAGAATACCCATCCCCGCTATATGTTCCCTTGCTTCCTGATCGCCAAGGCTGTAAATGACACTGTAGATTTTCTGAAGTTTTTGGTCATATTGGGTATTTTCCTTATCATGATGATATTCCATAAAAGGAATGTGAGCCCGAAAGAAATTTTCCCATTCATTCGCATAATTTTCATCAAAGAGGTCGCGAAGAAGGGTAATCTCGTCATCGGTTGCGAAAATCCTGAAACTCCAAGTGGAACTGTCCACACGACTGGAAATTTCACCGCTTTCTATTGCTATATAATATGTCTTTTTAACATTCTCCAATGTATCGTTGCTCCTTTTCAAAAGTGTTCCGCAGGGCGGGAGGATTGCTTTATCTTTTTCGTATCCCCCTTCCGCCTTCATTTATTCATAAATGGCGGAAAGGGTCAGGAATACTTTTTTAAGCAAAGGGTATTAAAAGAATAGGCGATAAAATTCTTCTTCTGGAGGTGATGTGTGGTGAAATTGGTTGATGAGCTTTATGAATTATACCGCAATAAGCTTACCGGGGATGAGGAAGACATTGATATGCTAGCATTTGCCTTTCTTGAGGAAATGTCCCGCGAGGACCTTCTTGCTCTTATCCAGGGAATGGATAAGCAGGAGCTTTATGATTTGATGGGCATTTATCTCATTGAAAGCCTGAAAGGAAAATTCGCGAAGGATGATTTCGGGCAGCGTTCAGTTACCTTCTACCCGAGAAATATACACTAAAGATGATACATAGGGGATGGAATCAAAGGGTCTTTTCAATTAGGCCCTTTTTATTTTAGTATTGGTTTACCTGATTCCTTACAATCCAAAATAGGGGGCGATTTCCAGTCAGGTCCTTTGGCATTGAAGGAGGCTTATGCTACAATGGAGGCAAAAGAAGCAGCCGGCATACAGGGCTGTGCGGAATATCGGGGGATGGATATGGTTATTGTCATGATTGTAAGCATCATCATTTGCATTGCGGTCATTTGGCTGACAATTGTTGTCACGAATAAAGCATATGCTTTCAAGCATTCAGTCGATCCAATGGACCAGATACCTATGGAAAACAGGGAATATGATGACGAGCTAAAAAAGGTTGAAAATAAATAGGAGCCTGCCCGGTATATACGCCGGGCAAGCTTCTTTTTTTGTCTATATCCCGGTTGTTCGTTATAAAGTGTATATTTTCTAATTAATTTGTGACAGATTTTTGACAGAATCGGATATTTCTTGAAAACTATTGATATATTGAAAAATTCATTGATATCCCGGAAAAAGTAATCGATATCCGCAAGAAACTTTCGATATTCGGCAATGAAATTTCGTTATAAAGGATTTCTGGCCAACATCTCTCCATTTCCCCTGCCAATCTGGCTAAATAGATAAAGAAAAGGCCTCCCTTTTATGGGAAGCCTTGTTTATTTTGCAAAAAAATCAAGCGAAAACCTGCTTGAGGTCTTCTTTACTGTGGCCAAGCCAGAAGCGCATCAGCCTTTTAGCTCCTTCGAGGTCATGAAGTTTCGCCTGGCCGCACTGCTTTTCATTGGCGGCAGGGATTTCTGTGATTTCCACAGCATCCTTCAAGGTGTCATCGAGCAAGTCGATAATTTCTTCAACCGTCGGTTCCCCGCTGACAACAAGATAATAACCTGTCTGGCAGCCCATCGGAGAAATGTCGATAATATCAAAATGGCTGTACTTATCCGCATGCTTGCGAATATTGAATGCCAGCAAATGCTCAAGGGTATGGATGGAATCCGGTTTCATCGCCTGCTTGTTCGGCTGGCAAAAACGGATGTCATATTTATTCACGATTCCGTCGCTGCCTACTTTATGGACGCCGCAATGACGGACATACGGGGCTTTAACGGCATTATGGTCAAGTTCAAAACTTTCTACTGAAGGCATGTGATCCTCTCCTTTTACCATTCTGCAGGTAGTATACCATAAAATCCGACTATTTTCATCTGATTTTAAAGAATTCGTGATTTAGACGAATTGGCTTTTTTTGTGGTAAAGTGATGAAAGTACTTATTAGGGAGACATCAGTATGCTGAAAAAACTTTTCATTGGGTTCATCCGTCTCTATCAAATTGTGATTTCCCCGCTGAAACCGCCGACATGCAGGTTTTATCCGACTTGTTCAAGCTACGGGTTGGAAGCAATCCGGCGTTTTGGAGCTTTGAAAGGCGGCTGGCTGGCCGTCAAGCGGATTGCCAAATGCCATCCGCTCCATCCGGGAGGCTTGGACCCTGTTCCTGATGAATGGCCAGGGAAGAAAAAACCGCCTTTATCTTGACCATTTCCTCTTAATAACCGTTTACGACAAGATCGAGTTTCCCTGTTTCTGGATCGATCACTAGCCCGTGCACATTCACATCCGTTGGCATAAGCGGATGTTTTTTTATGACATCCACGCTGTGCTTAACGCTTTCGGTGACATTTTCGAAGCCATGAAGCCAATTGTTAATATCAATGCCCGAATAATTAAGGGTATCAAGGGTTTCCTGGCCTATGCCGCGCTCTTTCATCCTTTCAATCATATTCCCGGCCTTCAATGAACTCATTCCACAGTCATGGTGTCCGATTACGAGTACCTCGGACGCCTGCAGTTCATAAACAGCCACTAGAATACTCCGCATGATACTTCCGAATGGGTGCATGATTAAAGCACCAGCGTTTTTAACTGTTTTTACATCACCATTGCTGAAATTCATCGCTTTTGGCAAAAGTTCCAATAGCCTTGTGTCCATACACGTTAAAATAACCATTTTCTTATTCGGAAATTTCGTTGTCTGGTATTTTTCATATTCCTTCTTTTCAACAAAGCTCTTATTGTAATCCAGGATTTCATGTAATGTATCCATCTTCAACTCACCATTCCTTATTCTCTTTTGTTCATTAACAGGCTTTGCAGGCCTGCGTAAAATAATTCTTTTTATAGGATAACGGATTTTGCCTGTTAAAAACAAATTTCATGGTTGATTTCCACCTAATTTTTTTGTATCATTAACAAGTCAACAAATCGGAATGATTACGAATTATTTTTTTGAAAATTAAATCGGAATAGATACGATTTAAAAAAGGAGGACTACATCGTGCGTAAACAGCTAATTGCCCTTTTCATTTTACTGGCAGGGACCTTGCTTTCTGCGTGTGCGGATGATACCCGGCAGCAAACGGAAAAAAGCCCCGATAAACTATCTATTTATACAACCGTCTATCCTCTGCAATTTTTTGCCGAGCGGATTGGCGGGGAACATGCCGAAGTACACACAATTTATCCTCCTGGTGCCGACGAGCATACGTTTGAGCCTTCTCAAAAGGATATGATTGCACTGGCAGAATCTGACCTTTTCTTTTATATCGGTCTTGGCCTCGAAGGATTTGCGGAAAAAGCGAAGACAAGCTTGAAAAATGAAGACGTTACGATTGTGGCAGCGGCCGATAAGATAAATCTTGAAAAAGCCGCCCTCGAAAATGAAGAGGATGGCCACGAGGAAGATGAGCATGGACACAGCCATAGCGGTATTGACCCGCATATCTGGCTTGATCCGGTTTATGCCAAAGAACTGGCAAAATCGGTAATGGATGGTATGGCTGAAAAGATGCCTGAAAACCGCGCCGATTTTGAAAAAAATTATCAAAAACTAATAGGTGACCTTGACCAGTTGGATAAGAAATTTAAAGTTACTGCCTCCTCTGCAAAAAACAAGGAAATCATTGTTTCCCATGCGGCTTTCGGGTATTGGGAATCAAGGTATGGAATCAGACAGACTTCCATCGCCGGTATGTCGACGGCTAGTGAGCCAACACAAAAAGACATGGAAAAAATCATTTCCACTGTCAGGAAGAATGGGATCAAGTATATTCTAGTCGAGCAAAATGTTTCATCAAAACTCGCCCAGGCCGTCCATAAAGAAACGGGAGCGAAAATCATCCATATACACAACCTTGCCACAAGGACAGACAAGGACATTGCAAACAAAGAAACGTATCTCACCCTAATGGAACAAAACGTCGATACATTAAAGAAAGCAATGAATTAACACAACTTGCAAGCATCCTGCCCATTTTGGGACAGGATGCTTTTTTTATTCTCCTATTGCCTCCCGTCTAAATATGCGGCTGATTGTCAACAATGGAGGTAGTAATTTTGAAAGGGAGAGTTTAATGAGTGATTTACTGATAGCCCGATCCCTGTTTGGAACAACGATGGGCTTCCATATTATCCATGCCACAATCGGCGTTGGCCTGCCGCTGATGATGATTTGCGCCGAACTTATGTATCAGAAAACGAAGGATCTTGATTATGTTGTTATGGCAAAACGGTGGACAAAGGCATTCGCTATTTTGCTTGGTGTCGGCATTCCGACTGGCACGATTGCCGGAACCCAGCTTTCCCTTCTTTGGCCTGGGTTCATGGAAGTCATCGGACGGGTAATGGCGCTACCATTTCAAATTGAAATTTATGCGTTTTTTATTGAAGCACTTTTTATGTCCATATATGTTTATGCCGCAGAAAGGATCAAGCCATGGATGCGTATTGCCAGTCTTTTTCTCGTTGCCTTTGGCGCCTTGGCCTCTGCTGTTTTAATCACAAATGTCCACGCATTTCAGGGAACGCCAGCCGGCTTTGATGTTGTCAACGGGGAAATTGTGAATGTCGACCCCTGGAAAGCTTTTTTCAATCCAAGCTTTTTTGTCACAGCGGGCCATGTCGCCCTTTCCGCCTATGTTGTTGGCGCATTTGTTGTCGCCATGGTTGCCGCCTTCAAGCTGATGCGGACGGAAAATGGCTCCAAGATTTATAAATTCCATCAAAAAGCATTGACGCTTTCACTTGTTGTCGGGGGAGTCTTTTCTATCCTGACGGCTGTCAACGGACATGCATCCGCGCAGATGCTCCACGAATATCAGCCCGAGAAACTTGCCGCGGCTGAAGGGCTGTTCGAAACACAGTCCCACGCGCCGCTTGCGATCGGCGGTGTGACCGACAGGGAAACTGAATCGGTTAAATACGGAATTGAAATTCCCTGGGCGCTTAGCTTCCTGGCCGGGAACAGTTTCGACACAGTTGTAAAAGGATTGAATGAGTGGCCGGAAAATGAATGGCCGCCGCTGTTCATCCATACCCTATTTAACGGGATGGTCTTTATCGGTACCTTCCTCATCCTGCTTGCCATTGCCGGTTTGTTGTGGAAGAGGGTTTTCAAAAATAAAACTTTGCCTAAATGGCTCCTCTGGCCGCTTGTCGCCTCTGGGCCACTAGCCATCCTCGCGATGGAGCTAGGCTGGATTTTCGCTTGCACTGGCCGCCAGCCGTGGAATATTTACAGAGTACTGCCAACCGCGGATTCCGTCACGACACAGACTAATCTTGGGCCGCTCTTCGCCCTGTTTGTGGCAGTCTATGTCATTCTTGCTGCGGCGGCGCTCTTCGTGCTCCTCCATTATTTCAAAAAGAACCCCGTCGAAAAGGATTTTGAACGGGCCGAAAATAGAAGTGTTCCGTTATTCAGCTCGAACACATAGGGAGGCTTGAAAATGGTTGATGCCTATATTGCGATTACCATTCTTTGGGGATTTGTGTTTATTTACGCGGTTATGGCGACGATGGATTTCGGAGCAGGCTTTTGGTCGATGCTCTACATCAACAAGGAACACACAGGTGCGACGAATATTGCCAATCGGTATCTGTCCCCCACCTGGGAAGTTACCAATACCTTCATTGTCGCTCTTGTCGTCGCCGTGTACAGCTTGTTTCCGCGCGGCGCCTATACACTTGGGACCGTCCTGCTCATTCCAGGCAGCATAATCCTTGTTCTTTTGACCCTTAGAAGTGCGTTCCTCGTTTTTTCCAACATTGCCGAGGAATACAGAAAGCCATTGACCTATGTTTCGGGAATATGCGGCTTTCTAATACCCGGCCTGCTGATCAGCGTCCTGCCGATTACGCATGGCCAGTATATTGACACCCTTGAAGGCGGGCGGCAGACGCTGAACCTTGCCCGCCTTTTTACAAGCCCGAATGAATACGCATTTTTCTTTTTTGCGATTACTTCTACGCTGTTTCTGTCATCCCTTCTTCTGGCTGATTACTCAAAGGTTTCAAATGAGCTGAAGGCCTACCGTATTTACCGGAGGGACGCCTTGATTCTTGGTCCGGTATCGATGGTCATGACGATTGCGATTATGGTCACTCTGGGGCGCGAAGTTCCATGGCTGTACAGCGGAATGCTCAAAAAATTGCCCTTGCTGATCCTGTCGGCCGTCTTTTTCCTGGCCGGCGGACTTGCGCTTTTCCTCCCTACCAAAAGGGGCGGCGCCACGGTAATCGGTATGCCCAGGGTCGCCGTGATTGCGATAACATTGCAATATCTCACAGCGAGCTATGTTTATGGCAGGGCTCATCTCCCTTACCTTGTTTATCCGGATGTGACCATCCATACCGCTTTCACAGACCCGACTTCGTTCAGGGCCGTTTTTGCCACGTACATTGCCGGCTTTGCGATTTTATTTCCCGGTTTTGCATACTTCTGGAGCCTGTTTATGCATGACAAAAAATATCTTAGGCGCGAAACGGAAAAGAAGCCTGCCGAATAAGTATGAATATAATTAGCTGGTTGATTGGAGCTCAGGCATGTAGACTCCTCGAAAATGCTAACGCATTTCCTTCGTGCAAAGCCCATTCGAAGAAGCTGGTTGTCCTGCGGGACTTAGCGGCGAGTGGAGACCCCGCAGGAGCAACGCGACGAGGAGGCTCCACTGACGCCCCGCGGAAAGCGAATGCCGAGAGTGGAAATCAACGACCACGTTCACATTTGAATAACAATTTTAATTTCAGCAAGGAATAGTTTGGGACTGTATCATTTGGTGGAAATCGCCCCGGAAATTGACAGGAATCGGACCGAGGAAACATCACAAGCTAAACATGTATCCCAACAATAAGGAGTGATACGTGTGGCAAAAGATGTCCTTTGTGAAGTGAACAATTGTACGTTCTGGGAAAATGGCAATAAATGCGGCGCCGACCAGATTTATGTAGTCAGCCATACAGGAGAAACTGCGGATACAAGCAGGGAAACCGACTGCAAAACCTTCCAGCCTCATGACCTATAGAAAAAAGCGGGAGCGCCATTTCACATGTGCGCTTCTGCTTTTTTATGTCCACCGATACAGTCAAAGATAAGAAAAGCGCAAGCGCCTGTTCAGCGCCGTATGGACTGGAGGGCCACGATGGAGATAAAGGAAACACGATAAGCGTTAGCGAATCGATGTTGACTTATCGTAGCGAGGGGACCGAAGTACACTAGGCGCTAGGCGCTGGAGCTAGACAAATTTTATATATTCTTATCTTTCAAAAAAAACTGCGAGCAAACGCAGGCACTAAGTACTTCCTATAAAAGGCGGTAAACCTCTTCCCTCACGGTTACTTGCTCCAAACGTTTTCGGTTGATCGAAAATCCGATTCCCGGCCCTTCCGGAATACTGACCCATCCATCCTCAACTGTAATCTCAGGCTCAATGATGTCTTCTTCCCAGAATCGGGACGAAGCGGAAATATCCCCCGCAATCGTAAAGCCGGGCAGCGAAGCCAGGGCGACATTATGCGCGCGCGAAACCCCGAATTCAATCATTCCTCCGCACCAGACCGGAATTCCCTTTTCCACGCAAAAATTATGGATCCGCATTGCTTCACCTAGCCCGCCTACTTTGCCTGCTTTGACCGCAATTACCTGGCAGCTTCCCAATTCAACCGCCATTACAGCATCCGAATAGGAATTGATGCTTTCATCGAGGCAGATGGGGGTGGAAATAAGCTTCTGCAGCTTGGCATGCTCGATGAAGTCATCATGCGCGAGTGGCTGCTCGATCATCAAAAGATTGAGTTCATCAAGCGCCCGGAGCTTTTCCGCATCCTCCAAGGAATAAGCTGAATTGGCATCCGCCAAAATTGGCAGGGCAGGATAAGCGTGCCGGATGGCGGAAAGGAGGCTGTAATCATTTGCCGGGCTGATTTTCACCTTAATACGCCGGTACCCTTCCTCAAGAAATTTGGCGGTCTGTTCGAGCGCCTCTTTTTCATCCTTGGAAGCGACAACGACGCCGGAAGGAATCCTGCCCTTGTCCGCAAGGTTTCCAGGTTTCGCTATTCCATTTTCGCTGTGCAGCAGCCGGGCAAGTGCAACTTGTTTTTGCTTCGCATATAAATCCCAAAGCGCCAGCTCAATGGCTGATTTGGCCATATGGTTGCGTCTGATGCCTTTAAATAGGCCAAAGACATCATGCGGATGGGAGACTGGGTTCCTTTTGAGAAGAGGGATTAAAAAGTCCTTTATCATGTGCCAGCTTGTCGCGACGGTTTCTTCTGTGTACCAGGGCGAGCTGAAGGCGACCCCTTCACCTAAGCCGGAGCGGCCATCCCGGTCGACTGCCTCCACGATGATGGCTTCCCGTTCCGTTACTTTGCCGAGGTGTGTATGGAAGGGCTGTTTGAGCGGCATTGAAATGACCGACAGCTTTATGGATGCAATGTTCATTTCGGTGCCTCCCCGATTAGTTCAGGAAGTTTCCTGCGGAGGAGTTTGTTGGAGGCGTTCCTCGGCAGTTCCCTGGCAAAATAAATTTCCCGTGGCACTTTATACTTGGCCAGTTTTTCCTGGCAAAAAGCGCGCAGCCCGCCTGGGGAGATTTCATAATCCCCTTTCAGCACGACAAAAGCGGCCGGCACCTGTCCCCATTCGCTGTCCGGTATGCCAGTGACCCCTGCTTCCAATACACTAGGATGGGACAGGAGGACGCTTTCGATTTCGGCGGGATAGATGTTTTCGCCTCCGGAGATGATCAGGTCGGAACGCCTGTCAAGCACATAAAGAAATCCTTCCCCGTCCACGTATCCGATGTCGCCTGTCCGGAGCCATCCACCGATGATTTTCTCCGCTGTTTCCTCATGTCTGTTCAAATATCCTGGCGTGACGTTCGGCCCTTTGAGCAAGATTTCCCCTGCTTCCCCGGCAGCTGCTTCAGCCCCATCAGGATGCTGGATTTTTAAAGAGACTGGAAAAAGCGGTTTGCCCGCCGATCCCAGCTTTGCCAGGCTGTATTCCGGGGAAAGGGTGACGGATTGAGACGCCGTTTCGGTCATTCCGTATGTTTGGAAAACCGGGATGTTCCGGTCCCGGCATGCTTCAAGCAATGGCAACGGCGCAGGGCCTCCACCGAGCAGCATGCAGCGAAATGTGCCTGGTAGGCGTTTGTCGCCAAGTTCCTCGATGATTCTCGTCAAAGTTGTACCGACAACGGACATGATGGTGACTTTTTTCGCCTCGATGTCCAACAGTGTCTGCCGCGAGTCGAAAGAGCTGTGCAACACAATGTGCATCCCGTAAATAATGCTCCTCATTAAAATGGAGTAGCCGCTGATATGGAAAACAGGGACAGCACAAAGCCAGGTGTCTTCTTGGGATAGGCCGAGGTTCAAGGCAGATCCCGCTGCGCTCCAGAAGTGGTTCCCATACGTTTGGAGAACACCTTTCGGCTTACCAGTCGTTCCTGAGGTGTACATGACAGTGCAGACTTCATCAAGGTTCAGTTCTTCAAGAAGGGGAAAATCGGCTGTTTCAGCATCTTTTAGCCCTTCAAGCGGGAATGTCAGGATGGCCGTAATATTTGCCGCGGATTCTGATGCGAGACTTTCAAAGGATTCCTGATAGATCAGGAACTCAGCTTTCGCGTCATCCAGCTGGTAGGACAGCTCTCCGGCGGACAGGCGGTTGTTCAACATGACTGCCGTCGCGCCAAGAAGCTGCAGAGCATAAAGGAACACAGCTGAGTCAAGGCTGTTTTTGACAAGTACGCCAGTGAGACTGCCCTTTTTCATCCCTAGCCCGGCGAGTTTCCCTGCGACATTCATGCTGCTCTCATACAGCTCCTTAAAGGTAAGCTGCTCATCGAGATAGCTGATCGCTGCTCTGCCAGGAGTTAATTGAGCCCGTTTTTGCAAAAAGTTCGGCATGGTTTGTGCCATATTTTCACCTTCAATAGTAAAACAGCCTGACGGGGAATCCCATCAAGCTGCAGAATGTTTAATTGATTTGGAAACCGATGCCCGAATGGTATCCGGTTTATGGGAACCTTGGGAACTGGCCAAAGTCCGGCTTGCGCTTTTCTTTGAAAGCGTCGCGGCCTTCTTTTGCTTCATCTGTTGTGTAATAAAGGAGCGTTGCATCTCCAGCGAATTGCTGAAGTCCGGCAAGCCCGTCCGTGTCCGCGTTCATTGCTGCTTTCAGGAAACGGAGAGCTGTAGGGCTCTTTTCAAGGATTTCTTCGCACCATTTGATTGTTTCATCTTCAACCTGTTCAAGCGGTACAACTGTGTTGACTAGGCCCATGTCAAGTGCTTCCTGGGCGTTGTACTGGCGGCAAAGATACCAGATTTCGCGCGCCTTTTTATGGCCGATAATCCTGGCAAGATATCCGGAGCCATAGCCTGCATCAAAGCTGCCGACTTTCGGACCTGTCTGGCCAAAAATGGCGTTGTCCGCCGCGATGGTCAAATCGCAGACAACGTGAAGAACATGGCCGCCGCCGATGGCATAGCCTTTTACCATGGCAATGACAGGTTTTGGAATGACGCGGATCAAGCGCTGCAGGTCAAGAACGTTCAGACGCGGAATTTCATCCTCGCCAACGTAGCCTCCGTGCCCGCGCACCTTTTGGTCTCCGCCTGAACAGAACGCCATATCGCCTGCGCCAGTCAGAACAATGACGCCCACACTGGAATCGTCTCGAGCGTAAGCAAATGCATCAATCAGTTCCATGACCGTTTTCGGGCGGAACGCGTTGCGCACCTCCGGTCGGTTGATGGTGATTTTCGCGATGCCGTTATATGTTTCATACAAAATATCTTCGTATTGTCGACCTGCGACCCATTCTACTGTCAAAATGGAATCCTCCTTTTATGTATGTGTCAAAAACCCACTAACTATTGTACCAAACTTCTCCGGATTCTCCACGTGAATTGCATGCCCAGTACCCTCAATAATTTCGATTCGGGATGATTTCAGGCGCTGAGACACCTTTTCGGCTATCCCTATGAATTTCTCATCGAGCTCCCCAGCGAGAAGCATTACGTCAGCATCCAGGCTGTGGAGGCTGTCCCAGTAGGATGGCTGGGCGCCAGTTCCAATCCCGAGCAAAGAATTCGCCAGGCCAACAGGAGAATTGGTAAGGCGCTGTGCCCTCGTTCCCTTCCTTATTGGTTCCGGCATTTCCTGCAGCGATTTGAACAGGGGGATATCTTGCCAATAATCGACAAAGGCTTCAATTCCCTGCTCCTTAATAAAATTGGCAAGTTCACTGTCTTTCATACGGCGGTTAATCCGTTCTTCCTCTGTATCCAGTCCGGGGGAAGAACTTTCAAGCACCAACTTGCCGACACGGCCAGGACGGGCAGACGCAAATCCAAGAGCAATCCTTCCGCCCATTGAATAGCCAAGCACATTGGCCCGTTCAACTTCCAGCTTGTCCAGTATGGCGCATAAGTCCTCGATTGTATTCTCCATGCTGTAACGTACAGGTTCATCAGGAGACTCAGTGTTGCCATGGCCCGGCAGGTCAGGGCAAATCAGCATGGAATGCCGGCCCCACTTTTCGCAAAAAGGGAGCCAGGTCCCGCTGCTGCCGGTGAATCCGTGCAAAAGCAGGAGCGGTTCCCCTTTTCCGCAAACTTCCACATGGTATGCCAACCCGTTTACAGATATTTTCATTTTTCCATATCCGCAAACTTGTTTATTTCCCGGGAAACAGACTGCCAAAGCCTGCGGTGGTCAGCGGCATTTGCTTCCCTGTTTGTGATGACTTCTATCACTTTGAGGCCGGATTTTTCTTTTGCGATGGCCAGGGAATCCCTGAACTGCTCCCAATCCGAAGCACTGAAAAATTTCCCCCCATACATTTCAACGGCATGAGAAAAATCAAGATTAAGAGGCGTCCCGAAAAGCTGTTCGAAATTTTTCGCCTTGCCTGACTGAGGCAGAAAGGAGAAAATGCCGCCGCCGTTGTTATTGATGAGGATGACAGTCAAATCAAGTTTATACTGCTTCGCGGCAATCAGACCATTCAGGTCATGGAAAAAAGTAAGATCCCCGAGAACAAGGTACATTGGGCCCGCATATAGCGAGGCGCCAAGCGCTGTTGAAGTGACGCCGTCAATGCCATTCGCGCCGCGGTTGGCCAATACGCGGATATCCGTTCTGTTTTGCCAATAAAAGCTGTCCAAATCCCTGATTGGCATACTGTTGCCGACAAAAAGCGACGCTCCTTCAGGAAGAAGTTCGGGAAGCTGGTGATAGACAAAGCTTTCATTCAGGTTTTCCCTATCCATCCCGGCATCCATAGCCGCTTTCGAGAGTCCGTTCATCTTCAGCCAGCGATCGGCAAAATTCGATCCGTGCCTTTTCTGGACATGCTGAAGGATTCCTGCGCAGAACAGTTCTTCATCACAATAAACCATTTCAGTCGACAGTGCGTGCGGGTCAATCCAGCCTCCACCGCCGTCAACGACATATTGCCACGCGTTCCGGTTTTCCTTAAGGAAAATGCCTGCTGCCTTGGAAACGGGCATGGCTCCGAAACGGATGACCACGTCAGGCTTCAGCATGTTCTTTGCCTCTTCAAAGCGAAGGAATGCATCATATGTATCGACAATCCAATCACCATATTCGGTTTCGCTCCTTAGCTGGGAAAGAGGATCGGCCAGCACCGGATATCCGAGAGCTTCTGCCAGCAGCGCAACTTTTTCATTGAAACCTTTATGATCAATCTGCCCGCAAACAATGATTCCCTTTTCATGCTTTTCAAAAACCGCCGCCATCCTTCGGAACTCTTCTTCGGTAAGGGTCCGTTTTCCGACATTGACGGAAACATAGCCTTCAGGCCTTTCTGCCAGTTCGAACAAACGGTCATCTTCCAAATCCGGAATCAGCGGCTCCCTGAATGGAAAGTTTAAATGCACCGGCCCTGCCGGAGCTTGGATTGCGGCTGAAGCAGCCCTCGCACATACCGTCCTAGCGTACCGGAGCACATCGGCCGATTCTTCAGGCAATGCCATTTCATTGAACCATTTCACATGCTTTCCGTACAGGTTGATTTGGTCAATGGCCTGTGGAGCGCCGACATCCCGCAATTCATGCGGCCTGTCCGCGGTCAGCACAAGAAGGGGCACGCGCGAATAGCGTGCCTCAACGATTGCCGGAAAATAATTGGCCGCGGCTGTCCCTGAAGTACAGAGTATGGCCACGGTTTTTTTTGTTGCTTTCGCTATCCCGAGGGCGAAGAATGCCGCCGACCTTTCGTCTACATGAACATGCAAATTCAACCCAGGATGTTCCGCCATGACCATCGCCATCGGAGTCGAGCGCGAGCCCGGACTGACAACGACATCCTTGATCCCTGTATTTACTAGTTCCGCCACAAACGCGGCAATATAAGCTGTTAAAGCACTTTGATGATTCATTCCATTTTTCCCCCAAGGGCCGAAAGCATCGGCCTGAATTTCAGACCTGTTTCCAAGTATTCACTATCAACATCGGAATTCGAGACAACCCCGCAGCCGGCAAAAAGTGATGCCTCCTGCCCCTGAATTAATCCTGAGCGGATCGCAACGGCAAATTCCCCGTTACCAGCATAGTCCATCCAGCCGATAGGAGCCGCATAAAACCCTCTGTCAAGCGCCTCAAGTTCACGGATCCTTTCCACCGCTAGCTCCTTGGGAAGCCCGCCCAGCGCAGGTGTCGGATGAAGTTTTTCAACTAGTTCAAGAAGGCTGGTTGTATCAAGCGCGACTCCTTCGACGGGAGTATACAAATGCTGGATGTCACGGATTTTCATGAGCTGCGGCTTGTCGGGAATAATCACTTTTTCACAGGATCCATCCAATGCGTCCCTGATCATATCCACGACATACTGATGTTCTGCGAGATTCTTTTCATCATTTAACAGCAGCCCGCCAAGCTGGCCGTCTTCCTCTTCTGTCTTACCACGGGGGATAGATCCTGCCAGGCATGCCGAATGAATCGAGTTCCCACGCTTTTTGATTAAGCGTTCCGGGGAAGCGCCAATGAAGCTGTCGCCTCCCGATTCGAAAGAAAAGATAAAGCTTGTTTTTTGCGTGTCCTCAAGATTGCCAAGCAGCTTTCCGGTATCCACTTTGCTATCAAAGAACAAACGCAGTTCCCTGGCGAGGACGACTTTTTTAAGTGGGCCACCGTCATTTAGGCCGCGGATGGCATCAGCCACCGCCTCTTTCCACTCCGCCGGGTTTATTTCCATTATCTCATTCAGCCGGGCGTTTTGTTTGGTTTCGGACTTTTTGTCCAGTTGAAAAAGCGTGTCCCTTTCAGCTGCCACTTTTTCAAAAAGCGAAACCCCGTCATGCTTTGTGCAAAGTACGTTCGTTGTTACATACATATCACCGTCCGACACGGTTAGCATAAATCTGGGAACATGAAAAAGAGCCTCTGGGTATTTTGACCAAAGGGGCGTTTTCTCTTTGAGCGGATCGAACGAAAAACCGCCAAACATGAGCGGCCCTGTTCCGGGAACCTGGTGCGGATTGGATATGATGCTATCCTGGACAAGCTGCTTCCATTTCAGGTCAATAGCCGAAAATCTATCCACCGCCTTATCACTGCTAAGTTGGGCGGCGATGCCCATTCCGGTGATATAAAAACTGCCGTCGGGGTTTTTCCAGTAAAACCGTTCGCCAAAGAAAGCGTCATTGCCGTTATTAAAAAATGAAAGGGGCTCCATCGCTCCGGCCTTTTTGATTTCACTCACTAAAATCGGCCGGTCCAGTTCCCCTGCCTTTGATATGCCAAGAAGGATTGCTTCCTTCAGTTCTGTTTCATGAATGGTAACCACAAAGATCCCTCCAACACAGCATCAAAGCTGTTGTCCATTCAGTTACAAGCCTATTTTAAGATACTACCCCATTTAAGGGAGTGTCAATAACACTTGTCACATTTAGCCGTTTTCATTCCTTATTATACCTTATTCCAGCGCAAAGCTCGACAATCGCTGCCTTTTTCTTATAGTCGGAAAATATAGTTTTTTTGCCATAAAAGTAATTTTAAACATTAGAATTTGAGGATATTTCCAATTGCCAGGAACTAGCCATTGACATGTACTGGCAGATTTCCTACACTTAAGTGTGGCATAAGTAATTTACAATATTGCTAGATTTGAAACCAGCTTTTGTTAACTATATTTAGGGAGTGTTGTTCATGCATGCACAGTTACAATCTGGCACCCCCCATATTCCTGAATCGAACCGCGGATTCCGCGCCTGGTGGCAGCTGACAAGACCACATACTCTAACAGCGGCCTTTGTGCCTGTTTTTCTTGGGACGGCGCTCGCCCTTCCTTCTGGCAAAATCCATTTCGGGCTCTTTTTCGCGATGTTGTTTGCCAGCCTATTAATTCAGGCGGCAACCAATATGTTCAATGAGTATTATGACTTTAAGAGGGGCCTTGATACCGAGCATTCGATTGGGATTGGCGGAGCCATAGTCCGCGATGGCATCAGCCCAAGGACGGTTATGGTGCTCGCTCTTACCCTTTATGGGATTTCTCTTTTGCTTGGCATATATATCTGTATGGAAACGAGCTGGTGGCTGGCGCTGATTGGCAGCTTGTCAATGCTTTGCGGCTATCTGTACACAGGCGGCCCCTACCCGATTGCGTATACGCCCCTGGGCGAATTGTTTGCCGGATTTTTTATGGGATGCCTAATCATTCTCATTTCTTATTTCATTCAGACCGGAGATGTTTCCGGCATAAGCATCCTTGTCTCCATCCCAGTGTCCATCCTTGTTGGTGCGATCCTTCTTGCCAACAATATCCGCGATCATGACGGGGACAAGGAATTTGGCAGGAAAACACTGGCCATCCTTCTTGGCAGGGAAAATGCCATCCGCTTTTTAGCGGGTATGTTCATTACCGCCTATCTGCTTGTTGCGGTATTTATCGCCGCAGGAATAGCTTCGGCTTGGGCTGCGATTGTCGTTTTGAGTGCGCCTAAAGCAATCAATGCGGTGAAGGGCTTTAAGGCCGGCAAAGCGCCGATTCAGATGATGCCCGCCATGAAAGCGACAGCGCAGACGAATACAATTTTTGGTTTTCTTCTCTCAGTTGGTTTACTGATCGGGTTTTTCCTATAACGTTACATTTTACCAACGGGCTCCTGCTAATGCAGGGGCTTTTTTGTTTTTAAAGTGCTTTTGCTAGCCTATCCTTCTACACGAAATACTGCGGCATTCGGGAAGGAAGCAGTAGAACCGCTCCCCTGCCTCATGTTTCATCCATCAGCGGAGGGGGAAGGAATTTATTACAGCGAGTGTTAAATTGAGATGAAATGGATGTGTGTGCGATGTTAAGCGAGAAGCAATTAAATACATTGAAAGTTGCGTTGCATGATGAGAAGGCTGCTTTGGAAAGTCAGCTTGAGATGGGCGATGGGTATGCGGATCGGGATGAAATGGAGACGGAGACAGTTGGTGAGCTGTCTTCTTATGATAATCATCCGGCCGATCTTGGCACTGAGCTTTTTGAAAGGGAAAAGAATTTTGCCCTTGAAGACCATGCAGGCACGCAGCTGCAGAAAGTAAGCGCCGCCCTGGCGGCCATCGCGGAAGGCTCCTATGGCGTCTGCCGTGAATGCGGTAAGGAGATTCCTTATGAACGTCTTGAAGTGATTCCTTCCACTCTTTATTGTGTCGAGCATACCCCGGATCAGAAAGTGGCTGATGACAGGCCTGTCGAGGAAGAAATACTGGAGCCTTCTGTGCCCAATTCCTTCAGGGGAAGGAGCGAAGGCGGGGTCATTGATACAAATGACAGCTTCGAGGAAGTAGCCCGCTATGGAACCTCAGAAGGACCTTCTGATTTGGTCGGGGACTATGACGGCTATGATGAACTTTACAATAAAGGAATCAATGAAGAAGCGCCCCCTGAAGAAATCGAAGAGTACGTTTCAAATGATATTGAGGGCGGAAACAGGGAATACAATCCAACAAACGAAAAACTGGAAGAGCTTGAGGCAATGCTCGACCGCAAAGGCCTCGATTCGCAAATGGGTGATGTGCATTATAAGAAGAAAGATAGCTATATTGATGATGACGATCAGGACGAATGATTATCTTTATTACTCTCAGAAATAAGAACGCAGCCAGTTCCGAATATGGAACTGGCTGCTTTTTTGAACTTATAAAATCATCAGCGATTTTGCAGAATAGCTTTCATTTTCAATGACAGAGCCCTTTCTGTAAACCTGTGGCTGAGCGGGGTTTCCCGCAATGATTGTTCCTGCTTCAACTTTTGAATCCTTATCGAGTATGACAGAGTCCAGGACACAGCCTTCACCAATCTCACACTTTTGCATGATGATGCTGTTGCGAATGACCGATCCCTTTCCAATTGTAACGCCTCTGGCAATAATGCTGTTTTCTATATTCCCTCTCAGCTGGCAGCCATTTGCGACAAGGCTGCGCTTAACGAAAGAGTCCTCAAAATAACGGGATGGCGGCTCATCTTTCACCTTTGTGAAAATTGGCTGGCGCCTTTTAAACAAGGCATTCCAGACCCCAGCATCGAGCAGCTCCATGCTTGTTCTGTAATAGTTTTTTATGGAGTCCACCCTTCTAGCAAACCCATCATATTCATACCGACAAACGGTGAATGGGCTCTTCATGTCTTCAAAAACATCCTTGATGCAGGCATAACCAGTTTGATACCTCGTCTCAATCAGCTCAATCAGCAGCGAGGTTTTCAAAAGGTATATATCAAGCGGCTTTCCATACTTGTAAACCTCAGTCATTTCACAACCACATTCAAGGTGCTTTTGCAAAAGTTCCCTAAAATCCGTGTTAATGACTGTAAATGAATTTGAAATGACCGTATATTCCTGTGAGCTTCTATAAAAATAATCGAGATTATCCGCGTAATGGGAAAAGCATCCGATTCCTGAATTTCGTTCCGCATCCATCGGGGAAGCCGGGAAAAGGAATAATCCGTCCCTCTTTCTATTTAAATCCCAGTTCTTGCCCGAACCGAGATGGTCCATTAGTGATCTGTATCCAAACTTCGGGAAGACAGCAACACTGCTAATTCCCGAATTCACCATGCTGGAAAGGATGAAGTCTATGAGGCGGTATCTCCCTGCAAAAGGCAGGGCAGCAACAGGCCTATGCAGCAGCAAATCTTGCAAGTCTTCGTGGTGTGTAGCGGCATCTATGACGCCTAAAAGCTGTTTCATCGTGTCTGTCCCTCCTTTTAGAATTTAAGTAGCTAGATAGTGTTCCTGAATCATTTCTTTGTTCACCAAAACAATTTCTCCAAGTGGGGGCTTGATGATCATCCCATCGGGAATCACCAAATCACATGGCACAATCGCCCGCTCAATGATAGTGTTTTTACCGATTACCGCATCGGGCATTATCACCGATTCCTTTATAAAGGCGCCTTTTTCAATGGTGACTCCCTGAAACAAAACCGACCGTTCCACATCACCCTCAACTGTGCACCCTTCATTGACGAGGGACTGGATGACTAGTGCATCCCCGGAAATATACTGTGGAGGCTGATTCGGACTGACGGAATAAATCCTCCATTCCTGGTCAAATAAATTCAGTCCGCCCCGGTCATCCAAAAGGTCCATATTCGCCTCCCAAAAACTCCTGACCGTGCCAACATCTTTCCAGTACCCTTTAAAAGGATAGGCATAAAGCCTTCTTCCCTCTTCGACAAGGGCAGGAATGACATCCTTTCCGAAGTCATGGCTTGACGTCTCATCGCTATAATCCCGTTCAAGACATTCCAGAAGTGTTTTCCAGTTAAAAATATAGATGCCCATAGAAGCAAGGTTGTTTTTTGGAATTTCAGGTTTTTCCTCAAATTCCTCGATCCGCATGTCGCTGCCCGTATTCATGATGCCAAACCTGCCCGCTTCTGCAAAAGGAACCTGAACGACGGAGATAGTCACCTCGGCTCCTTTTTCTATGTGGTACTGCAGCATTTCTCCGTAATTCATTTTGTAAATGTGGTCCCCAGACAGAATAAGAATGTACTCGGGACTGTACTGCTTCAAATAATTGAGATTTTGATAGACCGCGCATGCCGTGCCAGTATACCACTTCACTTCAGAGGACTCGCTGAATGGAGGAAGCACCGTCAC
Source organism: Bacillus sp. B-jedd (assembly GCF_000821085.1). Taxonomy (GTDB): domain Bacteria; phylum Bacillota; class Bacilli; order Bacillales; family Cytobacillaceae; genus Bacillus_D. The sequence continues at coordinate 3,069,909 of NZ_CCXR01000001.1, forward strand.
CCCACCATCCTTCCGGTCCAGGTCCCATGCACTGCCAATTCCGATATAGGAGTTCAGTATCATCGGCTGGTACTGTGTCAGTACCCCCACAGTGTCAATCCCGGAATTCGTGCAATTACTTAAGGTGAAGTCAATAATCCGGTATTTGCCGCCGAATGGGACTGCAGGCTTGGCAAGATCCTTCGTCAGCATTTTCAGCCTGCTCCCCTGGCCCCCTGCCAGCAGCATAGCCACACATTTCTTCTTAACCACAAAGACGCTCCTCTCTTTCGCCGGGCAAAAACAAAAGCCCATCCGGAAGCATTACTATTCCGCGAAGGCCTTCACTACAGTTGCCGGGCATATTATTTGCAAAGATTGGAACCGCTCTTTTACTCCCATCTTTCGTTCGTATGTTCCTGGTCTGAAAAGCAAAACTGATTGCCATCATTCCAGCCGCTTTCAAAAGGCGCCTGCCCCCTTTGCAGGCTTTGTGCACTGCACTCCCCTTTGAAATGGATATTCGTTCATCGTGGTATAATTCGCTTCTTTATTAACAAATCCTTTACAAAAATTCCCTGAAAATCTGACAAGTGCTCCTAATTTCATGCAGTATTTCCGTATTTTTTACCCCAATCGTTCTATACCGACAAAAACTCTTTCAAGGTATATGAAAATTCCCCTCCAAAACTCGAAAGAATTATGGCAGGGAAATGATAAACCATTGAAGGAAAAGGGATATGTAATTTGTCGATTGAGAAGAAGTCTGCATTTTAGCAACGCAGTAAAGACGTAAAGGAAGAAAAAAGCTTGCAGAAGGCAAGCTGGGTCTCTTATTCAAATAAGTGATTGGGATAAGCAGTTGTCTAAATAGTCTAAAGAAAATTGAGCAAATTGGAATGGCATTCTAACGGTTGCTTTTTATTAATACCCTCATTTTTGGGAGGTAAACCTTTTAAAGAAAATTTTCTGAATCTTTTACATTTAATTGATGGATGCGTGTGTTGGTGAATATACAGGTGTGGAAAAAAGAGTAGTATATTTTGAGGGTTGATTGAAGATGGGGGCGATTGGGACATAGGATTGGCTTTTGCCTTGTACCTTGTCCCAAGGTGAATGTGGTTGGGACAAATGACCGGACATTTTCTTGTACCCTGTCCCAAGATGGATGAGGTTGGGACAACTGAGGGGCTATTTTCTTGAACCCTGTCCCATGGTGAATCTGGTTGGGACAAATGACCGGACATTTTCTTGTACCCTGTCCCAAAATGGATGATGTTGGGACAGATGACCGGACATTTTCTTGTACCCTGTCTCAAGATGGATGATGTTGGGACAATTAACGGGCTATTTCCTTGTACCCTGTCCCAAGATGGATGATGGTGGGACAACTGATGGGCTTTTTCTATGTACCCTGTCCCAAGATGGATGATGGTGGGACAATTGACTAGCTATTTTCTTGTACTCTGTCCCAAGATGGATAAGGTTGGGACAATGAATTGCCAATGTCTTTGTTCGCTATACTTAAAAAGAAATTCCGATTTAAAAATATAAAAAAAGCTGTCCGCAAGATTGCAGACAGCTTTTTCTATGACCCCTACGGGATTCGAACCCGTGTTACCGCCGTGAAAGGGCGGTGTCTTAACCGCTTGACCAAGGGGCCATTTGCATGGCGGAGAAGGAGGGATTTGAACCCTCGCGCCGGTCACCCGACCTACGCCCTTAGCAGGGGCGCCTCTTCAGCCTCTTGAGTACTTCCCCATATGGCTCCACAGGTAGGACTCGAACCTACGACCGATCGGTTAACAGCCGATTGCTCTACCACTGAGCTACTGTGGAATAATAAAATTAAAATGGTGGGCCTAAATGGACTCGAACCATCGACCTCACGCTTATCAGGCGTGCGCTCTAACCAGCTGAGCTATAGGCCCATATATGGATGGAGCGGGTGATGGGAATCGAACCCACGACATCAGCTTGGAAGGCTGGAGTTTTACCATTAAACTACACCCGCATAAAATTATAAATGGGGCGACTGATGGGAATCGAACCCACGAATGCCTGAACCACAATCAGGTGCGTTAACCACTTCGCCACAATCGCCATTATCAAAAAAAGGTGGCTCAGGACGGAATCGAACCGCCGACACAAGGATTTTCAGTCCTTTGCTCTACCGACTGAGCTACTGAGCCAAAAAAATGGCGGTCTGGACGGGACTCGAACCCGCGACCTCCTGCGTGACAGGCAGGCATTCTAACCAACTGAACTACCAGACCGAATTGCGGGGGCAGGATTTGAACCTGCGACCTTCGGGTTATGAGCCCGACGAGCTACCGGACTGCTCCACCCCGCGACGATAAAAAATTATGAAATTCTAGCCATGCCATTATAAGGCTTGGACTGTCCCCACCTCAGATAGCCAATTCAGGAAGCTGTTCGATGGGTACAACTCGCAGTTTATTCAGTGAAGTAACGCTCGTTGCTCCACCCCGCGACGATAAAAAATATAAATGGCGGAGGAAGAGGGATTCGAACCCCCGCGCGGTTTAACCCGCCTGTCGGTTTTCAAGACCGATCCCTTCAGCCAGACTTGGGTATTCCTCCATTTATAATATATAAAAGTACAGTGGACCTTGTAGGACTCGAACCTACGACCGGACGGTTATGAGCCGTCTGCTCTAACCAGCTGAGCTAAAGGTCCAGGTGAAAATTTTTAGTAGCGGCGGAGGGGATCGAACCCCCGACCTTACGGGTATGAACCGTACGCTCTAGCCAGCTGAGCTACACCGCCATATTATGAATTTAAAACTGGTGGAGCCTAGCGGGATCGAACCGCTGACCTCCTGCGTGCAAAGCAGGCGCTCTCCCAGCTGAGCTAAGGCCCCGAAAATGGTCGGGAAGACAGGATTCGAACCTGCGACCCCTTGGTCCCAAACCAAGTGCTCTACCAAGCTGAGCTACTTCCCGTAATATGGCGCGCCCGAAAGGAGTCGAACCCATAACCTTCTGATCCGTAGTCAGACGCTCTATCCAATTGAGCTACGGGCGCATATTATTAAAATGGTGCCGAGGACCGGAATCGAACCGGTACGGTAGTCACCTACCGCAGGATTTTAAGTCCTGTGCGTCTGCCAGTTCCGCCACCCCGGCGGAATGTTGGAGCGGAAGACGGGATTCGAACCCGCGACCCCCACCTTGGCAAGGTGGTGTTCTACCACTGAACTACTTCCGCAAAATGCGGGTGAAGGGAGTCGAACCCCCACGCCTTGCGGCGCTAGATCCTAAGTCTAGTGCGTCTGCCAATTCCGCCACACCCGCATATGAAAATGGTGAGCCATGAAGGACTCGAACCTTCGACCCTCTGATTAAAAGTCAGATGCTCTACCAACTGAGCTAATGGCTCATACTATGATGTTATCCTAATCTTTGTTTCCATTTAGTCAGATGCTCCGTAAAACTTACGTTTTACTCCGCAACTCGAAGCTTACTCATGAAGCTCTGCTCGTCTCAACCAACTGAGCTAATGGCCCGAAAATGGTGCCGGCTAGAGGACTTGAACCCCCAACCTACTGATTACAAGTCAGTTGCTCTACCAATTGAGCTAAACCGGCAAAAAAAATAAAGCATATGGTGGAGGATGACGGGATCGAACCGCCGACCCTCTGCTTGTAAGGCAGATGCTCTCCCAGCTGAGCTAATCCTCCATCTATTGCCCGGCAGCGTCCTACTCTCACAGGGGCAAGGCCCCAACTACCATCGGCGCTGAGAAGCTTAACTTCCGTGTTCGGGATGGGAACGGGTGTGGCCTTCTCGCCATAACTGCCAGACAATGAATCAAAACCTCCGCTCGACTTGCATGTATTAGGCACGCCGCCAGCGTTCGTCCTGAGCCAGGATCAAACTCTCCAAGAAAGAGTATGAGTTTAGCTCATAAAGTTACGTTGGCTCATGATCCGAAGACCATGATAAATATTGTTTGTTGACGCTTGTTTGTTTAGTTTTCAAGGAACAATAATTGCTTTTTAAAATCAGCTTGTCGCCTTAGCGACCTAGTTACTATATCACATTCGTTTCAGCAATGTCAACCGCATTTTTCTAATTGCGGAAAGTTAAAAATCAATTGTCCGAAGCGAACGATTCTTAATATAACACGCGAAAAAAATGTTTGCAATATAATTTTTAAATCTTTTTAGCCATGTCACTAATAATTAATATACTTAGTTACTTTTGCATGAAAAAAGCCCTTGCTTTTATAACTTATCTTTAAGCTGGATAAGCAAGTTCGGAAGGTCGTTCCACTGATAAGCAATTTCAGTATGTGTTTTGTTGCCGATGGCTAGTGTTTCTTCTTTTACATAGACAGGGGTGAATTGTTCGTAAAATTTACGAGAAGGGTTTTCCGCCAGAACCCAGACAAGCATTGAATGAAAATTTCCGGCGATTAACTCTGTGACGCCTGCAATGACAAGTCTGGTTCCCGCCTTTTGCCTTAGAGCTTCTGGAAGGAGGTAGATGGCATATAACTCCCCCGCCCCGTTCTTCTTTTCTTGCCGTTCTGGACCAAAGGAGGCAAAACCGATTATCCGGCCATCCTCTTTAACAGCAACATAGACAGGTGAGTTGAGATGGGGATTCGAGAGAGTTTCCTTCCATAAAGAAACTCTTTGCTCGACCTCCAACCCGTCAAGTACATCCTGGTTTACAATTCCCCTGTATGCAGCCTGCCAGCTTTTCACATGAACATAAGCAATTCCTTCCGCATCCTGAATAGTTGCTTTCCGGATTAGCATATTTTCTCCTCCACTATTACCGCTCGACTGCCACTTGTTTAAGCTTCAGGCGGCGCTCATTAATTATAAACAGCGATATCCCCGCTATGACAACGCCCCCGCCAACAACTTGAGACCAGATGACTGATTCACCGAGGAGAAAATATGCGAGTATCGCTGCCCCGATCGGCTCAAATAAAATCGCCATCGATATCATTGATGTACTGATCCATTTCACAACCCAGTTAAAAAGGCTATGGCCAAGCAGCGTTGGCAGCAATGCCAAAAGGATAAATTGAATCCAGTCACTTTGCTGAACCGGAATGAACGACTCACCGGTGGCGACAACATAAATAAATAACGTCACAGTACTAATGAGGTATACTAAAAAAGTATAGGTAATCAGTGATACTCTTTGTCTTACTGTCTGGCCGAATAACAGGTACCCCGTAATAAACGCACAGGCGACAAGGGCTAGAAAGTCCCCGAATAGGGCTGAACCGCTGATTTGGAAATCTCCCCAGCTAATAATAAAGCTCCCGATTATAGCAATAATCCCACTTGTGATTGCACCAAGCGTCATTTTTTCCTTAAAGAACAAATAGGTTCCAAGGAAGGCGAACAACGGCTGCAGTGTGACGAGTACAGTGGAACTCGCAACGGATGTGTAGTTTAACGATTCAAACCAGAGGATAAAGTGAAATGCCAATAAGACGCCAGCTACTATAGTAAAGACCCAGTCCTTTTTAGTTACCTTTCTTAATTCAGGCGTGAATTTTGCCAGAAATAGCGGAAGCATGAATAGGACAGAAAAAAATAACCGGTAAAAAGCAATAACGCTGGACGGTGATGCACTGAATTTCACAAATATGGCTGATGCGGATACGGTAATTACTCCGATTGCTAAAGCCGCATACGGATTGATGATAGGTTTCATGGTGTCTCCTTCTTGTGAATGAATGATTATGTAATGGTATGTATTTTACATGGATAGTTCACATATTTCTATTATATTATGATATTTTGCCAAAAAAAGAGGAAATGGGTGGGGAGTGAATATGTCGGCATTTGAAACGGAGATTTTTGTAAAACTAGGAATATCGGCGATTCTTGGGTTGGTAATTGGCCTCGAGAGAGAATTGAAGCGAAAGCCAGTAGGGCTTAAGACAAGCCTGGTCATCTGCATTGTCAGTTGTCTGCTAACCATTGTATCCATGGAATCTGCTTATAATGCCGTCCCGGGCGCGGTCAATATTACGATGGATCCGCTTCGGCTTGCGGCACAGATTGTATCGGGAATCGGTTTTCTTGGTGCAGGGGTTATTTTGCGGAGAGGAAATGACAGCATTTCAGGTCTAACTACCGCGGCAATGATTTGGGGTGCGGCGGGAATTGGGATTGCAGTGGGCGCGGGTTTCTATCTTGAATCGTTCGTAGGTGTCGCCTTGTTAATTTTCAGTGTGGAATTCATTCCATTTATCATGAAACTGATTGGACCGAAGCAATTGAGGGAAAAAGAAATCCTTTTACAGCTATATGTGGGTGAACGGGAACACATTGACTCCCTAATTGATTTCATTTATGAACAAAAATATATTTTAAGAAAGGTCCGGATAAAGGATCTCAGCGACGGCAACCATCACGTCAACTTGCAAATCGCTGTAAATATAAAATTGAAAACGACAGAAGTCTATAACATGATTTCGGACCAACAGGGCATCCAGCGAGTGGAAATCGAAAGCATGAGTTAAGACACCAGGGCGGAATCCCACCGCCCTATTTATGCCTCCGCTTTCTTTCCGCATAGTCTTCATACCACTGCTTGTAAGTATAATCCCTGTTTTTCATGGAATAGAATACACCTACGGCAAGCGAGAATCCGGCAAAAATAAAACCGACTGTAAACCCAAAATTATGATAGCCGAGGACAATGCTTATGATAGTTGTCAGCATCAAAGTAATTAATATATAGAACAAAATATTTTTCAAAACCCTGTCCCCCTTTAAAAGGTTTTCTCTGAAAACCGGAAATCGGTCAAAACAAAAACCAGTCCGCCGAAAAAATTATATCATAAAATTAAATTTACCTCTTGCAAACTTTCGCCAGGATGGTATAATCTTTTTTGTAGTCGCTTTAAGGACTACTTGAAATTCACAAGGGGGCTTAGCTCAGCTGGGAGAGCGCTTGCATGGCATGCAAGAGGTCGTCGGTTCGATCCCGATAGTCTCCATACGAAAAAAACCTTTGCTATTATGCAGAGGTTTTTTGTTTTTTATGGATTGTTTTCATCCATCTCCCTTTGGGTATCTTTACAATAAAGATGCGAAACGAAGGGAGGCTTTGTGATGAAAACGCAGTGGAGTTTACTGTTGGGAATTGTTTTTGCCATACTGGTCGCCATTTTCGCCATCATGAATGTAGAACCCGTTGAAGTCGATTATTACTTTGGTACTTCCCATTGGCCGCTCATTCTCGTTGTCCTTGGCTCCGTCCTCGCAGGGGTTGTTATTATGGGCGCTGTCGGTACCACGAGGATTGTCGCTCTGAAAAGAGAATTGCGGAAGGTCCGGAAAGAGCGTGATGAGCTTCAAGTAAGGACCCACCTTGCCGCTAAAGATGCTGTGCAGCCCGATGAAAGAAGAAACTCGTATGACAGCGTCGAAACCCAGACTTAAACGAAAACCCTTGCCGCGCAAGGGTTTTTTTGTATAGTTTTCAGTTTTTGAGGCAGCAAGATTCTCGGCACCATCCCTAGCTCCTAGCCAGCTCCCGGCTCATTAAGGATTTCCAACAGTTCTTTGACCCTTTTAAATTTTTCGGGAGCCATATCTTTTTCGGAAAACTCAACCTGCAGTTTCACAAGGCCCGCGGTTGTTCCAGCTTCTCCTGCTTTTTCCCTTCTAATAAACACGTCCACGCTCACCTGAAATGCTTCAGCTAGTTTTTCCAAAACCACGATACTTGGATTCTTTTGTATACCTCTTTCCAATAAACTTAAATATGATTTAGAGATGCCAGTGAGCCCGCTTAACTTATTAAGCGACATTCCCCGCTCATCCCGCAACTTCCTAATCCGAATTCCTTCCATATTGTGACCTCCCTTGGTCTGTCGGGAGAAGCAATATTACCCTCCCAGTCCATTTTGCAAAAGATAGATGATCAGCGGTCCCAGCAAAATGATAAAAATTGCCGGGAAGATAAACAGAACCATCGGGAATAGCATTTTTATTGGTGCTTTCATCGCTTTCTCACGCGCAAGCTGGCGCTGGTGCTCCCTGATCCTGTCAGTGAGCGCCTTTAGGACCTTCGACATCCCGATTCCCAGCTGGTCGGCTTGGATCAACGATGTCATGATACTTTGAAAGGCGTCCAGGCTAACCCTTGACCGAAGATTAATAAAAGCGTCCCTTCTTGATTTTCCAAGCCTCATTTCCTCAATTGCCCGGAGAAATTCCTCGGACAATGGCCCTTCCTTGTTTTTGCAAACACGCATAATCGCCGCATCCAGCCCCATCCCCGCTTCGACTGATAAATTCACCATATCGAAAAAATCGGCAAGCGACTTTTGGATTTTTGCCAGACGCTGTTTTTTCCGTGCCCCCAGATAAAAAATTGGATAATAAAAGCCCAATCCACCCAACGCACCTGATAGCATAAACAAGCTCAGCGTTTTGCCGGAAGACTTGCCAAACAGGAGTATGCCCAGGAAAAATAGGATTAGTCCGGCAAGGATCTGCATGAGCCTGAAATCAACTGCTTTCCATTTGAACAGCCCAGCATCAAGAAGTTTTTTTTCGAGCTCACTTTTTGCTTCAACGGAAAGTTTTTCGGAAAGGACGTTCTTCAACTTGCCAGTAAGCCTTGACGCCCTTTCTTCGGCAAAAAATTGCCCCCGGTTCTTATTTTCAACCGGTTTCGTTGCCCGCGGCTCAAGTTCAAGAAAGTTTTCTACCCTGCTATGGATGGTGAGTTCACTTCTATATAGAAATTGCAGAAAAGCCCGGTATACTACTGTCAGCGATAGAAACACCATAAAATAAAGGGTTGCATTGAGCATTCAAGCCTACACCTCGATCCGGACAATTTTTCGAATAAAGAACCAGCCCATCACAATGCCCATTCCACCTGCCGACAGCATGACCCATCCAAGAGGATGCTCGAGCAAAAGATTGAAGTATTCCGGATTGACCAGTTTAAGATACAGGGCAAGGGCCACTGGGAGTCCGGTGATAATCCAGGTTGACAGCTTTCCCTGTGCCGTCAGCGTCCTTACCTCTTCTTTGATTTGAATCCTTCCGGTCACCGTTTCCTGGATTGTCTCGAGGAGAACCGCCAGATTTCCTCCGCTCGCCCGCTGGATCAGCATGGATTTTACAGCCATTTCAAGTTCCTTGTCGGGAAGCCTTTGGAGCATCTTCATAAAAGCCTCCTCAACCGGGACGCCCAAATTGATATCCTTTAAAGTTTTCTCGAACTCTGTGCCGATCGGGTCAGGAAATTCCTCGGAAATGAGTTTCATCGCCTGCATGAAGCTGAAACCGGCCCGCATCGAGTTGGCCATCGTCCCAAGCGCTTCAGACAGCTGATAGGCGCTCCGGGTTAACCGCTTGCTGATTTTCTTGTTCAGCTGGAAGACCGGCAGCCAGAACGCGACGATTCCGACCGGAAGATAAAACAGATAGTGGATTTTCAACATGTAGGCGATCAATACAGCTGTGATAAGTGCCAGGATTCTGAACAGAAAAAATTCACCTGGTGAGAGTGCAGACCGTCCCTGCACCAGTTTCTTTTCCCACTTTGATATGGCTGGTGAAAAGGCATTCAAGTGTGAACCGGCCTTTTGTATGAGCGTGACATGCCTGTTTTTTTCCGATTTCTTCTTATTCTTTACTTTCTCTTCTTTCTCTTGTGCAAAATAATTGTCAAGCCGCTTTTTCATTTTCATTCGGCGTCCGATAGTCGAGAACAGGAGATAGCCGAAAATGCTGAAACCAAATAAAGATAAAACGAGTGTCAGCAGAGGATTCAGGTTCATACCCGCCATTCCTCCACATACCAGGAGGCAGGGATGGTGAATCCTGACAGCTCAAGCCTGTCAGCACAAGCAGGGCGGATTCCGGTTGACTTGAATCTTCCCTTGATCTTCCCTTCTTCGGTCAAGCCTGTTTCCTTAAAGATAAAAATATCCTGTGTAACTATCGTATCCCCTTCCAGCCCAAGGACTTCAGTGATATGGGTGATTTTCCGCGTCCCATCCTTCATCCTGGTCTGATGGATGATAATATCGAGTGCACTTGAGATTTGTTCCCTAATGGCGCGGACTGGCAGATCAAAACCGGCCATCAGCACCATTGTCTCCAGCCTGGCCAGCAAGTCCCTTGGCGAGTTGGCGTGCCCGGTCCCAAGGCTTCCATCATGGCCGGTGTTCATCGCCTGGAGCATATCAAGCGCCTCTGCGCTCCTTACTTCCCCAACAATAATCCTGTCCGGCCGCATCCTGAGGGAGTTCCTGACAAGATCGCGGATAGAGATGGCACCCTGTCCTTCAATATTCGGAGGCCTCGATTCAAGAGCGACCACATGCTCCTGCGAAAGCTTTAACTCTGCGGCATCCTCGATCGTCACAATCCGCTCGTTTTCCGGAATAAAGGAAGAAAGCACATTCAATGTCGATGTTTTCCCTGAACCCGTTCCACCGCTGATGAAAATATTGAGCTGTGAAACAACACAAGCTTCAATGAAGTCAGCCATTTCCGTGCTTAGCGTCTGGAATTGAATCAAATTATTAATTGTAAACGGTGTATCCGAGAATTTTCTGATGGTAAGAACCGGCCCGTAAATCGCTAGCGGCGGGATGATGGCGTTGACCCGGGAACCATCCGGAAGCCGCGCGTCCACCATTGGCGAGCTTTCGTCAATCCGGCGCCCGAGCGGGTGTACAATCTTTTCGATGATCCGCAGGACATGGTCATCATCCTTGAAATGGATAGAGGTTTTCTTGATTTTCCCCTTTCTTTCCACATAAATATCTTTTGGGCCGTTTACCATGACTTCGGTAATGTCCGGGTCTGCAAGAAGCGGAGTAATCGGCCCATATCCGACCAACTCGTTCTTCGCCCCTTGGAAAATCGCCTGTTTATCCTCAAACGACAGATGAGCGGCTTCTTTTTGCAAAAATTCATCCGATTTTCGTTCGATTACTTCATCGTAGTTGATATCCTGCTCATTGGACGCCTTTTTCACTTCTTCCACTAGGAAGTTATGCAACTTACTTTCCAGCCCGTCCTCCGGGATGCTGCGATTATAGTGAAATACAGATGCGGAAGCAGGCTTATTTGCCATTATCAGTTCTTCTTTGCCTAGCCTTTTTAAAAGGGACATTAAACAAGCCCCCCTTCATTGACGACCTTTTTTGCAAAAAGCGACCGTTTCTTCTTTTTTTCCGGTTTTCCGAAGAAATCCTGGGCGAGGGAATACATGACCTTCGATATTTTCGCCCTTGGATAAGAATAGACAAATGGATTCCCTTCATTCACAGACGTAACGACCACTTTTTCAAGATCCGGAATGCGGGTATGGATTTTCATACCGAGCACTTCTTCAGCAGTTTCCTTGTTCATTCCCCGTTTTTTCGAGTCACGGTTCAGGACGATTTTTGCCTTATTGACCAGTGCCAGCGACTCCAGCGTATCAATAAAGATTTTGCAGTTCTTCAACGTCGGCAAGTCGAGAAAGGTAACAAGAAAGATGTCGTCCGACTTTTCAAGTGCCGTCAAAATATTGCCTTCCACATATGGGGCGGTGTCGAAAAGCACAACGTCATAGTGCGGACGTAAATAGTCAGCCAGTTTCTGGACATGCTCTTCAAGGATGACTTCCGAAAACTCCGGCCTGATAGGCGCCGCCATGATGTCTATGTACTCATTGGCCGAATGCATATAGCCGCTCAGCTTTTCCGGCTGGCCGTAATATTCCTCCTTCACCCACTCGTAAATGGTCTTTTTCGGCTTGCAGTCAAAAAACATCGCAACGTCCCCAAATTGAAGATCAAGATCAACAACAGCCACTTTCTTCCGCTGCTTCGCGAAGGCAGCGGCGAGATTTACCGTAAACGTTGTTTTTCCTACTCCACCCTTCGTGCTGCAGACGGTAATGATCCTGGCCTTTTTATCAGAAGCAGCCTGTTTCGGCGCTTCTAGTTTCGGCTCAGCCTTTTCCTGCATAAGAAGCCGGCCCGCTTCCTTCACCGTTTCTTTCATTGTTTCAATTGAAACTGGATAAGGCAGGACATCATACGCGCCCGCCCTAATCGCCTTCCGGATATCTACTTGGCCTTCAAGATCGATCAAGATAGGAATCCCTTGCCCAGAATCCGAGAACGTTCTCAATTCTTCATATAAATCTTCCATACTATCATCTCTGGTTACCGTCAGGAAAACGAGCCCCTTTTCCGTGTTTTCCGCCAGATCTCCCTTTGATTTCAGCCACTTCACGTCAGAGTTCAAGACAATGGCATGTTTTTTCAATTCCTCATAAACCTCGGCATGCTTCGCCACTACAAACCATGTCATTTCAAAAACACCCCTTCGTGAAGTTCATCTTCATGCACGTGAGTATGCTTCTTCTCGAGCTGATTATCTCCTTCTTTGCGGAGCATTAGGTATAGTTCATATTTAGTGGAAAATCCAAGTGCGAGGCCTTCCCTTGGATTTACCTCAAGCGTCACCATCTGATATTTTTTCCTCGTTTCCTCATCATCTGCAGCATGACCTACCGCAAGAACACGTGTATTTTGAAGAATCATAGTGCCTGCGTCATGCTGCCCCTTTTTCGCATCCTCGGGAACAATCAGCTTTGCAACAACATCTACATGGGAATCAGGTTTGATAAAACCACCCACTCCCTGTACATCTGTTACCTGGATGGTCATTGCCCTTTTTCCCTCACCTATGGGCAGCAACTCATTTTCGTCTGGATTCTTTTCTGCTGCAGCAGCGGTCTTTGCAGAAGCGGCTTTGGTGGCTTGTAATTTTTCCGGTTTATTCTTAGATTCTGTGGATGCTGGTTTGGATGCAGCGGGTGCGGCAGTTTGAGTAGTGGCCCTCGAATTGATAATAAAATATAGAAATGAAGTGGCAACCAGACCGAATATTAAAGACCAGATCCATAGTTTTTTAGATTTCATATTTAGATCTCCCTTGTTCCTATTTATTCAATTAAGGAGACTTTGTATATACCAAAGTCCTTTCCTGTGCCAAATTCGCCAATTGAGATCTCTTTGATAAATTGACCAGTAATTGCATGTTTATCTACAGACTCAATCCAAAACATTGCAAATCCAACGATCTTGACCTCTGAAGTCCCTGATGCGCCATCGAAATCTTCAACCATCGGAACAATGATTACCCGTTTACATGAGTCATCAGCGGTACTTGCATTCTCACAGTATGTTCTGCCAGCATTTTTATCCGCAGATATTCTAGCCTCAAATCCAGCTTTAACATTCCCCCATTGAAGACCGGTTTGGGTCCATGAATGCATATCATCACTCACCTTCAACTCAGCGCCATTAATTATCTCATTTTTTAAATTATTTCCCTTTTCTTCTGTTAAATCCAAAAAACCGAAGTTCCCGCTTTTTGCTGCATTGTCAGGGTTTCCCGGCTGAAAGTGCATAATATATTTTCCGTTTGCCTTATATTCTTTGGATAATACCCCAACCGGAACGACTCCTTTACTGCTTATTAAAGAGCCTCCGACTATTGCTTTCGAAAATGCTTTAACTTCGGAACTATTTATTCCTAATATTTTTGCAAAGGTTAGTCCCTTGCTAATGGTTTTGGTAGCCTGTATATAATCTGGACCAGTTTTTAGATCCGATGTTGTCAATTTGAAATTGTTTTTATCCGCAATTAACATTGCAGTTTGCTTGGCCTTAGTTTCACTAGATATTAAATCTTGGGCACCAGCCAAAACTGCCGCATCGAGTGCTTTTTGCAACTTGCTTTTTTCCAAAAATAATCCTCCCGCATCAACCACCATCGCGGTAAAACCAAAAAGAGCAATCATAAAAACCGCAACGATCACTAACACATTCCCATCTTCATTTTTAAGTATCTTTTTCATCCTACTCCACCCTCATAACGGTAGTATCAGTCAATGTTAATGGTGATGCTAAGCTGGTAACAAAAGGAGTTATAAAATCGATCTTATAAACAAGCGTAATTGTGGCATCTGTACCGCTCGTCCTGGCTGCCTCATTTGGAGATATCGTTACAGTCAGTTTGCTGGAGTCAAGACCCGCAGTAGATGAACTTATCTTCGAGGTTATATCTGCGTTGCTTTTTTGAATACTAGCTAGTCGTGCGGCTTCCCTGCCGGCATGATCCAATGTTAAGTAGGCATGAAATATACGGCCAAAATCCACAATCCCGAACAACAACATAAGAACTATAGGAAGAATAAGGGCTGTTTCAACCATCGATTGCCCTTTCTCAGACTTCATATCCTTCCCTCCATGAAGAGCAAGGCTACCGTACCGACGGCAATTGCTACTCCGTAAGGAAATGTTGGTGCGAGATCTGTTTTACTAACCTGAATTGATTCCTTGCTTTTATTAAATGAAAGAAGCAAAAGTGAATTTATGATTCTTGCAAAAAAACCTTTTACATCTCTTCGCCAAATTAAAATAAAGAGTGCAATTAATCCACCAACAATTGCAGCATATAAAAATGCATAAAATACGAAAAAAGCTCCCTTCATTGTTCCAATCGCAGCCATCAGCTTTACATCACCAGCGCCAATGCCTCCCATAGCGAATGGTATAAAAAGAACTCCTAATCCTACTAGAAAGCCTTTACCGCTAAACAAGAAGCCTTCATAGCCATTGGTGAATAAATAAAGGAGGAAACCAATAATGATGGCGGGAAAAGTTACAATATTCAGGATTTTCCTTGACTTGATATCCGTAACTGTACAAATAAGCAATAAAATGAGAAGAAGAATATTCTCCAATGCAAACCCTCCTTTGCTGTAAAAAAACCCCGCTTCTCATGCCTGAAAAGCAGGGCCAACTCAAAATATTTATGGAGTTGTTTTTGGATTTAATTTATCTCTAATGTCATTAAAAACTTTTTCTATTGAGCCACTTAAAACTGCTAATGCGCCGATTAGAACAACTGAAACCAACCCAATAATCAACCCATACTCCGTTAGTGCCTGGCCTTCTTCTTCTTTGACGATTCTGCTCAACAAGTTCATTTCTCCGCCTCCTGTTTTTCTAATTATTTTCGGGTTCTATATGTAGAACTTAATTGGATTATATTACGAACAAAATAACTTGAAAAGGTTGGAAATTGTTCGTTTTAGCGTATTTTTATGGGCTTATCTCTATTTTTCTCCTATTATCTAATTATTGCTAACTATTTCATTCTTTATTAAGAACATACCATTTATTATAATGAACACATGGCATATTTAATGAATGGAGGCTAATTGATGGGCAGAAACGTTGTTATTATCCCTTTTCCTGTAATAAAAGCAGATTCTTTTTTTACTAGATTTAAGGGGCTGATGTTCAGGAAGGAGCCTATCTCAAACGAAGGTTTATGGATCTTGCCGTGCAATGCAGTCCACATGTTCTTTATGTCGTTCCCATTAGACATCGTTCTTCTTAACGAACAGCATAATGTTGTCCGTTGCTACCCTCATCTCAAACCCTGGACAGCAACAAAGCCGGAAAAGAGAGCACATTCCACACTTGAACTTCCCGCAGGTACAATCAGCAGGCTCGGAATCGAAATTGGGAATCAAATCAAATTTGATGTCCGTCTGGGGAAAAAGGATTAATTATTTATTAGGCGATGCGATAGTTATCGCACTCAATGCAATCCAAAAGATTGCATCGGTAATGTTTTCCGGTAAAATAAGAATAGGACCATTGTCGGATAAGGTCATTGAATTTTTGCGAAAAAATCAAGCTTGGCTTAATGTACACTTCGTTTTACGCGGATATGATTTTATTTTGCCAAAAAGAGAGGGAAGCTGATGGGGAATACGGCTTTATTGGTGATTGATGCGCAGGTGGGGATTATTGAGGGGCCGAAGCACGGGCCGGTTTATGACAAAGAGCGGCTCCTGGAAACGATGAAAAAGGTGATTGACAGGGCCCGGCAAAAGGAAATTCCAATCATTTATATTGTCGATACGGATGTGGCGGAACCTGATTCGATGGAATTCCAGGTGCATCCCCATATTGTCCCTTTAAAGGACGATACAATCCTGACGAAGCGAGCAACCGATGCCTTCCATTTCACCACCCTTCATGAATACCTGCTCACATTGGAAATCAGCCATTTGGTTGCGATAGGCTGCAAGACGGAATTCTGTGTCGACACTACCTGCCGCCGGGCGACAACGCTTGGCTATGATGTGACCCTTGTCGCGGACGGGCATTCGACGACTGACAATAATGTCCTAAAAGCGAAAGAAATCATTGCCCACCATAACTGCAACCTGAACGGCCTTGATAATATTGACCATTTCATCCTTGTCCGAAAATCTGATGAAGATATTTTCAAGCATAAACATATGGATTATAAATAAAAAAATGGCCTTTTCCGCTATCCAGGCGGAAAGGCCATTTTTTAGGTGCGCTTCCTGACAAACTTTACAATAAAATACAATACGGCACATGCCAGCAATACATAAACCACATTCGAAAATACGTCCATATAGCCGGCAATGTCTGTCCACGAGGCACCAAGCATGGCGCCGGCGTTGACAAGGATTGTATTCCAGATGAGCGTGCCTATTGTAGTCAGAAGGAGAAAGATTGGAAATTTCATCCCGGACATGCCTGCCGGAATTGAAATGAGACTTCTGACGAGCGGGACAAGCCGGCAGAAAAAAACGGTCCATACACCATATTTGTCAAACCAGGCATCCGCTTTGTATAGATCTTTTTTTGATAATCGAAGGACCCGTCCCCAACGGTCAACAATCTTTTCAAGCCTTTCAACATCCAAAATCCGGCCAACTCCATACAAGACCGCCGCCCCGGCGACTGAACCGAAAGTCGAGACCGCGACCGCTCCTGTGACGCTCATTTTAGAGGTGGTCGTCATAAAGCCAGCAAAGGTAAGAATGACTTCCGATGGAATCGGGGGAAAAATATTTTCAAGGGCAATCAAAAGGAAAATCCCTATGTACCCGTATTCGTTCATAAATGATAAAATCCAGTTCTCCATAATACACTCCACTCAGTTTTTGTTTCATTATAGAGCGCTAAACGCCGCTTATTTTCTCCTGCCCCTTCCAGCAGGCTGATTTCGTTTTTGACGGGAAGACGGAGATTTACCAATGGCTGTTTTGGTCCGCGGCTTGGGGCTTTGACCTACCGAACGCCCTTCCCTGGAATTTCCTCCTTCTTGGTTTCTGTTATTAGAAGAAGGTTTTTTATCTCTTTTAGCATCGGCCTTGCGTGTCTCTCCAACCTTCCGCTCGGGACGCCCGCCGCCTGCTGTTGTGCTGCGCCTAGTATTTTGTCGGCTTCCATCTGATTTTCGTTCCTTCCGGTCGCCATCTGATTTCCCGCTGTCTCTTCGATCCTTTTTGCCATCCTGCCTTCGCCCTGCTGCTTCAGTCCGTGGTACTTCCTTAAATCCTGGAGCGTTCTCTTTTTTAATCCGGATGGCCAATTCCTTTTCAAGCGCCAGCAGTTCCTGCCTGTCCGCTGCGGTAAATAAAGTGATTGCAAGCCCCTGCGTTCCGGCACGGCCTGTCCTGCCAATCCGGTGGACATAGCTGTCGGCATCCTGCGGCATATCGTAGTTGAACACATGGGTGACGCCTTCCACATCCAGCCCGCGCGCTGCGACATCGGTGGCGATCAAGAGCTGGAACTCCGCGTCCCGGAACCGCTTCATGACCTGTTCCCGCTTTGCCTGGGAAAGGTCGCCATGCAGCTCTTCACAGGAAAAGCCATTCGCCTTCAGGACTTCATAAAGCCTTCCCACCCGCCGTTTTGTCCGGCAAAAGACAACCGCCATGAACGGGCGGTGAGTTTTGACCAATTCCATCAAGGCCCCCTGCTTGCCGCGGTCTGTTGTCTGGACAGCGAGCTGGTTTACTGTTTCCGCCGGCCCCTGCGTTTTCTCGACTTGCATATATTCCGGATCCCGCATATGTTTTTTTGCAAGCATGCGGACATCTTCAGGCATGGTTGCCGAAAAAAGCATCGTCTGTCTTCCCGCTGGCGTTTCACGGATAATGGCCTCCACTTCATTCAGGAAGCCGATGTGAAGCATTTGGTCCGCTTCATCGAGGACGAGCGTCGACAGATTCCCGAGACGGACGGTTTCTCTCCGGATATGGTCCAGCAGTCTGCCTGGGGTCCCGACAACGATCTGCACTCCTTTATCGAGCTTCTTCAGCTGCTTTTCCACATCCTGCCCGCCGTAAACCGCCAATACGTTCACGCCAGACCCTGAAACAAGCTTTCCGAGTTCGGCTGTAATTTGTAAGGCAAGTTCCCTTGTCGGCGTCACGACTAAGGCCTGGATGTGGCCAGCTTCCCTATCGAGCTTCTCCAATATAGGCAAAATAAACGCCAGCGTCTTCCCTGTCCCGGTCTGTGCCTGGGCAATCAAATCCTTCCCGCCAAGGGCGGCTGGAATCGCCAGCTCCTGGATCGGTGTTGGTACAGCAATGCCGTTTTCGCGTAATATTCCGGCCATTCCTGCTGAAATCCCCAAATTTATAAAATCAGGCAATGAAATCCCTGCTTTCTTCTCAAAGTCATACGTTTGATTTTCCCTGTTTCCGGCCAAAAATGCAAATTTGCCGTCATGGTCCGGTGAAGCAAAAATCGGATAGCAGCCATACATTGGGACAATTTCATGATTGCCCCGTTAACAGAAATGAAATATTATTAATTGAAAATGAGAAACAGAACAGGTGGGGAGAAAGTGTACGAGTTAAAACTGCGAAATATCCTCAGGCAAGTGAAAAGCCCTGATCCGCAAAAACGCTTTGAGGGTCTTGATAAGCTTTTTGAATATAAACAGATTCCTAATCTCGAAGTGCAAATAGATGTATTGCGCGACATTATTATTACCGCGGCGGGCCGCTTTCCTGAGCCGGTCGACAGCTGGGACAATCCTTCTTATTATCTAATAGATTTTGTCTGCGATTTTCCGATGGAAGAGGTCGTTGTCACGCTGATGAAACATTTTGACAGCCTGAGCCTCCAGGCGAAAGAACGGGCAATCGAATTCCTGCTCGGAACAGAAGATGAAGAAATCTTCTTTTTCCTGGAAGAAAAGATAGCCGGACTGATCAACGAGACAGATAACTTCCTGATCCCAATTGGCGAGCTTTCATCCTATCCAGTCCTCGCCAGGGATATCCTTAATCAGACGCTTGAAAGGATCCATTCGCCGCATTACAAATTCATGCTTTATGATTTGATACTGGGCGTTAATTCTTCCGAGCTTGAGCAGGGATATAACAAGGGAAAGATCCTCCCTTTATTGCTTGAAGATTACAGGGAGACCAAAGACCAGTATTTAAAATTCAACGAAGATTACACAACGAAATATGCCTATACTGCCTGGAAAGAAAACTATTTTTATATCCGCAGCAGGATGAGGCTTTTTATCAGCTTAATGAAGTATTATTTTGATGAGGAAACGAAAACTGAGCTTCTGGCTGCTATGGCATTTCGGGATCCACTTATAAATACGGAGGCAGTCCTTGTCTGCCTATCAAAAAATTTGCCCATCGATGAGGCGGTTATCGAGGAATGTGCCCGGCATATTGAAAGCGCGGAAATGGTTTATTGGGAACTGAAAGATATGAACTTGGAGCATATGTACCCGATTAAGGAAGGTAAACAGCCGCACCTTGCCAGGACAAGATTATTCAACACGATCGTAAACCTGCCGGATGACGAAGATGGCAGCTCCCATTTCCCTGAGGATATAGAGATAATAGATAAGATTGAAACCGAAAATTATTATGGCCAGCCGGTCCGCCATTATCTCATGAAGTTTACTGAACTTGATTATTCCTATGCCGCCTGGGTAGGAGCCTACGCACTTGAAGACGGCGATGACACAGCCTATTTGTGGGATGGATCGTATTCGGATTTTATAGAATTTAGCTCTCTGACGATTGAAGGGCACAAGGAAGCCTTTTTCAAAAAACGTGAGGAAGAGAAGGCCATGCACGAGCAAAGCGTCTATTATGAAAGCAAAGCCCGTGTGAGCAAAGGAATGTGGTTTTTCTACGGCTTGCTCATCGTTCACTGGCTGCGGATGGCGCTGGATGGTTTTCCTTCTCCTCTTTGGCCGTCCTTCCTTTTTACTATTCTCGGGGCAATCCTGACAGTAGTTGAATTGAATAAAATCAAAACAAAAAGCATTTCAATTGTTGGACAAAACCTCGTCCTTGAGGACGGAAAGCAGCGAAAAGCGGTTCCGCTCCATGAGGTACGAAGGATTGAGCATACAAAAAAACATATTATCGTTTATGGAAACGGAAAAGAGGCTGTAATGAAGTTTCCGCTCGCATGGGTCCGTTATGAGGTGTTTTATCATAACATAAAGGAGCAAACACATCACTTGAAACAGCCGCCTTACATCCAGCCTTAAAAAACGAACAGCCGCCAGCTAAATGCCAGGCGGTTTTTTCATCTTCCTTTGACAAAAGTTTAATGGTAATCTATACCTATCTAAATAACAAATAGATATAATCGATATTTTAAATATGAGACTGGCGATGACCATGGCGAATTCCTACTCGCGAATTTAATGGGAATCGGACAGGCTCATTCATGGGGGAAGGCTAATGGATTTTCACCAGTTATTTGTTTTTACAAAAGTAGTCGAACATAAAAGCTTTTCAAAGGCGGCCGAGGATATTTTTTTGAGCCAATCGACGGTTTCTTCCCATATCCAGTCATTGGAGAAGATGCTGAATGTCCGCTTGTTTGATCGGGTCGGGAGGGATATCATCCTGACACCGCATGGCGAGCGCCTGTATCAATGGGCATTGAAGCTGCTGCTTTTAAAAGATGAAGCCCTCCTCGACTTGAACGAGGGGATGGCTGAATTCCGCGGCAGCATCCGCATGGCCGCGAGTTCTGTGCCCGGGCAGTTCATTATTCCAAAAATGGTGAAGCAGTTCCGTGAGGCGTACCCCGCCGCAGCCTTTAATATTTCGCAGTTCCCATCCAAAGCGGTCGCCGATAAAGTCCTTAGCGGCACAGTTGATGTCGGACTGCTAGGTGCGAAATATGAGAATGAGAAACTGGCATACTTCCCTCTACTAAAAGAGAAGTTGGTGCTGGTCACCCATAAAGATATCACTTTGGATGAACCGGTAAGCATCCATGCCGTTAAAAAGTACCCGCTCGTTATGCGCCACTCCGATTCGGGGACAAATACCATGCTGGAACATCTCTTTAAAAAAGCAGGCATACTGAAAGAACAATTGAATATCATTGCCTATACTGACTCGGGACAAAGCTTAATCCAGTTCATCAGGCAAGGCATCGGGATTTCGATTATGTCTGAAATCGCAGCGCGGGATTATGCAGAACACCAGATGGTGAACATGTATGAGCTGGCCGGCTTACATGATGAGCGCTTTTTCTACCTCGTCTACAATAAGGCCAAAACGCTTCCGCTCATATCGAAGCTTTTCGTGGACTTTGCTTCGATTGGAGGATTCAGGCTGGCAGAGGCCGACTAGGCGGGAGGCCAATTTTGCAAAAAGATACAGGGGGACTTAATATGCTTTCCAAACTGCAACTTGAAGAAATAAGGGAATTACAGACCGTCTGTGAGGAAGATGGCGGCTTCATTCTTAAATTGAATTGGGATATGCTCGCCACACGCCCGCAAGGCAGGCAGGATGATTTCTTCCGTTATGAGAACGGTAAGCTCGTCGGGTTCATCGGCGTGTACGGATTCGGGAACAAGGTCGAGCTTTGCGGGATGATCCGCCCTGAGTACCGCCGGCAAGGAATTTTTTCAGGCTTGCTGGCTGAAGCGATTGCTGAAGCTAAAAACCGCGGAGCCAGGCAAATCCTTCTGAATGCGCCTGCTGGATCTCAATCGGGAAAAGCCTTTCTGGCCACAGTGCCAAACCGATATTTCATGACTGAATACCAGATGAAATGGGATGGGACTGCGCCTGCCACGAGTGAAGGAGTAATGCTCCGCCCGTCCACTGAGCGTGATCTTCCTTTGGAAGTCAGACTTGAAATTGAATGTTTTGGTTTTACCGAAGAAGAAGCAGTTTCCTTCCATAAAGAGTTGAAAACTGCCGGAAATGAAGATTTCTACATGATCGAGTCGAATGGTGAGCCTGTCGGAAAAATGAGGGTCGACCATCCTGATGGAGAAGCTTGGATTTACGGCTTCGCTGTCCTTCCCGCCTATCAAGGAAAAGGCATCGGCAGAAAGGCACTTTCGGCTATTATCACGAAGGAAAATTTGGCGGGTTTTCCGCTGTTCCTTGAAGTGGAGGCAAAGAATGCACATGCATTAAGGCTGTATGAATCGGTCGGCTTCAAGGTTTACCACGCCCAGGATTATTATGAATATACGCAGTAAAAAGAAAAGGCGGCCTCAACGGTCCGCCTTTTATTCTATTTCCAGTAATCTTCCATCAATTCACTTGCCCATTCCGGCTGCAGGATTTCTTCTTTTGGCAAAAATTCCTTCATGACAGGTTTTATATCAATAACCGGGGTGCCGTCAATCGCATCAAGTCCCGAAACGGTCAACTTCGAGCCGTCGCGGTTCAGCAGTTTTACAATGGTGGCGCCAATCCGGTTCGGCCTGTTTTTTCCCCGCTGCGCGAAGATGCCCGTAACCGGCCAATCAGGATTATTCCTCGGCCGCCTTGCCCCTATCTGGATTTTGTCCTCAGGGAGAAGATGGAACAGGAAAATGATTTCAAGATGGGAGAAGTCTTCGATTCCTTCCAAGCAGCTTCCGTCGAGAATTTCGTTCATTTCTATTTCCGAGATGACATCTCCCCAATAATCATCCCTTATTTCCTTGCGGCTGTTGCACACCCTTCCGACCGGTTTAACTGTAAACATGCAAATTCCTCCGTCTCGGTTATTTTACAAAAAACAGTTTACCCAAGTTTTTATAACGGAATTTTTTTCCCCCAGCCGATTTTTTTATTGGATTCTTTCGATCAGCTTTTTTTCGAAAGCATCTTTCTCGTTCCGAAATAGGCGACGCCTCCGGCCAAAAGAATAAAAGTGACCGGCAGCAAATAAGGTCCAAAGCCCATCAAGCCTTTCGCTTCTTCTTGCTTTACAGGTTTTACCGGAACGGTTTTTCCGGCGGCCTCACGTTCTTTTATGTAGTTCTCATAAAATTCCCTCCGCACGGGATCCTCTTCATGGACTTTGCCATCTGCCATTTGAATCATCCCGTTTGGACCGCCGACAGGCACAAGATATTTATTGTTATTCTCTTCAAGAAACAGGAGAAATGTCCCTCCCTGCTGCTGAAATTCTTTTGCCCAACTGATATCGAACATATCAATCCCTACTTTCAAAATAGCAGCAACATCATCCCCTTTGTACGCCTTTTCTACAATGAAGTTATAACCCTCGCCGAGAGGCCCCTCACCTTTTACCGGCTTGCCGGAAAAGTCATACTTTCCAACAACGGCCACCTTCGCCCGTTTCACTACTTCGGCGGGCTCGAGCCTTACCCAGCTTGTCGCGGATACAGCGAGTCCAAAGGAAAGAAATAAAGCAAGGAATAAACCCAATGTCTTTTTCATGTGCATAAGCACTCCCCCAATCAGCTTGATGGCACTAACAGCCAAGCTATTAATTCCATTTTATTCTAAATAGACGCATGGAACAATTATATGTTGCACAAATATTTTTGTGGTTAATGTATAAATTTCCTCTTTAATTTTTATTGTTATTATGATATATTATTTATGCTGTTTTTTTAGTTTTGCGGTTGTGGCGGAATCGGCAGACGCGCTAGATTCAGGTTCTAGTGGGGGCAACCCCGTGGAGGTTCAAGTCCTCTCAGCCGCATTTTTTCTTTCTCACTGCGGGTGTAGTTTAATGGTAGAACTCCAGCTTCCCAAGCTGACAGCGGGGGTTCGATTCCCCTCACCCGCTCCAATATTATGGAGAAGTACCCAAGTGGTTCAAGGGGGCGCACTCGAAATGCGCTAGGGCGGGCAACCGTCGCGTGAGTTCGAATCTCATCTTCTCCTTACTCAAAAATGCAGGCGCTCGCCTGCATTTTTTAATTTGGCTTGGCGCCCTGGGAACCAATACTCTTATCTGCATTGGCGACCGGACGGCGAATTTCTTCCCCCCACGGGTGCCAAGAACTGCTATTGGCGACCGGACGACGAATTTCTCCTCCACACGGTCGACAAGAATTGCTATTGACGACCGGACGGCGAATTTATCCTCCACACGGGCGACAAGAATTGCTATTGACGACCGGACGGCCAATTTCTCCCCAACACAGGCGACAAGAATTGCTATTGACGACCGGACGACCAATTTCTCCTCCACACGAGCGCCAAGAATTGCTATCGGCGACCGGACGGCGAATTTCTTCCCCCCACGGGTGCCAAGAACTGCTATTGGCGACCGGACGACCAATTTCTCCTCCACACGAGCGCCAAGAATTGCTATCGGCGACTGGACGACAGAATTTATCCTCCACACTGGTGCCAAGAATTGCTATTGACGACCGGACGACAGAATTCCCCCACACGGGGGCGACAAGAACTCCTGCCAGCTACCAGATATCAGTATGGTGCCCCCCAATCAAAGTTGGCCTATGACTGCTAAACCTTATTTAGCTCGAGTATATATTAAACCAAGCAAAAGGACCGGCCTGCGCCGATCCTTTTTTTGCAAATCATCTTATTTTCCGAGGAAGGAATTCAGCATCCATACATGCTTTTCTAGGCTGGCATGGATGGCAAGGAGCATGTCCCCAGTTGTTTCGTCGCCTGTTTCGGCGGCAAGTTCCATTCCTTCTTTCAGTTCACCGATCAGTGTTGTAAAGTCCTTCACTACCGACTTCACCATTTCTGTCGCACTTTCCCCGCCGTCAGCTTCCTTGACGGATGCCATTTCAAGGCAGTCCTTCATGGTCGCGACTGGTTTTTCCCCAAGGGCCAGCAGCCTCTCAGCCAGCTCGTCGATGTGGATGCCAGCTTCATTGTAAAGTTCCTCAAATTTTGCATGAAGAGTAAAAAACTCCGGTCCAGTCACATACCAATGGTAATTGTGGAGCTTAATATAAAGAACGCTCCAGTTTGCTACCTGCTTGTTGACAATCGATGTTAACTCTTTGCTCATTACGATTCCTCCCTTGATTCACTTCGTCTACTATTATAGGTCCAACCTTTTTGCAAACACGAATATTATGGGTCAGGTTCACAAAAATGTCGGAATAGGCCAATTTAAGTATACCCTCTTCCTGATTTTTCAATCATAACGGAGACAGGCCCAACAGAGTTTCTGCAAACCTGACCACTTTCCAAAACCCTTGACAGAGGTACAAGAAAACATCTCGAAAATAATTGTCTCAGTTTAAAAATATTTTAATTGACAAAATCACCTTCTCCCTTATATAATTTACCTTGAAGTTAATTATCTCAGTTTAAAAATATTTTAAACGAAACCAATTAGGAGGAATAATAAAATGGCAAAAACAAAATGGGCAATTGATCCTGTACACAGCAGTGTTGATTTTTCAGTAAGGCATATGATGATCGCAAATGTGAAAGGAAGCTTCAAAGCATTTGATGCGACGGTTGTAGCAGATCCTGCAGACCTGACAAATGCGGAAATTTCTTTTGCAATAGACGCGGCAAGTATCGATACTCGTAACGAGGACCGTGACAACCACCTGCGTTCAGCGGATTTCTTTGATGCGGAAAATAACCCGAAAATCACTTTTACCGCTACTGATATCAAAAAAACCGATGAAGGTGAGTATGATGTAACGGGAGACCTGACAATCCGCGGAGTCACCCGTCCTGTAACTTTCTCTGTCGTTTATGAAGGAAGCGGCAAGGATCCATGGGGCAATGAAAAGGCTGGCTTCAGCGGCGCAGGTTCCATTAACCGCGCTGACTATGGCCTTACCTGGAATGCAGCTCTAGAAACCGGTGGTGTCCTTGTCGGAGATAAAATCAAAATCTCCTTTGAAATCCAAGCGGCAAAAGCTGAATAAATACCTTTTCGAAAAGTGCAGGCCATCCGCCTGCACTTTTTTTGCTAAGTTAAAGGTAAGTGTTGATTTTTGATGAAGTTGATTGGAACGGAGGGGACTGACTCCGGCGGGATGAAGCGGCACGTGGAGACCCTTGGAAATGCGGAAGCGCCTTCGTGACAGGCAAAAACCGCCTCGTGACAGACAAAAGGCGTCTGTCCCTGCGAAGCTAATTCCGGGGAGCTTTCCTTTGTGTCCCTGCGAGGACTATTCGCAGAAGCTTTCCTTTGTGGTCAGCCCCGATATAGGAAGACTTGGTTTTGCGAAGCAAAATCCTAGTCGCCCTTAATGCGAGCGAAGCGTAGCCAAGCGCTGGAGGTCCAGAAGGGGAAGTCGTTCTTTGACTTCACATTCGGGACCGAAGCGACCTCGAGGGGCTAGGCGCTCCTCGAAAATCCTCCATTATGCTAACGCATAATCTCGTGCGATGTTTCTCATGGAAGCTTTCCTTGTGCTATCGCTTTTTCTTCGTGCGTGGGTCTATGCTGCCGAAGCCTTCCCTATGCAGCTAGACAAACAGGCGTCTAGGACGCCGAGGAGGCACCATAAAGAATGCTCCTGCGCCACAGACTATTCGGGGAAGCGAACCTTCAGCTCGTCGCAAAGCTGCACGAAGCCGATTCATTGATGTTTCACATGAAGTAAATACAGGTAGATGCTTCGCCCCGCGGAAAGCATGTCCCCGGAGTGGAAATCAACAATCTAGGACAACAAAGCCTTTGCTAAAAAAACTTCCTAAAGGGGAAAATGCAACCAAAACATAGGGCTAAAGTTTTATTTTCTTCATTTTGCCATGGATTATTCGCGTCGGTTTGCTAAACTTAGATGGAAGGGTAAATAGGTAATTATTATCGTTTTTTTGCTCGGAGGAGAAATTCATGAAGAAGTTTTTTGGTTACATGGTTGTGTTAGTAGGGATTATTGTCCTGACAGGTTTTTTCCTGCTTCCGAAGCAGGAATTGGCGTCTGTCCCGCAAAATAAAGAGAACGCCCAATCGGCAGCTGAAGAAAAAGAAAAAACTCCAGCGGCAATCCAGGAAGCTCCTAAATCAGAAACCAAGCTCTCAGCAAAGGCTGTTCCCGAAAAGCCTGTGACAGATATCCTGCTTGACGTCCCGTTTTTAAACCAGATGGCAGCACCGCGGCTTTACAATGGCTGTGAAGTGACGAGCCTGGCAATGATTCTGAAATACAAAGGGATTGAAGTCACGAAAAATGAGCTTGCCAGTAAGATCAAGCGCGTCCCGCTTCAATACCAGAATGGCCAGTACGGCAATCCATATACCGGCTTTGTCGGAAACATGGAGAACGGTCCGGGGCTCGGCGTATACCATGGACCTATTTTCACACTGGCAAAAGAATATGCCGGTTCGCGTGCCGAAGACTTGACTGGAATGCCTTTCGATCGAGTGATCGAAAAACTGGCGGAAGGTACCCCAGTATGGGTAATTATAAACACGGCATATGCCCCGCTTAACCAAAGCCATTTTAAAACATGGAACACACCTGAGGGAAAGGTGGACATTACTTTTAAAATGCACAGCGTTGCATTGACCGGCTTTGATGAAACCTATATCTACCTGAATGATCCGTATGGAACGAAAGACAGGAAGGTAAACAGGGAAAGCTTCCGGAAAGCATGGGAGCAAATAGGAAGCCAGGCCATTGTCATAAATTAATATTTCGCAAATGAAGAGCAGTGCTGCCGAATCGGCGCACCGCTCTTTTATGTTGCCTTATCTAGTCCCTGGCTTTTCCTCATGCTGGATAAGGAAAACGTAATGGATGCACTATCATTTTTTTGCAAAAAAACAGGCAGCCCCTCTTAGAGGCTGCCGCTGGATTAATTCGTCATACTGTTCCCGCTCAAAGTCACTTCAACCGTTATTTCCTTGCCGTTCCGGTAAATTTTCAGTTTTACTTTGTCACCGGCCTTAACATTCGAGTACATATACCTTCGAAGATCACTAGAGTTGTTCACCTTTTCCCCGTTAATCGACACAATGACATCTTGTTTCTGCAGGCCTGCCTTGTCCGCACCTGAACCCGGTTGGACTAAAGTGACCATTGTACCGGAGTCAACGCCCTTAGGAAGGTCCTGAAGGAAAGCCGGGTGGATTTCTTCAAAGTCAGCTAGGCTCACCCCGAGATAAGGACGGTCCACTTTGCCTTTTTCAATCATTTCATTAACAATCGGGACGACATTATTACTAGGAATCGCAAATCCAAGTCCCTCGACTCCGCTTTCGGATATCTTCAGCGAGTTGATTCCGATGACCTGGCCGGCAGTGTTGATAAGGGCTCCGCCAGAGTTACCCGGGTTAATCGCCGCATCAGTCTGGATGACGTCCAGCTTCCATTCGCCAGCGGATGTGGAAACATCGATGCTTCGGTCAATCGCGCTGACTATTCCTCTAGTTACCGTCCTCGAAAGATCAAGTCCGAGCGGGTTTCCGATTGCGAAAACTTCATCCCCGGGCCTTAAGCTCGACGAATCGGCGAAATCAATCGTATCTGGAGCATAATTGGCATCTACCTTGATGACAGCAAGGTCCGTCAACGCATCGGCGCCGACAACTTTAGCTTCCGCCTTTTTGCCATTATCGAAGGAAACTTCGAGCTTTTGCGCGTTTTCTATCACGTGGTTATTCGTGACAATATAGGCGCTGCCGCCGGATTTCTTAAAGATCACACCGGAGCCTGATCCCTTTTCAACAACGCCCTGGCTGTTGCTGAATGGATTGTTCTGCTCCTGATAATTCACAATACCGACAATCGCCTTTGATGATTTTTCGACCATATCGGCTACTGACCCATTTTGAGTTCTGGAAGCGGTTGATGCCGGCACAAGATTAGCAGTCGGACTAGAAGCGTTTTCCGTTTGGCCTTGCTGTTGTTTGTCAAAGTCCGTTAAAGAATGTAAGTCTGTATAATTAACAGCTGCGAGGGTCAAAGCAGATCCGATGACGCCCGCGCTGATGGTTGAAAGAAAGCTTTTAAATTTTCCTGTCTTGGCAGGCTTTTGTTCCAGTTTATGCTGCGGCTCAGGAGTTATTTGTCCATAGTCTTGGTAATTTTCACTCATCGTGTTTACCTCCTATTAAATTCCTTTCTGATTTATCTCTATCTTAACCGGAATTTATGAACAAATTATTAACAAACTGAGGCAGAGCTTTTAAAAATAAGGGAAGAAATGGAGAAGAAAGATGATGCTTGGCCCATTCCGCCACAAGCTGCTACAAAAGGTTTGCTCCCCTGCCAACGGCAGCAAAAAAGCCGCTGCGTGGGCAGACGGCCTTAACTTTCTTGCTTATATGGAATTTTAATCGTGAATTTTGTTCCATTTCCCTTTTCACTCGTTACCATGATCTCGCCATCATGGAGCTGGACAAGCTGCTTGACAATCGACAGACCGAGGCCGAAGGCGCCATATGGATTCCCTGTTCTCGAAAGGTCCGCTTTATAGAAACGGCGCCAGATTTTCTCGACTTCTTCAGGTTCTATGCCAATGCCTGTATCCTCGATTTCAATTACCGTTTTGCCATCTACAGCGTAGCCTGTCAGCGAAATCGTTCCATTCTCGGTAAACTGGATGCTGTTCTTCGTAATATTGATCAGGATTTGCAAAAGCCGGTCATAGTCGGCGTAAATCATTGTTTCCTCATCAACATGGATAGTAATTTTATTTCCTTTCTCAGCAGCCTGCATATCCAGCTGGTCCTTGATAATTTCGAAAGCTTCGGCAAGCTGGATGTCTTCTTTTTGCAAAACAACCTGATTGGAACGGATTTTTTCATAATCGAGATTTTCATTCACGAGCCGGATCAGCCTCTTTGTTTCCTTGCTGACAAGGTCGATGCCTTTTTCCTTTTCAGCCTCTGGAATCATATCGTTTCTAAGCCCTTCAATGACGCCGCTGATTGTCGTCAGCGGTGTCCGCATTTCATGCGAGACATCCGCCATAAACTGCCTGCGCCTGTTTTCAAGGCTTTCAATTTCCTCCATCGATTGATTGATTTTATTGACCATCTGATTAAAATCATTCGAGAGCTCGCCAATTTCGTCAAAGTTCGAAGCGGGTACATGAACGGTATAATCACCTGAAGCTACAACCGAAGCAGCTTTCTGAATCCGCTTTATTCGCATCACATGGATCCGGGAAAGGAGCCAGCTTAGCAAAAAGGAAACTCCAAGCGAAATCAGGACAGTGAACAACAAATATTCATTAATGCCGCTGATCATTTCCCGCGGTCCTTTGACAGGCGAGATTAACAGGACCCCTCCAACGAATTCCCCGTCAGCATTGTATGGTACTGTGACAATGGAAACATTCTGGTTGTAGCGCTTTAAATCAGATTTAATCACCACGGGCTCGCCAGAACGGAGCTTTTGCCAGTCATTTCCCTTTAGGACGATATCCGGTCCCTGCCAGTCAATTGGATTCATCAACCTGACACTCCTGCCGTTCACAGCGAAAACACTGAACTGAATATCCCTTCCGAAAAGTACCCTGGCGTATTGATTGATGACCGCATTCGCATCGCTCGGATTGCTCCACTCCAAATCATTGAGAATATTCTCGCCATACTCAAGGAGCTCATCGGTTTTGCTTTGGTAAACGAGGTTCTCAACATAATGGGTGAACAGAAGGCTCAATACGAGAAAAGCGATAATCAGAACGCCGATATGGCTAAATAATTGCTGGTAAAAATATTTAACTCTCATCTGCCTCTACCGATTCATCAAATTTGTAGCCGACGCCCCAAACAGTATGAAAAAAAGGCTGGGCTTGCGTGCCGACTTTTTTCCTTAGTCGCTTAATGTGGACATCCACGGTCCGCTCATCCCCATAGAACTGATAGCCCCAAACCCGTTCAAGCAACTGGTCGCGCGTAAATACCTGGCGCGGATTTGAGGCGAGGAAGGAAAGCAGGTCAAACTCTTTCGGAGTCAGGTCTGTGATTGCTGATCCATCAAGCAGGACTTCCCTCGTATCCTTATTTATTGCAAAATGCTTCGTCACAATCATATTCTTTTGGCCTGTTCCGGCTTCCCCAGCCTTCTGGTATCTCCGGGCCACGGCTTTTATCCTCGCCATTAAGGCAAGCGGGCTGAACGGCTTTGTCACATAATCATCCGCACCCATTTCGAGGCCCAGAACCTGATCCGACTCGCTATCCTTGGCAGTCAGCATGATAATCGGGATTTCGCTCTTTTCTTCCCGGATTTTCCGGCAAAGCGTCACCCCATCCATCCCTGGCAGCATCCAATCGACAATCAGCAGGTCCCAGCCTTCCTCCTTGTAACGCTTGTATCCGTCAAGGCCATTATGGACAAATTCGCCTTCAATTCCCTCTTTCAAAAAAAACATCCCAATCATTTCACAAACGCTTTCGTTATCTTCGATCACTAGAATTCTCATTACATCTACCTCCAACACGGAATCCCGTTACTTCAAAAGTAAAACTTCTCCGCCCCGGAATCAACTTGTATGCTGTTTTTTACAGATTAATTTACAATTTGGCAATAGATTATTCATAATTTAATCCTAACCATGTAAGGGGATTAAAAAAACAACCCGCCATAAATAAGCGGGTTGCTTGGACATTACCATGTTTCTGCAATCAGTTTTTTCCCTTCACGGTAAACACGAAACATTTCTTTTTCTTTTTCGAAAGGTGTGCCTGATTGAATGATATTATTCATTTCCTTTTGCGTTATCTTATACCCGCGCGCAGTTAACAAATCAGCAAGGATGTTACCATTGCTTAAATCCGTTCCCATATAACCCGCGCTCATTGTCAGGATGCGGGCATTGTCCTTCACGAAAATCATGACATCGGAATCCGGCATATAATAAAGCCTGGCTCCATGCTTCTTGGCAACGGACCATACGGGATCAAATGACGGCCCTTCACCAAGTTCATATACCTCCCCATCAGGTCCCTTGAATGTTTTCGCCTCATTCTCTTCTTTCAGTTTCGCTTCTTCTGTCCGTTTTTTCTCGGCAGTTTCATATGCCTTAATTGCACTATTCAGCTCAGCTGTCAGTTCTTTTTTCGCGGACTCATTTGTCAATTCACTTATCAGTTTTTCAGCTTCAGAGACTTTTTTGTCAAAATCAGCCTTTAGCGTTTTTTCATTCTCGGATAGATCCGTCAATGTCTGGACCGCTTGTTCAGCCGTCACAAATAGGTTCATAATCCCTTCCAGCTTTTCAACCTCAAGGACATACCTATCAGCAAAAAGTTCGGAAAATGGCGATTTAAGCTTTCTAAACTGTTTATTATCCTCAATCGTATCCGCCTTTAACAAAGGCAGTTCCTCAAGCAATTCTGGTGAAAGCGGATTTTCAGCAGCGAGCTTCTCGGCGGCGTTAATCCGCTCATAAAGCGGCTCGGCGATAGTAGCTCCTTTATTGTATTCCCGCAATTGTTCGATGACCGGCTCCACTTCATCCCGGAGGATCTTCCCGTATTCATTTATGGCTTTTTTTGATGCATTTTTCAAATCTGCTTTGGCGACGGAAAAGAGCGCCTCCGCAGCTAAAATTCTTTCGCTGTCTATTTTTTCAAAATGACTCGTTTCTTCACCGCTACTAATTTTCTTTTCCATTTCTTTATATAAGTCAGACGCCGAGGCCTTTGCCTCGTTCACCGAGTTTTCAGCTTTTTTATCTTTAGTCGCCCCATAAACAGCATAACTGCCGCCTGTCACAGCTAGAATCAATACAGCAATTATGATAAACCCTAATTTCTTGTTCAAGGTTCCCCCTCCTTACTAAGCTATTGTTACACAGAATGCTGACGAATTCTAGATACAAATTATCCAAATTCATCATCTCCTGGAACAAATATCGACAAAAGTTGCAACTTTTTTCACAAAAAACAGCAAAGCTTTTCCAAATTAACCTCCTTTTTCAGTACATGGAGTTTTCACTATACTGCCATTGTTTTCTAGCTTTTTTTGTAAATATTTCTTGTATAATAGATTTAGATCTCCTACAATCCGGGGATTTTTCCCGGGTTAAGGGATAAGTTAACACGGAAGGGAGAACGAAATCCATCAAGTATCTGCTCATCATTGTCGTTCTTATTGCCGCAGGAATTTCAGGCTGGCTATATTATCCTCAATTTCAAATCAGCCAGATGAAGAAACAATCACGGGAAGCCGCAAATGCCAGCCTGCCATCATATATAGATTATTACCGACATTCGGACCGGAAGGCTCTTTACCATCTTGCTCTTGGCGATTCTATCATTCGCGGGGTTGGAGCAGGAGAAGACCAGAACCTTATCAGCCAGTTCTCCAATGAGCTTGGCCGCCTGACTGAAAAGAAAGTCGAGTTCTGGAACGAAGGAATCAATGGCATGACAAGCAGCGAATTGCGCCAGCTAGTCGACGAAGGAAAATATGACGGTGAAATTGAAAACGCGGATATCATTACAGTCAATATTGGCGGAAATGATGTTTTGAGGGCTGCGAAGAAAACAGATTTTCAATCCGTCTTTAAAGCCTTTGATACGCTGCAATCGACTTTCCGGGAAAACCTGGAGGACATTGCGGCTAAAATTACAGAAAAAAACCCTCAAGCCACGGTTGTATTTCTCGAATTATATAATCCTCTTAACCCTGAAACAAGCTATTACAATGTTGCAGACAAGCTTTTGCCAAAATGGAATGTTAATATATACAAAACAGCTGAAAAAATTCCAACCGCGATGGTAGTTGAAACTTCTCATGTGATTAACGGAGAAAATCTTGGAAACCTGTCGCCTGACGGGGTTCATCCTAACTCGCTTGGCTACAAAGCGATTGCAATGGAAATTATTGAACATTTTCGGACAAGCCCGAAAAACGGCGGGAATTTAACACTATCTGGGACATATTTACATTGAATATTTTGAGCAAAAATTGTATGATACTACTATCGAAGCTGCGTTGTTCGTATCCATAATAAAGTTTTAACCTTTAAGCTGTAATAGGGAGTTTTTGAACGAAGCCGGAATGACATGCCTCCGCCTATACGGCAAGGGGGACAGGCAGGAACGCTTCTGAGGACACCCACTTTTAGGAGTGGTGGTTTAAAACTTTCTTATATTACTACGGCAAATGCGGCTTTTCCTCTGCGTTTATGAACTGGTCCCGGTTGGGGCCGGTTTTTTTGTATTTAAATCAAAAAAAGATCCGGCGCGGTGTCCGAATCTTTTGCCTGATTAAAACCTTCCAGATCGGATAATGGAGTAGATTATCCACAGGAACATGAGAAAGGCGACGGTGAAGCCGATTTCCAGCGCATGGATGCTCGTCAGGAATGTATCGGTCCCGAAAGTCGCTCCAACAATGAGACCGAGTACGACAATGCTGAAGGCAAGCAGCGTCAAGCTGAATGAAACCTGATTTGAAATCCGGTCGATTTTATTAAAAATTGAATCGATTTGCGAGAGGCTGATTTTCAATTTTAAATCGCCTTCAGCCGCCTGGCCGAGTACCTCATCAATCCGCTCCGGGAGCTTTACCATCGTTTCCCCGATATCCTCGGCATCCTTGAACAGACGTTTGCCAATATTGACAGGGTCATATCTTTCGATGATCAGCTCCTCGGCATATGGTTTTGCCAGCTGGAGCAAGTTCAGTTCGGGATCAATGCCGGAAATAATCCCTTCCACTGTCATCAGTGATTTGCCAAGCATCGTTAATTCCGTCGGGACGATGATACGATGTTCCTGGGCGGTCGACAATAAATCCTGAACGGTCTTACCAAGGTCTAGTTCACCGAATGGCACGCGGCTCACCATTTTGCTGATGCGGTCAACATCATCATAAAACTGCTTTTCGTTCACATCGGACGGAACATCCGACAGCCGGTACAGAGCTTTTATGATCATGTCGGTATCCTCGCGGATCAGCCCAATCATCATCGAAGCAGTGTCATACCTCATCCTGCTGGACATCCTGCCAATCTGGCCGAAATCAATGAATGCGAGCTGCCCGGTTTCAGGTATATAGAGAATGTTGCCCGGATGGGGATCTCCATGAAAGAAGCCTTGCCGCAAAATTTGCGTAACAAACGATTGGACAAGCAAGTCGGCGATTTCCCGTTTTTTCTCCTTGTCGGCAACTTGCGTGCGGACCTCAGAAATTTTTATCCCATTGATTTTTTCCATTGTGAGAACAGTGGAAGTCGTATAGTCCCAAAAGATATCCGGAACTTTTATCCTCTCGTCCTCTTCGAATTGCATCGCAATGGTCTCAGTATTTCTCGCTTCCTCAAGATAATCAAGTTCTTTTCTAATTGAGTTGCCCAGTTCCTCGGTTATTTCCGTCACCTTATGCTGCTCTGCCCAATCATAATTTTGCTCAAGCAGCCTTGCCAGGTCCATTAGGATATCGAGGTCTGTATAAATGGTTTTCCTGATGCCCGGCCGCTGGACCTTCACCATCACCTTTTCTCCAGTCCAAAGGACAGCTTCATAAACCTGGCCGATCGATGCGGCAGCAATATATTCTTCATTAAAGGAATGGAAAATTTCTTTGGGAGGCTTGCCTAGTTCCTGGGTAATTTTTCCCTGTATTTCTTCAAGCGGGACCGGAGGAACATTATCCTGGAGTGTTTCCAGCTCTTTAATAATATCATCCGGCAAAAAGTCACTCCTGATGCTGAGTAGCTGCCCTAGCTTAATGAATGTAGGACCAAGTTCTTCAAGAAGCCCCCTGAGCCGGACGCCTATCTCCTGTGAGTTTTCCTTCTCAAAATCGGCCTTGATCCGATCTTTAAAAGAAAGCAGCTGGGTCAGGCCTACCTCTTCCACTAAATATCCGAAGCCATACTTTCCGAGCAGGGAAATGATTTCTTTATATCTGTTCAAACGGCGCAATTTATCAGTCAACATTCCATCACCAACTGTTAATCAGGGACAATATCTGTATTAGGAGGAATTTTTTTGTCCTCCGAATCAGTTAAGTTCCCTGTATATCCAGCCTGCTCGCCTTCTGAATTCAGGATTATTCCACCCTCAGCCGGCGTTTGGCTGTTTAACGACGCTTCCCCGGCACCTGTCCCGGTCGAGCTTAGTCCGGATCCACCATCGGTTTGAACGGAGGAAGTTTCCGCTTTCGCTCCTTTTTCAGCCCTATTTGAAGCTAACTCCTGCTGCAAAATAACAATCTGGGCCTGCAGCGCCTCAAGATCGCTTTTTGTGGCGAACCCAAGCTCTTTAAGCTGTTCGGTTATGGAGTCGCGAATTTCTTTATTCCAGTTCTCACTTTTTTGCGCGCCTTTTTTGACAAAATCGCTGAATAGGGAATCGGCTTCATTTTTTGACATCATCCCCTGGTCAACCATTTTCATGACCGTTTCTTCAAGCTTTTCCTTACCTGCCACAGCAGCACCAAGGCCAAGCAGAATACCTTTGCTGAATAAATCATTGATCATCTTTTTCAGCCTCCTCTTTGGTATATCACTTCTTAATACCCTCATTTCCGGGGTTTTACCCTCGGGAAGCAAAAAAATGGCGATTTTTGCAGGATGTGTCATGAGTTAGTGGACGGGAGCGGAAAAAGGAATTAAAAAAAGCCATCCGGGCAGATGGCTTCTTTTAGTGCTGTCTTAGTGGACAGGTTTACTCCACAAGCATCCTTTTTAATTTGTTGATAGAATCCTGTTTAATTCCACAGCCCTGATGCAAATAAGCTTCGACACTTCCGTATTCCTCCAGGATATAGCCCAACGCATAATCAAGATGCTTTTCGTTAACGGCCAGCATTGGCTGAATTTTTTCAATTGGGATGCGATAAAGACTCATCATCCGGATCATCCGGCCGGTTTTTTTCATTTTTGCCCCGACCCGTTCATTGGACAAAAGATACTGCTTGGTGATGATATCACGGGGCACTCCTGCTAGCTGCTGGAACAATGCCGATAAAAAACCCGTCCTGTCCTTGCCGCCCGTGCAATGAATCAGCGCGGGCAGGTTTTCCTCCCCAGCTGCCAGTTCGAACACTTTTCTGATCTCTTCTGTCCGTTCCTTCACGAGACATTCGTAAAAATCACGGATAATGTCAGCAAAATCTATACTTTTCGGATTTGTATTCAGAAATTTAATAAACTCCATATGGGTGAAATCCTGGCTGCCGTGGTAAATCGGAATATGGACTTCTTTAATGCCCCAATGTCCCGGAATCCTGTCAGGCCTGGATTTTTGTTCATGAACAGTTCTCAGGTCGCAAATCATCTTCAAACCAAGTGACTCAAGCTTGGCCAGATCCATTCCGCTTAGGCGGGAAAGTTCGTCTGACCTGTAGAGAAGCCCGGATTTCATCCTGCGTCCATCGCTGGTTGGCAATCCCCCTATGTCTCTGAAATTATGTATTTTTTCAAAAACAAACTCCTTCGTTGTTTGCATCTATATGACTCCTTCCCTTTTTACCATATGGCCAGTTTTATTTCTTTTGCCCTCCGTTTATGTCATCATGATTCCGGCATGTTCCATTATTAATCCAATTGAATCCTGATATTGACTAAGTATATACTATTTTCCATTTTTTTGCGGCTCATAAGAGGAAGCAAAAAAAATCGCCTCCAGCAATATGGATGGCGACTTTACATTATTTTAGCCTTTGCCGCTTTTCAGCATAATGACGGATTGGCGCGGATCCTGCTTGTGCTTTTGCGTTGTTTTCCTATATGCAAACCAGTAGGCCATTGCTACAAATACCGCTCCTCCGGTCGTATTCCCCAGAAAGACGGGTACAAAATTGGCAGCGTACTGGCCCCATGTAAAATGCCCTTCGAATATGGCCGCCGGTATGACGAACATATTGGCCACAACGTGCTGAAACCCGATGGCCACGAATGTCATCGTCGGGAACCAAATGCCTGCTACCTTTCCGATAATATCCTTTGCCCCGTATGAAAGCCAGACAGCCGCGGCAACAAGCCAGTTGCACCCGATTCCTGATACATATGCCTGGAGGAATGTCGCTTCAAGCTTATGCCCTGCAATGCTGACCGTTTTCTCAAGAAAAACTCCTTCTGCTGTTAAACCGGCCACATGCCCGAAGGCGTAAGCGACGAAAATGGCACCGAGAAAATTCGTAACGGTGATAATAGCCCAATTTTGCAAAATGCCTCGGATGGAAACTTTTCCGGCAAAACCTGCCAGCGGGACAGCCATCATGTTCCCTGTTAACAATTCTCCGCCGGCAATCAGCGTCAGGATAAGCCCAATGGGGAATACAGAGGCTCCGAGAATCGAACCAAGCCCCGCGATATCCCCTGTTAATGGAGCAGTAATCCGGATGGAGAGCAGGTAGCCGAGCGCAATGAAAGCCCCCGCCTGAAAACCAAGAATTGCCGCTGACCGGATAGGCATCCCTGCTTTTTTCACACCATTCTCAACCGTAATATCCATTATTTCTTCAGGTTTATTGTAGGAAGAAGACATAGTACCTCATCCCTTCTAATTGTGTCTGTGATTTACTTCACAAACTATGCCATATTCATTGTACACTATTTTTCATGATGGACATTGTGAACATTTTTCATCATTTTTATGAATGGATATAGGAAATGCAATGTGGTTTTGTGAAGGGTTTTAAAGTATAGAAGGACTGCAGAGGTTTTTGGCAAAAAAAGTACTGAGAAATTGAGTTTCTTAGGTAAGTAAAATTATTATTAGAAGCCTCAAGTATGATTACAAGTGTTGTATAGCGATAACGTTATTTTTTGCAAAAAGGCTAGTGATTATGGGTGGTATTAAATTTAAATTAACTAGTGATGAACAGATTTTTGTAGTGATAATAGGCTAAATCACATAGTAGGGGTCTGGCCCCTACTAGATGGAATAGCAAAAAATTACTATAAAAACACAGGCTCCTTAGTGAAAATTTGCTATCTAATCGGCTTTTTAATAGCAAATTATCACTAGTCCGCCTTCTCTACAGAACAACACCCACTCCTTAGGGGAATCGGCTATTCCAGCAATCCATATTTCCGTTTGAATCTTGCCAGGCTTTTGATCCAAATCCCGCTGAATACAAGCAGGAAGAAGACGTTCGAGGCGGCGTGCATGAAATCGAACAGCGCGCTTGCGGCGAAATAAGCAGTGAGTGTCGCGAGACTGAGCTCCCCGCCAGTCTGCAGGAACGCGAGATAGCCCCATAGATTCATAATCCACCCAAATAGGAAGCCCCATATGAACCCAAAGACAATTTTGCCAGTCAAAGTATTCATGATACGGGTTCTGCCGAATATACCGGCAGTTAGCCCGACTAGCCCCCAAGCAGCCATCTGCCACGGTGTCCACGGCCCCTGGCCAAGAATCATATTTGAGGCAAGAGCGGCAACCGCCCCGACGAGAAAGCCGCTTTCCGCGCCGAAGACCAGCCCTGCCATCATGATCACAAAGGTCGTCGGCTGGACGCCGGGAATGCTTGCGAACGGAATTCTTCCGACCGCGGCAATCGAAGCCAGAACAGCCAGCAGGACGAGTTCCCTCGGTTCCACTTTCCGCTTCTCGAACCGGACAATCAGATATAGAAAGGCCAGTGCGGCAAGGCCGCCACTAACCCACATAAAGCGTTCCTCATGAAGTGCCGTGAAAAGAAGGAGGCCGGCTACGGCGGCCGGCAAAACAAGCCATACGAGCAACTTCTTTATTCGCGCCATCCGGTCTCCCTCCTTTCTCTCTATGGACGGGCTGCGTTTGCCTGCCGGTCCAGATTTCTGTATAGACGCTGCATGATCGGTGTGTAAAAAAAGTTTCCTTTAAAAAAGCTGCCAGGGCTCCCCTCCGAGGTGATTTTCCCTTGAAAGAGCATGCCACAGTGATCGGCATAGGCAGCCGCGAATTCAATATCATGGGTGGAAACGAGGATGGCCGCACCCTTATTGTTTAACCCTCGCAATATTGCCGCGAGATTTTTCTTTGACACAGGGTCGAGCCCTTTTGTGGGCTCGTCCAAGAGAAGAATATCAGGCTTCCTTACAAGCAGGCATACAAAGGCGGCCTTCTGCAATTCACCGCCGCTCAGATCATAAGGGTGCTGGTCCAATTGTTCCGTGATTCCGAACTCCTCTACAAGTCTTTCCGCTTCCCGGATATTCGTATCCCATGACTGGCAGGCCGCTTCGATTTCTCCCCTGACTGTATCATGCAGGAAAAACAGCTTCGGATTTTGCGGCAGGTAGCCGATCCTTCTGGCGGTTTCAGCCGCTTTCAGTTTCTTTATAGGCTTGCCCTCAAGGG
This sequence comes from Bacillus sp. B-jedd, assembly GCF_000821085.1. Classification (GTDB taxonomy): domain Bacteria; phylum Bacillota; class Bacilli; order Bacillales; family Cytobacillaceae; genus Bacillus_D. The sequence goes on from NZ_CCXR01000001.1 coordinate 3,110,203, forward strand.
TGACTTTGCCTGTTTCAGGCTTTAGGACCCCGCACAATAGCTTCAGCAGAGTTGATTTTCCGGAACCATTCCCGCCCAACAATGCGTAAAGCTGCCCTTTCGCCAGTGAAAAATTGAGTTCATTGAGGACGGCCCCATACCCCTTTTCATAGCGGAAACTGACGTTTTTTGCCTTCAGGACAGGTGGGTCAAGGTTGGTAAAAGCTTCGCCGATTTCCGCATCCGCCGTTTTTGGCAAAAATTCCGAAAGGCTCCGGCCTTCTTTGACTGAAAGAGGGAGCATACCTTTGTATCCATTTTGCAAAAAATAAGCCGGGATATCAGGGACAAAGGCTTTCTCCCTTGTTTTCCACAGTTCCTTCATGACTTCCCGAGGCGGTCCTTCGTACACAATCCGTCCTTTTTCCATCATCGCAACTCGATCGGCAAGGGTAATAATTTCTTCCAGCCGGTGCTCGGCAAGGATGATTGTCATTCCGAATTCCTCATTCAGCCGCTTGAGCATATCGAGGAGTTCCCTCGTGCTGACCGGATCGAGCTGGGAAGCGGGCTCGTCAAGCAAAAGAATGTCCGGCTGCATCAACAGAACCGAGGCAAGGTTCATTTGCTGTTTTTTCCCTCCGGATAGCTCATGCATTTTTTTGTGCAAAATAGGTTCCGCACCGAAGAAGCTGACTATTTCCGCTACCCGGCTTCTCATTTCAGCGGTAGGCAGCCCGCGGTTCTCCAGGCCGAATACCATCTCGTGGAGCGGGTCGTCCGCGACTATCTGGTTGTCGGGATCCTGAAAGACGAACCCGATTTCAGCAGAATCGGTTTCCGAAATCGTGATGGAGCCCTCAAGCGTGCCATGTGGCCTGATTTCTTCCTTCAGCAGGCGCAAAAGAGTGCTTTTACCAGATCCGGAAGAGCCGAAAAGCACCACAAACTGCCCCTTTTCAATAGTAAGATTGATAGAGGAAAGCGCCGGAGACGGAGCATCGGGATAGGTAAAGGTTATGTTTTTCATTTCGATGCACGCCATCCGAAAGCTCCTTTCAGCTCTATCAGTAAGGGAAACGCCAAGAAAATTAAAAAGGATAGAAGAATGCCAAGTTCTTGTCCCTGCAGTGAATACTCCTCCATCACCGGGTAAACAGTAAGCTCGCCCCATCCATTTATCCGACCATAAATGGCATATAGAAAAGCTGGCGTCAAGAGGCCCAGCGAGAGCAAATCCAATTTTCCGAACCTGAAATGATGGTAAGCGGAACGTCTTCCGCTCCCATATCCCCGGGCTTTCATGGAGTCGGCGGTCTGGATGGCTTCTTCCAGTGAAAAAACAAGCAGGGTCTGAATGTATAACATGCCGTTTTTCGCGCGCTCTCTTAACCTTCCAGAACCAGCTGAAATTCCTTTGCTGGCCTGCACAGCGGCGATTTCTCCGAGGCGGATGCGCATGAGTGGAATGAATCTTAACGTCAGCATGAGCAGGACGGCAAATTGCGGCATGATTTTTGCAAATAGGAACAGCAGCTTGTTTGGCGTCATGATTTCATTGTAGGAGACAAACAAGGCGATAATGCCGGTAATCGACAACGCCGACATCCCGCCTAGCGTCACAGCCTCCAATGTGACCCGATGCTCCCCAATTTCAAAAAGGACGTTCCTTCCCCTTTCATTAAAAAGGGGATTTACGATAAGAATCAATAGACCGCTCGACACCATGAAAAAAAACCATCGCCGCAGCCCCCTGAATCGATCTTGAGAAAAATTCACGAACAGGACAAATGCAAACCCTGCCAAAAGAAAGGCCGGATGCTGAAAAAGGATTAGCATCGTAACCGCTCCTGCGTAGTAACAGAAAGCGGTCAACGGATGCAGCTTGTCCATTTGGATATCAGTCTTCAATATAGATCCACTCGATCCGGTCGCCTTTGGCTACTTTTACAATCCCGGCGCTTCTGTCAATGGTCACGCCGTTCTTTTTGCACGTCCAGCCGCTGTTCGCTCCGTAATCGAATTCGTATAAGCTAAAAGGGTTGCCTTGAAAGTCTTTTTCCGACTCCATTCCCTCCACATATAATGTTGAAGCTGAGCCTGTCTTTGCCACATAAATACCTTTTTGACTTGTCCCTCTATGAAGAAGATCAAAAACCGTGTCGCCTTCTTTCACCTCAATGGCAGTCGCACTGAGGATTGACCCAACAGCTGTAGGCCCTTTAATAGAAATGGTTGCTGTGGCGGCAGGCGCTGGCTTAGCAGCAGGCTTAGGGGCGGGTTTAGGAGCAGGCTGGCTGGTATTTTTCGTGTCCGCCGTTCCTGTACCGCTTGAAGTTGTTGGCGCCGATGAGCCGGCGGTTCCCCCTGTTTTTCCCGTGCCTCCGCTTGATGGGCTGTTTAAAGTTCCGCTTCCGGATGAAGGTGCACTTTGGTTAGCGGAAGAATTTTTGGAAGCCGCTTCCTTATCCGGAGCTACGGAAGAATTGTCTCCTGAAGTGGAAGCTTTTTCTTTATTGGCAGTTACATCCTCAGACGCTTCATTTGTAACCGGAGTATCCAGGGCAGGCGCTTCTTCTCCCTTACCAGCATCAGACTCCCCGCCATCTGTATTTTTATCCGCACCATTCTTATCGTTCAAGGCAATATCGGGCTTCGCCTCTTTTGCCGGATTTTGTTTTGTTTCAGGAGCTGTTCCGCAGCCTGTCAGCGCAAACGCTGCCAGCAATGAAAACACAAGCACCAGCCTAAATATGATTTTCCGCCTCATTGCTTATCCTCCTGTCAAATTAAATTGTTAAGCCTGTTGTTTCCTTCTGATTGCATAGATCGTTCCTCCGCCGGCAGCAGCAATCAAGCCTAAAACAATCAACGTATAGCTGTCAGTCGCAGTATCCGGAAGGCGGTGCCCTTTATTTTCAGCCTCAGCATTATCAGCTGGAGCTGCCGGCTGTTTGTCAGGAGCTGGCTGTGACGGCTGTTCAACTGGAGCAGGCTGTTTTACAGGTTCCTCCGGTTTTGGAGTCTCGGGTGCTGGAGAAGAGCCCAATTGATAAAGTGAACCTTTCCCATTCAAGAAAAGTTGATAAGCTGCCAAGCCAAGCAAGCCTTGTTCCGTTGAAAATGGATCACTGTCTGAAGCTGCACCTTGATAATAAAATCCTCCATCCGCATTTTGGTAACTTAGCAAATATTCTATTAAGCTTCCATTTTCATTCGTAAACTCTTTGCTTCTCGCATCTATTCCTAGTGCAGAGAGGGTTATGACGACTTGGGCAGCGGTCGAGCTGTTATTAATTTTGCCAGCATTGAACTCACCCTTTAAATAGTTTAAAGCTTTTTCAATTACGCTAGAAATAGTTTTATCATTTATATAAGGAGCAAGTGAAGTAAGGACCATTCCGGTTGTATCCATGTCGCTGATTTCCTTTTTTACATTCCAGTTCCATCCGCCATCAGATTTCTGATTTTCCTTAAGGTACCCTAACAATTTCTCACGGGTCCACAAAGCATCAGCGGGCACTTCGAATCCGCCTGCATCAAGAGCAAGCAACGCATATGCCACTGCATTAAGTCCCTGACTCGTTACATTTCCGTTATAGATTGATTCTATGAGATTATAGCCTTCAACATTGGTGGGATTGCCGCCTGCTGCCAAAATTGCTATTGAATATCGTTCAGTATCTGTTATCTTTTTGAAACTACCGTTATTATCTTTTACAATCTTTTTAAGGTTTTCCAGCTTATCTGCAGGGATATCTGTTCCTGCTTGTTTCATGACTACAGTTTCCCAGTCACTGACCCCATCTTTTTTAGAATAAGTGATTGCTTTATCGAGCGCTTCCTTCACCTGGTCCTTTGTTAAGGGTTTCTGAACGACTGGTTTGGCATGTTCGACAGGGGGTTCATACTCATCCGGAGTGGTTACATTCCAATCGACATAATGGAATGTAACTTTATCTCCTGGGTGGAGTTCAAAAGTTTCTGATCCTTTAGATGAGAATTTCCCGTTTACATAAAATGCCCAAAAGTGTTCGTTTAGGATTTCTGAACCTTTAATTGCATCGAGCGACTTTCCCCATTCCGTATCTGATAAGTCCACTTGCCCTTCCGTAGCTTTTATAAGTGCTTCCATTGCCGTTTTTGTTTCTTCTCCAAGCGATACTGCCTCATTTACAAGTACAGTCCCATCGGCATAAACAGCCATGACTGAGGCTGCATTGTCAACAGCTGCCTCCGCTTTTTGCCCGAACCCGCCGGCAAAAAGAGCGAATACAAGCATGAATGCCATCAAAAATTTTATGTTCCGGTTGCTAGCCATTTCTACTTCTCTCCCTAATAAGTTTTTAAGCATAAAAAAATCCTCCTGTTTAAGGAGGAGGTTTGTCGTTAAGAAGGCAAGAAAGAAAGGCCTGTCTTAACACCCTCCTATCCGCGTAGGCAAAATGGTGCGTGTAAAACAGGCAGGTCTCCTGGCTAATGGTCATCGCTCCCTACGCCTTCCCGCCCGAAGTGGGCAGTGGCTTATAATAGGTTGCTCGCATTTACAGTGGCGGGACCGCGTTGGATTTTCACCAAACTTCCCTTTTAAGCTGACAATATGAAACTATCAGCACCTGTTTAAATAGAGTATTTTTTATGTCTATCTCATTATATATATATCGTTGATTTTTGTATAGGGCGAAAAAAGTCGTGCAATCCTGAATTTGATTGGGTTTGCCTATTTTGCAGGAAGTCACGTTATTCGGGCAGGCGTTTCTGTAATGCTTCCTTTCGCAAAAGAACGAGATAATACAGGATTGAAATAAATATGGAGATTGCCGACGCCTTATAAATGCTCCCATAGCCAAATATATGGCCGATTTGCCCGAAGAGGAGCGCGCCCGCTCCAACGCCTAAATCAAAGAACGAGAAAAACGTCGCGTTCGCCATCCCTCTTCTATTTCGGGGTGATTTTTCAAGCGCCCAAGCCTGGAGTCCTGGCTGAACTGTCCCAAAACCGAACCCATATAAAGCTGCCGCAATGTATAAAACGGCTGTATTCGGGAGCCAGGCCAGCAGGATCATAGCTGCCAACACAAACAACGCACCTGGAATGAAGACAGCCCTATGGCCTTTTCTGTCATAAAGCTGCCCGGCAAATGCTCTTGTCAGCATAAGTGCCAGAGCGTAAATCAGGAAATACCACTGAATCCCGACAATTCCTTTTTGAGCGGTATATAACGGCAGGAATGATGCGATCCCCCCGAATGTTACGGTCATAAAAAAGAGAAGGATCGACGGCTGCACTGCGGTTTTTTCGTAAAAGTCCCACTTCACCGCCACTGTCTTTTGAGATTTCTCCACCTTTTTGTAACGAATCATGGACGCCAGTAATAGGGAGCCCAATCCAAGCGCGGCGCAAAGCAAGAAAAGGTTTTGGAATGTCAGCAGGCCTGCCAAAATTAATCCAAGTGACGGGCCGGCAGCGAGAGCGATATTGCCCGACAGCCCGTAATAGCCCATTCCCTCGCCCCTTCTTTCGGCGGGTATCAGGTCTGTTGCAATCGTTCCCGATGCTGTTGTCGAAAAACCCCAGCCAAGGCCCTGGACAAATCTCATCAAAAATAAGAAGGCCATTCCGCCAGCAAAACCAAACGAACCTACGGACAGAACGAAAATGGCGAGCCCGATTAAAAACACAAACTTTCTGCCACGGGACTCCAGCGCCTGTCCCGCATATGGACGGATAAGCAGCGCCGAAAACGTGAATGCCCCGACGACATATCCTATCATCTGATCATTCCCGCCAAGATGTTCAACAAAAAGCGGAATGGTCGGCAGTGTCATTTGAAATCCAAGAAAGATGAAGAAGTTGGCAAAGCAGATTAGAATAAAATCGCGCGTCCAGATTCTCCTGGTCTGTCCTGCTTCCATGCCAGTACCTTTTTGGGCTTGTCCAATTTCCATGTCAGGAGCCCCTTTCTTTATGTATAATTAGTTTATGACATTTTTTTGACGTACTTATCTTACCTTATTTAACCTTACCAACTGAATGTAATATTTCAATAAAAAGGATTAAAATTTCATTTACACATATGGAGGAAGAAAACGATGTATCTCACAATTAAAGAAACGGCTGAATATCTTTCCTTGCCGGAATCTCATATTAAAGTCTTGATTGGCCAGAAGAGAATCCGGGCCGTTTTTGACGGAGAACAATATCTTATCAACAGGGAACAATTCAACAACCATTTTGACCATGTTGAACAGGTGAAAAGGATGATTGAAGAATGGAGGAACGAACCAATTCCAGAAGATCCTGATATTAAAGACGAAGATTGATAGACCGCCTCAAAAAATAGGTACTTGCCTCAGTACAAGAGCTCAGCTCCCCTCATACCTTATTAATGTAACAATATTACTGAGAGAGGGGAATTTATATGTATTGTCCGCGACCAACACAGGTATTGCCTACTATTGTCCATCCGACACAATGCTGTGTGAACCATTCATTTGAAAATGTCATCCAGCCGCATCTCCATCCTTCGCATACTACCAATGTTCACCATACTAATATTGAACATACTCATCATTTTACAAACACACAGTCTTTCGTGAATGAAGCATCCGTTACGGATCTGGGCCCGGTACCTGGACCACCTCCCGCACCAACAGTTGCTGGTGCTTTTGCCCCAGGGCCAGGAATGGCTCCTGGAATGATGGGACCCGGAATGATGGGACCTGGAATGATGGGGCCCGGCATGATGGGACCTGGAATGATGGGACCTGGAATGATGGGACCTGCACCTGCTGTGGCAGGCGCATACGAGCCAGCAATGATGCCAGGCACAGGTGTTGCCGGCGCATATTCCGGTATGCCGATGGGCGGCTACAAGAAAGGCTGCTGCAAATAGGCAGGAGCCAATAGGGCAGGACTACCTGCCCTTTTTATTTCGGAATCATTATTAAGTGTTTTTATTTTGCACGTGGGGCTCACCATGGTGCCTTAGCCTGTCTTCGGTTTATTTTTCCTGTAGAGGGGGAATATGGACGACATAAGGAGACTGGGCTATGAAATTCTCAATCTACAAAGCTTCATCATACAGCGGCTCCCTTATATTATTTGGAACTATCAATGCTTCCTGCCAGGAAGTGGCCGCCGATTTGTTTTATAAACTAATTCGCCGCAGTAAAAGAGCGAAGAATGGCGATGTCTTCCTGATTGTCCCAATGGGAAAAACGACTTCCATTGACAGCCTAATGGAGGACGGAACCCCCTTTCACATCGTACAATATCGTGAAATCGAGTAAATCCCATCCAACTAGCGGATGGGATTTTAGTTTTTCGTATGCGGCTATTCTTATGGCTGGCCTTCTTAAGATATAATCCTTTCTGGATGTGTATATACATTCATCGTTCCATTTCGGATGAAGCCTATCGCCGTAATACCGAGTTCCTCTGCCAGCTTGAGCGCTAGTTCCGTCGGGGCCGATTTTGACAAAACGACCGGACAGCCGATTTTGGCTACTTTCAGGAGGATTTCAGAGGATATCCTACCGCTGAAGACGATGACTTTGTCATTGATGGGAATATCGTTCATCAGGCAGTGACCATAGATTTTATCGAGGGCATTATGCCGGCCGATGTCCATTCTGCTCAGGACCGTCCCGTCCACACAGCAAAGAGCTGCATTGTGGACGCCACCGGTATTATGGAATACTTCGGCGGAATCCTGCATTTCCTTCATCAGCCGGAAGCAGTCGCTTACTGAGATGGTGACATGGGTGTCATGTACATTCTTCGCCGTCAGGGCGTCATTGGCAAAAACAAAGCCTTGCCTGCTGGCCCCACAGCACGAGGTAAGATACCGCTTTCCTTGTAGGGTGCGGGAAAATGGGTTGTGTTTTCGGGTTTTGACATGGATGAATCCCTCATTTTCCTGAATCCAGATATCCTCTATATCCTCAAATTTACGGATGATTCCCTCAGACGCTAGGTAGCCGACGGCCATTTCCTCAATATAGCTCGGACTGCAGACCATGGTGACGAATTCTTCGCCATCAACTTTAATGGTAGCCGTATATTCTGTGACAATTGTATCTTCAAGAATCACCGGCCCGTCTTCAGCGAAACGGATGATTTCTCTTTTTACTTCTACTGGTTCCATGATCGCCGACTCCTCTCTCTGAATGATTAGTCAGGGGGCTCAGCCACTATGGTGCGGGACTTTGTGAAGCGCCTGGTCCTCGGGCAATTGGGTATTCCTCTCAAGATGTTGCGTATCCTCGCCCATTCCTTTCAGAAATTCAAAAAGAAGGCCGATTGCATTGTTGACTTCTGGATCTTTCAAGGAACGGAAAATGTCAAAGTAGCCGATTTCCTCCTGATTATCACGGTATTCCGCCACCCTAGCAATCCCGGAATTCAATTTGAGGAGGAGCGGTTCAAGCTGCCGGACATTCAATGTGCCCAGCACCCCGACCATCAAGAGCATGTTTTTTATCGTATTCGTTGCTTCTGGCTTATCCGCGGCTTTGACGAGCACATTCAACACATGGTCGCCCTGCCCGAAGAGGGCCGAGGCGAGGCTGAGAACCCCCCGCTCCTTCATATGGCCGAGCACATCAAGAGTTTCTAAAATGGCATCTTTGTTTTTAAGCAACGCCTCCTCGACCTCATCAAGGTCTTGGCGCCGTTTTTGCTCTTCAGTCAATTCAATCCTTTTAATTTGCTTAATTGCCTTAGCCATGCTGCTTTTGCCCCTTTCTTACAGCGTCACCCGGGAAATTATAATCCTTGCGTGCCCATTTCTTCTGTACCTGGACGCCGATTTGCGGCTGTGGGTTGCCGTATCGATGGTTAATGGACGGCAGCGGGTTGACACCATCATATTGAAGGATTTCAAGTTTCGCCTTTGTTTCCTTGTAGGCAGGCGTGTCTGTGTCTTTATCAGCGTAACTGCTTGTCAGTAAGTTGATCGCCGCTTCACCTGAGTCATTCATTGGCAAATAAACTTCCTTCCCTTGGACACGGTCGGTCACGACACAGCGGACTTTCACATTGCCGTATGGCGAACTGAGCCGAACGAGGGTTCCGTCCTTGATTCCGCGTTCTTTTGCAAGTTCGGGCGAAACCTCAAGGAACACACTCGGCGTCTTCGAGGAAATTCCTTTCGATTTATACGTCAGGTTCCCTTCATGGAAATGCTCAAGCAAACGGCCGTTGTTGACCTGAATGTCGTATTCCTCTCCAAACTCCGTTGGTACGGACCAGTTGACTGGATATAATCTAGCCTTGCCGTCCGGGAAAGGGAAACGGTCTTCATATAATAGCGGAGAGTCCGTACCATCCGGCGCGACCGGCCACTGCAAGCTCTTATAGCCTTCAAGCCTTTCATACGTTACGCCTGAATAGATTGGCGTCAGCATCGCCACTTCTTCCATGATTTCTGATGGATGGCTGTAATTCCAGCCTGCTCCGAGGCGGTTGGCGATTTCCTGAATGATTTCCCAATCAGGCTTTGACTCGCCAAGCGGCTCGAATACTTGATATAGGCGCTGAATGCGGCGTTCCGTATTGGTGAACGTCCCTTCCTTTTCAAAACTCGGGGCGGCCGGCAATACAACATCGGCAAACTGTGCCGTCCTTGAAAAGAAAATATCTTGGACGACAAAGAATTTAAGTTCTTCAAAAGCAGCATGTACATGATTGATATTCGAATCGACAAGGCCCATTTCTTCCCCTTTGATGTACAGGGAACGAAGTCCGCCATGATGGATCGCCTCAATCATGTCATGGTTGTTGACTCCTGGTTCCGGAGGCAGTTTCACGCCCCACGCGCGCTCAAACTTCGCACGGGACTCCTCATCTTCAATATGCTGATAGCCAGGCAGGTAATTCGGGGCGCTTCCCATATCGCCCGCTCCCTGGACATTGTTGTGGCCGCGGAGCGGATACGCTCCAGTACCAGGGCGTCCGTAATTGCCTGTAACAAGCAACAGATTTGAGATAGCCGTACTTGTATCACTGCCGCCGATATGCTGGGTAACCCCCATAGCCCAAAGGGCGCAAACACTTTTCGCCGAGCTGATCATTTCAGCAACTTGAATCAAGTTTTCTTTCGAAATGCCTGTTGCTTCTTCGGCATAACCAAGCGTGAATGGCTTCAGGCTTGCGATGTATTCTTTCACATTGATAACACGGCTGTTCAGGAACTCTTCATCAGCCCAGCCCATATCAATAATGTATTTCGTGACTGCGGACAGCCATACCAAGTCAGATCCTGCATTAGGCCTGATAAACAGGTCGGACCTCTCAGCCATTTCATCCTTCCTTAAATCCGCGACAATCAGTTTTTGCCCCCTCAGCTTGTGGGCACGCTTTATTCTCGTGGACAAGACCGGATGCGCCTCCGACGTATTGGAGCCAATAATCAAAACGAGGTCGGATGAGCCGATATCGGTTATCGACCCGGCATCGCCGCCATAGCCGACTGTCCTGAAGAGGCCAACCGTCGCCGGCGTCTGACAATACCGGGAGCAATTGTCTACGTTATTCGTGCCGATCACCTGACGCGCCAGTTTCTGCATTAAATAGGATTCCTCATTAGTACACTTCGAGGATGTGATGAAACCCAATGTTTCAGGACCATGGTTGTTCCTGATTTCAGCGAATTTTTTGGCGACAAGCGTGAGAGCTTCATCCCAGCTTGCTTCACGGAAGGAATCACCTTCCCTGATCAGAGGCTTTGTCAATCTCTCTTCGCTATTGACAAAGTCCCAGCCGAACTTTCCTTTAACACAGGTGGAAATACCATTCGCCGGCGCTTCAACCTGGGGCTCGATTTTAAGAATCTCCCTATCCTTCGTCCACACATCAAAGCTGCAGCCTACCCCGCAGAACGTACAGACTGTTTTCGTTTTCTTGATCCGCTCTTTGCGCATGGCCGATTCCATATCGGAAATCGCAAGAATAGAACCATAGCCGGTTTCAATTCCCTTTGTCATCTCAATCATCGGTCTGAGTGTCTGTTTTGCTATACCAGTCAGGAATCCGGCTTCCCCTTCCATGCCTTTTTCCATCATTGCATTGCATGGGCAGACAGTTGAGCAGTGGCCGCACGACACGCAGGAGGATTCGTTAATTGGCACATCATTATCCCAAATGACACGGGGGCGATCACGGTCCCAATCAATCCTTAGCGTCTCTGTGACCTGGACATCCTGGCAAGCTTCCACACAGCGCCCGCATAAGATACACTGGTCGGGATCATACCGATAAAACGGGTTAGAATCATCAATTTCATATGGTTTCTGATCAAACGGAATGCTTTGATGATTGATTTTCATCTGCTTAACGGTGTTATGGATTTCGCAAGTTCCGTTGTTATAATCGCAGACTGTACAATACAGTTCATGGTTATAAAGAATTTTGTCCATTGCCATCGTCTGCGCTTTTTTCACATCTGGCGTAACAGTATTGATGACATCACCATTTTGCAGCGGGGTCGAACAGGAACGGACTAATTCGCCGTTTACCTCGACAATACACGTGTCACATGTCTCAATCGGACCAAGGCTCGGATGATAGCAGACATGGGGGACTTCGATTGAACTATCCGCCAAATACTGCAGGACGGTTTGGCTGCCCTCGGCTTCGGCAGTAACCCCGTTGATTTTCAATTGAATCTTCTCAGGCAATACACCCACCCTTTCCCACTTGAAATAACTTTTCTGAAAAAGCCTCTTCCTTCCCCTACCCTTAATAGTTCGAAACTAAAACACTACGAGGTTAGGTTTTTCTTTTTAGCTTGAGCTTCATTTTTCCGTGCTTAACAAAAGCAGCTCCCTACACTAGGGAGCCGCTGCAAAATAGTTATTTTACGACAAGCGCACGTTTGCCCATCGCATTGTAAATACTGATAAATTTTGACTTTGACACCTTAATATTTTTCCCGACCGCTTCACTATCGTTAAAGTAAACATATTTATCATCCACTCCCGTTACAACAATGCAATGAAGAGGTTTTGGAGCGGAAATCGTTTTGCCGGATGAAGTCTTCCAACTCCTTGCTCCTGGCATCTCATAATTGATCGTAAACCAGACGAGGACCGGTGCGCCTTTTTTCACATACGCCTCAACCTCTGAAAAATTCTTTCCAGTCAAATTCACTCCTCCAGGACGATACTGGTCAAGGAGTCTCTTCAACGGACCTGGATTAATTGTATATCCATTATCAAAGGGAGTTCCTACAAAGCCGACATTCGGGTCGCCCCAAATGCGGATAGAACCATTCGCATTTCTCACCAGTTTCGTAGAATCATAAGGCATTTTCCTTGCCAGCGTGCCCTTGCTGACCTTTACCCCATAATAATTCAGTGCCATTGCCAGTGAAGTGACTTCACAGCCGCTCGGCAGCTCAGGCCGTTGGGCGATAAGCGGCACATTCAATAGTTTCGCCGCAGTTGATGTTGTTATATATTGGCCGCTAACAAAACCGGTTTTGCCATTGTAATTGATTCTGTACCATCCATTGCTTTCCTTTTTTATGACCTTAACTATTGCACCGTTTTTCAACTGGCCGATTTTTTTATGCTTTGTACCTGGTCCGGTACGCACATTCAGCGCTGAGGCTGTTACTCTGTATGTAGTGGATGCCGTGGATGATGACGTAACATATTGCCCCGAAACATAGGCTGTTTTCCCTTTATAGGAAATTTTGTACCAGCCATTGCTCTGGATCTGAATTACCTGAACCGAACTTCCCCTTGGCAAACCTCCGATTCTTGCAAAATTAGTCCCCGGCCCGGTACGAACATTCAGGTTCGAGGCCGTCACAGTATAGACTGGCCCAGCCGCTTCAGCAACTTCGGGTTTCCCTAATGGAATAAAGCTTCCCGTTGTCAGCATGGAACCTGTGAGAATCACCGAAGCCACAATCCCTTTCGAAAGAGTGCGCAAAATCAACCCTTTCTTCTTTTTTACCAAAATTATCTCCTCCCGATCTATTGTTTTGTATTCAAGTGCTTGCCTGTTCGACAAACATCTACAAAATATAAGGAATATTTCGGGAAGTCTAATAATACGGCTTCTATAAGCAAAAATTGATAACAAAGACTTACCTTACATCGGAAAAATGGGAATTTCGGATTACATAGCCAAAAAGCCCGGCATTCATTTCCGCCAGGCTTAAATTACTCGTTTATTAAAGTTAATATTTACTCTTCACGCATGCTGATTGCCCTGCGCGCCAGCGTGATATCATTCTGCAATAGTTTTCCCAGGTCATAGGATGGATATAATCCTTTGCTGTACATATAATTGTAAATCCGTTCATGGCCCCGGACTGCCTTCGTAAGATGGTTTGTAAACGTCCTCCTTAGCTGAGGCGTGGCAGTTTCCGTTACAGCAATCCCGTAGTTCCGGACAAGTGTTTTTGACATCGCTAGCAAGTCTCCCGCATAAAAACCGTTATCTTCCCTTAAATCCTCCTCATCATCCCGGCCTACCTGCCCAGGAGCTGAAGGATAAAATTGGAGCAGCTCCGTTAAATTCTCTTCAAGGTCACGGACCGTTCCCTGATAAATTTCCCTCAACTGAGTGTCGGTAACTCGTTTCAGGCCCATTTTCGTTTTCATTAATCCTACAGACTGAAAAGCAGTCAACTCATGCATCTCGAGCGTCTCATGCCAGGCAAGTGTCCTTCTCTCTTCATTCATCCCAATTCCCTCCATTTTCAAAAACATCACTTTAACGTATTCGGGAGGAAGGAAAATGGTTATTCGTCCAACTGAAAATCACTTTTTCAATCGGGACAATCACCTGAGCGCCTGCTCCAAATCACTAATGATCCGTCCGCTATCTCCAAGACCGACCGCCAGGCGGATCGTCCCCGGATCAATTTGTTCGGACAGTAGCTGCCGTTCATTACTGCCTGTATTTGGGGTTAAGGCCAGACTTTCAAAAGAGCCCCAGGAAACACCGATTTTGATATATTCCAGCCTGTCCAGTACCCTCTTTACTCCTTCATACCCGCCATCCACCGTAAACGCCATCACCCCTGTATAGCCTGTAAGATTGCTTTTGCCAAGAGAAAAGTCCGGATGCGTAGGATGCCCAGGATACAGAACACGTAAAACGTTCGGATGCCCTTCCAGAAAGGCAGCTATTTTTATCGCATTCTCCTGGTGTCCATGCATTCTGTAAGGGAGCGTCCTGAGTCCCCTGAGGAGCAAAGATGCTTCATATGGCGAAAAAGACGCGCCCATCAAAAGAAATTCTTTTGTAAAAAGCGTTCCCATTATTTCTTTCCCGGCAATGACCGCCCCGCCGACAAGGTCACTGTGGCCGCCGAGATATTTGGACAATGAATGGACGACGATATCAACTCCATGCAATAGAGGCTTCTGGAAAAGAGGGGTTGCCCAGGTGTTGTCAATGATCGTCCGGATGCCGCGCTTTTTAGCAAGGGAAGCCACCGTATCCAGATCAGTTAGCCTGAATGTCATATAAGAGGGGCTTTCCATAAAAATGACTGCGGTATTAGCCTGTATGTATTTTTCAATAACTTCCGCATCCGTTTCATAACAAATAGTATGGGAAATTCCGAATTTGCCGAGGTACTTTATTAGTTCCATAGTGGAAAAGTAGAGGTTGCTGACACACAAAACGTGGTCCCCGCTTTTTACGGAGTTTAGCAAAGCTGCTGTGATGGCGGCCATGCCGGAGGAAAAGCAGCGGCATACTTCCCCGCGTTCGAGTGCGGCGAGCTTCATCTCGGCTACTTCTATTGTAGGATTGGTCCCCCTTGTATAGACGTATTGCTCCTGCTCGTTCATGACCGCCTCTGACAGGCTGTCCGTTGTTTCATAAACAAACAGGGAGCTGCCAAAGATTGGGGGAATCACGGCGCCTCCAAACTCTTTGCGCCGGTCTCCGTATTCGAGGCAAATCTCGAGATCCTGCTCCCATTGATTTTTCATATTTCCCGATTCCTCCTTCTCGCCATTTTATATGGCTAGTTTGGGCTTTAGAAAGAGGAAATATAATCTCCTGCCCTATCAAGGCAAAAATAAAAACAGGCTCCCCTAAGGGAACCTGTTTTTTATGGGCAAAACCTAAAATTAGTTTTTGCGAACGTTAGCAGCTTGTGGTCCACGAGCTCCTTGTTCAACGTCGAAAGTTACTTCTTGGCCTTCTTCAAGAGTTTTGAAGCCTTCGCCTTGGATAGCTGAGAAGTGAACGAATACATCGTCTCCACCTTCGCGCTCGATGAATCCGAAACCTTTTTCTGCATTAAACCATTTTACTTTACCGTTTTCCATTTTTGTTGCCTCCTAGTGTGTTTACCACACAATTGTATTACTATTCTTGCTCAAACGTATCCAGGCGATGTCGCTTGTTACCGAACAAAAATAATTCTTGATTAGAATAACATGAATAGAAATAAAAGGCAAGCGAAGGGATAAAAACTAATCATCCTTTATTTTCCACCATTCGACAACCTCACTTTTCTCAATAGAAATGAGCACTAAAACAGCAACAAAATCGCCCGGTTACCCGGATTGATTTTGTTTAATTCTGTCAGTATTTGTTGATTATCTTTTTTCCAAGTTTGCGTTATGTAAGAAGCGATCTACATCCAACCGGGTTGGCATACCGCCCTGGGCTCCGAGTTTGGTGACGGAAAGGGCCGCGGCCGCATTTGCGAAGCGGCAGGCTTCCGCCAAATCGAATCCTTCACTTAGCGCATAGGCAAGGGCTCCATTAAACGTATCCCCAGCACCAGTCGTATCAACTGCCTCGACTTGGAAGGCGGGTATTTCAGCCTGTTCCCTGGAATAAATGCGTACTCCCCTTGATCCCTGTGTAACAATGCACTTTTTCATGAATTTTCCCCTCTTGTGCTCCGCCCAGCCGGAGGAATGGAGCAGCAGCTTATATTCGTGCTCGTTAGGAGTAAGGATATCCACATTCTCCATTAAACCTTCAGGAAGGGGTTGGAAAGGCGCCGGGTTTAGTAATACTTTCACTCCGTGTCTTTTGGCTAATTCTGCAGCCTTTTCGACTGATTCAAGAGGGATTTCTAGTTGAAGCAGGATTATATCGCTGGCCGCGATGACTTCTTCCTGTTTTCCCACAAACTCGGGAGTGACCAGAAAATTAGCGCCAGGTACCACGATAATGCTATTGTCCCCACCTGATAGAGTAATGGTGGCGATTCCGGTTGATGTTCCCGCTCCTTTGTCTATTTGGCCAGTGTGAATTGATTCACTTCCAAGATGGGCTATCAGTTCCCGGCCAAAAGCGTCTTCCCCCACACAGCCGACCATTGTGACGTCCGCGCCAAGCCTCGCAGCAGCGACGGCCTGGTTTGCCCCTTTCCCACCAGGTATCGTATAAAAAGCTTCGCCCAATAATGTTTCGCCCATTTTGGGTACCTGCTCTGTTTTTGTAACCAAGTCCATGTTAATACTGCCTATAACGGTAATTTTCTTTTTTGCCATACGTTCATCCTATCCTTTCATTGATTGGCCTTTACTGAGGGCAGCTTCAAACCGTAAACGGGACGCCGCTAAGTTCTTTACCCTTTCCAGGTCAGAATAAGTCTCGCGGCAATTGAATTCAATTTAAAGATCATCTGGCAAGTCCTCAAACCACCAAATGAAACCGGTTACAGATTGAAACAAAAAAAAGCTTATGCTCGTCTATTATTTAGAAACACTATGTATCTTAAAAATTTGTTCCCTATAATGTAACCCGTTACATCGAATTGTATGCCTTTTCCTATTTATTGTCAATCTTAACGGAAAAATTTTGCTTTTTTCATCAGGAAAGCCTGCCGGGCTCATTAAAATAGGTTACACTAGAAAGTGAGAGTGAAAGATTTGGAAAGATTCTCTATTTCCCTATTTTCACCAACATCGAAAGCGGAGATAAGAATAATGGATAAATTCCAAAAAAACTATTATGATTCAACTTTGTTGTTTATCATATTCCTTTTTATGATCATCAGCTGCATCTCTGTATACAGTTCACAAAAATACTTGCCATACCCAGATAACTTCGCCTTGAAGCAGGCAGTTTGGTTTGTCGCTGGGTTAAGTCTTTCTTCTATTGTTTACTTTTTTGATTTTGAACAGATTAAAAGGATTTCACCATTTGCCTACATTTTCGGCGTATTGGTTTTGGTTGCCCTTTTCCTGGCACCTGAACCGTTTGCGAAGGAAATTAAGGGGGCTAAGGCGTGGTTCCAGATTCCCGGCTTTGGTTCGCTGCAGCCTTCCGAATTTATGAAAGTGTTTCTGATTTTATTCATTGGCCGAATCATCGTAAACCACAATGACGTGCATTTTCGCAGGACAACCGGGACCGATATCCTATTGCTATGTAAAATTGGCCTTGCCGCAGCCTTGCCACTCGCCTTTATTTTGCTGCAGCCTGATGCGGGCACCGCGATGGCTGTCTCTGCTATCATAATCGGGATGATTTTTGTTTCAGGCATCAATTGGCGAATTATCGCGTTAATGGGATTAATCGCGACAGTATTGCTTGGAGGCCTCGTCTTTATCTATATTGAGGCGCCGGAGTTGTTGCTTCTCGTTCTTGATAAATATCAGCTGAACCGGATTGATGCCTGGATTGATCCGTTTAAATACAGGGATGGCATTTCCTATCAGCTTGCAAATTCAATTTTGGCAATCGGTTCCGGCACCATGTATGGAAAAGGCTTCAACGGAGCGCAAGTAATCGTCCCTGAAGCCCACTCAGACTTTATTTTTACTATCATAGGGGAAGAATTCGGCTTTTTCGGGGCCAGCGTTGTTATCTCGCTCTACTTTATCCTGATCTATCGGATCATCGTCATTGCGCTGCGCAACAAGGGACAATACGAAAGCCTGATCGCCACGGGCGTCATTTCTATGCTTACCTTCCATATCTTTGAAAACATCGGCATGGTCATCGGCCTCATGCCGATAACAGGAATCCCTCTGCCACTCTTAAGCTACGGCGGAAGCTCCCTGCTCGGCACACTGCTGTCCCTGACACTTATCCTCAACATTTCCGCCAAAACAAAAAAATACATGTTTGGGGATGATGACTGAGGCATTTCATTTCTAGGTGGGTTTGAAAAATAGTAAAAGGCGCTTCCGGTATAGCTGGAAGCGCCTTTCTTTTGCCTTGATGGCTTACCCTCTTATAGAGGCGGGTGAATCGGGTGAGACGAAAGTGTAGATAACGGCGGGTGGATCGGATGTGCGGAGGCCTGGGACGGCGCCGCTCCTGCTGCAAACAGACCAAGAGTAAAGACAGTGCAAAGTACGACAATTGCTTTTTTCATAATTTTTCCTCCTTTAACTGATCTTATCTAAATAATAGACTGCCTTTTCAAACATTTCCACTTTTATGAAGTGATTTGCTAAAAGTTTGTAAAAATGAGCCAAATCGTCCCTGTGCTCCTTCCCTTCTTCAAGAAGCGGAATGACCTTTGTTTCCAAATGTTCATAGGATTTTGGATCACCCTCTTCAAGCATCAGGTAAAAAGTGCTCAGGAGGAGGTATTTTCTGCTGTCAAGTTGTTCCGCGAGTCCAAACACTTCTTCAAAGCATTTCTTCGCAGCTTTCCTGTCTCCTTCTGAATGCTTTGTCTCACCGATAGCATATAAGGTTACCAGGTAATTTATGTCTTTAAATTTTTGCATAACTAAACTTTTTTCAAAAAAATGTACAGCCTCGTCGGGCATATTCATCTTTCTTTGAAGGAATCCCATATTATGATAGATTTGCGGAAGCAGCGCTGTTTCATTCAGCAGCTCCGCATTTCTGATCAAATGTTCAAAGCATGAGGAAGCCTCTTCATAAATCTTAGAATGGGTATAATTGATGCCAAGCAGCATAAGGGTATGGAGGATTCTTTTGAAATTATGCTGCTCCATGAAATGCTGGAGTGCTTTTTTGCCAAAATGAATAACATGACCAGGCTGGAGCATATGACTCTTAGCAAATGCACGATGATAAAGGAACTCCCCATTATTGATCCCGACGGCATATTCCGCGTCAAGCTTTTCAAGGATCAAATCGGCTTGATGATATCTCGCCTGCCTCATTAGATGGATACTCGTAAAGTAATCGAATAAATTCCTTTCTTGCCGCGAGAAATTTTTAAGATGCTTTCTCAGCAGTTCCTGCTGTACTTCGGCAGCTGGGTCCTCCCCTTTAAAGAGCATGTATCTGTATTTATACAATTCATATGTATAAATATGGGATGTGAAAGGGATCAAACCTCCCAGCTCCTTAAGTCTTTCGAAAATGCGGTCGGCTTCAACTTTGATTTGGAAAGTCATTTTGTCATCAAAGTCATCGAGAAGGGATTTTATCTCCTTATCTTTACCTGCCACATCTTCAATTTTGACTCCGAGCCTCTCGAGCAGCAGGGCAATCGTTTCTTTGTTTCCTTCTTTCGAGTTATGTTCAATCTTGCTTAAATGCGGGATTGAGCATATCCCTTCCGCTAGCTCCTTCTGTGTCATCCCCCTTTGCGTCCTATAATATTTTATTAAGGGCCCAAACTCCATACAGCGTCACCAACCGTTTTCTATACTCTATCATTTATTATAAAAAAAAGAACAACTTTATTCAAAATTATTCGACTTTTGCCGAAAAATGGGAAGAAACGCCCAAAACCACCCGGTTCAAATAACCGGATGGCCTGGGAACTACTTGATTATTTTACCCTTGGGAAACCGAATCCAGATGCATAGTCATCGCCTGTGCCCGCACCCGTTCCGCCTTTAATGTCATACAATTTAGCACGGTTCTGAAGGTCCGAGCGCAGCTGTACATTGCTGAGCGATTTATTGGAAGACCAGATCTTCGCCGCAAGACCCGCGACGTGCGGAGTCGCCATGGATGTTCCGCTCATAGTCGTGTAGCCGCCGCTCGAGGAAGTAGAGTAAATTGAACCTCCCGGAGCAGACACTTCAATGTCACGTTCCTGGATGACATAGTCCCCTGCAGTTGCAGGATTCCCTCTGGAAGAGAAATCCGATACCTTATATGTGCCATTGACAATCGTATTATCAAGGGATGCGACAGCAACCGCATTGACTAAAGCGCCCGGATATCCGATTGTATTTGAGCTTGGGCCGCTATTGCCTGCTGCGGCAACTACTAGCGTTCCCTTTCCATACGCATAGTCTACAGCACTTGCAATCAATGAATCTTTTGAACTTGAACCCAAAGACATAGAAATGACTGTTTTAACACCCAAACGGCTTGCTTCATCTGCGGCATGGCGAATCGCCGCCGCGATGTCATCGGAATAACCCGAACCTCGGTCATTCAGAACTTTATAAGCCCATAATTCTGCCTGGGGAGCTACTCCGTAAATTCCAAGTCCATCAGATCCGCCATTCGCAAGAACCGTCCCGGCAACATGGGTGCCGTGGCCGTTTTTATCGTTACACACGCCGTTCACAAGTGAAGAAGTTCGCTGTGTGAAGTCCTTGCATTGCTCGACATTGTCCCTAAGGTCAATGTGGCTCGTATATGCACCTGTGTCGAGGACTGCAACTTTGATGCCATCCCCTCCGGACGTTTTAGTAATCGTTGAATCATTATAAATAGCTTTGATGCCCCAAGGAACCTGTTGGGACGGAACTGCCTGCGTCGATGGTCCTGGCTTTGCTGCAGCCCTGCTGTCAAGCTGGACTTCATCAACTAGTTCTACCTTCAAATTTTTGTTTTTCTGCAATGCTTTATACTGACTTTCATTGACTGTAGTAGTAAAGCCTTTTGTGCCAAAGTCCCAACGGGTACCATAATTCCCCTTTGCCTTTGACTTTTCGGCGCTTGGTCCCTGGATTAATACCCGGTAGGAATCCTTCGATGCCTGCTCCGGCGCCTGGCCGAATGCCGCTGATGCAAAAACAGAAACCCCCAATGCGACGCTCATTAACGCTGATCCAAATTTGGTTCTTTTCTTCATTTGCTATCTCCTCTCGAGTATAAAATCAGCAGCACCCTGGCTGCGTGCTCTAAGTATATTTTAAATTTTCTGATAAACGCAATGAAATTCAGTCCGGATTCTATTGGGAAATTCAGCAGCCCTCTTAAAAGAAAAAATGAAATGAAAATTGGGAAAGTCCATCAATTATTCACTCCTTCTGCACAGAAATTGCATACCTATGGTCTATTCTTGATGAGTGAAGCAGAAGGACCGTTCAACTGCTTCATTATAGATTGGAACCTGTTATAAACTGAGGAGGAAGAATATGAATAAAATTGGTGTAACCGTTCTTGGCACAGCATTATTTTTAGGGATTGGGGCTGCGGGGGTATTCGCGGATGGCCCATTGTCAGGAAAAGACTTGATTAATTTTGGTAAAATGAAGCCTTTTATGCAAAAAATGCATCCCGACATGAATGAACAGCAGCTCTTCGACATGTATAAAAGCTGCCATGGAACTGGAGGTGCTGAGCCTTCTAAGAACTTTAATATGTCTACGAACCATGAGAATTTAAACTCTTTCTAAGTTGGGAAATTACATCAAAAAATTCAAAAAACTGGTGTGTACGGGCAGATTTCCGGCCCATCACCCCAGTTTTTTATTCGTCGCCAAGAATATTTTTCCACTTATCTTTTTTCAAATTTTAATAAATCGATGGATTGTTAAAAATTTTGTTCATCTGAAAAAATTTTGTAAACCAGTTTCCCCATTCATTTCCCCGCATTATCTTTGTGCCATTTCAATGCCCTCTGTTCCATTTCGCTGACAAAATCCTTTTTTGCGGGGCTGTATTCGCTTGTTGTCAGGTATCGCCCGGCGAGCTCATCCTTGAAGTTGCTGTATCTCTCCGCTTCTTCCGATTGCACCCTAAGGTAGTCACGGAAAATCAGATGTCTGGCTATTTGAGGATTCCCTTGCTCGTAAAAATGGATGTGATGCGTCCGGTAATTCCCACCCTTACGGAAGAGGCGCCTGCCCTGGATTCCCCATTCTCCCGCGGCATCGTATCCGAACGAGATCATTTCCTCGTTAAAATGGTCAACCTGGCCAATCTCCTTCACAATCGCCATCATGTCGATGACAGGTTTTGCTTTCATCCCTTTTACGGAAGTACTGCCAAAATGTTCAATCGTAATAATCAAATTACCGAAAACCTTTTTGAGAAAATGGGCCTCCTCCTGGAACATGGCTGCCCATTCCTCATTGTACTCTGATAGCCGCACATCCATCGCGTTTCCCCCTTATAAAACAACCAAATGTTTTTCCAGCCAATTCTACTCATTCAAGACTATATTATCAAAGATTCATTTTCTGCTTCCATTGAATTCCTTTTTTGGCTACGATGTTGAGGAAGCCCATTGTAAATGATCCATTTTGTTTTTTTGCAAAATTGAAGCCTTTCCCAGCCGGCTTTCGTCAAAAGGGAAACAGAAGCACTTAAGGGGTGAAGAAATGCTGGCTGATTCAGCTGAAAGAAGAATTAAATTGGCAAACAGCAACGAGGCGAAGCTTGAAGAAATCATGGAATCCTACGGGGGCCAAGTTAAGCGCCTGATTTATTCATATGTAAAGGATTGGGGTATAGCAGGGGATCTCACACAGGAAGTTTTCGTGTCCGTCTACATGAAACTTGAAGATTTCGAGGGCCGGTCCTCCTATAAAACATGGGTTTATGCCATTGCCATCAATCGCTCGAAGGATTACTTGAAAAGCTGGCATTACCGCCATACTGCGGTAGCCGAGAAAATATTCCACTTTATGAAGGACACGAAAAAAACTCCCGAAGAAGCCGCTTTGGCCAATGCCGTCAATCAGCAGCTTTTGCAAGCAGTCTGGGCGCTTCCCCTTAAATACCGAGAAGTCATCCTGCTTCATTACTACCAGGACCTGTCCGTATCGGAAATCAGTACGGCACTCGGCATTCCGCTGGCGACAGTCAAAACCCGGCTTTTGCGGGCAAAAGAAAAGGTAAGAAATGCTTACATCCCAATCGAAAGAGGTGGCCAATGTGAATCAATTTAATGAGGAGCTAAGAAACACCCTGCTCGGCAGTCTGCCGGAGGAAGCCATTTTATCTGATCAGGAAAAGCAGCAAATCCGAAACCGTATCAAGGAACTTAAAGAGAAGGGATCACGGAAACAGCGGATTGATTTTTTTCCAAAAGCGTTGACTGCCATTGCCGCCGCGGCTTTTTTACTTGCAGCTGGAGGGCTTGCCGGAACAAAGCTGGGTTTATTGGAAAGCGGGACAGGGAATCCGGGTTTCCAAAGCAACTTGTCATTTTATGAAGGCTTTGAAAAAGGGGCTTACGTAAAGGGATGGGAAATGGTTGAAAAAGGGCCCGTTCAAGCGGAGAACGGAAGCGAGGATAAGTGGATTGCTGCATCTTTCAAAGGTAAAACATCCCTGACCGGAACACTTGTCTACAACGGCCCTGAAATGGGGGAGAAAGCAAACCAAATTTTCTTTCTTCCAGACAAGGAAGCCGTTGCCTACCTTCCGACTGAAAAGAGCCGCCTCGATGAGCTGACTTTTAATAAGGAAGACCAAAAGCTGGTTGCTGAAGTCTTTGGCCTCGCGCCGGGCTCTAGGGAAGACGGGGTGCAAATTGAGATAACAGGTTATACGGCTTACACCAGTGCGGATACTGAACTTCCAGATATAATTAAATTTGGGAAGTCGATTGGGCCCGTAGAACCGAAAATTACCTATGAGGAAAAACAGGTCACTCTCGACGGGAAAGGAACCCTTGCTCTTAGCGAACCGCTGATGCAGGCTTACAAAGACTTTGCCAGGACCCACAACAATCAGTATCTCGAAACACTAGATCCATTCTCGGTATTCCTGCTCCATTTTTATTCGGAAGAAATAAAAGATTTCCGGACTCAATACTACCTTTATAATGACAATCCGGATGTCGAAAAAGTTTTCACAAGTGCTGATGAGTTGATCAAGGATTCAAAGAAACCGGATAACATGGCTGGCAGAAACGAATTGCTGGAAAAAGTCAAAGGTAACCAATCCCTTAAAATCTCGTTAATTGGTAATGATGAAGCTGTCGTGACCATCTCTGAAAGTGAAGGCTTAGGATTCAGGATTGTCAGAAACCATGAAGGAATCTGGAAAATCTCCTGGATGCCGATCCAATAAAAGAAAACGCCGCTCAAGGCTAACTGCTTTGGGGCGGCGTTTTTTTATCTTCGGACAGGTAATTGGCTTTTCGCGTGGATGTTGTCCGAACCCGGGGCATCTTCGGACAGGTCTATGGCTTTTCCTCAGGGGATTGTCCGAAGTATCTAATGCCAGCAAGAATTCTACTCTTCTTTCTTCATTACAGTTTCGCTTTTCACCATTTCAACTTCTTCCTCGACTGTAATCCGGGTAATTTGGTCCTGAAGTAAGTGGAATGCTTCGTCCAGCCCTTTTCTCGATGGCAAATTTTCGTTTTCCTTCAATACGTCCGCCTCCTTTTTTCTTACTTTTTCCTAATAGCACCGGATAAAACACTTTACATTGCAAAAAATAAGCGGGAAAGGATGATGAAGATGAAGAAGCACGAAAATTCAATTGCCGGCCGAACTTATGACTCCTCTGATTATAAAGGAAACGATCAGATTTCAAGCGGCCTGGCAGAAACACATGAACAAGTAAGCGATGCCTATATGGAAGGCGAAATAGGCGGAAAAATCGAGCATCCGGACGGAACGAATGAGGATTTACCGCGGTAAAAGCAATAAGCATCCCCTTGTAATGAACGGCACCCCTATTGTAGACACCGCTCACAATTGGAAGTGCAGTTCAGTAACGGGGGATGCTTTTTCTGTAGGCTGGGCATTATCGAAGAATGCTTTTAATCGTATTTGAACCAGCAAAATTGCAGGAATTTCAAGGTGCTTTATTATATCCGTCCATGATTGTTTGAAGCTCCCCCATTTGCCCTCTCACTTGACCCCATGTAAAATCTCCGTGCTCAATCGCTCGCTTCATGTTATTGGCCAGCCCCAAAAATTCATTCACCAACTGGATATAGTAAGAATTTTTAGGAGTACTTTTATCGAGCTTGGGAATCACCTTGTCGCGAGCCATTTCAAAATTCACCTTAACTTTCGGGTAAAGTTCCGACATAGCCTTCTTCGCTTCGACTGAGTCAACATCTATTTCCTGATCCTGAATTTTCGTCGCAAGGTCCATCATCTCAAAAGCAAGATTACTTATTTCCTGATAACTCAGATCACGAAGCTCTTCTGGTTTCTTTTCAAGCTCCCCTTCAGCAATCTTCTCGTTTTGATTCCCCGCAACACCTTTTTCGACCTGTTCATTCCCTTTGCTGTGATCTGAACAGCCTATAAGTAGGAGCAAAATACAAATGAGTATAAGAATCTTCTGCATGTAACCCCTCCCCCATCGGTTTACACTATAATACCAGAATAATCCAGATCAAAAAATACAAAGAACCATAGAAACTTTACAACTGGTTATCATGTTGTAATTTTTTCAAAATAAAAAACGGGCAAGCCTGCCCGCTCTTACTCTTTTCCGCCTGGATGACGGTCCTGCAGCCCATCGGCCGGATCATCATCGACATATGGATCGTGTTCAAACGCCGGCAGGTCGCCAAAAGCGGTCATCGTTCCTGCTTCGTCCAGCTCCTGTTCATACTTCCGGTGCTGGCCATTCGGATAGACTGTTACATTATTGCCGTACATGTCTACAGCGGCGAAATTTTCATAATCCTCTACATAACCTACCGGGTCTTCACTCTCAATATAGTCATCATTGTAATGGTCCTTTTCATCAGTAAATGCGAAATCCGACGGTGTTTCGGATGTGCCGAAGGAAGCCACCTCCTGCCAAGAATCCTCCGCATCATAGGAAACACTTTCGTCCTTATCATCCTTATCAAACTTTCCGAACGGAGGCATCAGGACGCCCTCCTCGACAGGACGGGAATGCGAGGTTACCTGGTCCGGGCTGTGCTCCTTGCAATACGTTGTATTCGGGAGCGCCTCGAGCCTTTTATAAGGAATGTCCTTACCACATACCTGGCACTTGCCATAATTCCCATGCTCCATTGCTTCCAAAGCTCTGTTTATCGCATCAAGCTGATTGTTTGAATGTTCATTCAGCGCCATGTCTTTTTCGCGTTCATAAAGTTCGGTTGCCTCATCGGCAGGATGATTGTCTATACTCGACAGCTCACCCATTGACTCATGGGCATGCCCGCGTTGCAGACCGTATTCATCATTTTGCTCAAGCTGGCCCTCCACCGTGGCCTTTTCCTCGAGAAGCCTCGCCCGGAGTTCCTCCAATTGGGATGAAGTTAACATAAATATGCCCCTTTCCTGTTCATCCGCAGCCAGGCGGCGCGGCATTTCTTTACTATAGTTTCAAGTAAAGGCCCGGTTATTATGCAAACAGGATACAGCCGAACCAACCATTCCGCTGGATTTCTGCAAAAATGGCCAATGCCCACGGTTCCAGAATAAGTCTTCATCACTGCCGCACACTAATAGCAGGAGGTCGATAGCATGCCAAACCAGGATAAGCAAAAATTCCACGAAATACAGGAAAAGCATCAGGGCGAATATATAGGAACAGACAGGAACCAGCCAAAAGGGAAAAATTCAACCGTTAACGGCCAGGGAAACACCAATCAATCACCAGGCACAACCGGGAGAAATAGGTAACCCCAACCCTTTTATATCGGGAAAGCAGACCGATATAACGGCCAAACGCTGTCCCAAGCGATACAGTTGGGGACAGCGTTTACTTTTATTGCTATCAAAAAGCAGCCAGTGCCATAACCCCCTGCCAGCCGAAATACACGCCAAAGCCGATGAGCGACAAGCCGGATAAAACTGAAATCGCGGTGAGAAGTGTTGACGTAAGGAAACGTTTTGCCCCTGTTGCCATGGCAGCCATCGTAATATCCCAAATGAGCAGACCGCTGAAAATAGCCAAACTGTAAAGAACAAGTTCACCTCGCCCGGAAGTCGAGGCTGTTTTTGCCAATACCGACCCGTATATCCCCAGCCAGAACAATATTGTCAAAGGGTTCGACAACGACATAAAAAAGCCGGACATGAACGATTTAAACAAAGGTTCCTTTTTGCGGTTACTCCCAATTTCAAGGTCCCTGATGTTTATCAGACTTTCGATGCCGCTATAAAGCAAAACAAATGCCCCGAACAGCCACAGAAAAGTTTGGACGATGGGCGCATCAAGGAACCTAACGACCCCCGCATAAACAATCAACATATAAATCCCATCAGCGGCAGCCGCTCCGACGCCGGTCAAATAAGAATGCCAGAAACCATAGCGGATTCCCCTGTCCATCTGGGCCGCGTTTATTGGCCCGATTGGCGCGGCAAGCGACAATCCCAGCAAAACGTAACCTAAATAAACAGCCATCCCAATCCACCCCTCGCCTGAAAAAGCTCGTCTACAAAGCTTATTCACGAGGCGGGGCTTGTACGACTGTTTTTTAATATTTGCTGGGCCCAGGCTCGTTTGCCCAACTGTAATTTCTCCCTACTTAATCTCCCGGAACACAAACTTCTTTTGGCCAATATAATTGCTGATCGTGTAAAACAAACCGCCTAAAAGGACAGCCGCTTCATCTGTCCATTCTTTTGGCAAAATTGTTCCCAGGCCAAATTCGACTATTCGGGCACTAAGCCAATATGAAAGGAAATAGCAGCAAAGGATAACTACAAGAAACCGTGGCACACCTTTGGAAAACCGGACTTTGCTTTTGAAAGTGAAGGCTCTGTTTAAAAAATAACTTATGGCGGCTCCAACAGCATTCCCGATGAAAGTAGACAGCCAATACGAAAAGCCAACGGCATTCAAAAGCATTAACATGATAAAAAGGCCGGCAATCGTGTTAATAGCGCCGACCAAGGCAAAACGAAAAAACGGATGGGTTCGATTAAGTGTATTTGCGGGAATCAATGCGATAACGCTCCATTCCATGTACAGCTTCTTGTTTCAGATTCATGGGCATATTAAACAGGTCAATATCCACAATGAATTTAGGACGCTGCTTCGATTCCTTGTAGATTTTGCCAATATACTCGCCAATCAGGCCGATAGCCGACAGCTGCAGGCCCCCAATGAGCCAAATGGAGATGATCAGCGAGGTCCAGCCTGTCTGTGTATTGCCAAAAAGCTTAAGTAATAGAAAGTATACCCCTGAAAGGATGCTGAGGATGGAAGAAGCAATACCCACGATCAGAACGAGTCTGATTGGAGTAACCGAAAACGAAGTAATTCCATCAAAGGCAAATGCAAGCATTTTCCGCAGTGGGTACTTTGACTCGCCTGCCTCCCGCTCACATCTGTCATAATAAACTTCGGCAGACTTGAAGCCAATCAGCGGCACAACTCCCCTCAGGAACATATTGGCCTCCCTGAATCTTTCTAGCTCGGTAACAGCCCGCTTGCCAAGCAGCCTGAAATCGGCATGGTTATAAACGAGGCTTACGCCCATTTTTGCCATCAGCCTATAGAAACCCTGCGCTGTGCTTCGTTTGAACCATGTATCTTTTGAACGGCTCTTTCGTACGCCATAGACAACTTCGCAGCCTTCATTATATTTCAGGATAAATTCCGGAATGGCGGAAATGTCATCCTGCAGGTCGGCATCGATTGAAACGATACAATCAGATACATTCCGGGCGGTGAAGATACCGGCTAGCAAAGCATTCTGATGCCCCGCATTTGCTGCAAGCTTCAGCCCCTTTACATGTTCATTATGAAGTGATTCCTTATAGATAAGCTCCCACGTGCGGTCCCTGCTTCCGTCATCGATGAATAGAATCCTGCTCTTTGATGAAACAAGCTGGCTGCTAATCATTTCCTCAAGCATGCCATGCAGTCTTGGCATCGTAATCGGCAGCACTTCTTCTTCGTTATAGCAGGGGACGACTATTGTCAGGACAGGCTCTGTCATAATTCACTACCTCCGTTGCACCTGAATTTACCGCTATAAAGCTTTGTAAAGATAAATTTTCCAGGCTGAATCTTTTGATACGAAAGTCCGTTCAAGCAAAAGGCCATTATCGGCGGCATTTCTGATGGGCAAGGCCGAAAAGATGTATTCGCCGCCCATCTTTTTAAACTGGGCTGTGTTCAATTCCAGGTGTTTCAGTGACCGCTTGCTGTCTTTTTTAACCATATATCTTTTGCCAAG
The DNA here is from genome assembly GCF_000821085.1 of Bacillus sp. B-jedd. Classification (GTDB taxonomy): domain Bacteria; phylum Bacillota; class Bacilli; order Bacillales; family Cytobacillaceae; genus Bacillus_D. The sequence continues at coordinate 3,139,368 of NZ_CCXR01000001.1, forward strand.
TTCGCTCGTAAAAATATAGCAGCGGCCCCCCCACGTATCGAAGTACTCCTTAATCGTGCTGTTCTTGTCCAGTTCTTTTTCAATGATTTTCCGAAACTCGTATTTGTATGTTAATGGGTAGAAATTATTGTATGTATCGAGTGTGTAAAAACCATTGTACTGGGCGATGGCGGGGTGGATTCCGATGCTTGCAACCCTGTAATCCTCTTTCGGCCTTCCGATAAACTCGGCAATAGTGGCGAACTGCTCTTCCGCGTAAAACTCCCTGACTGTCGGTTTATCGCGGTAAACAATTTCATCATTGGCTAAAAACAAAACAGCCAGCTGGCCCGCTATGAGAATAACAGCGGTCCTTTTCCACGCGGTCCCCGACTCGGCCATAATTTTCAGAGCAATGGCAAACCAAGTATAAATAACCAACGGCCGGAGAAAGTGGAAGCGCGCAAAGTTGAATGTATCAAGAAAATGAAAACGCTCCGTCAACGGAAGCCAGCCTTTGTAAAACCAGAAAGCATACCATACCGACAACGCGGCGTTCAGCACAAACAATCCCAGAAAAAGCTTTTCCTTCCGCCAAATCTTCCTTTCGGCCACGATGAGAAGCGCAATAAACGCGGCAGCCGTAATAAACAGGCCGTGAACCGTCATGACATGCGTATGGCCCAGGAAAAAATTCCTTACCGCCAGCCAAGCTGACTCCAGGAACGTCAGCCGCGCATGGAAATACTCATCTCGGCTGTTTGGTTCATGGTCGAACAAAAACGAATAGACCAGCCTGTATTCCACAATCAAATACATGGCAGTCATCAAAACAATACCGAGTAAAAAGCGAAGGTTCCAGCTTTTCTTCCGTATGGCATCTGCCAGCCAAAAAAGGCCCGCCGCCACAATAAAAAAGAAGAAACCTAAAACGAAGCTTGAATAGAAGGGAAGAAGAATGAGGACCAGCCAATTCACCATCCGCTTTTCTCCCATTCTTATATTCAACAAAGCCCAAGCTGCAAGCGGCATGCCTAAAGTACTCAGCATACCTGACGGCCAGAAAGGCGTCAGTGCGAAAGCTACCGCGGCAAATGTAATTATCCAATTTAAGCCTGATTCCTTGATGACATGCTTTTTAAGCAGAAGGTACATGCCAATGAATGCAACAATCCTGGTAATTGCCAGGCTAACCGTATAGGCCGCCATAGGCGGCAGAAGGGCATGCAGCCAAACAATCCCGCTCAGTTCGGGTCCGAATGCATTCCGCGACAGCTCCCCGTTTATTATTTGCGGGATGGCGGCATTGACCGGACCGAATATTTCCCCGCTTTCCGCGAGTACTTTATACCAGGCGATATTGGAATCGAGATTATCGTGGACTCTGATATGGGCATTTTCTCCAAGTAAGATAAGCGGAGACAAATAGACTGCCAGCAGGAAAAAGGCGATCCCAATCTGATATCTTTCCTGTTTTCCAGCGCCAATTCCCGCCATTCTCTCCCCGCCTTTCCCTCAATTGATCATCCTGTATGCAAATGAATTTCCACCTAATACGTTTGCCCCTGTCATAGTATCTCTTCAAAAGTTGAATTTTATTCCTTTTTTGCTGCTCATAGAGTATTGATGCGTTTCAACAAAATTATGCAAAAAGATAGAAAATTCGATATTTTTTTGTTGCAAAAAGAATTCATTTTATCTATATTTACGTTAAATACTATATTTATATATCTTATATTGAATCTCCAAAGGGGAAATTATATGAAAAGGTTCTTGTTTATTGTTATTCTTTTCTTTATGGGAATTGTAGCTGCCCAGCCCGGGCTGCCAAATGCTTTTGCAGGAAACTTATCTAAGGAATTTGCGGAAGAAACTGGTACTCTTCGAAATAAGGACCACGGCATACTGACAGTCCTTTCCTACCATGTAGTAAACGAAGTAACAGGAAAGCCTTTTCTCATGCCGAGTTCCGTCGTGGAAAGCGGTAATCAAGAAATCGCCAAGCTGGCTGAATTCTTAACAAAAGGAAAAGAAACAGAATATGAAAAATCGAAGGCTATTTATATATGGGTCACCGAGAATCTAGAATATGATGCTGATACATATTTTGACGCTATTCGAGGGGTTCCTTTTGATGTTAAATCTGCCATGGAAACATTCTATACGAGAAAAGCAATGTGTATGGGTTTTTCTCATTTGAATGCGGCATTGCACAGAGCAGCCGGAATAGAGGCGAAAGTCGTCTATGGAAATAACCATGCATGGAATGAAATTAAAGTGGATGGCCGCTGGACTCCTCAGGATACTACTAAAGGGGCAGGCTATATAGATGGCCGGAGCAGGCAGTTTGTCCATAAGCCAACTATGGATTACCTTACCTATTCCGACATGGTAAAAGAAGGAGAATATCTTTGGTAATCAAAGCTAGTTTTCTCTAAAGCCTTTCAGTCACTTCCTGATTAGTCAGGAAGTGTTTTTTTTATAATTCTATGAATGATGTTTTCCGTTTAAGGAGTTTGTCCATAATGGTAATCAAGATCCAGATACTAATTTTACTCATCTATTTTGCCTGGTTCACCTGATTATTTTGAAATAACTCCTCTTGCCTTTAAGGAGGCCCTTATGCCAAGCCGTTTATATATTCACTTTTTGCGTCTGCCTGTCCTGATCCGGATTTTGTTTCTCACCCTGCTTTTCTTTCTCGCATTCGGAATTATCATTCGTTTACTGGAGCCCAAAACCTTCTTAACAATTTATGATGGGATTTGGTGGGCAATCATTACCGCAACAACTGTCGGGTACGGTGATTATGTCCCGCAGTCGCTGGCGGGAAGGGCGGCCGCGGTTCTGCTTATTTTGTTCGGCGCAGGACTCGTTTCGTTTTATCTTGTCTCAGTGGCTACGGCTGCGGTCACAAAACAAAATGCCTTTTCGGAAGGAAAACTTGCCTATAAAGGCATGAAGCATATTGTCATTGTCGGCTGGAATGAGCGTTCAAGGGAGATTATTAACAAGCTGAACGTATCTGGAATGCCATCCGATATTGTCCTCATTGATGAAACACTCGAAGAAAATCCGGTTGACTCAAAATATATTCACTTTATTAAAGGAAAGCCGCATATTGACGGGACCATTTTGAAAGGGAATGTCTCGAAAGCAGAATTAGTCCTGATTACAGCAGACCATGGCCACGAGGAGATACAGGCGGATATGAATTCCATCCTGACATTACTCACCATAAAAGGCCTCTGCCCTGATGTGAAATGCATAGTCGAAATTCTGACTCCGGAACAAGCCGTAAACGCAAAAAGGGCTGGCGCAGACGAGGTACTCCAATCAAACAGGCTGACTAGTATTTTTATGTTAAGCAGCCTGCATTCCAGGGGAGCCGGTCTGCTAATGGAGATCATTGGGGAACTTCAGGAGAACAGACTTGCAATGGAGGAAGCCAGCGAACAGTTTGCAGGTAAAAGTTTTGCGGAAATGAAACAACTTTGGCCAGGAAAGGAGAGCCTCCTGGTTGGCATTAAAAGAGGCGAGGAGCTGCTACTCAATCCTCCCCTCACCTTTACAGTCCAAAGCGGGGATCAGCTAATTTTGCTCAAATAAAAAACCGGAAGCTGATTGCTGCTTCCGGTTTTCAAGAAAACTATCATAGGAGGGCTGCTTCTAGCTTCCTGACCAGATCATCGGCGATGTTCAAATACTCCGTATCAATGGGCGCATCCTTATCCTCCGGTGCCTGGAACTGGTTAACCGAAGCTGAGACGTTCCCGATATTTCCTTCTTCATCCAGATCATCTTCGTATTGGTGGGCAAGCAGGAATGGTGTCCCTATCCTCACTCTTGGATTCCCCCCATCCAATTGGCCTTCAACAGCCTGAAAGGGAATTCTGAAAAAGTGGTACGTACCGTCATCATTAATCTTATAATCAAAAAAGCCTTTGTCATAATCCCAGTTGCCACCGACACTGTAGCCAAGCGGCTTTAAAGAATCCTCCAGAGCCTTGAAGGAGAAATCCTTCCCTTCAACATTAGTTTTTATCGGAATCATAGCAGCTCCTCTTTTCCTCATAATTTTTGCAAAAGAGTCACCGGCAGCCGATAGGCTATTTCAGGCGTTTTTCAAGCTCGGCCTTTTTCTCTTCATAGCCCGGCTTGCCGAGAAGCGCGAACATATTTACTTTGTAAGCCTCCACGCCCGGCTGGTCAAACGGATTGACACCAAGCAGATAGCCGCTCATCGCGCATGCTTTTTCAAAGAAATAAACAAGATAACCGAAAGTGTATTCATCCATGGCCGGAATGGAAACGATCAGATTGGGGACACCGCCGTCCGTATGGGCAAGCATTGTACCTTCAAATGCTTTATTATTAACGAAATCAACCGTCTCTCCCGCCAAATAATTCAATCCGTCAAGATCATTGGCCTCTTTTTCAATGGTGAGCTCATACCGTGGTTTTTCCACTTTAATGATCGTTTCAAACATGTCGCGGCGGCCTTCCTGAACATATTGCCCCAATGAATGCAGGTCTGTCGAAAAATTGGCCGAAGCTGGGAAAATCCCTTTCTGGTCCTTTCCTTCACTCTCCCCGAACAACTGCTTCCACCATTCACTGAAATATTGAAGCCCCGGCTCATAGTTGACGAGCATTTCAATCGTTTTGCCTTTATTGTACAAGGCATTCCTTACTGCGGCGTATTGGTAGGCTTCGTTATCCTCGAGCTCGGAACCGCTGTAATCATTCATCGCCTGGGCGGCACCCTTCATCATGGCTTCAATGTCCGCCCCGCTTACTGCGATTGGCAGCAGTCCGACTGCAGTCAAGACAGAGTAGCGTCCGCCAACATCATCCGGAATGACAAATGTTTCATAGCCCTCTTCATCGGAAAGAGTCTTCAGTGCGCCGCGCGCTTTGTCTGTTGTCGCGTATACACGTTTCCGGGCTTCCTCTTCTCCGTATTTTTCAATGAGAAGCTTCCTGAACAGCCTGAACGCCAAAGCCGGCTCAGTAGTTGTTCCTGATTTTGAAATGACATTGATGGAGAAGTCTTTGCCTTCAATCAGGCTGATGACATCCTGCATGTATGTCGATGAGATATTGTTGCCCGCAAAAATGATTTGTGGCGTGCCGCGTTTCTCCGCCGCCATGGCATTGTAGAATGTGTTGCCGAGCATTTCAAGCGCTGCACGCGCGCCAAGATACGAACCGCCAATGCCAATGACGATCAGAACATCGGAGTCGGATTTGATTTTTTCAGCAGCTTTTTGGATACGGGAAAATTCCTCTTTGTCATAATTCTCGGGGAGATCGATCCAGCCGAGATAATCGCTTCCCGCTCCTGTTTTTTCGTGCAGGGAATGGTGGGCGACTTTAACAGCGTCGCGCAGGTAGGTCAGTTCGTGCTCGCCAAAGAAACCGAGCGCTTTCGAATAGTCAAAACGGATATGTGTCATCTTGGAACCTCCGTGTTTTATTGTTATCATACCCACTTTACCCAAAGGAAATCGTATAAGCAAGGAACTTCCTTCCATGAAAGCGCGCCCATTTTCGATAATTTCATGGCTGGGCTCCTTTCATGGTATTTCGGAAATTTAGGCGCCTATATATTCTGTTTTTTAAGCTCTGTTATCCTTGATTGTTAATTTCCACTCCGGGGACATGCTTTCCGCGGGGCGAAGCATCTACTTGAACTAACATCATGAGAAACATCCATGAATTTGCTTCGTGCAGCTTTGCGACGAGTTGAAGGTTCGCTTCCCGAATAGTCTGTGGCGCAGGAGCATTCTTTATGGAGCCTCCTCGGCGTCATAGACGCCTGTTTGTCCAGCTGCACAGGGAAGGCTTCGGCAGCATAGACCCACGCACGAAGAAAAAGCGATAGCACAAGGAAAGCTTCCATGAGAAACATCGCACGAGATTATGCGTTAGCATAATGGAGGATTTTCGAGGAGCGCCTAGCCCCTCGAGGTCGCTTCGCAAAACCAAGTCTTCCTATATCGGGGCTGCCCACAAAGGAAAGCTTCTGCGAATAGTCATCGCAGGGACACAAAGGAAAGCTTCCATGAAAGATCATCGCAGAGACAGGCGAACTTGCCTGGCGCGAGGCGGTTTTTGCCTGTCACGAAGGCGCTTTCGCTTTTCGAGGGGTCTCCACGTGCCGCTGCATCCCGCCGGAGTCAGTCCCCTCCGTTCCAATCAACTTCATTGAAAATCAACACTCACCTTTAACTGAGCCTTTTTTTTAAAAAGCTGCCGGCCTAAAAAGGCTGGCAGCTTTTGCTTATGGTACTATTCAAAAAGACTTACAAGGAAGCCCGTAAAATAGCTTCGACATCGTCACGGTCAAGAGTGGCAAAGCCGCCGAATTCCCCGTTTGCCATCGCTTTGTCCGCCATCAGGCCAATTTTGCTGTCATCGATATCATAATCGGCCAGCCTTGACGGCGCCCCGATACTGTTCCAGAATTCACGCAGTTTTTCGATTCCCTCGAGTCCTGCCTCCTCATCGGTTTTTCCTGAAGGATCTACTCCAAACACGCGGACTGCCATTTGCTTGAACCGTGCCGGATCTTCCTTCAGGTTATGTTTCATCCAATTCGGGAAGATGATGGCAAGGCCGCCGCCATGCGGGATATCATATACAGCAGAAACGGCATGTTCAATATTGTGTGTAGCCCAGTCACCGCGGAAGCCCATATTAATTATCCCGTTGAGAGCCATCGTTCCGCAATAAAGGAGCGTCTCTCGGTATTCATAATTTTCAAGCTCCCCGATTGCCTTCGGTGCGGTTTCCATTACCGTTTGAAGAAGCGCCTCACACATCCTGTCCTGATAAGGCGTATTGGTGGCTTTATGGAAGTAATGCTCAAATGTATGAGACATCATATCGACAATCCCATAAATTGTCTGGTCCTTTGGCACTGTGTAAGTATTGACCGGATCAAGGATGGAGAACTTAGGCATAGTAATCACCCCTGCGCCCCAGCCGTATTTTTCATTTGTCTCCCAATTGGTAATGACAGATCCGCCATTCATTTCCGAGCCTGTCGCCGCGAGGGTAAGCACAGTCCCGAATGGCAGGGCTTCTTTTGCTTCCGCTTTTTTAATGACAAGATCCCAAGGATCACCATTATATTTTGCTCCGGCTGCAATCAGTTTCGTGCAATCAATCACGCTTCCTCCGCCTACAGCAAGAAGCAGGTCAATTCCTTCCGTTTTGCAGATATCGACGCCTTTTCTGGCAGTGGAAACACGCGGGTTCGGCTCCACTCCGCCAAGTTCAAAAACTTGTGCGCCAATTTCATTCAACAGGGAGGTCACCTTATCGTAAAGCCCGTTTCGTTTAATGCTTCCTCCTCCATAAACGAGGAGCACCTTTTTCCCATATTTCGGGACTTCATTTTTCAGTTCTGTCAATTGGCCTTTGCCGAATAGTAAACGCACCGGATTATGAAAGATAAAATTATCCATTGTAACTCCTCCTTTTCACACACTATTATTTATTATCCCATCACGAATTGCAAAAACTACGAATGCCGAAAAATCATTTTTTGTCACAGAAGTTAAGCCATGTATAATTTTTCGGAAAGTGTCCACATTAATAACGATAAGAACTTAAAGGAGGATAACTATGAGTACCATTCAAAGAATTGCACTGATCCTTACAGTTATCGGCGCCATTAACTGGGGCCTGGTTGGTTTCTTTCAATTTGATTTAGTCGCAGCTATATTTGGCGGCCAGGACTCTGGAATTTCCCGGATTGTTTACGGCTTGGTTGGAATAGCCGGCTTAATCAACATCGGACTTCTTTTTGCCCCGAGCCATGAGAGGGAAGAAGCGCACCAAGCTAAACCACAAGGTAATCGCTAAACAACAGGCCCTGCCGGCTCAATCCGGCAGGGCCTGTTTTCTAATTCTCCTGAATTTCCTTGCGGTTCTTCCTGAAGAGCTTCGATAATACCTCATAGACAATTGGCACAATGATAAGCGTAAGCAAGGTTGAGCTTGTCAATCCGCCGATTACAGTAATGCCAAGTCCTTTAGAAATCAATCCCCCGCCGCCATTCCCCATGGCAAGCGGCACGAGGGCGCCAATGGTCGCGATAGCAGTCATCAGGATTGGCCGCAGTCGCGTCGCGCCAGCTTCCAGGATCGCTTCACGCATCGCCATTCCGCTCCGTTCCATCCGAATGATTCGATCCACGAGTACGATGGCATTTGTAACAACAATCCCAATCAACATTAACAAGCCCATCATGACAGGAACTGAAATGGTTTCCCCTGCGATGAACAGCCCCGCAAATGAACCAATGACTGTAAATGGAAGTGAGAACAGGATGGCAAATGGCGCCAGACCCTCGCCAAACGTTACAACAAGAATAAAGTAGACGATGGCGATTGCGGCAAGCATGGCAGCGCCAAGCTGGGTGAAGGTCTCGGTCATGTCCGCCTGAACTCCCGCTGTTTCAACCGTAACTCCCTTTGGTAAATCCAGTTTATCAATTCCTTTTTCTATATCAGCTGTTACCTTAGAAATATCATCACCTATTACTGTGCCGGAAACAGTTGCGTAGTAATCACCTTTGCTCCGGGCCAGCGTATTTAGGGTTGTTCCTTTTTCTACAGTAACAAGCTCCGAAAGCGGCATGGTTGTTCCAATCGCAGTAGGAACTGGTGTCGCCAAAATCTCATCGATTGATTTAGGCATAGTCGTTTCCTGTTTATGTTGGACGATGACATCCAGAGAGGCTCCATCTTTTTCAACCGTTGTGATGAAATCCTTTGAGTTGTCCGGATTTAGCATCATGATCAGCTGGCCTGTTGTCAGCCCGTATTTCATCAATTCATCTTGTTCCGTCCTGAAAGTATACTCAATATAAGGATCCTCGTTGCTGGATGTCACTTTTTCAAGTCCTTCATTTTTCTTAAGAACTTCTTCGGTCAGTTTGACAGACTGATTCAGTTTATCAAGATCCTCGCTGTAAAGTGCATAGCTGACCTCATTGGAATTCATGGCCATAGATGAAAAGTTCTGGCTTTTCCATGTGCCGGATTGTTTGATATCCGCGACATACTCCTCTATCTCTTTCCTCACTTCAGGGAAATTTTCCATTTCAGGATCGAAAATCAGATACATCAGTGCACCGTCCCCGGCTCCCCCCATCATCGCTGCCATTGGGTCGCCGCTTTCAGTTACCGAAATTTGAACAATATCGATATCTTCGCGTTTCAGCATTTTTTCTTCGACCGCTTGCACATTCTTTAAAGTTTCATCCTTCAGTTCGCCTGTTCCTGGCGTATAGGTTAAATACATGACCTTGTCTTCTTCGCTTCCAAGGAAACTGAAGCCGATGATCGGCATCAATGCCAGGCTGCCGGCCAATAAAACTAGGGCTAGCAAGGATGTGATGATTTTATGATTAAGTGTCTTTTCAAGTACTTTTTTATACCCTGCAGCCAGTTTTCCCGCTTCTTTATGGTTCTTTTCCGTTTTCTCCCCATAAATCTTTTTCTTGAATAAAGAGTGAGATAATGCGGGTACAACTGTTATGGCAATCAAAAGCGAAGCGCCCAAAGCGAAAGTCATCGTTAACGCGAACGGCGCGAATAGCTCGCCGACCATGCCGCCGACAAAAATGAGCGGCGCGAATACAGCCACCGTTACCAGAGTAGATGACAAAATCGGTTTGAACATCTCTATTGTCGACTCACGAATCAGTGCGCGGCCAGTAAGCGGTTCACCTTTAAGGTGAATGCGCCTGTAAATATTTTCAACAACGACAATCGAGTCATCGATGACCCGCCCAATCGCAACAGTAATAGCCCCGAGTGTCATGATATTCAAAGTGATACCGAGCCAATTTAGGAGCAGAAGCGCCATCAAGATGGAAACCGGGATGGAGATGATTGAAATAATGGTGGATTTTACATCCCTTAAGAATAAAAGAATGATCAACACAGCAATCAAGCCGCCGAATAGCGCTTTCTCGACCATCGTAAAAATGGAATCCTCAATCGGCTTTCCCTGGTCTAGCGATACATCGATAATCAACCCATCCGCCTTTTTCTTTTCTTCATTGATCAACTTTTTAACGCTATTGACAACATCGACCGTGTTCGCTTGCTGCTCTTTGACGATTTGGATGGCAATCGCGTCTTTTCCATTTGTCCTTGAGATTGACTTTACCTTGCCGACTGTCTTCACTTCTGCTATATCACCCAGTTTTACAAATGGGGCCGGATTGGAAGCCGAAGGTGTGACTGGAATGATCATGTTCCTTAACTCATCAACCGTCATGAATTTTCCGTCGATCGATACTGCCTGCTTGCCTTCTTCGAATTCGTAAAGCCCGAGTGAAACGGCGACATTGCTTGCCTGGATCATTTGCTTTACTTTATCCTCGGTTAAACCAAGCTCTTCCATCTTCTTTTCGTTATACGTCAGGTTTACTTCTTCAATATGCTGGCCGGTGATAGAGGCAGATCCCACACCGTCGATTTTTTCGATTTTCGGGACCAGGCTCTCTTCCACAGTAGAAGTCAGTTCAACAATATCTTCTTTTGTGCTGCTGACACTCAGTGCCATGACTGGCATCATATTCAAGCTGATAGCTGTAATGCTCGGCTTTTCAGCCCCGTCAGGAAGTTTCACTGTATCCAAAGCGGACTGCAGTTCCCGTTTTGCCTCATCCATATTAATTCCGTATTCATATTCAACCTGCAGATTTGACATATTTGAATACGAATTCGAGTACACAGCTTTTACGTTCTCTAAACCTTCTACCGCTTTCTCGATTGGCATGGAAACGCCTTCCATAACCTTTTCCGGCGTCGCACCCGGATATACATCCATGACCATCAAGTATGGAATCGAAATGTCCGGAATTGTTTCCATATTCATCCGCGTACCGGAATATATGCCCGATGCTGTAATGATGATTGTCAGCAGCCAGACTGCAAGCTTATTTTTTATAACAAAATTGACTAAACCTTTCACTATTACACCCGCCCTAAATTGACTTAACAGACTCTTTTACCTATACTAATGACTAGCCGGTCAATTGTCAACGGATGTTAAATAGGAGTGTTGAAAAAATGATGAAAAAACAACTAATCATGGAGAAAGCAGTTGAACTTTTTGCTGAAAAAGGGTTCGAATCGACTTCAATCCAACAAATAACCGAACATTGCGGCATCTCGAAAGGTGCCTTTTATTTATCATTCAAATCAAAGGATGAATTGATTGTCGCCTTAATCGACCACTTTATGATGGAGATGACCTCAAACATTGACCACATAGTCAGAAATACAAGAAACGACCGGGTTTTATACGAATTCTACTATGCGATTTATCTTTCCTTCCAAAAGCATTCCGCTTTCGCGAAAGTACTCATAAAAGAACAGGCACACACCTTTAACGAAGGTTTCATGGAAAAAATGAGTTTTTATGACAAGTTGATCGACAACTTAATTCTCACTATGATAGAAAGGCTCTATGGCCAAGAGGCAGAACGGATAAAATACGACTTGATTTTTTGTATAAAAGGATTTATGAATACCTATTCTCATCTGTTTTTATTCTACAACATTCCCATTGATCTCGATTTGCTTGCCCAATCACTTGTGGAGAAGACAAACATACTGGCCAGCCATGCTGCCATTCCATATGTTTCCGGGGACCTTGCTTTCATCCTTAAGCAGACGAAAAATGAAGAGATTCCTTGTGAAGCAATCGCTCAATTAATCGACCAAAAAATTGAGGAAATGGAAGAGTCAATCGAAAAAGAATCATTGGTTTTGTTAAGGCAGGAATTCTCAAGCCCTTCATTAAGCCGGGCAATCGTGAAAGGCTTAATTGAGAATCTGCAAAGTCACCCCCATTGTAAATGGGTTTCTTATTTGCTTCGCAGACATTTCCAATTTTAAAAGGCAGCCGGGGGAAACGAATCCCGGCTGCCTTTTTGCTCATATTAGAATGTCAAACCCAGCCTCTGTACTTGGATGCTTCGGCCATTCGCCGTACACCTTCCATGTAAGCGGCGAGTCTCATATCAATCCTTCTCATTTTGGCTGATTCGTAAATAGTATGAAATGCCTTCACCATTTTATCGCGCAGCTTCCCATCGACTTCGTGAAGAGGCCAGTACATCCCCTGCCTGTTCTGGACCCACTCAAAGTACGATGCAATGATTCCTCCAGCGCCAGCAAGCACATCTGGCACGAGCAGGATATCACGGTCAGTGAGGAGCTTCGTTGCTTCAGAAGTGGTTGGCCCTCCCGCCGCCTCGACGATAATCCGGGCTTTAATATTATCAGCATTATGCTTAGTAATTTGCTTCGATACCGCGGCTGGGACAAGGATATCGCATTCTTGTTCCAATAGTTCACCATTTGTGATTGTCCCTTCAAAAAGGGAGGTGACCGTACCAAAGCTGTCTCTTCTCTTCAGCATATACTCAATAGGCAGGCCGTCGGGATCATAAAGTGCACCGTACGCATCCGCAATCCCAGCGATGACCGCGCCCTCATCATGCAAGTATTTTGCCAGATAGCTTCCCGCGTTCCCAAATCCCTGAATGATAACTCTTGAGCCTTTAATCTTGGTCCCTTTCAACCTTGCCGCTTCCTCGACACATATGGCGATTCCGTAGGCGCTCGCTGTTTCACGCCCTTCGGAACCGCCCAGTACGAGTGGTTTTCCAGAAATGAAACCGGGCGAATCAAATCTATGCAGCTTGCTATACTCATCCATCATCCAAGCCATGACCTGGGAATTCGTAAAGACATCGGGCCCGGGAATATCCTTGGAGGGCCCTGAAATTTGTGATATCGCGCGGACATAGCCTCTGCTTATCCTTTCAAGCTCGCCAAGGCTCAATCTTCGCGGGTCACAGGCAACGCCGCCTTTCCCGCCGCCAAAAGGGAGATCCGCAACACCGCATTTAAGGCCGGCCCAAATAGAAAGCTCTTTTATACTTTCCGCATTCAGCTCAGGATGGAACCGTACGCCCCCTTTGAATGGACCCGCGGCATGATTATGCTGGGCGCGGTAACCAGTGAATACTTTAAAGGAACCATCATCCATCCGGACAGGAATCCTGGCCTCCAGCAAAACAGATGGCTCCTTTAACAGCTCGAACATTTCATCGTCGAAGCCCAGTCTTTCAAGTGCTTCTTTAATGACTGCCTGTGTTGGCTCAAGCATGAGTGGACTCCCCCTGCCTCTACCGCGAAAGCGGGTCCGGCTTCAGACTCTGCAATCTATCCGGTTTATTGATTAATTCCCTGTTATTGCAAGACCTTTTTAATCCGCTCAATCGCCCAATCCAATTCTTCTTTTGAAATGACGAGCGGAGGCGCAAAACGGATGACTGTCTCGTGGGTCTCTTTACAAAGCAATCCTTCCTCTTTAAGCTGCTCGCAATATTTACGGGCAGGTTCAGTCAGTTCAACGCCAATGAACAAACCTTTTCCTCGGATTTCTTTAATCATTGGATTAGAGATTTCTTTTAGTTTTGCCATGAAATATTCGCCTAGCTCGAGGGAACGCTCCGCGAGCTTTTCATCAACGAGTACGTCAAGGGCCGCGATGGAAACCGCACAGGCCATTGGGTTGCCGCCAAATGTCGAGCCATGGGATCCCGGGTTGAAAACGCCAAGTATGTCCTTGTTCGCCACAACGCAGGAAATTGGGAATACCCCGCCGCCAAGCGCTTTACCAAGGATATACATATCCGGTTCGAATTCATCCCAATCACATGCGAACATTCTGCCGGAACGGGCCAGGCCAGCCTGAATTTCATCCGCAATGAATAATACATTATTTTCACGGCATAAATCAGCTGCCTTTTTCAGGAATCCTGCCGGTGGAATGAGGATGCCCGCCTCCCCCTGGATTGGTTCAATTAGAAAAGCGGCTGTGTTTGGCGTGATGGCGGCCTTAAGCGCCTCAAGATCTCCATAAGGAATGAGCTTAATTCCTGGTAGCATAGGGCCGAAGCCTTTCTTATATTCCGCTTCAGAGGATAAGGAAACCGCCGTCATTGTCCTGCCATGGAAGTTGCCGATACAGGCAATGACTTCAGCTTTGTCTTCTTCGACGCCTTTCACAAAATAAGCCCAGCGCCTTGCAGCCTTGATGGCAGTCTCAACCGCTTCCGCCCCTGTATTCATCGGCAGAGCCATTTCTTTGTTTGCAAGCTTGCAGATTCTTTCATACCAAGGGCCCAGCTGGTCATTATGGAATGCCCTTGAAGTTAGTGTGACACGGTCCGCCTGGTCCTTCAGCGCCTGGATGATTTTCGGGTGGCGATGCCCCTGATTCACAGCTGAGTAGGCGCTTAACATATCCATGTATTTGTTGCCTTCCGGATCTTCAACCCAGACACCTTCCGCTTTGGAAATGACAATTGGCAGCGGATGATAGTTTTGCGCTCCGTATTTTTCTGTTTGTTCAATGACATCTTGTGTTTTGGCTGTATGTACCAAAGTAGTTCCCTCCAATTCCCGGTGAAGAATCTTTCCCTCTCGCTCCGGTCAAAATAAACTGAAAATTTCAGTTAACTCTATTGTACATAACAAGGGAATATTTTAAAAATAATAATTCGAGTAACTCTGGCAAAATGTGAATATTCCTGGACTAAAATCTTTTTTCCGAAGTAAATAAAAAGGCCCTCTTTTTTTCAAAGAGGGCCCTATCGGCGATTTTACTTATTAATTTCTTCCTGCTGGGACTGGTCGATCCATTCTTGAAGTTTTTCCTTCAAAGTATTGAATCCTTCCTTCTGCTCAGCTTCAGGCATGATTGCGGCTGTCTGGCGCCTTTGGCGCGGCTTCCTGGCTTTTGGCTGTTGCTGGGCAGGAACCTCTTCCGTCGCCCGGATAGACAGGCTCACTTTTCCGGCTTCTTCATCGACAGAAAGAACCTTGACCTTAACTTCGTCACCAACTTTTAAAAATTCATTAACATCTTTTACGTAGCCGTGTGTGATTTCAGAAATATGGACAAGCCCCTGTGTATTCCCGTCAAGCGCAACAAATGCACCATATGGTTGGATGCCTGTTACCTTTCCGGCCAGAACGCTGCCTGGTTCAATTTTTTCCTGCATATGAACAACTCCTAAGTTTTGTAAATTTTATCCCTTTTATACGCAATATAAAATTATATCACAATTTACAACTCAGTTCAAAACTATTTTTTTGCAGTTGTACCCATTATTCGTATTCCACGCATGCGAGCAGGGTAAACACCAACCAAAATGGGAACTGAATATTTGGTAACACAATGTTCGGAATTCCTCGTAATTCCCAAACTGTCAGGTGGTAAAATTAAATTGGTATACCTTACAAACAGGAGGTGATATCAATGAGTATAATAGGAAAAAATATTCGCGCTGGCAGGGAGATGCGGACTATGTCTGTTGAAGAGCTTGCCAAGAAAGCCCGTATTGGAGTCCATACAATCGAACAATACGAGAGGGGGGAGAAAACCCCTGTCATCCAGACGATTCTAAAAATCAGCACTGTTTTGGACATCCCTGCTTCCGAACTGCTTGAAAACGCCTACCAGCCAAACTCCGCGGGAATTGACGAGGAGCTTGAACAGCTGATTCAGGAAATCGGCACAAAAAGGGCCAAAATGATTTTGAGAAAAGCCAAGGATCACCCGGAAGAGGACTTTCTGAAAGCTATGGACATGCTCCACTAAAACCACTTAAAACACGGCAAGCCCACCCCGGCTTGCTTTTTTTGTTGGGCCAATCAAAAAGCTCCTTTCACTCTGATTAGTGAGGAGGCGAAAAAGGTATATACTAGGGATAAAGTTTTTTTGGATGGAGGGTATTATGAGCGGAATGGCTGATGCGACGATTAAGAGGATCAATGGGATTGAGTTGTATTATGAGTGGTATCCATGCGGGGCGGAGGCTCGGACGGTTGTGCTGCTGCATGGTTTTTTGTCTTCAACTTTCAGTTTTCGGAAGCTTGTTCCGCTTTTAAACAGGCATTACAATGTACTAACGGTTGATTTGCCGCCGTTCGGGAAAAGCGGTAAATCAACTAGGTTCCTGTATACATATAAAAATATCGCGGCCACAGTGATTGCCCTTTTGGGGGAATTGAACATTGAAAAGCCGATTTTGGCCGGCCACTCGATGGGTGGGCAATATGTGCTTAATATGATTGCACTTAAGCATGATATCACCGAACATGCTGTACTTTTTTGCAGTTCGGGTTATTTAAAGCCACCCGGCCGCCTGCTATCTATTGGGAGCCGTCTTCCATTTTTCCATCTCGCAGTAAAGCGCTGGCTTGTTAGGTCAGGCGGGGTAAAAGAGAATTTGAAATTGGTTGTCCATGACCAATCAATGATCGATGAGGAGATGCTGCGTGGATATATGCAGCCGTTTTTGAGCAAGCAGATGTTCCATGGGATTGGCAGGCTCATTCATGATCGCGAAGGGGATCTGCCTCCTGAAGCACTGCGCAAAATTGAAACCCGCTGCCTTCTGATTTGGGGAGAATATGATCGCGTGGTCCCTGTCGCAGTTGGCGAACGACTGCAAAGCGATCTGCAAAATGCGGAATTGGTCATATTGGAAAATACCGGGCACCTCGTACCGGAGGAACGCCCGGAAGAATGTTATAAGCTAATGAAAAGGTTTATAGGTCTATAGCAGCGAACATGAGCTTTCATTTTTTATAGATAAAAGCTTTTTAGCAACAGCTAGGCACTCTTTGAAGGGAATCATCTGTTCGAAAGAGAATTCATATATGGATTGGAGCCTTTTCGCTAGTTGTTTGGGTTCCTTTAGTTCGTGGACAGCCTGGATGGTATCCGCTATTTCTGTATCATACGATCCTTCACCGATGCAAAAAGGATCCCACTCATTTAATTCATCGGCTAGAAGAAGATTCATAATTGAAGTTTCCATGTCCATCACCTGTCCATTTTTGAAGTCACCTTATCATAGCATGATTTTTGCATGAAAAAAATTCTGATTAATGGGGGTAAATATGGATTTCAATGAAAAAATAAACCGGATGAATACCGCTTCTGTTAAGTGGGAATTGACGGAGGAGATTTACGGGACCGATGATGTGCTGCCAATGTGGGTTGCTGATATGGATTTCCGGCCTCCCGAAGAGCTTCTGGACGCCATAAAATCAAGGGTGGAACATGGCATATTCGGCTATACCTTTGTTCCTCCATCTGTTCATGAAGCAATCAGCAGCTGGCTTCTCGGCCGGCATGGCTGGGAAATCCGCGATTCGTGGATTTTGTTTGCAAATGGCGTCGTCCCGTCAATCAGTATCGCCATCGCGGCATTCACCAATCCAGGGGACAGAATTCTCATCCAGCCGCCTGTCTATACTCCTTTTTTCGAGCTGGTTGAACTGAATGGCAGGATGGTGGAAAATTCGCCACTCACCCTCGCTGGAGGGCGTTACAAAATTGATTTTGCCAGCTTTGAAGAGTCGTTAAGGAAAGGCTGCAAGCTGTTTCTGCTCTGCAACCCCCATAATCCGGGAGGGATGGTTTGGACTGAAGAGGAGCTTGGGAGGATGGCGGAATTATGCATCAAGTATGATTGCCTTGTACTAGCGGATGAAATTCACTCAGACATTGTTTTAAATGGCCGCCGCCATATCCCAATCGCGAGTCTCGGCAAAGAAATCGCTGACCGCACCATTACATGCATCGCGCCAAGCAAAACCTTTAATCTCGGCGGAGTCCAGGCATCAGCGGCGATTATTTCCAATGCGGAGCTGCGCGAAAAATTCAGCGCCGTCCAAAAGAGGCATGGTTTTTTCGCACCTAATGTATTCGCCACTACCGCTACTGAAGCAGCCTACCGGCATGGGGGCATCTGGCTGGACTCCCTAATTGCCTATATTGAGGAAAATGTAAAAATTTCTAAAGAATTCATATCGGAAAACATTCCCTCTATAAAATTAATCGAGCCTGAAGGCACTTATCTTTTATGGCTTGACTGCCGTAGGCTTGGACTTTCCGATAAAGCAATTCAGCAACTTTTAATAGATAAAGGGAAGCTCGCCCTGGAACCTGGCGAAAAATATGGGCCAGGAGGCGAAGGATTTGTCCGTATGAACATCGCATGCCCTAAAGAAGTACTGCTTGATGGACTCTCTCGATTAAAAGAGGCGCTTGGCTAGTGCTGGTTGGCAAACCTCCCTTTCAAAATCATTTATAGACCGATTGGCATTAATTAGCTTTCATCTGGGAGTATGTGGTAAAATCAGTTAATGGAATTTAACTGAAAGGGTGATGGGGCAATCAGGAACACCTTGCACATCATTGGGATTCTTGCCATTGCGCTTACACTGGCCGGCTGTATTAGGGAACCAAAAGGCTTTCAGACGAAAAATTACGCAGGAAAAAGCAGCAGTTGGTCGGTCAGTCTTGACGTAGAGAATGAATCGACCAGGATTTATAAATTCCGCTATATTGGCGAAGGGGAAAAGCCGAATTTCTTCACTTACGAAATTAAGGATAATGCGGGGACAAAATCGAATTCGGGCGAAGGGGAATTGGATAACATGGAGGTTTTCCAGCTTACGATTTCATGCGGAAATCCTTGCGATCCCCTGCCGGATTCTATCCCTGTCACCATTCAGTGGCAGGAAAATAACGAGAAGCTTTCACTGAAACTTGCGGAAAAATAGATTCAACCAATAAGAAAGCCGGCCTTGCGGAAAAAAGGCCGGCTAATTTTTATTTGTTCCTTTTTACAAAAGTTTCAGTCAGTACAGGGACGATTTGCTTCTTCCTTGAAACAACGCCTTTTAAAACAGCGGTATTATCAACGAGCGCTACATTGTAAGCCTGTTCAATGGCTTCAATATCGCGGCCCACCGCCAAAGCGACAGAATCGCTAGTCAGGATGTCAGTAACAACAAACAGGAACAGGTCGAGCCCCTTTTCTTCAACAACTGCTGAAATCGCGGCCTGCAGTTCCGCTTTCCTGACCATCACATCATTAGTATCCACCGCGTTTACCTGGGCAATTTCAACCCTGCTTTCCCCCATCTGGAACTCCTTCGCATCAAGGGAAATCAACTGCTCAATCGTTTTATCGCTCAAGTCGGCTCCTGCCTTCAGCATGGCAAGTCCATAGGTTTCAGTGTTAACACCAGCTATTTCAGCCAGTTCTGCTGCCGCATCAATATCCTCCTGGGTGCAAGTAGGGGATTTGAACAACAGGGAGTCTGAAATAATGGCGGACAGCATCAGGCCGGCAGTCGCCTTATCGATTTCCACGCCTTTTTCCTTATAAATTTTGTTAAGGATGGTCGCTGTGCAGCCAACCGGTTCCGCCCTATAATAAAGCGGTCCGCTCGTTTCAAAGTTGGCAATCCTATGATGGTCGATTACTTCGAGTATATCAACACTGCTGATATCATCCGCGCTTTGCTGTCTTTCATTATGGTCGACGAGGATAACGCCAGCCGCTTCACCGGACACCTTGTCAACAAGGCGGGGCGCTTCCACTCCGAACCTTTTCAGGGCATGGGCCGTTTCTCCATTAATCTCTCCAAGGCGGACTGCTTCCGCATCCACTCCGAGCTTCCTTTTCAGTTCCGCATACGCAAGCGCTGAACAAATTGAATCCGTATCCGGATTTTTATGTCCAAAGACTAATACCTTATTCATCACAACTCTCTCCTTGCAAGTAAATGAAATTGTTTTTGCCTCAATCATTTTACCAGTTCTTTCTCTTTTTTTCTAATCCCCTTTTTAAATCATTTCTATTCCTGTTTTTTCCGGAAGGAATCAGAAGGCATTCTCAAGGACAAAGTAATAGTGGCGCGAAAAAAAACCTCAACGTGAGAAAGGAGCACTTCAAATGGTCTATAGAGGTTTATCACAATACCGTATGCCTAAAGGAAAGAAGGCAAAATATTCAGGCGTTGAAGCCTCATATGAATATACATCAGGCAACGAAATCGGCCTGGAGGAAAAATCCACATCGATGGAACAGAATACAAGCCACAGAGAAAAACAATAAAAAAGGAAACAGCGCTTCAGCTGTTTCCTTCAGGTCCATCTTTTTTTGTCAGCCTGTCTTCAAGTTCTTTTGCTTTCATGGCCTCTTTTTTTGATACACGCACAATCAGCCACATCGTAATGACTGCCCCGACCATGAAAATTGAAAATGAAATCGCGGCAGGAATATATTCTGATTTATCCTCCGGAAAATAGAGGAATAAAGCCATGATCAATGAATCCATTCCGGTTACTTCCTCTCAAGCATGTTCTCCCTTTAGTATATCACACAGGATACGGCCGGACGCTAATTATGAATTCCAGCTCGCTTACACCTATTTCAGAATTTTAATATCTTTTATGAAAACTTCCGCAACAGGCTTGTCCTCATTCGGCGCTTCCTTTTGTGTTTCAACAGCGGCTATTTTATCGACCACATCCATGCCTTCAATGACCTGCCCAAAAACAGTGTGTTTGAAATCAAGCCATGGCGTGCCGCCTTTTTCGTACCCGGCAACCGCTTCAGCGGGATAACCGGCTTGTTCAAGCTGGCCCTTCAATCTTGCATCGACAGTTTTATTCTGAACGATGAAAAATTGGCTGCCATTTGTATTTGGTCCTGAATTCGCCATCGACAAGGCCCCGCGGAAATTCAGGAGATGCTCCGAGAATTCATCCTCGAACGGCCCGCCAAACGCACTCTCACCGCCGCGCCCGGTTCCCTCCGGATCGCCACCCTGAATCATGAAATCGTTGATGACCCTGTGGAAAATGAGGCCATCATAATAATCCTGTTCACTTAACTTAATGAAGTTCTCAACTGTTTTAGGCGCGAGTTCCGGAAACAATTTAATTTTAATCGAACCCAATGAAGTCACCATTTCAACGAGCCGTTCATTTTCAGCCACTTCGGCTGAAAGCTGCGGAAATCCCTTTACCTCGGCTGCCTGCTTTTGTTCCTCTTTGACCGTTTCTTCCTGTGGTGTACCGCCAGAACCCGAATTATTTTTTTCCTCCGCCTTTTCCCCCGCAGTTCCACAAGCGGAAAGAATAAGCATCACGCCCGCCAAGCACGCAAATCGTTTCAGTTTCATCCATCATCCCTCCATTTTTCCCATTCAACCATTCCTGCAAGCTTTTGCACTTTGTTTTTCAATGATTTTCATTCATAATCATAAGCAACAAGGCAATTTTTTGCAAAAAGGAGTGATTGGTTTGCCGGAATTTCAACAAGGAGATATTGTGACCGCGATTTATAAAACAGGAAAATATATAGGGGAATTCGTCGAGGAGCGCCCAAATGGCACGCTTGTCCGGGTGCTGGCAGTGCTCAAGCATCCGATGCAGGGTGACCTCCACCACCCCAAGGAAGCAGAAGTTGGTTTTTTTCATGAACGCCGGGCGCTTTCCTATCGCGAGGGCGCGGTAATTCCGAAGCAGATGGTGAAAAAGTATGAGGGTGATGTTCCCGAATACAAAGATTCCTTAATGGAATCCCTTGGCAAAATGAAAAACGAGCTCAAAAGCGAGACGGGACCTTGGGCTGAAATGAGTCTCCGCAACATAGAAACACTTGAAAAGGAATATTTTTGATTGGCATCTCTCCGGCCAACGCTGTAGTAAAGCAGCAAAAAACACAAAGGCCAAATCACAATCGGTGACTTGGCCTTTTAAACGAATTCATTTAGAAGCTTGGAAAAATCAACCCTGTCACCAATCGTTGTCGGTTTTGGCTTTTCAAGGTACCGCTTGTCTTTCTCAACGAGTTTGAAAATGTTATACGTCGTTAACGCGTCGTCGAGAGCGCGGTGATGCCTTCCCGTCCCTTCCTTGCCATACTCCTGCACAGCCTTCCATAACCCCGTCTGGTTCTGGTCGCCAAAGAACCGCTTGTATTCCATCGACAAGTCGATTTCTTTTCCTTTAAACGGAAACGGAATACCCGAGGCTTCACAGTTTTGGCGAAGTACTTTCATATCCATGTTTCCCCATGTAACAATTACATTTTCCTGCCCCCGCGCCAATTCTTCCAGATACTTCACAAGCTCTGCAAACGGAATGCCCGTATCAATTTGCTGCTGGGTAATATGTAGGAATGATTTGCAACGTTCGGTCAGAATTGGAAACCGGGCTGGAACTACGTAAGTTGAATACTGTGTTCTTATTTTGTTGTCTATCACCGAAACGATACCGGCTTCAATAATTTCTGGAAAAAAATCTCTTGCCCTTATATTCCGCTCGGGCATTGTAAATTCGAAATCAATAAACAAATGCTGCTTCTTCGCTGTCAATCCATCCACCCCTTCCCCCTCGCGCTCGTACTATATTATATAAAGGAACCTGTACAAATAATTGTGCGCGTGCTCTATATTCAAATATTTCTTTATATTATAGCATGGAAACATTGAAGTATTTTAAATTTTTTCACAATAAATCAAATTAATAATTTGAAAAAAACAACAAAAAAAGACAGCTCCTGGCTGTCTCACTTTTTCAGTTTCAGGACGGCCATTGTGCATCTTGATACACAGATCAACTTTCCGTCTTCATCTGTTAATTTTATATCCCATACCTGGGTTGTCTTCCCTTGATGAAGGACAGTGGCAATGGCTGTGACAACGCCTTCCCTTTTGCCCCGGATATGATTTGCATTGATTTCAAGGCCGGCCACCGACTCAGTCTCCTTGTCGACAAGTTCATAGGCCCCGACACTGGCGACTGTTTCCGCGAGCGCTACTGAAGCGCCCCCGTGAAGGATTCCGAACGGCTGCCGTGTTCTCCCATCAACAGGCATGGTCGCCTCGACCCGGCCCTTTTCCAAAAGGGTTACTTCAATCCCCAAGTTTTCAATTAACGTATTTTTCAATTCCACCTTCATCCCTCTTCCTTGGAAAATATTCTATCTTTATTAATCCTGCAACTGCCTATACTATGTATGTCCAGAAATGGACCTGGGATAAAATCGAATGAGGTGATCGCGAATGAACCAATTCAGAGAAGGCATGATCCCGACTATTCTCGGCTCGGCTGTCACTGCTGCAGGCTATGCGATGTCACGGAACAATGGAGTCAGCAAAACGGTTGCCAATACGGTCCTTGGTTTCGGACTGGCGCACGTCGTTCTTGGGGCAATCGACTTATTCGAACACCGCGGGGAAATGTAACTGGACTCAGGAAGGCAGCCGGCGTTATTCCGGGCTGCCTTTTTGTATGGCTGTAAGCCTCGCCGGGATTAGCTGATCATCATCCGAAACACCGCTTTGTTTATTTTTTCGATAAAATCTATAAGCTGCAAATACGAGCACAATGAAGAGAATCGCTATCAGGGAAAGCTCCCCTGAAAACGATGGGCTGACGTGTTCTCCAAAGAGATATCCTGCTGAGAACATAATCAACAGCCATAATGAGGCGCCACTGTATGCAAAAACAATAAATTTTCTGAATGAGAGCCTGCTGAATCCATACAGAAAAGGAATAATCGCTCTGGCGCCAGGAACAAAGTAACTAATGGACAAAGAAAAGGCATGGTATTTATCCATCATTCTCATTGATCTCTTTATATTTTTTGCGAATCGCTTCTTTTTTGCCAAAAATAAAAGCAACGGCCTGCCGATCATCCGGCCAAGGAGATAACTGGCGCTAACTGCTGCCAGCACTCCGGCGAGGGTGGTGAAAAAGATTGGCACAGCCTCATTTGGAGTTTTCGATGCTGCCATCCCTATTGTCATCATAATAATTTCATTCGGCACTGGCAAAGTTGACGAGCCTAACAGAATCCACAAAAATAAACCCGGATATCCACTTTCTTTCACTATATCCAAAAGAAAATCCAGTTCCATCCTTTTTCCTCCCTCACGACCGTTTCCTATTCCTTCCTTTCCCTTTTTCGGGAATCGGCAATCCTACGGACAACAGTATAGACGGAAAACTTATAACATATATATGAGAGGAATTGATTAAAGACCAATTTTATTTGCCAGACCTTTCTTTAGGGCTGGAATATAGAAAAATTTTCAAAGGATGTGTATCCATGCATTTTTATCACTATCCTTATCCATACAGCCGCGCCTTTCCCCACCCTGGAGTTTTTCCCCCGGTCAATCCGGATAGATTCATGACTTCGGCCAGGGCGCTACGGCCAGTTCTTTCAGAAGCTGGCATACTGGCTAACAGGATTGCCACATCACGGGATTTTTCAAGGAGGATTATGGACGCCGCCCAGCAATCAAAGACCGAGACGGTGAAGAATCTGATTGTTTCCGCTGGAATCAGGAAGGATGTCAGGGTCACCTATAATCCCGATGTCATCATAATTGACCTGATTGAGCAGGACTGTTGCAAAATAACTCTATCGTTAAAATGGCGGTGATGGAACCTTCCCAAGTTTGTATCCTATTACCATTAATGGTACCACATTCAGCAAGGGATTAAAAAGAGAAGGCTGCGCCTTTTAGGCCAGCCCTCCACATGGGTGGTTAATAAAATGGATAGCCGCCGTAACCGAAGCCATATGGCGGAAAAGCGGCAGGCGGAAAATACGGGTACGGTGCAAATGGCCTTGGAAAAAACAGCGCACTGCCCAATACCCCGCCAAGCAGCCCACCTATGAACGGACCTGCGAAAAATCGCTGATCTCCCCCGTAATAGTGCTGATTCCTCATGTCATACATCCGGGTCCCTCCTTCTTTATTACATGCCCTCCTTATTTCATATGCAAAAAAGGGCTCCTCGGAGTGGGCGGTAGCATTTTTTGCAGAATGGACAAAATAAGAAAAGCGCAAGCGCCTCGGGACATGCAAAAACCGCCTCGGGACAGACCAAGAGCGTCTGTCCCTGCGATGCTAATTCAGGGGAGCTTTCCTTTATGTCCCTGCGAAGATGCTTCCAGGAAGCCTTCCTTTATGTTCAGCGCCGCATGGACTGGAGGGAAGCAGCTTCTTGAATAACTCCCTCGTAGCTTTGCGACGAGCTGAAGAAAGCTTCCTCGAATATACTTTGGCGCAGGAGCACCAACCCCACATAAAGGAAACACGATAAGCGTTAGCGAATCGATGTTGACTTATCGTAGCGAGGGGACCGAAGTACACTAGGCGCTAGGCGCTCCTCGGAAAAGAAAAACACTTTTCCTTCGTGCGATGCTATGCTGCCGCAGCTTCCCTGTGGAGCTAGACAAATTTTATACATTCTTATCTTTTAAAAAAGCCCCTGGACTAAGTCCAGGGGCTACGTACAAAAGGAATAAATCCATTCTCAGGTTACCTTATTTTGATAGAGTCTCGAAACGCTCGACGAACAAAGCGAGAGTTCTCGTCATCGCACCAGTAGCACCGGCAGGTCCAAGATCGCTTCCTTTCGAGGAAGTCGCGGTACCGGCGATATCGAGATGGACCCACGGAGTCCCTTCGGCAAATTCACCGACAAACGCACCGCCCATTACCGCATGGCCTTCTGAACCAGGTGAATTGTTCAAATCGGCAATTTTGCTGCCGCGTACCCGCTCCAGATCTTTTTCAAAAATAGGCAGCTGCCACATTTGCTCGCCCGCTTCGAAGGCAGCCTCGAGGACCTGTTCATAAAGCGCTTCGTTATTTGTCATCGCGCCAGTTGTGTGAAGGCCGAGGGCAGTGATAACGCCCCCAGTCAGGGTTGCCACATCGACAAGGTATTTCGCCCCGTGATGCTTCGCATAGGTCATTGCATCAGCAAGAACGAGACGGCCTTCTGCGTCTGTATTGAGCACTTCAACCGTCTTCCCGCTCATTGTTGTAATCACATCATCCGGTTTCAGCGCTTTGCCGCTGATCATATTGTCCGTTGACGGAATAACCGCAACGACATTCTGCTCAGGCTTCAGCTCGCCGATGATTTCCATTGCGCCGAGTACCGCGGCTGCTCCGCCCATATCTGTTTTCATGCCGACAATGCCTGTTTTCGTCTTGATTGAATAACCGCCTGTATCAAATGTAATCCCTTTACCAACAAGGCCGATGGCATCTTCCCAGTCTTCCTTGCCCTGATACTTAAGGACAATCATCCGAGGGGGTTCTTCAGATCCCTGGTTGACTGCGAGCAGGCCGCCCATGCCAAGCTTCTTGATTTCTTCAAGGCCGAGAATTTCCGTCTCGAAACCATACTTTTCACCAAGCTCCCGTGCATAATCCGCCAAGTCGGAAGCCTCAAGGAGATTGCCTGGCGTGTTGACAAGTGTCCTTGCGGAATTAGTGCCTTTCCCATACGCAAATCCCACTTCAAGAGCAGCGCGGATCGCTTCTTCATCCGGGGAGCCGGAATAAACAGTGAGGCTTTCCAGTTTTCTTTGGGGTTCATTAGGCTTTTGCTTGTAGCCTTCGAATTGATAGGAAGCCAAGGTGAATGCCTCGCTGACCGCAAAGGCCGCATCTTCGGCCCCCACATCGTCTGTAAGGAACGAATCAAGGTAAAGCGCCGCTTCTTCTTGCTTAGCGGCTTTCAGTGACTTAGATGCCCTTCCAAGAGCCTCACGCAGCTTATCGAATGTGAATTCTTTTTCGCGGCCCAGGCCGACAAACCAGATTTTCACCGCGCCTGCTTTTCCGAAAGTATGTATTTTGCTTATCTCCTTCAGCTTTCCGGAGATATCACCGTTTTTAGCCAGGCCATTCAATTGCCCTTCAAATAACTCATCAAGCGGAGCCAGGTTTCCTTCAAATTTAATTGGCTTGTCAAACAGGCCTACTAGTAAATTTTCATGGCTGGCTGAAAAATCAACCTCGTTTTTTACTTTGAACATGTCCAATCCTCCCTTTTGACTACTTTTTTATTATATCGAATGATTCTGAAAATCAATACACGTTTGCTTTCCCTTATTCCTCTAGATATAGGTAAAGTCGCGGCAAAGGCGGCAGTATATCGATTTCCTCATAGGGCACCCTGTCAATATGCACTGGGATAAGTGCCTGGCATATCTCGATATACGTGATGACCTTTTCAAGATCCAGTCCCCAGTGCTTCGGCCTGTAGCCCTGCAAATAGTCATGGGCCGCCTGCATCATCACCCTTGCCCCCTTCACATTCCCATAGCCATAATGATACAGGGCCACACTCATCTGCAGAAGCCCCTTAAAAAATAAATTCCCCTTCTCCTCCATCCACATCTCCTCAAGAAGATCATGGCAAGTATAATAATCCCCCTCATTAAAATGAACAAAAAAGTCATAATACTCAGGCGGATAAAATTCCAATGCTCATCCCCCCTACAAAAATCCCAATCCTTGTACTCCATCCATCATACCGCCCCCTTCCCATTTTGACGAGAAATGAAGCAGGGGGGCGGTGACACTGGCTCACTTTTTCACCATCCGAGTTATCCTTGATTGTTGATTCCCACTCCTGGGGCATGGTTTCAGCAGGGCAAAGCAACTGAGTCAAAAATAAAAAAACCGGCAGTTTGAACTGCCGGCCACATTCCTGTTTTTATTTTTTTTCTGACTTTATGTACTGTTGGCGGAATACTTGAAGTGATTCTGTTTCGTTCATGGTAATGAGTTCTTTTTCAGTAAGCTTGCCTTCGCCCATTTTGATAACGAACACTTCAACCTTCTTTTTGCCCCAATGTTTAAAAACTTCATCCACTGTATCATAGTACAAGTCGAGCTTATGCCCTTTAATTGCACTTCCGGTGTCAGCGACCACCCCATACCCGTAATCCGGGATGAAAAGAACAGTCCCGATCGGAAAGACTCTTGGATCGGCTGCGATGGTGGAAAACAAATCACGTTTTACCTTTACTCCAGAGTATGTAATTCCATAAGCTGGGTGGCTTTTATCTTTACCGGTAGATTCGACCCCTGCCGTATAGCCTGTCGCGATGACAGTCTTTTTATTATATTGGCTCCAGTCGATTGCATCTTCCAACTTTGGCGGAGCTCCCGCCACTGCTTCACTTGATGAAATTAAGTGTTCACTTTTTACAGCATGCTTGATTTTTTTAAGAGTTAATCCAACAGACTTAAATTTATGGGCAAAAAAAGATTGAATGCTTTCTTCATTTTCTGGGGCCTCACGTCCAGGTCCAGCGTAGGATACGAGCATTTTTGCTTCTACACCCGAGATGGATTGGAAAGTAGTTGAGAGCGCCAAGACAAATAAAATTGCCATGGCAAACCCTTTGGCCCATGTTTTAATTAGGTTCATAAATTTTTTCACTCCTCCCAAGACAATCTTCCCCAAGAAACAGGAAGATATTCATAAAAGGAGTAAAAAAATCTTTTTTCACAGGTAAATTTGCCTATACGGACATAAAAAAAGCCTTTTCCACGAAAGAAAAGGCTAGAACATTTGGTATCCGTTTTTTCTCAAAAGCCTGATTGCAAAGCCTGCGGCAATCGCCCCTGCCATTCCGCTAGAAAGGATGATAATATCCGCGGAAGCGAGTGAGATGAGCTGGCGGCCAAGCTCAGTAAAAGCTTCCCTGCTATTTGTAAAGTACTCTATAAAGCGGACTTTATCGACAATCAACAACACAACGATTGGATAAATAATCGCCATAATCCATGACATTCTTAACAGCATATTTAGCAAAAAACCAATTCCAAAAAATAAAACAAAAAATAACAGCATAGAAATGACTAATTCGACAATACTCATGCAACTTCCCCCTCAAGCACTCAAGTCTAGTTTACTTAAGGCTCCCAGGGTAGTCAAATAGAAAAGCGCAAACGCCCGGTTAGCGTCTTTTATTCCTTCCTCTTTCCGGACCCGCCGCAGCAAGTGCAGGTTTCCGACCCTCCCAGGAGCAGTTGGAAATACCCATTTCCTCCACAATACATACAATTCTTCGCATCCACTTTTGTCGTTTTCACTTAGAATCTCCCCTTTAGAAAACTTAATTTTCTGATAATATAACAGGATTATATGAAAACGAAAAGAAGGATATTCCGGCGATTTCGGCTAATGTAAACGCATACATTACATTCAGGCTCGCTCATTCTCCTAATACCTTAAATTTACTGAAAATTTAAAAAATACTTTTGTTTAATGTTTATTCCTTTTCCTCAGCTTAAAAAAATAGTTTATATTGCGTGTAGCCAAAATCATTTCCAGGATTAAGCCCCTCTTTGCCAGGAATGTTTTGCAGGTTGCCAAGTCCGATTAGATAGTGAATTAAAACTGAAGCATCCTTATCTTCCATTAACTCTTCGGGAGACAAGTATGAAATTTCAACTATCTCATTTTCCTGGCGTTTGATCACACCGCCTTTTTCCTCTTCAAGCAAAAACAGAAGAAGATTATCACTGAACTCCATTCCAATGACACCGGTCCGCAGGCCAATCAATCCTTTTACTGTGCATTCAAGACCGGTTTCTTCTTTCACTTCCCTTACTGCTGCTTCATCAGCCGTTTCGCCCTCATCCACAAATCCGGCAGGAAGTGACCACTTGCCCTTCAGGCCTCCATAGCTCTTTTTCACAACAAGCCACTTACCCTGCTCTGAAATAACGAGGCCCGCCGCCGCCAGCCATACTTTCCCGCGCTTATTGGACGACATCAAACCCATCCTTTCAAGAAAACATCTTAGATTCAATCTCTATAGGTATTATTGCATAAAAATATGGCTAAACAGTAAAAAGGGCAGATTGCTCTGCCCTCAAGTCATTAAAGAATATTGAACTTCCCTTTTTTCAAAACAAGCCCTGCTCCGCCCAAAAGATAGAGGGAACGGTTATCGATGACCTTTTTCATAAACGCCGCTTTGGCACCTGTCAGCTTTTTGCCGTATACGACGCCAATGGCATCGTCCTCGCCGAGTGAGCAGACAGTTCCCTTAATATCAGGGGCAAAGTTTTCAAGCTCAGCCTTGCCGCGGATAAGGGCAGTAACGTTTTTCGCAACGACTTCCCCTTGCTGAATCGCAATTTGCGCTGTTGGAGGATAAGGCCTGTTGATTTCTTCGTTGATAATCAGCGAGCAGTCGCCAATGATGAAGATATCCTCGGATCCCGGTACACGAAGATCCGATTGGACTTTCACACGGCCACGCATCGCTTCAAACCCTGATTTTTCAATGATCGAGCTGCCGCGGACGCCTGCTGCCCATACAACAGTGCCAGCCTTGATTTCCATTGTTTCATTTTCACCTTTTGCAACAATGATTCCTTCAGGGGTGCATTCCTTGATCGCTGTTCCAATCATGAATTCAACGCCCTTGCGCTCGAGTGCTGAAACTGCATAATCGACTAGATCTGGATCAAATCCTGGAAGCACAGTTGGAGCGGCCTCAACACAAACGACCCGCACCTTATTGAAATCAACATCGTACTCCTGGCAAAGTTTCGGAATCCTGTTTGCAAGTTCACCAAGAAACTCGATCCCTGTAAAACCTGCACCGCCGACAACAATTGTCAGGCGCTCGTCTTTCTTTTCTTCCTCAATTGTATAAGTGGCGAATTGATATTCAATATGCTCGCGGATTTGGCGGGCGGAATTGACATTTGTTATTCCAAAGGCAAATTCCTTCAAGCCTTTGATTCCGAAAGTTTCTGGCTCGGCACCCAGCGCTACAACGAGATAGTCATAGCTTACGTCTCCACTTTCAAGAATGACTTTCTTTTCTTCTTTATTAATTTCCACAACAGTCCCCTGTACGAATTCAACCTTATGCCGGTCAATTACACTGGTGATGTCGTATCGGACACGGTCATGGTGGAGCGTACCCGCAGAAGCTTCATGAAGCCAGGTCGTTTCATAATGGTAATCATTCTTGTTCACTAAAACAACTTCCGCTTCATTTGCTCCCAACATCTTTTGGAGTCGCACCGCTGTAATGAGCCCGCCGTAGCCAGCCCCGAGAATAACAATTTTAGGGATTCTCAACGCAATCACTTCCACCTTTACAATATTTTTTAGTCTCTTGCCTTTAACATTTGCTTTAGATGAACCATCTAGTAAAACAAAATTCGGTTTATTTTCTGGGTGTCCGCATCAAGCAGCCGAAGATGAATTAAAGTTTGTGATTTTGTTCACTTTATAGTTCAAAAAAATGTGCTGATTTTGTCACAATTTAGTAACATTATTTCCATATCCCATCTTATTCTTTTTCCAAATCATTTTCAAGGAAATTATTAATTTTCCCTGCTACTTTTAAATATTCCTATAATTCTTACTTTACCCCTTCCCATTTTTGGAAGATTATAAGCAAAATGAAAGGAAAATTGTTGTTTTCCTTTTCGTTTTCAGGAGTTTTTTCCTGTTTTTTCAATCCAGTTAATACCTCGTTGAAATTTCCAGCAAGCGTTTTCATTCTTAATTTTTCAGGTTGTGGCTTGTATTGACACAGTTGTGGTATGATAATCTGTGGACTACCTTTACTACTTTGCTGGGGGGATACGCAGTGCAAGAAGAACAAAAGGTTTATGATATTACAATTATCGGGGGAGGCCCTGTCGGCCTGTTTACCGCTTTTTACGGCGGGATGAGGCAGGCTTCGGTTAAAATTATCGAGAGCCTTCCACAACTGGGCGGCCAATTGTCAGCGCTTTATCCTGAAAAATACATATATGATGTTGCCGGGTTCCCGAAGGTCCGCGCGCAGGAACTGGTTGACAACCTGAAAGAGCAGATGGCAAAATTCAACCCGGATGTCGCGCTTGAGCAGTCGGTTGAAAAGGTTGAGAAGCAGGCCGACGGCGTCTTCAAGCTAACAACCAACAAGGAAACACATTTTTCAAAAACCGTCATCATTACAGCTGGAAACGGGGCATTCCAGCCGCGCAGACTAGAACTCGACAGCGCCACGAAGTATGAAGGCAAAAACCTCCATTATTTCATTGATGATCTGAATCATTTTGCAGGAAAGAAAGTAGTGGTTTTCGGCGGGGGAGATTCAGCGGTCGACTGGGCGCTTATGCTTGAACCAATTGCTGAAAAGGTGACGATTGTCCACCGAAGGGACAAGTTCCGTGCGCATGAACACAGTGTTGAAAATCTTCATAATTCCAAAGTCGAAATCAAGACTCCGTTTGTACCGGATGAATTGATCGGCGGCGATGAGATCAAGCAGGTGGTCATCGCGAGCGCCGATGGCTCTTCCAGGGAAGCAATTGATGTAGACGCTGTTATAGTAAACTATGGCTTTGTATCGTCTCTTGGTCCTATTAAAGAATGGGGATTGGATATTGAAAAGAATTCCATCCTAGTCAATTCAAAAATGGAAACTACCGTACCAGGGATTTATGCCGCTGGAGACATCTGCACATACGATGGAAAGGTAAAGCTGATCGCCTGTGGATTTGGCGAAGCGCCAACCGCCGTCAATAACGCAAAAGCATATATTGATCCAAAGGCAAAGGTCCAGCCACTGCACAGCACATCCATGTTCCAGTAATGCGAAGAGGCTTTCCCAAAATTAAACGGGATTGCCTCTTTTTTATATTTTATTAAAATCAACAAAAAACCTCCCCACCAAAGTGGGAAGGCTTGAATTGAAATTTTCATTAGAGATGTTTGTAAGGAATCAGCATTCCTCCGGCGTTCCTGTCTGGGTGGCCGTCCGGAATGAAGATCCGCATCCGCATGAAGCGATGGCGTTCGGGTTTTCAATCGTGAATCCCCCGCCCATCATCGATTCTTTATAATCAATCTTTGTTCCATTAAGGATCGCGCTGCTGTCCTTATCGACTAGAATCTGAATGCCGAATTGCTCGAACAGAATATCGCCTTCACCTTTTTCCTGGTCAAAACCCATTCCGTATGAAAGGCCGCTGCAGCCGCCTCCCTTAACACCTACTCGCAGGAATGAACCTTCTTCTTCGTTTTGTTTCATCATATCCTTAATTTGAAGAGCCGCAGCTTCTGTCAGGTTGACAATCTGGGTTTCCATATAATCCCCTCCTTTTGCTTCCCTTATCAATAGTATATTTCAGGCAGGTATCCATTCTCAACATGTCTGCCTATCGCCATCGCAATTATTAAAACATTGGGTTCTCTTCCAGGTATTGATAAATATTTTCCACCAGTTCCTCAGGGGTATTGCCTGTCACAGGTTCCCCATTAACAAGGGCATACATGGAAGAAGCGCACTTTCCGCAATATCCCAGGCACCCATATTCAACGATATCAAGATTGGGATCCCGCTGGAGCTGCTCCAGTGCGGCTTGGGCGCCGCTGGCAAGATTACTGATGCAAAATTCTATTATTGGCTTAATCATGGGTTCACCTCATTTGTACACCATACTATCCTACCCCTTTTTCAGGAGGCAGTCAATTAACACATTTCTATTACGATTGTCAATAAGGTAACTGAATTTGTTGAGATATTGCCATATTTTCGTTATACTCGTACTGAGCGAATGAACGTGTATGATTATTATCCTGCAAAAATTTTGCCCGTACATTTTCTAATTTCGGCACAGACAAAAGGGGAATTTTTTATGAAAAATTTAGTTATCCTGGGAGGGGGATACGGCGGTATGAGGCTGCTTGACGAGCTTCTTCCCGACCATCTTCCAGCAGATGTCTCGGCCACTCTTATTGACCGGGTTCCTTATCACGGCCTTAAAACTGAATATTACGCGCTTGCCGCCGGGACTGTTTCCGACCGTGAGCTAAGGGTTGACTTCCCAACACATCCACGCCTGACAGTCCGTTATGGTGATGTGAAAGGAATTGATCTCAATGGCAAGACCGTTGATTTACACGGCGGTGAAAAAATTGAATACGATATTCTAGTAATCGGCCTTGGCTGTGAAGACAAGTATCACAATGTTCCAGGCTCAGATCAGTACACTCTCAGCATCCAAAGCATCGGGAAATCCCGGGAAACCTACCAGACTTTAAGCAACCTCAATCCTGGCTCTACTGTGGGCATCGTCGGCGCCGGACTCAGCGGAGTTGAACTTGCCAGTGAATTGAGCGAGAGCAGGCCAGATCTGAATGTAAAACTGTTTGACAGAGGCGCCCATATCCTGTCCGACTTCCCCGACAGGCTCAGCCAGTATGTCGAGGACTGGTTCCTGCGGCACCGAGTGGAAATAGTCAACAATTCCAATATTACTAGGGTAGAAGAAAATGTCCTTTATAATCATGATGAACCTGTCCATTGCGATGCCATCGTCTGGACCGCGGGCATTCAGGCCAGCAAGATTGTCCGGGATCTTGATGTTGAAAAAGATTCACTTGGCAGGCTGAAAGTGACACCTCACCATCATCTTCCAAATGATGAAAACGTCTTTGTTGTCGGCGATTGCGCGAGCCTACCGCATGCACCGAGCGCCCAGCTCGCCGAAGGACAGGCGGAGCAGATCGCCGAAGTTATGCGGAAAAGATGGAAAGGTGAACCTCTTCCGGAAACCTTGCCGCCAATCAAGCTGAAGGGCGTCCTCGGCTCGCTCGGCAAAAAGCAGGGATTCGGCATGATGGCCGAGCATGCCATCACCGGCCGGGTCGCAAGGCTATTGAAGTCTGGTGTATTATGGTTATATAAATACCATAAAGGCTGATTCCTTCAGCCAGCTACAAAAAACCCCCTCTTCTGAAAGGCGCTGCCTGACAGAATGAGGGGATTTTTATTTTTGTAAAAAAATCTCGTCCTTTAATTTAGGACTCTACAGCTTTCCAATTAAAAAATGAAGCTTTTATTAATTCCCATTCAAGTTCACTCGTTGCTTTCAGCAAGTAATCGGCTTCCGTCAGGTTCTCGCCAACTCCAACGGCAAACATCCCCGCGGCCTTAATTGCCTGAACCCCCGCGGCGGCATCTTCAATGCCAATTGAATTTGACGGGTTCGCCCCCAGCCCCTCGCATGCCGTGAGGAATATTTCTGGATCAGGTTTTGAATTAGCGATTTTGGCAGCATCCGCACAATAATTGAATTCACCTTCAAGATTAAGGGCTTTTAAAACAGTATTGGCGTTTTTCGAGACGGAAGCGAGTCCAATAGGTATGCCCTCCGCTTTAATGGCCGTAAAAAGTTCCTGGATTCCCGGCAAAATATCCTTTGGGGACAGCTGTTTTAATAGTTCACAATAATGGCTGTTCTTCCTCTCTGCAAGTTCGGCCTTATCCGTACTAGTAAAATCTTTCTGACGGTTTCCTTCTTTAAGAATCATCTCAAGGGAATCCATCCTGCTGATTCCCTTGAGATTTTCATTAAACTTCTCATCAAAGAAAATTCCCAAATCCTCAGCCAGCCCTTTCCAGGCCAGATAGTGATAATGGGCGGTATCAGTAATAATGCCATCCAAATCAAAAACGACTGCTTCTATCTTTCGCATTTTTCCCTATCCCCTTAATAAATGATTGCCAACCAACTGAAAGTATATCTTACCGTCCTGCTATTCGGCCTTATACCCATGTTTTTCTAGCTCGGCAAAAATGGTCTTCAGGCGCGGGTTTCCCTCTCCTACTACCGTTTCATCAATCAAAACGACCGGATAAAACATATCTTCTTCAATGACACGCTCGGCAAATTCTTGTTTTTCCTCTTCTGCCGGAGGGTTGTAAATATCAACATATGTTATATCGAATGGCTGATCGGGAAATTTCCTGCTGACTGCTGCCTCGAGCCATTCATATGTTTCCTTTGACGACGGCAAATTCACACAGCTTGGACAAAGCTGCTCCGCCCCATAAACAATAATCTCAACTTTCTTGTGGCCCATTCCCGTTCCCCCCTGTTCAATTTTCGTGAATTTCACTGATATTTTAACAAAATAGCCTTATAACTAGAGATTTCCTGTCTTGAAGAATGGATTTTTATCCCCTCTCAGATTATAATGGATAGTATGAAAGGAGTCGATTTTCATGACAGAACAAGAAATGTTTTCACAGGTCCAGGAAGTATTAGATAAATTACGCCCGTTTCTTCTTCGTGATGGCGGCGATTGCGAATTAGTCGATGTCGAAGATGGCATTGTAAAACTCCGCCTGCTAGGTGCTTGCGGCAGCTGCCCAAGCTCGACAATCACTCTTAAAGCAGGGATCGAACGCGCGCTTCTTGAGGAAGTCCCTGGCGTTGTAGAAGTAGAACAGGTATTTTAATATTGAAGAGTAAAGCGATTGCCTGCTGGGGCAATCGCTTTTTTATCGTGATAAATCACATGGAGTTAAGCCTTCTGCCAGTCTTTATTTACAATTGTTTTTGGCGCTTCACCCGATAGGACGAGGTCGATATTGTCGGCGCAAAGCTTCATCATCGACATTCTGGTTTCAATACTCGAGCTGCCGATATGCGGGATTGCTGTAACATTTTTAAGCTTCAGAAGAGGATGGCCCGCACTGATTGGCTCCCTTTCAAAAACATCCAGTCCCGCACCGGCGATATCCCCCTCCGAAAGGGCTTCATACAGTGCCTGTTCGTCTACAACAGGTCCGCGGGCCGCATTTACAAAAATTGCCGTCTTTTTCATTTTCCTGAAAACGTCCCGTGTGAACAGCCCCCTCGTTTCATTGGTGAGCGGCGTCAGACAGACGATGAAATCCGATTCTGTTACTAGTTCCTCGAAGGATACATACTGTGCCCCGATTGCCTCTTCCACTTCTATTTTGCGGGATCTATTGTGGTAAAGAATGTTCATATCGAACCCGGTCGCGCGTTTCGCAACTGTCGCGCCGATTTTTCCCATGCCGACAATCCCGATTGTTTTATGATGGATGTCCTGGCCTGCAAGGAGCAGCGGGCTCCAGCTCTTCCATTTGTCTTCCTTAATCAGTTCAGCTGCCTCGACAAGCCTTCTTGCTGCTGCCATCATGAGTGCGAAGGTGAGGTCTGCTGTTGTATCGGTCAATACATCAGGCGTATTGCAGACAGCAATTCCTTTCCCGCTTGCAGCCGGGACATCGATATTGTCATATCCGACAGCTAGATTGGCCACCACCTTCAGTTTCGCGCCCTCATTTAAAACGGTTTCATCAATCGGATCGGAAAGCATGGTTAAAAGCGCATCCGCTTTTCCTGCCTCCTCCAGCAGCCGTTCCTTTGATACTGGGATGTCTTCTTTGTCCCACATTTCGACATCATATTTTTCCTTCAGGCCTTCAATCACCTCTTCGGGCAACTTTCTTGTAATGAATATGTATGGCTTCAACATTTTCCCCTCCCATAAAAATAAACCCTTCATAATTGTATAGTATCACAATTATGAAGGGTTTGGAGGAATTTGCTAACACTGCCTGAATGCTGGGAGAACAGCTGATACTCTATACCTGATTTAGCGGAAAAGCCACTCGGGCTTTGGCAGAGCCGTTTGGATGGAAGGTTCGGCAAGTGAAAGAAAGCCCGTTGCAAACTTCTCAAAATCCCCGGTATATTTCAGGATATCTGTAAGCTGTTCTT